>NZ_GG657585.1 GCF_000157995.1 Holdemania filiformis DSM 12042
GATCCGGCGAAGCGGAAGGTGACGATGAGTGTGAAGGTTGTCGCCCGCCAGGTGGGAGAGATCCGGATCACAATGAAAACAACGAATCCGCTGGTAAGCAGTATAGAAGAAAACGGGATCTTGAAGCAGCTGACGTTGGATGCCCGGGACGTGCGGAATATTAAAAACGGAATAGAACTGGAACTGAACGGGGAGGCGCTGGACAGCTTAGGTAATCTATCGGCGACGAAGCTGAACTGGAGTACGACAGACAGTCAGGCAGCGGCCATCACAGTAAAAAATGGGAAAGTAATCCTGACACTGAAACAGGCGGGAACGGTGACAATTACCGCAACGGCGAATGATTTGTATAAGAAACAAGCGAGGGTCACTGTCAGGATCCGGGACTATGAGCCGCGGATCAGTACGAATATGGTGACGCTGAATCCGGCGAAAACGGTGGGAGAAGTCATCCGGTTGTATCCGGCGTATGATAATGAAATTACGGAAGTGAAGCTGATGGAAAACGGCGAGCTTTCAACGCGGTTTGAAGCGAAGCAGACAGGGGAAATCTGCCTGTTGGATAAGACGGTGAAAAACGGAAGTTATAAAAGTACGCTGCGGCTGGAAACGAAATATGGAAGCTATGAGTATCCGATAACGGTCAAGGTCGCGAGAAGTAATGTAAGTCCAGGTGTAAAATGGAATGAGAAGCTGAATCTGTTCTACAATCAGGGAGAGATTCAACTGACGATGGATCATAAAGGGAATACGGTCAGAACGATGAAGCTAGAAGGATCGGAAGCGTTTGAGCGGAATTTCCAGATCGATGAGACGGGAAAGATTCAAGTCAGAGGCCTGGAAAAAGAAGCGAACGGGAAACTGAACCTGAGCGGAACGTTGGTGATTCAGTATGAGGAATATGAAGAACCAGTCAGCGTAAAGGTGACGATACCTACAGTGACGACGAAGCCGGGATACAGCTTGGAGAAGAGTACGATCACGGTGAATCCGAACTATGGAGAAAAGGAAATCGGACTGGAACTGTTGGATGCGAAAACGAAGCAGGCTGTGGATTTAGAAGGTTTGACGATCGGAATGGAGCCGGTCAGCGGAAACGCGGCGGAAGGGATCAGAACAGAGAATGGGAAGATCTGGCTGAAGCTGACAGGAAAGTCCGGAAAGATCAATATCACAGTCAAGGGAACGAACTGGACAAGCGTACTGAAAACCAGTTTGACTGTGAATGCAAGCACAGCGGCTCCAAAAGCGAGCGCGAAGAAAACGAGCCTGACGCTATACAACAGTTATTTGAAGCTGAATGATGAAAGTGAAGCGGCGATGAATCTGACGAACCTTGAATTATCTCAGGAGAAGCAGGTTTTAGTGCCAAGCGTAAAGAATGAGAATACGGATCAGATCGAAGTGATCTATGAAGCGGGGAAGATTAAAGCGAGACTGTTGGACAGTACAGTGAAAGCTGGAAGTTACAGTTATAGCTTTATCCCGAAGGATGAAAAGGGAAAAGAACTGCCGAAGATCACGATCAGTGTGAAAGTGAATGGCAGCGCAGTGATGATGAATCTGAGTGCATCAGGAAATATCAATCTGTTGACCCGGGAAAGCAGCTATGCGACAGTGACGCCGAGCATCACAAATCAGGCGGATACCGTTGGAACGATTGAACTGATCGGAGCGGAAGCAGAACACTTTGAAGTGAAGCTGAACGAAGCAGGGAAGATTGAGATCCGGGCGAAAAGCGGAGCGAAGCTGGAAACGGATAAAACGTATGAGCTGAGTCTCAAAGCGGTGGGGAAGCGAACCGGGGAGGAATTCTATAATACAGTAAAAGTAAAGACGGTACAGAGCTATCCAGGGATCAAGCTGAACGCAAGTACGCTGACGATGTACAGTAATGTCACAGGCGAGATCAGCCGGCAGGAGATTGGAATCAGCCTGACGAGTAATCAGGCAGCGAAGATCGAAGGGCTGGAGCTGATGGGGACTGCGGTTCAGGAAGCGGCCTTTGATTATGAGCTAGTCAAGAAAGAAGACGGGAGCTATGGAATCGCCATTGAGCTGAAGGATGGAAGCGGATTGAAAGCAGGAAGCAGTCAGACGTTGAAGTTCAAGGTGAAGTATGAAGACATGGCGGAGAACACGAAGAAGTATTCAACATTCCAGATAACCGTGAAGCTGGCGTCGAACGCGAACACAGGGAGCTACAGCGCAAAGGAAACGCTGACGATTACCGGCGCGGATCGGGTGTATTACAAGGTAGGCGAAACGATAGAACTGAAAGCTTGGGATGGCGAGCAGGAAGCGGAAGTGGTATGGTACAGCGGGAAATGAGAGTCTGGCCAATGTTGATGAGAAAGGAAGAGTTACGCTGAAGGGAGCGGGAACGATTCTTATCTATGCCAAAGGAGAAGGGCAGCGATTGGGAACGCTCAGTTTGACGGTATATGCGGCGAATATC
>NZ_GG657584.1 GCF_000157995.1 Holdemania filiformis DSM 12042
AAGAACGCGCCGTAATGCTCGAACGCTTCCGGCTTCAGCCCCTCTTCAAAATACGCTTTTTTGAATTCATCCAGCTTCATCAGTTCGTCGAGCAGCTCGTCAGCGACCGGCGTGTCGATGTTGTTTTGGATCACGACGTCGCTGCCGTTGTATTTGTGCTGCCAGTCGCTGGTGATCGTGAGGACGATATCTCCGCCGATGAATTCTTCCCAATGATGTTGATTGCGGAAGGCCGCGACCAACAGCTTTGTCCGGTAACCGCGTTCCTTGTACAAACGGTAAGCGTTCTTAACCACCGCTACGCCCGCCATGTCCAACGCTTCCGCACTGATCATCACGTCGTGCTGCTTGACCCAGGCTTTTAAGTAATCGTCGGTCCGGCCGGCCATGATCGTGCAGACCGGATGCATATCCGCCGTGGACAAGCCTTCCGCTTCCCGCCGTGCCAAGCCGCGCTCTACCGCTTCGGCGACCGCAATCGCCTGGGCGCAGGTAAACGAAACCGTCGCGTTGATGCTGACGCCGCGGTAGGTTAATTCCTCAAACGCTTCAA
>NZ_GG657583.1 GCF_000157995.1 Holdemania filiformis DSM 12042
TTTTGCGATTTTGTCGAAAAAAAGTGAATTTTCATGAAAAAGAGGAAGGCTTTTTTGAAATTACCGCAATATTAACAAGTAGAGGGGGTGGGTGAATGTCCATCGATCTACGAGAACGGAAAAAACTAAAGAGAAGAACGATTTCTTTAATGGACGACTGGGTCTTTAAAGCGGTGATCGGCGATCCTGAAGATGAGGTCTGTCTGTCGAGTTTTTTTCAGGCGATTGATCCTGATTTTAGAAAGTACGGTTGTTGCCCGGTGAGAAAAAAGCAGGGCATCCTGACGACAAAGCAATTCGTTATGATATCTGCGGCGTGATCAACGAGAAGATTTATTTTGATCTGGAAATCCAGCGAAACGGAAATCCCGAGGAGCAGGGAATCCGCATCGTTTTCTATTTATCGCGGCTGCTTTCCGGGCAGAGAACAAAGGGAAAGGATTATCGGGAACTGCGGCCGGTGCGCGTGATCATGATCACGAATTTCCGCTTTTTTGACGATCCGGAGGTGAGCAGCGATGTGTTTTATTTAGTCGGAGAGAAAACAGGAAGAACCTTGACAAAACACATTCAAGTGAGTATTATTGAATTAGCAGGAGTGGAACGCTTACAGCGGATTCCAGTCCAGGATTTAACGCCGCTGGACCGGTGGCGCATCGTATTAAAATTCGCCGGCGATCCGGACAAAGCGGCGTGGATTCAAGCGATCATGGCGATCGACGAAGGATGCAGAAGGGCGGTGGAGAAAATGATGGAGATTCCGATGAGTATGATTGAGTACATGTGGGAAACAAAGCGGCTGGACAGAGAAATGATGCGGAATTCAGAGATCCGTGAGGAACGGGA
>NZ_GG657582.1 GCF_000157995.1 Holdemania filiformis DSM 12042
TAAAGATCGGTGGATAGAACAAGCGGTATGCCAAGTGTTAACCCCCATCTTTGAAAAGGAATTCTCAGAAAACAGCTACGGATTCCGCCCGGGAAGAAAAGCGGAACAAGCGGTAATTAAAGCACTGGAATTCATGAATGATGGGTATGACTGGATCGTAGATCTGGACCTTTCCAAATTCTTCGACAATGTGAATCAGGATATTCTGATGATCTTGGTTCACAAGGTGATCAAGGACCCGGATACAGAATCCTTAGTAAGACGAATCTTACAGGGAGGTGTACTGGTAGAAGGTACTTATGAAGAAACGAAGATCGGAACAGCACAAGGATCTCCGATCAGCCCACTTCTGGCGAACATCTATCTGAATGAGTTTGACAAAGAGCTAATGTCGAGAGGGCTGCGTTTTGTACGATATGCGGATGATTGTATAATCTGCGTAAAAAGCGAAGCGGCAGCGAATCGAGTCATGAGCTCAGTGACAAAATGGTTAACAGAACACCTGCGTGTAGAAGTGAACGCGACAAAGACGAAAGTAGCCAGACCGAAGGAGATCAAATATCTGGGATTCAGCTTCTACCAGAAGAATGGAGAATGGAAGCCGAAACCCCATATCAAA
>NZ_GG657581.1 GCF_000157995.1 Holdemania filiformis DSM 12042
CGCCTGTCCGGAATGCGCGTGGAGCGATGGGGCGCAGTCGCTGAAGCCGGCGAAGTTCGCCTCCTTGATCGAGAAGGGACGCACAATTGCCCAGGTGGTCGGGAGATCGCTGTAATGCAGGCGACGATCATCCCGGGACGCTGCACCCAGACGACGGTGGCGATTCCGCCGAGCAAGTCGATGGCCCATCGGGCGATCATCTGCGCCGCTTTGGCCCAGGGCGAAAGTTTGATTCATCACGTTGATTATTCCGACGATATCCTGACGACGATCGACGGAATGCGCAAGCTGGGCGCGCACATTGAGCTGGAAGGCAGCGATGTGCGGGTGCAGGGCATTCCCGATTTTAATCAGCTGCAAAGCGAGGAAATTTTCTGCAAGGAATCCGGCTCCACGCTGCGCTTTTTTATCCCGATTTTCTCGCTGACCGGCAAGCGGGTGCGTTTTACCGGACAGAACCGTCTGCTGCAGCGGCCCCAGACAGTCTATCAACAGCTGTTTGAGGCGCAGGGATTCCATTACTCGCAAACCGCGGAATGGATTGAAATTGAAGGCGCGCTGCAGCCGGGCGACATCACGCTGCGCGGCGACATCAGCTCGCAGTTTATTTCTGGTCTGTTGTTTGCGCTGGTCTGCCGCAAGGAGGATTCTACGCTGCATATTGAACCACCGTTTGAGTCGCGTTCGTATGTGGAGCTGACATTGCAGATGCTTCAGGATTTCGGTGTTCATGCTTATTTTGAAGACGAACTGACGCTGCGGATTCCCGGCGGCCAGCGGTATCAAGCCTGTGAAACGACCGTCGAATCCGATTATTCCCAGCTTGGTTTCTATGCCGCGCTGGGATGCGTTAACCATGAGGTCCATTGTCTGGGGCTG
>NZ_GG657580.1 GCF_000157995.1 Holdemania filiformis DSM 12042
AACCCCCATCTTTGAAAAGGAATTCTCAGAAAACAGCTACGGATTCCGCCCGGGAAGAAAAGCGGAACAAGCGGTAATTAAAGCACTGGAATTCATGAACGATGGGTATGACTGGATCGTGGACCTGGACCTCTCTAAATTCTTCGATAATGTGAATCAGGATATTTTGATGATCTTGGTTCACAAGGTGATCAAGGACCCGGATACAGAATCCTTAGTAAGACGAATCTTACAAGGAGGTGTGTTGGTAGAAGGTACTTATGAAGAAACGAAGATCGGAACAGCACAAGGATCCCCGATCAGCCCACTTCTGGCGAACATCTATCTGAATGAGTTTGACAAAGAGCTAATGTCGAGAGGGCTGCATTTTGTACGATATGCGGACGATTGTATAATCTGCGTAAAAAGTGAAGTGGCAGCGAATCGAGTCATGAGCTCAGTCACAAAATGGCTAACAGAACACCTGCGTGTAGAAGTGAACGCGACAAAGACGAAAGTAGCCAGACCGAAGGAGATCAAATATCTGGGATTTAGCTTCTACCAGAAGAATGGAGAATGGAAGCCGAAACCCCATATCAAG
>NZ_GG657579.1 GCF_000157995.1 Holdemania filiformis DSM 12042
ACGCAGACCACGCCGGAGCCGGAGGACTATACCGGAGAGGACGGGCTTTTATACTGCGGGAAGTGCCGCAAGCCCAAAGAAGCCTACTTCCCCAAAGAAACCGCCGCATGGCTGGGACATGACCGCCACCCGGCAGAGTGCGACTGCCAGCGGGCAGCGCGTGAAAAGCGGGAAGCCGCCGAGAAGCGGCGCACCCACCTTGAAGCGGTTGAGCGTTTGAAGCAGCGGGGCTTTACCAATCCGGCTATGCGGGAATGGACGTTTGACAACGACAACGGGAAATGCCCGCAGATGAAGCACGCCCGTTCTTATGTGGAATGTTGGGAGCAGATGAAAGCGGAAAATATCGGCTTGCTTTTGTGGGGCAAAGTCGGCACAGGCAAGAGTTATTTCGCCGGGTGTATCGCAAACGCCCTCATGGAGCGTGAAATTGCCGTGTGCATGACGAACTTTGCATTGATACTCAATGACCTTGCCGCCAGCTTCAAGGACAGGAATGAGTACATATCCCGTCTTTGCAGCTTTCCGCTTCTCATTCTTGACGATTTCGGCATGGAACGGGGGACGGAATACGGTTTAGAGCAGGTCTACAACGTGATTGACAGCCGATACCGCAGCAACAAGCCGCTAATCGTTACGACCAATCTCACGCTGGAGGACTTGCAGCACCCGGAGGACACCGCCCACGCCCGCATTTATGACCGTCTGCTTGAAATGTGTTCCCCCGTCCGGTTTACCGGGGAGAATTTCAGAAAAGCCACGGCACAGGAAAAAATGAAACGCTTGAAAACGCTGCTAAATGGAAAGGAGAGCCGCCTATGACCAACACCCCAAAGCATGACCGCACCGCCCGCCGCCCGGATTGCGTGACGGAAATCCGTGTAGGCAACTCTGT
>NZ_GG657578.1 GCF_000157995.1 Holdemania filiformis DSM 12042
CTTCCCGGCAAGTGGGAGTATTACATTGACCGCCTATCCTGCCATATCGCTTCCAGCGGGAAGAAATACAAAAGCCATGCAGCCACGATTTACAAGTGGGCGCAGGAGGACGCAGCCAAGAAAGCCCCGAAAAAGGGCATACCCGATTATACCTGTAAGGAGGGCGAGAGCTTATGACGAATGGATTTGATGAAATGATTTTGAATATGACCGACACCACGCCGGAGCCGGAGGACTACACCGGCGAGGACGGGCTTTTATACTGCGGGAAGTGCCACAAGCCCAAAGAGGGCTATTTCCCCAAAGAAACCGCCGCATGGCTGGGGCGTGACCGCCACCCGGCAGAATGTGACTGCCAGCGGGCAGAGCGTGAGGAACGGGAAGCCGCAGAGAAACAGCGCAGTCACCTTGAAACTGTCGAGCGGTTGAAGCGGCGGGGCTTTACAGACCCGGCTATGCAGGGCTGGACGTTTGAGAACGACAACGGCAAGTGCCCGCAAATGGAACACGCCCATTTCTATGTGGAGAACTGGGAAACCATGAAAGAGCGCAACATTGGCTATCTGCTATGGGGCGGCGTTGGCACAGGCAAGAGCTATTTTGCGGGCTGTATCGCAAATGCCCTTATGGAGCGTGAAATCCCCGTGTGCATGACAAACTTTGCATTGATATTGGGTGACCTTGCCGCCAGCTTTGAGGGCAGGAATGAATATATCTCCCGACTTTGCAGCTTCCCGCTGCTTATCCTTGACGATTTTGGAATGGAACGGGGAACGGAATACGGCTTAGAGCAGGTCTACAACGTGATTGACAGCCGTTACCGCAGCGGCAGGCCGCTGATCGTCACGACTAATCTCACGCTGGAGGACTTGCAGCACCCGGAGGACACCGCCCACGCCCGCATTTATGACCGTCTGATTGAAATGTGTTCTCCTGTCCGCTTTACCGGGAGCAACTTCCGAAAAGCCACGGCGCAGGAGAAAATGGGACAACTGAAAAAGCTGATGAACAGAAAGGAGAGCCGCCTATGACCAACACCCCAAAGAATGACCGCAGCACCCGCCGCCCGGATTGCGTGACGGAAATCCGCATAGGTAATTCTGTCCTTGTCGTTTCCGGCTATTTCAAGCAGGACACCACCGCCACCGCCGCCGATAAAATGCTGAAAGTGCTGGAAGCGGAAGCTGCTACACAAAAATCGGCAATTTGACGGGACGTAAAGAAGCAGAAAGGACTGTACAGCCAGCCCCGGCGTGTGGTATGATAGTCATACGGAATAGTGGGGCTGGCTGTCGGAAATGGAGGACACTATGTTAAGACAGACCACCCGAAACCTTATTACCGCCCTTTATCCGAGATTATCCCACGAGGACGA
>NZ_GG657577.1 GCF_000157995.1 Holdemania filiformis DSM 12042
TTAAGATCAAGGTTCCTTTCTTCTTCCGCGAGGAATCAAACAGAGCTTGAATACGCTTTTTCAGCGGCTTCCCGGATGAAAATCGGGTAGAGAACGCCGTCATTGGTAGACGGGTCTGACGAATGACATCGACGATCATCCGGCCATAGACCGCTCTGACTTCCTTCGACTGCCCTTTTAATAATCGCTGATCACAGGCCATCTCGATATCATTTTCCGCCTGATTGTTCATCAGCCAGACGAACGGATTAAACCAATGAATGGTCTGAGCTGCGCTGAGCAGCACTTTCTTCCACAAATCTTTTTGTTTCAAATGAATCAGCTCATGCTTTAAAATCAGATCCAGATTTTCATGTTCCAATAATTCCGGTGCCAGAACAATCGCGGGATTAAGAAATCCGATCGCCATCGGCGTAGGTGCTGACCGGCTGGCAATCAGCGGCGGAATTTTCTTCATTTTTCATTTTCCGTCCCAGCTGACGCAACAGACGACCTTGCGGACTCTGTCTGGAAACACGCTGTCCGCGTGCCATCAGAAGCTTTTTCACTCGATAAT
Source organism: Holdemania filiformis DSM 12042 (assembly GCF_000157995.1). Taxonomy (GTDB): domain Bacteria; phylum Bacillota_I; class Bacilli_A; order Erysipelotrichales; family Erysipelotrichaceae; genus Holdemania; species Holdemania filiformis. Next base: position 557 of record NZ_GG657577.1, read on the forward strand.
AATCCAGCGTTAAACGAAGGACGGATAATCCCATACCGATGATCCA
>NZ_GG657576.1 GCF_000157995.1 Holdemania filiformis DSM 12042
GCTCAATTGAAAAGTTAAGTTCCACTTCAGAAAGTGAAAAAAGAAAAGTGGAAATTACTCATACAAATACGATAAAATAAGGCGAAAGTGAAAGAAATCAGTGTATGGGACTAGGCCGGATTGGGTATTTGGTTTATAATACAAATGGAAAAAGGCATAAAAAAGAGCGCATTAAAAGTGAATGGAAATCGACATTTTTTTGAAATGAAAGAGTTACTTCCACTTGATTTTTGATCGTTACAGGTTTCTTGCTGCTTGTATTTATGCTTTGAACATTACTTCAATAAGTGAGGCTTGAGGGTGACTTGATCGTGGGGGATCTCAGTCAATCCATAGCTAAGGAATCGATTAGCCATCTCACTATTGAAGAAGCGGAGGACGCTGAACGATGTTTTGTTGTTCAGCTTCTTTTTGTTATAGGAATTGATATGGGATGAGATGAGATTCGCCTTTTCTTGCGAATCCAAGCCGAGAGCGTATAAATCAACCTGCTTAGGACAAATCTCCCGGATGAGTAAATGAACATTTTCAAGTGAGCCCTTTTGCCAGCTGGCCATCGGATCGCAATAAAAGAGTCTTGTTCTTCGGGTTCCATCTTTCCTGATTTCTACAGAATCCGCTAAAACAAACTCGCTGCCTCGATCTGTTTTGAGTACCATCACTTCTTCATTGAACAGCGCCTCTCCCAAGATAGTTTCTAAGTACAGGATCCCTTCCAACATATTTTCAGACGTTTTCTGTTGGTGATAGACGCAGAACAGAAAATCATAGTTCAAGAACTTGAAGGTTTGAAGGAAAGGCCCATTTGAACCATCGTTGTAAACCGTGTCCATTTCAACGATGGAGGCATCGGGATTCATTTCCATAAATTCTATGAAGTCTTTGTGAGTTCTTCCCTTCAAGTAAGATCGATCTTTTCTTGGAGAATATTGAACAGCTTTCTTTTTCGACAATTTTCTGCGGACTTGACGTTTAAGATCCATACAAGTAATGGGGACACCGGCATTTTGGAAGACGTCATCCTCGATATAATGATAGAGGGTCTTTTCAGTGAGCTTGATTTCAGGATGGCTTTGTAGAATGGCATAGACCGACTGGCCCTGCGCTAACAGAGGCTTGATTAGAAGACCGAGCTGCTTGATCTGGGAAAGGGTTGCATTGACGCCAATCCTCGTGTTGACAAGGCTATCCCGATACTCGTCATTGGCCTTAGAAGCAGAGTATCTGTATTTGTCATAGTGGCAGCGATGATAAGCTTCACAGCCGTTACAGGCGCCGGGAGAACGATCTCTGCGCTTACAGGAAAACTTTATATAGGAAGGGCATTGAGTAGAGCAGGCAGGCGTTTTTTTGTCTTTGCATTTTGGGAATAAAGAACAATCAATCGGATAACTGGCAGAAAAGGATTTGAGGCGGTGCGATTTGATTTCTTTACTAATGGTGCTTTTATCCTTGCCCAGGGTTTTTGCAATGGCGGCTTTCGTGGAACCGTGGGAAATCCCGGTTTCGATAATTTGGCGTTCAGCTAAAGTAAGATGGAGATACTTGTTGCAAGTCATAGAATTCAGCTCCTTTCGCGTCAAGCAACAAGAAGTCTGTATTTACTTATATTACTTCATAATGAAAGAGTAACGTCAACTAGAAGTTTGTGTAAGAGTGATTTCTACTTGCACCGCCCTGAAGTGGAACTTAACTTTTCAGTTGAGA
>NZ_GG657575.1 GCF_000157995.1 Holdemania filiformis DSM 12042
AAAATGATGAAAAATGAAGAAATAGCGGGGCTTTTCGCAAAAAAGCGCAATAGGTATAAGGGAGGGATAAAATCTATGACTTTAATAAAAGCGAAAAAGCAACGTTCCAAACCTCAGGCTCCAACCAACTACAAGCTGCGCTGTACGAATGACTTTGTGTTCAAATCCCTGATGACTTATGATCCGGAGATTGGAAAACGGCTGGTGAAGGATCTGACCGAAAGTATCCGGGATTATGTCGTGGACAAGGTCGATCTGACTTCTACGGAGCTGTTGACCGAAGGCTTCCAGGCCAAGGATATCCGTCTGGATATCTGCGCCCGCTTAACGCCGGATCGGCTGATCGATTTCGAGATGCAGTGCGGCTCCAACAAGATGGAGATTCCCAACCGCAGCGCTTATTACGCCGCAACGCTTGTCAACCGGCCGGACAACAAAGGCCTGGCGTATACCGCGCTGACGCCGGTGGATCAGTTGTTTCTGCTGGACTTCGACTTTCCGGCGAAGGCAGATCAGCCGGAGAAAGCGATTCATGTCTATCAGTTAGCGGAGATCCTGGATCATGACATCTTGACAAATCTGATCTCGGTGGTTATCATAGAGATGAAGAAGATAATTCAGATGAATCATAGTTATGAAGAACTGAGCCGGGCGGAAAAGTGGTGCTGGTTTCTCGAACGGTATGACGAGGAACACAGTGATTCGGTGGCAGCCCGGTTAGTGGAAGAGGATGAAATCTTTAAGGAGGCGGACAGCGTAATGAAGCGAATGAGCAGTGATCCGGCGATGCGGGATGCGGCGTTTGAGCATAACCGGCGGATGATGGACATGGCGCAGCTGCGCTATGAGGGC
>NZ_GG657574.1 GCF_000157995.1 Holdemania filiformis DSM 12042
GAAGCAGACTATACCCGAAGTTTTTCTTGATGTCTCCAAACGCCCCTTCTGCCTCACTGCTCCGCTGCGCCATCCTTCTTTTTCCTTCTTCCGTTTCCAGATAGGCATCGACTTCCTTCTGATATTTCTCCAGCTGCGGACTGATTCTCGCACTGCGTCCCTTCTTCGATGTCGTGCACCGGCTCCGCAGCGGACAATTCTCACAGTGCTGATTCCGATAATGAATCGTCGTTCTCGGTACTCCGGTCTTCATGTCCACTCTTATCTTCTCGATTTCAAAATCATACCCTTGCGGGCAGATCGGGGTTCCTTCCCCATTCCGTTTCATATGCATTAACTGAAACTGGTTCTTTTCCTTCACTTTCTCTTTCTTCTTTTGGTACCCCGGATATTTCAGGATTGCCTGAATCTGATGAAGCTGGGCATAGGCATAGTTCTCAAAGCTGCCGTATCCGGCATCCGTCACCACCATTTTCGGATCGTCTCCGAATTGATTTCGGTATCCTTCCAGAAAGGGGATTGCGGTCTTTGTATCATTGACATCCGGACTGATATAGGAATAGGCAATATACCCGTTATTCACTCCGATCTGGACATTGTATCCTGGTTTAAACACGTTCGTGTGATTGTAATAGTCATATTTCATATGCATCATTGTCGCATCCGGATCGGTCTTGGAGAAACTGTTCCGCTCTCCCAGTATATCTTTCGCTAAGGCGTAACTGAACAGACTTTTGGCAACGCTGCCCAATTCCCGTTTCAGCTTCGCCACAGGATGGATTCCCCGTCCTTTCCGGATCGCTCCGACTTCCTGCAGCCACGCATCCAGCCGTTCATCGATCTCCATCAAATACTTCAGTGTCGGTTCCTTCAGGATCGAATATCGCACTGCGATTCCCTGGACCTTAAAATAGCGATTCAACTGTCTTACGATTTCCATCGCTTTCTGCCAGTGACGCGGACGATACCGTTTGACCCAGGCACCCCAAAAGAACGTCATTTTATTCGCATTCGCCTCAAACTTCGTTCCATCGATCATCA
>NZ_GG657573.1 GCF_000157995.1 Holdemania filiformis DSM 12042
TGTGAATTGAAAAAGTAAATGCAGCCTTAAGGCAAAAAGAAATTGCATTTACTTTTGCAAAGACGCGGACTGCATTTACTCGTGCAAATGAGTTATAGTTATTTTGTATCTCCCTGTACAGATAGGAGTCCTCATTATGAGTCACTTAACTTTGCAAGATCGGATTACAATTCAATCCGAATTGAATCAGGGTTCTTCTTTCAACACAATTGCTCGTTTGATTTCTAAGAGTTCTACCACTCTCTCCCGCGAGATTCGAAATCATCTGCTGATTCGCGATCGTTCTTCTTACCCTCAGTCTCGCATGATGAACGATTGCCTCCATCGCTTTGAATGCCGGCTAAAATTTGTCTGTCAGCCTCAGTGCCATTTTCAAAAGGGGAATTGTCGTTTTTGTGGTCATTGTTTCCGGGTTTGTCATGATTATGAAAAAGAGTGCTGTCCTTCTCTCTCTCATCCGCCTTATGTTTGTAATGGCTGTCGGCAGCGGCAGCGCTGCTCCCTGGAACAACGTGATTATAAGGCAGCAGAAGCCCACCAGGAATATCGGCAGAGGCTCGTTGAAACCCGTTCAGGATTTAATTTGACCGAGGCTGAATTGGCTTTGATTCAGCGGGAGCTTACTCCGCTTATTAAAGAGAATAAACAATCAGTACATCATGCTTGTCTGGTTAAAGCTGATATTCTCCCTTGTCATGAGAAAACCATTTATAATCTCATTGACGCCAACCTGCTTCCCGAGATCAAAAATTTAGATTTGCCTCGAAAGTGCCGCTTAAAGCCTAGAAAATCAGGGCGGAAAGAACATAAGGTCGATAGTCAATGTCGGATTCACCGGACTTATGTGGACTTCCTGGACTTCGTTCAAGCTCATCCGGATGTTTCAGTTGTAGAGATGGATACTGTTGAAGGGATTAAAGGCGGTAAGGTGATTCTCACGTTTCTCTTCAAGTCCTGTAATCTTCAATTATTCTTCCTGGCCGACCACCATACCTCTCAAGCTACAATTCAACAGATGGATCAACTTTATGAACAACGATTAGGTCCTGAATTATTCAAGAAAATATTTGAAGTCATCCTGACGGATAATGGCTCCGAATTTTCCAATCCGACGGCGATTGAAAACGATGCCTTCCATCAATCCAGGTCTCGTTTATTCTACTGTGATCCCGCTGCTTCCTATCAAAAAGGGACTTGCGAGAATAACCATGAAATGTTGCGCAGATTCTATCCTAAAGGATCATCTTTCGATCAGTTAACACAAGATGAATTGAATCTCATTTCAAGCCATATCAATTCTTATAAAAGAAAAAGACTGAATGATCACTCGCCTCTTGAGTTATTCAGCCTTCTCTTCGGGAACGAAACGCTCGATAAATTAGGGCTTGTTTCCATCGCTCCTGAAAACGTTTGCCTTTCCCTCCGGGGTTTGTTCAACAAATAAAGAATAGACACAGGGAGATCCATTGACAAGTCAACCTAAGAACGAATTTAGCACCTGCATTTACTCAACGAAATAAATTGCATTTCGCTAAATCTCTTTTCTTATACCCTTTTTTATCTGGTTTCTACCGATATTTTAACACTTTTCCCTCATTATCTCGCTCTTTTTTTGTTTCCTTTTGCTCAATTTCTCCTTTTACTCTGCCCCGATACTCATTTTCTTCTTTACCTGCATTTACTTTTACTATTGACC
>NZ_GG657572.1 GCF_000157995.1 Holdemania filiformis DSM 12042
TTTGCTTCCGAGTTTATCCAATCGAACGCTTTAAAAGAATTCATCGAGGAGAGAAAGAAAGAATACGACTTAATCCTTTTAGACTGCCCTCCGGTTGGATTGGTGACGGATGGAATAGTGGCTGCCTCATATTGCGATGGAACGATCTTAGTCTGCGCCTCGAATCGGAATGATCGGAAAGAATTGCTTCGAGTTAAAGATCAGTTAGAACAGACACAAGTGAATGTCATTGGAATTGTCATGACCATGATGCCAGTTCAGCGAAAATACTATAACAGCTATGGTTATCGCTATAGCGATACTCAAAAAAAGACAACACAGAAGAAAAAGAAGAATTCAATCCTTTCATCCATTATGAAAAAGAGTGATAAAAAGAAATGATCGATATTCATAGTCATTTAATCCCAGGGGTGGATGATGGAAGTCAAAGCTTGGAAGAATCACTCTCTTTATTGAAGCAAGCTGAACAGAACGGCATCACAGAACTGATTACAACACCG
>NZ_GG657571.1 GCF_000157995.1 Holdemania filiformis DSM 12042
CGTAAATTGAAAAAGTAAATTCCACAACAATGAAGAGAAAACAAACGGTTGATTTAAGTCTTACAAAAGTTCATTATATCCGATAGTAGGAGAGGATATAAGAACTTTTTTATTTTCATATTCATAGTTTTCATACAATATGATATACTACTATTGCTATTGTAAGAGTTAATTCTACAAACACAAAAAGAGTAGTTAATTCAGACTTTTTTTAAACTGTAAGACTAAATTCTCTACTCGATTTTCTATTTATAGATGAGCTGCTCTTACTGTGGTATATTAAATTATTTTTTGATTAAAGCCGGATTAAGTATGATCTTATCTTTATCAACGCATTGAATGTGAAGTGCTGATAAGATAGCTTCTGATTCAGGATGATAGAAAGTGAATTCTTCAATCGGCGACTTCCCATATCGTTCTTTACGTGGATACGAATTGATATGGGAAAAAATGAGATCTAGATCAGCCTGAGAGTGAAGACCAAGCTGATTCAGATCTTTTTCTTTTGGACAGATATAACGCAATAGGCGATGGTTGTTCTCTACGTGAGGCTTCTGCCATGAGGCCATAGGATCACAATAGAAAACATGCCCTACCAGTTCCTCAAATGCAAAGGCATCAGAAAATTCACTTCCTCGATCGGTCAATAAGACCTGAAAGATGGAATGGAAAAGATCATCACCCAGTAGTGTTTTTACATAACGTACTCCAACTGCCATTGTTTTTGCATTTTTGGCAGAATGAAGCACACCGATCATGATGCCGAAGGAAACAAGCATGAAAGTCTGTATGAAAGGACCGTTAGTTCCGTCATTGTAGACGGTATCCATTTCAACGACAGATAAGGAAGGGTGTTCTCTCATATAGGTTTCAAAGCAGTCATAAGTCCTACCTTTAAGATATGCCCTGTCTTCGCGTTTTTTATATTTGACCTGATCCTTTTTCTTTAGCTTTCTTGTGACTCTGGATCGAAGATCTAGGTTGGTGAGGCCAAATGGCTGAAAGACACCTATTTCGATCCAGTTATAGATGGTTTTCTCACAGTGATGGATCTCAGGATGCGCCTGAAGGACTGCATAGACAGATTGGCCATTTTTGATCGGCTCTACAATAATAGCAGCGATTGCGTTTAGTTCTGAGTAAGTAAGATTGACACCCTCACGAGAATCGGAAAGCCTATATTTATATTCCGTTTGGGCTCTTTGGGCTGAATAAAATCGCTTTGTGAGCTTGCAAGTGCTTTTCTTATCACAACCATTGCATACCCCTCTGGTTTTGTCGCGGATCTTGCAAGGGATAGGAATACGATTAGGACACGCGTTGCGGCAGAATGAATTAAAGCCGCAGGAAGCGATATTTTGGCAATCATAGGTACCATAGGCAGAAACACCTTGACGGGAGAATTTGACTTCATAGGCATGTTTTTTGATTTCTTTGCAAATGGAAGATTTATCCATCCCGATAACAGCAGCAATAGCAGATTTGGAAGAATTGTTATTCAGTCCCTGCTCAATAAAATTACGGTACTGTAAGTCTAAATGTTTAGAACCTTTGATATTCATAGAAAGTCCTCCCCTGTGAAAGCATCACAGTAAGAGCACTAATTATGATATATAATTGTAAGAGTAATTTCTACTATATTACTTGTTGAATTGTCTGTAAGAGTAATTTCCATATTTTTGATTTGTTGTGGAATTTACTTTTTCAATTTACGC
>NZ_GG657570.1 GCF_000157995.1 Holdemania filiformis DSM 12042
GGATCATTTCCGCCACCTCCTAGTACAACAGCCGGACGATGTGTTCGGCGCTGATTAAACTCATCGGCTTCGCGATGAGCCGGTGGGTTTGAGCTTCGTAGGAAAACAAGAGAAGCGCACATTGGTCTGCCAACAATTTCTGTTCAGGCAGCGCCGTCAGCGCCATCAACGACATTCCCTCCAGCGGCGAAAGCGCCAGCGCCTCACCCTGCCGGTCCAACATCACAAATCCCTCGTCCTGGCGGCGGATCTCGGCATACGCGATCAGCGCTGCGACTTCATTTTTGACGAAGGGATTTTTCAGCTTGTTTTTAACGTCCTTGATCACAGTTTCCAACGTTTCGCCGGCGGCTTGCCGGATCCGGGCGTAATCGTCCCCGTTCAGCGGCTCGGTTGTCCTCGTTTCTTCATAGCGCAGCCGGCGGTTGCCGGCGCCGGGATACAGATAGACCGCGGGCGCCTTGATTTTCATCAATACGCTGTCTTCTTCCCGGATGTATTTCTCCGCCTTTTTCGGCCGGATATGAATTGTTTTATGAATTTCATTGAGCGGATGGACAAACCAGAACCCTTCCTCCACGGTTTCCTGATGTGCTGAATCATAGCGTACGCGGAAGCCGAGCTGAATCAGGGACTGTTCCCCGATCTCAAAGCCTTGTTCCTTCAAGTCGCTGAGATTCCAAATCGTGCCGAGTCCCTCTTCTATTCCCTTTTCCTCAGGAGTCACCGGCTGATCCTGAAGCTTCTTGTTCAGATACTGCCGGCCCTGCTTTACCGTCTGGTTCAGCCGCAAAAGTTCGGTAAACACCGCGTCGTAAGTTCCCTCTGAAGTCTGAGCGGTGCGCGCCGCCGCGATCAGCGTCACAAGCTGGCGCTGAATGCCGGGCAGATAATAATCGTTCATCTGCTTCGCCAGCGCTTCGTAATCCTTAAGCGAATTGTTGACAAACGCACTTACGCCGCTGCGCACGAGATCCCGCAGCATTCTGTCGCAGACGTCCAGGCCTTCCAACTGCTTC
>NZ_GG657569.1 GCF_000157995.1 Holdemania filiformis DSM 12042
CTAAATAAAATCGCAAAGGATATAAACAAGTAAGATGAGGAACAAGCTAAACCCGCTCCGACGATGAACATCATGACATACTTTAACGAATCTTCTTTATCACGCAGCCAACAATACGCTGTATAGATTAAATAAGCAGCTAGAAGAGTGCGGTATGTATTCCCATAGAACGCAAAGGCAACTCGCCAATAGTAGAAATTACTGAAAAATAATGTAAATGCAATAAGCACATACTTAACACTTTTTTGTTTAATTTTTAACCCTTCAGCAAAATTGACTATTAACATGGAAGAAATCAACGAATAGATCATGCCTAATCCCCACGTAGAGATTACAATATTATCAATTTTACCGCCAATTCCTAGTAAAACTGACGGAACATTAATAACATGGCATAAAAAAGTGCCGAAATGATAATATCCTTGGAACAAATACAGCGCATCCCACTCAGCGCCCACCTTTCCCGAATACAAATTAAATAAATTTAAATGTTGATTATCAATATTCTGAGCAATGTAATTCAAATACATTGGTGAATCTGAGAAACCAATATCGATAAATAACTGGTAAAATACAACGATGAATGCAAGAAATGAAGCTATAATCCAAAGGGTATTCCATTGCCAGTAACGTTTAAATAATTCCTTAATATGAAATAACGAATATAGTAGTAAACAGCCGAATATTAGATAACTGCTAGCATAAATCCAAGATACAGATCCATTAAAGAACTGTACAGGATAATAACATAGCTGCAGCGTACATAATAACAAAACAAAGCCCAAAGGAGCGGTAAAGCCCGTCGGCTTTAATTTTAATAATTTCTCAGCGAACAATCCATAACCAGCGCTGCAAAATAAAACAACACCTACAGCTAATAATATTTTAATCATGACCTAATCACCTTGTA
>NZ_GG657568.1 GCF_000157995.1 Holdemania filiformis DSM 12042
AAGAGTTCAGCACAAATAAGACAGATCGCTGAGCCGGCGCACGATCCGCTTGCCCCCGCGCAGCCAAAGTTCTGAAACGCCGCCAGCGGAGCCGGCCAGCTGAATCGAATTCAGCGCTTCCGCTTCCAGGCCCAGCCACAGGGCATGGAGGATGCCCAGCGTATCGCCGTGCGAAACAAGAAGCAGGATTTCCTCCTCCTTTGCCAGCAGCTCTTCCAGCAAGGGCTTGAGCTGGACGTATTGTTCGCGGCGGGTCTGGGCGGACGGGAACAACCGGTCGTCGATCGTGATTTCCGGCTGAAGCAAATTTTCTTTCAGCCAGGCCACGGAATGGCCGACAGCTTCGCCCAGGTTCCGCTCCCGCAGCCGGATTTCTTTTTCCGGCGTGACATTCAGCGCCTGGCCGACGATCTGCGCCGTGTGCCAGGCGCGCCTGAGATCCGAGGAAAGAAGCCGGACCGGCTTGTCCTTCAGTTCTTCTTTCAAATGGAAGGCGATGCGCTGGGCCTGTGCGGCGCCCAGTTCGGTTAAGTCCCAATCCGTCCACGAGCCGACCCTGCCGTTGAGATGGTGCTCGGATTGCGGATGCTGCAGTGTATAGATGATTTTCATACAAGACCTCGCTTTCCCTGTCTTTCGAGATGTCAGGAAATCCATTATAGCCAGACCTGGCGGGAAACGCCAGCAAAGAAGGAGAAATCGCTGATAAAAACGTAATTTTTTGACCTTCATCGCTTCTTCAGCAAGGCTTAAGAATTTCTTTTGAATTTCCAGAAGGGGATCTTCATGTTTAACGGGTAGAATAAAACCAGTAATCAGGAGGACCCTCAAGATGGAACAGAAAACAAAGTGGCAGAAACGTGTGCGTTGGTTCTCAATCGGCGCGGTTATTATCTTTACTCTCGTCATGACGGCGGTGTTGTTCGTTTTATTTCAAAGCGTGGCTTCGGATCCGGCGCAGTTTAAAGTCTGGCTGGAACAGTTCGGCTGGCTGGGCCGGGCCGTGCTGGCGGGCATGATGGCGCTGCAGGTGTTAGTCGCGTTATTGCCGGGAGAAATCATTGAAACCGGCGCGGGCGTCGCTTACGGCCCGATCGAAGGCTTGATCCTGTGCCTGATCGGCGCGGCGGTCGGCACGGCGCTGATCTTCTGGCTCGTGCGCCGCTACGGCTCAAACTTAGTCGAATGCCTGGTG
>NZ_GG657567.1 GCF_000157995.1 Holdemania filiformis DSM 12042
CGATCGACTTTTTAACGGGCGTTGTGTTCGCGCTGGACGGAACGATTCAGAAGATCGGCCACAACGTCATTTTGTGCACGCCGAAGTCCATTGCCGTTCATGGGGAAATTACCCTGGACAGCAATGAAGAATAGTGCGGACCCCGCATTTTTCGGAGTCGGACGAAGCCGCGCTGCAGGCCCGGCTGGAAGACTGGATTGATCAGTGCAGGACGCGCCGCAAGCCGGTGCGCTCCTGTTTTCTTTCGCCTTCCCAACAGGAAGCGCTAAAACCATTTCTGCCGTGGGATCTGGCGTACCGCTGGGACGGCGGCTGTGCGGAGGCGGAGCGGAAAAAGCTGATCCTGGCTCCGGAGGAAGACGCGTGCGTCAGCGACATCGTCTGTTTGACCGCGCGGATTTCGGATAAATTTGTGCAGGTAAAGCATCCCGATGTTTTAGGCGCGCTGATGAACCTGGATCTCGACCGCTCGCAATTTGGGGATCTGTGGGTTGAGCCGGGCCGGATTGTGATCTACACCAGCGAAGAGCTGGCAGATTACGTCTGTATGAACCTGACGCGGATTCATAAGCTGTCGATCCGTCTGGAACGCTCGTCGATGATGTATGAGCCGGTCGTAAAGAAGCAGGCGCTGACGGTGATCGTCACGGCGCTGCGGCTGGACTGCGTGATTGCGGGATTATGCCGGATGTCACGGGCGAAGGCGCAGGATTGGATCCGGGCGCAGAGAGTGTCGGTGAATCACAAAATTCTTGATGAATGCGACTTTCTGTG
>NZ_GG657566.1 GCF_000157995.1 Holdemania filiformis DSM 12042
CAATGGCATTAAGTTAGGCCTCAAACAGGCACTAGAAATGCACAAGTTAAAGGTAGTACAGGAGTGTGAATGGTAATAAAACCAACTTGCTCCTGTTTTTTTATAGAATCTATGATTTTTGAGTATACGAAAACTTATTTTATAAAAATATGAATAAAACATTTCAAATTATAGAGGATAGTATATAATGATATCGTTAGGACGCTTTGTGGTTGAAGGACCTAACGGATTGCGGTTTTATTTGCCGCTTTTGTTTTCTTTCTGGTCTGATCAAGACCAGAATTTTTTTTATTCTTTTTATCAGTTCCTTCTCATCTATCATCCTCTTCAAAAATAATCGAATGTTTGTTACCGCTGTTGAATAATTTGCTTTTCTACGGTATTTACAGTTTTCTTTTTCTTCTTCTAATTCCACATTATGTACCACGATATTGGATAGATTGAAAAGAATCACAGAGGCATAGATTTCCTGTTTGATGTATTTTCGCTTTTTAGCGTGAAATGATACCATTCCAATTGTATATTTCAATTGTCGAAAACTTGTTTCCTCACTCCATCTTAGATGATATAGCTGCTTTAATTCTTCTGAACTGAATTCTTCTTCAGTCAAATTGGTTATTAAACATTCATATGTATCTTCGGTAATTTTAAATCGCACAACTCGAAAACTCATTTCATATAATTCTTGTTCGTCATCAAAATAGGAAAACTCGCTTTTATTGGTTATGAACGTATACTTTGACTTATTTGCTTTGATTTCTTTCGTTTGCTTCCGAGTTAAGATTTTAGTTATTTTCACATCCAATGCTTCATCCTTTAAATTACAATTTGAAAGAATAGAACTAAATGACTTGATATCTTTAACACGAATGAGGAATTTCTGTTGCTTTTCTAGACAACACGCAATCAAATCGTATTTCTCGTAACCTCTATCGGCAACGATAATAGAATTCGAAGGATAACGACGGTTGGAGATCATCTCTTCTAACGCAGCACATTCTCTTGTCTTTGAGGCATTGTCAATATTTAGATCCCAATAGATTTGATTCATACAATCATATAAAGCATTTAAATGAAATTGACTATAAGGCTTATTCTTTCCATTTAGACAAAAGGTATCTTCATCCTTTGTATCGAAAGGGATATTGATATCACTGCCGTCACATGCCAGAATATAGTAACCCTTATAAGTTCTGTAATGATGAAAAGAATGCGTAAACGTATAGAATAATCTTGAAAAAGCTTCGACTTCTAGCTTATTGCGCTGCTGACAGAAAGCAGATTTGGTTGGTAATGATTCAAAATCCGCAAAATAATCAGATAATTCACAATTCAGTGCTTTTGATTGAAATTGAATAATCAATTTCATCAGAACATCACAAGGCAACTTCCTGCTTCTAGTAAAGTCAGAAACTGGATCAGCACAATAACAACCGATACTTTCGGCGATATCCCCAATCCGTTCATTAAGAATAGAAACTACATAATCAGGTGAATAGGATAAAACGTTAGTAATAGAAATCATAGTATAAAAATACCTCCTACAATTTCCTTCGGATTATGTTCTTTATTCCGCATATTTGCTTGTCAAGCATTTTCTTCGGATTTCACCAAAAAAAAGAGCCTGCCAGATTAAATCTGGTTAGCTCTAGATGTTGTTTTGCTTAACTTAATGCCATT
>NZ_GG657565.1 GCF_000157995.1 Holdemania filiformis DSM 12042
TAAGCGTCAAATACAACCCAACTATAAAAAAATGAATCCCTGTGGTACTCTAAGAGTAATCCATAGGGATTCAATTGATTAACGGACCCGAACGAAATCCGGCAGCTGATCGGAATAAGGCAGAAGCGCTTGGACATCAAAACTATCCGGATGTTCCTGGATCTGAGTTAACACATACTCCAGATAAAGATGAATATCCAGATGGTTTAATTTTGCGCTCTCTACTAAGCTGTAGTAAATGGAACTCATTCTTGCTCCGCTCTTCGTTTTGCTGAACAACCAGGCTTTGCGTCCCATCACAAACGGCTTAACCATCCGCTCTGCACGGTTATTGGAAATCTCAGCCTCGCCATCCTCCAGATAATTCAAAAGCACCGCTTTCTGATTTATGGCATACCGGATGGCCGCTCCCGCCTTCGACTTCTCGCTGTATTCACTCTGCAGCTTTTCAATCTCAGCGAACAGCTTCTCCGCAATAGGCTTTTGTTCCTTTTGTCTTTGTTTCTGTATTTGTGCAGGCTCCAGCCCTTGCTTCATATAGTTTTCTTCGCAGGCAAAAAGATGACGGATCTTGTCCACCACGCAGAGAAGCTTTCCATATCCCGGATGCTGCTCACAAAAGTCTTCCAGTGCTTTGCCTTTCAGCTTCTTCGCTTGTTTATGCAGCGGGCTCACTTCCAGCGCTTCGACAAAGTAACGCCGACAATGCGCAAAACACCCCAGGATCGTTGCGTTCTCAAAGCGGGAATAAACCGTATACCCGTCACAATGAAGGCTTCCTGCATACTCCGCTGGCAGGATTTCCTTCGCTGCGGCTTCCGCACGACTTTCATTGTAGTAGTATACAGCTAAAGGCTTCGCTTCCCATTTGCCGCTCACGCCAACCCACATGTAGCTTTTCTGCCGTTCTCCCTGAGACTTATCCTCCAGGACGGTAAGTGTCGTTTCGTCCATATGAATATGACTCTGCTTCCCCAAGTCGTTAAGCATCTGTTCGTAGAGGGGACTCAGCTTCTGAGCGCAGTACATCAGCCAGTTGGACATGGTCGCCCGGCTGATCTCCACTTTCTTCCGCTTTAATTCCTGTTCCTGACGATACAGCGGCGTTCCACTGACATATTTATTAAAGGTGATTCCAGCCACCACTGAAGGAGAAACCTTGCTTCCGGAAATCAATCGTTTCGGCGCTCCCGGAGCAGCGATAATTTCGGATTCCAGATTCTCGTCAGAACAGGCTGGACAAACATATTGATGAACGACATGGCGTTCCACAGTGTAGCGTGCAGGCTGATATTTAAGCACATCGATGATCTGCGACGCTAATTCTCTCATTCGCGTACCGCAGATTTCACAATGCGTATCTTCTAAGGAATGATCGATGATTTTGGTAGGAAGTGCTGAAAAATTAGCTTCCCTGCTTTTCTTTTTCTTCTTTGTCTTCGGCTGAGCTTCTTCTTCAGCCTCTTCCTGTGGATCTGAGTGATCCTGAATGTCTTCGATTTCGTTAAATAGATTCAGCTGCCCGCTCACAATTCTCTCACTTTTAGCCCCAAATCGCAGCTTCTTCAAAAGGGTCAGCTGTTCAGAAAGCCAATCCGCTTTCAAATATAAATCGATCAGTTCCTCTTCGCTCATCGCTTGAATTTTCTTTTTGATTTCTTCTCGGTTTCTCTCTTTGTTTTCCATACATTAATTATAACCTATAATTAGATATTCGTGAATATTAAAAATTAATATTTTACAACAAATATCAATATCATTACATAATTAAATGAACTTAGGGTAACTTGTCTTTAACGCCGTCTTCTGATCGATTTTTAACCCTTCCAACAGCCACTGAAGCTGTTGATGACTGATCACGACTGTACCTTCTTTCTTTTTCCATTGAAAATGGCCTTTTTCCAGCCGCTTATAAAGCAGCCAAAATCCCGTTCCATCCCGATAGAGACATTTCAGCTTGTTATGATCCCGGTTACAGAACAGATACAGCGTTTCATCAAACGGATTAAATTCTGTTTGATCCTGGATCATTGCGGCATAGCCATCAATTCCTTTCCGCAGATCAGTTGCGCCTGCGACCAAAACGATCTTACGGATCCCCTCCCAACGGATCATAAGCCTTTACACAGCCGCAGAATGCGCTGCAGTTCCTGATCCGGGATTTCACTATCCCAGGCGAGCTCCATCCCGTTAATCTGGATTCGGGTTTTCATCGGTTCCGCTTCCACTTGAACGGGGATGAAGTGATGCGGTTCTTCTTTCTGCTTGTTTTGTTTGTAGATGTGATTGTAGAACGTTTTTAGCTTGATTCCTTCACGGTCGCAAAACTGGCTGGCACTTAAGCCGCTGGTTCGATAGTTCTCCAGGATCTGTTGCCATTCTTCCGCGCTTCGCGTCTTCATCCTCTCCTGCCTCCTTCTCTGCCTTGATTATTGCAGAGTTGGTTCTTTTTTTATAGTTGGGTTGTATTTGACGCTTAC
>NZ_GG657564.1 GCF_000157995.1 Holdemania filiformis DSM 12042
GAACCTGGCAACGAGCTGCCTTCACTATGGCAGGCATAGCTATTCTCGCCGCGGAAATGCTTAACTTCTGTGTTCGGGATGGGAACAGGTGTGACCATTTCGCTATCGTCACCAGATCATTTCAGGATTATTCCCTGAAAACCAAATAACAGTTGCTTCTAGAAAGTCTTGCTCTTTCTTACTTCGTTATGAACGTTTTTTTCCTCATGTGATTAAATCCTCGACCGATTAGTATCAGTCAACTCCACACATCGCTGTGCTTCCATCTCTGACCTATCTACCTCGTCGTCTTCAAGGGGTCTTACTTTCTCTTGGAAATGGGAAATCTCATCTCGGAGTCGGTTTCACGCTTAGATGCCTTCAGCGTTTATCCGTTCCCCACTTAGCTACCCAGCTATGCATCTGGCGATACAACTGGTGCACCAGCGGTGGGTCCATCCCGGTCCTCTCGTACTAAGGACAGCTCTCCTCAAATTTCCTACGCCCACAACAGATAGGGACCGAACTGTCTCACGACGTTCTGAACCCAGCTCGCGTACCGCTTTAATGGGCGGACAGCCCAACCCTTGGAACCGAATTCAGCTCCAGGATGCGATGAGCCGACATCGAGGTGCCAAACCTCGCCGTCGATGTGAACTCTTGGGCGAGATCAGCCTGTTATCCCCAGGGTAGCTTTTATCCGTTAAGCGACGGCCATTCCATTCTGCACCGCCGGATCACTAATCCCGACTTTCGTCCCTGCTCGACTTGTCTGTCTTGCAGTCAAGCACCCTTCTGCATTTGCGCTCGTCGATTGATTTCCAACCAATCTGAGGGTACCTTTGGGCGCCTCCGTTACTCTTTAGGAGGCGACCGCCCCAGTCAAACTGCCCACCTGACACTGTCCCTTACCCAGCTCATGGATACAGGTTAGAATTTCAATCAACTAAGAGTGGTATCCCAACGTCGACTCCATTGAAACTGACGTCCCAACTTCTTCGTCTCCCACCTATCCTGTACATACTTGATCAAAACTCAATATCAGGCTACAGTAAAGCTCCATGGGGTCTTTCCGTCTAGTTGCGGGTAACCTGCATCTTCACAGGTACTAAGATTTCACCGAGTCTGCTGCCGAGACAGCGCCCAAATCATTACGCCTTTCGTGCGGGTCAGAACTTACCTGACAAGGAATTTCGCTACCTTAGGACCGTTATAGTTACGGCCGCCGTTCACTGGGGCTTCAATTCAATGCTTCGTCTTGCGACTAACATATCCTCTTAACCTTCCAGCACCGGGCAGGCGTCACCCCCTATACTTCGTCTTGCGACTTTGCAGAGAGCTGTGTTTTAGTTAAACAGTTGCTTGGGCCTCTTCACTGCGGCTCTTTCGAGCGCCCCTTCTTGCGAACGTACGGGGCTATTTTGCCGAGTTCCTTGGCAACAGTTCTCTCGCTCACCTTAGGCTTCTCGCCTTGACCACCTGTGTCGGTTTTGGTACGGGCCGCTCATCGATTAGCGCTAGAAGCTTTTCTTGAAAGCTGGCATCGCCGTCTTCGCTACTTAGCTCGCGCTGTTCACTCCCCATCACGCCTTCAGATTGACAGCCGGATTTGCCTGACTGCCTCCTACCTCGCTTGGTCCGGAATCCATTCACCGGTCCGGTTAGCCTTCTTTGTCACTCCATCACTCGATGCGCGGGTACAGGAATATCAACCTGTTTTCCATCGACTACGCTTTTCAGCCTCGCCTTAGGTCCCGACTTACCCAGGGCGGACGAACCTTCCCCTGGAATCCTTGGTCTATCGGTGTGCAGGATTCTCACCTGCATCTCGCTACTCACACCGGCATTCTCACTTCCATGCGCTCCACTGCTCCTTACGGTACAGCTTCAACGCCCATGGAACGCTCCCCTACCCAATGATTTACATCATTGCCATAGTTTCGGTATACCGCTTAGCCCCGGTTAATTTTCGGCGCAGGGTCACTCGACTAGTGAGCTGTTACGCACTCTTTGAAGGGTGGCTGCTTCTAAGCCAACCTCCTAGTTGTCTGTGCATCCCCACATCCTTTTCCACTTAGCGGTAATTTTGGGACCTTAACTGATGATCTGGGCTGTTTCCCTTTTGACCATGGACCTTATCACCCACAGTCTGACTGCCGAAGATTCAATAATGGCATTCGGAGTTTGATTTCATTCAGTACACCTTGACGGCGCCATCATGAATTCAGTGCTCTACCTCCACTACCCTTACTTCGACGCTAGCCCTAAAGCTATTTCGGGGAGAACCAGCTATCGCCGTGTTCGATTGGAATTTCTCCGCTAGCCACAACTCATCCGCCAACTTTTCAACGGGGGTCGGTTCGGTCCTCCATTTGGTTTCACCCAAACTTCAACCTGGTCATGGCTAGATCACTACGGCTTCGGGTCTATCTCATCGTACTGCCGCCCTATTCAGACTCGCTTTCGCTTCGGCTCCGTGTCTTCCACTTAACCTCGCACGATAAGATAACTCGCCGGTTCATTCTACAAAAGGCACGACATCACCCCTTAACGGGCTCTGTCTTCTTGTAAGCATATGGTTTCAGGTTCTATTTCACTCCGCTCCCGCGGTTCTTTTCACCTTTCCCTCACGGTACTGGTTCACTATCGGTCATGTAGGAGTATTTAGCCTTTCCGGATGGTCCCGGATGCTTCCGACAAGGTTCCACGTGCCTCGCCGTACTCAGGATTCCACTAGGTCAGCTCCCAATTTCGATTACGGGGCTTGCACCCTCTTTGGCGGACCTTTCAATGTCCTTCTTCTATCGGTTACTGTACCACATCGTGGTCCTACTACCCCAGCCCTAAGGCTGGTTTGGGCTCTTCCCCGTTCGCTCGCCGCTACTGAGGGAATCATTGTTATTTTCTTTTCCTCCAGGTACTAAGATGTTTCAATTCCCTGGGTTCTCTCCTCATGAGCTATGTATTCACTCATGGGTAACGCGACATTACTCGCGCTGGGTTTCCCCATTCGGAGACCGACGGATCGATGTGTGCTTACCACTCCCCGTCGCGTTTCGCCGTTAGCTGCGTCCTTCTTCTGCTCTACATGCCTAGGCATCCACCATACGCCCTTATTCATTTAATCACAGGTCCTCTGTCTTGACTGCGAGTCGTCCAGAGTTCCTTTCAATCTCTAATAAGAACTGTTCAACGTTCAACTTCAAATATCTTGTTCTGATTTTTGAAATCTTACAACTTTTCAGAAAGATCATGTCTTTCTATCTGTTTTCTGTTATTCGGTTTTCAAAGAACAATCACTGCCTGAGAAATCTTTCGATCTCTCAAAACTAAACAGGCTTACTTCCTCACAAATCCAACTTCCTTGTACTTCTTTCTCCTTAGAAAGGAGGTGATCCATCCCCACGTTCCCGTAGGGATACCTTGTTACGACTTAACCCCAATCATCAGCCCTACCTTCGACGGCTCCCTCCTCTTGCGAGGTTAGGCCACCGGCTTCGGGTATTGCCAACTCTCATGGTTTGACGGGCGGTGTGTACAAGGCCCGAGAACGTATTCACCGCGGCATGCTGATCCGCGATTACTAGCGATTCCGGCTTCATGAAGTCGGGTTGCAGACTTCAATCCGAACTGAGACGGACTTTCTGAGTTTTGCTCCACATCACTGTCTTGCTTCTCGTTGTATCCGCCATTGTAGTACGTGTGTAGCCCAGGTCATAAGGGGCATGATGATTTGACGTCATCCCCACCTTCCTCCGGTTTGTCACCGGCAGTCTCTCTAGAGTCCTCAACTTAATGTTAGCAACTAAAGACAAGGGTTGCGCTCGTTGCGGGACTTAACCCAACATCTCACGACACGAGCTGACGACAACCATGCACCACCTGTCTCCCTGATAACCTCCAACATATCTCTATGTCTTTGCAGGGGATGTCAAGACCTGGTAAGGTTCTTCGCGTTGCGTCGAATTAAACCACATACTCCACCGCTTGTGCGGGCCCCCGTCAATTCCTTTGAGTTTCACACTTGCGTGCATACTCCCCAGGCGGAGAACTTATTGCGTTAACTGCAGCACTGAGTTTCCCCAACACTTAGTTCTCATCGTTTACGGCGTGGACTACTAGGGTATCTAATCCTATTTGCTCCCCACGCTTTCGTGCATGAGCGTCAGTTACAGGCCAGGCAACCGCCTTCGCCACTGGTGTTCCTCCATATATCTACGCATTTTACCGCTACACATGGAATTCCATTGCCCTCTCCTGTACTCTAGTCTGTCAGTTTCTAAGGCTATATGGGGTTAAGCCCCACGCTTTCACCTTAAACTTAACAAACCGCCTGCGCACCCTTTACGCCCAATAATTCCGGATAACGCTCGCCACCTACGTATTACCGCGGCTGCTGGCACGTAGTTAGCCGTGGCTTTCTGGTAAAGTACCGTCACTCCCATACCATTCCCTGTATGAGCCGTTCTTCCTTCACAACAGAGCTTTACAACCCGAAGGCCTTCTTCACTCACGCGGCGTTGCTCGGTCAGGCTTTCGCCCATTGCCGAAAATTCCCTACTGCTGCCTCCCGTAGGAGTTTGGGCCGTGTCTCAGTCCCAATGTGGCCGGTCACCCTCTCAGGTCGGCTACGTATCATCGCCTAGGT
>NZ_GG657563.1:0-2096 GCF_000157995.1 Holdemania filiformis DSM 12042
CCCGTTTTCAACACTTGAAATGCATAACAAAGTCGGAATCCCTTGAGAAATAAAGGAATTCCGACTTTTTCTATGGCAAAAAATGTTGTATATTTTTCCTAACTTAAAAATTTTTTTATCATTCCATTTAAGTCCTTTGGCCTATAGTGGCGTCTGTCTAATGGCATCCTAGTCAGTTGTGTCAAGGCATCCAGGGTTTTGCTGCCTTTATAGAGCGCCATGAAGTCAATATCATGGATGTTGGTGACGGTCATATTCTTTAGTGTGGTCACCAGATTCGCTGGCGTGACATGTGTTTTCTGGTCATCAAGTTGGGCTTCTAAAAGTCTGTATACAAGCAGTGCGGTATAACATATCAAGAAGTGTGCTCTGATCCGTTCTGCCAGTCTATGGTTCACGGGACGTCCGTCAAAGTTCGTTTTTATGATCCTGAAACAGTCTTCAATCTGATACCTTTTCTGTGACACTGCGAGGATGTCTTTTGCGGGGTCCGCAAGATTGGTGGCAATCGCATAGTAACCGTCATATTTTTCTTCTTCCGCAATTTTACTTTCATCCAGAGTGTATTCCACGATTACTTTTTCGCCAGATTTTGTTTTCGATACGCGTTTCATAAAACGCTTTACATCGTTCGGACCTTTTTTGATTTCCTCCGGATCCTTCAGAGCCAGTAGTTTCTTTGCGCGTTCTATCTGACGATTCCTAACAGTCCTTTGATATTCCATCATTTTTCTGGAAAAAGTGATGATAATGCGTTGCTTTAAGACTCCTTTTGCCTTTCTCTGTACCGTCCGTCCGTTTTTCAGAACTACATCTTCGTAGAGTCCCAGATCGAGCACCTTGTCAGCGGAAACGACTTTATATGCGGAGTCATTATAGAGGGCAAGATTATCAGGATGATGCCGGTCAAAATTTTTCATTTCTTCAATAGTGATGGGCGTATCATCTGAAAGAAGTTTGTAATCATAGTCATTGAAAACGGCTTTCTTCAGTGTGTCACTCAGTTTCTTGATGGATTGAGTGACGATAAACGCTCTGCCACCCATACTATTGAACTTTCTGATGTTATAGGAGCCAAGTCCTGCATCGGCACAATAGATAAATTTTGAATCCGGAATTATTTTTAATACTTCTTCTTCCAGAGGAACTGCGGTCAGCTGTTCACTGACGTTTCCGGGATGTAGGCACATGGTGATGGGGATTCCTCTGCTGTCCATGAATAATCCCATTTCTACTATAGGGTTGGGTCGATTTTCTTTGCTGACACCGTATTGGCGCAATCCGGTTAGGATCTCTCCCGTGACCTCGTCCACAATCTCATCATCCGCCTGCTCACATTCAAAGTAGAAGTTTGTGCAGTCATAATAAAGAACGGAGGAATCCCTTTTTACGATCGTGTCGCTCTGTTTGTAGAGCCATGCGAGATAATCATCGTAATGTTCTTCCAAAAGATCCATAAACCGCAGGATATGCTGATAACTAAAGTCCGGCTTTTCATAATAGGAATCCAGCTTGTCGAGCATCGCATATTTAGAAAGCGGATCCATGATCCTCGAATAAACAAGGAAACGGTGAATGGTGTAACAGTCAAAGGTCATCTTTCTTCCGGCGGGCTTTTCCTTGAAGAAATCCTTGAGCTGAAGTCCACTCATCAAATACTGCAGGAAAAAGTACCCAACGTTCAATTCTGTAGATGCGGAAGCCTCATCATCGGTTTGTTCTACTCGCTCATTATAATTCGTTGAAAAGGTGTATTCTACTTTGCCGACACGGTATTCCTCATTCATTTTCCGAATTTCTTCCTTCACATAGGAAAGCGGGTCATCGGTTATTTTCAGCAGTTCGGAGTGTTTCCCGAAACGTTTGACATTTTTGGTTGTGACCTTTTTGCCATTTCGGATTCCGACTTGAGCATAGTAGATAGGATCTTTACTCGTTTTGTTATAAAAAAGTTTCATTACGTCACCGCCAAATCAGATATAAGCCACCATAATTATACAACATATACAACGTAAATGAAAGAGGAATTTGACAAAAAAACACCGCATTTCTGCGGTATTTAGAACTTTTATTCAGTTGCAAGTGTTGAAAACCCG
>NZ_GG657563.1:2281-5792 GCF_000157995.1 Holdemania filiformis DSM 12042
CTTATGGAGAAATATTGCCTTTTTTGTGTATAATAATATCGTTAGGGTGTAATATAAAGAGGGTTTATATATAAGGATTGCTTATTTCATGTTACCACCCGATTTAGTGAATTTTTTACTCAATTTCACTAAAAAAATGATTGTCATAAAAGAAATTGTTGGATATAATTCCAACCGGAGGAATAGTATGAATAAAAGTTCAGAAATTTACGACATCGCTTGGGATCTCGCTTCGATCGTAGACAACCTGGATGATTCCGTCCTTAATGTTATTCGCAAAGGGACGCAGGGTACAGATCCGAATGCTTCCGCGTCGCTGGAGCTGGCCTGCCTAACGCTGAATAAGAACATCGAACAGTTGAAGAGTCTGGTTGCATCCCTGGAAGAAATTACTTACAGTCTGGAAGAAGAACTGGATAAAAGAGGACCGAACGAAAAAGAGAACTCCTCAGCACCGGCAAATTTATCGTAAAGTAAAAGAACTGTCAGAGTCACCGGCTCTGCGACAGTTCTTTTTATTTTACTCATACCCGTGTTTCCCAGCACTCCCATAAAACAAGTCTAATTGTGAAACACTCCGAAAAGCTGATAAACTTGAGGACAAGCCAGCTGCTCAGTTGACTTGTTTAGATTGCGTCTTCCATTTTATTAAAATTGAGGGACAGTCCGGCGTTTAATCCGTAGAAGGACTTGTCAACAGTGCGGAATTTCATTATAGTTATAGCCAAGTTAACAGGAGGATTCCATGATGCTATCACCGCAGAAAATTATGATCATCCGACAGCTGGACCGCGATTTGGCGCTGGCCGGCGACCGGCTGCACAGCCGCCAGATTTACCAACGCTCGCTTTGGATTCCGGACGAAGAACACCGTCAGACTCTGGCCACGACGTTGGACCAGCTCCGGCGCCGTGTCGATCGGCTGACAGACGACAATGAAGTTTCTCACTTTTTCATTCACCACTTTCATGATGTTCTTGATTTTCTGACCTGGGAAGCGGAAGATTTCTGGACGCATCCGCAGGTTCAGCTGGGGGAAATTCAGCACACTTTAAAACAACTGTGGTCCTCAGATCAGCGCCGCCGCGATCTGCGCCTTGCGATTCTTAGCGATCAATGGGCTGCACTGCCGGCTTGCCTGCAAGCCCTGGAACGCCGGTTTCCGGAATTGGATGAAATGGATTTGCCAGCCCTCTTATCCCGCAGCCAGGCACTCCAGCGCCAGGCTGAACAGATCATCCCTCAGCTGGACGCCCAGGCAACGGAACTCAAGCTCCGCCTGAATGAAGGCGTTCAGGCGCTGTCCCGCTGGATTGAACTGCTGCGCGAAGCCGGAGTGCATGAAGATCAGGAAATCAAAAGCGAAGATCAACGGCTGAACACCGATCCGGAAAGCTATCGGCGCACACTGGCGATGAAGCTGGGCGTGAAGCTGGACGATCTGCTTTCCTGGTATCAGGAGGAAATCGAAGCCACGCGCGCCAACGTCTTCGCGATTGCCAATCGGTTAAGCGAAACGCCGGTGACCACGATGACTCAGGTCCGGGCGCTGCTGGATGAAAAAGCCGGAGCTTGCGAAAGCGCCGAGGAAATGTTCCGCCGCGGCCATGAATATTTAGCTCGTGTCAAAGCGGTCAGTAAGCAGAAGCTATGGCATCCGATCGACGAGCTGTGCGATTTAACCGGCGTTCCGGAAGAACTGCGGGAATCCTTCCCCTGGGGCGGCTATATGGACGGCTGTCCGTACGAGCGTCCGCTGCACGGCCGGATGTTCTTAAATGAAACCAACTACACCGCCGTCAGCGACGGCTGGATTAAGGTCAATACGATTCATGAAGCCTATTTCGGCCATCACATCCAGTTCTTGCGGGTAAACAGTGATCCGCTGCCGGAAACAATGCGCCGGGGTCCGAAGGCTGACCCGCTGATCGAAGGCACCGCTCACCGCAGCGAGCATGTTTATGAATCGATCTTTGCGGAAGACCCTTATTTTCCCTTGTTCACGGCTTACCGCCGGCATCATACATCCGTGCGAATCCAGGCGGATTTAATGCTGCGGTGGGAAAACCGCACGATCGGCGAAGTGGTTGACTTATACCAGCGGGAACTGGGTTTTGATGCGAAAACCGCGCGCGGCCAGGTTCTGGCTCAGGAAGAAATGTTCGGTTATTTCACCTGTTACTGCTATGGTTTGAAGAAGATCGAGCAGCTGGAGAAAGAGCTTGGCTTACCGGCGGACGAGATGACCCGGCGCTTATTTGAGGCGGGACAGATCAGCATGGAAAGCCTGCGGATTCTGCTGAACTGCAGCGATGAAGCCCGCTGGTCCATTCTGCATGATTATCCAAGCTTATATCGTTTCGCTTAGATGGCAGATAAGACAATGAGCGATGAAAAGACACTAATCCGGGCCTTATTCTTTGATCTGGACGGAACGTTGTTAACCTCCGAGAAAACCTTGGCACCTTCCACGAAGGAAGCGCTGCGCGCTTGCCGGAAGAAAGGCATTTCGTTATTTATTGCCACGGCCCGGACTCCGCTGCTGGAAACGATGCTCGGCTGGACGGAAGCGGAGCTGAACTTCTTCGACGGAGGAATCTACTGCAACGGTGCCTGCGAAAAGCTGCATGGGCAGACGCGATACGCTTTTTTGCCCGCAGCGGTGGTCGCTGGCTGTGTCAAAGCCGTTGAAAGCTTTCCCGGGCTGCACCTGGCGCTGCAGTTGAAGGATGAACTCCATGCCTTCAATTGTCCGTTGGCCGACTTTGCTTATCCGTTATGGGGCATTGATCCCCAACTCAGCATTCCGCTGAATCCAAACGTCTTCAATCAAACGGTAAAAATTCTGATTTACTTTGAAAATCTTGTCGATTCCGTCACGGATCTTCCTTCATCGCTGGTTAACCTCTGCCAAACAATTTGCATGGATCAGGCAAACGTCTATCTGACTGATCAAGGCAAGGTGCTGCAAATCACAAATAACCAGACAAACAAATTCAAAAGCATTGACCACTTACGCCGTCAGTTGAATCTGAAGCCGGAAGAAATCGTGGTGTTCGGCGATGACTGGAACGATCTGGAAATGTTGACAGGATTCCCCAACGGCGTCGTCATGGGAAATGCCGATCGGGAATTGCGCTGTCAGATTCTTTACCAAACACAAAGCAACGATAAAGATGGGATCGCCTATGCATTGCACACACTCTTGGGGCTGATCTGATCCTGAATTTATACGAAGTCCTCGAAAAATTAAGTATCCTCAGTGGGGGTATGCCCGCTGATCAGAACTGAAAAATGATTTGATTAAAAGTCGTCTGAATTCAGAATGAACTCAAGATTGAAAGGTTAAACAGAATCCTGTTTCTTTTCTCCTGTTCCCCATTGAATCGATACTGAAAGATTGAAAAACAGGAAAATAACGATATGCCCTTGAAATAACTCAAGAATGGCATATACTATAAGCGTAGGGACGCTTGAAAAAGCGATACCCGTCAGACACTATCTCTTATTT
>NZ_GG657563.1:5812-6659 GCF_000157995.1 Holdemania filiformis DSM 12042
AAAACTGACGAAACTGTCAGTGAGAACATAGAAAAAAACCCTTTCGGGTTTTTCAGTTTTTTAGAGAACTGTGACGTTAACAGCGCGGGACTTATTGCTGCGAGCATCATTTTCAACTTCGAAGGAAACCTTCTGGCCTTCTTCTAATGACTTATAGCCATTACCGTTGATGCCTGAGAAATGAACGAAG
Organism: Holdemania filiformis DSM 12042; assembly: GCF_000157995.1. Lineage (GTDB taxonomy): Bacteria > Bacillota_I > Bacilli_A > Erysipelotrichales > Erysipelotrichaceae > Holdemania > Holdemania filiformis. Next base: position 6,003 of record NZ_GG657563.1, read on the forward strand.
ATATCGCCCTGGCCCTGATCATCCGTGATGAATCCGTAGCCCTTGTCGCCGTTAAACCATTTTACTTTTCCTGTACTCATTTTAAGTACCTCCTTTAGTGGGAATAAGAAGCTACTCAAGGTATAAAAAATCGCATAACTTCAGGGATTTTTGTACATTGAGTGATAATTACAATCCCGTTACGCGATCATAGCTATTGCTTAATATTACTTCTTCAGTATAACAGGTTTTAGCCCAATGTCAAACAAATAAAAAAATATTTTTGAGTGTCATCCTCTTGTCAATAATGGATTTATTCTGTCAAGTTTTAGTAAACTTCAAAAGTAATTTTACTTTTTCCATTTTCTCAGGAGGCTTTTTTGAATTTTGCGCAATATTAAAGATGTAGGGTCTTTGATAAGGCGGTTGCCCGTCCTGGATGGATCATTCTTTTGATTCATTTGTTTTTCGAGCTTGTTTTTTCAGCTCTGGAAAGGAGGGGCTTTCTATGAAATTTTTCATGGAACTTTTGTCTTCTTTAACGATAAGGGACATTCTGGCGGTTGCCCAGCTTCTGACAACCAGCCTGGACTGCATCTTAAAAATTATAGAACTCGAAAGAAAAAGTGCCGCAGCGCATTCCCAAGCAAACCGGCACTTATCTGTCCACCACTTCTC
>NZ_GG657562.1:0-26451 GCF_000157995.1 Holdemania filiformis DSM 12042
TAAAAATGGATATTTCGTCTTTTCGCTCTTTACAGCGTCGACGCTCTATCCATTTTTTCTTTTTCCAACCCTATACGATTTTATAGCTCATTTTCTAAAAACCCTACAAGATTTTATATTACCGAAAAACTTTAAATTAATAAGGTGTCTTTCAATGCACTTATTGCTTAAGACCTATCCCCATTTTCCTGACTAATGATATCCTGACTTTTCACCAAAACGTTCACCCTCCTTACCCCACCACGGCAACAGGAAACATATTGCATCTCACTCAGCAAAAAAACACGCCTGCATATCAACCTCAAATCCCTGAATCCTTTTGCTTTACTGGGATTACCTAGACAGCAGGCAAACCGTTTCCACATGGCACGAAGCTTCAGATGAATGTCAGCGCATCTGGTAAGTACATTTTTCCTTCGCCTGTTTGCGGAAACAAATCCAACGGATTTTACGTTCCGGGAAACATATCAACTGCCCCCATCTCTCAGAAGCAGCCGACACATCTTTTCCCACGGTTCCTTATATAATGCCGCTGTGTACCATTGGCAAATCGCACCCTCTTAGACAGCAATTTTGGCATCGTCTCGACCCGGTGCTTTATCGTCTCAACCTAATATACTGAGTGGTTATTGCAAAATCTGCAACAACCACTTTATTGGTTTCGCCAACATCCGTTATCAAGTATTTCTTTACAACTGAAACTTCCGTTTATTCTTCATGAACTTCCCAATATCCGTATTTCTTACCACCTTTGCGCACGGTTTTGTCATGCTCAGAAAGCTGCTTGATTGACTTTTTCACCGTGCTGCATGATACTCCAAGTGCTTCAGTCAGCTCATCATATGTGCAATTTGGTATATGCCGCAAAACCTGAAGAATCTTTTCTTCTAAAGGTTCCTCCATAGGTTCTTTCAAAGGTTCATCGTGACCCTTTGGAGCTTTGGAATCTGGTACTTTGGCGCTTTGGAGTGCAGTGAATTTCACCATAATATCTCCGCCGCTGACAATGTACTCTTGGTCGTCCGCACCGAGGTTTTTGCAGGCATCAATGATTTTTTGAATACCACGTCCCCAGCTTTCAATATATCCGGTACGACAGCATACTGCAATTGCTGATAAACATGGCATCGTCTTCAATTCGTATCTGCACTGGAACATTGTCTGCCCAATTGCAATGGATAAGGGAATTGAAAACAGCCTCACGTACCGCATCATGGGCAAAAGGATAGGTTTATACCCGTGTTTCTTTATGATACGAAATGGCAGCCTTCAGGTACTTGAGATAAATCAGGTCAATCACTCTGTCTGCCATGATAAGCAGAAAGCCTGCACCTCATCCTGATACAACAGTTCACTGCCTTCAAATTTTCCTATTTTTACATAGCAGCCACTGATGATCTTCTCCGGCTCCCGTTAAAAGCATAAAGCTCTGGCACGTTTAAGTTTGCCGTCTGCCACCAAGTCCAGTTTCTCCAGCAATTCTGCATTTGAAATATCCAAATCATCAATCCCAATATTTGAAATCGTGGCGGCATCCCATTTCAGTCCAGTCTTTGTCATCAGAAAATTGATCAGAGCATTGCCACGAAGCAGGTGTTTTGTGCTGCCACTGCGATAATGATACTCTCCATCGTAATTTACCGGAAACGACCACGGACTCACTACGATTTCAATGTAATCCAAGCCATCCTTGGTAAGCAAATTTACATCTGCCACGATTCCTAATTTGTTTTGAATCTTGTTTGGAATATCCTCCAACAGCTTCTTAGAGTTTTTCACTCCAATGACTGTGCCATCATCCCGTGTACCGATATATATTTTGCCGCCCTGCGCATTGACAAATCCGCATATTCATTTCAGATATTCGTCACGCCACGACTCTTTCCATCCTATGTTTTGGCTCTTCCATAGTGCAGCCACCTCCTAAAATTAGCATTCCCTTGCTTAGTTGATACAATCCTATGACTTTATATGATTTCCCACACAAAGGTTGCAGTGTCTCTCACATCAATGTCATCCGGCTCAATATCGATGGACGTTGCCGACGTCGGCAACGCCATGAGGCAATCCTCTGCCATATCGTATCTGGTGTCGGAGTAAATGTTCAATTCGCCCCAATTATAATCTATCGTAAGCAACTGCCCTAGCGTTACACCGGATGCTTCACAGAGCAGTTCCGCTTTCTTTTTCGCATTTATTGTGGCTTCCCGGAGAAGCGCATCATTCACTGCGGTCGGGTCTTTAACCGTAAATGCAATGCTCAGTTCCGGCTGTGCCAAACAGGTAGCACTCGCTGCCAATGCCTGAGACAACCGCTTCATATCAAAATCAAATGACAATTTCAGATTGTGGCGACACACAAAGCCGCTGAACTCACGCTGGTAATTGCCCAGCTTGTCTTTGTAGCTATCGTAATCCGTATCCACATGAAAATTCGTCGTCTTCACGGATTCCTTTTCAAAGCCAATCGCTGTGAGGCTGGTATTCGGCTGTTCCAGCTGCTTTGCGGCAAGCTCCATCGCCTTATCATATTCCTTGTCCTTCGCCTCCAGCTTCATCGTGAGTATCACAAAATCCGGACGAGTAGAGACCACCCTATGCCTTTTACTGTTATTGTTCTTGCCATACCTTTCACCTCACTGTTTTTTCTTACCAAACAAGTCATCTATAAAGATATCCATCATCATGGTCATTCCAGCTCCTTCAAAGAGCTCTTCCCGGTGTCGTTTTCGCCGCTGCTTGGCTGTTTCTACTGGTGGTTCCTCAATAACAAATTCATCATCTAAGGACACACCGCTTTTTTGTGCCACCTCAGAAAGAATAGCATCATCCACCACACCATGTAATGTCCAAATATTATCTTCCGAAAGCGGTAATGCTGCTGACTTCAACGCCTGATTTACAACATCGATGTCCACATAGTAAAGCATATCTGTCAGCTGCTCTCCGGTGAAATGAACGCCATTCAACACCGCTTTTTTAATCAGACGATTGGCAGATTTCACATCTAAATAGTTCTGTGCCACTTCCCAAATCTGACTGGGGTCACCAAAGGTGGTAATCTGAGAAATACGACTAACCTGTGTGCTGGCCGCCCAATCCAGATATCTATCTTAATATTCTTCCCATGTCATAGGCGGCTCCTTTCACACTGCAGAGGTTACTCTGCGTCTTCCTTCGTCACCGGGATATAAACCCGTTTCAACGGAATCATCTTTCTGTATTTTTCGCTCAGGTCTTCATAATACTTCAAAATCAAATCCACCAGCTCTGTGCCATTGATAGCACGGATGATAGGTGTATTATCTAAGTATTTCCTTGCGTTCTTTGTGTAATTGGACATAGAAACAAATAGACCATAATCACCCTCACGCATCGCACCTTTGAGCGATTGGATGGTGGTTTCCTTTATGTCGCCATCTTGACTTTTTACCTGCACCATGATTCGGGGAGGAAGTTCATCTTTATATGCGACAATATCAATTCCGCTGTCACCGCCGTGTGGAGATACTTTTGTCCGGTAGCCCATTGCTTTAAGCAGGTCAGCAACAAACTCCTCCAAATCATAGCCCTTCAGATTTTTGCTGAGTTCCTTCAATATGAAATCCTTTGTAGATTCCACGATTTCCTCTGCTGTCGCTCCGACACTTTCATCCTCTTCAGTGTCCGTTGTGACGGCTGTTTTCTTAAAGTTCTTATCCAAAGCAGCAAGGTACTCATCTGCATAATTCTTCACGGAAAAGAAGGACATCGCCGAGCCAATCTCATATAAAGCTCCCTGTGAAAAAGCAGTACGAGGCAGGTGTTTGAGCCATTTTACCTTGTGCTGCTGCACATACTCCACGGCATCACCATCATAGATGTATTCGCTTTCCACGGTTCCGAGATTTATCATCCGGTCAATCTTGGACGGATATACCACATAATCTCCGACCTGAACCTCATGGGCAAAGCGGTATAGCATACCTGCGCCATTGGCAACACTACCTTTTTTAGCATCAGGATATACCTGCATATAGTGTTCCTTAAAAGCCTCCCGGCTCGCTTCGATTTTACTGAGGTCGCCCATGTCTTTCCAGCCGATAGCAATCACGCTTTTCTGCAAGAACATATTGTCGTCCTTTGTATGGATGCCCCAGATTCTTTTTTCATCGTAAGCCATGTCGCTGCACCTCCTGCCCTGCATCACTTGTATCTGCATAATTCCTTTTCATCTCGATTTCTACCACTTCTTGAATAAACTCCGCGGGATTTGCAACAGCAATCCCGCTGTTTTCACTCCTAATTTCAACCACTTCATGTGTCTGACTATTTATCAGTTGTTCTTTGTATGGCAAATAACCATGTATTATACCAATCAGTGCGCACTGATTCAACACTGGAGTATCCCCAATTCCAACTACTTCTGGACGTGAAATTATAGGACTTCCTGAATTTCCAGGAAAATTTTGAATATCTAATAATATATTCTTACTACGTAGTATCTCTGTTGAGTCGATACGAGCAACGCAGCCTCCTCGACAAATTGGTGCATTTGAATCAGCGTTAACTAATCCCATAGGAAATCCCAACATATATATGTATGACCCTTCATCTCCTCCTTTTTGCAAAAATTGAGTAGATGTCAAAGTGTTGTCATCAATATTAAACGCTGAAAATTCCAAATTATTTTCTGTTATGAACCCACCGTTTATTAGAACTACTGCAACATCCACGCTATCATCACTATGAATAGAATACAACTTCTTTCCATTTTCGACTATAGGCATATCAATAATTCTAAGTCTCCCTGTATCTTTTTCTTTTAACCTGATAACTACACTACTTAATCCATCAAGTACGTGTCTATTAGTTACCATAAAGGGTTGATATTTATCATCATCAATTATCTTTACAACGAAGAATCCTGTTCCAATCCAGTTGATACCTGCATTGCTTCGTGTTCCAATAGATAGAACCGCTTCCATATAAACTTTCGGTATTAATGACATAACTGCACCTCCTTATTCTACGCCCAATGCCTTAAACACCGCATCCTCCGCACTCTGGTACGGGATGAGCTGAAATGCGCTCATCAAATCCGGCGGCACCATGGCAAAGTCAATCATCGAAGTCGCTGGTATCAACACCTTCTTTGCACCACTGTCCAAACACACCTGCAGGGAGTTAGCAAGCTCATCCGCCTTGATGAGCGTACCGCTGATACTGATTTCACCCAGTACAGCCAGTGACCCAAGCGCAGGCTTTCCAAGAGCGATGGAGCAAAGAGCAATGAGGGTAGGCAATGCCAGCTTACTGGTCATTCCGATACCCTGTAAATCCTGATAATTGATGATATAATCTTTTGTCGTTGTACTAATCGAGCCACTGATACGACTCCCATTTGCCTTCAGGAAATTGAATGCCGTGTTCGTTGCTTCCTTGCAATCCCTGTCAGAGCCAATGCCTGTGCGCTCAAATTTGCCGCTTCCCGGCAGTATTTGGCTCTCCAAGCGGAACACGCCTATCATGCCGGACTTGCCCTGCGATACCGTGTAGACCTGACCCGGATTGCACATCCCCTCCGGTATCAGCTTACCACCCCCTTGCTCCGGCACGGACACATAGTGTTCCTCAAAGGTCTCGTTGTCGATGTAGGAGAAATTCACATCGTAGAACTCCATACCGCCCAGCTTTTTCAGCTGCTCCTTGACACGGCGACGCATCTCCAAGGAAAGCTGCAGCACTTCCTCCAGTTCTTCTTTGGTGAACACGCCATCTGGATATATCAGCTTCAGGAAGCCTCCGACCATCTTACGCACCGCAATGGTATCACGCTGGTTCAGGTTCTTGCCCAGACGATAGTATTTGTCGAGGGCATCACCATACTGTTCCTTGCGCAGCTCCCGAATAAACTCCGCCAGATAATCCGTGATAAATCCATAGTCTTCCGTGAAATGCTCCGGTCTGAACTTTGGAATCTCCCAGCCCGGTATGTAGCAATGCATACGGTCAAGGAATGCGGTATCGGTTCCCATCTCTGGAGGGAACGGGTCAAAGAGGCTGGATGTCTTCAGCAGCACATCCACGCTCTGATTGATATTGCCCACAAACACCATTGAAGCCGAGGCAGCCTTTTCTTCCTTGCCACGGGCAAAGGAACCGGATGCCATGTAGTCCTTCATGATTTGGATGCCGTCTTTATCTTTGAAGTTGATGCCTGCCACCTCGTCAAAGGCAACACAATCCCACATTCCAACCAAACCAACAGTCTTTCTTCCAATGTTATAAAACAAGTTGGCTACCGTGGTCTGCCCACCGGACACCAGAATACTGTTCGGAGAGATTTCTTTAAATAAGTGTGATTTCCCTGTACTACGAGGTCCTAATTCACACAAATTGAAATTATTTTCTACAAGCGGCAGCATACGAGCCAGCAGCAGCCATTTCTCCCGGTACTGTAATTCGTCCGGCTCCATGCCGATGGAACGGAGAAGCACATCCATCCACTCATCTTTTGTGAATGCTTTTCTGCCTGCTTTCAACTCATCAATGTCTACATGGGGCATCTGAATTGGTGTTAGCTTGCGGATGCGGATAGGTGTACCGTTCTTTTTATCTTCCTCCACATACTCATAATCCAGCTGCACGATGCACCAGATACCGCCGCAGAGAAGCCTGTCGAACTTTGTCGGATACTCCTCACCGATGGGAATGTTCTTCAAACCAAGGTTAGAGAACTCCGCTTCATAGCAATCCTTTTTGATGTTCAGGCTAACCGTGATTTTATCGATGACGGTGTGGCTGCCACGCTGTCGAAGCATGGACAGTATTTTCTGTGCCTCATCCGGACGGACAAAGTTATCCGCCAGAATCCGCTTTACATTCTGTACGCCCTGTTCGATGACTTCATCATCATCCGAGCTACAATATTGCCCCAACAGAAACTCAAGGACGTAAACAGGTACATTGGCACCTTCCTTGATTTTCTTTGTCAGGTCTTTACGGACAATTTTACCATCAAAGTTCTGGCGCAGTTTGTCCTTTATGATTTCACGGGAACTTTCGCCCCCAGTTGTTGATTCCATAGCAGTTCCTCCCGATTTTAGCTGAAGAAGTCAAACTCATCCACCGCAAAGGCGATATCGATGGTAAACTCCTCACGCTGCAGCAACTGCAATCCCGATTCATCAGCGATGACCAGATAGTAAGTCTCCTTGTTGCTGAATTTCAGAGATTTCAAATTAAAGCTGCAGCGGAACGTGCGCTCCTGATTGTTTTCCGTCTGTTTGTCTGCAATAATCTTCTGCGTATCGCTGATTTGGTTTCCTTCCGAATCCACGAAATACAGCAGATAGGTTGCTGCTTCACGGTTATCGCCCACCGCTTCTTTTTGATAGAAGTTCAGGAAGAAAATCAAATTCCCGATTTTCCGGTTGGCAGAAAGCAGATTCAGTGACACAGGCTTTGTATCGTATTTCTTCTTGTTACGCTGGTACTCCTTCGTCTGGTTACGCAGGTAATGGTACTCCACCATTGGCACGACTATCTCCTGCAGGCTGATGCCACCATGCACGAAGTTCAAGCCACCACCCTTTTTCTTGATGCGAATGCTCTCCCGTGGGGAAAAGGCATCATACCCGGCATCATCCGCCACGAACTTCACTGGCAGCAGATACTGCGGTTTTGCACCTTTTCGGGTGACAAGGTAGCGTCTGTCCACTTCCACATCTTCTTCTCCCACCGTGGTTTTATCCACCTTGCTGTCCTCGGAAAGAGGGCTATAGGTATACAGGAACCCGTGGTCAGCAGTGATGATAATATTTACGCCACCGAAGTCGTTCACGATGATGCGCACCATATTCTTGATTTCGTCAATGGCATCCTCGCAGGACGGGAACACCAGAGCTTCATCTGTATGGCTGGTCTCGTCGATTTTATCATGGTAGATATAAACGACCTCGTTACCCTTAATCAGCTCACTGCGTTCCTGCCGCTTCATCAACACGATGTCCTTATACTTCACAGCAATGCTGGCAGGATTGGCTTTCTTCAAAATGGCGTCTCGGTATCCGGCATCGGTGCTGGTGCCGTCCGCATAAACCGCCAGACCGTTTGTCTTCTCTTCCACGGTCAAATCCTTGTGGGGCAACAATGCCGCCATGCCATACTTCGTGACTGTTGGGAAGATAGCACTGCAGCTGTTCAAATCCACCTTTGCCTGCGTCTCCCGGCGCAGCTGCTCGGCAAGGGTTGCCGCCACCTCGTAGCGTAAAGCGTCCGAGATGATGACAAACATACGGGTGTCTGCATTTTTGATTTTATCTTTATAAAAATCCACCTGCTGCGGCACTTCCAGAATGCGACCATACTGAGCCAGCTCGTCTGCTGCCGCCATCGTCCAGTTGCTGCCCAGCTGCCCTAAGTACCAGTTGTCATAAAGCCCTTCCACCTTATCGGCGACGTGCTTAAACAGGTCGTCCAACAGAGGATTGGAGGTCTTTAAGCTCCGGGCAAAGCTGCAATGGAACTGACGATAATAGGTGTCCATCTTATAATAATCTTCGGTATATTCTTTCCAGACGCCTCGTGCCTCCACAGTGTGGAACCCTGCAGAGTGGTCAAGAAAGAACGCCTGCATATTTGCCACCTGCAAAATGCCCTCGTAATAATCCTTCACCAATTCAAACCAAGCACAGGTACGACGCTTTTCCACCATTGCTATGATGGTATCCACGTTGATTATCTGGTTGCTGATTTCCGTCATCAGGTTGATAAGAATACATTCATTGATGCATGGGAACAGTTCTGTCTCTGCCAGTTCCTCCACCGGAAGTTTGCTAAAGCGATATGGCAGACGCAGTTCTTCTTCCACATACCGTGCCAGCTCGAACAGATGCCCATTATCATCGCTATGCATCCACTCAGAAACAAAGTCATAGCAATATGCCTGATGCGGACTGGAGATAAAGCCATCCAGCCCTGCCAAATGGTCTGGGCGCATGGTTCTGGTGGCTGCGGTCAACAGGATATGGGTTGCCAGCCTGCTGATGTCGCATTCTTCCTCCCGATAGCCGGAAACCTGTGCTGCCATCGCCCAAAACGCATCCTTGGCACCTGCATCCACGAACTTCTGGTAGATGCCGTTGGTATCCTGATTCATTCCGGCTGTAAGCACTGCCCGGAGGATACCGTTTGGCTGAAAGTCCTTCAAGCCGCACAGCACCGCCATCACTGCGAGATGCAACTGGACAGGTGTCGTCACCTGCTTTTTCAGATTGGCAACCTTGGTGCGGTGTCCTTTGATCTTGAAAAAGCCACGGTATGCCTTGACCTGCTTACGCAAAGAAGCCGTGTTGTCCATGCCCATTTCATCCATCCACATAGAAACAAGGTCGGCACGGTATTCCTCGCTGTACAGCTCAAGGGGAAGCAACCAGTTCTCCTCATCGGCAAGCGGCTCCGGGCAGTACACAAGGTAGTTGCCTGTGGTATCGTCCACCGTCAGCAGCTTTTTCACAGCAAAATTGTTTGTCCCGTTCAGTGCCACCAGCGTGGCATTTTCCAGCGTGATTTCCGGCAACTTATCCTCAAACTCCCGGTCATCGTCCTTCCAGAAAATAATCCGGCGGTAGTAAAATTCCGGCAAGGGTGCCGCAAACCGACGGTTCAGGTCTTGCGATACCTGCTCTGAATCCAATAAAGCCATGTTCGGCACCTCCTTTACTTGATTTTTGCTAACACATCTTGGAACTTTGCGTAGTTCACTTTCACGCCATCATCAAGGTCAATTGCAATATACTGGTCAGCAAGGTGATGGATTTTCTCTTCATACTTACGGATTTCTTCGCTCTGGTCATGGAGCTTAGAAAGCTGCTTATTCAGGCGCACACGTTCAGAAGTAGTGGCATCTACGATGCGATTCTCCAAATCGGTAATAGCGGTGCGGTAACGGCTCTGCTGCTCGTGAACATAGTCGGTGCGCATCCGGGCGATGGTATCCGGCTGATAGCGGTGCATATACACCAGTGCTTTGAAGCCGTTCTTTTTTCCGGAGTCAAAGAGCCAGTAAATCGGGCGTTTCCCTGCGCCAGTCACAGTATACATATTACAATGGTCTGCATAAAAACCTTTATCACTAACAAAATACTCACGTATAATGTCTTTAGGCGTTCCCTGTCCTCCCAATGCATCCGCAACAAAACAAAGATTTTCTTCTAATGTATCTCTTCCATAAACAGTTTCAATAAACTTAACGAACAGACCCGTAATATCATCATCAAAATACTCATCATCGCATATTGGAATTATATTATCCTTATCAACAGGAAAGATTTTATATTTCGAAGTGTCCCATACTCCGCCTGCAAAAACAAGACCTTCCTTATCAAGTGAATAACGACCGAACATACATCCAACAGCATAGGAAATCAAGCTTTTCACAGCTTGTTCTTTTGTCATGTGCTTGCACGAAGCCTCAACAGATTTATCATCAACTTCAGCAGTCACCTCACCCCCTAAACCATATATGTTTATAAAGATTTGATTAAGCTGCTCTTCATTAGACTTTAATCTTACAAAACTCGCCTCGTTTTTTTGTTTCCATGAAGAATATGCCTGCTGCAATGTCATATTTTTTTGTATAAGGGGACACCTCTTATAGTCCCAAGACAGCTCATCTGAATCCCAGTCCCTTTTGCTGATTTCAATACATTCGCATACCAATCTGTCAATTTCTTCTTTGTGTGATTGTTCAAAATAGACAGGTATTCTTGCCATGTCACCCACTTGTGTTGATATCGTCGGATTCAGTATTTTAATGCATTTTTGCGAAATCTTCGAGTTTAGAAAACCTAACACATAATTCAAATTTTTTACTTCCGGAAATCCGCTCGACCCTTTTACATCAAAAAGGAACCCTCCCTCACAATAACGCCCTGAAAATGATGCACTTGTAATATCCGACCAAGTAATGCAAGGTTTCAAATAAAACTGTGGATTTCGAATAACTGCTCCCGGATATACACGAACTTTTTCGCCATCATTTTCCCAGTTAATTACATAATTTCTATTTCCGTACCATCTTCGGAATGCTCCACCTTTATTATACGGAAACCATTTATGCAGACCGTTTTGTGTATCCTCCAAATTTGTATAACCAAAACCGATTTTAGTAAAATCACATTCAAACCACAATCTTAAGAAAATATCATTTTTGGCTGTCTGCAATCCGACTTTTGGCTCTGCAATTTGTTTCAATGGTTTTGCGGTTTCAAAGATTTGCAACAATCGTTCGCTTGCCATAAATGCTATAGGATTTCCATCTATTCTTTCAAAATTTCTTTTCTCAAATTCATGGAAATATCCACATTTCGGATTCGCTATTGCCTCTAATACTTTTTTCTTCTGAACCTCCATGCCACCTACATATTTTGATAAATCGAAATATTCTCCAACTTCCACATCACATTCGTTCGCTAACACAAATGCACAAACAGGAACAGTAGCTTCTTCATATGCCGAGTATTCCATTTGTATCAAGGTAGCAATCCCTTTGTTATTAATGATGTATTTCCTTAATTTCTCATAAGATTTAATATACATCCACACAAACGGAGTCATAAAACCGCAATAACCATCAGGCAACGTGAAATTAAAATTATGGTACATGAACACACTAAACAAGTCGCCAGAATAATCCTTATATTTATCCAAAATAAATGTTTTCAGTGTCTCATTGTATCTATTGAGATATGGGGGATTGGTCGCAACTATCGCATATTTTTGGGATAGTATCTCTGCCACATCAATCAATGGTTTAATCTGTGCTATCGTTGCCTCCCGGACAATACTAATGTCTTCTTTAATTTCTTCCAATCGAATACGCAATTTACAAAAATCTAAATCTGGAATTGTAAGCAATGAGCCATATTCTTTTGCATTATGCATACATTTTTCAATTTCGCTCATCATTTCCTTAAGTGAAGTATCACCGTTGCAGAAGTAATCCACGCAATACGAATCCAATTGATTGCTTTCGGTTATAGACAAAATGTGTGGCTGAATGTTTCGAGTAAAAAATCGTCTATCATATTGACACGCTTTCATCATGATAGAGAAGTAAGCAAGCTGAGAAGCTCTATCATCAATATCCAAACCGTATATATTTTTCTCAACAATTGCTGCAACTGCATCTCTTTGTGAATACCCATATTCTGTGTATATCTTCATCAAAACATCAAATGCATAAATTGCAAAATGTCCGGAACCGATACAGGGGTCAAAAAACGTGATTTCTTCCGGTGAAACTTTTTTTAGTGCTTCAAGAGATGATAAGTTTTGCGGTCTTACATAGAACTCCAACTCATTTGCCAATGCTGATTCTGGATTTCTTTCAATCCAATATCTCCCCACCGAATTATCAACAATATAGCGAACCACCCAGTCCGTCGTAAACAACTGCGTTGCCGCCGGGATATCCTCCTTTTTTATCGCTCCCTTATTACTAATATTAACGACTTCTTCATGTCTTTCCGAGATGTAATATTGATACAACCAACCAATTATTTCAAGTTGACCATTTTCGGAATTAACATCAAAGTTATCCTCCGGGATTTTTGCTATCATCTGCTCAACCACACTGCCCTCCCGGAGCTGGTTGTCCGGGAACAGCAGAATGGTATAATCGTTCTTTTCTTCTTTACAGCGTTCATCCACTGGCTTGAACATCTGCGGCAAAACAGCACTCAGTGCATTGCACTGGGTGATAAGCAGATACTTATACAGCTCGTCGTTGTTTTCTGCTTCCTTTAGGGCATAGACCTTTTCCATGTCCAGTCCATCCAAATCCAGGTGGATAGCCTCGGCAAGAATCTGTGGTTTGAAATTACCGTTCTCATCGGTAAACACACGCACCCTTGTAGGCAGATAGTTGTTCACTTCCATATAGCGCAGGGCAGCAAAGCGGTTGAACCATGTGTATGCGACCTCTTCAATCACATACTCATAGCCTTTTTCACGCATACGGGCAATGCCTGCTGCACGCTGTGTTTTTTCAATGTCAGTCAGCACCTTGCCGGATGCACTGTCGGCATTGGCATCGGCATCAGCTGCCACCTCATATTTCAACGCTCTCTGGCGCACACGCTCAATCAACTCTGTTCGTGCCCAGACAGCATATTTCTTTATCGCATTTTTATCCATAACATTCTCCTTAGTTGAGCTTGATGCCGTCGCAGTCCTTCAACATAGCATTCAAGTACGCTCTCATCCGTTCCACATAGGCATCCACATCCGCTTGGCTTTCCAGCACCTTGGACGGGAAGGCAGCCTGACGATACACGGTTTTGATGTGCTTCTTCGGTGCAGGCTTCGGCGGAGTGGCAGGATTGATGTGTGGCTTCGGGTCAACAGGCTTCGACGGCTGCTTCATGGTTTCCAGCCTATCCACGCTGTCATCCTTGTACGACCACATCTGCGGCACCATACCATCCAGCAGAGCCAAGCTCTGAAGCTCGGCAATACGCTGCTTGCACTGGGTGAAGAAGGTATCCGATTTTTGGATAATCATCTTGCAGTTGACATCGCCGCCTGCGGTGGTATGAATTTCTTCCATACACTGGCGCACAATTTCCAACAGCTCCTCACGCTTGGCAGCCAGCAGTGTATCATGTCCAGCTTTCACCGTTGCCATCAGACCATTCAGTTCTGGGATGCACTTATACACGGTGCGGCTGTCGGTCTGCGTCATCGTAATCAAACGAATCTGCCCCAGAGCCTTGTTTGCTTCCTCCTCACGCTGCAGGTAGGACAGGTCATTGCGCAGGTCTTCTTCCATCTTGACCGCCGCATCGAACACGGTCACCTGTGTGGCAAAGAACCCCTCCACACCCTGCAAGTCATCTTTGCTGTCAAACAGTTTATTTTCATCATCCAACACACGCTGTATCAGAGAGATATTATCCTTTTGCTGGGAGAGGACATCCTGCATCAGACTGATAGCTTCGGACACCTTATTGTGGTCAGGATACTTGTGCCCTGTATAACGTGCCAGCAGCTTTTCGTAATGCTCCTTCTGTTCGGTGAATTTCTTCACGATAAAGGCAACCAGTCCGTCCTCGTCATCCGGCACATCCATCACATCAAAATACTCACGCAGGATGCTCTTGACTGCCTTCATATTGGAAACAGACACGATTTGCCGCTTGGAAATGCTAACCTTGCCGATTTCACTCTTCTTACGCAGCATATCCGGCAGTCTGCTATTATCCGGCTGGATGGTGACGCCGCCATACTTGATGGTGACCTTCTGCTGGTAAATAAGTAATGCTGCCACCGCTGCAATGTCGATTTCCTTCCAGCCATAGGGGATGCCCTGATACTTGCTCTGGACATCTGCCATCGAGGTAGGCAGGCGTTTCATGTGCTGCATTTCCAGATATTCTTCCATCTTGGCTGCAGCGTCCCGGTTATCTTCCGTGCCGGGAATCTGCTGCACAGCTCCGGTCAGGATAGCAGCGATGTCTGCATCGGATTCTGCATTCTTGGTTATCAGGTTCAAGTCACTGTATACATGGGTCACCAGATATTCCAGCGCCTGCTCGATTTTCGATACAGCGGAGCCACTCTTGATTTCAATGCGCTCACCATCCACATAGAAGGTCGCACTGACAATGGCTTCCTCCAGCTTTTCCTTGGCAAGCAGCTCATATTTGCCAGCTTCGTCCTGCTGGTCACGAATGATGTCCTGCACGGATTTTGCCAGCTGCGCCACATTGCGCTGTTTCACATACTTGCGGATTTTCATGGCGTTTTCCAGCAGTTCATAATAAGACGTTTCTGCCAGAACAACGATGGCACAGTCGTTGGAATCCGTCATCAGTCGCAGTTCCTGACGCTCGTTAGAATCTGCTGCGATGGTCAGGAAGCGCAAGCGCATACCGCCAGTGACTGCTCCGACCGTTGTGGAGTCCACCATCTGGTCAAAGGAGAAGTCGTATTTCCCATAGCGATATTTCTTCGTGGTATAAATATCACCGTAAATCATGTGGGCAATGCGCTCCACGATGGAAGCGGTATCCACATTGGTATTTTTAATCTCACGGGCGATGTCCTGCTCCTCATCGGTGAGGAAGTTATAGGTATCGCCAGTCCGTCCGATATAGTTCTGGCTGTCCAGACGGTCGAGAGAGGCTTTTACTTTTTCACGCAGGGTGATTTTGTCCACCCGGATATCGTCTGCCATCAGAATGACGATGTTATCAATGCTGGCTTTGATGTCGTCTATGTAGCGCACCAGATAAAGGAGCTTCAGCACATCCACGTCGTAAGCCTCGATGCCGTTACCGTCCTCTGCTGCCTTAGCGCAACGCTCGATAACCCGGCGGATAGAGCCATCCAAGAATCCATGTACAGTGTCATAAAAACGGAACAGCGGAACCAGCGCATACTCGTCCCTGTCCTGAATCTTCTGTGCTGCCTCTTGGAAACCGGACAGCATGGAACGCTCCGCACCGGAGAAGTGCTTTCCGGCATTGCCATGCTTTCTCACCTCGGAGAACACCTTCTGCATGATGATGAACTGGTACGGTACAAACGGGAAATTCACTGCAAACTCCATGGCACCGCTGTAGCCCTTGATATCCAGCACGGAATCGGTGAAGCTAAACAGGTTACGAAGTACAGAATCATTCTTGTCATATACTTGTTCCAGCATCTGGGTAGCTTCCGGCTTTTTATTCAGAATACGTTTCTGGATAACCTCATCTACTGCCGAAGAGGACAGAGACAGACGGGTCTTGAAACGTGCCTGAATACGGGAGAACTCATCCTGACGGGTCTTGATAATTTCGTCGATGGCTTCCTGCCCGGTGCAAACAACCCAGACCTTCTCGCCGCACTCGCTGCCGATTTTTTCAATCAGGGACTGCAGGTTCAAAAGCAGGTCGGTATCTGCGCCAACATACTGTCCAACCTCGTCCACCATGAACAGCATACGGAAGTTGGCAGGCTTGGTATTTACATAGTCTTTGATTTCCGAAACCAGCTGTGCAATGCTCATTTCGGTGGTCTCGGTACCATCAAACCAGTTATGTGCAGCGGTCTCACTCATGCCGAGGACTTCCATCAACGTTTCCACCACATCATCCTCAAAGAAGGCAAAGGTATCGCGGGTGGAAACCCAGCTGCCACCATTCTTCTCCTCGAATACACGGCGGAACTCCCCAGTCTTGCCACGCTTGGCGATAAACTGCTCCAGCTTGGCAACCTTCAGGTTTTCACCATAAAAGCCCAGATGGTTATAAAACATCTTAGCAAAGACACGCAGCACGGCGGTCTTGTCCTTATTGATGGAACCCTCAATATCTATATTGAAAAGGATGGTCTCTGTCTCACACTTAGTAGAATTATCAATCAACATAAAGGTGGCAGGGTCATCCTCAAATTTCTTACGGAAACGCTCCACCGTAGGTACCCCTTCGACAGAACGGTTTTCTAAAATGTAGGACAGCATTTTCAGGAAGTGAGATTTACCACTTCCAAAGAAACCGGAAATCCATACTCCGGTATCCGCAGTCGGCTCCTGAAAGGAATCGCTGTAATAATTAAAAAATGTGATGAAGTGTTTTTTCAGTTCCTTGGTGATGACATACTCGTTCAGCTCCTGAACCAGAACGTCGTCTGCATCTTGGTCAACCTTGATGACGCCGTTGATTTTTCGGTTGATGTCATCAACGAACATATTTTGAATTTTCATATCAGCGGTTCCTCCTTCTATACCACATTGAACGCCCGATAATAGGGGTTCGCAGGTAATATCTCAAATAATTTTACGTGCCTGCCGTCAAAGTCTCCCGGATACATCACCAGTATTGGCACGTTGCCCACCTTCGGCTGCAAAGCCTCCAGCAGTTTATGAATGCGCATGAACGGAAATACATCGCCAACGCCTGTGAGCAGCAGGACATCGTCCGTCTCTAAGGAATCGCCGCAAATCAGATTCACATAGGACTGCACCGGAATCCCTTTTTCCAGTTGTAACGCCAGCTGACCTTTTCCTTTTTTCTCTTCCATTGCCGGAATCTTATCTAAGATTCGTTTCTCTTCGCAAGCTTTCAGAAAGATTTTATATAAATTTCTCTCCAGCAAGTGGCAAGGCAAGGTCTGGTCTGTCATGATTTGCCGCACAAAATGCTGGATGATCATCTCATCCTGCGGATGATAACAAAAAATACGGATGTTGACTTCATTGCTGAGTCCCCGGCTTTCCAAGAAATCCGGGTCTTTCAACAGTTCTCGTACCTTGTCTAATCGCTCGTTTAAGTCGCTCACTTTCGGCTACCTCCTTTACATGAAGCAGTTAAATGCCACCAGTGCAGCATCATCGTTATTGCTTCGTATTGCATTCTCCAGCACAGGAGAAATCAGCACCGGATTCAAATGCTCCGCTTTTGTGCTGTCGATGTACTCGTTGTCCACCAGCGTCTTCTGCAGCACCTGTTTTAGTTTGGTGACCGTGGAATCACTCCAAGTTGCAACGTAGTCATCCTGCTCCTGTAAACGCATGAAAAATACGTTCAAGTCTATCTTACCAAAAGAGGTGTCCTTTAATCTGTACTTCTCTCCAATCACGGTAACCATAAAGTCCCATACAAGTCGATACTGTTTCATCATGGCATACAGGCATATCTGCTTTGCCACATCGGACGACTGTGTAGCAATCGCTTGTACCAGCGTCTCGTCCTGCAGAGCATCCAGTCTGCGCAGGCAGGCAAGTGCCATCTTACGGACAGACTTCTCTGTGGGATACTGAAACAGATTCTCTGAAACGATGCGCTCCGCCACCTCATCTGCGCTCAAGCCTTCTGTGAGCAGCTTGGCGGTGGTACGCACCTCATAAAATAAATATTGTTCTCTGGTTATGGCAGCATTGTATGGGCTTGCGCTCTGCAGTGCTGCCTTCGATTTTTGTGTCATTCAATTCCTCCTGTATCAGCATTATCGCTCTGTTCCTCTGATTCAGCATCGGGAACAGTCTCCATGATATCGCTGATTTGGCAATTCAATGCCGTACAAATTCTTAACAGTACATCTGTTGTGATATTCTCACCCTTACCGAGTTTCGCAATAGAAGCTGTACTAATACCACTTAATTCCCTTAATTCTTTTTTATTCATTTCCCTATCTATAAGTAGTTTCCACAACGGGTTATAGCTGATACGCATCTCGTACCTCCATATATCAACAAATACAAAATTAATAGTTAGTTTTCAGTCGTTTCTGTTTCCACTTTCTTCTCTTCCGGATTTTTCTCAGCCCAAGACCAGCCGAACAGTTCTCCACCATCCGCCTTTAATTCAATAACTGTTGTCTCACGGACAATGTTTCTTGTGATTTCATAGAACGCATTTTCTTTATCAAAAGCGATAAAAATTTGCTTTTTACTCTGCTTATACAATTCCATGATTTTATCAATTGGCAAGTCTGCAATGTTCTTGAAGATATTTGAATCATGAGCAATAACAGGAAGCTGTGATAAACGAAGCATTGCAAGGTCGAATATAATAAGTCCTTTAAAGTTCGTCCCAGCACCCTTATCACCCAGGGTTTCGAATTCGTATGTTGGTTTACCAGTACGACCGTTTCCAAAAGAAATCTCTGGAGCATAGCGTTTTCCATCGTATATAAAATCATTTAGTATCGTCATTTCCTGATTAATGCTTGCCTGCACTTCTTTCAGCTGCTGCTCACGAACATCTTCCAAGTTCTTTTTTGCCACCTTAGTTTCTGCCGCTAATTGAGTCGTTGCATTATAGCCCCTGTTTTGTGCCGTCAAAATATCAATTCGCCTTTGCATCTCTACATATTTCTGCATGAACTTTTTAGAAATGTTTACAGGCACTCCAAGCTGTCGCTGCTCTTCCTCCAGTTTTTTCATTTCATCACTAACAGCATCAATTAGAACCTCTAAATGAGCAATTTCCTCGCTCATTTCGCCAGTGAGAATGGTGTGCATTTTACGATGAAAATTGTCAATCATTGATAGTTTCTGCATATCTACTTCGGGGAAGAATTCTGCTAATTCACTCAGGTCATCTTCTCCCGGCACCAGACCACCTTCCATGTTGGCTTTTACAGAATTCAACTGAGAACGCAGGCGTGAGCGTTTTCTTGTCAGCACCGTCAGCCTGCCTTTTATTTCTGCAGCTTTGTCAACATTAGCAACATTCGTACCTGACAAGTCAGCATCTTCATGATTTACCAATTCCTCAAGCTGCTTCTCCAGCACAGCTATTTCTTTTTCGTTCGCTTTATACTGTGTTCTAGTTCTGGCAACATTAGTCATCTCGCCTAAATCCGTTGCCTTTTTTCTTGCACTTTTTCGAGCTGCTCTATTATCATAAACATCTTTGTATTCTTGGATAAAAGCATAAACATTTAGTAATTTTTCCAATGCAATAATAGCATCGGCAACTGGCTCATCGCCATATTTAAGCGGAAATCGTTCTGCATAATTTTCCCTACCATAAATTCGTAGATAACGTCCGACAATATCTCTAAATGAGATTATTGGCAATGTGATTTCATACGCTTTCTTCAAATAATCTCTAAATTCTGCTATCGACTGTGTGTCGATAATTTGATACCGTTCATTACAAATGCCAACCTCGTCCGGTGTGGCGGTGCAACGGCAGAAATAATCGATTCTGTCACCAAATTTGAAAGCAAAATTTATCGTATGGGTGTGAACATTTTCCTTTGCATTTGAAATTTTTTCATTGACGTAATCTCCTCCGCCAAAACAAAAATCAATAATCAGAAGGAATGTGGATTTACCAATAGAGTTCTGTGCTGCCTTGTCACCAAGAACAGTATTTAAACCTTCTCGGAATCGTATTTTTCCACGAGGAACAAACTTTCCATTCACTCTTGTCGCAAATTTAGAACACTCAATTTCGTACAACATAGCGCAGCACCTCCTTCTTCTCATCGTATTCTATTTTACCGAGGGCATATAAGCAATCCAATGTCTCCATAAATTCGTTTACACCGGACATTTTTCTAATCACTTTTTTATACAGCTCATGTACTCCCATTGGTTTACCCTTCAATGCTGACAAAACAATTGGAAACTTTGGAAGAATGCTTTGATTATATGAAAATAATTTATTCGGTAATAACATCGAACACCTCGCATTTCTGTATGAAGTAAGAGATGATTACCTCACACGAACCCCTTTCCTCGTTTGTACTGGTTTGAAGCCAATCGACCATTTCATCAAAAATGCGCTGTTGGTCATAGCCTTTGTCTTTCAGATTAAGATATGTGATTTTCACCTGATTACAAAATGGCTTGAATCTGAGCTTTCCTTCTTTGCTAAGCTGCTGGAATATCTCATGAACAGCATTGAAATATATATTTACCTGTGCCTGTGTTCTTACATATAGAAGAAGGTTTTTTGCTTCGATTTTTTGCCGTAGTGCTACTGGGTCATAATTCAAATCCACATCTCTTGGTTTGGAAATGGATGGTATCTTTTCTAATACACGTCTCACGCCTTCATCAATTTTCTGTGTAGCGACAAGTTCTCTGGAATCCGTCAGGTCAATGAGGTGATTTTTTATCTCCTGTAATCTTTGCACAGACTCTGGAGCCCTTCCAATAGAATATCTTGCACAGCACTCAGGACACATTGCCACCAGATTATTTGTATCGTTTTCCGGTTTCTCTGGGTCGATAACAGCAACATCAAAATTCAGCCCCAAATGCCCGTTCACATTCATAAATAGAGGTTTGCTGCAGCCATCACAAGGGCAAACACTACCTTCTTCTGCTACCAGAAGAACACCATATTTTTCTTTCAGTGGTGAAGCTGAAGACAAAACTGATATTTCTTTCATTTCCTCATCCGCCTTTATCACAGCGGATGGGGACTTTCTCTTTTTTCGTTTTGGTGTAGCTGCTTGGATAATTATCTCTTTTAATCGTTCTCCAAGCTTTTTTCCATAGTTATCTGAATTTATACCGGGACACTCATCTTTGAAAACCTTACAAATGTCCTCAATAGTTTCATCGTATTCAGTTTCTACAAATGATGGAAAAAGTACCGTATCCAACTCTTTTGCAATTTTCTTTGCCAAAGCTGTTATATCATTCTCGCCATAAAAATAGCCCCTATAGCTTCTTTCTGACACATCATCCAAAGGGTTATCATCTTCAAGATTTGCATAAATGTGGTCAAACATCTCCCTTGTAAATTCTTCCGGAGATTTCTCTCCCTGAAAATATGCAGCAAGTGTTTGTGCAAACTTCTGAAATGCTGTTTCCTGCAAGTAGGACACCTCCCTAAGAACGAAACCTGTAAAACCCTGTACAACCATGTACAGTGAGACACGGTCAAATTTTAATTTTAAGTATAATAAAACCATAGAAAATGAACGACGGTTTGGATACAAAGATACACTTTAAACAGCATATCACAAATTATCCGTTTGTCAATTTTTCGTTTGCCATCGCAAAACTTTAGTTAGCGATGCGAAAATGCATCATTTTCTATCACAGCGCACCTCTGCAGGGGTGTCCGGAGCTGTGTAACAACTGAATATTGCATCCAACCACCGGAAGTGCGGCTGCAACCGAAACGAAGCAATTCGTAAGGCTGCAAGCTCCCATCCCGGTTTGTTTTGCTGCACCCATGAAGACCTTTGTTTCGGAATCACAACGAAACGGAGGTCATTTTTTATGAAAATCAGTTACAAGTTTTTGGACGGAAAGCACACGGAGGTCGAGGTTGCAGATGCAATCGGTGCCGTGATTGTTGACAGTAGGCGTGTGGAGAACTCTGCGGAGCGTAAACATCGTCGCTACTGCTATTCCATTGATGCCATCAAATACGAAGGCAAAGAATATGGCACCGGAGAATTCGCCGATGCGCTTTGCGACGATGCCGAAATCCGCAACAAAAAAATCTGGGATGCTTTTTCCCATCTCAGCGAGGTACAGAAACGCCGCATGATGATGCTGGCTGCAGGTCTTTCCATGAGGGAGATTGCCCGTCGGGAGGACAAGGATATCAAGACCATTCGAGAGTCTATCGAAGCTGCCAGAAAAAAGTTTTTGAAATTCTACTAAAAAACACCCCCTCAAAACACCACGGAAATGTCCGTACAACGAGGAGGCAACTCTCCTCGGAAAGCGAGGTGTAAATAACATGAAGCACAATCTGACCATCAGTGTTTCCAAGGCAGCCGCCAATCCCGGTGTCGTCAGCTACCGCTGCATCAACATTCGTGAGCGTCTGCTCCGCTTACTGCTCGGCAAAAAGCAAAGGCTGACCATTCTGGTTCCCGGCGACTCGGTGGAATCACTGGCTATCAAAGAAATCCAAGAGGAAGGAGGCAATCAGCATGGATACCTTGACCCGGATGCCTATCAAAGTACCACCCTATAAGCACCAGCAGGAAGCCTACGAATTCGCTCTTCAGCGTTTTGGTCTCCTGCCGTCCACAATCCACAGCAACGGCGTGGCACTGCTCATGGAAATGGGTACCGGAAAAACGCTAACCGCCATCGGTATCACAGGAGCGTTGCTTCGCAGTGGAAGAATCCGACGAGTTCTTGTGGTTTCGCCACTGTCCATCACCACCGTTTGGCGAGAGGAATTTGCCAAGTTTGCTGATTACCCTTATGAGCTGGCAGTGCTGTCCGGCTCTACGGAAAAGAAAAAGCAAACCTTGCAGGAACTCTCTTCAACAGACCTTTCCATCGCCGTGGTCAATTACGAAAGTGTGTGGCGCATGGAAGATGCAGTTGCCACATGGAAGCCAGACCTTATTATCTGCGACGAAGGGCACAAGCTCAAAAGCCATAGCACATCCGCCTCCAAAGCAATGCACAGACTGGGTGTCAGAGCCAAATATCGGCTGCTACTTACTGGAACACCAATCACGAACAAGGCAATCGACATTTTCAGCCAGTACAAGTTCTTGAATCCCAGCATCTACGGACAAAACTTTTATCCGTTCCGTAACCGCTACTTTTTCATGACTGGCTATGGCAATCACACTCCGATCACGAAGAAATCAATGGAAGCAGAATTTACCGCCAAAATGCACAGCGTAGCATATCGGGTGACCAAAGCAGAATGCCTCGACCTGCCGGAAACCACAGATATCATTCGCCCTGTTCAGCTGGAGCCCGCTGCCATGAAGCTCTATAAAAATCTGGTGGACGAGTCCTTTGCCGAGTTAAGCGACGGTGAAGTTACCGCAACCAATGTTCTGACCCGGTTGCTTCGTTTAAACCAGCTTACAGGTGGATTTATCTGCAGCGATGACAGCAGCAAAGCAGAGCAGGTCAGTAACGCCAAGATGTCCGTTCTGGAAGATATCGTAGATGCTTCCCTGCAGGAAGGCAAAAAGCTGGTCATCATCGCACGCTTCATCCCGGAACTCCATGCTATCTGCAAAATGCTCGGCAAGAAAGGCATCCGCCATTCGCTCATCATGGGCGGTGTAAACAATCGGGACGAGCAGGTTGCTCAGTTCCAAAATGACCCGGAGGTTTCCGTGTTTGTCGGTCAAATTGCTACCGCTGGTATGGGCATCACTCTTACCGCCGCCAGCACGATGGTTTTCTACAGCCTTGACTACTCCATGAGCAATTTCGAGCAAACCAAAGCCCGTATCCACCGTGCCGGACAAAAATTCCCCTGCACCTATCTGTATCTCACCGCTGAGGGCACCATTGACACCAAGGTGCTGAAGGCACTGAAAAGCAAGGCCAGTCTTGCAAAGACCCTCGTGGACGACTACCGGAACGGCTTTAACCCATTTATGTAAAGGAGGTTCCTACCTATGGAAAACAATGAAATGTTTGTCCTCGCAGACCAGTTCAAGGCTCTGCGTGATGAAAAGGCGGATGCCGAGGCGCACTTGAAAGAAATCAACGCTGCCATCGAAACCGCCGACTATCAGCTCGCCACTATGATGACTGAATCTGAAACCCAGAATTTTACCCACGCAGGTGTGATGTTTTCTCTTACCACCAAGACCCATGCTTCCGCTACTGCCGACCGCAAAGACGAACTGTTCTCAGCACTGCGCAGCGAGGGCTTCGGAAATTTGGTTTATGAAACTGTCAATGCCAAAAGCCTCTCCGCTTTAGTTAAGGAGCAGATTGCTGAAAACGACGATGCTCTCCCGGATTGGCAGGATGGACTCGTCAATGTATTTGAAAAAACGACCGTTGGTGTTCGTAAAAGCACCCGTAAATAAAAGGAGGATATGACTTATGAGTACAATAAACACTGAACTGACCCCGATGGAGAATGCAGGCTTTCTGGCATTGCAGGACTTCGACTTTGCTTCCGCTATTTTCGAAGAGATGGAGGGGCTGAACGCCACCTTCGAACGTATCAAAATCCCGGCTGGCGGCACCACCATCTTTGAAATCCCCGGTGACGACCCTAACGAGCCTGAGGCAGTGAAGGAATTCTCTGCCGTCATCCTGTTCCACCATCCGCTGAATTCTTATTATAAGGATGCCTACACCGGAGGTTCCAATCCGCCGGACTGCGGCAGCTTTGATGGCGTGACGGGTGTTGGTAATCCAGGCGGCAGCAGCAAGACCTGTCCCTTTAACGAATTTGGTTCTGGGGAAAATGGCAACGCCAAAGCCTGCAAAAATCGTCGCCGCATTTACCTTTTGCGTGAAGGTGAAATCTTCCCGATGATTCTCTCCTTGCCGACTGGCTCCCTGAAAGACTTCTCCCGTTATCTGATGCGCCAGCTGTCCAAGGGGAATAAGAGCAATTCTGTGGTGACCCGCTTCTCTCTGAAGAAAGCCACCAACAACAGCGGCATTACCTACTCGCAGGCACAGTTTGCTGTTGACTGCAGTCTGACCGCCGAGGAGTATGCGCTCATTTCCACGCTGACTGAGCAGGTTAAGGCATTGAGTCAGAATGTCGGTTATGACACTGACGAAACTATCCCTGAAAATGTTGACCCGGAAACTGGCGAAATCATCGAACCTCTCGCCTAAAGCATAGAAAGCCGCACCAGTGAGGCAGCCATCGCTGTCTTGCTGGTGCAGGGCTTTTTGGAAAGGAGCTATCATGCTGAATTACCGTACACTGACGGATTTGCCGTCAATCAAAAGATATTTGCAAGGAGTCACTCCAGTTGCGTTCGACTTTGAGACCACATCCGATGCTGCTTACCGTACAGAACCAAAAGCTGCACTGGATGCCCACAAGTTACATATCGTAAGTGTCAGCTTTTCCACTACCGAGGGAGACGCCAGCAATGTTCCTCTGCTACACCGCATCGGTGAGAACTGCGAAAAGCAGGATGAGCTGTGGACGTTTCTGAAAACAGAGGTGTTTGAAAATCCTAACATCGTGAAAATTGCGCACAACCTGTCCTTTGAGGCAATGTTTCTGTATGCCAAAAACATCATCGTACAGATGCCTTGCTACGATACTATCGCTGCATCCCAGTTGCCCCTCAAATCCAAGTGTGAGTTCCGTGGTTTACACGCCAGCTGCTTGAAGCTGCTGGCTACCACAATGTTTGGAGCCGAGATGCCCAGTTTTACCAGCGTAACGATGAAAGGCATTTTGACGAGATGAGTCCGCAGGAATATGAAACCATCCGCTACGCCTGTGCTGATTCAGATTATACGCTGCGCCTTTATTATAAGTTCAATCACTGGTTTGACCGTTATCTGCCGCAGCACCGTGTCATCGTTGAACAGTTGGAATCTCCTACGGCAGTGCTGGTCGGCATTATGAAATATAATGACATTCCGGCTAACAAAGAAATCATGCTGCAGAAACAGCAGGAAGCCGGAGCAAGTAGTTTTATGTTATCCCACCCCACCTTCAGCTTTGCTTTTGCCATTGGAACAACCTTATCTTCTAACCATATTTCAGCTTTTTCGGAACCATATTCCAGTAATTGGGTCATTACATCTCTGATTACTGGAATAACCACTTCATCAACTAGTTGTTCACATAACGTCCGCTCTTTTTGTGACGCATGAATGTATTCGGTTCTTATCAGTTCATCTTCAGAAACCTCAATTAAATCAATTGGTCCGCTCAATTCATTATTTCCATCTTTGAATTGCAATGCTGATTTTGAGCCATCTGGATTTAACTTAGTGTTTAGGTGGCTACCATTTTTACAAACTACTCTGTACAGTTGATCCTCTGTCTGCTTGTCGGCCATATCTATATTCCTCCTGAGTCCAATTTTTGTCATAACATCACATGTAAATTTCGCGAATACAAATTTAATCCGAGTTTTTTATCCACCATCCACCTTTGTCTTCATATCCGTATTTCTTCATAAATGGTGCCAGGACAACAATACGACCCTTTGTTGGAATCTCTGTTCCTTCACTACGAATAATTTCAAGGATTCTATTTTCATACAAATCCATCAACTCACTCCACTCATCTGTTA
>NZ_GG657562.1:27436-29439 GCF_000157995.1 Holdemania filiformis DSM 12042
TGGAGCCGAGAGGGTTTGAATTCAAGGAGGAAACGACATGACCATCCAAACCACTCTGCCCCGGGTCAACGAGCTGGGGTACTATGAAATGCGGCTGGAAAGCATCGGCGGCCTGGGCGCAAATCTGTGCGGCAAGCTGCTGGGCGAGCTGGGCGCGGTGCAGCTGGGCTTAAATGCCGCCAGCTTTTCCAGCTACGGCTCAGAAAAGCGCGGCTCGCCTGTCAAGGCCTTTATCCGCTACAGCGCCCCGACACAGGAGATCCGCATCAATTCACCGGTCCGCTATCCCGACTGTCTAGCGTTGTTCCACGAAGCGATGGCCGGCAAGCTGCCGGTAAACGCCGGCGTGCAGCGGCATTGTCAGGTTGTCGTCAACACCGCGCTCGAAGGCGCGGCCATCCGCGAGCGGATGCAGCTGGCCGCCCGGGATATCTACTGCGTCGACGCCCTTGCGGTGGCCTTGCAGTCCAAATCCCGCGTGAACATGGTCATGCTCGGCGCGATTGCGAAGGTCAGCGGCTTTATCCCGTTAGACGCTGTAAAGCAGGCCGTGATCGCCACGCTGGGGACAAAAGCGCCGGATCTTTTAGGCGCCAACTTGGAAGGCGTGCAGCGCGGCTACGATGAAGTCCGGGCCTATCATTTCGACGACGACCGTTATCCTGAGATTCCCTTTGACAGCGAAAGCGGGGGCTGGGGCTGGAAAACCGCGCCGATCGGCGGCGTTAACCCGATTCCCGGCAGTTCCGTACGCAACGACCTGTCTGCCAGCCGCGAAGGCTATCTGCCTCTGTTTGAGCCGGAAAAATGCATTCACTGCGGTCTGTGCGATTCTACCTGTCCGGATATGGTGTTTCAGTTCTTCCCCGGTGAGCTGAAAGGCCGGAAAACGATGCTTAACCGCGGTCTGGACTATCGGTTCTGCAAAGGCTGCCTGCGCTGCGTCGACATCTGCCCGACCCACGCGCTGACCCGCGGTGAGGAAAAAGAACATCCGCAGCCGGATTACTTTACGCCGGTGCGCGATCTGTTAACGCCAGACCTGCGGCAGACGCAGACCGGCGCCAACAGCTGGGTCACCAGTGAATCGCCGAATGAAGAAATACTGGAAAAAGGAGGAACCGCGCGATGAAAAAACAGATCAGTCTGTATGAAAGCGGCAACGAGCTGGCCGCGATGGCCGCCAAGCAGATCAACTATCATGTGATGGGCTATTATCCGATCACCCCGTCCACGCAGATCGCCGAAAACCTCGATCTCATGAAAGCGCAGGGACTGCATGATATTTCCCTGATCGCGGCTGAAGGCGAGCACAGCGCCGCCGGCATTTGTTACGGCGCCAGCACCGGCGGCGGGCGTGTGTTCAACGCCACCAGCGCCAACGGTCTGCTTTATGCGCTGGAGCAGCTGCCGGTTCAGTCAGGCACCCGGTTTCCGATGGTCATGAATGTCGCCTGCCGCACAGTGTCCGGACCGCTGTCGATCAAGGGCGACCACAGCGATATCATGATGATGCTGAACTGCGGCTGGATTATTCTGTTCGCCAACAGCGTGCAAATGGTCTACGATTACAACCTGATCGGACTGAAGCTGGCTGAAGCCGTCAACCTGCCAGTCGCAGTCGCTTTCGATGGTTTCTTCACCAGTCATCAGAAACGCCGCTGCATGATTTTCGCAGACGATCAGGATGTTCAGGATTACGTCGGGCCGGTCAGAAAACGCACTGACATCTTAGACACAGAACATCCGGTGACAATCGGATCCTATATGAACGAGCCGGATTTGATCAACAACAAATATCAGCTGCACGAAGCGATGGAACAAGCGCTGAATGAAATCGAACCGTTGTTTGAGGAATTTGAGGAACTGAGCGGACGGCCGCAGCACCGGGTCGAAACCTACCGGGCCGAGGACGCCGCCGTCGTGATTTTCGCACTCGGCTCGACGTTTCACACCTTAAAAGAAGCCGTCGATCAGCTGCGCAAAGAGGGCATCGAAGCGGG
>NZ_GG657562.1:29628-42568 GCF_000157995.1 Holdemania filiformis DSM 12042
CGTTTCCCAAAGCAAAGCTGATCGAGAAGATCGCGCATGCTCAGACGTTGATCATCCTGGACCGGCAGGACAGCTATGGAGCACAGGGCGGCAATATGTCGCTGGAAATCCGGGCGGCGCTGCAGGAGGCAAAGCTGGATTGCGAGGTTTATACACGGATCTATGGTTTAGGCGGCAAGGATTTTTACTATGAAGAAGCGGTAAAGCTGGTCAAGGAATGCGTAGGACAGGATTTGCCGAAGTTCGATTATCTGCAGATCAGCGAAGGTCAGCCGGTTCAGGAGCCCGAATATTTTAAACCGTTGTCCGCCAGCGATACCGAGCTGGGATTCACCCGCTGTGTGCTCAATGAACAGGGCCGGCCGCAGGTGCAGGGCGGACAGATCGCGGCGACGACCGCGATGCCGAAACGGCTGGCGCCGGGTCATGGAGCGTGTCCGGGATGCGGCATTCCGGTCAATGTGAACTTGTTGCTGCGAGGCATCGAAGGCCTGGTCGTTTTGTTGTTTCAGACTGGCTGCGGCATGGTCGTTACGACCTCCTATCCGAAAACTTCCTTTAAAGTCCCTTACTTGCATAATTTATTCCAAAACGGCGCGGCGACGGTCGCTGGACTGGCTGAAATGTTTCATCAACGTCAGAAACGCGGAGAATTGCCTCAGGGAGAGATCACCTTCATCATGATCAGCGGCGACGGCGGCATGGACATCGGTCTGGGTTCCGCCATCGGCGCGGCGCTGCGCAACGATGCGTTTATTTTAATGGAATATGACAACGGCGGCTATATGAACACCGGCTACCAGCTCTCCTACTCGACACCCATGGGAGCACGGAGTTCCACTTCGCATATCGGCAAAACGCAGTACGGAAAAACATTCGTCAATAAGGACACACCGCAGATCATGGCGGCCGCGGGCGCGCAGTATGTGGCTACCGTTGCTGAGTCGCAGCCAGTGGATTTCTTGAAAAAAGCAGCCAAAGCGCAATATTACGCGAAGAATAAAGGCTTTGTTTATTTAAAAGCGCTGTCTGCCTGTCCGCTGAACTGGGCGGATGTGCCGAGCCAGGAACGCAAGGTGATCCAGGCCGCGGTGGACTGCGGTTATTTCCCGCTGTACGAAATTGAGGAAGGTGTCACGACGATCAATTACAATCCGGAGAAAACGGGAAAACAGATCCCGGCGATCGACTGGCTGAAAATGATGGGCCGCACGCGGCATCTGGGAAAACCGGAGTACGCCGAGGTTGTCGATCACATCCAGAAGGAAATTGACAAGCGATGGATCCGGCTGAAGGCGCGGGCGGAAAGTGAAGTGCTGTAGAAGCAAACGCGGATTTTAACTAAGGACAATGAATGCTAATTCATCGGAACGAACGCTTGATATTCGTTCAGAAAAATCAGATCGCAGGATAACCCGGCGTGCCTGTTTTTAATAAATCTTTTAAACATCTTTTTAATAAATCTTTTAAACATCAGAAAAACGCAGAATTGCTCTGCCCCACTTTTACGAAGGGGAGAGAAAGCCTGCGTTTTTTCTTTACGATCTTGATTCCTCGTTGTCCAATTTATTTTTGGGTCGTGCTGCCGAAGCCACCGTTGCGCAGCTGATCTGCGTCATCGTCGACCGTAATGCCGTATTCAACAAAAATTCCCTGCATGAAGCCCTCCCCCTGTGCCAGGGAAAGCGTCTTTCCTTCACGGGAGTCGTTGATCAGCTTGCAGAAAATATGGCCTTCGTTATCGGAACCATAATAATCCGAGTCGATAATGCCAACGGTATTGTTGAACTGCAGCCGGTACTTAAATCCCAGACCGCTGCGCGGATAGCATTTCAGCACCCAGCCGGCTGCGATTTGGACGCGGATGCCGGTTGGAATTTTAAGCGACTCGCCGGGATTCAGACTGAAGCTTTGCGGCGCAAAGAAGTCATAGCCGGCGGAACCGAGGGTCGCCCGCTTCGGCAGTTGAATCTGATCATAAATCTGGGCCGCTTCCGCCGCCGTTGAGGCAGGAAACGTATCAAGCCAGTCCTGAATGAATTGTGTTTCACTTACTTTTTGAAATTTCGCGATTTTCTGCATGGAATTTGTTCCTTTCCTTTGGGATTCGATTCTGTTTCAAAGATCGCCTTCATTGTAAAGAAAAGGATCGGCTTTTGTCAACAGCGGCACAGACCGATCCTTATGCACTTTGAGATCCCCTTATCTCAAAGATTATTTTTGGGTTCAAACCTCACAGCGTGATTGAGATAAGGGCACGCAAAGACCCGTCCTGGCACAGAACGTATAGTTTGCCAGGCTATCCTGCCACAGGACCGGATTCAGGCGCATGAACAATATTCATCGCGCCGACAAGATCCCGATGACAGCGAAAACCGCAGACACAGTGATAAAAACGTTTGTCAGGGGTGTTGAGTCTGCCGCATTGCGGACATCGTTTTGATGTATTGCGGGGGTTAACGAAAACTACGCGAAGTCCCTCGCGCCGAGCTTTGTAACGAAGGTTGTCAATCAGCCGATAGTAGGACCATTGATTTAAATCCCGCTTATCCCGGGAATGCTTGACTTCGCGTTTTCCAATTCCATGAAGTTGTTCCACGCAAAGGACGCCGACATTCTGTTCCAGCGCAAACTGAATCAACTGCGAGCTGAGAATATGACATTGTGTAATCTCCCAGCGATAAAGTCCATGATTTAATTCTTTGATTCGCCGGTAGTCTTCTTTTTTCTGCAGCTCCGTAAGCTTGGCATAAAACGCATTGCGGCGGAAGCGGGCCTCACGGCCATTACCGAAGAAACGAATTTTGCCATCGTCGGTATACGCGACCGCCGGAACTTTAATCCCCAGATCGATTCCCATTCGTTTTGTCGATAGGCTCCGTGGTTTTTCCGGAACCTTCACATTAAATTCGGCGGCCCACCATTGTTTGTAGGGATGGATGGTCAGCTTCCCGAGTTCCATTTTCAGATAGCGCTGCTGATAGGGTTCGGCCATGATCGGCAGTTTCAGCGTGTCGCCGATGCCAAAACGGCCGCCGACTTGAATTTCGAGTTCGTTGTTCGTAATTCGGAAGTTAGGTTGATGCCAGCAGCATTGCGGAGCTTTTAGTTTAAGCTTCGGATTGTTAAACTTCTGAACATGTTTAAAAATGTCCTTCGCATCCTGAACGACCATAGCCCGGCTCCAAAACGGGATGAAGGTACAGAAATCACCGTATGAGACGTAAACCGGGTGTTTGTTCTGGATGTAAAGCTGAAGTAAGTTGTTTACTTCATTTTGGTAGGCTTTCGCCATGATTGTGAGTATCTGCGACGTGTTTTCATCCGTTTTTAATAAAATGCGGCTGGTAAGATAAATGATATCACCTCCTTGAGTGATGATCCCTACACTTATAATATTGCGCATTTTTTGAAAAAGCCCCCTAAAAAAGTCAAAAAACTTTTAAAATCTTTTCTAAGCCTTGGAATACAGGCATAATTTAAGGTAATCCTTATTTGGAATAAAAGCGTCCGATTTGGACAATCTCAATTTTTTTATTTTTTTCAAAAAAATTTTAAAAAAAGACTTGTCAAATGTACTTCTTCATGGTAGTATATAAAAGCGCTGTGAGTTACCAAGTGAAGAAGTACTCAAGAGGCTGAAGAGGTGCCCCTGCTAAGGGCATAGGTCGCGAAAGCGGCGCGCGGGTTCAAATCCCGCCTTCTTCGCCACATTACAGTGCGCGCGCCGAAACAACGATATTGGTCTGGTGGTGTAGTGGTTAACATGCCTCCCTGTCACGGAGGAGATCGCGGGTTCAAGTCCCGTCCGGACCGCCATTATCGCAGGTGTAGTTCAATGGTAGAACGCAACCTTGCCATGGTTGACACGAGGGTTCGATTCCCTTCACCTGCTCCATTGCGATAACAATGACCTTGATTCAATCAAGGTCATTTTTTTATGTCATCCGCACTCTGTTTCGCAATCCCCGTTTCAGAAGTTATCGGGAATCTCCCGGCCGATTTGTTCAGGCAAGCTTGCCCTTAACTCAATCACCCCTGCGATTTTTCCCGAATCCAGAACTTGAACCCGTGCTCGCCTCCGCTTTCCCACCAGCCCGCCGATTTTGGCTTTCGCTCCCCATGCCGCCTTTACCCGGCCTCCGTCAGACAACCCAATCCTAGCTGATTTCTAAACCGAATTTTCTTAACTTCATTTAGGAAAATGATAAATTTTCATAATCTGTCCATTTCATCAATCTAACTCAACCTGGAACAGAAACCACTTTCCCTTCCCTTTCCAACGAAAAAGACTGACGGCTCAAGGTGTCATTTACCTTTACGCCGTCAGTTTTTAATAAATAGAAATTAGAACACTGCCCAAAATCAGGCATAGCTTTCAAGACAACCCCTCGGTTATCCCCACTCCAACCCCAGGCTCACGCACAA
Organism: Holdemania filiformis DSM 12042; assembly: GCF_000157995.1. Classification (GTDB taxonomy): domain Bacteria; phylum Bacillota_I; class Bacilli_A; order Erysipelotrichales; family Erysipelotrichaceae; genus Holdemania; species Holdemania filiformis. The sequence goes on from NZ_GG657562.1 coordinate 34,057, forward strand.
GGCCTCGTCGATTGCCTGTAAGGTTTTTCGATCCAGGGAGCAAACCCACTGCCCCAACCGCTGTTTATCAATCGTCCGGATCTGTTCCAGCAGGACGATTGACGCCTTTTCTAAAGAATCCGCCGGCAGGATCACATGCGTCGGAATCGGCGGTTTTGTCAGCCGGCTGGAAATCGGCGCCACGATCAACGTCGGCGAAAACCGATTCCCTTTATCATTCTGGATGACCACAACCGGCCGCAATCCCCCCTGTTCACTTCCGACGCTCCCCGCCAGGTCAGCATAATACACATCCCCTCGGCGCACCATCATTATTTCATGACCGATACTTGCATGCTTTCTACAACCTGCATCATCTCCTGCGGCGTCAGATCGTTGGAGTATACGGAATACTCGACCTGACTGTTCGTAATGGTCAGCCGGTTTCCATCATAATAGCCTACAAGTCCCAGCCCCTCGACCAGATCGCCGCTGACTTCCGTCACCATCAGTTCCTGACTCGGCGCTCTTTCCGTCTGCACGACTGTGAAATCCCGCTCGCCGCTGAATTCCAGAATGTGCTGCGGCTGGCCGTTGACTGACGATACCGTGGACGCGACTAATTTGGAATCAAAAACGGTCATCGGATACAACGGCAATTCGATCAAGCCGGTATAACTGCTCGTCGGCGTTTCAATCGAACTCTTCGGCGTATCAAAATAGCCTGCCTCAAAGCCTTCATTATAGCTGACCGCCGTAAATTCCATCGTCAGCGCCGGAGCGTTATTCGCATCATAAGCGATCAGATACAAGGGTTTCGTATCCTTATTGAACTTAATCTCCTGTCGGACAAGCTGCGCGGCACTCGGATATTTCGCATCGGCGCTGATCAGAATGCCATCCTTTTCTTTTTTCGTCTGATGATCGTTCTTCAGCACGTCCATCATCGTTTGCAATAAATACGGCTTCGGCGAGTTCATCGGCCATTCGCCTTGAAACTTAAACACTTGGTTGAGTGAAGGGGTGACAACGAAGACGCCTTCTTTATTCTTAAGAATAATCTGTTCCTGGTTCAGCGATTTATCAATCATGCTGACCTTGAAATACTCGTCTTCGCCCTCCTTCATCCATGAGGATGTAATCGCGTAGTTCTTAAATTCTTCGCCGCTGGAAATTTCCATATTTCCTTCCAGCTTGTAACTGGTCAGCTTCTGCATGGTTTTGTCTGCCTTCTTTTCAAACGAGCTGGGTTTCAGCACGAGAAACAGAGCGACGGCCAACAAAAGGACCCCAACGATCACTGCGACTTTCTTCTTCATAATTCCACCTTTCCTTTTCAACACAAGGTATGCGCTTTTGTGTCGGTTCATGCATAAATCCGTGCATGTCCGCTATTCTGTAATAGGAGGAATTGTCCATGAAGCGTATTCTTAACGTCAGTCTTTTCCTGTCGATCCTCGCCTGTCTTTTCTATGGGCTCGACGGCATTTTTAATTTAGATTTGATCGCCAGTCTGTCGCTGCGCGCCCCCAGCGCCGCGGTGATTTTAAAAGTCATCTTTGCCGCCTGCGGAATGATCAATATTTTATGGTTCTCCGACGACGCTCATTAAAAGTCATTTGACGGCAACCCTCGCCTGCCATCAGGGCAGCCGGGAAGGCAAAAGAAAAGAGCGGCCTGAGCGCTCTGCTTCTTATTCTCTATTGAATCGTGAATCCCGCTTCCCGGATCGCGGTCTTAGCGGCGTATACCAGGTCGTTGGAGCCTTCAATAACGACTGCACCGCTTTCCAGCGCTACTTTATATTCCACACGGGTATCCTCCAGCGCCGCGCGAATGCGGTCTGCCTGATCCTCAGTTTTCATGTCCCGGACAAAAATGATCGTCTTCATTTTCTGGCCTCCTGTTCTGCGTGTTCATTATAGCGATTTTCCTGCCGCTTGCCAAGGTGAAGACTTAAAGTTTCAGGAATTCTTCAGAGTCAGCCGGGCGGCCACGGCGATCTGACGAGCGGCCGCCGCAATTTGACAGGCTTGCAGCGGATCGGAAATCAACCGCAGATGCCACTGTTTATCATTCTGCCCGCTTTCGATCTGGTCAATCAAAATCCGGGTTTCCTGGCTGGCAGCCTGGCGATGGTCCAATGGCTTTTCTGCCGGCAGCAGGACCGAATGATCCGGATCCTGCAAGAGGGCGCAGAGTTTCCCGGCCTTGATTGTCTGATTCAATAAGAGATTCAGCTGGGCTTCGACATACGGATCACCCGGCAGCAGCTGGGTATTTTTGACATGGATGACAGCGCCTGGCAGGAACAGTGCCAGCTGACTCCGCAAGCGTTGCGAAACCTGTTCGGGAGTCAGTTTCAGATTTTCAGCTTGTCGCTTTGTCTGAATTTCAATTTGGGATATAAGCTTCCGCTGAAGTAAGGGCTGCAATGCGGTGGCGATCATCCAGGCTTCCGGCAGAGGCAGCTGAAATTGTCGAGCTGAGCCGGCTTCCAATCCAAGCTGACACGGCAGACTATCGGAATACTGCCCGCTCACAACACAGGCTTTTAAGCGGTGGCAAAGCTGACTTATCTTTTCCCCATCCCGGCTGGGCGGCAGAATTACAATAAGCTCCGCCCGTTCAAGCAGAAGCCGGGTCAGCGGCTGCGGGCGGATCTGACCCTCGCCGAAGTTCAGCGGAAGCAATCCTTTCTGACTGCTCGCCCAATTTAAACTGCACGGGCAGCCTAACACCGTGCATTCGCTGATCAGCCGCCGGACTTGCGCCGGTTTGTCGGTAACGACTAGCGTTCGGAGTCTTCGCATGATTGAATCCACGTTCCTTTCCCGACTTGCAGTGATGAGCCCACCCACACGCGCAGCTGGTGCTCACGCGCAAATAAAATGCTTTGACGCTGCATCACCCGCGCGCCGGCGTCGATCATTTTCAGCATCTGATCGTAATCGATTTCATCCCAATGCCGGGCGTCCGGATTTTGCTTGGGATCGGCTTCATAGATTCCGCTGACGTCGGTTAAAATATAGACGTCCTCCAATCCCAGCGCCTGGGCCAGCAGCATCGCCGTATAATCGCTGCCGCCCCGGCCCAGCGTCGTGATTTCATGATCGAGCGTGATTCCCTGATAGCCGGGAACGATCAGACAGTCGCAGTGATCCAGTTTTTCCAGCAGCTTTCCGGTTGTCACAGTCAATACCTCGGCCTCGCCGTAGTGATCGTTAGTGATGATTCCCAATTCCTGCGTGCTGAGGGTATCACTGAGAATCCCATTCTGCCGGCACAGCGAATTAATCACCAGCGTGCTGATCATCTCACCTGCCGATACCAGCCGGTCGCGCTGCTGAGGGGTCAGATATTTGGCCAGGGACATCAGCGTATCCGTCGCATAGGGATCGGGATAGCGGCCCATCGCGGAAACTACGGCGATCACTTTCATTTCCGGAATCAGGCGGCGGATTAGGCGGACAGCCCGATTGCGGGCAGCTTCCTCTTTTAATGATGTCCCCCCGAATTTAATAACACAGATTTCCATAATCCAGCCCCTTTCGTCTTCAACCTAGACTATGAGGGAGAACTCAAGGCAACCGGGAGCTTGCCCAAACGGAGGCGAAGAAAAAACCGGCGGCTGCCGGTTCTTTCTGCTTTTAGATTGATTGTGATTCCAAGAAATGGACTTATTCCGCTGCTTCCAACGCGATCTCCATCATTTTGGTGAAGGATGTCTGGCGCTGTTCAGGCGTCGTCACTTCCGAAGTGACAAAGGAATCGGAGACCGTGATCAAACATGCGGCGTTTTTGCCTAAGACCCGGGCGTTGTGGAACAGGGCGAAGCTTTCCATTTCTACGGCCAGACAGTGATGGACGTCTGTCAGTTCCTTGATGTAATCGTTGCCGCCTTCGCGGTAGAAAACGTCGCTGGAATGAATGCAGCCGATGTGCAGCGGCATGCCCAGTTTTTCCGCCGCGTCTTTGATCCGCTGATTCAGTGTTTCCGACGGATAGGTTTTATCCTGATCGTAACCGCTCTGCACCTTCGCATAGCTGGATTCGCTGTAGGCACTGTCGGCCAGAACCACATCAAATACTTTTAAATCCGGGGAATACGCGCCGGCTGAGCCGATCCGGATAATGTTTTCGACGCCATACTGGCTGAACAGTTCATAGGAATAAATACCGATGCTCGGCATTCCCATGCCGCTGCCCATGACGGAAATCATTTTGCCTTTATAGGTTCCGGTGTAGCCGAACATATTGCGGACGGCATTGAACTGGACAGGATTTTCCAGGAATGTTTCAGCGATGAATTTGGAGCGCAGGGGATCCCCCGGCATCAGAACGGTTTTGGCGATCTGCCCTTTTTCGGCACTGTTGTGCGGTGTTGACATAGTTGAGTTCCTCCTTATTTTCCAGTTGTATTATAGCATGTTTAACGGCCGGAAGCGATGGATAAGCGGCAGGGATTGCGCAGGAAATTTCCCCAGGAAGGCGCCGGTCTTGACAGTGAGGCGCCGCTCGGGGTTGATCGGTTTAGAAAGAAGGCCTGTTATGAAAATTTCGATTTACTTTGATTTTGTCTGTCCGTTTTGTTATGTCGGGCTTCATTCGTTATCCCGGGCGATCGAAGACCTGGATGTCGAATTGGATTTTCACCCTTATGAGCTGCGACGCTTTCCGACGCCGAAGGTCGATCCGATGCATGATGAAAAGCGGCTGAAGCGGTTTGACGAAGTGTTGAAGCCGATGGCTCAGGCATTGGGAATCGAGATGAATCTGCCCTGGATCAGTCCGCATCCCTATACGACCGACGCATTTCAAGGGTATTATTTCGCCAGACAGGCAGGCCGGGAACTGGATTATGTGCGGCTGACATTTGACGTTTTCTACCGGCGTCAGAAAGATATTGGCGATCCGGCGGTGCTGCGAATGATCATGGATGAGCTGGGACTGGACGGCGCAGCGTTTGCGCAGGCTTTAACGAACGGAACTTTCCGCGCGGAGGTCGATCAGGATTGGGAAGCGAAGTCAGCGCTGAACCTCGAAGGCATCCCGGCCTACCAGATGAACGGCGAAAAGATCCGGGGCTATCACATGCCGGAAGAATGGCGGGCGATCCTTCTGGATCAGGCAGAGAAAACCATGGCGGGTCTGGTCTGCACGCCGGAGGGCTGCGGCCCGGCATCACAACCGCTGGACTGAGTTTCTTATTTGTTCATTCGCTAAACTTTTTTGAGCCGTGGTGATGGGTCTTGATCAAGATTCTGACAGCTTTCTCAATCTGAATGGGGAAGTTGTTTTTTTATAGGCGGCAGCCGACATTTCCGCGTTTCAAAAAAAGACAAGACTTGTCGTCCGGTAAGTTTTTCTGCATAATAAAAACGAATTCTTTTCCAGGATTCAATTCAAAAATCGATGCCGGTTCGTTCAACGGAAAGAAGATTCCAGAAAACGCAAAACCGTCACGGAAGAAAGGAGACTTATGAGAAAAACAACGCGCAGGCGTCCTGTTCGCCGGTCGAAAAAAACGGCTAAAGTCACGCTGGGTTCGTTACTGGGCGCTTTCATCTTAGCGGGACTGAGTTATTTCAGCCCCCAATGGCTGCCTGATTCTGATGCTTTAAGAAACAATGCCGCGGCGACGCCCGTTCACATGCAGGTCAATTCCGCGCTGACCGTTCATTTTATCGACGTGGGGCAGGCGGACGCGATTCTGATTCAGTCCGGAGCGGAAGCGATGATCATCGACGCCGGCAACAATGCGGACGCGAAGCTGGTCACCGATTATCTGCAGCAGCAGGGAATCACACATTTAAAATATGCGATCGGCACGCATGCCCATGAAGATCATGTGGGCTCGCTGGACGCCGTCCTGTATTCCTTCGACGTGGAAACGGTTATGCTTCCGCAGCGCACGCTGGATTCGAAAACATACAAAGACGTCATTCAGGCGATCGAAACAACGCAGACGCCATTGATTCATCCGCAGCCGGGTGATACCTTCACGTTGGGTGAAGATCAGTTTACGATCTTGGGACCGTTAAGTGAGGAGTATTCCGAAGTCAATAATTCCTCGATTGTCCTGCGCTATGTCCATGGACAAACTTCCATTCTGTTCACCGGCGACATGCAGGCACAGTCTGAGAAGGATGTGCTGGCCAGCTATGCCAACGTGCAGGCCGATATCCTGAAAGCTCCGCATCATGGATCAGAAACATCCTCTACTCAAGCTTTTCTGGAAGCCGTGAACCCTCGGGATGTGATCCTCTCCGTCGGCTTGAACAACGATTACGGTCTGCCCTCAGAAGATGTGCTGAAACGCTATGAAAAGATGGGATTTTCCATTTATCGCACCGATCAGCTGGGAACGATTCTGATCGAAAGCGATGGCGTCAATTATACGATTCATAACTAATGCTCTCCCGCCTAATCGCAGGATCAATGGATTTCCCTGTGAACCGGGGAGACTCGAAGAAACGATAAAAAAGAACCAGCTTGAACTCCTGCGCTTCCATGGAAGACATCGGATGATCAAACTGGTTTTTCTTATATTTCAATTTCTCTGCTTCGCCCCAAATAACAGGAGCGAGAACCAAGGCTGTTCCGCACTTCCAACCTTTCCTCAGAAACGGATAGAAGATGGTTTCCCGCCAGACTTTTCAAACCGGAGAGATCCGGTTTACGGTCTGGACTTCAAAGACTATTTCGTTCCTTTGGTGCCTTTCGTTCCGCCGTTGTTCTTGTTGGCACTGTAACTGGCCAACAGATTGGTTTCATAGGAGAAAATCATTTTCTCCCGCCGGCGCTGGCGATCAATCGCCTGGGATACCAACGTATCCATCAATTGAGTAAAGCTGACGCCGACCGGCTGCCACAGATAATAGGCCAGCGAGCCTGGAATTGTATTGATTTCATTAACGTAAATCATCCCGGTATCGCCATCCATCATGAAGTCGATCCGGCATACGCCGCTGGCACCCAGCACCTTGAAGGTTTCAATCGCCAGATTCCTGATTTTTTCCGTCGTCGCTTCATCGACCGGTGCCGGCACGATCCGCGCTGCACTGGCCATTCCGCCATCGCCGCTCTTGGTCCCGCACTTAACTCCGCCTTTGGAGCCACCTTTCGTTGAACCCTGGCCTAAATATTTATCTTTAAAACTCATAATCTCGTCCTGCTTGCCGACTTCCTCCAGGACGCTGGCCTGACAGTCAAAGCAGCTGCCCAGAACCGAACAGTTGATCTCCCGCAGGTTCTTTACCATCTGTTCGACGACGATCTTGTTATCATATTGCCGCGCGTCTTCGACCCCGGCGATGAATTCTTCGTCATTATGCGCGATCGTGATGCCAACCGAGGAACCCAGACAAGCTGGCTTCATAACCACCGGATAGCCTAATTCATGCACCTGAGCTAAAACCGCTTCCTGCTTCTGCGCGAATTCATGGCCATACAGCCAGAACCAAGGGCAGACCGGCAACCCGCTGTTCTGCAGAATATGCTTCATCACGACTTTATCCTGACCGACAGCTGCGCCGATCACATCACAGCCGGCATACGGAATTTTTAGCATTTCCAGATATCCCTGAATCGTTCCATCTTCGCCATTGGTGCCGTGCATGATCGGAACGATGACGTCGACCGTACCGATCGGTTTGGTAAACAGACCTTTTTTAATCGGTTCCACAACGACTTCCTTGCCCTTTTTCACGAGCACAACCGGCGTCGCTTTCTGAATCAGCTCATCGAGATTTTTATAATTCTCAACCTCCAGCAATGCAGGCGATGAATAGAAATCACGCTGCTTCGAAATATATAAGGGAATCACTTCATAACGTTCTTTATCCAGGGCTTCAATACCCTGCAGAGCTGAAATCACGCTGACTTCATGCTCGACAGATTCACCGCCGAAAACAACTCCAACACGAATTTTCATACTTCACTCTCCTAATCTGGCCTCTCCCTACTGTATGCCGGAGATAGCCTGTCATTTCCTTTATTTGCAGGAAATCCTCGTTTATTATAGCAGATTTTCGTCAGGTTGACCTTGTATTTTAAGCTTAATCATTATAATCTATAACTAACCAACCGATAACTGTTGAAGGAAAGGACAGGATTATGATTCCAAAAGATATCTTAAAAAAGATCAAGCCCTGGATGTGGCTGTCGACGTATATTGTTTTATTGCTTTTCGCCCTCGTTCATTTTCAGGATTTAATGGGTGTGCTGGGGAAAGTAATGCATCTGTTAACCCCGTTATTTTACGCGATCGGCATCGCGTTTGTGCTGAATCAGCCGATGAAAGCTATTGAAAAGGGATTGATCAAGCTGATCCAGGCGCTGCCGCGAAGCAAAAAGAACCCACCGCAGCGGGAACCGAAGGTGCGGGGGATTTCGATCTTCCTGACGCTGCTTCTGGCGCTGGCTGTCTTGTTTGTCTTGTCGAGTATTATTTTCCCGCAGCTGATCACGTCGATCGTTCAGCTGTTCAACAACTGTGTCGTCTATGCCGGCAATATTGTGGAAAACATCA
>NZ_GG657562.1:42719-62533 GCF_000157995.1 Holdemania filiformis DSM 12042
CCAGTCTGCATCTGGAAAATATTGAATGGGATCTGGATACGGCGAAGCTGCAGGCTGCGCTGGATCAGCTGGGCTTAAGCGCTGATAAAATTTTCCAGACCGCAACCAACTGGGTCGGCGGCACCGGCATGACGGTGATCAACAACATTTCCGCGATCACCGTCGGTTTAAGCAACTGGGTAATGGGTTTCATGTTAAGTTTGTATCTGCTTTCCAGCAAAGAGAAATTCATCCGCCAGCTGAAGAAGTTGATCGGCGCCCTGCTTCCCTTATCGGCGGCAAACCGCGTCTTGGCATGGGGACGAAAAACGAACCAGACATTCTCCAGTTTCATTTCAGGGCAGCTGTTAGAAGCGTGTATTCTGGCGATGTTGTATTATGTTTCCATGACTTTGTTCAAGATGCCGTATGCCATGTTAATCAGCACGGTCATCGGTGTTACCAGTATTGTCCCGATGTTCGGAGCGATGTTGGGAATGGCGTTCGGCTGTGTTCTGATCTTCGCGATCAACCCGTGGATGTCCTTGTTTTTCATGGTTTATTTCCAGATCGTGCAGCAGTTTGAAAACAATTTGATTTATCCGCGGGTTGTGGGGAATTCCGTAGGTCTTCCGGGGATCTGGGTCTTGTTATCCATCGTAGTATTCGGCGGTCTGTTAGGGTTGTTCGGAATGTTGATCGCAGTTCCGGCAACGGCCGTTCTCTACACCTTGTTAGGCGAATTCGTCAATGGCCGGATGCGGAAAAAGGGACAGATTTTGGATGAATCCGGATTGCTCAGTATGGATTCAATTTCAAGTCCTGAGCAGGACTCTTCATCTTCGAACAAGAATCAATAAGCTTAAGCGCAAGATCTTCAAAGGCCTTGCGTTTTTTGTCCGCTTGGGTGCGAACATGAAGTGAACATAAAAACCCAGGGAGGTTCGCACCGTAAAAATGTGAATATTAAGGAAAATGTTGCAAGTACACTCAAGAATGTTTATGATAAGAGTGAGATAGGAAACATGTGATCTTAATTCAGTTTCTTATCTGCGTCATACCGCGCGAGCGGTATGTGGATTGAAATAAGAAAAGCCGGAGCAGATAACAACATTGATGTTAGTCATACCGCGCGAGCGGTATGTGGATTGAAATACGCACCTGCAACCAGACGGATGCGTCAGTGATGTCATACCGCGCGAGCGGTATGTGGATTGAAATCTGATATGGACGTAACTCCATAATCAGCTACCCTGTCATACCGCGCGAGCGGTATGTGGATTGAAATTGGTTTAAGCATGTCGAGGTAATCACCAGACAAGTCATACCGCGCGAGCGGTATGTGGATTGAAATCTTTGTATTATAAAACTCCTTATGATGTGCCTGAGTCATACCGCGCGAGCGGTGCGTGGATTGAAATACTCAGAGATCGAGGGTAGCGATAAACGTTACTCTTGTCGCATCGCTCACGCGGTGCGTGGATTGAAATCCCACAGCGTCGTCGGAGTGACAACGTCAAATTGTCGCATCGCTCACGCGGTATGTGGATTGAAATGTCAGAACTATATGAACTAGGAATCGTTTTAACCGTCATACCGCGCGAGCGGTATGTGGATGAAATCATTATTTACTCCTTTACATTTACCATATCGGTATGTGGATTGAAATAATATTGGGATCTTTACAGTTGCTTCACTATGAAGTCATACCGCGCGAGCAGTATGTAGATTGAAATGGCAACATTATCTTGTTTTAAACCGTGTTGTTCGTCATACCGCGCGAGGGGTATGTGGATTGAAATGACAGATGCCGCAGGCAAATACTCCGAGATTACGTCATACCGCGTGAGCGGTATGTGGATTGAAATTCATTGATAAATGCTCTTTCGACAAATGGAATAATGTCATACCGTTCGAACGGTATGTGGATTGAAATCCTTCCGGCCCAAGTTCAATGGATGTCATCGTTTCGTCATACCGCACGAGCGATATGTGGATTGAAATTTCGAGATTCATCGTGATCCAGATAACTATTCCAATCATACCGTGCGAGCGGTATGTGGATTGAAGTTTATTACCTATATAGGTCTACGCTATAGGTTCACGTCATACCGTGCAAGCGGTACGTTGATTGAAATCTAAGACCTGTATACCTGCTGCCCCACCCGTTCATACCTATCCTTGTACTCACACACTAAAAAACCTGTTCTCTCCCGCCTTAAGCTGAGAAAACAGGCTTTTTTCATTTCACTCTAATCTACATCCTGATCTGTATCATTCCAAGCTCGGATCGTACAACCATCCTGATCCGGCTCCGCAACATAAATCTGAGCCGGATGATCCTGATCACTGACCACGAAAGCAAACTTGATATTCGTACCAACACCCCAGCGCCCTTCCTTATCGACGCAAATTAAGGAAATCGCTTCAGCCCGGCCCCGTTTCCGAATTAACTTTTGCGTGAATTCCGCAACGAGCGATGAAGCCGCTCTCTGAGGATCCTGTCCCTGCTGCAGCCGGCGTACCACCTCATAGCTCAGACACCCTTTCATGATTTCTTCACCCACGCCCGTAGCGGCCGCAGCCCCGATTTCACTATCCGCATAGAAACCACTCCCGCAGACCGGCGAATCGCCCACGCGCCCCGGCTTCTTCATGAACAGTCCCGAAGTCGATGTTCCGGCAGCCAACGTGCCCTGCCCATCCAGGCAACAGACACCAACCGTATCATGCCCTTTATAACTGGATAAGGGTTCCGGTTCCGCCCAGCGCTGCTCATAAATCATCCGCGCTTCCGGAGTTAATAATTCCATCATTTCCATGCCTGACTGAACCGCAAACTGTACTGCACCCTCGCCAACCAGAAAATTATTAAACTGCTGATCCGCACAATGCCGCGCCAGCTTAAACGCCGACGCTACCTTTTCAACACAGCCGACCGCTCCGATGGATAACGTATCACCGTTCATATAACCACCGTCCAATTGTACGACGCCCACCTGATTCGGCAGTCCTGAATAACCAACGGAATGAAACCGCGGATCCCTTTCAACCGCGGTGATCACCGTCTCCAGCGCCTGATCGGCTGAGCCTGATTTCTGCAAATTCGCTTCCGCCATCCGCATGCCTTCCGCCGCCATTTTCCACGTTGCGATTAAAGTCCACTTCATTGATTTAAGCTCCTTATTGATTAAATGCATCCGGCAAATCATTTTCCAATAAAATGGTATCCGTGTAGGCTGCCTTTTGATAAACAAGACCAAACGCTTCCTTCACTGTCGCGACGATATGCACATGCGCCATATCAAATCCGCAAGCTTGTAATCCCTCAACAATCGGCTCCGTCTGCCGTTTGCCCACTAAAATGACCTCATCCGCGCAATCCTTCATTTTCATGCCGAACTGCTTATTGATCTCATGCTGACGCGGACCCAGATCGATCATCCCTGGCGTGACGATAAACCGGGTGCCCGGCATTGTCTTCAGCACCTGCAAAGACATCGCAGAGCCCACCGGATTCGAATTAAACGCGTCGTCAATAAACGTATAACCATTAATCTTCTTCACTTCCAGCCGGTGCTCAACATACCGCACCTGCGCCACTGCACTCTGCAGCTGTTCCCAACTGACACCCAGATGCCGGCCAACCGCTACAGCCGCCAGAATATTCGCAATGTTGTGTTCACCCAATAAACGCGTTTTAAACGGAATATCCGCACCCTCGCGCGTATGGATATCAAACGAGGACCCCTGCGGGCCAAAGCTGATATTCACAGCCCGGTAATCCACATCCTCCTGCTCGATGCCATACCAGGCGATCGGACACTTATTCTTGATATAGTAATTCCGGATCAGCTCGTTATCCTTATTTAATACACCAAAGCCCGTGACCGGCAGCTTCTCGATCATCTTCATTTTTTCCGTGACGATATTTTCCTGAGAACCAAACGTATTCAGATGCTGCGGACCGATCGAGGTTACCAGGCCGATCTGCGGCTGCACAAAATCCATCAGCTGCTCGATATCGCCGACATGATCCGCTCCCATCTCGCAGATGAACACCTCATGCGTCGGTTTCAGCTGTTCACGAATGGTGATCGTGATTCCCATCGGCGTATTGAATGACGCCGGCGTCGGCAGCGAATAGAACTTCTCAGAAAGAATCTGCTGAAGAATATTTTTTGAAGAGGTCTTGCCGTAGCTGCCCGTAATCCCAATCTTAATCAACCGGTCATGGCTCTTCAAAATTTCCTTTGCCAGCTTCATATAGTGTTTTTTGATCAACTTCTCAAACGGACTGGTAATCCAGGCCATGGGAAAGATCAAAAGCCAGTTGATCCAGCACGCCGCGACAACCCACAACGCCCATAACGGATAATCCGTCAGCATGACCGCCGGGATCAGCCACAGGCAGTTCAGAACAAGCATGACGGCGATCTGCCGTTTAACCCGCGCGGTCACCGCCAGCGGTTTGATATAGTTTTTTTTCTTTTCCCGATATAAAGTAACCCCGCCGACAAACACCGCCAGCCACACCGTTGCGATTTTCCCCAGCCGGTAATCCGGAATCACGATGCAGCCGAGCGCCAGAACGAGAATCAGTACAGGAAACAGCCAGTGCTTCCACACTTTCAGCTGATCTTTTCCCCACTGAATATACCGCCCCGGCTCATACCGGTTCTGCTGGAACATGTGCAAAGCATGCTTCCAGGGAATCACCATCATACACAAAAGCAGTGCTGAAAACAGCACTTTCTCTAATAAATCCTGAATCTGTCTTAAAAACTCCATGTCATTCCTCCCAGTCTTCCTTTAAAAAGACATCCAGACACCGGTTAAACCGGGCGCTCTGGTTGAAATACGCGAAATGATCGTCCCCTTCAAAAATTGCCAGTCCGGCATTCTTCATCTTCGCTTCCATCTGTTTCCCCATCCATAAAGGCGCTGCTTCGTCATTTTCGCCCCAGACCAACAAGACCGGAACCGTAACGTCTTCCAGCATCCCGCTGACATCGTCGTTGACAACTTTAACAAAGGTTTCGCGCATAATGCCGGTTGCGTTGCGGTAATCGTCGGAACCGGATTTACGCTTGAAGTCTTCCAGCATCGCTTCGCTACCGACCAGCGTGATCGCTTTTTTCGCCGCTTTGTAGCCTGCGATTTTGAGCTTGGCCTGCCAGGTTTGCTTCGGCCGGATTCCCGCCGCGCCGGTCAGCACCATCTTATGCACGGGATTCTTCACTGCGTAGTGAACGGCCACCCGGCAGCCGAAGGAATGACCGATCAGAATCGGATCGTGGATATCAAAGGTCTGACAAAACGCTTCGAGAAACTCCCGATATTCCGGGACGCCCCAGGCAACCGGCGGTTCGTCGCTTTTGCCAAAACCGGGAAAATCGAAATTAAAAACCCGGAAATGGGCTTTAAGATGATTGTAGATGGGTTCCATCATGATCATCCGCTGCCGCCAGCCGTGCAACAGCACTACATCGCGGCCCTGACCTTCCGTCGCAACTTCAATATTCAGTCCGTTAATTTTAATTTGCGGCATAAAAATCCTCCATTGTTTCTACTTTATTATATGCAATCTTCACAAGCTTGGAAAGTACAAAAATAATATTCAGAATAAGCAAAATAAGATATTGAAGATTTTGAGGATTCAGCGTATAATAAAGACATGGTATAGAAAGGAGATCGAAGTCATGTTTGAGTGGGTTAAGGGCAACGCCTACACGATGTTAGTGACCTTGTATCCGAACAATTTCACGTTAAACAACGTAGCGGCTGCCTATTTTGAAGATATTCGATGGTGCTGTATCGGACTCGACCGGGAAGAACGGAAAGTTGCGATCCGCCCCGTGACCAAGCGAGAGGTAGATTTAAAGCTCATCCCGCTGGAGCAGCTGCATAAAGTATCCATGGGAAAGGGATATGCCCGCATCAGCAACAAAGCGCTGATTGAGGAAATCGCCCAGCTGACAGGCATCGAATGCAACGGGATTAAAGTTCCCGCGCAGTTTGATGAACGCGAAAAAATGCTGATTATTGATCTGAACAATCCCGTATAAGGAGGTGAGGAAAAATGTATTTCGGTTTATGGATTCTGGTATTCTTGGGGGCGCTGGTCGTTGAACTGGCGACGGCAACCAGCCTTGTCAGTATCTGGTTCTGTGTCGGAGCGTTGTTTGCCTTGGGCGCGCTGGCGTTAAATCTGGCCTTTATCTGGCAGGTCGTCATCTTCTTTGCGGCGTCGTTAATTTGTCTGGCGGCAATCCGGCCGATGGCTTCTCAGTACTTACGAGGCAATATCGTAGCGACGAACGCCGACCGGGTGATCGGCCGTCATGTCCAGCTTCTGAAAGACATTACCGGGGAAGCCTGGGGTGAACTCAAGGTGAACGGTGTGGTCTGGAACGCGATCAGTGCCGACGGGCATCCGATTGTTGAAGGTTCGTTAGTGGAAATCGTTGCGATCGAGGGCGCGAAGCTCCTCGTGAAAAAAATAGAAGACTGAAGTTTCAGTCAAGAAAGGAAATAACTTATGAATGGGTTCTTACAAATATTAATCTTCCTGGTTGTCTTTCTGATCGTGATCGCGGTGATTTGTTACTGCGTTCGGATCGTACCGCAGGCGAAAGCTTACGTGGTCGAGCGTTTGGGGGCTTATCACAGCACATGGCATACCGGTCCGCATTTCATGGTTCCGTTTATCGACCGCGTCGCCAACAAGGTTTCGTTAAAGGAAATCGTCAAGGATTTTGATCCGCAGCCAGTCATCACCAAGGATAACGTCACGATGCAGATCGATACGGTCGTCTACTTTCAGATTACAGATCCAAAGCTGTATACTTATGGCGTTGAACGTCCAATCAGCGCGTTGGAAAATCTGACCGCGACGACGCTGCGAAACATCATCGGCGAGCTGGAACTGGATGAAACGCTGACTTCCCGCGATATCATCAATACGAAGATGCGCGCGATTTTGGACGAAGCGACAGATCCATGGGGCGTCAAGGTCGGCCGTGTTGAAGTTAAGAACATCATCCCGCCGCGCGATATCCAGGAATCAATGGAAAAGCAGATGCGGGCTGAACGTGAACGTCGTGAAGCAATCCTGCGTGCCGAAGGCGAAAAGAAATCGGCAATCCTGACCGCGGAAGGCGAAAAGGAATCCATGATTCTGCGCGCCACGGCGAAGAAGGAAGCGATGATCGCGGAAGCAGAAGGCCAGGCTCAGGCTACTGAACGGCTGTACGCCGCGCAGGCTAAAGGTATTGAAATGATCAAGAATTCCGATCCAAGCCTGGAATTCTTAACCTTGAAGGGTTATGAAGCACTGCAGAAGATGGCGGATGGCAAGGCGACCAAGCTGATCATCCCTAGCAATCTGCAGGATATCACCGGCACGCTGGCTTCGCTGGCGGAAGTCGTCAAACCGATCGAAAACAAGGAATAACTGAACAGGGCGTCAGAATTGACGCCTTTTTCATATCTCGATCGTAACGGGTCAAGTCATTTGTTTCATAGCCTTGAAAGCCTTGCCGCAACCCGGTCATCGTTTCGCTTAAAATCGTTTTACCCAATCAGAGAGGAGCCTCATGCTATGTCAAAATTGAACTCCCCGACCGCGCGTCTGGCGCTGTTGGCCTTCTGCTTAATCGGTCTTGGATTTTTAACCGTGATCCTGAATCTGATGGTCTTGTGGTTTGTTTTATTCGCCGTGCTTTGCGGATATTTTCTATTTCGTTATCGAAATCAAATCCGTCGGCAGGATTGTATTCTGGGCGTCATCTTTGCAAGTATCGCCATGATTTCGCATCCTTTGATGGGATTTTTCGTACTTCCTGGATATGTGGCTTCGGCAGCCCGGATGCGGGATATACCCCAGCCGATTGTCCTTTATCATCCCGGAAAGAAAAACGAGTTCTGGAAAACTATGGGCTGGATCCTCGCCGCCGGGAGTTGCTTAGGAGTCTTCAATCTCTGGCTGGGATCGAGCCAATTGACAATTGCGCCCTCCTTCCAACTGAAATTCCTGTTTGACGCGCTGCGGGCAGGGTTGTTTGAAGAAATTCTTTTCCGCACTCTGCTTTATGCCTTATGCATCGAAGTGATGGGCAAGATTAAACCGACCCCCGCACAGACGGCGCTTTGCCTTTTGATCATGATCCTGCCGCATGTTCTGATTCATTTCTCTGGTACAATCGAGATTGGCAGCCTGATCGTCATGTCCGTTGCTTTCGGTCTGCCGTTTGCGCTGCTGCAATGGAAGGTCAATCTCAGCGCCGCCATCGGCGCGCACGCCTTGGTTGACTTGATCCGCTTTATCGTCTTCGGCGCTTAATTGATCTTTCGCGCAAGCCGCCGCAAGTGATCTGTCCTAAACTTAATTTTCGCTCATCTAAGTCAGTAAAATAAAGACAGCTGCCTCCGCGATCCGGGTTAACTTGATTTCAGCCCGGTACGATCTCTGATTCCGCTGTCTTTTATTTTGCTTATCTTTTTCCAACAAGAGATTTTAATGAACTTATTCCTGTTAATTCATTTACCTTCACCAATCTTCACCCGGCAATCTGATCCGTTCTCAAATGAACTTCTTCCTCCGATATTTCTTCGTTAATGAGGCCTTGCCGGTTATTCCGTTTCCCATTCGTAGATCGGATATCCCTTGCCCTGGTATTGATAGTATTGCGGATAGCGCTGCATGTAATCGTCGATTTCTTCCCGGGCGAGATCCGGATAATTGGTAATCAGTCCGCTGACCCCCATGTCGAGGTAGTTGCTCATCTTATCGTAATTATCGACCGTCCAGACATAGACCGGCATCCAGGCACGCCCGGCTTGTTCCAGGAAACTGACGGAAATCTGACTTTCCTCCACTGCCAGGAAATCAATATTCCAATTCCAGATCCGGTAATCCATTTCTCCGGCGGTTCCGTAAACGCAGTAACCGATCCACCATTGCGGACGCTGACGCTGCAGGATCTGCACCGCCTCATAATCCAACGACATGAAAATCGAACGGGCGGCAAAGTCTTCGCTTTCCACGACATCGATCACCTTCTCAGCCAGCTCTGCCTGATTGTCGTTGACTGGCTTTAATTCAATCAACAGACCGGTTTCTCCTTCCCATGTTTTCATTGTCTGGATCAGCTGCCGCAGTGTCGGGATTTTCCCCTTCACATACTGTCCTTCTGTACTCAGGGTCAGCGACTGCAGCTGCTCCGCCGTCAGATCCTCCACTTTTTTATTAACGCCGGTCAATCGCGTCAGCGTCGGGTCGTGATAGACCATGGGGATGCCGTCCGCGCTGAGCTGAACGTCAATCTCCGCATAATCGGCATGCGCGATCGCCGCCTGGCGTACAGCTTCAATTGTATTTTCAACCGCGTATGCCGATCCCCGGTGACCGATCGCCCAAGGCTGATGTTCGCGGGACAAGGGACGCAGGTAAAGATCCGCGCAATACATGACCATCAAGGTTAACAACACGCGCACCATCCATGGATGCCGCTGATAGACCCGCCGGCCGCTCAGCCAGCCATGAAGGCGAACATAAACCCAGTTTAATTTTCCGGAAGTCTGAGGCCGCAGCTTCGTCACGATCGCGCCCAGAAAATACAGTGCGCTGACAACCAGAATCACCGGCAGCAGCAGCGTCATAAAATCCGGGAAAATTTCAGAGATTCCAAAACAGAGCAGAATGATCAGCGTCAATCCGCTGATCCAGGGATGACGGCTGATCCACCGGTGCAGCCCTTCCCAGGATTGAATCTTCCGCACACCGGCCGCCGTCGCTCCGCGTACCCGCGATACGGCTTCGTTCAGTCTTTCCGCTTCCTCACTCTCTGGTTCCTCTTCCATCATTACGACGCCATGGGTCCGGATCAGTCGGACCAGAAAATACAGAAAGCCCAGGCTCATCAGGAAAAACGCCAGCTGAATCAGCAGTGATTGCATTAAATAATGCCGGAATGTCGGCGAGAGGATTAAATTCTTTAAAAAGTAGCGGTTGAAATCGGAATTGATCAAAAGTGCCTTGGGCAGAAAATCGACAACCAGAAGTTCTGCCAGAAACCAGAATCCGCAGCCCAGCGCCAGCCGGCCTTGTTCTTTGACACTCAGCTGTTTCCATAATCGAAGATTCTGCTTTATCGCCTGACTCAGCTTCATTCGGCGGAAAATCATTAAAAGCGGCACAAACAGGAGAAAGATCGCCAGACCGTACAACCCCAGCCAGAAAGCGCTGATCAGCAGTCTGCCCGACAGAGTCAGCCGAAGCTCGCCGATCACAAATTCCGGTACCCGCAGCCGTGGAATCAGCGCGTTGATATACACCAGATGCGCCGCCGGGAGAAACAGCGCGAAATACAGTGTACAGAACGGCAGCTGAAGATTGCGAATGCCTTTTAACGAGAATAACGCCTGACGGCAAGCTTCGCGGATCGACAGCGGTTCGCCGCACTGGCCTTTATCGATCAAATGCAGAATCACGCTGAACTCAAATACGATCAAACCGGTTCCCACCAACATGTAAAACAGCGCCAGAAAAATCCCCGGCAGCGATAAGAACCGCATGACGATATCTGAATTAAATGTCATCCCAGACCGGGCCCGGCTAAGATACAACCGCAGCAGTTGGCTCAGCAAGGGATTCACGAACAAATATAAACAAACCCGGTACAGAATTTCAAATTGAATGAGCTTGCCTAACCATTTCCCCTTCTCTCGCATGACCTTTATCTCCTTTAAACTGTCTTATTATACCACGATTTGTTCCCGCTGTTTCAGAACCCTGGGCATTTCCTGATCTTCTCCTGACACGACACGTATTGATCTGCAGTTAATCCTTCATTACTAGCCCTACAAAAAAAGCGAAAAAGCGCCTGTTCGCAAGGAATGGACGCTCTTTTTATTCTTTAACCGCCGTTTTTTGACAACGGTATCCTGAGTACGCATCGCGGCTGTCAATCCAACTCGGACTCACTTTTTCAGAATCGAATTTATATTCTTTTCCTGATGAGATTCTGATTTTTAATCGTGAAGGCCGCTGATCAATCCTGTGACAAGGAGTGAATCACATCCAGGAATTCCCGGCGGGTATCCGCGCTCAGCGTATCCTGCAGCGATTCATAGGTCATGCCGTCAAATGACGGTCCTGCCACATAATGGCTATAGCCTTGAGAATAACAGATCAGAGCGCTCTGACCCGGGATCGTCGCGGTATTGTACTCGCTGAACAGCTCAAATTCACTGAAAATCAAACGGAACGGGCCGATCTTCAGCGCTGTGAACGTTGTCTGATGACGCAGTTTCTCGGGATGGGCCAGGTTCTCACGGCTTCGCTCAATGCCATATTGCAGCGTAATCCGCTCCCGCTCGCTGTAATAATCCGGAATTACCAGATCTGCCGGATCTTTCAGTTCGTGCTTCAGTTCGACGGCGCATTCGGCATAGCCCAGTTCCACCGGGTATTTCTCAGCGGGGTGGGCTAGCAATCGTTCAAATTTTTCCGCCATGACCGCGCCGAAGTGTTCCATCTGGGCCGTAGTTTGTTCCTTCCGGGTAAACCGGGTGCTGACATCGCCAGCTGCGGATTGCAGGAAGGAAAAGAACTCGCCCGGATACTTCGCGTCCAGCTGGCGCATTGCATAACCAGGATATTCTGAGGTGAAAAACGGCGTGTCCCCGTTCAATGAAGTCGGATGGCAGTTATAAATCAACAGTGACGCGATCCGTTTGTCATTTTCATAGAAGCACAGCGCATGCGCAAAGATTTGATCGGTTGTCCAGTGACTGATGCGGCTCTGACCGATCTGGGTAAACGGCTCCCTCACATAGCTGCACGTCAGCTCCGCTTCCCGCAGCGTCAAGGGAATCAAGGCTTCGCACAACTGATCGCGAACCTGATTGCGGTAGCTTTCCACACGCATATCCGGCGCAAAATGGGTGTGCGTCCCGCTGATGATCACCCGTGTCGGTAATCCCCAGGCTTGTTCAAGACGTTTACGAACCTCATTCACTAATGCGATCGGGGCCTGCAGCGAGTCCAGCGCGGCATGCACATAGCGGCAGCCGTTTTGTTCTAAAACGAGAATCCGCGCGTACAGCGGATCGCGGACGGTGTCCAAGGGTTCGACCTGCTGCGCGAAGCCTGCCGCCCGGATTGGCTGGCGGGGATTGATGTTGAGTTTAACTGTTTGAATTTTCATTCTTATCCTCCCGGATTTTCTCCTTTTTTCCCTTAAGTTTCCCTTCCAGCTTCCGCGGTTTTTCACGTTTCAGACCGCCTGGGCGGGAAATCCTAAAGATAACACCATTGTTGAGATTCTCTGCTTCCGCCCGATACCCATAGGTCGTGCAGACGCGGTAGACGATCGACAAGCCAAGGCCGAATTTACCATCGGTTCCTTTTTCATAGGGTTTAAACAGTTTATTTAATCGTTCCTCACTCATCAACGGACCGTCGTTGGCCACTGTCAATTCTTTTTCATTCAAGGTTATGACAATCTCGTGAGTCGCATAGCGGATGGAATTATCCAGCAGATTCTCAACGACAACCCGCCATGGATCTTCCTCCCCGTGGAAATAAATCTTTTCCAGCTGCGTCGAAATTTCCAGTTCCGGCCGGATGACCTTTAAAGAAAGAATCGCTTTGTTGATGACCGCGCTCATGTCCAGCGTATCCCCGGCCATGCCGTCGTCAGTCAGATAGCCCAATTTGTTCAGCATAATCAGGCTGTAAACCTTCTTTTCCAGACGATCGGCGTGCTCGATGATGACATCAACGCTTTTTTCCAGCGTCTCATACGGATAAATTCCGTCTTTGATGCTTTCACCGTATGACTTAATTGTCGCAATCGGCGTTTTCAGATCATGCGATATATTCTGAATCATTTCTTCCTTGATTTTCTCCTGTTTGTCCAGCTCTTCCTTCATCGCGACTAACGCCTGGGCTACCTGGCCGATCTCATCGCGGCGTTCGATATGCAGCTCGGCCTCCTCGCCGCGGCTGACTTTTTCGATGTAATTACGGATCTGATTCAGCGGATGAATCAAAGAACTGATCCACAGCATTAGACAGACAAACAACAGCGACACGACGAGCACATTCAAATTAATCACGCTGTTGAGCAGCATGTTTTTAAAATCACTGCGGTAGCTGTCGCTCATCAGCGAGATTAAAATCGTATGGGAGTCCAGCCGGGCCAGCGAATAGAAATACGTCTTTCGGTCCTGCACATACGCGCGGTCCGCAACCTCCTGTGCCAAACCATCAGCTTCTTCCAAAAGATGCGAGGTCAGCTGCGGATCCAGCGTCGTCGTGCCAATTTTGGAGAATTGACGGGTTTCCTTGTCATAAAATAAATGGATGATGCTGGGATCGGTATTTTCAGCGATTTCTTCGATGTCCATATCCATCGAATAATTGAACGCAATATTGTTCTGAGCGCGGTGCAGCATGCTGTACATCTGTTTTTCAACAAATTCATTCACACTTTCTGACAGATAGACGAAAAAGAAGACGGTGAAGACCGTGACGACCAGAAAGATCAGCGTCAGCAGCTGCTGGGACAGCGACAGCTCCTTGAGCCAAATACGCAGGCGCTTCATTTACCCGAGCCGGTAGCCGAAGCCATAGATCGTATGGATACTCAGATTCGGCATCTTTTTGCGCAGTCGCCGCAGCGTGTCGTCCACGACCCGGTCGGAGCCAAAATAATTCACATCCCACACCTGCTCAAGAATCTGCTCCCGCAAAAAGGCGGTGCCTTTATTTTTTACAAACAGCATCAACAGATCAAATTCCTTGGTCGTCAAATCCAGCTCGCGGCCTTTCTCAAACACCAGCCGCTGCGCTTCGTCAATTTCATACCCGTCGACCACAATCCGGTTGGCGTCTTCTTTATACGTCCGCTTCATGATGTTGTTAATGCGCAGCACCAGCTCCTTCGGCGAAAACGGCTTGGTGATGTAATCGTCGCTGCCTTTTTCCAGGCCGATAATCCGGTCAAACTCTTTATCGCGCGCCGACATGAAAACAACCGGCACTTCCGGAGACTGCATCCGGATTTCTTCAATCAGATCAAAACCGCTTTTATCATCGAGCATAATATCCAGGATCCAACAATGAACATCGTCGTCCGAGGTATGGGCGGAAGCCTCCTCATAGGTCAGGTAAGACCGGACTTCATAGCCTTCCTTCTCAAGATATCGCTTAACCAGTTCATTGAGATCTTTTTCATCTTCTACAATCGCTATTACTTTCTTCACTTGCATCTCACCCCGTGTTTCCATTGTATCAAATTTAGCCTGGGAAATCCATGAAACACCGAACCGGGATCGGGATAAAAAAGGTAAAAAGAAAACGAAGACGGCCGTTACCGTTTCTTCGCTTTGAAAATAATCATCATCGGACGATGCAATTCTTCCTCCATTTGCGGAACCTCCCGGATCAGCTCTGCCGTTGGCTGTGGTTCCTGGATATCCTCTAATTCAAAACCAGTGCTTAACAAAGCCTGCACGATCGTTGTCAGCGAATGATGGTATTTCACGACCGGCGCGCCCAAAAAAATCGAATCCCGGCGGCCGTCCAGGAAATACCGGGTAACCGGCCATACCGGATTACCGGCAGAAGTCTGATCAAGCCACTGCTGACTGCCTTCCGCGGTAAAGATCGGATGCTCCATCGAAAAGATAAATTCCCCGCCCGTCCGCAGCGTCTGCGCGACTTTCCTGAACAAAGCCGACAGATCCTCAATGTAATGCAGCGTCAGCGAGCTGATCACAATATCGTAGGTTTCTGCCGGATAGGCATAATCCTCCAGCGCGCATCGCAAATATTCCACACCGGCCGGCTGGTTGATTTTTTGGGCCTGATCCAGCATTTTCTCCGACAGATCGATGCCCAGCACCGAAGCCGCACCCTTTTCCATTGCATAGCGGCAATGCCAGCCATATCCGCAGCCCAGATCTAAAACCTGCTTCTGAGTGAAATCCGGCAGCATCTTCTGAAGTACCGGCCATTCTCCAGCCCCCGCCAGCCCTTTTTCAGACCGGCTCATGTGACTGTATTTTTCAAAAAATTCCTGATCATCATACCGATTTTCTTTCATTTTAAATTCCTTCTTTCTTCATGGATCCGCGGATTTCTCCGCTGTTTTATCTTTATTCATTGTAGCGTTTCCACACTTAAAAAGCTATATTTATCTGAACTTGACCGCACGTCTTGCTTCACGGATCGCAGTGAGTTCGGATTCAAAAAGGGAGGTTCTGATTCTGCCTCCCCTTCAACTTTCCTTGATATTTGTTACAATCCTGACTTTTCAATCAGATCGACGACGCGGTAGACATAATGATGACACAGCTCGTCGCTCTCCGCTTCGACCATCACGCGCACTAATGGTTCTGTCCCGGAAGGACGGACGAGAATCCGGCCGTTGCCGTGCAGTTCTTCATTGATCGCCGCCACTTCCTTGACGATCGGATCCGCCTGCATCGCTGCTTCTTTATCTTTCACTGGAACGTTGATCAAAAGCTGCGGATAAATTTTCAGGCCTTCCTCCAAGGACAGGATTCCCTTCCCGGTTTTATGCATGACTTCCAACAGCTTCAGCGCGGTCAATAAACCGTCACCGGTTGTCGCGTGTTCCTTAAAAATGATGTGCCCCGACTGTTCGCCGCCCAGCATGTAATCATTTTTCACCATACATTCATAAACGTATTTATCACCGACCTGCGTCGATTCCGTCGCGATGTCCAACCGCTCCATTGCCTTGAAGAACCCAAGGTTCGCCATGACCGTGCTGACAACCGTATTGCCGTGAAGCAGTCCGTTTTCTTTCAGATATTTGCCGCAGATATACAGAACGTAATCCCCGTTGATCAGGTTGCCTTGCGGATCCACAGCGATCAACCGGTCCGCATCGCCGTCAAACGCCAGCCCCAGATCGAAGATCCCGCTTTTCATCAGCTCCTGCAGCGATTCCGGATGCGTAGAGCCGCATTTTGTATTGATATTGACGCCATTGGGTTCGCTGTGAATGACCGTGCAGTGCGCGCCCATCCGGCGCAGCAGCTTTTCCGCGGTTGTCGTCGCAGAACCGTTGGCCAGATCCAATGCCAGATGAAACTGTTCAAGCCGGAAATCAAACAACGATTCCAGCCAGTCCAGATAATGTTCCAGACCTTCGTCATACCGGATGACCTGTCCAATCTTCTCGCCGCTGACCAGCGGAATTTCCGTCAGCCCGTCGATATAGTTTTCCACCAGCGCTTCAATCTCGGAGGACAGCTTAATCCCCGCCTGGGAGAAAACTTTGATCCCGTTGTCATAGTAAGGATTGTGGCTGGCAGAGATCATCACGCCGCAGCTGAACTGTTCGCGCTTGACCAGATACGCCACGCTCGGCGTCGGGCAATAGCCTAATAAATAGACATCGGCGCCGCTGGCCGAAGCCCCTGCGGCAATCGCGTTTTCAAACATACCGGAAGACAGCCGCGTATCCTTGCCGACCAGAATCCGGCCTTTTCCCTGTCTGGAAAAGTAATACCCCAGATACCGTCCGACCTGGAAAGCCCGCTGTACATCCAACGTTTCATTTGCCTTCCCGCGGATGCCGTCAGTTCCAAAATAACGTCCCATTAATTCGTCCCTCCATCGCTGTCATTGTCGTCAGTTGCCGCGGAATTACTTGGATCCGTGACGTTGACGGTTAAGGATGCCTGCTGGAGCGTGTACTTCACATAAGTCCCCGCATCCTGATTTACCTGCAAGGTCACTTCCTGTTCGCCCGGCTGCAGATCCTTCATATCAAAGTATACATAAATGTCGCCGGCGGTGATTTTATCCACATTCGCCTGTGTTCCATATACGGTAACGCTGACCGCAATCTGGTCATCCTTGGTCTGCACGTTATAGCGGTTCGTGTTGTTGATCGCATTAATTGCGACGTTGTCGATCGTCTTCGATACGGCATCGCCCAGCTTGATATCCATGTTCACGCGGGCCGGATTGATCTGCCGGACGCCGGTCGGCAAGGTAATCGTCTGATACATCTTCGTATCGGAGGTCAGCTTCGTCGCGTCCAGCTGCACGGAAACCTTATCCAGCTTGTCCAGCACGGACTGCTGCGCGTAGATCTTGACAGATGAGTGATCAAAGATAATTTCCTCAATCGCCTTGCCCTCCGGCATTTCGCCCTGCAATTCCACAGCGACCGGCACATCCTTGCTTGGCGAGGTCACTTTGACATTGACCTTGACCGTACTTGGAATGATATCGGCTTTGACCGGGGTTCCGGTTTGATCGTAAGCGACCAGCACCGCGTCCTGTTCAAAGTCGGCGGTCTTGCCGGAAACGTCGATCAGCGCCTTGACAAACGCGATGCTGTCAAGCGTATCGGAAGCGGCCCGGACATTGACTTTCGTCGCTTCAAACTGCGGTTCACCCAGAATGTAAATGTTGTCGAGCTTATCGGTATTAATAAAGTCGTAGCTCAGATCAAACTGCGTTGTAACTTTCTTTTTGATCGTCACCATCGCAGTTGACGGTTCCAGCTTGACGTTGACCCGTTCGGAGAAATCCTTCGGCTGCAGCTTTACCTGATAGGTACCTTCGGTCAGACCGGAAAGATCCGCCACGACGCTGTAGCTTTTCTGCGTCCGGACCAGCTGAACATCGGACATTTCGCCCATGACGTAAGCCGCGACCTCGCCCGGCAGGCCGGAAATCTCAAACATATCGGAATTGTAATTGATCGTTACCGGGACGGACGACAATTCATATACGCTCTGGATGTTGTTGGAGAAACTGGTGTTGGTGAAATTAACCGTCAGATACAACAACACGGCCAGCGCCAGCGAAACGATTTTCCCATACCGCGGATTAAACAGAATCCGGTCGATCCAGGAACTTAACCAGCGCACGCCTTTAAACAGTCCGTCTTCAATCGTCGCATAGGTTTTGACGACTTTTTTGCTTTGGCGGGCAATTTTGTTCACCAGCTCCAGCTTGGATTCGGAATCCTTCATCGAATTCTGTCTCGGATCGTTATTCTTCATGTTTGTCACTTCCTTCCTGATCGGCGGAGTTCACCGCTTCTTCCAGGGAGTGGTCGTTCACTTCCTCGGAAGCGCTGAATTCCAGCTTGACATCATCAATCGGGGAATGATCTTGATTTTCAGCAGTGATGTCCGCGGCTGCGCCGGCTTTTGCCGGGGACTCCGCATTTTCTTTTCCGGCCTTTTCTGAGGTTTCCGTTATCGGAGCTTCTTTGTCTTCAGCCGGTTTCTCCTCAGTTTTCTTTCGGGAACGCTTTGCTTTGGTTTCTGAAGATTCTTCCGAATCCTTCGGTTTTCTGGTCCGCGCCGGCTTTTTCTTAGCCTTAGCTTCGTCTTCGCTCTGCGCGGTCTTAATTTCGAGCACTTCGATCACCGCCGCCTGTACCGGTTCTTCCGGTGCCGCTTCGGCTTCAGCCTGCGCCTTCTTTTCCGCCTCCTGAGCCGCGATCTGCTGCTCAAGAATTTCCGGTTCCTCAAACATGGAGGAAGACGGCGCTTTTTTCTTCTTCTTTTTCGGCAGCTTGATGTTTTCTTCTTCTTTTTCAAGTTCGCTCAGTCGGTCAGCCGGGACTTCCGTTTCTTTTTTCTTATTAAAGATCCCGGAGAACAGATTGCCCTTATGCTCCGCGTTCTTTTTGTCGGCTTCCGCACTTTCCCCGCCGTCCTGTTTCTTAACGGCGATCTTGTTCAACAGACCTTTTTCGCTCTTCTTCGTTTCGATTTCTTTTTCAACGACAAGCTGCGGTTCGTCGATCACAAAATAGGATTTCCGGTTTTGTGTTTTCGTGTTCTTTTCGCGGACCACGGTTTCTTCGTTGCAGACGACGCGCAGCAGATAATCGCGCAGCTCCTTTTTAGACACCGTCGTGATCTGTCCGCCCTCGGCAATAGAAATATTGCCGGTTTCTTCAGAAACGACAATCGTCACGGAATCAGTGATTTCACTGATCCCAATCGCCGCGCGGTGACGCGCGCCGTACCGTGACGGCAGTTCCTGATTGGTCGGCGGGAAGTACGCGCTCGCGCACGCCAGACGGTCGCCCTGGATGATGACCGCGCCGTCATGCAGCGGCGTGGACGTCACAAAGATCGACGTCAGCAGCTCGGCAGTGACCATCGAATTCATCGGCGTTCCCGTTTTAACATAATCATTTAAGGAGTGAGATTGTTCCAGCGAGATCAAAGCCCCGGTCTGATCCTTGGACAGAATCATCACCGCTTTGACCAACTCGTCGACCAGATGCTCCTTCTCGTTTCCTGAAAGGGTGGAAATACGTGAAAAAACATTGGATTTTCCCAGCTTTTCCAGCAGCGACCGGATTTCCGGCTGGAAAATAATAATGACGGCGATGAATCCCCAGGACACAAACATGTCGGCAATCCAGCCGACGGTGTTCAGGCCAAAGATGTTGGCGACCGCTTTGATCACAAGAATCAAGACGATTCCTTTAAATATCTGAATTGTCCGGGAGTTATTCCGGACGATTTTTATTGTGTAATAGAGTAGCAGCCACATGATCAGGATGTCGAAAAACATCCGCGTGTAGTTCAGGATCGACTGAATGGTAGTGTAATAATTAACCATTGGTGAATCCTCCTTTCATTGAATTATTATAGCACAGTTCTAAAAGCCTTGAAAACTGAAATTGCCTGAAACCCGCCGGGCTTGTTTCATCTGTTTTTCAGGCTTGCCGCAAATCGGAGCCGGGATTTCCGCGGACGCAAGTCGGACTGGATTCAAAATATTCAATCGGAATTTAAAATTTTAGGAT
>NZ_GG657562.1:64010-73296 GCF_000157995.1 Holdemania filiformis DSM 12042
CACAGCTCCTGATCGGAACTGTGCCTTCATGGTTTTCCTTGCAGCAGCAGCGTCTGCGGAACAGTGCCTTCAAAGCGAAACGCTTCATCCTTCAGTTCCAGAACGCTGATCTGCAGGCCGTCCATTTTATCCAGAATGGTTTTTAAGTTTTTATTCACGGCAGTGTTGGTGGATTTAACTAAAGACGTTGGCAGATCCACGCCGGCCAGCGTGATTCGCTGCAGCTCGATCGTAATTTCATCATCCTGCCCTGCCAGTCTCGCTTCCACCGCCACGCGGCAGCCCTTTGCCAGCGTCAAGAGCGCGCCGTATTCCTTCAGCTTGGGAAACAGCTTGACGAGTGCCTCGGGATCATTCACCGTCATTTCAATTGCAACTTCATCGCCGTTTTCCAGCGTAATCTGTGGATCGGAGAGCATGTCGCCGGCTGCGGTTTTCAACAACTCCCCCAGCTGTTGTTCCGACAGGTTCAGCTGCAGCGGCTGCGTCCCTTTGGCCGTAAACTGACCTTTGGCAATTTGCGTCAGCTGGCTGATCAGCTGCTCGGTGTCGGGCAGCGCTTCGGATAGTTCCGGCGGCAGCGGCGCGGCGGGCGCGGCGCTGGATTGAGGCTGGAGGGAAGAAACCGGCCGGCGGCTCCAATAGGATCCTAGCGCCAGCGAACCAGTAACGACGATCATGACCCAGCAAAATGCTAAAAGGATGTCGAATATCCGTGATTGGGGTTTCATAAAAGCGGCTCCTTTCTATCCAGAAGTATGCTCGCAGAACCCCTTTTTATCCTGAAACCGCAGTTCAAAAGATGGAAAAACAAAACAGGTTGCGGTACAATAGACAAGAAATGAGGTTAGCTTGATGGAAAAACAATGGACAACTCTACAGACGCAGGGCAAAGAAATCACTTTGATCGGCACGGCGCACGTTTCCAAGGTCAGCGCCCAGCAGGTCAAGGAAGCGCTTGAGGAAATTCAACCCGACAGCATCTGCGTGGAACTGGACGAGGATCGCTATCAGTCGCTGATGCATCCGGGTCAATGGGAACAAACCGATATCGTGCAGGTCATTAAGCAGAAAAAAACAGGTTTTCTGCTCGCTAATATTATTCTAAGCTCATACCAGAAGAAAATTGCCAAAAAAATGGACATCAGCGCCGGCGCGGAAATGATGCAGGGCATCCAGAGTGCCAAGGAACTGAATGCTGAGCTGGTGCTGGCAGACCGGCGGATCCAGACGACGTTCTCCCGCATCTGGCGCAAACACAGCTTCTGGCAGAAATGCAAGCTGCTCACCAGCATTGTCTTTTCGCTGTTTGACGACGAAGACATCACGGAAGCGGATTTGGAACAGCTCAAGCAAAGCGATATGCTGGAAAGCGCGTTAAAAGAAGTCGGCGACAGCTTCCCGGTCGTCGCCGACGTTCTGATTCACGAACGCGATCAATATCTCGCCACAAAAATTGCCCAGGCCAAAGGACCGAAGGTTGTCGCCGTGCTGGGGGCGGCGCACGTTCCGGGCGTCAGCGCTTTGATCGAAAGCGGCAAGCTGGCCGATCTGAACGAATTGGATTCCTTGCCCCCCAAATCGATCTGGGGCAAAGTGATCGGCTGGGGTATTCCGATCGCGATCGTCGCGCTGGTCTGCGCCACCTTTCTGAACTCGCACAGCGCCGGCTGGGAACAAATTCAAAGCTGGATCTTATGGAACGGCACATTGTCCGCCATCGGCACGCTGTTGGCCGGCGGTCATCCGCTGTCGATCCTCACGGCGTTTGTGGCGGCGCCGATCACCTCGCTCAATCCGCTGCTGGCCGCCGGCTGGTTCGCCGGTCTGGTCGAAGCCTCGGTACGCAAGCCGAAGGTCAAAGATTTTGAAAATCTGACTGAAGACGTCAATTCCGTTAAAGGCATGTGGAAAAACCGCGTGACCCGGATCCTGCTGGTCGTCATTCTCGCCAACGTCTTCAGCTCGCTGGGCACCTTCATCGGCGGCACCGACATCATCAAAACTTTCCTGGAAACCGTGTTCTGAGAAGAACCGGTTTTTTTGTTTGAAGTTCAGTCCGCCTGTCCATACTAAGGAACGAATAGAACAAGACGAGGTGAGCGGAGATGCAGAAATCATATTGGCAGAAACAACGTCCGCTGTGGGAGTGTCCGCAGCTCAATGAGGATCAGGAAACCGACATCGCGATCGTCGGGGGCGGATTAACCGGATTGTTATGCGCCTGGATGTTGAAAGACAGCGGCCGGCGCGTCACTGTGATTGAAAAACGGCGGTTTCTGGAAAATAACTCCGCCCGCAACACGGGCAAAGTCAGCGCGCTGCACGGCGCGTTTTATCACACGCTGCCCGCGGACATTGCGCAGTCCGTATACCAGCTCAACCGCACGGCCGTCGATCACTACGAACAGCTGATCCGCACGGCGGACATCGCGTGTCACTGGCAGCGGACAAGCGCGGTCTTAGCGGCGCAGAGCGAAGAAGGCGCGGCGATCCTGAACCAGGAAAAAGCTGCTCTGTCAGCTCTCGGAGCCCAGCTGAGCGATCCGCCAAGCTTTCCCCTGCCGCTGACCTGGGCCGATCAGCTGGCCGCGGCGGATCAGGCGCTGCTCGATCCCTGGTTGTTCCAGGCTGGTTTATTGGAAGCGTTAAAAGACAAAGTGACGCTCTATGAAGAATCACCGGTCGTTGAGATTCAGGATCATTGCCTGATCAGCGACGGCAGCTACCGCCTGCGGTTCAAGGATTTAATTCTCACCACGCAGTTCCCGGCCTTTGACCGGCTGCAGCTGTACGCCGCACGGTTTCACTACCAGCGCGAAGCGGCGGCGGCCTTTCGCTGCGATCCGGCCCTCGACGGTCTGATGCTCAACACCGTCGACCCCGGTCAGGCGCTTTCACTGCGGTTTGCGCGCAAAGAGGATCAGCCGACTTAATCTTGGCGGGTCCGGCCATCGGTATCCATCATTATCCCAAGGATCCTTACGCACCGCTGTTACAAACCGCAAAAACGCTGGGCGTGCATCAGCCGCTGGCCTGCTGGAGTGCGCAGGATCTGATACCCCGCCGCCATCTGCCGTTTATCGGTCAGATTCAGGATCATTACTGGATCGCATCCGGATATTCCAAATGGGGTTATACCTGGGCAATGATCGCCGCGGAAATGATCAGCGCGCAGGTGCAGGATCCGGCCTTCGTCATTCCGGAGTATCTGCGGGCCCGGCGCAAGGGTGATTTATTCAGTTTGTATACGTTGGGCAACGCCGCGACCTTGACGGAAGCCTTCTTTAAGGATCGCTTTACCGTCACCCCGGAAAACCAGCCGCGCCGCACCGGAACCGTCGTGCGTCTGCATGGACGCCGTTACGGCGTCGTCATTCCTGAGGAGGGCCTGGAATTTCTGGTCGATCTGACCTGTCCGCACATGGGCTGCCCGCTGCACTACAACCCCGCCGATCAAACCTGGGACTGCCCGTGCCACGGTTCTCGTTTCACGCTGGACGGACGCAGTCTTTATTCCCCGTCCAACGTTTCCCTGCAGCATTATCCGGGCGTCAACAGCCTGCATCCCAATTTGAAATAAAGGCATAAAATTGCCTTTCCTTACCTTGTTTTCTGATTTTAAAGTCTAAAAAAGGACAGACGCTGATGGCTTTTCAGCACTGTCCTTTCTTTATTTTATAGTGACTGCGGATTATTTCCACAAATCGAACGGATACAGCCCCTGATCCTTATAGTCTTTCAGGCACTGGACGACATACGGTTTATCCTCTTTATAGGTAACGCCGAACCAGCGGTCGTTGGAGGTCAGCACCTTAACTGTGCAGGCCTTTTGTTCCAGCAGCGTTCCGATTGCCGTCGGAATGACGTGTTCGCATTTCATCGGATTTTCAACGACACCCTTACGGATGAATTCCTCAAAAATCGGCTCGCACTGTTCAAAGATTTTCGGTGTAAAGCCCCAGAAATTCATCGAAACGACAGAGCCCTTCGCAATTGGTTCCCAGGTCTTGCCATCGTCGTTGGTCAGCTTCGCACGATCGTCGTCCTTCGCGATCTTCGGGCATTCCACAATCTTCTGCAAGAAGCCGTTTTCATCCCGCTCACAGATCGCACGGGAAACGGTGCCGTGATCCGTCAGCGTATTTTCCAGCACATAACCGACCATGCCGTATTCGCCGTCTTTAACTTCGTTGGATAAGAAGTTGTAAATAACGCGGAAGGCGTCCTTGCCATAATAATCGTCGGCGTTGATGATCGCAAACGGAGCGTCCAGGTTGCGGCAGGCCAGCAGCGCATGGGTTGTTCCCCATGGTTTTTCACGGCCTTCCGGCACCGTGATTCCCTCCGGCACGTCATTGAGATCCTGATAAGCAAACTCAACTTCCATGTGCTTGGATACTTTATCGGTCAGATTCTTACGGAAGGCTTCCTCATGTTCCTTGCGGATGATCAGCACGACCTTGTCGAATCCGGCTTCATGCGCGTCGTAAATCGAGAAGTCGATGATCGGTTCGCCATTGCTTCCGAGGGCGTCAATCTGCTTCAGTCCGCCGTAGCGGCTGCCCATACCGGCTGCCAGAATGACTAAAACTGGTTTTTTCATCTTATTTCTAATCTCCTTTTTTCATCTTTCGTTGGTTTCATTATATCATGGTTTTTCCGGTTTGAGCCAGCGAGTTGTCTGCGGCTTGAAATCCCTTTCTTTCCAGCGGTCTGCGCTTGCTTTGGCGGATTCACGCTCAGATTTATTTTACTATCGGCTGCCGGCTTGAATCGGTCCCTTGAGGAAACCGATCGGATGAATCGTCTGATCTTGCTTGGGGTTAAAACTGGTCAGCGGCTTGTCGAGCAGCAGGCTGCAGCGCTGGATCTTTTCAAAGCCAAACCGGCGGCGGATCCCGTCGACCGTCTTTTCCAGCTGCAATAACGACTGACGGTGCTGTTCGTCGACGAACAAATCCAGCTGTTCCCCGGTCTGATCCAGACATAAGTCAAATACGCTGATCCCGATGCTGCGCAGCGGCAGCGCGTTCTGCCAGGCCTGGCGCAAAAGAATTTCCGCGTCTTCCAGAATTTCTTCCGCCAGCTGGGTCGGGCGGGCACGTTTGCGCTGCAGGCTCCAGCGGAATAAATGAATATCCCGCAGGCTCAAAGCGATACCCTTGCCTTTCAAGCCCTGATCACGCAGCCGGGAAGCGACGGACTCCGCCAGCACCCGCAGCACCAGCCGCGCTTCTCCATGCGTATGCAGATCATGAACCGCCGTGACGCTGTTGCCCACGGATTTGACCGGAATCGCCTCGCTGGCCAGCGCGACTTCACTGATATCCTCGCCCAACGCGAACCAGTGCAGCATCTCCCCAACCTTGCCAAAATAGCGGCGCATGAACTGCCGGTCGCGGCTGGCCAGATCGCCGATCGTCGTAATCCCCCAGGCTTCCAGCTTCTTCTGTGTCGCCGCTCCGACATAAAACAGCTCCCGCACTGATAGCGGATAGATTTTCTCCTGGAAATTAGCCCGGGTAATTGTCACAAACCCGCTGGGCTTAACGAAATCCGAGGCCATTTTAGCGAAGATCTTGTTGAACGACAGTCCGATTGAAATCGTTAATCCCAGTTCCGCGTAGACCCGCTGCTGGATTGTTCGGGCAATCTGTGAAGCGGGGCCGAACAACCGCTGCGACTGCGTCAGATCCAGCCAGGCTTCATCCAGCCCGTATTCCTCAACCCGGTCGGTATATTCCCGATAAATCGCCTTGACCTGATCCGTTATCCGCTGATAACGGCGGTAATCCGGGGGCAGGATCAGCAGCTGAGGACATTTGATCCGGGCCTCGTCTAAGGTTTCCCCGGTCTGAATTTTGTATTTCTTGGCATGCAGATTCTTGGCAAGGATGATCCCGTGCCGTTCCTCCTGACTGCCGCCGACCGCCATCGGCCGTTGCTTCAGCTCGGGATTCAGCATCTCCTCGATCTGCGCGTAACAATGGTTAATATCACTGTGAACAATTGCCCGTTCCATTCTCATCACCTCTGCCTTGAATTTTACAAGAATTAAATTCAAGTTATGTTCTTGACATTGTTCAAGGCGAGTGATATATCCGTCTTTCCAGTTTCTGGTGATTCGTGAAACAAAAGAAAATCCCGGTGAAATGGAAGTCATTTCCGGGATCCAAACATTACTGGTTAAATGCAGACATTACTGATTTAAGTCCGGCACGGAATCCGAGGTGGAATTTAACATCTTTAACCGCACAAGGAACACTGTGCCTTCCTTGCTTGTCGCTTCGACTTCAATCGTTCCGCGGTGCGCTTCGACAATTTCCCGGGCAATTGCCAAGCCCAGACCGCTTCCCTGCGACTGGTTGCCAGTATAAAAAGCATCGAACAACTGCGGTAGTTCCTCCGGATCGATCCCTTCTCCGGTATCCTGAATCCGGATTTCTATTTGCTCTCCCTTGATCGAGCAGACACAGTCGATCTGCCCGCCTTCCGGTGTATGGGCGAGAGCGTTGCGCAGCAGATTATCAAACACCCGCTGCAGCCGCAGATCATCCGCCCACACCCAAATAGCTTGCTTCGGCAAAATCAGATTTATCCGGATCTGTTTCTGCCGGGCGCTGACCTGATGGGCTTCCGCCAGATGTGTCAGCAAATCATTCAGACACACCTCGTCAAAGACAAACGCCAGTTCATGATTTTCCAGCTTGACACTTAAAAACAAATCGTCGCTCAGACCTTCCAGCACCTCTAAGCGCTGGCGCATCGTCGACAAGTTCCGCTGCTGTCCCTCATCCTTTGCCTCCAACTGCTGAAGACAGCCTTTTAGAACAAAAATCGGGGAACGCACATCATGCAGCACCTTCATGATCATCCGCTGCTTCTGCGCCTGTTCCTTCTGCAGCTGCTGCGTCCGCTCATCCACAAGATGATCCAGATTCGCGTTCATCTGTTCTAATTCCCGGTTTAACGATTCTGATTCATCAAATTTTGCGGCAAATTTACGATTGATCACCAATGCCGCCATCATCATAAAGAACAAAAAGCCGAACTGCGGCAGCATGTAGACGATCATCAGCTCGCCCGCCTGCATCGCCCCGCGGTTATAGATTAAATAATAAAATAAAAGTATGCTTTCCCACACTGCATATCCGCATACCAGTGGGAAGGTTCCCGGAAGATGACGTTGATCGGCACGGACAAACAGAATCAGAATGGGAATCACAGCCAGAATCCGAATCAACGTTTCCACCCCTTCCGGAGTAATATATTGAAGCAGCATCAACAGGGCAAAGCCTGCCGTCAGAATACGCGGCGTAAACACTGCCTGCAGCCGCACAGGAATCGCCGGTTTCAGCAGCATCATGATGATCAGCAGCTGGCACAAGGTCGTCATCAAAAAGATTCCCGGCATGATCAGGGAACACTGCGCATAGCTCAATGGAAACAAGGGGAAAGCGGACAAAACAAGCACCCGCAGCAGCGAAACCAGCGAAGCCGCGGCCAACAGCAGCAGATATGTTTCTTCCTTTTTCTTTTGGAACAACGTCAGCGAGGACATCATCAGCAGTAAATAAAAGCCGGCATAAAACATCGTGATGCCGAAGGCGACATGTGAAGCGGAAAGCGCTGCCTGCGGCCCTGCCAGCAGCATGCCCGGCGGGGAATAGGGCTGCGATGTCGAAACCGCGTCGTTGCGCTGCAGCTCGCTGGGAGCCAGTGAAAGGGTCAGCGTACCCTCTGCCTGCGGCAGCGTGACAAATTGAATCCGCTGATAGGGATCTTGACTCGAGGAAAGATAGACCTGCTGATCGTTAACCCAGACCTGAACCGGTCCCGCATTATCCAGAATCAACGTCAGCGGCTGCACTTCCGCCGACGCTTTCAACGTGATCGAACAGCGCTGCTGATCCGCACTCATTCCGCTGACAAGCCGCATTGGCCGGTTTTCAATCGAAGCCGGAATTTCATCGTGCTCCATAAGTGCCGCGGTGTTGTGGTTGATGTGCAGAAAAAGCCCCAGCGGCAGCAGCAGTAAGGCAAAAAACAACAGAAGTACCCTAAATCGTTTGAACATCCGGCATCGCTCCTTTATAATGAGTTCAGGTGATCATCATGGATCGTGTATTGATCGTAGAGGACGATAAAGAAATCGCCCGCATCATCCGTTATTATCTCAGCCAGGACAACCTGTACGAAGTCGTCAGCGCCGCCAGTGCTGAGGAAGCGCTGTTTTTAGCGCGCGACGCCTACGATATTATTCTGCTGGACGTCGGACTTCCGGATCAGAGCGGGATCGACCTCTGCGCGCAGCTGCGGCAATGGCACGACTGCCCGATCCTGTTTATCAGCTGCCTGGATGACAGTAACACTATTATATCAGC
The DNA here is from genome assembly GCF_000157995.1 of Holdemania filiformis DSM 12042. GTDB lineage: Bacteria > Bacillota_I > Bacilli_A > Erysipelotrichales > Erysipelotrichaceae > Holdemania > Holdemania filiformis. The sequence goes on from NZ_GG657562.1 coordinate 72,398, forward strand.
TTTGCAGCAGGGCGGGGATGATTACATCGTCAAGCCGTTTGACAACGAGATTCTCCACGCCCGGATTCAGGCGAATCTGCGCCGCTGGCGGAATGACCGCCAACAAAAGAAGACCGTCAACGAGCTGCGCTGCGCTTCGTTCACGCTCAACGCTCAAACCCACGAGCTGACGAAAACGGACGGAACGTGCTATCCGCTGGTGCCGATGGAATTTAAGATTTTAGCGTTTCTGATGCAGCATGCCGGACAGTGTTATAAAGCCAGCGAGCTTTACAATCACATCTGGGGCAAATCCAGCTATGGCGATCACCGGACCGTCGTCGTTCACATTCACAATCTGCGCAAGAAGATCGAGCAGGATCCCGCCGAGCCGCAGCTGCTGCAAAGCGTGTGGGGGAAGGGTTATTGCTTTATCGACGAAAATCCGCAGGCGCTTTGATCCTGCGGAAACGCTTTACGCAGACAAAGCAAATAGGCGGACACGGAGATTGCCGCGGTAATTATCGGCTTTAATTATTTTCATTACTGCCGCCGGCAAGCCTGTCGGATTTCTTCGAGGATCACAATGAAACTGGATCTTAACTCTTTATTAAACCAGGAGGAACACCATGGAAAAGTCAGAAATTCTTCAACAATGGATCGAAGGGGCAATTCCGGATCCGTTTTTATTTCAGCAGCGGCGCGCGGTCTACACGCATCTGCTGGGAACCGCTCATTTCGCGGCGATGTTGGCGATGAAACGAGGCGCAGACAGCGAAGCAGCGGAGCTGGCGGGGCTGCTTCATGATATTTCAACCTATCTTACCGGCGAGCATGAGGATCACGCCCGCAAAGGCGCGGCGCTGACCTTGCGGATTCTGGGAGATCTGCAGTTGGGCACCCCGCAGCAGCAGGAAGAG
>NZ_GG657562.1:73394-93082 GCF_000157995.1 Holdemania filiformis DSM 12042
AACACATCCAGACGCCGCTCGATGAAGTGCTGAAAGACGCGGACGTCTTGGATCATGTGTTCAACTATAAAATGCTGATCCGGCGGGAAATCCCCCGCCTGCATGCGCTGGAGCAGGAGCTGGGTCTGACCTTTCCGTTCTGGGATCAGTTGCAGGAAAAGTACGAAAACGCATAAAAACAGTCCGCCTTGCCGCGGGCTTTTTTTGTCCGCTTCCGGCATTGATTTCACCTTTTCTGGCTTATTTGTTCATTTTCCGACATTTTATATCCTCATTGCTCCCTAAGTTGTTCTGCCGCCCGACAGAACGGGCAAGAGAAAAGATTGCTTTTTTCTAAGCCAGCGCTTACACTGGACTTAAGGAATGAAGAAGAGGAGATTTTACAATGCGAAAAGTTTTTTTATTTCTGTCCCTCCTGCTGAGCACAGCACTGCTGATCAGCGGCTGCCAGACTCAGACAAACACCCCTTCTGACGAAGAAAACGAACAGGTTTTCGTCTTCAGCTTAGCCGGTGATCCAGCGACCTATCATCCGGATTTAAAGACGGACGATTTCGCCTATATCATCAATCAGAATGTTTTTAACCGCCTGGTCAAGCTGGGACCCAACGATAACGTCCTGCCGGATCTGGCGGAAAGCTGGGAGTTTTCCAACAACGACAAAACGCTGACCTTCCATCTGCATGATGGCGTGAAATGGCATGACGGCGAACCGTTTACCTCCGCCGACGTCAAGTGGACCTATGATACGCTGATGGCTGAAAAATGGGCGAAAAGCGATAACTTCACGACCGTGGAATCCATCGAATGTCCGGATGACAACACCGTTGTCATGAATTTGAAGGATACCGACGTCAGCATCATCACCAAGCTATCCTGGTATGGCACCTTCATCATGCCGAAGCATCTCTATGAAGGGACAGACCAGACCCGCAACGAATACAATCAACATCCGGTCGGCACCGGTCCGTTCAAGTTTGTCGAACATAAAAAAGGCGTCAGCATCACGCTGGAACGCAATGACGAATACTGGGGCGATACGCCGATCCTTGACAAAATCATCTTCTCGATCATCCCGGATGAAATGACGGCGTACCAGGCGTTTCTGCAGGATGAGGTTGATTATTTAGGCACCGGCGTGCCGTCGACGAACACCAATGATTTCGACGACAATCCGGATTATGAGGTTTATCTGCAGCTGTCGATGAACCGGCTGTATCTGGCGTTTAATTTTGAAGACGAGCATTTCAGCAAGCCGGAAGTTCGCAAGGCGGTGGCCATGGGCGTGGATCGTCAGATGATCTACGACCGCGTCGCCAACGGCGTAGGCGGCGTAGCGGAAACCTTCATTTCACCGATGGCTGAGGATTTCGCCGACGATCGCTACACCATGCCGGAACACAACGTTGAGCAGGCCCGCAAGCTGCTGGAACAGGCCGGTTATACGGCGAATGCGGATGGTTACTATTTCTCAATGGAATTCTCTGTTTTTGAAAATGGCAACTACAAGGAGATCGCGGAAATCATCCAGCAGAATCTGAAAGAGATCGGCATCGATATGCGGATCAATATGATGGACTATGCGATCTGGACCGAAAAGGTCAAACAAAACAAGGAATATCAGATGACCATGTCCGCCGGTTACCAGGGACCGGACGTTTCTGGTATCGCCGGGCGTGTTTCCACTCACGGCTCCAACAACTTCATGAACTTCTCCAATGCCCGTTTGGACGAATGTCTGGAGGAAGCACTGAAGACTTCCGATCACGAAACACGAAAAGCGTACTACAGCGAAGTTCAGAAAATTATGAGCGAAGAAATGCCGATGGCAATCCTGCTCGACAACGGCGTAAAAACGCCGATCAAGAAATACTTATCCGGCGTTCCGTTACAGGTTCCGGATAAAGCAGCTTCCGGTGAATTCACATATACGCAGATCAACAAATAACTTTTAAAAGCTTGATTTCTGAAGTATAAGATTTCACCGTCTTGTAAAAAGTCCGTCCGCAAAGGATCAAACAGACAGATAAATTAATCATTGCTGGCCCCGGCGCTCGATTCAAAGCGACTGGATTGCGGACAGCTGAAGACATCGCGAAATCCTTGTACTGATTTATAGAAAATGGAAGACACAAACTCTTCCATTTTTTTTTATATATTTTACTGAAATACGCCGTGCACATGTTCATGTGAACAATCTGACTTTTAATCGCTTTTGTAACGTAAGCAAGATCCGGCAAACAACTTCAAAAATACTTGTCTTTTCTTCCCAGAATTTCATTTTAACGCTCAAGTTCTTCAGATCTCAGTTCATATGGGTCAGGGGAAAACCTGTTTTTTTACTCCTCGCTGGAAGTTAAAATCTGATTGGCCTGATTGATTAAATCCAACAGATCTTTTTCATAAATCCTGTATTCCTCGACGGAATCGATGAGAAACAACCGGACTGCTTCCAAGAGTTCCTCGGAATAATCGCCGGTATTGACGCTTAAATCCCAATGACAAGTCTGCTCAACCGCATTAAAACTGCCTCTGAGAAGTTTTTGTGATTCACTGATCCTGAGATCAAAAAAGAATCGATCCTGATCTGACAGGGGTTGTTGCTTAATCATCGGAATTTTACCATAAAAAGAATACGAATCCTCTTTTTGGATATCAACCTTCACTGCTTCGCCAGTCATTAGGTTGCCTGAACGGATAGCATTCAACTTCCAGTTAATCCTTATAGAGGACCCCTCTTGTTTCCAAACTGTCTCTGATTTTAAGTCCTCCTCATCAATTTTAAATTGAAAATCGCCCTGACGTCCCTGAAGATCATGCGCCCTCCCCCAATTCCCACTGAATCGACACTGGATTTTTTGTGGAAAACCCATCGGTCTTAGCGAATAAGACCTCCAAAGCTGCTTGCTTAGCCGCGGATATCGTAAATTGAAATTCTTCGAGAGACGGTCTTGAATCCAAATCGTAATCAAGCTTTAAGGGATGAGCTATGACCTGTTTCGCATTAAGGCAGGGCAGGTTGGGATTTTCATAAGAAAACCAGAGCGCCGATGTTTCGGCAGACAGGCTGCCGATCGATTCGCCGACAGCGACTTCTGCTCCAACCCAAACCTCACAATGATCCAACAATCCATAATAACTGGAAGCACCGTCGGCATGATCGATCACAATGTGATAAAGTCCGCGCACGTCCTTCTCAATTTGCCTCACCCTTCCTGCCGCGACGGAAGTCACATCCGTCCAGCTATGGTTTGCATCCATCACGACAATCCCCGTCTTTTTCCCGTTATCAAAGGTTCCGAGGTATTGGGGAGAACGCAGCGGACTGACGGCACAAATCCCCGGCGGCAGCGGCGCTTCCTTATTCAGGCAGTAAACCGTTTGATCCGTGAGTATTAAACAGCCGGTATCCGGAAAATTCCCGTTCAGATCCCTGACCATCAACTCCACCGCGTGCTTGTGGTAATTATCAGGATAAAAATACTTTGAATAAATCGTTTCTTCGTGTTTGGGATCATAGATCAGAAACCGCGATTCTTGATCGCTCATTACCCACAACAAACCTTGGTCATCAAAGAAATAAATCAGTTCTTCCCGATCGGAAAAGTAAGAATGTCGACGAATCCGCTCCGGCGGCAGACTTTTGACTAAGGTTTTGTATTGATCAATATAATGAGCGCCGTTTTCCCAAACCTGATAGGCACGCTCCGCAGCATTCAGATACAGTGCTTCATCCCAATCGGCTTCGGTCATGCCATGATGATATAAAATCTTATGCCGTGAATGATCATAAAGCAGCCGCAGATGATCGCCTTCAAAATAACAAGTTAATAACAGCTGATCGCCGTTCACCGCATAGGTCGCACGCTGAAGCTCAGGCATATCCGCAAAGTAAAGAGTATGGATATAGCTCCTGCGATAAAAATCCGCTTCCTTTTCGGCAAGCGTCCGGTTGTCCTTCGGACTGAACGCTGCGATCAAGCAAAGCAGCGCCGCTGGCAGCAAGCCTAAAATCACTTTTTTCCAGTTCTGTTTTTTTCGGTCTTTCACTCCGAGTCCAAGACCGACAACGGCACAGACAAGACAGACAATCAATCCAGGCGTCCAGAATTCCATTCTTCCTCACCCCACCTTTCCTGATTATTCATAAAACAAACAGGTTTTGATCAGGAATTCAATCTGATCTTTTATCTTAAGTCTACATTTGTAGTTCTGAAATGTCAAGCGTTTCCCGTGGACCAAAAAAAAGATCACCGCTTGATCCTTGACCCGTAGTGATCTTTTTTCCTAGCTGCGTTTTTCTCTGTCGTTATCAGAAGTTCTTTCTGATTCTTCCAAGAAGGTTGAAAAGTTCCTGGCTGTGAGCTCTGCCAGAATCCGATGAAGATGCTTTTCGACCGCCTCCGCCGCATTCTGCGCCAGCGCTTTTTCCAGCGAGGTTTCACGATAGGTGATCCAGGTAAACCAGAAGGCCGAATTCAGTGAATAAAGCAGTTCCGCCGCAATGCGCTCCTTTTCCGTCAGCGGCCTGACCTTGCCATAAGCGCGGACATAGCTTTGAAAGCAAGCTTCAGCCGACGCTTGATCTTCCGCTTCATATTCGCGGCAGATCAACAATCCCTCCAGAATCATATCGGAAACCAAGACCGCTTCCCCAGCAATATTATAATCAAATATAATTAAATCTCCCTCTGCCGTACACCCCAGATTGCCAAGGGATAAATCGCCCTGACACGCAGCGTGAGGCAGTGAATCCCACACGAAATCCAGCGCCGCTTCCGCGCGGATTCTCTCCCGGATGATCTGCCGGACAAGGTTAGTCCAGCGATCCAGCCTTCCCTGCTGAATCCATTGTGAAAACAGCGGCAGAGCATTGACTTCATTCCGTCCCATCGGTTCAAAGATTGTCGAATAGGTCAGATGCAGCTCCATCGCCAGCGCTGTTTTGTGCATCTGCGCTGTCAGTGCACCAATTTTCGCAGCGAGAGCCAGACTGATTTTTTTCAAAGCCGGGCCGGCGTCTTCCTCCAGCGTAATGCAGTAGCCCTCATCCTCAAGGCAATATCCGGATCTTGTTCTTAGATAGCGGATTGTCCGCACGCCGCCTTGACGAAGCGCTTCGCAGAAGCCGCAGCGAGCTTCAATCTGATCCGGAGTCACCTGCGCTTCCTGCGTGATTTTCATAATTCGGGTCTTTCCTTCTGCCCAGCTCAGCCGCAGGATGCGTTTTTGCTTCCAGGCTGCCGGATCGCATTCATCGATCGCCAATAAAATCTCCTGCCGCAGCGGTTGCGCTTGGATCGCAAAAGCAGAAAGCCAGCGGGCTCTCCGTTCTTGGATCGCCTGATCCAGCGCTTCATCAGCCCAGCGCATAAACTGCCTTCCAATTCTTCCTTGGATGCCGCCCTTCATCCGCAATTTCATAAAATGGAATCGCCAGCGACCGGGCTAACTCGCGGTCTCCGGCTGAATCCCCGATTAAAATTGACTGTTTCAAATCGATCTCCGGATATTTTTCCAGTGCCTGTTCAATCATCCCCGGTTTCGGCTTGCAGCAGCGGCAGCCGGCATCGCGGCGGTGCGGGCAGAAGAAAATATCCTGCAGATGAATCCCCTGCTGCGCTAATCGCCAAACTAAGCGGTCGGTGAAATTCTGATAATCGGCGTATGTGATGATTCCTTCGTCAATCAGATATTGGTTGGTGATCATGATCAAAGCATATCCCTGATCCTGTAAAAAGCGCAGCCCTTCCATTGCCCCGTCGATCAGCTCCGGCTCCGTTTTGCCTTTCCATTCCACATCCGGGTAGTCCCGGTTGATCGTCCCGTCACGATCTAAAAACGCTGTTTTCATTCCTTCATTTCCCTTAATTTCACGCTTCTCTCCTCTTTGCACGAGGATCGCAATCCGCTTTGATTGTTCTCAGGCTCACCTTGAATACTGCTTCCTAACTGGCTTGAATTATAACGCAGCGTTAAAATCAATCCGCTTTCCAATCAATCGCGACGCAATGCCATGTTTCCTTCTCAAACATTAAGCCCTGGTAGGCTTCCATGATCTGATCCGGTTTGATCACATGGCTGATCAGCTTCTCCGCGTCAAAAACACCGTTTAAAATCAACCGCTGAACCGTCTCAAAATCCCGCAGCACATTCCGCCGCAAACCATCAGTTACCGGGAAAGGATTCAGCTCATTGAACGCTCCCTTGACATTCAGCATTTTCATGTGGATCGCATTGAGCACCGGCGTGATATCACAGGTATAGGAAGCCCGCGGCGAACCTAACAGAATCACCTGTCCATGCTTCGCCGAACCGAGAACGGCATTGACGATCGCCCCGGAAATTCCGCTCGCGTCCACGCTGATATCGCTGCCTCGTCCCTGCGTCAGCTGCCTGATCTGTTCGACCTGTTCCTGCGGGGAACAGCTGAACACTTCCTCTAATCCCAAGGCGCGGGCTTCCTCACATCGGGAAGCCACCGGATCCAACGCTAAAACACGAAGTCCCGCCTGCTTCAGAAGCAGTGCGGTCAAAATACCGATCGTTCCCAATCCGTACACCGCAGCGGTATCGGTCAACTTTCCCTCGCACGCCGTGATCACATTCATCGCAATCAATCCCAGTGGAATGATACAAGCCTGTTTGTCGCTCAGCCGATCGTCGATCTTCATAATTTTGTCACCTTGCGTCGTTCCAACATGGGAAAAGCGGTTGATCGAAGCATGCGGACCGGAATAGAAAACCCGGTCGCCAACATTCAGCGACGTCAGGCCCTGCCCCTTCGCCAAAACGGTTCCGATCGCCGAATATCCCGGATACACCGGATAACTGAACCCCTGTTTGATCGCATAGACCCGCGACAACTCTGTTCCCGCGCTGATTAAGGACATTGACGTTTCAATAACGGCTTCATTGGTTTTAAGTTCGGCAGCGTCAAACTGGAAATCCTCACATTGGCATTCAGCCTGAGCCTTGCCCGTCAGGACGATTGATTTTCTCTGCATTAAAACTCCCTCCATTCTTTCTCTTTCTGGAATTATTATACCATAACGCTCTGCCGATCTCGCAGCGAATGTCCGTTGACTTTCATCTCCCTGCTTCTTATAATGAAATTAACGAAAGGGAAAAGGAAAAACCATCATGAGAATTCGATAGTCCACTGAAAACCAAATCATTCGGCACCGGCTGTTTTCGCCATGCCTGAGCGGACCATCGAATTCTTTTTTCATGCGCTTCCAGTTCCAGTTTTACGGGGCATCCCCACTTTAATTTCAGATCATTCTCATAAATTTGATTCCTATTTTTCGTTTTGCCTGAACCCACGCTTTATTGTTTGGGGCCGTGCGATTCATTTTTATCGATTTCATTCTGATATTAGGAGAATTCCCGTGTGGACAGAAGTCTGAATCGCGCTTCTGATCCATGGATCATGAGCTACAAGCCAAAGCTTACATGATTCGCGGTGTATCGGACGGCGCTTCCTTTCATTTCTGCATTTTTCATCAGGCTGCTTTTTAAAATTCATTGGGATCCGATTTCATCGTTACAGGCGATTCTTGGAAAGAGAAAAAATCGAATCAGGGGAAAGTTTTTTCAACGATGTCCGCTCCTTTGAAAATAAGGAGGAAATCTTATGTTGCTTTGTTCAGTCGCTCATCTCGTCCAGCGTTTTCGCGGCGAAATTCTATTCCAACTCGATCAGTTTGAGATTCATACCGGCGATAAAATTGGGTTGATCGGGGCAAATGGCTGCGGAAAAACAACGTTGCTCAAGCTCTTGGCCCGGGAATGCGAACCCGATCAGGGCGTGATCATCAATCCTGTACCGATCCGTTTCTTTCATCAGCAGCCGCTGTCTGAGGAAATCACGCCTTCCCTGTCCCGGATGAGTCAGGGCCAGCAAACCGCGGCCCGGCTGCAAGCTTTTTTTACACGTCCCGCCGCTCTGGCGTTTCTGGATGAGCCGACTACCCATCTGGATTTACCCAGCCGGCAGGCGTTCGAAGCTCAGCTGGCAACGCTGGATAGTTTCATTCTGGTCAGTCATGATCAACAGCTGCTGAGCCAGTTCTGTACGCGGATCGTAGAAATCCGCGATCATCAGATTCTCGTTTGGGAGATGACGTTCGACCATTGGTTACTGGAAAAGGAAAACCAGCGCCGCCGGCAACAGCGGGAATATGAAAAAAGAACGAAGAAGAAAGCTCAGCTGCTGCGCGCCGCAGAACAAAAAGAACGCCAGGCCGCAAAGTTAAATCGAAAGCCCAAACGGATGAACAGCCGGGAATTCCGCCTGCGGCGATTCATTGCGACGAGGAAATCCTTCGATGGCAAACAGAAAGCGATGCGAAAAACCGTCGCGCATCTGCAGGCTCGTATCGCTTCGCTGCCGCCTGCGGAAAAACCCAAGGTCCTGCCGGTGATGAAGCTTGACCTTCTGATCAATCCGCCGCCGCAGGCGAAGGTGCTCGTAGAAGCCGAAATGTTTTCCTGCGGTTACCCCGGCCGGCCGCTGCTTCATCAGGCTTCGTTCCGAATCTTGAATTTCACCCGGACCGCCATCATCGGTCCCAACGGCTGCGGAAAATCTACGCTTGCCCGGTTGATCGCTGACCGCGCGGAAGGACTGCGCTTTGCGCCCGGCGTGCGCCCCGGACTGCTTGATCAACAGCTGGATTTATTAAATCCTGACGAAACGATCCTGCAGAACGCGCTGCGGCTCAGTGCTCAGAAAGAAGAAGTGATCCGCACCGTTTTAAGCCGGATGTTATTTCCGCAGGATACTTTAAACAAAAAAGCGGCCGTTCTCAGCAGCGGCGAGCGGGTCCGGCTGGCCCTGGTCTGCCTGTTTTGTTCGGCATGCAACATGTTAATTCTGGACGAACCGACACATTATCTCGATCTGCCCTCGGTTCAGGCACTGACTCAGCTGCTTCAGACAGCGGGACAATGTGTGATTCTTATTTCGCATGATCCGGCTCTCATTCGTCAAACCTGCACACAGCTGCTGCGCTTTGAAAATCAAAAGCTGATCTCCCTGGCGGTGGAGGATTGGTCAACAACCCGAACTTCGAAGCCGCCTTTGGAAAAAACAATCCTGCAGATGCGGCTGATTTCTCTGGAAGAAGCGCTGCGCCAACAACCGGAGAATCCAGCATTGCAGGATCAGCGGGACGCCTTGATTGTTCAGCTGCGGCAATTTATCTGATTAAAGCGCATGAAGTCCATAAAAAGCACGGAAATCGCGGTGACCCGGAGGCCATCTTGAAATCCGTGCTTTTCTTGGTTATCCATCGTTTCTGATTGAATCTGAAGCAAATTGACTCCTTCGCGTTAAATTGGATTATACATTCGTAAATGCAACTTTTAATGATCCCGGAATAGTTATCTGTCGTTTTCGATCCATCTTCGCGACCCGCGCAAGCTCCGCTATTTTAATAACCCTTGATCGACAAGGAACTGCCGTGCGACATCGTCGAGGTTCTTTTCTTCAATGTCAACCTGATAGCTTAAATCAGTCATCGATTCGTTCGTAAAGATATTATCCAACAAGTGCAGTGTTGCTTCCAGATCCGGCGCAATCGCTTTTACACGTTCAAACAAGTCTTCCTGCACAATGATGACGCCGTTATATTCCGGGAAGAAATGCTGATCATCTTCCAGAATCTGCAGCTGAACTTTTTTATTCCGGCCATCAGTGGCATACGCGACGGTAACATCCGCATTGCCGCTTTCCATTGTGGAATATTTGAGGCTCAGATCTACCGGCCGCGTGTTTTTAAACGTCAGGCCGTAAAAAGTAGTAAACGGATCAAATTTCATCGTGCCTTCATCGTCAAAAAATTCATGTTCTGCGCTGAAGACCAATTCTGGAGCGACGGCAACCAGATCGGTAATTGTTTTTAGATTGTACTTGGATTGAATTTCTTTCGGAACTGCGACGGCATAGGTATTGTCCAGCCCCAGCTTATTCACCATGACAAGTTTATCCTGTTCCTGAAATAGTCCATTCGTATAATCAAACAAGGTGGAACCGGCCGGCACTTCCGACGGATCCCGGTGCAGGAATGTCGTCAGCACCGTGCCGTCATAGCTCATATACACGTCATAGACCCGTTTTTTCATTTCATTGTAAGCGTTAACCGCGGTCATCTCCTCACCGATACTGACGGTCAGATCCGTACGGTCCTCCACCAGCATTTTGATCATCCGATGCACCAGCTTCTGTTCCGTAACGCGGCCGTCGACAATCTTGATCACATTTTCTTTTTTGGAACTGCAGCCCGGGATCAGCAGCAGACAGAGCGTCAGCAATAAGGCTAGTCCTTTTTTCATCATCTTCCCTTCCTTTCTTATCGGGTTCTTGCATAAAGCCGTTTCTCAATGAAGCCCATCAGCGTGTCGAAGAAGACTGCCATGATCATCAGGGAAACGGTTCCGAACAAAATCAGTTTCATATTCATATTGGCCATGCCGCGGTAGATCACTGTCCCTAGACCGCCGCCGCCGACAAAGGTTCCGAAAACTGCCGCGCTGATCTGATTGATCACCGCGATGCGGATCCCGGTAAAGATGACCGGGAAGGCGATCGGCAATTCCACATGAATCAGCTGATACAGCTTGCCCATCCCCATCCCTTTGGCCGCTTCCTTCACCGCCGGATCGATGCCGGACAATCCGGTATATGTGTTGCGAACGACCGGAAGCAGGGAATAGAGGAACAACCCGACAACGACCGTCAGCTTATTGCCGCCTAAGAAAATCATAATAATGCCTAACAGTGCCAACGACGGAATCGTCTGTAGCACATCCGTGATTTTAAAGATCACGACTTTGAAGGTCTTGTTAAAATAGGCCAGAATTCCGCAAGGCAGGCCAAACACCAAGGTCAGGCAGATGGCCGCCACAACGACGCTGAGATGATCCACAATGACATTTATACTCATCCGCGCTTCCCTCCTAACCCTCGCGGCGTCAGCCGTTTTTGAATCCAATCCACCAGCGCGCCCAGACTCAGCGCCAGGATCGCCGCCGGAATGGCGCCTGTCAGAATCAGCATGTTGTTATTGGTTCCCACGCCCCGGTAGATAAAATCACCCAGGCCGCCCAAACCGATCATCGCAGCCAGCACCGCCCAGCTGACAGTATAAATCGTCGAAAGCCGAAGTCCGACAAAAATATTCGGCATTGCCAGCGGCAATTCAATCTTGATCAAAATCTGCAGCGGCGACATCCCGCAGCCGCGGGCGGCTTCTTTCACTTTTTCATCGACGTTCAGCAGACCGACATAGGTGTTCTTCAGAATCGGAAAGACCGCGTAAATTGTCAGCGCGATCAAGACCGTCGCCGGTACCATCCCTACATAAAGGAACAAAATACCGACGAAGACAATTCCCGGGATCGTCTGGAATACGGACAGGACTGGCAGAATATAACCTGAAATCTTAGGAACCCGGCTCAGCAGGACGCCGAGAATCACGGCAATCACAAAGCCGAGCGCAACCGGAATCAAAACGTAATAGAGGTGTGTGATTATGGCTTGAATGAGATCCGCGCCATACCGGTTCGCCCATTCCATCATCCCTGATCACCCCAAACTACGCTCGCCAGCGCTTTTGACATGCTCGTCTTGGTGATGATGCCTTTCACTACATTTTCATTATCGACGACCAGAACATATGGCAAATTGGTTTTTGTCAGCCAGTCAAAGGCCTTGTGGGCTTCATCCTGCAGATGAACTGTCGGATAGTCCGTACGCATAACCTTGCCGACAGATTCGCCGGCGACGCCTTCGCTTTTCAGCATGTCAATCGTGACGACGCCTTTGAAGTGATGGGATTCGTCGGTAATGACAAGAGAATCAACTTCGCGGTGGCTCATCATTTCAATACATTCCAATGTCTTGCGGTTTTCGGTTGTCGTGTAGACGCGCTTTTTCATCAGGCTTTCACAGGTCATATCTTCTCCCTGGCTGCGGTAAGCCGCGCTGTGTTTGCCCATGAAATTCCGGACGATTTCATTGGCCGGGTGCCGCAGCATTTCTTCAGGAGCGGCATCCTGCTGGATCACGCCTTTATCCATGAAAATGATCCGGTCGCCCATTTTAATCGCTTCATCCATATCGTGAGTAACAAAGATAATTGTGATGCCCAAACTTTTCTGCAGCGCTTTAACTTCATCCTGCAGCGTATCGCGGGTGATCGGATCCAAGGCGCCAAACGGTTCATCCATCAGGATTACCGGCGGTTTTGCCGCAAGAGCCCGAAGTACGCCGATTCGCTGCTGCTGACCCCCGCTGAGCTCATTGGGATATTTCTTGGCATTTTCTTCATAGGGCATGTGCACCAGCTCAAGCAATTCGTGGGTCCGCTGGCTCATCTCCTCTTTTGACCATTTCAGCAGTTTAGGAACAACGCAAATATTTTCTTCTACGGTCATGTTGGGAAACAAACCGATTTGTTGAATGACATATCCGATATTCCGCCGCAGCTTTTCGCCGTTCAGTTCATGTATGCTTTTTCCATTGATCAGAATATCCCCAGAATCTGCTTCGATTAATCGGTTGATCATTTTCAGAGTTGTTGTCTTTCCGCAGCCTGAAGGTCCGATTAAAACGACGAATTCTCCATCGTTAACCGTCAAATTCAAGTTATTGATTACAGGTACGCCATTATATTGTTTTACGATATTCTTTATCTCAATCATCTTTATCCCTCCTCATTTCTTTCTCAACTTATGTGACAACTTTATTTTATCATAAGGTTGTCACTTTATCAATTCCTCTTGAAATCCCTTTCATTTAATTTTCACTTTTATTTCAAGAAAAGAAAGAAAAAAATCGTCCGTTATTGAACGATTTGAGAACTAATGATTTCCGCTGAAGAACTGTTCGACCCGGATAATACAGTCTTCCTGGCCAATAAAATAAATGATATCCCCCACATGTAATCGAGCATAAGGCCCTGGAGAAAGAGCCAGTTCTTCCTGATGCCGGATCGCGATGACTGTCGCCAACGTGTTATGCCAGAAATTAATTTCAGAGAGATTTTTCCCGATATGATTCATGGTTTCGGTCAATTCAATTTGATAGGGAATGAAAGGATTCAACGCTTTGAAACGTGTTACTGTATCCAGCAAGCTTTCTAATTGGTTTTTAATTTCATTATTTCTTTGATTTTGTTCGTTAAGCGCTTCGATTAAACCTTCCTTCATCGCGGATATCGTATATTCTTCATCAAATTGACGGACATACATTACGGCGTTCTCCGGCGATTGAATCACCACGCCTACGCCTTGTATTGATTCCACAATTTTCATATCGCAAAGAACGCAAATAGCGCGGCGCGCTGTTTCACTGGAAACGTGGTATTGTGAAGCCAGGGAGGAACGGGCAAAAATTTTATCTCCTATTTTATATTCGCCGCCGGCAATTTTAGCAGCGATATCCGCTGCGATTTGTTGATAGCGCGGGGCATTCTTGGCTTGCATCGGGATCACTCCTTTTTCTTTAGTATACCACAGTTTACTAATTATCAGAGTCTATTTCCAAGGAATTCCTAAATGGATCGGAGATGTCTGTGTTTATTCAGTCTTAAAATGCCATCCGGGGGTTCGCATCATATCTTTAATATTCAATAGATTCTACCTCATAGATATTTGTTTCATACTTCCTGTATACTTCGAGATTTGATCAACATTACATTTATAAATGGTATCACTTATTTAGTTATGTTCCCTACAGTGAGTGCTGACAATTTGACTTGAATAGATCTAACAGTAGCACCCTGTATTCTGAAATTTCTATCTACGTATCGTACGCAAACGATGCGACTATGAAAAGAAACCTGTCTCGACACCAAAAGTGGATTTCAATCCACGCATCGTACGCAAACAATGCGACAAAGAGATAAAAAGATCGCGAGATGAAGGAGAAATTTCAATCCACGCATCGTACGCAAACGATGCGACATCTTGGCAAACGATATTATTATGCGGCGAGAAAATTTCAATCCACGCATCGTACGCAAACGATGCGACATATTTACCATCAGTAGCGGTCACCGGAGTATTAATTTCAATCCACGCATCGTACGCAAACGATGCGACTCAACTTGTTTTCTTAACCCAAAGTTTTCGCGTTATTTCAATCCACGCATCGTACGCAAACGATGCGACGGATTTATACGTTCAAAAAATTGTATTCCGAGGGCATTTCAATCCACGCATCGTACGCAAACGATGCGACCTCATACCAGAAGAATGTAATATTTTACGGCGCCATTTCAATCCACGCATCGTACGCAAACGATGCGACGAGCCAGGACTAAGCGGGCTGATTGCTAGCTTAAATTTCAATCCACGCATCGTACGCAAACGATGCGACGTTTGATGGGTTGGGTGTCGGGACGGATGGGGGCATTTCAATCCACGCATCGTACGCAAACGATGCGACTCACCTTACCACCCTGTGGCCGTTTAAGCTCAGCATTTCAATCCACGCATCGTACGCAAACGATGCGACCCACCTGTAATATCAGAGCATTGATCACCATCTTTATTTCAATCCACGCATCGTACGCAAACGATGCGACTTTTGTGTGGCCAGGATGGCCGCCTGGAGCTCAATTTCAATCCACGCATCGTACGCAAACGATGCGACGGATATTGAGTTTCATACTTCCGCCGGCAAGTACCTATTTCAATCCACGCATCGTACGCAAACGATGCGACTATTGAGCTTTTGGCTGAATCTCTTGACAGTGATATTTCAATCCACGCATCGTACGCAAACGATGCGACCGCAAATAAGAAACAAAATATAGGATATAGTTTCTTATTTAAGAACTAAATTAACTCAATTAATCTAACTTGTGATATTTCATTAAACTTAGCCTGATTTTAAGTGCGAACACTCCAGGCATTTCATGTTTACTTCAGGTTCGCACTAAACTATTATTCAAATGATAAGTGGATCATTGACATCAAAGCTTGGCTTTGCCCCTATGTGAATTACTTTATTTTTATATTTATTACCGAGAATATAAAATCTCAAACTATCAACATTTTTATCAATCAAGCCCTCCAACAAATGCTGTACTTCAATTAATTTTGCATTATCCAAAGAACATTCAAAAACTGAGTTTTGGACTCGCTGACCATAATTAATACACTGTTTAGCAACTTTCCGCAGACGCGTCCGCCCCGCTTTCGTCTCCGTATTCACATCATAAGTAATTAAAACCAACATAAACTGCCTCTACTTCCACATAAATGGCGGATAAGCATCTAAATCTCCCCTTAAGTAACGCGATAACAATTGAGCTTGCAGATAAGGAGCTAATCCCCAATTCATTTTTTCTGACAAATAGGGATGTGTTAATTCTTCATTTTTCTTAAGCTGCCAGGCTTGGATTACTTTTTTTCTTCCATCATCATTTAAATAAACAGCGCCATTCTCATAATCAAAGAAATCACAGCTATCTATCTCTTTACGATTAATTAATGACAAAACAAAACGATCTGCTAGACAAGGACGGAATTCTTCCATCAAATCCAAAGCCAACGACATTCGACCGGGACGATCAACATGAAAGAAACCAATATAACAATCTAACCCCACACTTTCCAACGCCGAGGCACAGTCATGAGACAACAATGTATAAACAAAAGAAAGCAGGGCATTCACCTTATTTAAAGGAGGCCGCCGGGTTCTTGTAGTAAAAACAAAGTCTTCTTTCTGACGCAAAATCAAATCATCAAAACTGCTAAAATACAATTTCGCTGCCGTACCTTCAAGACCACGCAGTTCGTCATGACTCTGCACCTTCTCAATCGAATTGAGTATTTCACTCAATTTTTTGAAAATGACTCGCATTTTCTCAATATCAATTCGCAGCGGATAATCCCGAATAGCACGTTCAAGAATCCATTTACTGTTATAAACTTTGGCTAAAATCATATTCTTCGCGATCAATAGACTTTGCTGATTATTCTCTGAAACAAGTATTTGCTTTTTTCTAAGTAAAACATTACCTTGATATTCTCCAACGACACGGCCTAAAAAATAGCCTGCAGGCGAAAGAAAACTGAGCGTTATATTCTGTGACATACATTTTCCCATTAATGCCGGACTGATTCCCTGGTAATTAAACATAACAATGCTGCTTAAATTATGTAATGGAATTCGTTTTATCACTTTTTGCTGATTCAAAATAACAACATTTTCACCATCTAAAGAAAGATAAACATCCGGTAGCGTTATATATAACGTATTTCCAATTTTTCTCATACTTCTTCCTCATGCAGTTTTCTTGTTATATAAGCTTTCGCAGATTCCACAGTCAATCCTGGCAAACAAATTTCTTTCAAAGAACAAGATTGACATTTTTTACTTTTCCTTACTTTTGGCGTTAATCCTTTGGATAAATACTGATGCATCATATTGTAATCTGTTTTTACCTGATCGCGTAATTCCTGAGATAAACTGACCTCTTCCCTTCTTCTCGTTTCATCATAATATAAATAACCAATATTAACCTCGCAAACCAACATTTCTTCAAGACACATAGCTTGAGCGCAGAGCTGCAGCCGATCAGCGTCAATTGTTTTACTATGTCCCTTTTTGTATTCCACAGGAATAGGTTTATACTTTCCATCAAAGTGAATGAGTGGAACCCCATCTTCATCCTGATGGAATTCCACCACATCACAATACCCATTTATTCCCAATATCTTTGAATAAACAGGCAAATTCCGAGTGATAATTACTTTTCCTCTTTTTTCAAGCTGTGTTTCATCATGTGCTTTTTCATGAACAATTTGACCTAAAATAGTAAGTGAATTGTCCTCCCAAAGCTGTTCGACATGAATCAAAGCCCATTGCCGAGGGCAAAAGTTGAAATGCTGGATGCCAGCTAAATTTAAATATTGATCTTCGTTATAATTCACTGATAATTTCCGGAGTC
Source organism: Holdemania filiformis DSM 12042 (assembly GCF_000157995.1). Taxonomy (GTDB): domain Bacteria; phylum Bacillota_I; class Bacilli_A; order Erysipelotrichales; family Erysipelotrichaceae; genus Holdemania; species Holdemania filiformis. The sequence continues at coordinate 90,362 of NZ_GG657562.1, forward strand.
AGTCCTTCAAGGTCATGAACAATAATTTCATAATCTTCAATTTTATTGCCAATTTCCACATTCTCTTTTCTTCGTACTTCTAAACTACGATGAACCTTTGCTGAAGAATACTGCCCTGATGGACAATTATGTTTCCACCAGATTACTTCCAGAACTTCCATGCTGCCGTCAGGACGTGCCGAAGAACAATCATTTTCAAACAACGTAATCAGGCATTGTTTAATTTGCTCAGCATCCTTCTCACTAAGTCCAGTTTTCTCCGCCAGCTGACAATTAATACTTCCATAAGTCACATAAATTCCAAAGTCTACCGTATTCTTTGTTCCCATCGTATCCGAAGATTTTTTATCACCGGTAACACTATTCACACTCTTAGTAATCTGCATCTCATTTACAAATATCGGATCAACGCTGATCGCTGGATGAATTGAAACTGGACCTCTTACACCGATTGAAACTCCTTCACCTTTAGCTCCACCTGTGTTTTTAAAAGCGAAAACCTGGCCAAAAGCTCTCACATCAAACCACACTTTACAAGCTGCAGCAGCTGCTTTCTCTTTATCTTTTTCATTTTTAAACGCCGCGCAAGCATCCGCCCGATCCTTCAAGCTTCGATAGGAATCTAAGTTCTTATCATCACTTTGAACAAAAACATTTTCACCAAGATCCATCAACCGATTTCTGATTTTTCGTTTCAAGCAAACATCACTGATTTCTCCACGACCATCCATCGTCGTCCGCGGACGATTACCATTTAGTGGATCTCCGTTCGGATTGGCATTCTTTACTGAAAAAACAACCGCAAAATCAATCTTGTTCGTTAAACTCATACACTTAATCCTCCTTTTCAGCCTTAGCTTGATCTTTTTTATAGCCGTACTTTAAATCATGAAGTTGAGCATGAAAACCTAAAACAAATTTACCTGATAAAGGTGCGTCTTCAAATTGTTTTGGGTCAATCTGAGAAAGAATATCACTCAAAAGATATTCATAATAATCTGTTTTTAATCTTAATAAATAGGGCTGAAGTTTACTTTGCAAACTAATCAATGTGGATTGTGGATAACGTGAAAATTGGCCCATATACCGCATAGCATTCGTTTCACGTTTCTTTTCATTCTCTGGTTTTGCTTTGTCTTCAATAAAATTCATTACTGCCAAAGCGCGGCCACAAAGATAACTGATATCTTTGCATTCCAAATCTGTTCTCACAGGCATTTCCTCCTCTTTTCCATTTATTCTGGCTTCATCAATGTAATATTTCCGGATCACCGCGCAGCAGACTTCTAAAATCTGATTGTATTCATCTGCGCTTTTCCCATAGGGATTTAAAGCTTTAACGACCGCTTTCTGCATGAAATCCCGCGGTAATGGCTGACCTTCCTGAATACATTTAACCAGTCTTTTTGCTGAAGATGCAAGTAATTTAGGATTGACTGATTCACCATATAATGTCTTAATGATTTTATTCATATCCGGAGATCCTATGGTTTGATATGAAATCGTCTTTCCTGTTTCTGCATGTTTGTAAAATAGGGTTTTATACCAACTTATTGTCTTATGCCAAAACAGAACATTTCTAAATAGCTGAGAACTGCTGGTTTGTTGATAATAAATGATCGAAAGTCGTCCCGGTGTTGCAGCTTCTAAGCCCAGGGTCATAACTTCTTCATTCGCAATTAAGGGTTTTGACAGATATCCTTTCATAGCTTGATTTAAAGCTTTAGAAAATTTTTCATAAGTATCAAACTGAAACTCCGGCAGATTTTCATCAAGATCAAATAAGTCAGCACTTTCATTAAACTCGATCAGACTTGTAATATTACTCCCCCAGCTGACAAACACTGCTTCTCCAAAAGTGCGGCCTTGTTTATTAATTAACCATTTTAGTGCATTAATTGCCTTCTGGGAAGATTCGTACCCCATACTCATCGATTCTTCTGGATTTACAAACCGACCGCGATATGTAAAACCTTGAGAATCATTGGATGAAATCAATTTACTCATATCCGCTGAATTTCTAACTTTTGATGGAATTCTCATAGTTACAGGCATCTGTTGACCTGTGATTAAGTCTAAATCAATTCTTTCTTTATTCCTCAATTGATCTTGATAAAAATGAGTAAAGGATTCCACTAAATTGGGATCTTTCCACAATTGAACGCCATCGACAACAAATCTGACAAAAGCATCGGCTTGAGTTCCCGTAACCATTTGAAAAATCGCTGGTTTGTTTTCTAAACCTTTCCATTTTTCAATTAGTTTTCCTTGTTCGTCAAGGACTAGTATTTTTTCTTCAACTAAATCCTGAATCAAAGTCCCCGCTTCTAAGTATTCAAATAATTCCCGCACTAATGGATACGCATAAGAGGATTTACACCAAGCTTCCAAAAATAAGCGATACTGAGAATAACTTCCGCCTTCTTCTGAATATTGATCAAAATCCTTCGCAATATATTTAAGTTTATCAAATAACGGATGAGGCGCCGGATTTTTACCAGCCCGGCTGGAAGATTCGATAGTACAGGGGATTCGTGTCATGGATTCAGATTTAGGCAAAACCCTCGCATATTCAAAACAGCCTTGATCAATCCATACTTCTAACTGAGCTGCTTGCTCTATGTACCCGATCGGTAAGAGTCCTTTTGTTTCTGCCTTTATTTCTTCGAGATTTTGATCATAAACCAAACACAAGTTTTGTATCCATCCCATATCACTTGT
>NZ_GG657562.1:93289-125292 GCF_000157995.1 Holdemania filiformis DSM 12042
CTTTTCCGACATTTTCCCTAATTCCCGGATCATTGTACATGACTGCGGTGAAATAAACTCGATCACACCTTTCTTCATAATCGGCATCCAGAAACAGGATTTTAAGTTTTCATCTTGGGATTCAGAAGGATAGATAAACGAATGAAACATAACACCAAAAACTACCTCACCCGCTTCATCATAAGGCGAAGTTTCTTCTCCAAAATTACAAGGTTCAACATAGCCTTGACACTCTCTCGTGCCTAAGAAAATATCTCGACGACCGCCGCGAGCAACCATTCTTTTAGCGATATCATAATGCTTATGTTCATTGCGATCCTGAGCTAAATCCGCTCTTTTTGCATTCCAAATGAAATGAGCCTCAACCTGATATTCAACATCATGAAGGTAAGTGTACAGCGATAAATCGTTCTGGTTGGAATAATATCGAATTGGCCGAATCCCTTTTGACTGCGTCTGAATGATTTTCATCACCCGGCAACGATCGATAACCCAAATTAATGTAGGTTTCCAATAAATACTTTCAGTGATTCCTTTCAGAGCTTGATAAGTCGGGACAGGATAACTGAATTTTTCTCCTCCCACCTTGGTAAGTGGATCTGTAAACAGCGCTTCATTTCCCCAGACACGGAAACAAATCTTATTGTCATAAAGCATTTTCTCACCTCTTTCAAATAATCCATGACTGTGCTTCGAAATCAGTCACACCTTTTTCTTCGTCATAACAGCCTTCTTTTAAGCAATAAAGATCAGCCGCTTCAAAATAACTAAAATTCTGTTTATGTTTCCGAATATAGGATTCATTCAGATTAACACTATAATTTTGAGCTTGACGTTTTAATTTTCGCAAATTATCTGGCTGGAATTTAATATTTCCACTATTCAATTCTTCAATCAGTTCTCTCCCTTTTTCATAAGGGACTAAAACCCCAATTGAATAATCTTCAATCACTTTAAAATACCTTCCTGCCGTTTCAAAAGCTTGATGCATCATCCAGTTTACGTCTGATTTCTTTGCCTTTGAAATTTCAGTACACCAACAAGAACAGAAAGAATTCAGATCATATAATGTAAAACCCTGGCTTGTTACAGGATAATCAACTCGATCCTGAATCATTTCATAATATCGAGAATAATACATTTCCAAAGCCTTATTCGATAATATATTATTTTCAAAATCTTCTGGAGCTTTCTTGAATTTATCTAATAAACAATGAGAGCAAATCAGTTTTCTTGTCAGCTGTGAAACGGTTGTATTCTTAGTTATTGATTCATGCATAAAATCAATTTCATACGAATAAAAGACAATGAGTTCGCCTAGCTTTTTATGATCATGTCGATTGCATCTTCCAGCAGCCTGGATTAATGAATCCAATCCTGAACAGGCACGTAAAACAACATCAAAACTGATATCCACTCCGGCTTCAATCAAGGATGTACTAACACATAAGACTGGTATATTTTCTTTCAAAGCATTAATCATCTGTTGTATTCGTCTCTTTTTGTGATCGGGGCATAAATTTGTTGTCAAGAGAATTAAGAGTGGTCGATTCCTCTCTGGAATTTGCTCAAATTTCTTCTTTAAGCATTCAAATACGCGAGTAGCTCCAGATACAGTGTTCATAATCGTTAATGCATTAGATCGCTCTTGCTGCTTTTCATAAGCAAGTTCAGCAATCCTTTCAACTGAGAAACAATTTTGTACATCAGTCTTATCTGTAACAAAAACACGATGAATTTTTTTCATATCTTTTGAATAATTCGTGTCGATATCTTTGTATTGCGACCATTGTAATGGATGTTTTATTTTTTCCAAAAGCGGCGGCGTAGCACTGCATAAAACAACTTTCACATCGGTTAAGTGTTCAAGCATATTTAATGCACTATTAAACATTCCGATACAGTTGTCCGGTATAGATTGGATTTCATCAAAAATAATTACGGAATTGCTTAACTGATGAAGACGGCGTACATCTTTTTTTCTTGCGGAAAAAAATGTATCCATAAAGTGAACCAAAGACGTAATAATTATTGGAGAATCCCAGCGCTCTGTTCGTAATTCATATTCCTGAAGTTCTTCCTGTTTTTGCAAATTATCATCCGTTGATGCATTTATTAACTCATTCTCAAAGTCAGAGTAATGTTCAAGAATCCAGTCCGAATGTTCTTCTAAATGGAGAGTTTCTTTAATAGTTTGTGAATTCTGCAGCAAAATACTCAGAAAAGGAATAACATAAATAATATGTTTTGTTTCAGGAAAATTACAAGCGTGTTGCAAAGCGAGACGAAGACTTGCCAGGGTCTTTCCGGATCCAGTTATTGATTGTAATCGATATATTCCTGAGGGCCAATTTCCTGCGTTTAAGCATGATTTGCTCACTCGCTTGCGAATTTGATTTAAAGTCGAAGAAGCTTGTGATGGATTGAGTTTTTCTAAACCCAATAATTCTTTATTCAATCTCTCCTGAAGTTCTGCCCAGATTTCTATCCTATTTTCTTCTACCGGAATATTTTTCTTATCTAGAAAACAAGCTGTATCCAGTCGATCACTATCTATTAAACTACTGAAAAGAAAACGTTCGATCAGTCCATAGGTGAACATCCCTTCTTCTAACTTCGCCTTTTTGAGTTTATCATCATTTATTTCAAAGGAATGTCCTTTTACAAGTATATTGATTCGGGTATTTAATTGAATTATTTCATTTTGTGCTTTTTCAATAAACTGATTTATCTCTTCTTTACAATTTAATTCATTGAAAAACGAATCATGAACTAATTGGTTTTCCTCAGCATTCAGCATCCGCTCAAAAGGAGAGTTCCCATTTGGATCATATATATCCATCAATCCACGATGATGTCCTAATATCGCGATGGAACATAGCTGAAATAGAAGTATTCTGAACTGTTGCTGCTTTTTCGGCATTGTCCAAAATTCCGTACCAAAAAATAGATTTCTTAGGATCTGAGCTCCTGCTGCCGAATGATTGATTTTCCCTTTCTTCTCTGTTTGATTTTCAAGCATATACTGCTGAAATACAGGATTGGCTTTCCCTGCATCATGGAGTAATCCTATTAATCGTCCAGTTGATGTAAGGCCAAGCGAAAAACAATTTTCTTCCATTATTCTTGCTACATTTTCACTATGATCTTTTAGGGATTGTGCTCGATGTTCTTTCCCATCCCAGTGTGCTAATAACATAAACACACCTCCTATACACAGCCTCTGATAGTTATATTATATCTTATTTCCTAATTATTCCTACCACAAAATAAATCTTACATCTGGCTAACTTTTTCCAATCAAGTAAAAAACAGCACGCTATCATAATAATTAATACATTGCTTGAGGTACAAATTCAAACTATTAATGAGTAAGCAGAGATTAAAGCCCCTATTTCAATCAATACCGCGTGAGCGATGCGACCTGGATATATCCGACTTGCGGATAATCCGGAAGTGAATTTCAATCCACGCACCGCGTGAGCGATGCGACACAAAGGCCCTGTAACTCGTTTCTCAAAACTTGAAATTTCAATCCACGCACCGCGTGAGCGATGCGACAAGATCAGATATGCGCACATCTGTGTAAAGCGTTATTTCAATCCACGCACCGCGTGAGCGATGCGACTTATCCGTTTTTAATTTATCTATTGCTTCTAACCATTTCAATCCACGCACCGCGTGAGCGATGCGACGTAAAACGACATTACTATCCTGTGATCAATGAGTGATTTCAATCCACGCACCGCGTGAGCGATGCGACATATTATAATGGATAGACAAACGTCCCATTATGCATTTCAATCCACGCACCGCGTGAGCGATGCGACGCATTTACTCCAATGGTCAATGTATGCGAGATTTTTATTTCAATCCACGCACCGCGTGAGCGATGCGACGCAGAAAGCGGAGAGGCTATTTATACAATCATTAATTTCAATCCACGCACCGCGTGAGCGATGCGACTAAAGATAAGCTTTAGACAAATCGGGGATATCGGATTTCAATCCACGCACCGCGTGAGCGATGCGACTGCAAATAAGAAACTGTACAAGTTTTACTTGTTACTTATTCTATACTTATAATAACGAATCACTTGGCTGCTTGCAACTATTTAAATAAATTTCACAAATTTCCGGTGCGAACCTCCCTAGGGTTTTATGTTCACTTCAGGTTCGCACCAGATTATCCTTTATTTTTCCTAAGTAAATAATTATTACTAATTTAAAGAAAGGTCAGGAACATGTTATAGGAAACATTTCTGACCTTTATCTGTTTCTAATAATAAGCATCGTTCAATAAGCTAAACCAGAAAGCTCCCAATCCTTCAGCGGTCAAAGATAGTTTTCCTTCACGATTGATAAGACATTCCTGATGTATAAAAGAATCAATTTCACTTTGTATATTCTCTGTATATCCTTCAGCGGCAGCTTGCTGATCCAATAATAACTGACCGCGAAGTTTTCGTATTGCCATTTCTTCCGATGATAAAGACTGAGGATTTTCAATTAACTGCTGACAATTTTCAGCTTCCTTTATATAAGTTTCCAAATTTCGTGTGTTCCTGTACTGATAACCATCAAAGCAGGAATAAGCATCTAAACCAAAGCCGACAACCTCACCTTGTAACCATAGTTGACTTAAGAATTGATCCCGGCACTCCTTTTTACAATAAAGCCCAGGTGCATAGGCAATCCACCCCTGCTCTTTTAAATACTCATCTGTGGCTAGTAACATACGTCGCTGTAATTTTTGATCTGCCTGTCCTTTGGGCCCTAGATACGGCCGAAGCACTAGATGATCCGGCTCCATTTCCAAACAAGAACGCAATGTGCGCTTTAAAGAAACAAACGTTTGTCCAGGAATTCCCAGGTCTAATACCATAGAAACATTATTAACCCGGAATTCATCCAAAAATAAGACCGCATTTTGAACATCCGGCAGAGTAAACGGAACTTTCAGTGTCAGCAATTCGCGTGGCTGCAGCGAATGAACTCTAAGTTGGAAACGAGCAGGCTGTCCCTGACTCAATCCACTTAATAAAGGGACACATACGGTATTGGGCAACGTTTCAATGCTCACTTCGCAGAAATCCGCTAGCCGGTATTCCTGTCGAATTTGATGCAATAACATTCCTAACTTATCCGCATTCATGATCGTCGGACATCCAGCAAACTTCACTGCAGTAAAAGCAACATCTTGAAAATCATCCGCAGCACTATGAATCTCACGGCTCAACGCTTCCATATAATCCAGCTTAGTTTGTGAATCCCCAAGAATCTGAAAAGGATGCGCTAAATTTTCTTCCTGCAGACAGAATGGAAAATTGATCGCCATGACCATCGTTTTATTTGTATTCATCTATAAATAATCCTCTCCTATTTTCTTTTCGTTCATTATATCACGAATTGCCGCTGAAAAAAGAAGATCACGATTTCCAATCAGTCACTAAAAATGTCCAAGTAGTCTTTGTAAGGGAATCTGCTTTTCTGGATCCGGATTGTTTGGTCTCTTAAACTATGATATGATACGAATAACGTAAAGATTTCACAAGGGAACACAAGGGGGAACGACGATGATCAGAGTGGCGCTGGTAGAAGACTATTTACCGCAAATCCAACGCATGGAAGAAATTCTGAATCAAATCCAGCATGATGAAAAGTTAAATTTGCAAATTACTGTTTTTCAGGATGGTGAAACTTTTTCCTCCATACCTCCGCATTCTTTTGATCTGGCGTTATTGGATATCCAAATGGATAAAATGGATGGAATGCAGGCTGCTGCTAAGATCCGAAAGCAAGATGAGGATCTGATCATCATTTTTATCACGAATCTTGCACAATATGCAATACAAGGCTATGCCGTGCAAGCGATGGATTTTAATCTGAAGCCGGTGAACCCTGTTCTGTTTAAAGAAAAACTGATGAAAGCCATACGCCGCATTGAAAGAAAGCAGAAGGAAAAACGAATTTCAATTAAAACAACTCAGGGATGGGTTTGGCTGAAAATGGATGAAATTTGCTATGCCGAATTTGTTAGCCGGCATCTTGAAATCCATACGGACACCCAAGTACTGTGCTGCAGTGAACCCCTTCAGAATTTGCAAGCTTTGCTGGATGAACGTTCTTTCCGCTGTCATGTCGCTTATTTAGTCAATATGGATTATGTGAAGCAGGCTTATAAAACGACGGTTAGGGTTGGAAAGGACGAATTATTAGTCAGCAAGTACCGCCGGAAAGAATTTATGGACGCTCTGACGAAACATGTGGGAAGGTCACTGTGATATGACCCCGGAAGTTTTGTTCGATCTTGTGTTTTTATTGCTTTTTACACTTTGTGAAGTGTTGGGGATTCTGTATTATCTGGCACCTCTGCGCCCCTGTTCCCTTTGGCGTCGCTGGGGATGGCCACTCCTTTTGATCGTCATCTATTACTGTTGGAATATACTCAGCATGACTTCCCAGCAAACCCGTGATATTTACAGTATCCTGTATGTTTTGGAAACCTATTTCACGCTGAGAATTTTTGTTCGGCTGTATTGTGGCTGCCAATGGCGGGAATGTTTTTATTATGTCGTTGTCCCGTTTTTGGCGACTCGGTTTGTCCGACATTTGATCGGTCATCTGATGATCAGCGCGCAATCGACAAATTTTTTGGTCGAAGGTTCCGCATGGGGGCTGCGCTTAATTTCCAGCTTGAGTTTGCTTGGTATTTACCTGCTGCTGTTGACACCCGTTAAAAAAATGGTTTTTCGTTATGATTTAACCCGGCAAAATCCGATTTATATGGGATTGGTGGCTTTGAGCGTCGTTCCGGTGGTCTATATTGGCACGTTTGCGGAAACGCTAGGCAAGGAAAGCTGGGCGCGCGGATTGGAGGCGATTTCGATTGAAGGTATTGCCAGTGTCTGTGGATTTTTAACGATCATCGGCGTGCAGTGGATGATGGAAAGTCAGCGCAAGGAAGAAGACTTGCAGCGCATGCAAACGATACTGAAGCTGCAATACCGGCAGGTAGAAAATCGACAGCAGACAATGGAGATCGTGAATCAGAAATATCATGATATGAAAAATCATCTGCAGGTATTGGAACAGCTGGAAGATCATGAAAAACGTCGGCGATATTTGAATACGCTGCAGGAGCAAATGGCGGGGTTTGAAAATTTCGTTGATACAGGCAATGAAACTTTGGACGTAATTTTAACTGATAAGCATGAACAGTGTATGAAAAATAACATTCCGCTCTTGACGATGATTCAGGCAGAGTTGCTGGATCTTTTATCACCTGCCGATTTAACGACGATTTTTGCCAACGCGCTGGACAATGCAATTGAACATGTCTGCGAATTACCGGCTGATCAGCGGGAAATAAACGTCAAAGTTTGCCGCCGCCAAGTCTGGTGTGTTATTTGCTTTAATAACCCTTGTCAAAGCGAAATGTTGATCTGGCATAAGAATCAGCTGCAATCTACCAAACACGATGCCGGACATGGCTATGGTTTGCGTAGTATTCGTTATACTGTTGAAAAATATCATGGAACAATGAGTACAGAGGTGATCGAAAATCATTTTATCCTGACGCTTCTTTTACCCTTACCTGAAACTTTGATGAAGGCGCGAGTGTCGCGGTTATTGAACAACAGGCCTGGGGTGCCTTTGTCGATCTGGAAAATACCGGGGCGAATATGGGCGGCTGGTTTGGCGAGGATATTGGCCATGTCAATTCGCAGTTTCTGATCAATCGAGGTTTCGGCCCGTACAATACCGGAGAAATCACTTCTGAGTTCTGTCTGCGTGCTAACGGACGCTGCAATCCGGATATCATCCGTGGTTTTGTTCAGAATTCCGGAGCGATGTTCGACCGGTATCAGGAAGTTTACAATTTATACGAAGAAGAACGAAAGGCGAATGACAGCCAAGTCTTCATGAAGGGCACAATGGTTCGGATTCCGGGGGTCGAAGTTCCGGATGAAGGGCAATTCGACATGTCCAATATGTTTGAATATCCGTTATGCAACACGCAGGCGGCTTACAGTGGGGCAAAGGTTTCCTATCCAATCCATTGCGGCGGTTATAAAACATGGCCATGCAATGCGCAATTCTATGGCTATCAGGGAAATAATATTGAATTTGTCCATAAATACATTGTTAAATATACCCAGGAACATGGAGCGGAGTGGTTCTTCGAGCATACTGGTATTGTCTTAGTCCAGGCAGATGACGGGACAGTCACTGGGTTAATTGCAAAAAATGCTGAAGGTGAGTACGTTAAATTCACAGCGGACAAAGGTGTTATTTTATGCGCAGGTGACTTCATCGGCGATCCGAAAATGTGCTGGGCTTTGCTGAATGAAGGCATGGAATGGGCAGAACGTGATGGAAAAACGGCTGAAGATTGGGCGAGCACGACGATTCGTGCCGGGATCGGTCATAAAATGGGCTGTTGGGCCGGCGGTATGATTGAAGCTTCCCCGCGCGGATGGATGGCGCTGGGCGGCGGCGTAAGTGGTCCTTGGGGAACCTGCCCGATGTTAATGCTGAATGTTGAAGGCAAACGTTTCTGCAACGAAGGCGCAATCAGTCAGCTGGGTTCCGTATCTAAACGTCAGCCGGCAGGCTTAGCTTGCTATGTCACGGATGCGAACTGGAGCGAAACTGTAGCGAAGGCGCCGCTGGATCACGGAGCGCCTAACTTTGGCATGGATGATTTTTACGATGTATTGAAAGCCGATATGGATACGGTTGAGATCGGCAATCCGGAAGGCTCGACAGTCACCGGGGCAAATCTGGCAGAACGGAAAATGATGAAGGGTACGGTTTTTGCTGCCAATACGCTGGAAGAATTGGCAGACTTGTTAGGTTATGAGGGGGAAGCAAAACAGAATTTTCTTGACAGTGTTACGCATTATAATGAGTTATGCCATTCAACCGAGGGAGATACAGATTACGGCAAAGATAAAGAATTCATGATCCCGATTGAAAAAGCGCCGTTCTATGGCGGAACTGGAAATTTAGGTCATGGCGGCAACCCGTCAATGGTTACGTTGTCGGGACTGGTTACGGATGCGGAACAAAACGTGCTGAATACACAATGGGAAAAGATCGGTAACCTGTATGCGGCGGGTAATTGTTTAGGTGGCCGTTATGGCTTAGGTTACAGCACGCCGATGGCAGGCAACTCAGTCGGTATGGCAATGACCCATGGTTGGCTGGTAGGGCATACCTGTGGAAAAAAATAGATATGATTTTCTCCATCCTGGCTTTGTTGGGATGGAGTTTTTCTTTTTGTTTTCTTGCGGGCTGCTATAATAAAGAAAAGGGAGGGTCTTAAAATGATGGATGAAAAGCGTATACAGACACTTATTCGGGAAGGCCGGCAGTTTTTGCATTGTCAGAGTCTAGCGGATCAGGATGATTTTGTGTCTGATCAGCAGCTAAAGAAACCGCAGCCACCGCTCGTGAAGGTTGCGATGAGCGAACAGAGAATAATGCTGCCGCGGAATTTTGAAGATTTGGATATTGATGGGGATTTTACTGAGATTTTATCAAGACGGCATAGTTCTCGTGTTTTTACCCAGCAGCCGATTAGTTTACTTCAGTTATCGTATTTATTATGGGCAAGTCAAGGGGTGAAAGAGATTCGTGGAAAGCGATACGCAACATTGCGAACTGTGCCATCCGGTGGTGCTCGTCATGGATTTGAAACGTATTTGATTGTGCGGATGTGCGAGGGATTGGATTGTGGAGTTTATCATTATTTACCAATGGAGCATACGCTTGAATTTTTACATAGAATAGATGATGAAGAGCAGATGATTTCGGATTCACTGTGCGGACAGCGCTGGGCGAGCAAAGCGAGTGTTGTTTTCTATTGGTCGCTGGTAGCCTATCGTTGCGAGTGGCGATATGGGATTCGGGCGCATCGAGTGGCATTGATCGACGTGGGACATGTTGGACAGAATTTATATCTGGGCTGCGCTGCGCTAAATTTAGGGGTTTGCGGGATTGCGGCGTTTGATGATAAAGTTTGCAGTGACATTTTTGGATTGGATAAAGATGAGGAATTTATTATTTATACTGCACCCGTAGGAACGATTAGTTCTGCGGATATTGAGAAAGAAAGTGGTTTCTATCGATTTGTGGAAGAAGAAGGTCTTTAAGTGCGAACGTGAAGTGAACATAAAAATTCTGGGAGGTTCGCACCGGGAAAATGTGAAAATTAAAGAAAATATTGCAAGTGTACCCAAGATTGTTTATCATAGAATTGAAATAGGAAACAAATAGAAGTCATTAAGTTTCTTATTTGCGGTCGCATTGCTCACGCGGTGCGTGGATTGAAATCTAGATTGTTTTTATCGTTGCGACTATACATGCGTCGCATTGCTCACGCGGTGCGTGGATTGAAATCTTCGTGCAGTAGGCAAACCGCATACATAGTACCGTCGCATTGCTCACGCGGTGCGTGGATTGAAATTTTCGCCACCTTGCTATCTAAATCAAGATTAACAGTCGCATTGCTCACGCGGTGCGTGGATTGAAATTTTAACGATGGCGCCGACCGCGATAGCCACTACGTCGCATTGCTCACGCGGTGCGTGGATTGAAATTGACCCTTGATGGTGGAAACCCTCAACGTGTCTGTCGCATTGCTCACGCGGTGCGTGGATTGAAATCATAGCCGCTCAAACTGATAGTCATCCACAAAGCAAGTCGCATTGCTCACGCGGTGCGTGGATTGAAATGCGTCTTTGCTCTGCAATCGGCGCATGATGTCCGTCGCATTGCTCACGCGGTGCGTGGATTGAAATTCCTGCAGATCAATCTGCACTTGCCCGGGCTTTGGTCGCATTGCTCACGCGGTGCGTGGATTGAAATTTTAAACTCTCGTGCAATCAATGAACCTGAAGAGTCGCATTGCTCACGCGGTGCGTGGATTGAAATCATCACATACAATCTTAGACGGATAGGCGCAGACGTCGCATTGCTCACGCGGTGCGTGGATTGAAATGCAAATGGATGAAAAGGAGAACTAATTATCATGAAGTCGCATTGCTCACGCGGTGCGTGGATTGAAATGATCACTCTGTTTATGTCTCTGTACAATCCTGTTCCGTCGCATTGCTCACGCGGTGCGTGGATTGAAATAGCGGATCATTAGCGCTGAGGGTGGCGAGAAGTCCGGTCGCATCGCTCACGCGGTGCGTGGATTGAAATATCTGCACGTTAACAACCCAACGGAGATATGTACGTCGAATCACACAAATGATCCCCCTCTCTTAATACAGGCTGCGTATGAATTAAAACTTCTTCAATTTATGCGAATTAACTAGGCCGAAAAAAATCTCGCTTAAGAATAAGTGAGATTCACTCCAACACAGAAAAGTTTTATTAGAAAACTCTTATCAAACATTGTATCGGTTATCATTAAGTTGCTCCGCGGATCTGCTTTACAAAAAAATAAAACAATACCTTGAGCAAATGAGTTCAACTAGGTAAACTTAAAAAATTAAAACTCTAACGACCACGAAACCAACACGATTACCTCTATTCATCCCGTTGTTCGTAAAAACTCAAAACATTGACCAAAATCAAGAAAATAAAAAAAATCGTACACTTTTCGTACATTTTGAAAACGAAGGTATCAAAACCACCCGTAAAACGGGTGGTTTGCTTTGAGCCTATAAGGCTCTGTTCCTGGCCTGCGCCTCAAGGCGCTGGCTTTCACTTTGTTCAAGCCCCTATTGCATTTTGTCTCTTTTGCTGCCCCTAAAGGAGCGTTCGGATTACTTGCCCTGACCCTTAAAAGGGTCTTCGTATTCCTTTACACTCAATTTATCCAACACTTTATCTCTTTCTTCTTGTTCTCTTATGTATTTTGCGATTGTCGCTTCATTCAACCCCACTGTACTTACATAGTATCCTTCTGCCCAAAAGTGTCGATTCCCAAACTTGTATTTCAAATTTGCATGCTGATCAAACATCATCAGCGCTGATTTCCCTTTCAAATACCCCATGAATGAGGATACACTGTATTTTGGCGGAATAGCTAACAGCAAATGCACATGATCCGGCATCATATGCCCCTCTATGATTTCTACCCCTTTGTATTTACACAGTGCTTTGATGATATCGATCAAATCTTTTCGATATTGATTATAGATCACTTTTCTTCTATACTTAGGGATGAACACAATGTGGTATTTACACATCCATGCTGTGTGGGCTAATGAATTGTATTTTTTAGCCATTTGAATCACCTTTCCTTTCTTAATAGTAGCTTGAACAACTCTATTTTATTCGGAAAGGTGATTCCACTGTATAACTTTTTTTGCCCACCCGCATAGCGGGTGGTTTTTTGTTTCGCTGGCTTCGCCTGCTCAACCGACTTAAGTCTTCCCGAAATCCACCTTCTGTGGATTTCTCCGTATCATCAAAAAAAGCCCTTAATTAAGGGCTTAATTGTTAACTGGTGCCGATACCCAGAATTGAACTGGGAACTGAGCATTACCATTGCTCCGTTTTACCATTGAACTATATCGGCAGGCATTTAATATAATATCAGTTACTTATAAAAAATGCAACAGTCTTTTTTTAGAAATCAAACTTTTTCAAAGCCCGCAGGACGCGCGCAACCGGGAATCCCATAATCGAATAAAAATCACCAGTAATTTTCTTCGCCAGAAAAAATCCCTCACCCTGGATTCCATACGCTCCCGCTTTATCCAACGGCTCGCCCGTTGCTACATAAGCGTCAATCTCCTCCGCTGTTAAAGGATAAAATTCCACATCACTCACATCACAGAAGCAAATCCTCTGATCAGCGGAAAACAGACATACGCCGGTCATGACCTGGTGCGTTTTCCCCGATAGCCGAGAAAGCATCGCTTTCGCTTCTTCCACATCTTTAGGTTTCCCTAAAATCTGCCTCTCCAACACCACGATCGTATCCGCACCGATCACTACCGCTTCCGGATGCCTTTCAAACACAGTGTGCGCTTTCCGCCACGCCAACTCCTCCATCGCCGCTTCCAGCGGAATATCCGGATTCAAAGCTTCATCAATATCCGCGACCTCGATGCGAAACGGAACATGGCAGCGTTCCAAAAGCTCACGCCGGCGCGGTGACTGGCTCGCAAGGATTAATTCACGCTTCATTCGCGATTTCCTTTCTGATTTTTATCATAAATAATCTTCATTCCCTTAAACGCCAAATCCGGATCATATTCATCAATGCAATCCGTTTCGTTTACCAAAATGCGGCCTAATCCTCCCGTAGCAATTACTTTCAGCAGCGGCTGATTCAGCTCTTCTTTAATCCGACGCACAAGATATTCCACCTGACCAATATAACCATAGACCAACCCCGACTGCATTCCGGAAACCGTATTCTTTGACAACACACGTTCCGGCTTGATGATCTCAATTTCCGGCAATTTTGCCGTCATCGACCACAAAGCCTGCGCAGCGATCTCAATTCCAGGTGAAATCACAGTATATTCAAACACCCCTTTGGCAGAAATGTAATCATAAGTCGTGGCCGTTCCGAAATCAATGACCAAACACGCCTGATGATATAAATGATAAGCAGCCGCAACGTTCACAATCCTGTCGGCCCCCACCTCTTTCGGATTTTCAGAATTCACAGAGATTCCCGTCTTCACTCCCGGGCCGATAATCAGCGGCGTACAATGGAAATATTTAATCACCGCATTTTCCAAGGAATGCATGATTTTCGGAACGACGCTGGAAATCACGACGTCGTGAATCAGAGAACTGTCAATCAACCGGGTCGACAACATCGTCCACAATACCATTCCCAATTCATCCGAAGTCCGCGGCGTTTTCGTCGTCATCCGAAATGTCGCTTTTAAATCGTCATGATCAAACACGCCGACTGTAATGTTGGTATTTCCAACATCCAAAGTCATCAACATAGGCTATTTCTCCCTTTTCTCTTTCAAAATTGCCAGACAACGCTCCAGCAGCTCATAGGCCAGATCTTCCTTGCGCATGAGCGGCAGCGTTTCTTCACCCGAGGCCGTGATCACTGTGACCCGGTTTGTATCGATTCCAAAGCCAGCTCCACTTTCCCGTAAATCGTTCGCGACGATCAGATCGGCATGCTTGGATGCCAATTTTGTACGCGCCCGCGCCAACAGTTGCTCGGTTTCCATTGCGAATCCGCACAACACCTGATCATCCCGCTTTCTCTCGCCTACGGCTTTCAGGATATCCTGGGTCCGTTTTAAAGTCAGCTGGAATTCCCCATCTGTCTTTTTTATTTTTTCAGAAGCTGTTTCCACCGGAGTATAATCCGCCACGGCCGCGGCCTTGATAATCAGATCTGATTCAGAAGCCCGGCTGAACACCGCTTCAGCCATTGACTGAGCGGAAGTCACCGGCTGGTCCTCCACCCCGCGCAAAGCAGGCAAAGCCGTCGGGCCATGAACTAACGTAACCTTCGCGCCCCAGTTTCGCGCAGCTTTGGCAATCGCATATCCCATTTTTCCACTGGAATGATTCGTCAGATACCGGACCGGATCCAAAGCCTCCCGGGTTGGACCGGCAGTGACCAGAACCTTCAATCCTGCCAGCGGCTTTTCCTTGATCAGAGCCTGCTCAATCTCATCCTCAATCACGGCCAATGGCGCCAGCCGCCCTTTGCCGACATCGCCGCACGCCAGCAAACCGCTGTCCGCTTCTACGATCCGCATTCCGTGAGCCTTCAATAACCGCAGGTTTTCCTGCGTCGCCGGATTTTCCAGCATCCCGGTATTCATCGCCGGGCAGATAATTTTCGTGCAGCTGCAGGCCAGAAAAGTCGTCGTCAGCATATCGTCCGCCAAACCATGAGCCAGCTTGGCGATCACATTCGCCGTCGCCGGGGCGATCACAAACACATCCGCCTGTTTTGCCAAGGAAACATGCTGAACATGATATTCGAAATTCCGGTCAAATGTATCCACACTGACCCGATGACCGCTCAGCGTTTCAAAAGTCAGCGGACTGACGAATTCTGTCGCGTTGCGGGTCATGATCACATGAACATCCAGATCCATCTTTTTCAGATCACTCGTCAGCTGCGCCGCTTTGTATGCGGCAATCCCGCCGGTGACCCCTAAAATCACAGTTTTTTTCATCGGTTCCTCCCTGCCGTCAAAAACGGTCTTTTCTATATTCTCACTCACTCCGGCTTACGCATCGCAAGAGCTATATCTGTAGTTTTTACAATTATTCTCCGGCGGCTTTTTTGATCTTTCCTTTCGTTAGCGGCAGAAGGACCCGGCCGACCGCGAGAACAATCACAGCGCCGATCGCCATTTCCAAAAGACCGTTCGTCATGACTACCCCCAGCAACAAGGCTGCCAAGCCTGACAACGCAACCCCTTTTACCGCGGCATACGCTGAGCCGAAGAAAACATAAATTCCCAGCATGACCAGAGCCGTATGCGTCAACGTACTGATCAGCGCTGCCAGGATTAGACTGACATTGATCTTCTTCGTCGTTTTCATCAGCAAAGTAAACAACACGCCGGCCAGCCAGCCTAACAAAACCCGCGGTCCGATCGCAATGATCAAACTCGCCAATCCGCCGTGAAATTCGCCAACCGAATAAAACGGGGAAAAGACAAACGAGGTCACCGTTGGCGTCAGGGTGTTGATAATCACGCTGCTGATCCCGAAGATCAAACCGATTGCGCTCCCGGCGCCCGGCCCCATCAGAACGCCTGCCAGAATAACCGGAATATGGAGCGTTGTCGCCCGCACCGGACCGATCGGAATGTAACCTAACGGCGTCAGCATCAGCACAATTTCGATGCAGCCGAATAACGCCAGCAGCACCATGTTCTTCGTCTTCTGTTTCGAATTCATATTTTCTGTTTTCCTCCTGTCGCTCCCTACACGGGATGCAACGTACTGAAATTCAAGAATCCCTGCCGGAATTGCGTCCATCAGATAGAAGTCCGTTACGATCTCCTTGCGATGTGAAAATCCGGATTGTGGGAATTCATATTTATTATACTCAAGATCCCCTTCAATTCAACCGTTTCACAACCGGAAGACGGCAAAATTCTACCAAAAATAGACAGCTTTGGTTTTGTTGAACAGCCGCCATACTAACGGTACAGGAAATGAAGGTGAACGGATGAAAAGAATACCCTATGTCATTTTAATCAGTCTGCTTTTGTTAAGCGGATGCCAGAGCCAGCCCGGGAATGACGATCCAACGGCAAAGGTTGGATCCATAACCGATGATGTTCCGGAAATCAATATTCCGGAAACCGATATCGACTTTTCGCAATTCAGTACGCTGGACGCCCGGATGCAGGCGTGGGGCTTGGGCAAAGACAAAGATGAAAACGGCCAGCCCGCAGACGCTGTACTCGCAAATCAAAAGTATAAAGCTTATGATGCTGTCTTTGTCGGCCGGCCGGATCAGAAGGTTTATCTGACCTTCGACAATGGCTACGAAAACGGAAATACGCCGAAGATTCTGGATACGCTGAAAGAGAAAAACGTCAGTGCCGTCTTCTTCGTCACATCGCAATATGTATTGGAAAATCCGGATTTGGTTCAGCGGATGATTGATGAAGGTCATGTGATCGGTAATCACAGCTATCATCATCACTCCTTCCCGACCATCAGCATTGAGAAGGTTTATGATGAAATCATGCAGCTGGACGCGCTGTTATTAGATCAATTTCAATACAAGATGACGCTGGTCCGGCCGCCGAAGGGAGAATTCAACGAGCAATCGCTGGCCTTATGTAACTTATTAGGCTATCAGACCGTGCTGTGGTCCTATGCTTACTATGATTACAATGTCGCCGATCAGCCCGATCCGACAGCCGCGCTGAAGAAAAACCTGGATAACGCGCATCCCGGCGCCATTTATCTTCTGCACGCGGTCTCGGATACCAACATGCAGATCCTCCCCGAGTTGATCGAAGGCCTGCGGAAGCTGAATTATGAAGTAGCCCGCTATGATTTAAAATAAGACTTACGAAATACAACACATCCTCTTTCTTAAAATAACAATAAAAGACAAATCCGATATTACTACAGAGACTGAGCTGTTAAAGGATTTGCCTTTTTCTTTTCGATTGATGTTTTCGCTTTGCGGCCTCTTACGATAAAAGTTTCGATAAGGCTGCAAAATTAGCAGTTTGCTTTACGGATTCGGCACACTTATAAAGCTTTCTCTCTTGTTTATCACCCCGGCAAATTCATCGCTTCATTGATCTTCATTTTCATTCGTCTGGGAAGTGTATTCCCGCTGGTGATGCGCTTTCGATCGCAAATGTTCCAACCGCGCTTCTGCCGCTGCATCCTGATCGAAAAAATCGACGAGTAAATCCAGACATCGAAGCGTTTCCGGGGAACTCATATGTTCCAGTTTTTCTGTTTCTTCCAGCAGCTGTTCCGCTTGAATTCCAGCCAGCTGCAAAAACCGGGCTACCCGCTGATGCCGCTCCAGCAAGGCTTTCCCCTGTTTCCGGCCTTTCTCTGTCAACTGTACATTTCCATAGTTTTCCACTATCAAAAAACCTTCAGCTGCCAATTTTCGCAGCATTTTACTGACCGAGCTGCGCCCGACCTGAAGTGCGCCGGCCAAGGCGGACACCCGGAGCGTTTGATTTTCCTGCTGCAGCCGGTATATCATTTCCAAATAGTCTTCCATCGCTGCCGTCAGCTGATCCGCTTCATTCCGCGCTGCTTCCCGAAACGGTCGGAATCCCTTGTTTTCCACCATCAGCTTCGCCTCTTTTCCACATACGGCTTCCACCCCATTCTATGCCAGGATCAGCAGGCAGTCCGGGCTGTCACTGAAAGAGATGCTTGCTTGCCTGGAATTCAGGGAAAAGAACAAGAAAAAAACCGGAGTTCCAAAACCCCAGTCTTCACTTCTAAACAAGCTTACCCGGATCTGACGCATTCACGAACAGAAAGGTAACAATCAAACCCCAGATAGTGCTGCCCGCCTGATTTCCTGTATTCGACTTAATCCTTTTGCGCTTGTTTTTCCAGCTTTCCTTCATTTAATAACGCTGGCCGCTTTCCGGAAGCTGCGTTTCAGTTTCATCTGGCGGCAACAGAAAATACCGGCTGAATTCCCCTTGAATCCGATCATGCAGACGCCGCACGCCGCCTTCCAAATGATACCGCATCACCTCGCCGCAGCGCTCCCGCTGACGCTTTTCCACAATTTCCACAATTTCCTCATGTTCATGAAGCAGTTCGTTCATTGAGAAATTGGCTTTGACGTCCAGCATCCGGAAGCGCGAATAATGGACTTTCATTTGATTGATAATTTGCCACATTGCCCGCTGACCGGCAATCGCGAAGATATGCTCATGAAATTCACTGTCCAGCGCGTAGAATTCATCCGGCGTCCGCTTCTGCGCGATTGCCTGACGCTGCCGTTCCAGATCCATTTTCAGCTGCTGCAGCTGGACTGGGGTCCGCCGCTCGATACCATCTTTCAGGATTTGAATTTCCACGATTGTCCGCATATTGATCGTGGCCATGACTAACTCCATATCAATCAGCGACACCTTTGTTCCCCGCTGCGGTAAGACTTCCAGCAAGCCATCGTTGCACAACCGCAGAAACACGTCGCGAACCGGCGTTCGGGACACCTCAAACCGACGGGATATTTCATTTTCACTGATCAAGGCCCCCGGTTCAATTTTCAGATCGATAATTTCTTCCTTTAACTGATTGTAGATCTCCAATTTATCCATCCTGAGTCCCCCTCATACAGTTAGTATACAAGGTGTCCGGAAGGGATTCAAGGTTCAATTTTCCGCGCCATTTCAGGCGAAAGTCTCACAGCCGCCCCCAAGCATGATATAATGCTTGCGATAAGGAGGACAAGCTATGAAATTTTTAGTCGTTTCTGATATCCACGGCTCTGCCGATTACACAAAAAAAGCACTTGAAGCCTATACCCTGCACAAGCCGGATCAAATCCTGCTGCTGGGCGATATTCTCTATCACGGGCCGCGCAATCCGCTGCCGCAGGGCTACAATCCCCAGGAAGTCGTTGCGCTGCTCAATCCGCTGGCCGATAAAATCATTGCCGTCCGCGGCAACTGCGACGCTGAAGTAGACCAAATGCTGCTGAATTTTGATATTCTGCGCGACTGCGCAACCCTTTTCCTGGGCGGACGCCGGATTACGGCGACGCATGGTCATCTGTTCCCGCTCGACCCGCCGCCGCACAGCTTCCCCGGCGATATCTATTTGTTCGGCCATATTCATATTCCTGTCATCCGGCAGGAAAACGGAATCACGCTGCTCAATCCCGGCTCAATTACGCTGCCAAAAGAAAATTCACCCCACACCTATGCACTGCTTGATGAACACGGGTTTACAATCATGACCATCGATCACGAGGTCTATCAATCGCTTACCTTCTAAATGCCAATGAAAATCTAGCGATAGCCGCTGTTAAAATGATTTTTCAGCAGCGGCTTATCCCTTAACTGCACCGAGCTTCTCCTCATTGGGAAGCTCTTTTTTACGTTCGTCAATCAACAGACAGAGCACCGCTGCCCATTGATCCTCCGCCTCCTTTAACGTAATTTTGACCACCTCCCCCTGATTCATTAAATGCCGCTGAGCCACCGGAGCGATGTAATAAATAGGCTGAGTGATCGAATCCAGCACCAGCTGATTCTCCCGGACTTCCATCTCAGTTCGCTTCCATTGACAGGAAGGCAAGGTATGCCGGATGCGGTATTGATCTCTTTTGGTACCCAGCTTCATCCGCTGAGCTTGTTTCCAGACCTGCTGAAGCATCGCCGTCGGCAGCGACTGATAAGCATCCGGCAAGGGCGCGTCTTCTATCAAGTGAGGTTGATGGATCATCGCGTCAAATAATTCTTCGCGGAACTGCGCGGCGCTGTGGCTTAAGGCGCAGAGCTGGCGGCGCTGCGACAAGGTTGGAAAACATGTAATTTTCACATTCATAATCATGGGAATAATCTCCTCCTACTAATACTATTGCGCTTTTTTTACAAAAGCCTCCCAGATTTCAGAAATTTCTTCCATTTTCTTGTCTCAATTTTGTCCCAAATCGTTCCAAATCCCCCTTTCCCATCCTTCATTCCCTAAAATGAAGATCAAGACAATAGATCAACAGGACAAACTGCGGATCTCTTCTTCTCCCCCCCCATTTCAAGATTACAGCGAATAGAAAAGAAAGTAAGAATCAAAAAACCTCCGGTAATCTTAACAATTACAGAAGGCTCTTATGGCTATTCTCCTCATCACGAGTTCAGGTTTGCAGAAAACGGAAGCAAAGGCAAAAAGCCCAATCTCTATTGTTCCTGCATTAACCGGTCCAGGCGCGGATTCGCAACTTCACGGATCCGGCCATCTTCGATATAGACTTTCGCCAACCGATCACTCAGCAAAGTCAAAACTTCATACGGAATCGTTCCCAACTCCCGCGCCACCTGTTCCAACGGAAGATGCGGGCCGAATAGTTCAACCTTCGTTCCCACCGGAAACGCGTGCGGCAGCCGGATCATCGCCTGATCCATGCAGATCCGCCCGACAAAGTCGCCGGTTTCCCCTTCAATCCAGCATTGCCGCCCCTGATGCTTGCGAATCCAGCCGTCGGCATAACCGATCGGCAAGGTTCCGATCCACTCCTCTTTCTGCGTCGTATAGGTCGCCCCATAACCCACCGGCTGCCCTGCCGGCAACGCCTTGACATAGACCAATCGGCTGTACAAGCTGACGCACGGCTTCAGCGCCGTCGCGTAGGAAGTCACGCCGAACATCGCCAGTCCGCAGCGGACCGCATTGCCCGGCGCCTTCGGATAATGCACAGCCGCATCGGAATTACTGCTGTGCACCCAGCGAAACGGCGTATCCAAAGCACGGACAATGTGCTCGAACCGAGCCGCCTGATCGTCCGTCATCCCATTATCCGGATTATCCGAGCAGGCAAAGTGCGTGAAAATACCTTCCACCAAGGCGCCATTTTCCTGCAGCAGCGTTAACATCGCCTGCAGTTCGTCAAGATTCCCCGTTCCGATGCGGTGCATACCGGTATCCACTTTTAAGTGTACTCTCAAACCCCTGACCGGGATCTGAACCAGCTCTTTAACCCAATCCAGCGATACTGCCGGCACCGCCAGATCATACCGCAGAAGCAGCTCCGCTTGAGACGGATCCACGACGCCTAAGATTAAAACCGGCGCCGTTATTCCCTGATACCGTAACGACAACGCCTCATCCAAGCTCGACACCGCCAACATCGCGGCTCCCGCTTCCAAGGCTGCCCGCGCAACCGGACCATCGCCGGCGCCGTAACCATTCGCTTTGATCACCGCGATAAACTGCCGGTCGGTCTGCCGGCGCAGCCAGCGGATATTTTCTTTGATCTGATCCAGGTCGACCTCTACCCAGCTCTCCCGATAAAACATGTCTGTTCCTCTTTTCCTGATTTCACCCTGCCGCTTAGACAAAGCGGGATGTCGTATAAGCCAGATAAACCCCGCCGATGCGGAACATCAGCGACAACAACGCGTTCATACTTGTGCCGATCAGACTCTGCAAAACCATCCTGAACGCAAGCATAAAGAACTGAAATCCCATCGTAAACACACCAAAGCCAAAATAAGCGATCATATCGCCGAATAGGAAGCAAACCACGGCCAGCACCGCCGCCAGAACGGAAAACCGCACCTGCACTCCACGCCCATATTTACGGATGACCGTGCCGATCGCATAACCGAACGCCAGGTAAACCACCGAGAATTCAAACATGAGAAACCGCGCGAGCAGACCGTAAAGAATTGTCAGTCCCACGGTCGCCCCAACACCATATCCAACTGCCCGAATGAACCGTTCATTGCGGGTCAGCGCCTGTTTATTGTAAATTTTAAGCATACAAGACCTCCTGAATACTCCCAGTATAGCACAATCAAATTTAAAAGAGAACGGGCGATCCGCAGACAGAATCTTACAAATCATTAACAGGTAATTTTGCCTGCCGTCAGGAAATAGAACAGAAAAAACAATTTGAGAACCGTTTTCTTTACTTTTCCACTTTCCCAGAGTATCATTTTTTTAAATGAGAGAAGGAGGTTCTACCGTGTTATCGAAGACGCAGAATCAAGCATTATATGAATTGCAGAAAGAACTATGGGACTACGCTGAACCCGGTTTTCTGGAACACAAATCAGCGAAGGCCATGAGTGATTTCCTGCGCCGGGAAGGTTTCCAGGTGACTGAAGGTCTTTGCGGCATGGATACGGCGTTTGTCGGAGTCTGGGGCAGCGGAAAGCCGGTAATCTGCCTGTTAGCGGAATTTGACGCGCTTTACGGTCTGAGTCAGGAAGCGGACGTCGCCGAGTACAAACCGATCGAAGGCATGGCGACCGGCCACGGCTGCGGCCATCATCTGTTAGGCGTCGGCTCGATTGCCGCCGCGATGATCGTTAAAGACTATCTGGAAAAGAACAAGCTGCCGGGAACGATCAAAATGGTCGGCTGTCCGGCTGAGGAAAGCGGCAGCGGCAAAGCCTATCTGGCACGCGACGGGTTCTTCGCGGACGCCGATGCAGCGATCACCTGGCATCCATCCACGCTCAACGTCGTATCTTCCGGTTCCCATCAGTCCTGCATTCAATGTTATTTCCGGTTCCACGGCGTTTCCAGTCATGCCGCAGGCAATCCGGAAGCGGGCCGCAGCGCGCTGGACGCCGCCGAACTGATGAGCGTCGGCGTCAATTATCTGCGCGAACACATGGACTCCAAAGAACGCGTCCATTACGCCTACACCAATGCCGGCGGGATTTCCCCGAATGTCGTCCAGGCCGAAGCGGAAGTTAAATATCTCGTCCGCTCCACAACCAATCCGAAATGTCAGAAACTCTATGAACGCGTAATCAATATCGCCAAAGGCGCCGCGCTGATGACCGGGACGACCTGCGACGTCATCTTTGACGAAGGCTTAAGCAACGTCATTCCAAACTTCACGCTGGAACAAGTCCTGGAAGAGGCTTTCTTAGAAACCGGCGCTCCGGAATATACCGAAGCTGAACGCGCTTACGCCAAGCAATTCCGCGACACCTATCCGCTTGATCCGGAAAGCGAGGTCACGGCCAGTATCGCTGAACCCAAGACGCTCATCGCCAACATCCAGAACAGCGATATCTGCGATATCGTGCTGCGTCACCGCTGCGTTGACGAATGCTCGATGGGATCGACCGACGTCGGCGACGTCAGCTGGGTTGTTCCGACGGCTCAGATCAACACCGCCTGTTACAGCTACGGCGCAGGCGGACATACCTGGCAATGGGTTGCCCAAGGCAAGTCCACGCTGGCTTACAAGGGGATGATGCTGGCAGCAGAAGTCATGGCGAAAGCCGTTGAAAAATGCTTTGAACAGCCGGAAATCATAACGAAGGCAAAAGCCGAATTTGATGAACGGCTAGGGGGGCAGACCTATGAGTGCCTGATTCCCAGCGATGTGAAACCGCACATTATCCAATAAACACGCTCAGCCTATTCCAGCAGTCAGATTTCTCTTTCCGCCAAAGCAAGCATGAATCCAAGGTTAAAAACTGTTCCGCTTGCCGCACACAGCACGATCCAATTCCAACAAGAAAAAGAATGGAGTTCACAGAACATCCGCGATACCTTCCGCCTGTCTTCTGGGCAGAGCGTTGATCCGGATTCATGTTCCCCATTCTTTTTTATGATTCAATCTCTATTTTAAAGCTTTACTCCGCTGCGCAAGCCTTCAGAAAATCCGGATTGAACAAATCCGTGTCTTTCTCAGCGTCATACACACAGCGCCCTTCGCTGAAGGTCTTCAGAACCCGATAATCCTCGTCGATAATGATGAAGTCCGCATCCATGCCCGCTGCCAATCGGCCTTTTTGAGGCGCGCCGTAGACCTGCGCCGGATTGCGTGAACTCATCTTGACGATCTCCGTCAGCGGCAGATGCAGATTCTCCGCCAGATTGCGAATGCCGCGAATCACCGGCAGCGTCGATCCGCACAACCTTCCGGTATCCGATAAACAATAACCCTTTTCATCAATATTCACGTCGAACATGCCGGACAGGTGATACCGGCCAATCGGCGCCCCCGCCATCGGTACATTGTCAGACACCATCATGAACTTGTCAAACGGATTCTTTTTGACCCGAAGCATCAGTTCGATCATTTCATTCGCGACATGCAGGCCGTCGCAGATCAGTTCGTTATAAACCTCGTCGTTGAGCAGACAGGCGCCCAGACCGCCCATCCGGCGATGATGGATCCCCGCCATGACGTTCGCCGTGTGCGTCGTGACCGTGATCCCCCATTGAAAAGAATCCAACGCTTCCTGATACAGCGCGTTGCTGTGGGCAAAAGCACAGCGGACCCCCTGCGACGTCAACAGTTCGATCGCTTCCCTTGCGCCCGGAATTTCCGGCGCAATCGCAACCAGCTTCAGCATCCCCTGGGCGGTGTCGATCATCGTCTGAACATGCTTTAAATCGATATCCGGATGTCCGGTATCAATTCCCTTTTCACCCACGCGGTTCAAATACGGACCCTCGCTGTGGATGCCGATCGGCTTCGCACCGTCAACATGCGTCTGCGCCACCTTAACAATCGTCTCGAACAAAGCAAAATCTGCAGTCGGCAGACACGCTGTAACACCCTGGGACGCTAACCCCTTTAAGTAACCGCGGACTACCGCTTCCGGATCCGCCTGCTCGCTCATCAGTCCGTATCCCATTGTGCCATGATTATGCGTGTCGATAATCCCCGGTAATATCCGGTGATTCTCGGCGTCCACCGTGATCGCAACCCGTGCTGTCGGCGGCAGAATGTCCACAATCCGGCCTTCGTCAAGATTCAAAATTCCATCCACGATTCCCTGGTCGGTGACAATTCGATGTGATCGTACAAACATTAGCGCTCCTCCTTCAGATCACGGTAAGTGATCAATTCAATCTGATGCTCCTGCAGGAAAGCCCTGACTTTCGGACTCGTCGCCATCGCCAGATCCTTCATGCGGATCATCGTGTAAGTTGTTTCTTTCATCAAATCTTCCTCGACAAAGCCGCAATGGCAGATAAAATAACCAATTTCATGCGATAACGATGCTTCCAGCGACTTTAGAAACTCCTGTTCCACATCCGTTTTCAGCTGATCCTCAATCGGAAACGGCTTCGGCGTCCATGTGCAGGGAATCATTGAAACCTGACTGCCGCTCATCACATCCGTCGTCATCAAAATATCGTATTTCTCCGCGATCGCCCGCGCTGCTCTCTGGGTGTTGGGTGTCGCCATCGAATGACCATGAAAATAGTCCGGCTTGCGCCCCATCAATTCAATAAAACGCTTGACTTGATTGTCCGTTTCCAGCAACGTTTGTTCGAAATCATAAGGATCCTCTTCAAAACACAGGCACATTCCCTGCCGGCCGATGATCCGGCCCTCACGCATGCGCTGAACCGAAGGCACAAAATGCCCCTCCGGATTCACCAGGGAAGGAACCTCTGCCGGATCGCTGACCGGCTGTCCCGCGACCAGATTGATGTCGATGCCGACGCAGATACCCTGCCGGTCACGAATTTTCTCCGCAGCCCGGGCGGAGCTGGGCATGTTGACAAACAAGCCCGTATTGCGGATGATTCCCTGATCGATCCCCTTCAGAATTCCATCGGCGACAGAATCCGTTAAGCCATAGTCATCACTTTGAAATAATAATTTTCTCATTCCGCTTTTATCCTGCCTTTCAATTTTTCCAAAATTCGCTCTAAACGCGGGATATCCACATGGCAATCCCGTTTAGAACGTGTATGCCGCACAACGAACTGATGCTTCTCAATCGCGCCGGATGCCAGCAGCACGCCGCGCTCGAAGAATCGCAGACCATTGTCCGGATCCTCATATTCCTTGTTAATCCAATCTTCCTCCAGCAAGTCCGAGACGTCAACTCCTTTTCGATGAGCGCAGACGACTTTTTCACCCTGAGCCAGACAATCCAGTAAAATCACCTCGGCGCGCGAAGGACAAGCCTCTTTAAGCAGCTTCAGCCCTTCATAGGAATTACAGCACTGATCGACCAGCACCAGCGCCGTCGAGGCGTTGGGATCACACTCCTGGATCAAGCGCAGGATCAAGGCTACAGAAGCACTGTTGCGGTTGAAGTTAACGCGGTTTCCCCGGCTGTGCAGCAAGCTGACACCCAGCAAGGCCGCCAAGACTGCAACCAAAACCGCAGCGATTTTCATCGCTGGACTCAACCAGCGTAGCGTATAAACCGCCCCTGCAGCGATCAAAAAGCACGCCGCGCCCAAAATCCATTCCCACGCCAAATTCCACCCTTCCGCCTGAGTGTTCTTCCGTGGATTCAACGGATAATAACGGATTGGCAACTGTGCACTGGCCGGCGTGTCATAAGCGCAGGCAATTACCGTCTTCGCATGCGCCAGATCGCCGATAACCAGATTGCATACATGCAGCATGCGGGAATGCCGGGTTTGAAATTCCGTCTTCCATCCAGCTTCACGGCACTGCCGGCACACTTCCGCCAGGAATATCTCTTTTTGTTTACGCGTATAGCGGCGCGCCAGCGTTACGCCGACGAGCATCATTTCATCTTTCATGCTTTCACCTCCGAAGGCCAAAACAGGCTATGAAGCTCAGTCCTCCATAGCCTAAACTCTGATTTTAGAAAATTCTGAAGAAAGCGCCAACCAAGGCGAACACGAAGATGCCCAAAATCAACTGAGTCGGACGCGCGCCCTTCTTGATCAGCCGAACCAGCGTAAACAACAGGATGACGCCGAGCAAGCCCGGGAAGATCGAATTCAATACATCGCCGATCACTACCGATGTCTGGCCGACGTTCAACGTCCAATTCAACGGAACGCTGACCATCTGCGCCGTCATCGCCCCGACCATGATCAAGCCCAGCACGGATGCCGCTTTCGTTAAAGCGCCCATCAAGCCCGAAGAGAACACCATATCAATAAACGAAGTCCCATAGACATAACCCCAGTTCACAAAGAAATACTTCACGATAGACTGCGTTACACCATAGAGCAGGATGAAGATCAAAGTCCCCAGGATTGAACCTTCCGCGCACAAACCAATGCCGATGCCCGCGGCGATGATACGCAGACAGTTGAAGAACAAGCTGTCGAACATCCCGGCTGTCGGACCCATCAACGCGGCTTTGATACTCTCAATCGTCTGACCGTCAATCGAGTTCTTTTCTTTGTGCTCTTTTTCCATCGCATAAGCCAAGCCGGCGATGAAACTGAACGGTACGGCATGCGTGTTGAAGAAGTTCTGATGCCGCAGATACGCCTCCCGCTTGCCTTCCATATCGTCTTTATAGATACTCTCAATAGCCGGAGCCATCGTAATCGTAAAACCATTCGCTTCCATTTTCACCATATTGAAGCTGGTGAAAACCAGATGGGAACGGAAGAACATGGATTTTAGAACTTTCTTTTCTTCCGGCGTTAATACTTTCTTTTCCATTAGAAGAAATCCTCCTCATCTGTTTTCGCTGCCGAAGCCGTCAGCGAATTCTTTAAATCGATACTGCGCTTTTCCCCCATAAACATGGTGATCGCAATGGCCGTGCCTAAAATTGCAATCGGCAAGGTTGCCATGCCTAAGTAAGCCACCAGAACATAACCGACGAAGAAGAAGATGCCGACTTCGTTGTTCCAGATCATCGAGGTTAAGATCGCGAAGCCGACCGCTAACATCATCGATGTCGCTGCCCCTAACCCCGTCATAACCCAGGCCGGCATGCTCGCTAAGAAGGCGTTCAACCCTTCAACACCGTAAGATACCGCAAAGAACAGAATGACAACGTTGATCAATGGCGTCAGACATGAGAAACCAATCGTTTGGAATGCGAATTTACGCGGATTGCACTCCGCCGCCAACTTTTCCCAATACGCTGCAAGAGAAGCCCAGATCGGCGTAAACATACCGGCGATGGAAGCCATGACCGTGCCGATTGGCAAAGCGATCGCCAAGCCTGCTTCGATATCAGCGCCGGTTAAAATGGTATAGGCGACGGCAATAATGCTGGATGTTGTCGCATCCGCCGGGATGGAACCCCCAATGGCGGAAATTCCCATGAAAATCGATTCCAGGGATGCGCCCATAATGATGCCCGTCTTGAAATCGCCTAAGATTAATCCCGCTAACGGAGCAACGACGATCGGCCGGTTGAGGCACTGCCAGGACATGATGTAGGGGTCTAAAATTGCAATGATATAATATGCTAAACAAATTTGTAAAGCTGCGGATACCATGATTCTCCTCCTCTTTTCCTAATGGATTTTCTTATAACCCTAATACTTTGCTTAATTTTTCCGGATTATCTTCCGGGGTGGTCTGATACACCGTGTCAATTCCGAAACTCAACACTTTTTTGAAATCTTCAACTTCCTCGTCGTAGGCATACAGATTGGAACCATAGGTTCGACGGGCAAGATCCCCTTGTTTCGGAGCAATCCGGCCATAGTTGCCGATGTTGATCAGCGGGATCTCCTTCACTTCTTCCAAGATCTTGATCAGATCTTTCGGGTTGGAAATGATGACCAGAATTTTATGACCCGCCGCCCGCGGATCCTTCAGCAGAGTAATCGAATCAGCGACTGAACGGATCGTTACTTTCGCAGTCGCCGGCGCAGCCATCATCAGACTCTGCTGGATAATCTTGTTCCCTGCTGCCTCATCATTCGCCACGACGATGCGATCAACTCCCGTATGCCGTGACCATTTGATCGCCACCTGACCATGAATCAATCTTTCATCCAAACGTACTAACTTAATCATTTTCTATTCCTCCTTTCTTAGAAAAAATCCTCTTGTTCTTCCGTTAAATCCGGCAGTTGCACGACGCTTAACATCGATCGGCTCTGTTCAACGATCTGTTCAATCTCCTCCGCCGTGACCTCCGTTTTTGTCGAAAGCTCCAGAACACAGGCCAGATTCACGCCGCCGATCAGCGTAGTGTTCGGCTTCTGCAGATAGGTCATCATGACCTGGTTCACGCTGCCGCCGATTAAATCTGACATCAGCAAAACCTGATCTTCCGGAGAAACTTCCGCATAAAACGCGTCAAGTTTTTCCTGGACTGAAGCTTGATCGACATAAGCATCAAACACCGTGACATTGTCAGAAGCGCCCATTAAAATATTCAACGAGCTTTTCATGCCGCTGGCGAAATGACCATGTGATGACAAAAAGATTTTTAGCAATGCGATACCCCTTTCTTGTTGGATATTTCTTCAACGTCCTTACTATAAATCGTTTCTGTAAGCGTTACCACGCTCACTTTTTCCGAAAAAAAAGGGAAAACTTTCGTTTTTTCCCTTAATCAAGTGAAATTGGCAAAGCCTTTAAGCTTGCTCGAACGATCTCCGTCAATCCGGTAACTCGATGATTTTCGATCAACATCCACAAGTTCTCATTATCTTTGAAAAACATCATTAATAGGTCATTAACAAATCTAACAGCCTCCAGGTTATTATCAAAATCCACACTGATCACAACAATGTGCAGAATCGGTTGTTCATCAAACTGTTTTTCCTGATTTAACTGGTAAATCTCAAATATTCCTTTTTTGACCCACCGGCGTTTTATGAAAAGAATACATACTTTATTCGCAACACACGTTTTTACCGTGTAATGAAGATCGACTTGGATTTTATCAACACACTCCGCATCCTTTCCCATTTTATAACTGATCAGGCGAAGGAAAGAATCCATGTTTTCATACTCAAAATCACGGTATATATTGAGAGAGGTTAAATGTAAATGATCCAGCGCCGGCTGCAGCTGAACTCCAGATAATATAACCTGATTGTATATATCGTTCATCTGACTTTGGGTAGGAATACTGTCGACCATCAGACATGGCCAATCATATTTATAGGAATAATATGGATAACTTAGGATTGCCCAATCATAGTCTTTAACCGGTAGTTTACGCATTTCATAAAGCTCGTAGACATCCAGGCAAGAAAAATAGGATCCAAAACGGCTTTCGATAATCCGTTTAAAAATTCCAGAAGAGAGGTAACCGCCGCCATTGGAAACAATCGCACGGACTGGGGTAAAGGAATAAGAAATCATTAATAAAAGTACATTTAAGTGTCCCGCAAAAGTTATCAAATTATACAAACTTAGCTGACAATGATATCGCTCTTCAAAAAGTCTAGCTAGATTGTGTGCAAATTTTGCGGCTAAAGGACAGTCGTGAATCCGTGCATCTTCAAAATGTAAGCTTCTTACACTGTGAAAAGAAGCATTGAAATCTTTTTGAACCAGCATGGGGATAATGCCTGCACACAAAATCTGTGACCAACCTGGAATTGTGGTGATGTCCAGGTTATAATCTTTTTTGATTGATTTGCAGAACAGTGTAATAAAGTCCTGAGCTTCGTCATGCAATTCAAAATAATTTTGCGACAGATCGCAATCCCAAGGAATATCCGCCCAAAAGATCAGCAGCAAAGCAAAAGCAAGAATCTCATCCTCGCTGACATCAAAGCCGGAAAATCGTTGACATTTTTCGATCACGTCTTTCGCAACTGAATATTCTCGGAATCGCCGAATATACTTACGCTGATTTTGCGTCAAACTTATTGGACATCCAGCCTGATAACGAGAAACCATCAATAACAAATAACGAGATAAACGCTGGGTGTTGATATCAAGAATATGACAATCTGAATCCCTCAATGTTTTTAGGAAAATATGACGAATTTCATAGCGTTCTTCATCGTCCCGGTCAAAGAAAGATAAGAAATCTGTATTCTTATACAAATTTATGGCTTCATGATAGTGATTTTCAAAAATACAAAGCATTAACATTCGTCGATCAAATTCGCTGCCCTTAACCAGAGGCCCCTCTTCATTTCGTCTTTTCAATCGCATGTTAAACTTACTCAGCAAAAAATTAACATCTTTCATGTCTTCCCGTATTGAACTTTTTGTTAAATACAATTCTTCTGCGATATCTTCAATTGTAAGAAAGCGATTTTCTACAATAATCCGGCGAAGAATATCATTACTTCTGTCATTCTGAGCCCTGGGTGTTTCACCCACATTTGAAAAATGTATAATCAATTGAGTCTTTACGGGTTCAAAGCGATCTTCGTCAAAAACCTTGAGAACATAACCTTTTCCTTTTTTCGCTACTAAATCAGCACCACTTGCTTTTGCAAATGCCTCTAATTCCGGAATATCATTTTTGACCGTTCGTTCAGTGACCCCTACTTTTTCCGCTAGCTCATAAGAACGGATATATTGATCCTGTTGGGCAAGAATATAGAATAACTGTAAGATTCGTTTCTTTTCATTCGCCATTCCTAATCCTCCAACTTTCTGATCTGGTTCATAAAGTAGACTTTAACTGACAATTGAAATATAATTGAAAATGATAGAAAATAGCTATATTTTGGTTAGAAAACGCCTGGTTCATAAAGTCTACTTTTTCAGCCACAAACGACTACAGCTAAAATAAAAAATGCATTTATAGTAAGATCAGCTGATCAGCACCGAGAGAAGCAGGGTTAACAGAACTAACAAAGTAAAAAGTCTCCCGGAAAGGAGACTCATACTTTGTTAGTTCGAACTGCACAGGGTTTTGTTTACTGAGCGCCCAAATCGCTCGTCCTGATACAGAGCGTATAGCTTATCAGGCTGCCTTGGAAAATATTTCAAGGCTCAGAGAAACAAATTTAAATCTTAAAGTATCTCGAACTAACAATAAATTTTGTTTCTCTATATATAATATACGCACGAAATCGAAAAAGTACTTACAAATAATTTAGATTTTTCTAAAAAGCCTCCCATTTTTACCTAATGCGACAGTTTTAGAGAACGGCGCTTTAAAATCACATAGGGTCATCCTAATTATGAATCTAATTTATGTAAAAAATAATATCAATGATTCTTGACTTCCATTCTGTGAAGTCCTCTGAACAAGTTTAACC
>NZ_GG657562.1:126269-133134 GCF_000157995.1 Holdemania filiformis DSM 12042
CCTCACTTCCTACTGATGACTTTTCTAACCCTCAATAAGATTCATCCTTAACTCTTTTTTCTTCACTGAACCCTTAGCTAAATAAAAATGGATATTTCGTCTTTTCGCGCTTTACAGCGTCGACGCTCTATCCATTTTTGCTTTTTCCAACCCTATACGATTTTATAGCTCATTTTCTAAAAACCCTACAAGATTTTATATTACCTAGAGAACTATTAAGACACAAAAAAACCCTCATACAGGGTTATGTTATTCAATGGAGCGAATGATGGGAATCGAACCCACGTAGTCAGCTTGGAAGGCTGAAGTTCTACCATTGAACTACATTCGCATAGTTAAGTGGTGTCCCGGAAAGGAATCGAACCTTCGACCCACTGATTAAAAGTCAGTTGCTCTACCGCCTGAGCTACCGGGACATAAACAATCCAAACTAAAATTGGCTGGGGCACCTGGGGTCGAACCAGGGAAATGACAGAGTCAAAGTCTGTTGCCTTACCGCTTGGCTATGCCCCACTATCTTAAAAAAGAATGGTGGAGAGGGGCAGATTCGAACTGCCGAACCCGTTGGGAACTGATTTACAGTCAGCCGCGTTTAGCCACTTCGCTACCTCTCCAACTCCTGGTGCCGACTATAGGAATCGAACCTACAACCTACTGATTACAAATCAGTTGCTCTGCCAATTGAGCTAAGTCGGCAATAAAAAAATGGTGGAGGCTGAGGGGCTCGAACCCCCGACCCTCTGCTTGTAAGGCAGACGCTCTCCCAACTGAGCTAAGCCTCCATCTTTTTATTGGCTGATTACCAGCGCTTTAATAATATATCATAAGATCTAAATCTCGTCAATAACAATTTCATATTTTTTCTGAAACCTGTGTTGTAAAATGAAAGTGGAATTAAGACGTGATAAATCACCCCACAAAATAAGATGAAAAAATCCATAGATATCGTATTATTTAAGTTACCACGTTTAAGCTTCAGTAGGGTACTATTTTATATTCTGCATAGAACTCAGGAGTAAAATTGTAGCATTTCCCTCTACAAGCTCTGTCAAATTATACAAACACAGCTTTGTCATATCTCTGATCCCGCTGTAAAAACAACTGACTAACAATTAAAAAAAAGGCCCTTTTTCTTAAATTCACACACCATATTCCTTACAGAACATCTTCTTTACAGAATATTGAATCTAACTTAATACTCAAGAGCCTGATTACCTCTTTGCAAACCAAATGAGAGGCTATTCCAATTCCTCATCCACAGGTTTAAACGGCTTCATCCAGTTTTCACTGTTTTCTAGCAATTCCAATTGTGCCTCCTCGGGTGTAATCTCCTGTTTTATTACTTGTTGTGCAATTTCGATCAATCCAATTTCAGAAAGCATATCCCAGCCTCTAACAGATGGATCTTTTTCAAAAGCCACCATGGACTCCTCCTGTGAGAATGAAAAAGCATAACTTATTTGTCTCTGATTCTCATTTCTAAACGCTAAATAATACGGTTCGATTGTTTGGGATTCCTTTCCTTCTTCATTTTCCTCAGTTTCCAAATTAGGACGATTTTCAAGCCTATCCACTTGCGTTACCGCAGGAATTTCATCCACTGTATCAATATACGCCTGAATTCCAGCTTCACTCCGAATTATACGGTAAACTTCATTAGCAGCGGAAGGATATTTTGTTCCAGCCGACAATAAATAGCCTTTGGTTTTCGCCAAGGGTGAAAGTATTTTTTCTTTCCAGGATGGCATAGGTGAAAAATAAAAATCCTGTTGTTCAATATCCTCCTGCTGATTATAGTACATCCAAGTCCCTACTAAAGAAAAAGGAGAAATCAGCTTTTCAAGATAGACATCATACAGCCACCCCCCGTTGAAGGCCCGATCATTTTTGATTTGATAAGGAAGAATGATCTCCTCTTCCTCTTCAGAGCTATCCTGGGATTCCTTCACATTATTGCTTTCGGGCGGGAATTCTTCGGATTCAACTTCTGATTCAGAATCCACGACCGGTAATTCAGAATCCGTGTCCCTTGAATTTTCGTCCTCAACATCAGACACCTCTGGCTGTTCTTCTCCTGCACTCTCTTCGCTGTACAAATACCAAGAATGCTCCCCCATTGCTCTTAGAAATTTTAAAGCCTCCAGAAACTCTTCCGTTTCCATACCGGATATTAAAGCATCCTGTGATGCAAAGAAACGAAAATCATCAGCACTCAAAAACACCATTGAGGCCCACAATTCTGAAATTGCAAACGGGAATACCGCCTCCATCTGCCGCTCATGATAGGTTCGCGCCTGCCCTCCCCATTCATCTGCCAATTTCATTAATTCTTCAAAGCTATCAAATTGATCAACCAGTCCATCGTCATTTTCATCGCTCACGTCATATCCCATTTCGCTCAGCATAGTCATATTGGTAGAAAACACTAATCCATAGTAACTCATTGGCACATACCGAAGACCGTCTACATTTAAAAGTTCACCAAACTGCCGCGGAGCATGTTCCTGTATCACTGCTTCCAACTCTGGCTGCACCGGCATAAAATTATTGATAATCTGAGCGGCGTCATTACTCCACAACAGCGCGATATCCGTCTTATAGCCTAACCAGGTTGCCGCATCAAAGCTTTGGACAACAATCGGTTCGATCACATCAGTCTGTTCCGGATGTTCCTTATTCCAAAGTTCTTCCAAAGCCTGACCATAGGCTTCATTCTCAACCATAACCCGAATTTTAGCGCCTTCTTCCACTTGATACTGCTGCGCTTCCTCATTGTAACAAACGATTCCCTTCTCCGCGATGCAGGGTTTCTCTTCAGCGCATCCCCCGAGCGCCAGCATCACTCCGATACTGAATAATAATAATAACTTTCGCATTTCTTCACCTCAGCGTCCGATTTAACCGCTATCATGGTAACAGACTTCAAAACGATTGACAAATTTATTTTTAGTTTCACGTTTTAAATTCTCCCCAAAGCTCTGAAATTCTATCAATCAATCTGATTTTCATGATAAAATAAAATAGGATTTTATTTACTTATATAAGGAGTATTTCATGAGTTACTTATTAAAATTACAACAGGCTTTAAAGCGACAGTCTCTTATCCACGATTACCCGTTTAATTATACTCTTCCTGATCTTTTCGACAGCTTGGATTTGAAGTGTACCTCAAAATATAAACTACCCTCTGGTGAAATTCGTGTTAATCCTTATCAATTTTTTGACGAATTGATCAACGTTCTGTTGAAAGGAAAATCCAAACCGGTCTGTCAGCCCTATTACGCTGATCATTCCCTTCCTCAAGGCGGTACGCGTGGAAATTGGATCCGTCAAAGCAGCGTTTATTCCTGCATGATCCGCACATCCAGCAGTTGGGATCATGACCGCAGCGGCGAATTGGAATCCAAGAATATCTACGGCTTAAAAGAAACAGGAACTTTTGTTAAAACTTTAGCTTTGCTTCCTTTATTAAAAAAAATGGGGATCGACACATTATATTTGCTGCCGATCAGTCAGTATTCAACCAAAAATAAGAAAGGAGATCTGGGTTCTCCTTACGGTGTAAGTAACTTTTTCAAATTAGACCCCAATTTAAAAGATCCGATGACCGGCGATGAACTGAGCGTAGAAGACGAATTTAAAGCGCTTGTTGAAGCCTGTCATTGTCAGGATATCAAAGTGATCATTGACCTGATCCCAAGGACAAACTCAGTAAACTCGGATCTCATTGCTGAGCATCCGGATTGGTTCTACTGGATCGAGGCTGACCAATTGGATACGTATACCCCGCCTTTTGTTCCTGGCGTGGAACCGGGCAGCGTTGCGGATCCTCAATACTTGGAATTGATGTATGCGAGTGAAGAAGTCCTTGAACATATCCGCAAATTTCGGCCAAATCCGCAAAGTATTGATCCAGAAAAATGGAAAAGGGTTGTTGCAAAATGGAAAAAAGGTAAAGGCGAGATCCTGGATCTGGTTCAGGAAGCATTTAACATGACCGTTGCCCCGGCTTTCAGTGATTGCATTAACGATCCGCAGCCGGCATGGAATGATATCACTTTTTTCCGCATGTATTTAGATCATCCGGCAGCTTCTGCGGCGTATTTGCCGAAAAATGAAAGTTTTAATCCTTATATTTTATATGATGTTGCGAAAGCCAGCTTAAATCCAGGCAATCGCATCAACGAGCCGTTATGGGCTCTGTTAAGCCAGATCATTCCTTATTATCAAACAGAATTTGGCATTGACGGCGCACGGATTGACATGGGCCATGCGCTTCCACTGGCGTTGGTAAAACGAATCATCGAAGCGGCCCGGAAAATTGATCCTCATTT
Organism: Holdemania filiformis DSM 12042; assembly: GCF_000157995.1. Taxonomy (GTDB): domain Bacteria; phylum Bacillota_I; class Bacilli_A; order Erysipelotrichales; family Erysipelotrichaceae; genus Holdemania; species Holdemania filiformis. Next base: position 130,604 of record NZ_GG657562.1, read on the forward strand.
CTGTTTTATTGCCGAGGAACTGGACACCCAGAATGCAGCATGCTCTCTGGAAAAAGGGTATAACATGATCATCGGGGGAGGTTTCACGCAGGAAACCCGGCCAAATGAGGATAAATTAAACGCCTTCGCTTATGGTGCCGCCAGTTTGCCTTGTCCGGTTTTCGCAGTGGGTGAAACGCATGATACACCGCGGTTAAGTGCTCGTGAAGGAGGTCGGCGGCTAAGCCGGATGTTAACGGTACTTAATTTATTTATTCCAAATTGCGTCCCTTTTCTGAATTCTGGGCAGGAAGTCTACGAAATCCAGCCGATGAATACGGGGCTGGACTGCCGTCCTAACGAACAGGACCAACTGCCGGAAACGGATCCGTATTATCGTAAGCTGGCCTTGTTTGACTGCTATGCTTTCCACTATCTTGACGCTCAGCGATGGCAGCTGCCGACATTATTGGAAGCGGCGGCGCACATCCGCAGACGCTACCGCACAGCCCTTTTCCGTAAAAACAATCAATTCCCGCTGATGTTCGAAGGTCCTTGGATTCCGGCTTTGGGTTTTGGCTTTGCAAACAAATCTACGATGATTTTGGTGGTCGCCAATCATGACTTGGAAAACAGCCATCGTCATTGGATTCGCCTCGAAAATCTTCCAAACCGTTTCCAGATGGCTATTGATTCTGCGAAGGTTATCCTATCCTCTGAAAATGAGAACAATCAAGCAGACCTGAATTTGGAAATCGGTGATCGAGCGCTATGTGCCGCATTTCTTCCAGGCGAAGTAAAAATCATCGAAATTGTTAATTGAAATTGTTAATTTTTCTTTTATCTTGAATTTCAACAACTTATCCATCAAAAAATGAATCTGATATTAACTGGATTTAGTTTTTCCTTCGAAAAAGGTCTTTTAATTTAAGAGCAGAGTTGATAAAACGAGTAATAGACATAGTGAGATTTCCTTTCTATAGGGTGTGGTAACTTTATTGTAATGGAAATTCTTACCTATGTCTCTTTTTTATGTTCAAGAAAAGAGACATACATTTTCACCAGCATCAAAATTTATAAAGCCAATTTACAGGGCCTCCAAAAAAGCATTTATCCGTTTAAAAGCAAACAAAAATAAGATTTGTCTGCGCTCGATCCTTTATCTGATATTGATCTTGATGCTAACCTTATAACTTGATTTAAGTATGCTTTTCCTTTTATCCGCTTTCGATCATTTGTGTATGCTATAATGAAAAAGAGTGAGGAGGCATCTCTGATATGAAAAAATGCTTAGTTTTCGGTTCATTAAATTTAGATTATTTTTATTCTGTTGATCACATTTTAAATTCGAAGGAAACGCAGTCAGCTCGCCAAATGCAGTGTTTCTGCGGCGGAAAGGGATTGAACCAAGCAGTTGCCTTAAGTCAAGGCGGCGCGTCTGTTCATTTTGCGGGATGTCTGGGGCAGGCAAGCTCACTTTTATCAGATACACTGGCTCAGTATCATATTGACACCCGGTACTTACGTTCCGTGGATCAACCTGCCGGTCACGCAATTATTCAAGTTGATCGCACAGGACAGAATGCCATCCTTGTTTATCCAGGAAGCAACTACGCCATTACCTCCGCCCAGATTGATGAAACGCTAGCTAATTTTCAGGCGGGGGATCTGTTGGTTATTCAAAATGAAATTAACCGATTAGAAGAATTAATCCACAAAGCGCATGAACGAGGTCTGATCATCGCGTTAAATCCTTCTCCCACCCCTGCCGATCCCGGACAATTGCCGTTGAACGAGATCGATTTGTTATTTATCAACGAAGTCGAAGGTGCCTTCTTTTCAGGTCAGATTGAACCGGAAGCCATTCTGGACTATTTCGCAAAAGTTTTCCCGCATACTCAAGTCATTCTGACTTTAGGGGATCAAGGCAGCTGTCTGCAGGAAGGCAGAGAACGTATTTTTCTGCCTTGTTGTCCAGTTGAAGTCGTCGATACCGTCGGCGCCGGGGATACGTTCACAGGTTTTTTCCTAGCCGCTAAATTAGCAGGCAAATCTGCCCTTGACTGTCTTGCGATCGCTACGGCCGCCAGCGCATGCGCCGTTACTAAAAAAGGAGCTTCAGTATCAATTCCCACTTTAGCTGAAGCACAGACGTTGCTGAACCAATATCATGATTTCTTATGGTCAAAGAAAACTGAAATTACCTTTTGATCGGCCGGATTTATTCCGGTCGTTTTTCATTTAAACTGTTTCACAGTATTTCCTGGGAAATGCCTACTTTTCAGTTTACGCGCACAGCCTGATTCAACCTCATTTCTCAATCAATTCTCTTTTTCAATGACCTTAACATAATCAAAACTGATTAAAATCATTAAACTGTTTTCAAAAGAAAAGATCAGAACTAGACTTCTATTCCAGCGAGCATACTGAAACAGAAGTTTCGTTCTGATCTTCTCATTAAGGTAAAGGTGAAATCAAAATCAATTTTTCAATTGCATAAATCGTTCGTCAGTCATTCCGTAATTCCCGTTTTAATCGCAAACGATTAGGCG
>NZ_GG657562.1:133141-137403 GCF_000157995.1 Holdemania filiformis DSM 12042
TGTTCCGCGGCGATTCTTCCCGCGCGCCGGCCAAAGGTTACGGTTCTTCCGCAGGCCGCGCCTGTCGAAAGGTTTGGATAGGTTGCTGAGAAATAAGCTCCGCTGTCGTTACCGACGACATACAGGCCGGGGATCGCATTTCCTTCGGTATCCACTGCATTCATATTCAGATCAATTTGAATTCCATCCATAGTGCACAGAATATAACCGCAGTTCTTCGCACCATAGAAAGGCGCGGTGCGCAAGGCGGACATCCGGTGCGCCTCTTTGCCGAAATCCTCGTCAACCCCTTTATCATATAATTCATTATACCGTTCCACCGTTGCGGTCAACGTTTCCTTCGGCAGCCCCAGCTTCTCCGCCAGTTCTTCGATGGTATCTGCCTGTTGAACAAAACCATCCTTCACTAAGCCTGGAAGCATCCCTTCTGCGATCACCTGATATGGGATATTCGGATCAGCGTTATTCGGGAAGGGAATCAAGCGGGAGCAGCCATGTGTTTTAAACTCCTGGACATATTCTGTCCAATCCCCGTCAAATAACGTGTAATGGCAATGATCCTTTTGGAATTCATCCGAATGCAGAATTCCTTCATAGGTCCCAGATTCATTGAAAAACCGTTCGCCGTCTTGATTAACCTTTAAGAACGGCTGAGAGCCCATCCAGAAAAATCCGCTTTCGCCCTTTTTCAGCTGATCAATTCCCGGTTTTGCGTCAACTTTTAGTGCCGCGCGGTCAAACATCATCATCGAATGAGTTTCATCAAACTTACCGCCAGCCCAGATACAGGCTTTGATGCCATCCCCGGAAGCACCCGGAATGGACCCGTTGCGCCCTACCATCGCAACGTTTTCCGGCTGCAATGCCTGGAGCATATCATAGTTCAGCGAATAACCGCCGGTGCAGACGATTACACCTTTTGAAGCTTTGATTTGAATATAGTTTTCTTCCGCATCTTTGGCAATAATCCCGGTAACCCGGCCCTTTTCTTTTGTCAGCTTGATCATCGTCGTCTGATATCGGAATTCCACGCCATGCTGCAACGCGTAATCAGTCAAAACAATATTGCCGTTCAGCGGATTTCCATTTCCGTCGTCGCTTCCGGTCCAGCGCGGTGAATGTCCCGTCGGGAAATGCTTATAGCGGTCATCCGGATCATCCCCGCCCGCTTCATGCCACAGCTCCACGCCGCGTTCTGCCAGTCGATCGCCATACCAATCAATCGTTTCCCCAGACTCTTCGCAGAACAGCTTGACCAGACGCTGGTCTAGATGTCCATTGGCAATATGCGTCATCTCTGTGATGTAGTCAAATTTGTCAATCTGCGTTCCCCATTCTTTCTGATACCGCGAGTTAATCGCCCCCAGATCATCCCGAATTCCACCGCCGGTCGGGTACTTTTCCACAACGAGTACTTTAGCTCCGTTCTCCGCTGCGGAACACGCCGCAAACATCCCGCCGGTTCCTGCGCCGACGATCAGCACTTCAGTTTCCAGCGTTTCCTTAATCGAACTGGCCTCAATCTGCGGTTCCTGTCCCAGCCAATCGTTGGCTAAAGCTTCCGGAGTCGGACAAGGTTCCGCCGCCGGCTTCTCTTCCGCAGCACAGCCGCCCAGCAGTCCCAGGGCCGCAACGCCTAAAGCGCTGGCCGCCGTTCCCTTTAAAAACTCCCGTCGTGAAATTCCCTTTTTTCCCATTTCATTTTTCTCCTTTGTCCATGGTTTATCAAATTATAAATCCAGGCCTAAGACTGGAGTCAATGGATTGTGAATAGTTTAGTAATTGCTTTTTTCAAAACTTCCCTGTATATTGAACTTAAAATCACATGGATAACAGGGGTGCAGCAGAATGAAAAAATACAAAATCGGAGAATTTTCCAAAAAAGTCGGGGTAACCCAGGAGTTTCTAAAACATTATCAGAATAATGGAATTCTGATCCCCAATGAAATCACGGAAGCCAAATATCGGTATTACGATCAGCGCAACGCTTCGACAGTCTTAGAGATTATCAAAGATAAGAATTATGGTTTTTCCGTCAAAGAAATCGAGCAGGTTTTCCGGCATAGTTCTACCGATCAAGTTTTGACGCTGATGGAACCTAAAATTGAGCAGATGAAACGACAGCTGATCTTTATGCAGGGAGTTATCGCTGAATATGAAAAATTAAAAACCTTTTGCGAGGAAACGCGGCAGGATCAATGGTTTGTCAAAGCAACTGACGCCTTTTATTTCCTGCCGCATGTCGATGTGCATGGGTTTGTCGAAGATCCCTTCATTTATGAAATTCTGCCTGCCTGGATCCAGCACATGCCTATTGTTAAGTCCTGCCAGCGCTGCCCTGCGGATCAGCCGGAAGATTATGTGTGGGGACTTTCTGTACCGCAGCAAGCGGCCGATCAAATCCAACTGCCGGTCAATTCCAGCGTTCAGCTTTGTCCCCGTCGTCAGTTCTTTGAATATCACAGCATCTTTGCGTTGGGAAAAAGCAAAGAGAATCCGCTACAGAAAGCCTTAGCACAAATGCGCTTATTAGGCTTAAAGCCGGTGGATTCGATTTACCGCAATATTCTAATGTATACAGAATACCAAAGTGACGGCACAGTGGAACACAGCATACTCTATATTCCGTTTATCCAGGAATCCTTTATTCCTGATCCTGACCGGGATTGAGATTCTGCATCAGACGATAGTAAAAATATCCAGCCAGACAGATCGATTTTACTTTTCAGCGGGCAAAGGAATAACCGAATTTCCATTTTACTGACTTGGATAAGCAGTTAATAAAAAATAGTAAATATTTGGCGGTAATAAAATCTTTTTCCAGCCGGAAAAACCTATGAAATCAGCATTTCTGCTATGTGAGAAACCGTCCTTCAAGGGGCAAAATGGTGCCCGAATGGTGCCCAAGCGAACAAACAGAGTTATGAACAGTAGTATGAAGTAATGAAACGAAATGAGCTATTTGACATTTCCATGCAGTCATATTAAAATAAAAAAAACTATGGGTTTGTGCGCCTTAGGCGGAGAAGGCGTACTGGATGAACGGGGAGTTTTTAAGGTGCAATGATGATTTTACAAAACGAAATATGCCACATTGAAATCAAAGTTGATGAAACATATACCATTGGCTCGGCGGATAATCATCACTATGATGTGACGCTGAATCCAGGTCATTATGGGCATAACGATTTTTCAAAAACGCTGTCAATTCATATTAACTTAGGTTCAAGAGAATTTCAAATAGCGCTGATTGGGCCGTTTTACTCCTATGATTCGGATTGTGCTGTTTTGGAAAATGACATTCTTACAATTCTTCAAGATAATATGATAACACAAATAAGGATCACCAATGCTTCTATCATTCGCAATATTATGCTTGACTGTTTTGGCTGTAACTTTGCAATTTATAAAGTTAAAAAGGGATATATTATATACGGCGAAATTGAAATTACGATGTTGGATTTTAATTTTGAGAAGCAATGGTCATTTTCTGGGAAAGATATATTTGCTTCAATTTCAGGCAAGGAACCATTTAAAATACTCGAAAACTCGATTTGTCTGTACGACTTTGAGGACAACTACTATGAAATAGATTTTGACGAAAACAACTCATATAGATTCCGTTGACCGGGCTGATTTACTGCGTCTTATTGGTATAAGACATATTCCCTCTTTAGCCGTTTTCAATAGTGGCAAGCAGGGCACAACGGTACACACCGTTGCGCATTTGCCCAGTTTCCGCTATGCGAAAACGGTTCAAACCGCTTGTTGGGGTCCGCCCCCAATCCCCCGGCAAGGGCCGCTTACGCTGCCTTGCAAACGCTCCACAAGTAGAGCGACCACGCGCCCTTACGGGCGCTGAATACGGGGCGCTTTACCAACTGGGAATAAGGATACTTCTTGCGTTTGGAAGCGTCCACGGGAACGCACAGCCACCCTGTCAGGGGCAATAGAAAAGGCCGCCGGTGGTGGCGCTTTTCCGGGGTTTGGGTTCCATCACCCAACAAGCGTTTTGCAGGAGTGTATATACTCCTGCCCTGCTTGCCACGATTGTTTTCGGTGAATCGGGATTCCTGCCGCGCAAGAGTTTGCTGATTTTTGTTTTGTGGTGCCCAAATGGTGCTGGGCTTTACAAAAACATGCTGTTACAAGTTGTGCAGGTTTATTCGCCGGATTTGAGAAAACGCCCATTCCATGCGGGTTTGCGGGGGGTGCTATGAAACGACTTGCTGCCTAGTGACACCTGGAAAAGCTATCCTAGC
>NZ_GG657562.1:139218-166167 GCF_000157995.1 Holdemania filiformis DSM 12042
GATAATCGCCTTGCCTTCGGCTAGCGCTTTAATGCTTGTTGCCACAACCGCGCAACGGACTTTCACCGTCTAGTTATCACCCATGTCGGGTGTACTAAAAAAGCTGGTTCGCAAAACTTGGAATGAAGCCTTGCGAATCCAGTTTTAAATGGATGGATCATTCTTCTTTTTTAAGCCAAGCTTCCCTCTGATTGACCCGTTTCTCCTTTTTCCTACTTCCGAGTTCGGATAGGAGTGTTCTATGAGCAGCGGGATCACGCGTCGAAGGCATGCATCCAGTCGACATGTCGGTAATAATAGAAAAATATCACAGAGCTCATCAGCCAAGTCAGCGGATATGCCCAGAAAACAACCTGGATCGAATTTATCCATTTCACCATCAGTGTGATGAACGTCACCCGCGCCGCACACCAGGTCAGCAGCATCACCAGCATCGGCACTGTCGATTTACCTGCTCCGCGCAGAATTGCCGCCATGCAATGGGAAAACGCCAGCAGGAAGAAAAACAAGGCGGATGTCCGCGCACGGTCGGTGCCATAGGCGATGACCTGGGGATCACGGTTAAACGCGGCGATCAGCCACGGTGCTCCAATGAAAATCAAGATCCCGATCCCTTCCGCGATCACCATGGAACATAAAATGCCGAACCGCGCCCCTTTACGCGTCCGCTCCAGTTCCCGTGCCCCCAGGTTCTGGCCGACAAAGGTGGTCAGCGCCATTGTAAAGCTGGTAATCGGCAGGAAACCGAAACCTTCGATTTTCGAGAACGCGCCGCACCCCGCCATCGCCATCTGACCGAAAGCGTTGATGTTGGCTTGCACGACGACGTTGGCAAAGCCGATGATTGAGTTCTGCAGCCCTGAAGGCAGCCCATATTGGATGATCAGCTTCAGCATCGGTTTATCAAACCGGATTTTCTTAGGCTCGATACGGTAGACGTCCTGTACCTTCAGCAAGCGTCTGAAACACAGGGCTGCACTGACAAATTGCGACAAAATCGTAGCGAAGGCCGCGGAGCCGACCCCCCAATGCATTCCCGCAACGAAGACTAAATCGAGCACAATATTGATCAGTGAAGAAATGACCAGATACACTAACGGATGACGGCTGTCTCCGGCCGCCTGCAGAATCCCGACAAAAATGTTATACATGATAAATCCGAGCGAGCCTGCGAAATAGATCCGAAAATAGACCGTAGACAAGCCCAGCACTTCCGCCGGTGTCCCCATCCAGATCAGAATTTGCGGCGCCAGCATGACGCCGACAACCGTCATCAGCACGCTGGCCGCTAATCCAAATGCGACAGTGGTATGCACCGCCAGCTGAACCTGCTCGCCATTCCGGGCTCCATAATAACGGGCGATCACCACTCCCGCGCCGACCGTGATGCCGTTGAAGAAACCGACGAGCAAAAAGATCAAATTTCCCGAAGAACTAACTGCCGCCAGCGCTTCGCTGCCCAGAAAATTGCCCACAATCAGCGAATCGGCGGTGTTGTAGAGCTGCTGAAATAAATTACCGAAGAAAATCGGCAGTGCGAAAAATAAAATCTTTTTCCAGATTATCCCTTCGGTCATCAAATTTTTAGAATTGGCTTGTGTCACCGTGTTCCCCTCTTTCCCACTTTTCTTTTTTCCCTGCCTCTGTCTTCCTTTGCTTCTTTATCATACCAGCTGGACTGCACTTCAAGTCAACTTATTTTTACGTTTAACGTTTTTCCCGCAATCTATCGTAAAACTTTGGACTCAAAGCTTTACGATAGATTTTTTAGCGATCGTTTTTTATGCTTGCTTCTCCGATTTCATTTCAGTATCTTCGAATGAAATGACTTGCGAAATCTGTCGATAACAGGAAAAACAGACGGGTTACCCGTCTGTCAGTCGTTTTCGATCAAGCCGGTATACAGCTGATAGTAGATGCCGTGTTTTTCCAGCAGGCGCTCATGATTGCCGCGTTCAATAATCCGGCCGTGATCCATAACCATGATCGCGTGGGAGTTTTTGATCGTACTCAGGCGATGCGCGATAACAAAGGTCGTCCGGCCGCTCATCAGCTTGTCCATGCCTTCCTGAACAAGTTTTTCAGTCCGCGAGTCAATCGAAGACGTCGCTTCATCCAGGATCAGCACCGGCGGATTGGCCAACGCGGCCCGGGCAATCGAGATCAGCTGCCGCTGTCCCTGCGAAAGCGAGGAACCGTCGCGAGTCAGCCAGGTATCATAGCCTTTTTCCAGATGTTTAATGAAATAGTGAGCGTTTGCCAGCTTGGCCGCTGCGACGACTTCTTCATGCGTCGCATCCGGGCGGGCATATTTAATATTATCCTCAATCGTCCCGGTAAACAGATGCGTGTCCTGCAGAACAATCCCCAGCGACCGCCGCAGATCATCCTTGCGGATCAGCTTGACGTCGATCCCGTCATAGGTGATCGAGCCTTTCTGCACATCGTAAAACCGATTGATCAGGTTGGTCATCGTCGTTTTCCCCGCGCCGGTCGCGCCGACGAAGGCCAGCTTCTGTCCCGGTTCAGCAAACAATTCGATATCGTGAAGCACGGTTTTGCCTTCGACATAACCAAAGCTGACGTCATGGAACCGGACGTCGCCGGTCAGCTCGACATAATCAACGCTGCCGTCTTCGTGGCAATGTTTCCAGGCCCAGTGTCCGGTTGTCGTTTCCGATTCGCTCATCCGGCCGGATTCGTCCTTATCCACATTGACCAGCGTCACGCGGCCGTCATCGACTTCATGCGGTTCATCTAACAGCTTGAAGACCCGCTCCGCGCCGGCCATCGCCATGATGACGGAGTTCAGCTGCTGAGAAATCTGGTTCAGCGGGCCGTTAAAGGACTTGTTCAAAGCCAGGAAGGAAGCCAGGCCGCCCAGCGTCAGACCGCTGATGCCGTTGACTGCCAGCACACCGCCGATGAAGGCACACAATACGTACGAAATATTGCCGAGATTGCCGACGATCGGCATCAGGATATTGGCATATTTATTCGCTTTGTAAGAAGCCTCGCACAGTTCGTCATTGATCTGATTGAATTCCTCGATCGCCTTCTGTTCATGCGTGAACACCTTGACGACCTTCGCGCCTTCCATCATTTCTTCAATATATCCGTTTTCCTTCCCCAGCTGCCGCTGCTGCGCGCCGAAGTAACGACCCGACTTGCGCATGATCTTCTGCAGCGCAAACTGCATGACCACAACCATCATCAGCGTGACCAGCGTCAGCGGCACGCTCATAACGATCATTGAGAAGAACACCGAAACGATCGTAAACAGCGAAGAGAGAAATTCCGGAATGCTCTGGGAAATAACTTGCCGCAGCGTGTCAATATCATTGGTGTAAACACTCATGATATCCCCATGCGCGTGCGTGTCAAAGTATTGAATCGGCAGCTTCTCCATATTGCTGAACAGATCGTTGCGCAGATTGTTCATCGTGCCCTGAGAAATGACAATCAGAACTTTCTGGGAAATCAGCTTTGTCACTACGCCTGCCATGTAAATGCACGCCATCATGCTTAACGCCTGAAACAGCGGCGTAAAATCCGGATTGGCGCTTTGAATCATCGGGGTGATGTAGCCGTCGATCAGCGTTTTCATAAAGACTGAAGACGCGACCGAAGCCAGCGATGAAATAATGATGCAGATCAGAACGATGGCGTAGCGGAATTTATATCGTTTGAGGATATAGCTCATCAGCCGGCCCAGCACTTGGGTATTCAGCTTTTCACCGTTGGTTCCCACATTTCTAGGCCTGCTCATGTTCATCCTCTCCTTTCTTCTGCGTTTCATAGACTTCCTGATAAATTGCGTTGCTCGCCAGCAGCTCCGCGTGCGTTCCGACGCCTTCGATCCGGCCTTCGTTAAGCACCACAATGCGGTCGGCGTCTTCAATCGAGGAAATCCGCTGCGAGATGATCAATTTGGTTGTATTCGGAATTTCTTCCCGGAACGCCTTGCGGATCATACTGTCCGTGCGGGTATCGACGGCGCTGGTACTGTCGTCGAGGATCAGAACCTTCGGATTTTTCAACAAGGCCCGCGCGATGCATAAGCGTTGTTTCTGACCCCCGGACACGTTGGTGCCGCCCTGTTCAATCCGAGTATCATAGCCCTCCGGAAATTGCTGGATGAATTCATCGGCGCAGGCCAGCTTGCAGGCATGGATCATTTCCTCATCCGTGGCCTGTTCGTTGCCCCAGCGCAGGTTATCCTTGATCGTCCCGGAAAACAGGACGTTTTTCTGCAATACCATCGCGACGCTGTTGCGCAGTGAATCCAGATCATAATCCCGAACATCGACTCCGCCGACGCGAACCGTCCCCTCGCCGGCATCGTACAACCGCGGGATCAAACTCATCAGCGTCGACTTACTGGAACCGGTCGGCCCCAGGATGCCAATCGTTTCTCCCGCCTTAATTTTCAGGTTGATATCTTCTAAAACATATTTATCTTTTCCGGTATAATAACCGAATGCGACGTGATCAAATTCGATCGAACCGTCCGCGACCGTCATCACCGGATTTTCCGGATTGACAATACTCGGTTTTTCCTCCAGGATCTCGGCGATCCGCTGGGCCGAGGCCATCGACATGCTCAGCATGACGAAGATCATCGACAGCATCATTAAGCTCATCAGAATATTCATCGTATAGGTGAACAAGCTCATCAGCTCGCCGGTGGTCAGCGTACTGCCGACGATCATCTGCGCTCCCATCCAGCTCAGCGCCAGAATGCAGCAATACATAGTCAGCTGCATCACCGGATTGTTGAAAACCAGGATGTTCTCCGCTTTCATGAACATCTTCTTCAGGTTGCCGGCAGCTTCCTGAAATTTATTCGTTTCCGCTGTTTCCTTAACATACGCCTTGACGACACGGATATTCGTGACATTCTCCTGTACGCTGGCATTCAGATCATCATATTTGCGGAACGTCCTGCGGAACATCGGATGCGCCTTCAGCGTGATGAACCCCAGGATAATCCCCAGAAAAATCATCGCATAGAAGAAGATCATCGCCAGCTTGGCATTGATCATAAACGTCATCGACATCGCCACCACCAGCATCAGCGGCGCGCGCACGCACATCCGCAGGATCATCTGATAAGCGTTCTGTACATTGGTCGCGTCGGTCATCATGCGGGTAACCAGACCGGAGGTCGAGTATTTGTCGATGTTGGCGAATGAGAATTTCTGGATATTCTCAAACATCGCCTTGCGCAGATTCTTCACAAATCCCGACGAAGCATACGCCGCGTATTTGCCGCTCAGCATCCCGCAGAACAGAGACAAAAACGCGCAGATCAGCATTAACGCTCCATACTTGAAAACAGCGCCCAGATCTCCCTGATTGACGCCGGAATCAATGATAAAGGACATCAGAAACGGAAGCATCAGCTCCATGACAACTTCGCCAACCATCAGCGCCGGTGCTAACAAGGATGCTTTTTTATATTCTTTTACTTCTTGAAGCAATCGTTGAATCATAACATTCTCCTTTCTCGTTCACGTTATTCTAAATTCTTTTTTATTTGATCCAAAACAGAAAAAAAGTGCTCCTGGTCCTCTGGCGAAATCGAGCGGGAAAGCAGGGCTTCCATCCTGTCGATATTCTCATTCATCTGATGATCCACCATCAACGCTTTTTCGGTCAAAACTAATTTTTTCAGCCGGGCGTCATGTGAAGCGGGAATCCGGCGCAGATAGCCGTCGCGTTCCAGAACGTTTAAAATTTCACTGGCTGTGGACCGGCGGATGCGCAGTTCCTTTTCCAGATCCCGCTGAAAGACGTCGTGGTCCTGGTTGGCAATCAGAAAACAGATCGTGCGGGTCTGCACTAATGTCAGCCCGTAGCCGTCCTCATGACGGAACTGCTCCATTTTCTGATGAATCATTTGTTGAATTTCACGAATTTCATACCCTATTCTTCGCTGCATCGTATCACTCTCTTTTTTGTTAGGATACTAACATTTTACTCTGATCTGTTTACTTGTCAATCTTATTTGTTGTGAATTTTATGTGAAATTTAACGAAAAGTTTCTCCTTCTAATTCCGTTTGCGAGCTTAAAAAAGCAATAAAAAAGCGAATATTTCCAAAGGATTTCTTCGCTTTAACCGAATCGATAAAACTGGAGTAAGTCCGGAATTTTCTGCGTCTTCCCGGATGTATTTCCTTCCACCGGCATTTATCTTTTTTTCCAAAATCGAACGATGACCAGCGCGGTCACGGCGATCACCCCTGCAATTCCTGCGCCGATCATCAGCGTGGGCTCCGGCTGTTTCTTTAGATAAGGACCCACCGAACCGTCGGAGGACGACGGTGAAACGAGCGGCACCCGCGGCGTCGGAGCGGTCGGCTGAGGTGTCGGCGTCGCTGGGGCATACGTCCCCTGGTCCAGATACCAATAATTGTTCAACCTCACAAGCGTCAGCTCCTGACCTTCCTGGATCCAACCGTTTATTCGTTCATCAACCTCAATATAAAACCAGACCTGACCTGCCTCGTCCGTATATTTTCTAGTCATCGGAATGACCGCCCCCGGCTCTACGTCTTGGCTGTTGATTTGATTATGAATCTGATCCGATCCCGGATATGCCCATAACGTCAGGTATCCGCGCTGTTCGCCAAAAGTATAGGTTCTCTCAATCGGTTCCAGTGCCGCCTGATGTTCCCGCTCAAAATCCTCGCCTGTCTTTGTGATTTCAAATTCTGTAAGATTCATCCACTGCCCCAGACTCAGATTTTTTTTCGGTGTCTGCACGCCCCACAAAACACCCGTTTCCGTTTCATAAGTGAAATCAATCCAGATGTCTGTGCCATTAGGAATTTCACCGACGATTTCGTTGGAAACCGGACTGGAGAAAACGGAAACGAAACCGGCATCGCCAGCCGCCGTGTAAAGCTGCCCGGCGTACTCGCATTCCTCTTCATGTTCCTTAAAAAAATCATCCTCCGGGCAGACGATTAAGTCCGCATGCAGAGTCGCCGTACTGCCCATAAGCAGCATGACCGCTATCGTCCTCTTTAAAAATTTTCTCACGCTGATCCCCCCTGTTTTTTCACGTTCTTCCAGACTTTTTTTCCTTCTTCTTCGCGTCTTGAGCCTAATTCACGAGCTTTTTTTCTTCGCGATCATCGTCCGCCACCGTACATCGCCCCTTAATCCACTATTAGCGTTTTGGCTTTTTCCAGAAAACGGCGATCAAACCGCTGGTCACCGCAATCACAAGGAGCACCAGGCCGCCGATCAAACCATCTTTTGAGAAAGAGAACGCGATATATTGGCGGACTGAGCCGCGTTCTTCCGGCATGTCGGTTCGGTTCGTCTCCGGCGTGAGGACAACGACCGGCTGCGGCGTTAATGGAGGAGCAGCGTGAAGCGTGCCGTCTTCAGCGGCGAGAATATGACCACGCTGATAATTCAGAAGCGGCGCTTGTTCCACAACAGGCTGATCGCGCTGAAACCAGCCCTGGTGTCCGAAATAATAAGGTGTATGCAGCCAGATCTCGCCCGTAGCCGTCGTAAATGACGCATTTACGGTCACAGGTTCTTCCAGCAGACTTTCTGCATCCGTATATTCATATACGCTGTCCGCACCGGGATACTCATAGAAGCATAAATAACCAGAAAAGTCTTCCGGCGCAAACACCTCGTCAATCTGTTCTATTTCTGCCTGATGTTCCTTAAAGAAAATCGCATCATTCATTTCGACCTGAAGATCCGCCAGGTTCAGCCAGACTGAGGAACCGGCCAGCTCTCCCTCCAGCGCCTGAACGCCCCAGGAGTCGCCGTCTTCCTCAACATACGTAAAGTCAATCCAGATTTCTTTCCCCTGCGGCACCTGTCCCAGAATTTCGGCAGACTGCGGAGCGGTGTAAAGAAAGGCGCCTTTGACGGCGATCACGCGGTAATATTGGCCGACATACGTACACTCCTCGGCATGTTCTTTATAGAAAGGATCTTGCGGTTCCGCGATCACATCAGCCCTCACCGGCGTCAGCACTCCCGCAAACAGGATCAATGCGCTGATGATTTTGATGATCGTCCATTCTCTTTTTCTTTTCATAATTTCTCCTCTCTGCAATATTCCTCAGATCAAGCAAACAATCTTGATTCTTTTGATCAGAAATTCCACAATCTTCAAACTTGCCTTCTTGAAAGCGTAAAAGGTCATCCATGTTGAAGCAGCCAGCCGATGCCATACGAGAAAGCGTTGGCCGCCAGCGAGAACAACCAGGGATGGCGGATTGTCAGCGCATAACTGCGGTAATACAGTGCTTCCACTCCGATTGCCAGACTTTCCAGCAGCGGAATCAGAAACCATGAAGGCAGGAAATACCGAAAGGTCAGCGCCAAGTAAACGACTGCCGGATTGGTGATCAGATTGACCAGCAGAATCAGAAGCAAATCCTTTCCGCGACGGATTCCAAGCAGAAACGCGAAGGCCAGCTCCAGCAGCCAGGTCAAGATCAGCGACAAAACCAACGATCTAAGCATTGTTACGTCCCCAGTGAAAAGCCAGGCGCAGATCCAGCCAGGACAGCGCGATCAAGATCAGTGTCTGCACTTTCGTTACTGCCGTGATGCCCAGGATCACCGGTACAAACCCAAGAAACAGCGCAAACGTTAAAAACCCGAACGCAAAGCCGGCATGTTGTGGAAACTGCCGGTGCATCTGTTTCAAGCACAATGGCATCGTCATATTGAATAAAAATACGCCGGCCATTCCGGTAATCATCCAGTCGGGATAGCAAAAGCAGAAAAAACTCAGTCCCAGCGAAACCCGCGCCGTTTTCTCCAGCCCCCAATGATCAGCCGCAATTCCGCCTGCCGCTTTTCCCCCCGCGACCGCCAGCGTCAGCGGAATCAACGCCTGAGCTTTCCAGGGCAGCGGCCAGGTGAAGCCGGCAAAAGACCGCAGCGTCACGACGAGAAACAAACAGACCGAACTGATTAAAGGGAAGGAACTATTAACTTCCTCCTGACGCTCCTGCGGCTTCCACGGCAGCTTGTAAACGACACAAGCCAGCAGGATCAAGAACAGGGTCAGCGGCAGAACCATTACTGAATCCAGCCTGGCTGCCAGCGTCCCCAGCGTAATGCCCAGCGCTCCCGGTGCGACAAAGATTCCCAAGGCGGCGCTGCCAGGCTCCGCATCCATCAATGGTTTTCCGATCCCCAGATGATACGCCGCATTGCCAAGTCCTAAAATCAGCCCCAGCGCCGCTAATGGCAGCGGCAGCGCCCCGGCAGCACACAAAAGCGCACCACCCGCCGCCCAGGGAAACGCCGGCCAGCGGTCCACCAGGATTCCCATCGGCATCTGCAGCGCGAACGCGCAGAAATTATAAAGGATCAGCAGCTCCGTCCACCAGATCGTTTCCCCATTATGCCGCAGCAAAAACGCCGCACAGGCAAAGTCGACCAGGAAGTGACCGATCGCCCCAACTATCAGAGCCTTCCCATTCTTCATAAGCGTTACTCCTTTTCTTCATTATACAGGAAAATCAACGCGTACAACGAAAAAGACAAAATTCATTGCCCAGTTTGTCCTCTGTTATTTTCCCGCCTAGCCGGCCCCTCGGTAAACGCATAGCATACAGGGAAAGGAGGAATGTTATATGGCTTACACATTACAGCTGGGCAGCAACGGCATCGATGTCAAAAAGATGCAGTATTATATCAACCAGATTTTAGCCGCGCCGAATCTGACGCCGATGGAGGAGGATGGCATTTATGGACAGAAGACTGAATTTGCGGTTGCTGTTTTCCAGTATGTCTACCATCTGAATGTTGACGGCATCATCGGTCAGGCGACCTGGGACAAGATTATCCAGGAATTCAAAAATCTGCCGAGTCCGGCAATGGAACGTAATAAATCAACGCGGACGCTGCGGGTCGGCAACATCGGCCTGGGCGTCCAGAAATTCCAGCAGTATTTAAACGAATTGATCGCCCCTAATCCCCGCCTAGTCGTCGACGGCAACTTCGGTCAGAACACCAAGCGCGCCGTGGAAACCTTCCAGGCGTTAAATGGCCTGAACGTGGACGGTGTCATCGGCAACAACACCTGGGATCGGATTATCAATCGTTTGCAGTAACCGGTTCGTTGATGTCACTCGGAAAGGTCTGAATTTCAGGCCTTTTCATTATGATTTCAGGCTTGACGTCCAGCTGGGAATGGATTATCATAATAATAGTTCTATATAGAACATACGTATGAATTCCTTGAGGTGATCTCCATCGAAACACTAGGCGGTTTTTACATCACGCAGATTAAACAGCTTCAGGACCGGATCTTTGAACGCTTTTTAAGCGAGCAAGGCCTGAAGATCAGCGGCGGTCAGGGCCGGATTTTATTCGTGCTGTGGAAGCAGTCGCCCTGTACGATCAGCGAAATCAGTCAGCGGACTTCGCTGGCGAAGAATACCGTATCGATCATGATCGATACGATGGTCGCGCACGGCATCGTGCGGCGGGAAAGCAACCCTGACAATCGTCGTCAAACGTTGATTACGCTGACCGATTACGCCGTTTCGCTTCAACAGCAATACAACGCCGTTTCCCAGCGTATGAACGTTCTGTTCTACACCGGCTTCAGCGAAACCGAAAAAGATCAGTTTGAAGCTTATCTGCAGCGGATCCTGACGACGCTGCGCCAGGCCGAGCAAAATCAAGAAAACAATGAGGGTTAAGACAATGATGAGTCAAGATGAAATCATCCGCTTTATTCGAGCGCAGAAGGTCGCCGTTGTGACCGGCGTCGACGCCGACGGGTTTCCTAGTCAGAAAGCCATGTTCTCCCCGCGGCGGATTGATGGACGCACTGTGTTCTATTTTTCTACCAACACCTCTTCCCAGAAGGTTGAAGTCTTCCGCGGCAACCCCAAAGCCGGCGTGTATTTTTACAAGCAGGGCAGACAGAAATATGTCGGCATCCATCTGAAGGGCACGATGGAGGTTCTGACCGATCATGACGCCAAAGCGTCGATCTGGCTGCCGACGGACACGATGTATTATCCATTGGGCGTCGATGATCCGGATTACTGTGTTCTCAAGTTCACTGTAACCGGAGGCCGTTTTTACAGCGAGGGTAAAACTGAAGATTTCCAGCTGACCGACACCGATCAATAACATTTCCAAGCTAAAATGACAGTCTGTTCCGCGCAGAAAACGCACACGGACTGAATGCTTATCAAAAAAAGCGTCGGATTCCACTTGAACTGAGTGAGAATCAGGCGTTTTTTGTTTTGCTTGTTTCTTGATATTCAGCTTGAGCTACATCAGCGGCGCAAAGAGCTTGATCACATTGACGATCCAACGCTTGAGCAGCGGCTGAAACTGGCGGCAGTCGGCGAGGGTAATGGGCTGGGAAACGGCCTGTGTGGCCAGAAAATCATCATGCAGCTGACTGATCGCCTGCGTTCTCAGCATCCAGGTCGCACATTCATAATGATGAACTAAAGAACGGTAATCCAAGTTGATGGTTCCGACAACGCCGACCTGATCGTCGGAAACAAACGTCTTCGCGTGAATAAAGCCCGGTGTGTATTCATAAATTTTAACTCCCGCCTGCACCAGTGAAGGATAAGTGGATTGGGTGATCAGATGAACATACCATTTGTCAGGAATATGCGGCGTAATCAGCCGAACATCAACACCCCGCTTCGCCGCCATCATCAGCGCCGTCAGCAGCTCATGATCAATAATCAGATAAGGCGAGGTCATCCACACATAATCCTGCGCCTGATTCAGAATGTTCATATAAACGGTTTCGCCGGTCATCTCATGATCGAGCGGAATATCGGTGTAGGACTGGACATAGCCGCAGCCTGGCCGGATCTTTGACTCCGGCAGATAACAGGAGAAGTCCGGATCCTCATCGCGGTAAAAATTCCAGGCTTCCAGGAACATCATCGTCAGATTGACAACACCTTCCCCTTTCAGCATCACCGCGGAATCCTTCCAGTGACCGTGCTTGGCATACGCATTAATGTATTCGTCGGCAAGATTGATGCCGCCGTTGAAACCGACATTCCCGTCGATGACCGTGATTTTACGATGATCGCGGTTGTTATGGGAAACGGTCAGATGGGCGGTAAACCGGTTGAACACGACCGTCTTGATCCCCATCGCTTCCAGCTTCTGATCGTAATGATCCGGCAGCGTCATGATGCAGCCTAAATCATCATACATCATCCGAACTTCGACTCCAGCCTTCACCTTTTCCTGAAGAATTTCCAGAATTGTATTCCACATCGTGCCTTCTTCAACGATGAAATATTCCATAAAGATAAAATGGCGGGCCTTCTTCAGTTCCTCACACAGCCGCTCAAACATCACTTCGCCTAACGGCAGATAAACGCATTCCGTATTCGTGTAGGGCTTACGCTGGTTGGCCCACTCGATATAATGGGACTGTCCGGCAAACTGCGGTGCTTCCTGTTGCAAACACTCCCCGGCGTCATCGAGCTTAGCGGCCGCCTTCAAGCCGCGCTGAACCAGCTCGTCCATACGCGCTTTCTCCTCCTTGCGGACCGACGTGCGGCCAAAGCAAACATAGGCGATACCACCCAGAATCGGCAGGATCAGCATTAAAATGATCCACGGGATTTTTAAGCTCGGCGATCCGTCGTTATTGACGAGATAAACAAGCAAAAACAAGCTGAGCAGGATGCAGAAGGCATAAAAATAGATAAAATAGTTGCTCATTTTGAGAATAATCATAAACAGCAGCACAGCCTGCGCGGCGATTAAAAGGGCGGTGACCACCAAGCGGCTGGTCAAAAAATGCAAAAGTTTCCGAATCATCGCGAAGTCCCTTCTTTCCCAGACAAGTACTCTTTCATTGCTTTTATTATATCAAGCGTTCAAAGGAAAAACACTAAACAACCAAATTCTTCGTATATTTTCAAATACCATCAATGAGCTTCACTAACCTGATCACTGTGATTTTTTTAATTCTTTCGCTTCTTTACCCGTCATCGCTTCAATCTGAATTTCGACCATGTTCACAACGTCCAATAATTGATCGATTTCTGCCTTGCGGCCTTCCGGATATTCCGGGGAATAGCGTTCTGCCAATTTTTCCAAGGCCGCCCGTTTCTCACCGGCTTCATTCAGAATCCGGGCCTTTCCAAAAACGATCACACTGCGAAAATAGGTCGTATACTTTTCCGGAACAACCTGATCCTGATCGATAACGCAGAAAGACACCTTGGGGTTGCGGGCGATCGCTTCCAGCTTATGCCCTTCTTTGGCGCAATGAAAATAGAGCTTAAAATCGCAATAAACATAACTGAGCGGTACGGCATAGGGATAATCATCTTCACCTGCGGCAGCCAGCACGCCTGAAGTTCCGCGCCGCAGCACGGCAATGCATTCTTCTTCAGATAAAGCTTGATTCTTTCTTCGCATTGTTGTTTTCATCTTTTTTCTCCTCTTGCGGTCGGTTCCGCTGGAAAACAAGCCTGATGTCAAACCCTTTTTTAGCAGAAAGGAAATAACCGGCCGTTTCTATTTCTTCTACTGTATAAAAGCTGCTGGGATTCGTCAAGTTCTTTTCCAGTTCACAATTGACGTTCATTCCTGAATTCATCGCAAAATAAAAGAAAGCCCCTAAGAAAGAGCTTCCTTCCCTTGTTTTATTTTTTGGAGCCGACGCCGAGCTTTTCGTTAATCTCCGCCAGATCAGCTTCCAGTTCCTGGATGAATTCTTCCTTATCCTTGATATCTTCGGCCATTTCATCCGCCGCTGTCTGACTCAACAGGGTCGGCAGTTCGTTTTTCATCCACTTCAGCTGCCGCTGCTGGGATTGGATCAGTTCCATTTTCCGGTTGCGCACGTCCTGCATCCGTTTGATCCAGTCGTTATGCCGCTGTTCATTAAACTGCTTCAGTCCGGAAAAATAATCATCCGCTGCGGAACGGAATTCTTTCCACAGAGCGTCTTCTTTTTCCTTGCCGCACGATCCCGCTTCTTTCCACAGCACGTTCAGCTGCTTCATCTTCTCGGTATTCTCGCGGTTGTATTCTTTCTGCGCAACGATCGCGGCCGCCTGCTCGATCAGTTCTTTTTTCTTCTCGGCAATCTGCTGCTGACGCTCATGAATCTGCGCATAGGCTGCACTGCGACGGTCATAGAATTTCTGACGCGCTTCGTTAAATTCATTCCACAGCTGATCGTCAACTTCTTTCCCTGCGAAGCCGGCGTTTTTCCATTCCTCCATCAACTTTCTGAGCTGATCGCTGGTCTTCTGCCATTCTTCTGAATCCGCCAGCGCTTCCGCTTTCTTGATCAACTCTTTTTTAACCTGCTGAGCGTTCACGGATTTCGCTTTCCGCTCTTCCCAATTCTGACGTTTGCGGTCAAAGAACGCGTTGCGCGCTTCGTTAAACGACTCCCACAGCTGATCGTCGGTCTCTTTTCCTGCGGAGCCAACCGCTTTCCATTGGCGCATCAGTTCGTTCATTTCTTCGGTCGCCTGATTCCAGTTTTCCGACTTCGCTAAAACCTGAGCTCGTTCGATCAGCTCTTCTTTAGCCTTCTGGATGCTCTGGAACCCTTCGTTGCGCTTGGCATAAAAAGCGTCGATCATCTTTTCGAATTCGTCTGCCAGTTCATCCTCGTACGCCGATTCCCAATAGGAAATCCGCTTCCATCTTTTCTTTAAATTCATGACTGCCGAAGCAATTTCGCTCCAATTCTTTGAAAGATCGAGCTGTTTCGCTTCTTCAATCAGTGCTTTTCGGTCTTTGATATCCTCATCAAAATCCCGTACTTCATTCATGTCGTCCATGGCCATCGTTGTTCACCCTCCATTACAAGCTCTATGACTTCAAATTGCGTTCATGGGTTTATTATACCATTAAATGAGACAAAAATGATATCGGTTCTGACCGGAAGTTACAGAAGTTCTTCTAAAAAGAAGGACAGCGATCTAAACCAAACATCTCCGTTTTGTTTCCTGGTCTTACACTGCCTGAAGAAAAGCGTTATTTTCCAAATTTCTGTTTTGCCAGAAATTGACCGGTCACGCTTTGCGGATCAGCCGCAACACACTCCGGAGTTCCAACCGCTACAATCCGGCCGCCGTCCTCGCCCCCACCCGGTCCCATATCAATCAGATAATCAGCGTTGGCGATCACATCCAGATCATGTTCAATGACAATCACAGTTGCGCCTTTTTCGACTAACCGATCCAAGATCCTAAGCAAAGTGCGGACATCCAAAGGATGCAGTCCGATTGTTGGTTCATCGAACACAAAGACCGCATTTTCCTGCTGCCGGCCCATTTCCGAAGCCAGCTTCAAGCGCTGTGCTTCCCCGCCGGACAAGCTCGGCGTCGCTTCGCCTAAAGTCAGATACCCCAAGCCCAGATCCTGCAAGGTCTGAAGCCGCTGACTGACTGTTTTTAAATCCACGCAGGCCGCCAGTGCTTGCTTGACATCCATCGCCATCAGTTCCGGCAGCGAATAGTCCTGTTCCCTATTCTTGCCCCGGCGAATGGATTCCGCCGCTTTGGCGTACCTGGAACCCCGGCAATCCGAGCAGGGAATTTCCACATCCGGCAAAAATTGGACGTCGAGGCTGATCGTGCCCGTTCCATCGCAGGTCGGACAGCGCAGTTTGCCTGTATTGTAAGAAAAATCCCCGGCGGAATAATGAAGTGTTTTTGCCTGCGGCGTCCGCGCGTATACCTTCCGCAATTCATCATGGATATTGGCATAGGTAGCGACCGTGGAGCGGACGTTGATGCCGATCGGCGTCGCGTCGATCAGCTTAACCTGGCTGATATGCTCAGCCTCCAGCGCACGTACAGGCTCCGGCAGCAATTTCCCCTGGATCGCCGCTTCCAGTCCGGGAATCAAGCTTTCCAGAATCAACGTGGTCTTGCCAGATCCCGACACTCCGGTCACAACTGTCAGCCGGCCCTTCGGGATATCCACTTCCAGCGGCTTAACAGTATGCAGCTCGGCAGTGGAAAGATGAATTTTCCCCAGCTTGAACACATCTTCCGAAGGTATCCGCCGGCGTACTTTAACCGCAGCCGTTTCCGCTAAGAAGGGACCGATCTGAGAATACGGATTGTCTTCAATTTCTTCCAAATTTCCCTCGGCGATCACCTGTCCGCCGTCCGCTCCTGCTTCGGGTCCCATTTCCACAATCCAATCTGCTTCTTTCAAAATCTGCGTGTCATGATCAACAAGCACAACTGAATTTCCATCTTTGATTAAATCATGCATCACACCGGTTAAGCCTACGATGTTGGAAGGATGCAGTCCAATCGAAGGTTCATCCAGGACATACAGCACGCCGGTTGTGCGGTTGCGCACAGCCCGGGCCAGCTGCATCCGCTGCCGTTCGCCGGTTGACAGCGTAGATGCCGCCCGGTCCAAGGTCAGATAACCCAGTCCCAAATCCATCAGCCGTTTCGCTACGGTCTGAAACGATTCACAGATCGCGGAGGCCATCGGCCGCATTTCTTCCGGCAGCGATGCCGGAACGCCTTGAACCCACACTGTCAGCTGAGATAACGTCATCCGGCAAGCTTCATCCAGCGAAATCCCGCGCAGTCTCGGCAGGCGGGCCGCTGCGGAAAGCCGGGAACCTCCGCAATCCGGGCATACATCCTGCTTCAAAAATTTCTCTACCCGCTTCATGCCCTTTTCATCTTTGACCTTATTCAGTGCGTTTTCTACGGTATAAACAGCGTTAAAATAAGTAAAGTCGATCTCTCCGGCCTGATTCGTATTTTTGGCTTTGTAGAAAATATGTTTCTTTTCCGCCGGGCCATGGAAAACAATCTCCCGTTCCTGCGCCGTCAGTTCAGCGAAAGGAACGTCGGTCCGGACGCCCATCGCCCGGCAGACATCCGTCATCAGCGACCACATCAAAGTATTCCAGGGCGCCACCGCGCCTTCGTCAATCGTCAGCGATTCGTCGGGAACCAGTGTTGACATGTCGACTGTTCGGACAATTCCAGTACCGCTGCAGCGCCGGCAGGCTCCCTGACTATTAAAGGCCAGTTCCTCCGCGGAAGGGGCAAAGAAATGTTCCCCGCACTCCGGACAAATCAATTCCTGTCCTGCCGCAACCGCTAACGACGGCGGACAGCGATGTCCATTAGGACAACGATGATGGGCAAGCCGGGAAAACATCAGACGCAGGCTGTTTAAAAGCTCAGTTCCTGTGCCAAAGGTACTGCGGATTCCCGGAACCGCGGGGCGTTGATGCAGAGCCAGCGCGGCAGGAACATAGAGTACTTCATCCACCTGCGCTTTGGCCGCCTGCGTCATCCGTCTGCGTGTATAAGTTGATAAAGCATCAAGATAACGGCGCGAACCTTCCGCATACAAGACACCCAGGGCTAATGAAGATTTGCCGGAACCGGACACGCCCGCTATCCCGACAATTTGATTCAGAGGAATATCAACATCAATATTTTTTAAATTATGGACACGTGCTCCGCGCACCTGAATCGTCTTGGGTAGTGAATCGGGTTCAACACTGACCGCCTGTTCCGAGCGAGCTACTTTATGTTCCATTTTATCTGCCTCTTTTTCTGTTACTGACAATAGGTTGTCTACTGCCCATTTTATCTGAAATTCCCCGGAATTAAAATATTTATTGATTCTTTATTTTACAAAAGGGTCATCGTTAATAATGAAGAACAGAGATAACGTGGTTATGAGTATATCAACAAATCATAAATTCACATTATCTCCATCTACTTCTCGCCAACTTGGCACGAAGTAAATAGTTACTTGCAACAACTTATGGCCGAATTGACCATAAGCGTCTTATGAAATCATCCAACAAAATAAAAAATGTAGCTATATTAACTACATTTCTTCATACAAAGCTTCCAAAGAGCCAATTCTTTCTTTAACCAAACAGATATCATCTGCATTTTTCATTCCGAGTTCAAATGCAGTTTTAACATCTTCTCTCGTTATTGTATAAATTTTATCATTATATCTATAGGTAATTTTATTTCTTGTTGTGCAATAAAAATCGTCTTCTTTCTTAAACGAAAATTCCTTTACTAATCTTAGTGCACGACACATTAAATAGAATTCATCTGGTTCCCCATCTGTTAAAACAGTTAATGAAATATACTCATTTCTTGACTTAATATCATCTTTTAATTTTGAAATATTCGAAGTTAAGTCGTTATATATTTTAATTATAGATTTTTGTATTACTTCATGATTTTTATAGATTGAATCATTTTTAATATCATCAACATCGTTATATTCCCATATAGCTTTTATTTTTTCGCAATGGTATTCTTCACGATATTGAATATCATCATATAATCTTGACATAAACATACTTTTCTTTGAAATTAATATTTTAATATCTTTGCAGTTGTCTTCAACGAGTATATAAAGCGGAATCTCTGGAAGCTTATTATTAAAACTTTCTGAAATAAAAACTATTCTACCATCTTCAAATTTTGCTGTTGTACGGTTTCCATAATTTTTAGTATCGTTTTGTATTGCTTGTAATTTAGATATTTCTTTATCGATTTGCATAACAAAAAATGAAAGAACTGTCTTTAGTTTTTTATAGTGCTCAAATTTTTCTATTGGTAAAATTCTATTCGAACCTGATAAACAATATATAAAAAATTTTTTATCTTTAGATCCTGTTATTTTATACTCTTCGCCACTACTAATGTTTTTAATCAACATTTCTGCACTACAGTCATAATTCTTGATATTAAACTTATCTGATAAGCAAAAATCATAATCATTTATTAAAGGAAACACTCTGATGTTAATCACTTCATATTCATCCTGTTTTATAGATGGAGCTATCCCCTTATTTGTAATAGGTATATGCAAAGGAGAGAATCCAAAGGCAGCCAAATGGCTATTAACTTCATGTATAGTCATATCACCATTATATTTGTGTAAAATCTCCATTATCAAATAATCTCGCGTCATTGAATCCCCATGTTCTTCATCATGTAATTCTGGCATTCCATATTTAAATAATGCGAGATTTGTGCAATCCAAATCTAATTTTATAGCAATACATAAAGAAATTATTAAATCTCGATTTGAAGTAGGTTGTGTCTTATTTATTAACTTACGAATTGACTCTTCTGGAACACCCGTGATTTTAGATAATTCTTTATATGTATATGTATGTCTTATTCTCTTATTTTCAGAAAAGCCATCTTCACAATCAATTTTTCTCATTGAATCAAAGTATTTTTTAAACTCATATTTATTAGGTATATACGGAACATATTCAATTTCTTCTGGTTTAAAGCCATTTTCTTCTCTCATTTAAATCACCTCACAACAATGATATCACATATAAATAGACCCAAAAATTAAAGTGGGATATAAAATATCCCGCTTTAATTTTATCAAATAAGAATTTGTTATACAATCTAAATGTAAAAAGAAAGGCAGGTAATCAATATGACAACAAACTCAGATTACATTACAAAACAAATTCAAAACAACCAAATAATATGGATCGACACATGCACAATGATGTATATCCAAAGATTTGAACTCTTTATTAAAAATGTGCGTCCAATACTACTTGAATCAAACAAGAAGATTCAAATACCTGATTGCGTAATGGCTGAACTAGCTAAACATCAATTATCATCTGATGAATACAAACAAACTAGTGCAACAGAAGCTTTAAGTTTAATTAAAGCAAACAATGACATTTTCAAAGTTGAACATCTTGATAATGATGCTAGCAATGGAGAAAACTTTGCTGATCCTAAAATCTTAACCGTTATTCTGGAGAAAAGAAGAAACATACCACAACTGCTTATATCCAATGATCAAAGATTAACTTCTGATGCTTATAAGTTTAATAATTTAGAATCATTCTATGGAAGTAAAGTTAGTGTTTGTTATATTGGAGCAAATGGTGACATGAATATGTGTGATTGCGTTAAATCTAAACCTACTAAAGAACAACCTGAAATCATCTACAAAGATAGAGTTGTTGAAAAAGAAGTTATCAAAGAAGTTCCACACGATAAAACTTTCATGGAATCTTATGGATTACCTGTTGGTATTACAGTAGGTGGATTAGGAACTTATGTTTTGTGTAATTGGAAACAAATTGTTAAATTCGCAAAGAGTTTTGCGTAGA
Organism: Holdemania filiformis DSM 12042; assembly: GCF_000157995.1. GTDB lineage: Bacteria > Bacillota_I > Bacilli_A > Erysipelotrichales > Erysipelotrichaceae > Holdemania > Holdemania filiformis. The sequence goes on from NZ_GG657562.1 coordinate 159,366, forward strand.
AAGGATTTACTAAGACTGAAATATTAAAAGATAGAAATTGTCGTATAATTGCAGTAATTGGTATGTATTTTCTTTATGAACTTGCAAATAAAGTAATTGATAGTAATTATAACTTCAAAGCAACTTGCGATGACAAAAGCATTGTATTACAAAAAGAGCCGATCATTTCACCTGAAACAAATGACTCCATCGTTGATCAAATCACTTAGATTTATACATTATTCTAAGAGTATTTTAAAAAAATGTACTCATTTTGTACTCACACATTTAAAAAACGCCCTATTTAAGAGCGTTTCTAACGTTTTTAGGCTATTCGAATTCAATCGTTCCCGGCGGTTTGGACGTGATGTCCAGCAGCACGCGGTTGACATGCGGTACTTCGTTAACAATCCGGCTGGAAATTACGCTCAGCACTTCAAACGGAATGTGCGCCCAATCCGCCGTCATCCCGTCAATCGAGGTTACCGCCCGGATGGCCACTGCGTAATCATACGTCCGCTGATCGCCCATGACGCCAACCGACTTCATATTTGTCAATGCGGTGAAATACTGCCAGATGTCGCGTTCCAGACCTGCCTTCGCAATTTCTTCGCGCAGGATCGCGTCCGATTCGCGGACCATCATTAACTTTTCTTCAGTAATTTCGCCTAAAACCCGGATTCCCAATCCCGGACCCGGGAACGGCTGCCGCCACACCATTTCATCCGGCAGGCCCAGCTCTTTGCCTAACTGCCGCACTTCATCCTTAAACAACGTGTTCAGCGGTTCAATCAGTTGAAACTGCATATCCTCCGGCAAGCCGCCGACATTGTGATGCGACTTGATCGTCTGGGCGGTCTGAGTTCCGCTTTCGATCACGTCCGTATACAGCGTGCCCTGGGCCAGCCAGTGGATATTCTCGCCCTCTGCCAGCTTCTTGACTTCTTCATCGAACGTATAAACGAACTCATTGCCAATGATTTTCCGCTTCTGTTCCGGATCCGATACCCCCTTGAGCTTATCCAGGAATTTCTTCGACGCATCAATCTTCGTCAGATTCAGCTTCATATTCCGGCCGAACGTTTCCATGACGCTCTCCGCTTCCCCTTTGCGAAGCAGACCATGATCAATGAACATACAGTACAGCTGCGGTCCGATCGCCTTGTGCAGCAACGCCGCTACAACCGAGGAATCCACCCCGCCGGATAATGCCAGCAGCACTTTATCTGTACCGACCTGAGCGCGGATCTTTTCAATCTGCATGTCGATGTAATTGTGCATCGACCAGTTCTTCTCCGCATGGCAGATCTCAAAAACAAAATTCTTCAACATTTCGTTGCCAAATTCACTATGCCGCACTTCCGGATGGAACTGAACCGTATAAATCTGCTTTTCCGGATTGCTCGTCGAAGCAAATTCACAAGTAGAGCTGGACGCATCCTTCACAAACCCCGGAGCCAGCCTGGACACCTGATCGCCATGGCTCATCCAGACAGTCTGCTTTTTCGGCAGCCCTTTGAACAACAGGGAATCTGTTTCAATCTCAATCTCTGTCCGGCCATATTCCTTACTGTCGCACGACCGCACGTCGCCGCCGTTCATGAAATGCGTCATCTGCATGCCGTAACAGATGCCCAGGATCGGCAGACCGCTCGTAAAAATTGCCGGATCACACTTGAACGCATTCTCATCATAGACGCTGTTCGGTCCCCCGCTGAAAATAATCCCCTTTACCTCACCCAGGGCCTGGATTTCCGCCAGAGTCATCGTGTTGGGATGCAGCTCGCTGTAGACGCCGAACTCCCGGATCCGCCGGGCGATCAGCTGGTTATATTGACTGCCGAAATCAAGAACGATAATCTTATCAGCCATCGTTTTGCCTCCTTCGTTTTGAAATTGAAAAGTGAATTAAAATAACGAGTATTCTAATTCACTTTTTCCACGTTTATTTTACCATCGAAAGTTGCGGATTACCACAGAAAATGATGGATGAATCAGATGATGAAATACAGGATAAAGACGATATCCAGAATCCAGATAATCGGCCGGACTTCCTTCGCCTTACCGCTGCCCAGCATTACCGCCCCATAGGTGATAAACCCTAACGCAATGCCGTCGGAAATGGAGTAGCACAGAATCATCATGATGATCGCCATGAAACCCGTCGAAGCAAAGATGAAGTTATCCCATTCGATGCCGCCCAGCTGCTGCGCCATCAGAATTCCGACGACGATCAGAGCCGGCGCCGTAACCGCGCTGGTTACGACAGAAAGCAGCGGGAAGAAGACGATCGACAACAAGAACAGAACGCCGGTCGTCACTGCAGTTAAGCCCGTCCGTCCGCCGACTTCAACACCTGAGGTCGATTCTACAAACGACGTTACGGTCGAGGTGCCTAATACCGCGCCCACGCAGGTGCCGACCGAGTCCGACAACAGCGCTTTTTCAATATTTTCCAGTTCGCCTTTTTCATTCACCAAGCCTGCCCGGTTTGCCACTGCAACCAGCGTTCCCGCTGTATCAAAGAAATCAACGAACAGGAAGGAGAAAATAACGACGATGAAATCCTTATGTGCAAACAATTCGCCAAAGCCGCTCATAAACGCGCCCAGCGTCGGCATTTCAAAATTGAACTGCATGATCGCCGTCGGCAGCTGCGGCATATTGGCCACTCCGCACAGACCCGCGATGACCCCGACCACCGCGGTGCCGATCAAGCCCCAGAACACGGCCGCCGTGACTTTTTTCGCCAACAGGATCAGCGTCAGCGCCAGACCGAAGATCGCCAGCAGAACCACCGGATCCGTCAATTTCCCCAAAGCGACGAATGTTGATTCATTCGCAACGATGATGCCGGCATTTTTCAAACCGATGAACGCGATGAAGAAGCCGATGCCCGCGCCGATCGCCAGCTTCAGCTGCTGCGGGATCGCGTTGATGATCATTTTACGCAAACCGGTGACCGAAATGACGATGAAGATAATTCCGGAAACAAAGACCGCTGCCAAAGCCGCCTGCCAGCTGTAGCCGAACTGCATGCAGACGGTGTAGGTGAAGAACGCGTTGACGCCCATGCCCGGAGCTAAGGAAACCGGATAGTTCGCCAGCACGCCCATCAGGATGGATGCGATCCCTGACGCAATCGCCGTCGCCAGGAAGACGGACTGCACCGGCATGCCCGTAGCCCCCAGCATCCCCGGATTGACCGCCAGGATATACGCCATGGCTAAGAAGGTGGTCAGGCCAGCCAAAATTTCCGTTTTGACCGTCGTTTTGTGAGAAGACAGCTTAAATAACTTTTCTAACATAATTCCCCTTACTTTCTAAAAAAGCTTCGCCGTAAAATAAAAAGCTTCCTGAAGACAGAAGCATGAAGAAAGGCTTCCATCGTAGAATGACGGTTACGGCCGCCATGTAGAAACTCCTGCGCCCAATCCCCAGGAATATACGGTGAACTTTTACGTTTGTCATTATAGCAGAGGTTCCTGCCAGTGACCAGTGTTTTAACGAGTTTTAACAATTTTCTACGGAAATCAAGGTAGAAACCATTCCTTATTTATAAGAAATAGAAATTCATTGGGAAATGCCATCCCTGGCATCACTTCTGATTGCACTTTTCTAAGGGGCAGGCTACAATGAAAACGAATCATCGAAGACCATAAACAGATGGCAGGTCCGCCATCTCAAGGAAGGAGATCTTTATGAAAAAACACATTACGGTTGAAGTTTGCTGCGGCAGCGTCGACGACTGCCTGCTGGCAGAAAAGCTGGGGGCTGACCGAATTGAATTGAACCATGCCTTGGAACTGGGCGGCCTGACGCCGTCGTTGGGAACATTCCTGGAAGCCAAACGCCAGGTCAGCTTGCCGATCTGCGTCATGATCCGGCCGCGGGGCGCCGGCTTTGATTATACTGAGATCCAGTTTCAGGCCATGCTGAAAGATGCCGAACTCTTTATTGAACATGGAGCTGACGGCCTGGTCTTCGGCTTTCTGAATGAAGATGGCAGTATTAACGAAGAACGCACCTGTCAGATGGTGAAGGCTGCCCGCGGAAAGGAAGCTATTTTCCATAAGGCTTATGACAGCACAAAGAACATGGAGGATTCGCTGAAGACGCTGATCCGCTGCGGCATTACACGGGTTCTGACCAGCGGCGGCGCAGTTTATCCCAATATTGTTGAAGGATGCAAGGAATTAGGCCGTTTACAAGATCTCTATGGCGATCAGATCCAGATTCTCCCCGGAGGCGGTGTCCGGGAACACAACGCCCGGCAAGTGCTCAAGCTTGCGCATACCGGCCAAATCCATCTGACGGCGAAGAATACATTGATCGATGAATCTACCGGCCATTATCACACCGCTGGCAATCGCTCCGGCCTGGAGTATTTAGCGGTTGGCGAAATGAACTTGAAAAAGATCATGGAACAAATCCGCGGCTTCGATGATGACGATCCGGATACACTTGTCACCCTATTTCCAGGATGATTCTGAAATTTTCTGATCATTATCCTCATAATAAGCTGTTCCTAACGATTAATCCATGCAAAAGAAACCATTTTCATTTAATATGTAATTTTTACAATTAGCAATGAAAATACCTTGACAATCATTACTAATCAGTTTAAACTACTAACCATAAACAGAAACTTGATGGTCCTGATCAAATTCCTGTTTAGATCTAAGTAAAATGAATATAACCTTATGAACAGTTTCCTCTTTTTTCCTCTCTTTCATTTTACTTAACCCGTGGGTTCTGTGCTTCCTTTCACAGACCCTGATTCCTGGAAAAGTCGGTGGCTCCGACTTTTTTTATTTTCTGCCGCTTTGGCTTTCCTTTTTTCGTTTAAGCTCAATAATCAACAACATTCCCGCTTCGCGCTCTGTTCATTTTGTATCTTTGTTTACGCCTGTCTTAGAATCGTTCCAGCCTATTTTCACATCGTTCGTTCACAATTTTCGTTTACCCTGTTTCTCATTTCTTTAAAAAAAGACAGAAATGAAAAAAAGATAAATCTCATCTCAATGAAATTTATCTTTTCTTTCGCTTATCCACAGCCTTCTGCAAAAGCCTCAGAAACCGTGTCCCGTCTTCATTCGGATACTTATGTGGAATTTATATTTCATAAAATTTGTAAACAGGTAAAAACTTTCCTTAATAAGCCTCATTGTTGCGCGCCATGTCAATGATCTGAAGCATGGTTTGCTTATCCATCGCCCCCGGCATGTAGCCATACACATTGCCTTCCGTGTTGATCAGGTAGGTTGTCGGCAGACCGGTGATGCCATAGTTGTAATTAACCTGTCCATCTTCATCAAAGACCGTCGGGAACGTATATCCGTTTTTATCCAGGAAGTCGATGACCCCCTGTTTATCCGTTTCCCTTCCGCCTGGTTGATTCACAACCAGAATGACCAGATCATCCGGCAGTTCTTCATACAGTTCCTGCACTGAAGGCAGCTCCGCTTTGCAATAAGTGCACCAGGTGGCAAAGAATTGCAGCATGACAATCTTCCCCTTATAGTCCGAAAGCGTATGGGTATTGCCGTACTGGTCTGTCAGCGTAAAATCATAGGCCGGGATCACTTCGCGGCCGTTTTCATCCACAGACGGCGTCGTTGTCGGCTGTGGTCCGTCCGTCGAAACCGCTGCATTTCCCGATTGCCGGTGCAGCTGCTCAGAAATGGACGCCACCGCCGGGATACTCATCCACAATCCCATGACAATCAGTAAAATGCCTCCCAGCTTCATCGCTTTCGGCAGCCAGCTCTTTTTCTTCTGCAGCCAGTTCAGCGCTTCTTCCGTGAACAGGCCTAAAACCAGGAACGGAACGACAAAGCCCAGGCCATAACAGAAGATCAGCAGCGTACTGCTGGAGGAAGCCGCCGCGGCGACCAGCACCGAAGAAAGCATCGGTCCGATGCACGGCGTCCAGGCAAAGCTGAACAAAAAGCCCATCGCGTACGCCTGGATCAGACTGCCGGCCTCTTTGCCCGCCTGCTTCTGCGTGAACCGGAACTCCCGCATTAAAAACGGAATTTGAATCCAGCCCAACTGCACTAACCCAAAGAACACGATCAGAATCCCGCCCAAAAGCGAGATCAACAGACGATTTTCATTCAGCCATCCGCTCAATCCCTTCGCCGACATCGCCGCGATGAAGAACACCGTACAGATACCGAGCACAAACGCCAGCGTAAACCCAAAAATATGCAGACGTTTCCGCCAGCCCGTCAAATCCTTTTTCAGCGCATCCTGACTCAGATACGCCATATAAACTGGTAAAATCGGCAGAACGCAGGGGGAGAAAAACGACAGGAACCCCTCCGTCAGCACAAGCCATGCTTGATTATTCATACATCAAATCCTTTCCTCTGCTCTAAATAAAACAAAGGAAAATGCCGTCTTGCAGCATTTCCCCCTTATTTAATCCTTACTTCAGTAAGAAAAAGTAAGCTAAGACCAAGATTCCCAAGACAATCCGGTACACGCCGAACGCCTTGAAGTCATGTTTGCGGATATAGCCCATCAGGAAGCGGATCGCAAACACCGAAACGATGAACGCGACAACCATTCCGACGATCAGCACCGAAGCGGTCGCCAGGGAGAAAGCGATCTTCATTTTGATCAGCTTCAATAAGCTGGCGCCGAACATCACCGGCACTGCCAAGAAAAACGAGAATTCCGCCGCGATACCGCGCGAACAGCCTAATAGAACCGCGCCCAGAATCGTTGCTCCGGAACGGGATGTTCCCGGGATCAATGCCAGGACCTGGAAAACGCCGATTGCCAGCGCTGTTTTGTAGCTCATCTTTTCAAAAGA
>NZ_GG657562.1:166387-197883 GCF_000157995.1 Holdemania filiformis DSM 12042
GAATCAACATGGCGGCCACTGTGATTGGATTGTAGAAATACGCGTCGATCAGATCGTCGAACAACACGCCGATGATCCCGGCCGGCACCACCGCCACGATGACTTTCAGCCACAGATCGATCGTACTGCGCTTTTCATAGGCGTTCTTACGCGGGGAAAACGGATTCAGCTTGTGGAAATACAGTAACAGAACCGCCAGGATCGATCCAAACTGGATGACGACCATAAACATATCGACGAATTCTTTATTGGCGGCCGCATCCGCCAGTACGGTCAGCGGCATCAGCTCATTGACCAGAATCATATGCCCGGTGCTGCTGATCGGCAGCCATTCGGTGATCCCCTGGACTATGCCCAGCACGATCGCCTTCAATAATTCTATCATCAGATTCACGGAATTCACTCCTTCACTGTTAACATCTTAGCAGACAGTCTTCGTTATTATACCATTGAAATACGGCGGACTCTACCTTTTCCGACGCTTTTCCAGTTTTTTTGACTCCGGCCGTCTTAATTTCGGCAATCCAGCTCCATGATATAATCGTCCATAAAGTAACCGCCGCCAATCGGTGTTTTTTCTTCGCGGAGGGTAACGAATCCCCATTTTTGATAAACCGCGATGGAATCGGCGTTAAAGCGATTAACTGTCAGCTGAATCCGGCCGGTTCCCGCTTTGGCTTCCTCCTTGAGAACCGCCAGCACCCGCGATGCCAGGCCCAGTCCCCGGGCCTCGGCCGCCAGATACAGCTTGCTTAAGAATAAGAAATCCGGCCGCCCGGCGGTGGCGACATAACCGCAAAGTTTACCTTGATGGAAAACGCCGCGGTAGCGATAGCCCTGGTTGGCGATCTGATCTTTCATCGCGCGCAGCGATTGGAAATGCTCTACCATATAATTCACCTGATCCACTCCCAGAATCGGCTCATAATGTTCATGCCAGATCGTTTCCGCCAGCTTGGCGATCTGTCGCAATAACGCCTCATCAGCGTCCAATAATTCAAAAGCTTCCATGGTCTTTCCTCTTTCTTTCTGTATTTCCACCGTAGGCAGCGGTTACTGCGCCGCTTTCCGCAGCTCGGTTTCCCGCTGCTTTTCCAACGTCCGCCGTTCCAAATCCAATAACGTCCGTTTGATCTGCAGCCCTCCGCCGTACCCTGTCAGCGAACCATCCGCGCCGATCACCCGGTGGCAGGGGATGAAAATCGGAATGGGATTGCGATGATTTGCCATGCCGATCGCCCGCAGCGCCTTCGGTTTGCCAATGCTTTCCGCCTGCTGCTTATAAGTACGGGTTTCCCCATAGGGAATTTCCATAAGGGCCTGCCAGGCTGCTTTCTGAAACTCGGTTCCTTCCGGATGCAGTATCAGCTCAAACGTCTGCCGTTTTCCTTCCAGATATTCCTGCAGCTGCGTAAACGCCTGCCACAAACAAGCGGTTTCCGCAACTTCACATTCCTCGTCTTCCGGGAATTCCTGTTCAAAATCAACTCTTACAATTCGTTCATCCCGTTCTTCAATCCGGATCATTCCCAGCGTCGTCCGGCGGTAAAAACAAGCGCGCATACGGTTCCCTCCCTCATTTTTAAGTGACTTCCTTCCGCAGAGATTCCAAACAAAACGACGATGTTGAAAGACCAGCGGATTTCACTGCTTTTATTTTACTCTAGCAACGCCCAAAAGAAAAGCCTTGTGCGCGGCATTGGGATTTCTCAGTCCGAAATCGAACTTTAGAGAAAACTCAGAAAAAGACGCCTGGAAACCATGGGTCCCCGGACGTCGGTAAATCATCTCTTAGCTGAAATAAACCAGGTCGTCTTTTAATTCCTCTGTCGGCTGCAGCGACTGAACATGCGGAACGACCAGATTCCGCTGATATTCCTCATCATATTCCACTTCAATTCGAGCGGTGATGACAATCCATTCATTGAGCACCAGCTGAACCGGCTTGGCGCACTTGCACAGATAGCCGATCAACGAGGTATCCTCCGCGCAGCAGACCATCGCGTAACGCCCCATGACAAACGAACGCTTATCGTTTTCCACATGAACGACTTTGCCCTTAAACCGCACAACCTTGCCATCGTATTTATATGGATGATCCAAGGCGTCCATATACCACAGGCCATAATCATCGTCCTGAATGTCGATCACCGCGGCATTGAGATCAAAGGGGAGATCATCCTCCGGCAGGTCGTTGATTCCGCCGTCAACGGATTCATAGATGATCTGGGCGCCTTTGTTGATCGCTTTGATATTGCTTCGCAGAAATGATTTCTTCGTGTTGGAATCACAGCGGTTGATCAGAATCATCTCGGAATGCACCAGCTGATCATACATCAAAGACCGCATATTATTGACGTACATCATAAACGTCTGCGCATCGACCGTGGAAATGATCTGAACTAACATCCAGTTGATGGGAAATTCCATGTCGAGAAATTCGGTCACGCTCCACATGCCGTTAAACTCGATGAACACCTGCTTCGGTCGGTATTCCTGTTCCAGCTTTTCCAGATAATCCGCCGTCAGTTCTTCCTTGTCCTCCACCGTTACAAGAACGGAATGAGTTTGTTTTAAAAACTTTTGATCAAACTCCACTTCACCTTGTTCGCACGCCAGAATCAGAGTTTTCGAGCCGTCGTTGAATTCCGGATCGGACAGCGTTTCCTTCATCATCGACGATTTGCCGCTCTCCAAAAATCCGGTAAATAAATATACAGGAACGTCCATAACTTACCCCTTTACATGAAACAGTCCGGCCAGCTGAGTTTCGTCAAGCTGCGAACCGATAACGCACAGCATTCCGGCGACAGCGGCCGCCCCCCGGCGGATTTCGCATTCGCCAGGAACCAGATCGAAATGCAGCCAGGTTCCATCCGTGCAGGGAACAATTCCCTTTGCGCGCAGAACCGTGCCGGTTACCGAGCCCTCAGCGATCTGATTCAACGTCTGGCGCAGCTCATCCTCTGCATAGACGTGCGCGGTCTGAACACCCCAGCTGGTAAAGACCTCGTCCGCATCATGTCCGTGATGATGGTGGTGATGGTGATGATGGCCGCATTCACATTCCTCGTCGTGATGGTGATGATGGCCGCACTCGCATTCCTCATCATGGTCGTGGTGATGGCCGCACTCGCATTCTTCATCATGGTCGTGGTGATGGCCGCACTCGCACTCTTCATCATGATCGTGGTGATGGCCGCATTCACATTCCTCATCGTGGTCGTGGTGATGTCCGCACTCACATTCTTCATCATGGTCATGGTGATGCGGCAGACAATCATCCTCCTTCATCAGCTGCTCCATCAGTTCCTTCTGTTCCATCGCTTCCAGAATCTGCGCGCCGCTGACCGCATCCCATGGGGTCGTAATAACGACCGCCTTCGGGTTCTTTTCCCGGATCAGCGCCAGGCATTCCGCCAGCTTTTCTTCGCTTAATTTCTGTGTCCGGCTTAAAACGATCGTGTTGGCATGTTCGATCTGGTTGTTGAAAAACTCACCGAAATTCTTCATATACAGCTTGCATTTCGTCGCATCCGCAACTGTGGTAAAGCTGTGCAGTTCCATCCCGGTTTCAGCCTGAACTCCCTGAACAGCGCCGATGACATCCGACAGTTTGCCCACACCGGATGGTTCAATAATAATCCGATCCGGCTGAAATTGTTCCGCGCATTTTTTCAAGGCTTCCGCAAAGTCGCCGACCAGACTGCAGCAGATGCATCCGGAATTCATTTCCTTGATCTCCACGCCGGCTTCCTTTAAGAACCCTCCATCGATTCCAATCTCGCCAAATTCATTCTCAATCAGCACCGTTTTCTCTTTTGGAAAACCTTCCTGCAACAATTTTTTGATCAACGTTGTTTTTCCTGCGCCGAGAAATCCTGAAATAATATCAATTTGTGTCATGATTCATCCTTCTTTCCTTCTGTTTTTATCCGCAGATCTTGATTTCTGATTCCGCCGGAGTTTTCCTTTTCCAGATTCCTCTCCGGCCTGGTCTGTGTTCCTTATTTTAGCACTTTCCGTTTGGAAATGACAGGCTTCTGCCTGTTCAGTTTCGATTGTTGACCAAAATTCCGTTCTCCATTCGTCTGTGCTATACTTATTTCAAATCAAGGAGGGATGCAATAGTGAAAATCCGATGCGAACACTGCGGCGGCGACCTCACTAAAACTGTGCGTTCCGCCTTTGCGCGCTATGACGCCGGACCGCTGGAATGTCCCGACTGCCATGCTTTTCAATCACGGAGCCTGACGCCGGCTGATTTCCTGATCGATCAGCTCGCAACGCTGTCCTGCATGCTGGGGTTAATTTTGCTTCTGCCTGTTTTCGCTCAGATTCAATCTGAACTGCGGGCTTTCGTAAACCTTCTGTTATTGGGCGGCGGTATTCTGGTTCTGGATCAATTTCGGTTTCTGCTTTACTGTTTCCCTCCTGTCGTAGCCCGACCGTACTCCCCGCAGGAGCAGCTCAAGAATCAACATCGTTTCAACCTTATCCGGCTGATTGGCATCAGTGCGCTGGTGTTCTCGCTCGTTTACTTTCGCACCCTGTCATCGGTCATCGTTGTTTTAATTGTCTGTCTTATTTATACGGTCTTCCGACTGCTTATGCTTTTCCTGCATAGAGCGATGTCGTCAAAATAATACCAGGTTGGAAACTGCCGGAATCGAAGCTGCTCAATGACGCTGTTCCCGCGTTGAATCTGTTTTCCAGCGGGAAATGTATCCGATCATTTGTCACTGCCTCGCGGCCTTGCGGCGTGAAATAACGCTATATTCAGGCTTTAGAATATGGTACAATAAAACAAGGTGATATCCATGAAAGTTAACTGTGAAAGCTGCGGGAAGCCGATTACCGCCCAGGTCAATTCCCTCTTTGAACAATTCGAGCCGGGCCGCGTTGTCTGTCCGCATTGTCATCATCAACAAAAGCGGTATATCAGCGAAGCCGATCTGTTGATCTATTTCTGCTTCAGCGCTGTGCTGTATTCGATCGTGCTGGTTCTGATTTTCTTCTTATTGAACTGGAAGATGCAGGCCTGGATTCTAATCCTGGCCGTCGGTTTGTTTGCCGCCGCCTATTTCGCGATGAAGTATGGCAGCGCAATGTTGTATGAAAAAGCTTATTTCAAGCCGGACATCAAAAACAAAGTCATTCAGGAAGACGTCAATACCGTGCGCAAACGTTTGAAAACTCAGTTCATTCTGTTTATGCTCGTCGCGTTCATGTTTGGTACGCAGCCGGAATTTATCCCCTTCTTCTTCATCCTGATCGCCGCCTTCCTCGCGCTGACCGTGATTAAAGTTCGCTTGGCTATACGCAATGAAAGAGCCCAGAAGTAATTCCGGACTCTTTTTAGTTGGTCTTGAATTGGATGGTTGAATCTCAGCTTATTTCTTCGCTGTGTATTTACGGATATCCAGTGCGACCGCCACGATAATGACGATGCCCTGCACGATGAACTGATATGAAGTATCGATCCGCAGATACTGCATCGACGTCTTCAATAATTCGAAGACAAGAACGCCTAACAGAATTCCAGAAACCTTGCCGACGCCGCCGTTGGTGGAAACGCCGCCGATTGTACAAGCCGCGATCGCTTCCAGCTCATAGCCCAAACCGAGGTTAACCGAAGCGCCGCCGGATTTCGCCGCTAACAAGAAACCTGCCAGACCATACATCAGACCGGCCAGCGTGTAGATTTTCAGCTTGGAACGATTGACGTTAACGCCCGAAACCTCCGCCGCGTTTTCATTACCGCCGATCGCGTACATATATTTGCCATACCGGGTCTTGTTGTAAAGGAACCAGAAGATCAGACCTGCGGCAATCGCGATCAAAAACAACCATTTAAAACTGAACTTTCCGACAGTGAAGATCGCATTCGTCGCCACGCCGGTGAAATCAGAACGCAGGCCGCCGATCGGATCCGCGCCCGAATAAACGAGGTTAATTCCGTAAACGATCGTCTGCATACCCAGCGTTGCCAGAAACGGCGGAACTTTCAGGTAGGCGACAACACAGCCGTTAAGCAGACCGAAGAACGCCGTGATCAACATGACGATCAACAGGACGACAACTAACGGCATCTGCGGCAGATTCTCAAAGAATTTCGCGGTATAATCCGGACGCTGCAGCAGCGTACAGGCGATAACGCCGCCAAATCCTACCATTCGGCCGGCCGACAGGTCAGTACCCTTGGTGATCAGACAGCCGCTGACGCCCAACGCGATGATGAACCGCGGTGTGACATTGGTGATGATATTGCTGTAATTCGGGCCGCTGAAGAATCCCTTGCGGGTGAAGCCGACAAAGAGAACCAACAGGACCAGGAGTATGACGATCGCGTTATTGCTTAGAAAATCGGTGACTTTTTTCTTATTGAATTCCATAACAGTCCCTCTCCTTACATATATTTAGTCGCCAGACTCATGATTTCCTCCTGAGTCGTGGTCTTACTGTCAACGAAACCGGTGACGCGACCTTCGCACATGACCATGATCCGGTCGCTCATGCCGATCAGCTCCGGCATTTCACTGGAGATCATGATAATTGATTTCCCCTGTTTGGCCAAGTCGGCGATAATCGTATAAATTTCATACTTCGCGCCGACGTCGATGCCGCGGGTCGGTTCGTCCAGGATCAGGATTTCCGGGTCGTTGGCAAGCCAGCGGGCAATGATGACTTTCTGCTGGTTGCCGCCCGACAGCGACTGAATCTGGGTTTTTGTGCTCGGCGTTTTAATGCTCATCTTATCGATGTTGTCCTTGACTAAGCTTTCCAGCTTTTTGTTGTTCAGGACGACGCCGTAATCAATATATTTATCCAGTGAAGCGACGCCGACATTGTCGGAAATCGACAGCACGCCGAAGATTCCGGTTGCCCGGCGATCCTCCGTCAGCAGCGCGATGCCCTTTTTGATTGCGTCCCGCGGATGATGGATCTTGATCGTTTCGCCCTTGTAGGTAACCGTGCCTTTTTCAATATGCCGCACGCCGAACAGCCCTTCCATCAGCTCGGTCCGCTGCGCGCCGACCAGACCGCCGATGCCCAGGATCTCGCCCTTCTTTAATTCAAAGGTCACGTCGCGGAAGCTGCGCGGATCAATCGAAGTGAAGTTTTCCACTTTCAGAACCACTTCGCCCGGTTCGTTAAACCGCGGCGGGAACCGGTTGGTCAGTTCGCGTCCGACCATCCGCTGGATGATCAGATCTGTCGTCAGCTCATTCGCCGGCCAGGTGCCGACATAGGTGCCGTCGCGCATGATCGTGACTTCATCAGAGATTTTCAGAATTTCTTCCATCTTATGAGAAATATAAATAATCGATACGCCCTTCGACCGGAGCTTATTAATGATATCGAACAGTCCCTCAACTTCATTTTCAGTCAGCGACGATGTCGGTTCGTCCATGATGACGATCTTGGCGTTCACGGAAACCGCTTTGGCAATTTCGACCGACTGCATCTGCGAAACGGACAACGTCCCCAATTTCACCTTCGGATTAAAGTCCAGGTTGACTTCTTTCAGCAGCTCTTCCGTTTCCTTATACATCCGCGCATGATCCACAATTTGTACCGGACCGATGTTTTTCATCGGATAGCGGCCGCAGAAAATATTTTCAGCGATGCTGCGGTCCGGGATCGGCTGCAGTTCCTGATGAACCATCGCGATGCCCCGATGCAGCGCGTCGTTCGTATCCTTGATATCCACTTCTTCATCGTTGAAAATAACCTGTCCCTCATCTTTTTTGTAGATCCCGAACAGACATTTCATCAGTGTGGATTTGCCCGCGCCGTTTTCGCCCATCAAGGCATGCACGGTTCCTGGGCGGACATTCAGACAGACGTGATCGAGCGCTTTGACGCCAGGGAAGCTTTTACTTATATTTTTCATCTGTAAAATATAGTCGCTCATTCGTAAATCCCCTTCCTCTTAATAATCCAGAAAAATTAAGTGTGCGCGAAGGCACACTTAATTTTCGGATTCTTTCTGCTTATTTGTACTGTGCTACGTTTTCCGGCGTGACCTTAATGTAGTCGATCCAGTAGTAAGCGTCCAGCTTTTCGCCATTGATCGCCTGGACTGTGCAGTCAACCGCTTTGTGCGACTGATTGATGTGGTCGTTCAGAACAGTGCCGGTCATGCCGCCAGTGGAAACTAAATCCATCGCTTCTGCCAGCGCGTCAACGCCGACCAGATAGATGTCTTCACCGACCTTACGGCCTGCCGCTGTGATCGCCTGCGCTGCGCCTAACGCCATTGCGTCGTTGTTGCAGAAGACAGCTTCGATCTTATCGCCATACTGTGTTAAAGCGTTCGCTACGATTTCCTGGCCCTTTGCCTGATCCCAATCGCCGCGCTGTTCGTCTAATTTTTCAACTTTCAAGCCGGAAACTTCCTGATACTGGGAAATGGAGAATTCCGTGCGGTATTTCGCGTCAACATTTTCCGGATCGCCGACAACCATGACATACTGTAAGACGCCGTCGCCGTTCAGATCGCCCTTGTTCGGCAGATCAGCGATCAGTTCACCCTGGAATTTACCGGACTGACGAGCGTCAGCGCCGACATAGGTGATCATACCCGGATCCTTCTTCATATCTTCTTCGCTTGGTTCACGGTTGATGAAGATGCAAGGCTTATTCGCCGCTTCGCACTTGTCGATAACGGTCGCTGCGGATGTCGCCTGAACCAGGTTGATGATCAGCGCGTCATAGTCCTGCGCGATGAAGTTGTCGATCTGGTTGGTCTGTTCGGCCATGTCGCCCTTGCCATCCTGAATCGTGACTTTGTATTCGACTTCGTCCGTGTTCAGCGTCTTGAAATAGCTTTCGATTTCCTTACGATACAACGTCATGAAGTTATCGTCGAATTTGTAGATGGAAACGCCGACATTATAAACCTTCTTGTCGGTCCCGGCCCCGCCGTCATCCGTCGGCTTGTCATTATTACCGCCGCCGTTGTTGGAGCATGCAGCAAGGGATAATACCATCAATGCTGATGCAAGAAAAGCAAATAGTTTTTTCATCTTTTTCCCTCCGTATAGCTTCTGTATACGCTTACATTCTATGCCGTTATAAGGGCCTGTGTCAACAAACCAAGATAAACTTTCCGGTTGTTTTAACTAGTTTTAGTAAACTTCTGATTGTGAAATCGTTAAAATTATAGCTCAAAAATGGCTTATTGAATGAGTTTTTACCAATTTTAACCAGTTGTAACTAAAATGTAAGCGTTATCAGTTTTAGTAAAACTATCAGTTCAGGTTAACTGATTTAGTAAATTATTTTGACTTGTTCACTTAAATTCGTTAGAGTAAGTTTGAGAGAGAGTTGATAACTATGTCTACGATCAAAGAAATCGCGCAGCAAGCGGGCGTATCCGTCGCCACGGTATCGCGGATACTCAACTATGATCCAACGTTGAAGGTGGCGGAGCAAACGCGCCAGCGGGTATTTGATGAAGCCAAGAAACAGAATTATATCAAACGGAAAATCAAAACGAAAAATAATTATAATCCGATCCGGATCGGCATTGTGCAATGGTATTCGATCGAAAAAGAACTGAACGATCCCTTCTATTTGTCCATCCGCATCGGCGCGGAGAGCTATCTGAACCAGAATAACATTGAAATGATTCGTTCCTTCCGCGGTGATCCGGATTTTTTAAGCAAGCTTTCGATGCTGGACGGCCTGATTTGCATCGGTAAATTTTCGCCCCAGGAAATCAGCGAATTCCGCAAGCTCACCGATAAGGTCATCTTCGTCGATCTGTTCATGCCGAAAATCTTCGTCAATACCATTGTCATGGATTTTCGCACTGCGGTTTTGGAAGGCTTGGAATACCTTGCCAGTTTGGGCCACACACGCATCGGCTTTCTGGGCGGCATCGAGCATACGAGCGACGGTGAAATTTACTTTGAGCAGCGCTATCACTATTATCAGGAATTCTGCCGGCAGAAAGGCTGGGACAACAGCCGGTATGTCCGGCGCGATCAGTTTTCCGTCGAATCCGGGTACGCGATGATGCTGGATCTGATCGGAGCGCATCAGGTGCCGACCGCGCTGTTCTGCGCCAGCGACGCCGTCGCAATGGGCGCGCTGCGGGCGCTGCATGAAAACAACTACCGCGTTCCGGAGGATGTGTCCATACTCGGTTTCAATAACAACCAGAACACCGCTTATACCAATCCCCCGCTGACCACAATTTATGCGCCGGCCCGGCAGATGGGAGAACTGGCCGCGCAGTTTATCACGCAGTTTGCGACGAAGGAGAAAGTTTATCCCATGCAAATCATGCTTCCCTGCTCCCTGATCCTGCGCCAATCCTGCACTCAGCCGCGCTCCAAAAAAGAATGAATGAGAAAACCCGCCGGTCAGGTTCACTTGAAACCCTGCCGGTGGTTTTTATTTTCGTATCCGGCTGAAACATCGTTAGCGGCGGGCGCCGGCTTCTGATGGCAAGCCGCGGATTTCACCCGCTTCCTATCAAATTCCGGCTGTCCTATTGAACACGTCCGACAGGAAATACCTGTTGGTATTCTCGTCATAACTGCCGCAGTTTCTTGGAAAATTCCATCGTTGCTTCTCGTTCACTCTGCTTTTTAAATCAGCCTGTCCCGCACCGCGTTTTCAGCTCAGTTTCTAAATGAACTTGAGGATTGACTTTCAGTCGTTCTTTCTCAGGCCTGAGGATTCACCCAAAAAACTAGGACATAAACAAGAAAAATCCGGAGCTTTTACAGTCCGGATTTCAGTCCTTCTTCCTTGATGCTTCACATTTATTTCTTTTCTGCGGCAGAGGGCGCATGCTTACAGTTTAGATCGTTCTGCCCCAGCACAGCGTACAGCTGATCGACTTCAAAAGGTTTAGGCAGAAAATCGTTCATGCCGGCGGCCTTCGCCCGCTCACGATCCTCCTGGAAGGTGTTCGCCGTCATCGCGATGATCAACACCGTCTGAGCGTCGCTGCGCGGCAGCTTCCGCAGCCGCTGCGCTGCCGTTAAACCATCCATCACCGGCATATTGATATCCATGAGAATTATGTCATAATACCCTTCCTCATGCTCCGCGAACAAATTCAGCGCGATCTGGCCGTTTTCAGCCCGGTCGACCTGTATCTTTTTCCGTTCCAGAAGCTGAATCGCGATCTCAGCGTTGATATCGTTATCTTCCGCTAATAGAATCCGCAAGCCTTCCAGCTGTCCCTTTTGAGGAACTGCGTACTCAGGCTCCTGCAGCGCGGCTTCCTCGCTAATCGGCAGCTCGATTGAAAAGAAGAATTCCGAGCCTTTGCCCACTTCGCTGCGGACTTCCAGTTCACCGCCCATCAGCTGCACCAGACTGCGGCTGATCGCCAGCCCCAGCCCTGTCCCCGGGGTTTTCTGATCACGGTTTCCCCCTTGTTCAAAAGAGAGGAAAATTTTCTTTAAATCGGATTCATTGATTCCGATTCCTGTATCCTGCACGCTGAAATACAAAATCGACCGGCCTTCCTGCCCTGCGGATTCGCGCACTTTCAGCGTCACTTTTCCATGACTCGTAAATTTGCACGCATTGGATAACAGATTGGTCAGTACCTGGGAAATCCGCATCGCGTCGCCGCAGAAACAGGCATGCTCAAACTGCGTGTCAAAGAGCAGCGAGTTGCCGTTAGTCTCTGCCTGCATTTCAAAGATATCCAGCATGTGATCCAGCAGCGGCCCCAAGGCAAAGGGCTGCGCCAGGATCTGCATTTTTTCATTTTCGATTTTCGACATATCAAGCGTATCGTTTAACAGCGTTAAAAGAAATTGCGAGGATGTTTCAATTTTTGTCAGATTTTCTTTTAAAGCCGGCGTGGCTTCCTCCGACATCAGCGCCAAATGCGTCAGCCCGATGATCGCGTTCATCGGCGTGCGGATTTCATGCGACATCCGCGAGAGAAAATCAGATTTCGCCTGGCTGGTTTCCACGGCCTTCTCCAGCTGCAGCCGCATCATCCGGGTTTTCAGCTGAAACCGATAGTAAATTAATATGCCCAACGCTGCCAAAGCGATCAAACCGGCACAGAACAAGACGACCATCATCGGGTTGGAATAAACCAGAGACTCCAGCGTCGCCGTGCTCTGGCGCACCTTCAGCAGGTTCTCTGAGATCAGATTTTCACTTTCTGAGGTTGAAAAATTATGAATCGACTTGCTGAAAATCGAATAAAGCAGTACGTTAGCCGGAGAAGGAAGGGCAAAAGCAATCTCCTCCTGGACGTTATTCATCGTGATCAGATTCAGGTTGGCGTAGTATTTGCGCGAATAAAGATCCTCAACAAAAGAAGCCGGCAGCCGCACATAATCGGCCTTTCCGTTATTCACCGCATCTAAACATTTTTCATAGGAATCATAAGTCAGAATCGTATCGCCGTTCTGCAGCGGCGTCCCCGACAATCCTGAAGGCACGGCCATGCGCATCGGCTGCGACGTCCCGGTCTGCTTGTTCATCAGCGCGACCATGTCCAGTTGGGCATAGGCCGGCGTCCGTGTCCAGCCGGTTTGATCGGCGACCGTATCGTTATCCAGATAAGCCCCGATCAGATCCGCCTGACCGGTTTTTACCAATTCTCCCATCTCTTTGTAGGTCGCGGCGTAAACATATTCAAAATGAAGCGTCGTGCGTTGTTCAATCAACTCCAGACAAGCCGGGATAATCCCGTGGATTTCTCCGTTTTCTTCATAGAACAGGGGATAATTATTCTTCAGCACTGCGACGCGCAAAGTCGGCGACGAACGCAGATAAGCCATTTCTTCTTCCGTGAAATCGATCGCGTTGGCGTAATCCGCCGTAAAATATTTTTCGTACAGCTTATCGGCGAAATTCGGATCCGCGGAATAAATCGCGTTCATAGCTTCATTGAGCTGTTCGCACAGATCAGGCCGGTTCAGCGTGGTTACCATATAATAGGAATCCGCTTCAAACCGGGCCGCTACGTTATAGTTTTCTTTCAGGTACACATCGCTGCCCAGAAGCAGGTCCACTTCGCCGTTGTCCAGACATTGCGTATAGGAAGCCGCGTCATCGTAATAAACCAGCTCGCATTCCAGATTATTAAAATTCAAAAATTTCTGCAGCCGTTCGATTTTGCTTGTCGCTTTGCGCAAAACACCGATCCGCTTGCCGTTGAGCGTTGTGTAATCAAAGCTTTTGATTGATGTGTCGCTTTGTGGATAAATCAGTAAGTTATAGTTGGAACCCATTACGTATTCCGGATAGTTAAACATCGCTTCATAGCCGTCATAATAATACATGCCGCCCATGATATCGTTCTCTCCCGCCATGAAATCTGTCAGCAGCGTGTCCGGATCCCCTGTGACAAACTCGTACTTCCAGCCTGTGTACTTGGCTATTTCATGCAGCCAGTCGTAAACCAGACCACCATAGGTACCATCCTCATAAACTTCGTTCAAACCCGGACTGATCGGAAAGGATACTTTTATTACCTCGCCTTCCGGCTCCCCGTCATTCTGATCCGCTGCGTTTTCTGCGAACAGCGTCAGCGGCGTCATTAAATTACTTACCAATAAGGTGAGGATTCCCAAAATGAATAGTTTCCACCAATTTCGCATAATTTTCTCCTTTTTTGCATCCTCTGCCCTGAAAAAAAACAATTTTCCCGCAAGATCCTAGTTAAGTCTTATTTTATGCTATTCCCGATCAATTTGAAATAGTAAAAGCAACTTTCAATTATATTTCATTTCGTGAATAACCATTTTATTCATTTTTTTACGATTATTGGGAAAGCGGAAAACGGAAAACGCGTTCCATCACCGCAGTATTGGGCAACTTATCAAATAAAAAATCACGCTGCGCAGAAGCACAACGTGATGATCTTTTATTTACGGCCGCAGTCCGGAACCGCCCTGCAGTGTAATGGTTTCCCCGCTGATATAGGACGCGTCCTCGCTCGCCAGGAAAAGACAGGTTCTTCCGATATCCTTCTCCGCGTCGCCAAACCGCCCCAGCGGCACGCCTTTGATCGTCTTGGCGTAAACGTCCGGATATTCTTCCTTCCATTTTTTCAGCTGCTCAGTTTCCACTAACGGACAGACAACGTTGACGTTAATCCCGTATTCGCCCCATTCTGTCGCCGCCACCCGGGATAAACCGCGGATGCCTTCTTTTGCCGCGGCATAAGAAGACTGACCCAGCCGGCCGGCTAACCCTGCGCCGGAAGCGAAATTAATGACGCTGCCCTGCGTTTCTTTCAGATAAGGGAACGCGGCGCGCATCATGAAGAACGTCGCGTACAGGCCGGAATTGATCGCCAGATCAAAGTCCGCCTTGGTGTGATCCGCAAGCATCACGCCGGATTTGGAGGCTTGCGCATTGTTGATCAACACGTCCAGCCGGCCTGTCATTTCAATCGCCTTAGCGACGACTTTCGGCGCGGTTTCTTCCTGGCCGAGATCGCCGGCGACATACCCGACGCGGATGCCGTAAGCCGATTCTAATTTCTCTTTCGCGGCCGCCAGCGCGGATTCCTGACGTCCGGTGATCACGATGTCGGCGCCTTCCTTCGCAAAGGCGGTCGCTACGCCAAAGCCGATGCCTTTGCCGCCGCCGGTGATGATGACGGTTTTTGATTTCATTTTCATAAGTTCTTCTCCTTCTATAAGTTATTTTGACGGCGAACGGTCAGTCCGCCAGCTTAATTCTCAATTTTTTCAAAAGCGGAAGCCGGTGCGCTGCAAATCGGACAAATAAAGTCCGGCGGCAGAATTTCACCTTCATAGACATAACCGCACAACAAGCAGCGCCAGCCGCCGGCCTTCTTCGGTTCCTCCTGATAGCTCGGCGCGTTCTTCGGCGTCTTGCCGTTCTTGACCTGATGATAGTATTCGTAGGTCATCACCGGCTCGTTATCCAGTACTTCGCAGCCGGCGACTTCGGCGATAAACATCACGTGCGTTCCCAAATCCACTGTTTTGACGACCTTGCAGGAAAAACGGGAAGCCGCATGTTCTTTCACAAATGGCAGACCCTGTTCGTCGATACCGCAGTCCAGTCCGCTGAATTTATCCAGATCGCGGCTGCAGTGAAAGCCGAACCGGCCGATCAGTTCCATCGTGGCGCTCTGTTCTAAAACCGCCACGGCGAATTTTCCGCTCTTTTCAATCATTTGTTCCGTCGCGTTATTTTTGTTCAACGTCACGCTGACCTGCGCCGGCGAGCTGGTCACCTGATTGAATGTATTGGCGATACAGCCAGCCTGTTTGCCTTCGTTCTCTGTGCTGATGATATACAAACCATAACTAAGTTTGAAAAATGCTTTCGTATCCATCGTTGCCCTCCTTAGTCGATAATGATTATCATTTTCTATTAACATTATCTTCCATTCAGATCTGTTTGTCAACAAATTTAAATACAATTTTATTTTCAGAGTTTAACAAGTTGAAAATCCACTTTCCCCGGTCAACGCCGAATGATTTCTCTTTCGTTATCCCCGTTGATTTCCTTTTTAAACCCGCCCGGATGGAATTCAAATCTGTCTGGCGCGGAAGAAACAACAAAAAAGCAGAGCGTTTCCCAAACGTCCTGCTTCGTTAATCTTCTGTTATGTCCCTCTGTTCCTCAGTCACAAGACTGAAGCCTTACTGACGCTGACGAGTCAGCTGTCCTGTTTCATCGCTGAACCGCAAACAATTTACAGTGCGGTTCCTTTCTTCGGGATTGAGAAACGGCTGACGTCAACGCCCTCCCGCTGCAGCAGCTGGATTTTCTTTTCCGACCCGCCGGCGTATCCCGTCAGACTTCCGTTTGTGCCGACGACCCGGTGACAGGGAATGATGATCGAGATCGGATTGTGTCCGACTGCACCGCCGACCGCCTGCGCCGACATCGCCGTCAACCCGGACTGCCGGGCCAGCTGACGGGCGATTTCCCCATAGGTTGTAACCTCGCCATAAGGAATTTTACACAGGATTTTCCACACTGCCTGCCGGAATGCACTTCCCCGGGGCGCCAGACTTAATTCACAGACCGCAGGCTGTTCCCCCGCGAAATAGCGGTCGAGCCAATCCGCGGTCTGAGCGAAGACGGCACGATCTGATCGTTCCTGCGCCGCTTCCCGCAGCGAGCCGCAATAATACTTCTGGCCTTCCAGCCACAGCCCGATCAGCTGATTCTCATTCTCTGCCAGAAGCAGGTCGCCGAGCGGAGAAGCGTAATGCGTGGTATAAATCATATATAAGTCGTCCTTTCCAACGTTCTTCTTACGCTTGTTAATGCCTGCGGAGAGCCGGATCATTTCCGTGCCTGCGTTCGCGGCGTTTTGGACTTTGTTCGTTGGGGATTCGCCTGTTTTGGCGCGTAGTCCTTCATGCCTTCCACTGCCCCGCCGGCGACCGCCCACAAATACAGACTGGCCACACTGCCGTAGGGACTGAACCGGCGGCGGTATTTTTCAAACAATTTCCGATCGATTTTTCGGTGATGATACACCATCCGCAAGCCGCGCAGGATTGCCAGATCGCCATAGCTGAACACATCCGGCCGCTGCAGGCAGAACAACAAAATCATTTCCGCGGTCCACACGCCGATCCCCTTTAACGAAACAAGCTGATCGATGATCTCCTTGTCGGAACACTGCGGCAGCTGCTCCAGATCCAACTCGCCGGACGCTGCTTTCCGCGCGCAGTCCTCGATATACTCCACCTTTTTAAACGTCATGCCAAACCCCTGCAGCCGCTCGGTACCGGCTGCCAGAATCGTTTCCGCGTTGATTTCGCCCAGATCCTCCCGCATCCGCCGCCAGATCGTCTGCTGAGCCTTGGTGGAAATCTGCTGCCCGACGATATGATGCACGATCGCCGAAAACAAATCGTCATCGACGGTTCGCTCGATCGGGCCGATCTGATCGATAATCGCGCCCAGTTTCGGATCCCGCTGCTTTAAATATTGAATTTCCGTTTCCCCGTAGCGGAAAATCGGTTCTTTCCCTTCGCCCATTCTGCGTTCCTTTCTTTATTTTCTTCTTTTATCATTGAAATCTGGAAGTTTCAGCTTTGAAACGCGCCGTTCAGCAACTCTTCCGCTTTCCAACCCCGCGCAAGAGCCGCAGATTTGAAAGCCTTTTATCCCATTTTCCTGCATTCTGTGTTTTTTCCTGACGATAAATCAAAAACAGACACAAACCCAGACACCCCATTCCCGCTAGCCAGAACGGACGGTTCCACTGCACAAACAAATGAATCCGATCCCAGCCCTCAGTGATTTTAGAAATATCCGGAATCCACTTCTCCGCCTTAAAGAAATAATAGTCCAGCTTCTGAACTGGCAGCATGCTGCCGTAAAAGCCCAGCAATAAAAGGCTTACAACTCCGGCGGCACGATCCTGCCGGCCTGGCCGCCAGATCAACACCAGACCTGCCAGCGCCATCACGATCAACACTGAAATCACGACTGGATAGAGCTGCGACAGGCGTGTATAGCTTTGCGGCGGCAGTTCTGCCCAATCCCACCGCAGAGTCTGCTTGAATACGCTCAAGGACAGGATCAGACTGCTCAGCGCCATCCAGATCAGCGACTTGACCAGTTTGATCCAGCCGGAAGTATTGGCGTACCATTTTAACTTCCAATTCAAAAACAAGAACGCCGACAACGATACCAACATCCCCGGCAGCCACATCGCCTGCGTCAGCAGCGATTGAACCTGCAAAACAACCGGATACTGCATCGCGTTCTGCAAGGCAAAATAACAGGAGTTCACTGCTCCAGTAAACGGCACTGGTCCTACATACCGCAGCAGCGACGGATAAATTCGCTGGGCCGCAAGCTGCGTCACGAAAAAGAATCCAGAGCCGCTGTAAATCATACCGCTGAGTTTGTTCATCGGCAGCCGCAGCATCACGATGATCAGCCCCAGAATCACAAGCAGCGTCAACCCCGTCAGAGCCAGAAGCTGACTCTGCTGAGGCTGCAGCCGCCGCGCGATTTCCACAGCGAAAATCAATACCAGTCCGATTCCGATGATGACCTGCGGCTGCTGAGCAAACCGCATCCCCGGCTGTTTCCTTGTTCTATGACCTAAAATTTCATCCGTCGTGACGCCCAGACTGTCCGCCAGCTTGGGCAGCAGCGTAATTTCCGGATAACCCTCGCCCCGTTCCCATCGGGAAATGGCGCGGTTGGTGACATTGAGCTGATCGGCCAGCTGCTGCTGCGTTAAATTCCGCGCTTTGCGCAGCTGAGCGATTCGTTTTCCCATGGCTTCCGCATCCATTCTTAATCCCTCCTTTTCCTCGCCTTTATTGTACGAAGGACGGCGGGTTCAGCACAATCCACGCCTGCTTGACTTTGTCCATGAGTCATGGATTTCCATCTGTTTTTGCCGCGGGCTTCTGTTTTGCGCAACGCTATTCGTAGGTTCCCCGCACCCGCAGCTGCTTGTCTTTCATCATCAGCTGTCCGCGGGCGATCACGGTATCGATCGCCAGATCGTTGTCCAGCAGCACGATATCCGCATCCATGCCTTCCCGCAGCCGGCCCTTGCGTTTTAACTGCAGGGCGTCGGCAGGATTGCTTGTGACGTAACTCAGCGCCTCGGCCAGATCGAAATCATTTTCCTTCACCATCCGCACAAACTGTTCATGCAGCGTCTTGACGCTGGACACGCCGATCTGGGTCAGGTTGCCGCGCGCATCATAATTAGACCAGCTGCCCTGGCCATCCGAGCTGATCGTAATCCGGCGGGTATCCAGCCCCCGTTGTTTCGCTAGCGCGATCTCCTCGCCGCAGCTCTTTTCCTTACGGGAGCCGGCAGTCAGATCGATCCACCCGCCCAGCTCCAGAAAGTCCAGCGCCTGTTCAAACAGGACTGGATTGCGCGTCACATGCGTCGGATGGAAAACCTTCGCCGGGATCGCCGTCTGCTTTATCGCGTCGAACACCTTGTTCAAGCCCTGCGGATCGTCCCCCATGTGCAGCGTCACAATCCCCGCCTTGCCGGAAAGCATCCCCGCGACGCGGACATCCGAAGCCAGCCGGATCAGCTCTTCCAGCGTCACATTGGAGCTGCGGTGATCGGCCAGCGCCAGCTTCACGCCGAGAATCTCGTCGATAAACAGAATGTCTTTTTTCACATCGCCCGTCAGCGTCACACTGGGATAGCTGTACGAACCGGTCAGGCAATAGACACTCAGTCCTTCCTCTTTCAGCGCCTTGGCTTTGGAAACCAGATTTTCCACCGATCGTGAAAACCCGTCTGTTCCCAACAAACCGACGGCCGTCGTAATTCCGCCTTCGATCAAGGAAGAAAGCTGAACCTCCGGCGTTTTCGTATGGAAGCTGCCTTCGCCGCCCCCGCCGGTGATGTGAATGTGCTGGTCGATCAGACCGGGAACCGCGATCTTTCCGCGCGCATCGATCTCCTCCGCCTCCCCGCAGTCGAGATGCTGCGCCATCCTTACAATCTCGCCGCCGGCGATTAAAATATCCTGGCGTCCCGCAAACTGCGGGGCGTAAACGTCTGCCTGTCGTAAAACAATCATAAATGCCTCCTGTTTTTCTTTCATTTTATCACGACAGGACGTGTCGGAACAGTGTGGAAAGGGTATAATGGAATCAGAATGAAGCGAGGGAGCGAACAATGGATCAACTTCTGGATTTCGCGGGAAAAGCGACGATCGTCTATTTCGGAATCTTTTTTATTTTTTATCTCAGCGATAAACGCCGGATTTTCAACGGCGTGCTGCTGACGTTCGGCCTGTTTTTAATTCTGGGCGATTTAACGATCCTGGCGCTGAATACGCAGAATTCTTTCTGGCTGTTAGCGGGAATCGGGATCTTCCTGTTCGCTTTGTTCCTCTTCCCGATCGGTTCGCTGATTCTGGGCGCGGTTTTGTTGATGCGTTCGCCGCAGCTATGGGCAAAGGAAGGTGTCAGCGTTCAGCACAGCCTGTCGCTGATCTTCGGTCTGGCATTTCTGCTGGGCTGGTTCGTTATCCCCATGGGGCTCTCGCACTCCCAATCGCTGCCCTGGATTCTCAACCTGGCGTTTTTAGCCGGCGCGGTCCTGTATTTATATCTGATCTTCACCTTTGTTTGTTATCTGGTTTCCAGCTGGCTGTTTAAGCTGAACCGGCCGCGGCTCAATCAGGATTTTCTGATCATCCTCGGCTGCAAAGTCACCGAACAGGGTCTGACGCCTTTGTTAAAGCAACGCTGCGACCGGGCGTTAGCGTTCTATCGGCGGCAGGAAGCTAAAAAAACCCGGTTTTTTCCAGGAAGAAAGAAAGAACTGATCCTGATTCCCTCCGGCGGTCAGGGACCGGACGAGCCGCGGGCGGAAGCGGAAGTGATGAAGGACTATTTGTTGGAACAGGGCGTCCCGGAGGTACGGATCCGGGTGGAAAATCAATCGGTCAACACCTATGAAAATATGGTTTTCTCCAAAAAAATCATGGATTCGATGAAAAAGAACTATAAGTGTCTGTTTTGCACGAGCGATTATCACGTCTTCCGCGCGGGATTGTTATCCCGCAAGGCCGGAATCCGCCGCTGCAGCGGAATCGGTTCGCGCACCGTCGCTTATTTCTCCTATAACGCGTTTATCCGGGAATACGTCGCAGCGATGGTGATGCATAAGAAATTTCATCTAATCGTTGCGGTTATCTTATGTCTGCCCTGGATCTTCTCGGCCCTGGTGCTGCTCGCGGCCCTGATCCTCCGGCTGCTTTAAGATCAAATTCGCAAAAAAAAGACCGGTTCTCCCTGTTCGGAAAGCCAGTCTTTTTCATTTTATTCGCCAGCGGCCGCTATTCAACCGCTTCGCTCGCTAACAACTTGTCCAGCTTCCGCTTGATCGGCAGCGTGATCAGCAACGTTGCCACCTCCGCAAAGGTAATCGTCAGCCACACGCCCAGCTCGCCCAAGAATTTAGGGAATACCGCCAGTCCCAGCAGGATAAAGATCAAGCCCCGCATCAGCGCGATCATCGTCGTCACTTTAATGCTTTCCACCGACTGGAAATAATACATCAGAACGGTATTCACCGCCGTAAATACAAACGAAATAAAGTAAATCCGCGCCGCCCAGACACCGTGGCCGATCAAACCGGCATCCGAGGAACTGATGAAGAAACCGATGATTGGCTGTGGAAAAATCAAAATCAACAGATAACAGCCCAGCGAGAAAATCAACGCACAGACTAACGCCGTTCTCAGTGTGGCCTGTACGCGCTTGATCTTCCGCGCGCCATAGTTAACCGAAAGCATCGGCTGAGCCGCCTGGGAAATCCCGTTAAAAATGCCTTTTCCGACATAGGCGATATTCGAGATGATCGCAAATACCGCGACAGCGTCCTGGCCGCTGACGTCCAGCAGTACGATATTGAAGAAAATTACGACGCAGCCTAAGCTCAATTCCAGAATGAACGTGCCGACGCCGTTTTTAAAGATCCGCTGCAGTAATGAGAAATCCCAGAAATGCTTTGTAAACTTGAATGTATTTTTCTTTAACAGGTAATGGAAAATCCAGATGCTCATGGCGACGCAAGGCCCCAGCGCCGTGGCGGCCGCCGCGCCGAACAGTCCCCATTGGAAGACGGAGACAAACAGCCAGTCAAAGAGTATATTGGTTGCGTTGCCGCACACCGCCGCTACCATGACCAGCTTCGGATTGTAATCCGCGCGGATGATCACCTGCATTGTACAGTTGAGAATATAGATCAGCGCGACGCAATGCAGCGGTTGTAAATAATCCTTCACCCCCTGCATCAGCTGCGGACTAGCGCCGAGCATCCGCGCGAAGGCATCCGGGAAAAGCAAACCGTAGGCGCTCATCACAATGCCGATCAGCGCGCTGCACAAAACGGTCAGCGTAAACACCTTGTCAACCTGTTCCTTTTTGCCTTTGCCGATCAGCACGGAAATCGTCACCGCGCCGCCGACGCCCAGCATCAGACCTAATGAAGAATAAATCGTATAGACCGGCATCGCGATGTTAAACGCCGCCAAGCCCTGCGCGCCGATGCACAAACCGACGAACATGACGTCGACGATGCAGTACACTGAATTGGTCAGCATCCCCACGATCGTCGGAATCAGATAGGAAACATACGTCTTTTTAATATCCCCCGATAATAATGTTGCTTCTTTCTCCATAACCTTCTCCTTATCCCGAAAACAGAATTCAGTGTAGCATATCATTCTGGAAAAGTCACCCGTTTCCGGTAAGAATTTCCTGCGTTTGTAAAGGTTAGATGAATAAAGATTTCAATAAATACAGGCCGGGGTCAAGGCGCTTACTTGAATTTAGGCAGAGATGAAAAGAACAGGCAGAATAAAGCACGAAATCAAGCCTTATCCTGCCGGCTTCCATCTGGAACTCTCATTTCTATCCGAAAGCGGACAACGGGTTAAAAGCAGGAAAACCGCTGTGAAGACCAGCGCTTTTTCAGCAGCTTATAACTCATTTTTTCTATGGAATGGGAATCAGCCCCTGATCACTTAACCATTGTTGCCCCACCGCGCTCAGCAGCCAGTCGGTAATTCCGGCAATCGTTGCGTCCGAGGCGGTGTTGCTTGCCAGCAGCACGGGTAATTTCAAAGGATATTTCCCGTTTCCAATTGTTTTCTCATTCGGGGCGATGCCTTCGATCCGGAGCATTTTGATTTCCGGCTGCGGATGAACCTGCGTAATCATGATCAGGCTGGAAAATCCCAGCGCCCCTTCCTTGGGACTGAACGCAGCCGGAGCTTGGCGAACGACGCCCGCGCGTTCATAAACCCATTCCAGCGTTGGATTGACAACCGGAACGCCCTGCATGACATGACGTTCAAACGCCGTCTGTAAGCCGCTGTTCTCATCCTGAACGTAAATCTCAATCGGCTGGTCCTGCCCGCCGACCTGCTTCCAGTTCGTAATTTTCCCCGCATAGATATCGCGAACCTGGTCCAGACTCAGCGAATCCACGAGATTTTCGCTGCCGGTGATCATCACCAGTGCGTCATAGCCAATCGTCTGCGCCTGCCACAGCGTATCGTAATCCTGTAATTCCCGGCGCATCGCGGCCGACGGTTCATAGGCCAGAATCATCCGCGGCTGGGGATTGATAACCTGAATCAGGCTGCGCCAGGCCGCCTGCGTACTGCCGCTGGCTTCTTCTGGCAGCCAATTGGGGTCCGGGCTCAGTTCCCGGTGTAAATCGTTAAGCAAAAGCTGCAGCGGCCAGGAAGCGTCAGCCTGCGGGAAATCTTCCACCCGATAGAGGTTTTCCGGTTTCGGCTTTGTCTGACAGCCGCTCAAAAGCAGCCCGGCAATCAATAAAATCCGGCTTATTCGCCGCATTCGGCATCCCTCCTTAATCATCCCAGCCGAGGCTATAAATCGAACGTTTCACAATCCATTCGCCCTGCCCGTTGATCAACCCGGCAAATTCCCCCTGAAGCAGCGCAAAGCGGTCCTGCCCGCGGCTGTAAATCCGGGTTGCGCCGGAAAAGATCACATTGCCCTTCAAATCCAGGATATCGGTCAGCTCCGCGGCATGATCCCGACGCACCGCAAGCAGGTAGTCCATCGGTTCAATCAGATAATCCTGCAGCGTAGCGACAGACAGCGTTTCATACGCTTCCGCCGGAATCACGATCCGCAGCTCTTCGTCCAGCAGGCCGGTGCGGATCTGCCCCTTTTCATTATAAGCTTCATAAAAATACAAACCCTCCCGGTCGCAATACAAGCTGGTGAGCCCTGGAATCGTTTGACGCTTTAAAACCTGGCCCTCACGGCTGATCAACATGGCTGTTTCATTCTCCGCCGCCAGAAACTGCCCGGCGCGATCTTTGGAGGACTGCGGCTGAGCGCTGATCAGAACCTCAGCCTCAAATAATGTCCTGTTGTTCCGATCCCGCAGACACATCGTTTCCTCCCCGGTCTTTTCATCCTCAAGATAAACAAGCAGCCGTTCGCCGTCAAAATAAGTAAATTCCAGTTCGGGGTCGATCTCGTAAACCGGCTCCAGCGTTTCCACGCTGACGATCGCGGTCCGATTTTTCTGATAGATGATAAAATAGGAGCCATGCAGCCCTTTATATACGGTATTGATGCGCGGCGCGCTGTACAGCGGATTCAGATGAATATCCAGCAGAGTATCCGTCCGGCGCGCTTCATTGTCCAGAAAGCTGACGGAGCTGGCGACAATCCGGCCCTGCGCGGCTTCCGGATCATAATAAGTCTGCGCGGCCGGGAAACCGGAAATCACCTGTCCGTTTGCGTCCACAACGCCTAACAAGCGGCGGTCTTTATCCAACGCGATCAGGGATTCCTCATCCACCGCTTTCAGCTGAAAAACGCCGGCCTGGATCACGGTCTGCGTCCGTCCGTCAATCAGTGCGGTCTGGTAGTCTTCCGGCAGATCCATCATGGAATCAAATTCGTCAGCGTAATCCCGGCGGATCACCAGATCCCCCATGCCGCCCTCATAGATCACATCGTCCCACTCCGCCAGACACTGATCGTTCAGCGAGAACAGCGCCGACTGGTTGGTATAAACAGGTTGTCCGTATTCATCCGTTTTCCCGCTCAGAAAACGGCGTGTTTTTACTTTGTACTGCGGCTTGCGGGTCAGCTGGTCATAAATCAGGGCGGACTGAGCTTCCGCACCGATCGTCTTCCCCGTTCGGTCTACCAGCCATTGCTTTCCCGGCGTCAGCTCGATCGGATAAACGCGCAGCTGTTCCGTCAGACTTAAATTTTCTTCCCCGGAAAGATCCGGATGTTCTGCGGCGAATTCGGATTTTGAAGAATCCTGGGTTTCGGAGGGTGCAGCAGCACAGCCGCTGACCAAAAATAAAGCCGCCAAGAGAAAGCATTGCAGCTGTTTCCAATCATGCGCCATTGCCATCCCTTCTTTCTTATTGAACCTTTTTTTGACGGTGGAAAAACCGGCGCAGAAGGCTGATATTTATCTATTTCCACAGAACGGACAGCCATTTCTCTTCAATAAGAAATCGCTGAAAACAGTTCCTTGCGGATAAAACCAGTTCTCTGGTTCACTTTTATTTTACCATTATCCGAACAATCTGACTCTTACACTTTTATTACGGTCCTGTTGCTGGAAATAATCAATAACCAGTCTCCCTTTGCTTGCGTTTAGAAACGGGCTTCCGCTTCCCGCCTTTTACCGCTCGAGAATATCGTTGATCGAAAAGAAGACCGCTTCAGCGTGCGGAAGAAGTTTTTGCCCATTTCAAAACATAATTTTGAAAATGCCGGACCGCCGGACTTAAATAATGATGCCGTAAATAAATCAGATGGATATACCGGTAGTTTTTCGGATGATCCAGCTTGACGATATGCACAGTCGGCAGCTGAACAGCCGGCGACAACGACACTACCGCTACGCCCAGTTCCATGGCGACCAGCGAGGCGATCATACTCTCCTCCGTCGCTTCTTCAGCCACATTGGGTTTTAATCCGGCTTCGTCAAAGAGATCGAGCACAATCTTCCGCATTCCGGTATTGCGGGTATGCAGGATCAGCGGCTGCGCCGCTATCTGCTCTAACGACAAGGATGAAACAGCCTGCCAGCGCGGCGTTTTCGGCGTCAGCACGACCAGCTCCTGACGGAACACCGGATCCGATCCAAACCGCACGGAATCCTGCGGCTCAGAGCCCAGCGCCAGATCCAGCGTGCCTTCCTCCAGCTGTTCCAGCAACGTGACCGTCGTTCCTTCATAACACGCAAAACGCGTCTGCGAACCGGTGGTCTTGCGGTAATCCGCAAGCAGCTGCGGCATCATCCGGGCCTGCAGGGAAGACACAAATCCGATGTCGATCCGCTGATCCAGCTCAGTCTGCATCCGCTGTAACGCTGAGCGCCCTTCCTCCAGACTTTCGAGCGCTTTCTCAACATAGTCGAGGTAAAGCTTTCCCTGGCGGGTCAGCACGACATTGCGGCCTTGCTTCTCAAACAGATCGACGCCTAATTCCTGTTCCAGATTGGCAATCGCTTTGGACAGACTGGGCTGGGCGATATTTAATTTTTCACTAGCCCGGGTAACATGCTGGAGCTGGGCCAGCGAAGCGAAATAAATCAGCTGATTCAGATTCATGACAACTTCCTCTTTTTCTTTATTATACTTAAATTCATAGCTTCAGGCTATGAATATTTTCTGTTTTGTTTCTTTATTCACAAAATCGTTATGCTTACAATAAAAAGGCAAATCAGGAGGAAAGAAAAGCAATGAAAAAGAATTGGACAATCAAGACCGGCAAAGCGCTGGCCGCCTGTCTGCTCGCTTTCTCGTTAGCGGCGTGTTCCGGAACGCCGAAAAACGAAGAACCGGCAGCCGGACAGTACAAAGCAGGAACCTACACCGCTTCCGCGCAGGGCAATAACGGTCCGGTGGAACTGGAAGTCACCTTCACCGCCGATGCGATTACCAGCGTCGTCGTCAAAAGCCAACAGGAAACCGAAGCGATCGCTTCCGCGCCGCTGACCTCGATTCCGCAGGCAATCGTCGACGGACAGACCTTAGCGGTTGACGTCGTATCCGGCGCCACCCATACCAGCGAAGCGATTTTAGCCGCGGCGGAAGACTGCGTCGCGCAGGCCGGAGGCGATGTGGAAGCGTTGAAGACGGCTGGAAACAAAACAGCGGCAGAAAAGGAAGCTAAAACCTTGGATACCGATCTGGTCGTCGTCGGAGGCGGAGCCGCGGGCATGGCTGCGACAATCCGGGCTGAGGAATTAGGCTTAAACGTTGTCTTGGTGGAAAAGATGTCGTTTATGGGCGGCGCGATTTCCATCAGCGGCGGCAATCAGGTCGTGATGGGCAGCGACCTGCAGAAACAGGCCGGCGTCAGCGATGATTCAGTCGAAAGCATGGTCGAGGATTTCATGGCCAACGGCGCGAACCTGAACGTTCCGGAACTGATCCAGCTGTACGCGGAGAATGTCGGCGCAACGACCGACTGGCTGCACGACAGCGCCAAGCTGAACTTTGATCTGGACGGCGGACTGCACAAGCTGGCGGAATATTCGCACGACCGCGAATTAGCGTACGAAGGCGGCGGCGCGGGCGCCGCGAAAGTGCTGCGGGAAGACGTGGAAGCCAGCGGCGCGGAAGTCTTGTTGAATACGCGCGCCAGCGAGCTGATCACCGACGAGACCGGCGCGGTCGTCGGAGTCCAGGCAGCAGATGAAAAAACAGAGTATACGATTAACGCCAAAGCTGTGTTGTTAGCGACCGGCGGTTATGGCAATAACAAGGATCTGTTAAACGAGGAGATGAAAAGCGCGCTCTATTACGGACCGGCATCCTCTACGGGCGACGGCATCGTGATGGCCACGGCGGAAAACGTTAAGGCGGCAACCCGCTTGATGGAATACGGCAAGCGCTATCCGAACGGCATCGAAGTCTCCGAGGGCATCGCGAAATCCACGATCGCCGGCAACATCGCGGCCTTCAGCGAAAGCGCAATTCTGATCAACAAGGAAGGTCAGCGCGTCGTCAATGAAAAAGCGTCGAACCGGACAATCTTGGAAACAGAATTGAAGCAGACGGACGGCCTGTTATATCTGTTGATGGACGCCTCCACCTTTGATATCTTCAAGGGCAAGCTGGCTACCGGCGGAATCTCCGAAGGCGATATCAACAACTGGCTGGACAATAACGGCAAAACGACGCCGGTCTTCGCGCATGCGGATTCTTTGGCGGAACTGGCCGGGATCGTCGGCATGGACGCGGAAACACTGGAAAATACCGTCAAGACGTACAACACCTTCGTGCAGAACGGCAAAGATGAAGAATTCGGACGCGCTGCCGAGTATCTGACAAAAGAGATCGGCGAAGGCCCGTATTATTTAGTCGAACAGAAGCCGCGCTTTGCGACAACCATGGGCGGTCTGGTTGTGACGACGAACCTGGAAGTGAAGAATACTTCCGACACAGTTATTCCAGGTCTGTACGCAGCGGGGGAAACCGTCGGCGGCGTCATGGGCGACGATTCCCCATCCGGCGCCAACAACGGCTGGGCGCTGACCTCCGGCAAGCTGGCCGCGGAAGCGATCGCCGAAGCTTTGAAATAACAAATTAATAACGAGGAGGCTGCAACAGACAGCCTCCTTCTTTCTATAACGATTTCAGCACCCATTCTAAAAATCCGCTCCCCCTTTCTTTCCTCATAGCAGCACTGTTAACAGTTCGAAGTTCGCTTCCTTGCGATAACTGCCTGCGGATGAACTTTCACCAATCCGATCAGGGACATACCGATACATTCAAAAAAGGAGCTGTAACGCTTTTGCCTTTTGCGTTACAGCCCCTTTTTCTATCGCATTTTTTAGTGTCGTAACATAATCAGGGTTATAGATTATAAAAATCAGAATATCTATAACACTTCCTGCACTCGTCAAACTTGCCCTTCCTCAAGCTGCACCTTGATACCGTGGGGATGAAAACTGCTATTCGTCAGCAGCCTCGCCACCACGCCCTCTGTCAGTTTGCCAGTACGCTGGTCGGCCTTCAGCACAATTTTTACTTTGGCACCGACTTTGATATCGGCTCTATTCTGTCCGTTCATTTATTTTTCATCCTTTATGATTTCCCAATGACCTTTTGTGTCAGAACCAACACGCCGGATAATATTTTTACCTTTGAGCGATTTAAGACGTTCTGAAATTGTTTTCCGGCTCAATGATAATTTTTCAGCTAATTCTTTGGTGGTGTAATTGGGATTTTCAAAGAGTAAATATAAGACCTCAGACTCTTTCTCTGTCACCCTCTCTGTCACCCTCTCTGTCACCTTGTTTTCAGAGCGGATAGTCCGGTCTGACGGAGCTGTGAACTTCACCATGATATCCCCTGGATTAACACTATATTCCGGCTGCGGAACACCGTCCTCACGACAAGCAGTGCAGATTTTTTCGATGCCACGGCCCCAGCTTTCTATAAAGCCGGCAAGATAAAACACATGAGCGATATTCGGGTTGAACGGTGCCGAGGCGTGTTTTGACAGCAGCTTTTCAACGGTCCAATTCTCCGGGAGTTGTCCACAGTTTGCGATGTATAATTTATCGTCATAAATACTGATTTGGATCGGGATGCCTGAAGCATAATTTTTGTGGCACAGCGCGTTCAAAAGTGCTTCGCGCAGGGCGGCGTCCGGGACAAAATAACGCTCAATTCTCTGCATCCCCTCATAGGTTATTTTGGCCTTCATATACTTCAAATACGCTACTTCAATGATTCGGTCAATCTGATCCAGCAGAGAGCCGTGTATTTCATCCTGATAAAGCAGATCGGCGTCCGTTTCAAAAAATCCGATTTTGGCATAAGCGCCCTGGAGCCACTGTTGGGGATCTTTGCTGAATAAGAGCATGGCTGCGTTTGTCAGATAACCATTGTTTGTCAGGCGCAGTTTTTCCATCAGAATATCTTTGGGTTCATCCAAAACACTCTTGTCAATTCGCCCTTTTTTGACAGCCCACTTCTTGAATCGTTCAACAACTTCATCGTCCACATCGTCCATTGTAAAATGTGGCAAAGGGAGATTATCCCAGGTAGCTCCTCTTCGGCGCAGAATAAAACTCTCCAACTCCGGACCTGTCAGCTTCTGATTGGTGCTGCCGCTGCGGTAATAGTAGATACCCTTGCAGGAAATGGCAATCGGATAGGGCGGCACTTCAATCTCAAGATACTCCTGGCCGTCTTTCTGTAAAAGATTGATATTCACAATCAACCCCATCGCATCACGAATTTTATTCGGAAGATCTTCCAGCAGCTTTCGACTGTTAGGAAGCCCCACAGGGTTGCCCTCATCATCAACACCCACATAGAGCTTGCCGCCCTGTGCATTAGCAAAACCGCAGATCCACGCTAAGTATTCGTCTTTCCAGATTGCTTTCCACTCTATATTTTGCTTTTCAGCCATTTTGTATCACCTCGCTATTGGATTTTTGCTTAATATACTTACCGCTTTTGACTCTGGCATCCAACGGCTTTTCAGCGCTTTCTGGTATGCCCCAGCTGGCGCCGACGCGCTGTGCGCCAGCAATCCTGCCCTCACTGCACAACAGGGCAATACGGCGGGATGATATTCCCCATTTCTGTGAGATTTCTTTTGTTGAAAGCAGTTTTTCCATAAGGCCGTAACCTCTCAGTTCCAAGGCTCCAAAAATCATTGTGCTTCAATGATGTCCTTATAAACTATTATATTCATTTCTCGGAACAATATCAATGGGCGAAACTATTCTCTCATCTATATAAACAATATCTACTTGCCTGTTTTTCGCTTTCAAAAATTTTGTCGTTCTTCTATCCGCTCAGGTCGTAAATAAGCAGTGAAACTATCCCAAAAAGCATAGAGGACTTTTGAAATAACCCAAAACAAAGGATGTGGACATTTTGGTATGGAAAATGCTGGGGTTTAGGGATATGCCGAAAAGCATACTTTTTGGCATATCGAAGGGAGAGGGTTATATAGCTTATTATGGCTATCACAGGGTCAGCACCAAAAATCAGCATGAAGATTGAGGCGTTACGGAAATCGAGACATTCTGCCAACAAAAGAATATCACCTTGAGCAGCAACATCTTTTGCAATAAGCAAACATGGAATTAGTATCCAGGAGCAGTCAATGTCTGGATTCAGAATTGGAATTACGTAGCTCAGTTATTCAGTTATGGGAGTGCAGTAAGGAAAGTAATGTACACAACCAACGCAATTGAATCTGTCAATTCCAGTTTTCGCAAAGTGACGAAGAAAGGTTCGTTTCCGAATGAGGCGGCAGTGATAAAGGTGCTTTATCTGCGGATAACCGAACTATACAAAAAATGGTCAAAGCGACCCATATCAAACTGGGCAATGGTGCGGAATCAGCTGGCCATGGATGATAAGACACGGACGCGAATTTTGAAGTATGAAAACTACTAAAGAGCCGCAGCACTAAAAGCAAAATTCTGACCAGCTAGTGGGAAGCACTGCCACGACAACAACGCATTGACTGTGGCAGTGAGTAATTCTCTTTCGCTTCTTTACCAATCAATATAAAATGACGGCCTGCATGACCCGCAATAAAAAAACTTATACAGTTTACTTGACAAACCCAAAAATTTGAAATTTTACTGATCACTTGCCATTTGTTCTCTTTCCTACCCCATCATTTTATGCTTTGTGCACTTTTTACATTAAAAAAGCTGTAACGCTTTTGCCCTTTGCGTTACAGCCCCTTTCCTTTTCATTCTGCTTTTTCTTCACGCCGCGCTTTCCGCATGCCTTGAAGAATGGTTGAGCGGGCCTGGCGGGCCTGTTCCATCGTCGCCTGCGGAATTCCTTCCAACGGGTAGTCCAGCCCCAGCTGCTCATACTTGACCTTGCCCATCGTGTGATAAGGCAGAACGTCGACCGCTTTGACATTGTGCAGCGTGCCTAAAAACTCACCCAGCGCGAATAACTGCTCAGGCGGGTTCAGGGACGCGTTGACATAGACGTGCCGGATCCAGACCGGAACCTGCTTCGCATTCAAAT
>NZ_GG657562.1:198128-207033 GCF_000157995.1 Holdemania filiformis DSM 12042
TCCGGTCAGCCAGCGGTGCTGAGCCGGATCGATCTGCTTGATGTCCAGCAGCACCAGATCCGTGACCGCAAGCAGAGAATCGAACTCTTCCGGATGGGACGGATCAAATAAAATCCCCGACGTATCCAGACATGTGTGAATTCCGGCCTGCTTCGCCGCCGCAAACAGCTCCGTGACAAATTTTAACTGGCCCAGCGGTTCCCCGCCGCTCACCGTGATTCCGCCGCCGCGGTAAAACGCTTCGTTGCGTTTGTATGTCTGAAGAATTTCCGCCGCGCTCATCGTCTGACCGCCCTCAGACCGCCAGGTATCAGGATTATGACAATACCGGCAGCGCATCGGACAGCCCTGGACAAACACAACCAGCCGGACGCCCGGCCCGTCGACGGTGCCGAAGCTTTCCAGCGAATGAATCCGTCCTTCGCTCATACGCCGTTAAATCTGTTCGTGGAAGGTCCGCGAAATGACTTCATCCTGCTGCGCCTTCGTCAGCTTGTTGAAGTTGACCGCATAACCGCTGACGCGCACGGTCAGCTGCGGATATTTTTCCGGATGCGCCTGAGCGTCCAGCAGCGTTTCCCGGTTGAAAACGTTGACGTTCAGATGATGTCCGCCCTTTTCGGCATAACCGTCCAAAAGTGATACCAGGTTGTCGATCTGTTGATCCATCGTACTCATATTCGTTTCCTCCTTTATTCTTCGTTCCGGTCCAGCCCCTCCATTAACGTCGGGGTCTTGCACGCGAGATTCTGTTTTTCACAATCCAGACAGCCCAGCGTTTCCACTTCTTTGACCAGGCTTTCTTCATTTTTATCAATCTTTTCCAGCTGAACGGCCGATCCTTCGACGCTGACGTTGACATGACCCACGCCGGCGGCGAAGGACCGGTCCAGCTGCGCGATCAAATCGTCGATCAGCTGTTCCTGCTTCATTGCTTATTCGTTGCTTTCTATTTCGTCCAGCTCCAGCTCGACTTCCAGATCGCCGCTGGTGATGATATCCTTACCGAGCGCGTTGGGAATGATGGAAAAGGTGTTGGAGATACCGTCCTGCGCGTCCGCGAACGGCAGCTTGGAAACCGAAGCCAGTGAAGCGACGGCGCCGTGGCTGTCGCGCTTGTGCATCGGATTGGCGCCCGGCGCGAACGGTTCGCCCTTCTTGCGGCCGTCCGGCGTGGAACCGGTGTTCTTGCCATAGACGACGTTGGAGGTGATCGTTAAGATTGAGGTTGTCGGAATACCTCCGCGGTAGGTGTGGTTGCCCTTGATGTAGGTCATGAAGGTATGGACGATCTCGCTGGCAATCGCATCGACGCGGTCGTCGTCATTGCCGTATTTCGGGAAGTCGCCCTCAACTTCATAATCAACGACAATGCCGCGTTCATCCCGGATCGCCTTGACCTTGGCATATTTGATCGCGGAGAGTGAATCGGCGACAACGGACAGACCCGCGATGCCGGTGGCGAACCAGCGCTTGACGTCCTTATCATGCAGCGCCATCTGCAGCTTTTCGTAACAATATTTATCGTGCATATAATGGATGATGTTCAGCGCGTTGACATAGACCTGCGCCAGCCACTTCATCATCTGCTTGTATTTGTGCATGACTTCGTCGTAATCCAGATATTCCGAAGTAATCGGCCGGTATTCCGGACCGACCTGCTTGCCGGAAATTTCATCGACACCGCCGTTGATCGCGTACAACAGGCACTTCGCCAGATTCGCGCGGGCGCCGAAGAACTGCATTTCCTTGCCGATGCGCATTGAGGAGACGCAGCAGGCGATCGTGTAATCGTCGCCATGGGTAACGCGCATCAGATCGTCGTTTTCATACTGGATCGACGAGGACTCGATCGAGGTTTTGGCGCAGAACCGCTTGAAGTTCTGCGGCAGCCGCGTCGACCACAGCACCGTCAAGTTCGGTTCCGGCGCCGTGCCCAGATTCTTTAAGGTATGGAGGTAGCGGAAGGAAGACTTGGTGACCAGATGCCGGCCGTCGATGCCGACCCCGCCGATCGATTCCGTGACCCAGGTCGGATCACCGGAGAACAATTCGTTGTATTCCGGGGTACGGGCAAACTTCACCAGCCGCAGCTTCATGATGAAATGATCGATGAATTCCTGGATTTCTTCCTCGGTGTATACGCCGTTGTCCAGGTCGCGCTGAGCGTAGATATCAATGAAGGTCGAGGTCCGGCCCAGCGACATCGCCGCACCGTTTTGTTCCTTAACGGCCGCCAGATAGCCGAAATACAGCCACTGGATCGCTTCCTTGGTATCCTTGGCCGGCCGGGAAATATCATAGCCGTAGATTTCACCGAGTTTTTTCAGCTCCTGTAACGCGCGGATCTGTTCCGACAGCTCCTCCCGTTCACGGATGACATTGGAATACATGATGACGCGCGTCGAATCCTTCTGATGCTGCTTATCTGCGATCAGGCGATCAACGCCGTACAGCGCGATCCGGCGGTAGTCGCCGACAATCCGGCCGCGGCCGTAAGCATCCGGCAGCCCGGTGATGACATGGCTGGAACGGCAGGCCCGCATCTCCGGGGTATAGGCGTCAAACACGCCCGCGTTGTGAGTTTTGCGGTGAATCGTAAAGAAATCAACAATTTCCGGATCGACTTCATAGCCGTTGTCCGAGCAGGCTTTCTGCGCCATGCGGATGCCGCCGTACGGCTGCAGGGAACGCTTGAATGGTTTGTCGGTCTGGAAGCCGACGATCTTTTCCAGATCCTTATTCAGATAACCCGGGCCGTGGGAAGTGATCGTCGAGATGATCTTGGTATCCATATCCAGGACGCCGCCGGCTTCGCGCTCCTGGCGGCTCAGCTCCATGACCTGATCCCACAGTTTCAGCGTGGCTTCCGTCGGCCCCGCCAGAAACGAATCGTCGCCGTCATACGGGGTGTAGTTCTTCTGGATGAAGTCGCGGACGTTGATCTCACGGGACCAGACGCCTTCAACAAATCCCTTGTAGCAGTCTTCCATAGTATCCTCCTATAATTCCTTGGTTTGATAGCTTTCCTGTCGCAGGGGACAAGACCGTTTTATTTTACCGTGTTTGAGAATAAAAAAACAGAGGTCGGAAACATCATTTTCCATTGTAATCGGTTACAAATGTAAAACTTTTGTTAGTTTTTTCTAACACCGATAGAATATCCAATTTAAACTTCACTGTCAAGCAAGACTCTCTGGTGAACGAGCTCTTTTTTTTACTCTTTTTCAAGACAATTTAATCTTGTTTTCCCTGCCCTTTCCACAAGCCTTCTGTCATGGTTTGTCAGTCTGATTCCGGTGTTCATTCCGTTAGAGTTTCTTCCTGTGGTTTCCTCTTCTTTATTATTCAAGATACGACGCTCCACCGGCTGTCCTTAGAATAAGATTCTTAACGAAGACCGGCAATCCTTGTCAGGTTTCACCGCACACCTTGAATCCGGGCCGGCGGTTATGCTATGATGAAACGCATAAAGGAAGACGACAGAATGACGAAAATAACGATGAAGGAAATCGCCGAGTTTGCGGGCGTGGGCAAAAGCACGGTGTCCCGCTACTTCAACGGCGGTTATGTCAAGGAAGAAACGCGGCTGCGGATTGAAGCGGTCTGCCGGGAATATCACTATCAGCCCAATTCCGTTGCGAAGACGCTGAAAGCCCGCCA
This sequence comes from Holdemania filiformis DSM 12042, assembly GCF_000157995.1. Lineage (GTDB taxonomy): Bacteria > Bacillota_I > Bacilli_A > Erysipelotrichales > Erysipelotrichaceae > Holdemania > Holdemania filiformis. The sequence goes on from NZ_GG657562.1 coordinate 201,792, forward strand.
TTCCTATCAGATCGGTGTGATCACGCCGTCGATCGATTCCCGCACCAGCGCACGGGTGCTGACGGCGCTGGACGAACAGCTGCGCTTATCAGGTTATACGCCGCTGCTGATCAACACGAATCATAACGAAATCCGCGAGTTGTCCAGCCTCGAAAGCTTCAGCCGGATGAACGTCGAAGGGATTATTTTATTAGCGACGCAAATCACGCCGGAACATGAACGGATCCTGCACAAGCTGCGTTTGCCGGTGATCGTGCTGGCCCAGGAGATGGCGGACGTCGTGACGATCACACTGAATGATTACGAAGCCGGCCGCGAGGTCGGACAGCGGATCGGGCAGACCCATCATCAAGCGGTCTGTCTGCTGGGCGTCAGCGAAACGGATAAAGCCGTCGGAATTACGCGCAAGCAGGGAATTCTGGACGGCTTGCAGGAAACCGGCGTTTCCTTGATTGATTTTCTGGAAACGGATTTCAGCTTTGAAACGACCCGTCAGGTTGTGCGGGAATACCTCAAAACCCACCGGCCGGATTGTTTGATCTGCGCCACGGATAATCTGGCGATGGCCGCGTTTAAGGAACTGCACAGCGCAGGGCTGCGGATTCCGCAGGACGTCTCGTTAGTGGGTTTCGGCGGATACGATGTCTCCGAAGTCCTGACCCCGGCGTTAACCACAGTGCGGTTTGACTATGAGCTGGAAGGCCGCACCGCCGCTGAGCTGATTCTGGAACTGATCGCGGGCAATCCGGTGGAATCCGTTAAGATTGGCTATACATTAATTGAAGGCGAAAGCGTTATCGAACGATAACGCTTTTTATCTCCGCTTTTTTCTGCAAGTCGAACCACAGCGAGTGGAAATTGGAAACCAACGATAAACAAAGCGAAAACAAGCGATAACAGTCAAAAATAAAGAAACTTCAAAAAATATGGGAACGATACCATATTTATGTTGACATTTCGCTCAGACCGTCTTATATTGAATATGGGAACGGTACCACAAGGAGGAAGAAACTATGAATTATCCATCGATCGCCGCTCAGATCGTCGCCGCTGTCGGCGGAAGGGAAAACCTGAGCAACGTCATGCACTGCGCGACCCGGCTGCGTTTAACCTGCCTGGACGAATCCAAAATCGACGCCGACACGATCGCCGAGCTTGAAGGCGTTAAAGGTGTCTTCAACGCCAAAGGGCAGTTTCAGATCATCTTCGGTTCCGGCACCGTTAATCAGGTGTGCGACGAGGTCTTAAAGCTGACTGGCGGCCAGCCTGTTCAGCCGCAGCCGAAAGCGGAAGCCGAAGGCAGCGTGATCAACCGCTTCATCAAGATGCTCAGCGATATCTTCGTGCCGATCATTCCGGCGATCGTCGCGGGCGGTCTGTTGATGGGCATCAATAATATCTTTACCGCCGAGGGTTTGTTTGTCAGCGGGAAAACGTTGATCGAATTATACCCGCAGTTTGCCGACTTAGCCGGTATGATCAATCTGTTTTCCAACGCCGCCTTTACCTTTCTGCCGGTGCTGATCGGCTTCAGCGCGACGAAGAAATTCGGCGGCAATCCTTACCTGGGCGCGGTCTTGGGCATGATCATGGTCCATCCGGAGCTGATGAACGCGTACAGCTACGGTACCGGCGCAGCTGTTCCGACCTGGAACCTGTTCGGTCTGTCGATCGAAGCGGTCGGCTACCAGGGCACGGTGCTGCCGGTTCTGGTGATGTCGTTTTTCCTCGCCAAGCTGGAAACCCGGCTGCATAAAATCACGCCGAGCTGGCTGGATAATCTGACGACGCCGTTAATTTCAATTCTCGTCTGCGGCTTTGTCACCTTCCTCGCGGTCGGGCCGGTCATGCGGACTGCCGGCAACCTGTTAGCCTACGGCATCTCGTGGCTGTATCATTCGCTCGGCTTTATCGGCGGCGGTCTGTTCGGCCTATTCTATGCCCCGATCGTCTTAACCGGCATGCACCACAGCTTCATCGCGATTGAAACGCAGCTGTTGGCGGAAGCCGCGGTCACCGGCGGCAGCTTCATCTTCGTCACGGCCTCCATGAACAACGTCGCGCAGGGTGCGGCCGTGCTGGCTGTTCTGGCGACAACCAAAGATGCCAAGTTAAAAAGCCTGTGCTCAGCTTCCGGCGTCAGCGCACTGCTGGGCATCACTGAACCGGCGATGTTCGGCATCAACCTGAAGCTGAAAACCCCGTTTTACGCGGCGATCATCGGCTCCGCCGTGGGTTCAGCCTACGTCGCTTTCCACCATGTCTTAGCCGTCGCGCTGGGCGCCGCGGGCCTGCCGGGCTTCATCTCAATCCGTCCGGCTGACTGGCTGCACTTTGCGATCGGTCTGGCGTTAAGCATGATCACCGCCTTCATCCTGACGCTGGTCTTCACGAAAAAACAACAAAATCCAAACTCGAAAACAAACTCGCAGGCAGACAAACGGAACGCGCTGCCGGCGGTTGACAACCAGACGCTCTTAGCTCCGGCTGCCGGTACGGTTAAACCGATCGAGCAGTCCACCGACGGAACGTTCAGCGAAAAGCTGATGGGCGACGGCTTCGTGGTTTTCCCAACCCGCGGAGAAGTCTGCGCACCGATCAACGGCACTGTGAAATTTATCTTTCCGACCAAACACGCAATCGGCCTGGTCAATGAGGACGGCGTGGAAATGTTGATCCACATGGGCATCAACACCGTCAGCTTAAACGGCGAACCGTTCACGATTCTCGTTCAGGAAGGCCAGAACGTCCGCGCCGGGGAACCGTTGGCAGCCATGAATCTGAAACAGATCGAAGACGCCGGCTGTTCCACGGAAATCTGCTGCATCTTCACCGCACCGACGCCATTTTCCTGGACCGCTGAGGGCGAAGTCGTGCAAACTCAGCCGATCATCAGCTTAGGAGAGAAACAATGACCGATTACCGCTTAACTTATCATCTGGCGCCCCGGCAGGGATGGTTGAACGATCCCAACGGGCTGTGCGTCCACAACGGAAAAATCCAGATCTATTATCAAGCGGATCCCGACAGCCTGACCGGCAGCTGCCGCAAGTGCTGGGGTCACTTCACGACGACTGATTTCCGCCATTATACCGACTGCGGTTTAGCGGTTGAGCCGGTAGAACGTTTTGAGTCGCACGGGGCCTATTCCGGCAGCGCACTTTCGCTGGACGGGCAGCTGCATCTCTTTTACACCGGCAACGTCAAGGAACCGGGCGATCATGATTACATCCGCTCCGGCCGCCAGCACAATACGATCCATGCCGTCAGTCAAGACGGGCTGCGCTTTGATCAGAAACAAGTCATTCTGACCAACGCCGATTATCCTGATTTCTGCTCGTGCCATGTCCGTGATCCGAAGGTCAATCCGACCGCCGACGGTTATGAAATGGTTCTGGGGGCACGCACACTGGACGACGAAGGCTGCGCCCTGCTTTACCGCAGCTGTGATTTACAACAATGGCAGCTGGATGCCGTGCTGCGTTCCGCGGCAAAAATGGGCTATATGTGGGAATGCCCGGATCTGCTTCATTTTGATCAGGCTGATGTGCTGCTCTGCTGCCCGCAGGGATTAGAGCGCCAAGGTTACCACTATGAAAATGTTTACGACAACGGCTATTTTATCCTCCATGGCGATGAAGCCCGCACATACCGCACGCTCGATCATGGCTTTGATTTTTACGCTCCGCAGACATTTTTGGATCCACAAGGCCGGCGGATCCTGATCGGCTGGCTCGGCTTGCCGGACACGGACTATACGATTCCGACAAAAACATGGATGCATGCGCTGACCTTACCGCGCGAGCTGCGCTTTGAAGATGGCCGGCTGAAGCAGCGGGTGATCGAAGAGCTGCGGCCCGGACCCGCGCTGACAGAAGCGGTCAAGCAGACGAAAGCGCCGGAAACCTTCGTTTTAAAAGCTTGTCCGCAAGGGGCGCTGACCTTGACGATCGACGGTCTGAAACTTGTTTATGAAAACGGCTTACTGACGCTGGATTGTTCGCAATGCGGTGCTGGCCGGACCCTGCGGCACGTCGAGCTGGACAAACTGGACGAGCTGGAATTGTATCTCGACGTTTCCAGCGTTGAAATTTTCATCAATGACGGCGAAGTCAGTCTGACCTCGCGGTGTTTCTTTGATGGTTCCGTCCGCAACGTCGCCGCCAGCTGCGACTTCACGCTGTACCAGGCGCCGCGAATTGAAATAGAAAGCAGGGAATCCGCATGAAAAAACTCATTGCGATCGGCGAAGCGCTGATCGACTTCATCCCCGCCCAGACCGGCCGGCTTCAGGACGTGACTTCGTTTGAGCCGCATGTCGGAGGCGCGCCGTGCAACGTCTGCGGCGCGTTTGCCCGCCTGGGCGGAACCAGTGCGATGATCACGCAGCCGGGGCAGGACGGCTTCGGCGATAAAATTGTCAGTGAATTAAAAACTTACGGTGTCGACACAGCGATGATCGAACGGACTTCCGAGGCCAATACCTCGCTGGCTTTCGTCGCTCTGCAAGCGGACGGCAACCGGGAATTCAGCTTCTACCGCAAACCCGGCGCGGATATGTTGATGCGGCCGGACCAGCTCCGGGAAGAAGGTTTCCGGGACTGCGGCTTCCTGCATTTCTGCAGCGTCAGCCTGGGTGATTTCCCAATGCGCCAGACCCATCGTCAGGCGATCGCTCTGGCCCGCAGGCAAGGCGCGCTGATCAGCTTCGACCCGAATATCCGCCTGCCCTTGTGGCCCAATGCTGAAGCCTGCCGGAAAGCGGTACGGGAATTTCTGCCGCAGGCGGAGATCATCAAGATTTCCGACGAAGAACTGGAATTCATCACCGGAACGACTGATCTGCAAGAAGCAAAAGCATTCCTGTTTACCGAGCGGACTCAGCTGGTGCTGTATACCTGCGGCAGCCGGGGCGCTTATGCGCTGACGCGCGGCGCGGAGATTTACGAACCTTCCTTATCCGTAGAAGCGCTGGACACAACCGGCGCGGGGGATGGTTTTATCGGTTCCTTCCTCTATCAATGCGCCCGCGATCACGTCGATGATCTGACCGCCTGTTCCCCAGAACAGCTGCGCCGCTATCTCCGGGCCAGCACCGCTTTCTGCGCTGCCAGCATCCAACAGAAAGGCGCAATTTCTTCCTATCCGACCCGACTGACGGAATAATTTCAAACTTTCCGATTTCTCCCGCTGATGCTTTGGTCAGCGCAACAACGAGCGCAGCCGCGCATCCTCCTCCCTT
>NZ_GG657562.1:207293-213064 GCF_000157995.1 Holdemania filiformis DSM 12042
TATTTTTCGAGCTTCTTGATATTCTTTTGTGCCTTTCTCGTAATCGTATTCGTTATCTTCCACCCACCAAAACTTATTGCTTGTAATAGCAAAGACATCTGCCAGCTCTTGGAGGGTAGTCATATTTTCAAATTGTTCTTTTATTTCAGCTGCCGTAGTTGATGGAATCGGCTCACTTACCATAATATACATCTACTACTCCTCCTTATATCCAATTCACTGCCTAAACTCTCTCTGACAACCAAATCGGCAACTCAATGTCCGACATCTAAATCGTCGTCTAAACTATATACACTTTTTATGTTCCTCTCCTATCGCCCTGTTTCCGCAAATCGCTATATTTAGACCTCGGATTGAATGTTTTCCTATTCCCGATAGCAAAAAAGACCTGAAATCAGGCCTTTTTCGCACTTATTTACCTGACCTTAGACATCAATACAACCGTCTCGACGTGCGTCGTCTGCGGAAACATATCCACCGGTTGCACAACCTCCACGCCATACCCCCGCTCGTTCAACACCGCACAATCCCGTGCCAAGGTCGCCGGATCGCACGAAACATACACAATTCGCTCCGGGTTCATTTTGACCAACGAATCAATCGTCGTTCCGTCCAGTCCCTTGCGCGGCGGGTCCACAATCGCCACATCCGGCTGAATCCTCCGCTCCAACAACTGTGCAGTGCACACTCCCGCGTCGCCGCAGATAAACTCCGCGTTGGCGATTCCGTTGCGGACCGCATTCCTCTTCGCATCCTCCACCGCCGAAGGAACAATCTCGATGCCGATCACCCGCTTCGCCTTCCGGGCCGCGCTCAGTCCAATCGTGCCTGTGCCGCAATACACGTCGATCACCGTTTCTTCCCCGGTTAAACCAGCCAGTTCGATCGCCTTCGTATACAACACTTCCGTCTGGACCGGATTGATCTGATAAAACGACTTCGCCGAAATCTGAAACCGCAGGCCCAACAATTCTTCCTCAATCGAAGCCGATCCCCACAACACGATCTCCCGATCCCCCAGAATCACGTTATCCTCACGCCCGTTCACATTTAAGATGATGCTGCGAATCTGCGGATACGCCGCAGTCAAACGCTCTATCAGTTCGTCTTTCCCTTTCAGGTTCTCCGATTTCGCGATCAACACAACCATGACCTGCCCCGTCTTAAACGCATGCTTGATCAACAAATGCCGCAGCTGCGCCGGATCGCCCGCTTCCTCAATCCAGGACCGCAGCGATCTCAAAATCTGATTTTCCAGTTCGCTGTGCAGGCAGCATTCGTCAAAATCCACAATATCATGCGAATGACTCCGATAATAGCCGCTGATCACTTTTCCATCCCGGTTGACCCCCACCGGCACCTGCACCTTATTCCGATAGTTCCAGGGAAATTCCATCGACAACACCGGCTGAACCTCCACGTCCAGATGTCCGATCCGCTGGAAACAATCCGCGACCCGGTGGCGCTTAAACTCCGCCTGCAGCTCAGCCTCCATTATCTGCAGCTGACAACCTCCGCACTGGCGCGCAACGGGGCAGCGCGGCTCAATGCGCTGCGGACTCTCTGATAAGCGCCGGATCACCCGGCCATAACCCACGTTCTTCTTCACGGCCGTCACCCCGATCTCCGCACTTTCCCCCTTCAATAAATCCTTCACGAAGAAACACAATCCTTCATGACGAACTACCCCCAGTCCATCAAACGTATAGTCGACAGCCGCTGCTGTAAACACATCATTTTTCTTTAACGCCATTCTCCGCTCCCCTTTCTGAATCATAATTTCAGCTCATCGCAACGATGAAACAACCAAACTCCAAGCCCTAAATCCGATCCAAAAACGAAAAAGGGCTTCCGCCCTTTATTCCTTCGTGTCGTCCTGCGCTTCCGTATCCTCGCCGCCAACGACCTCGTCATCGTCATCCTTCGCCGCCTGAGGATTCCGCTTTTCTGCCAGTTCCTCGCGCAGCTGCTGGGCCAGATCGGCATCCAGCGGTTTTGATACGATCTGCGTCGCAGCCTGTTCCATACTGGAGTTTTTCGCGCGGATCACATACACGTAATCCTCGGACCCCGATTTATCAACATTGTTGTAGACATGCACTTCCAGGTCATACATCTTCTTGCCATTCGACGCCGTAAAGTAAGTCCCTTCATTCAGCACCGCCGTCACATCATTGTACGCCGTTTCCGACAAAGCACTCGCTTCCTCGTCGCTGATCGAATCCACGGTATCAACATACACCCGCAGCGTCGCCGTCGTCAGTTCCACCGTGACCTTCTCCACCTGGTTTTCACCCTTGATCCGGCTTTCGATCTCCGACAGCTGATCCTTGGTGATCGCCGGATCCAGATCGCCCTTGAACCGATCGCCGTTGATCGGCTTCCCCGTGTCCATGGACGCGCTGATCAAAATCCATCCCAGAATCGCGCATGGAATCGCAATCAGCACCAAGCCCACAATCAAAATCATTGTGGATTTATCATTCTTCTTCGTTTTATGTTTCTTTGCCGGCGCCGCGGCCGGTTTCTTCTTCACTGTTTTCTTTTGTTCAGACAAAGTCCTTCACTCCTTATCTTTTACTATTTTACAGGAAAAGAAGGGATTTGACCAGTCATTTCCTGAGCCCTGCGTTTTTTGTAAGAAAAAGGACACCGAAAGCGTCAGTAACGCCTGGATGTCCCCCTTCAATCAGATTCTTTTCTTCAATTCCTCGACGATCAGCTTGTTGGTCATCGCCGGATTGGCCTGGCCTTTGGACTTTTTCATGACCTGACCGACCAGGAAGCCGACGGCGCGGTCCTTCCCGTTTTTATAGTCTGTGATCGACTGCGGCTGTTCATCCAAAACCTGATTGATCAGCGCGATCAGCGCGGAGGAATCGGACAGCTGTTTCATGCCTTTTTCCTGAGCGACCTGCTTCGGATCCTTCCCCTGAAGCACTTCCTCAAAAACGATCTTCGCCTGCTTGCCGGAGATTTCTCCGCCGACGATCATGTTGACCAGCTCAGCCATTGCCTGCGGCGCGACTGGGTTTTCAGCCAGCTTCGTGTTCAGCTTTGTCAACCCGGCCGGCAGCTCGACGATCACCCAGTTGGCGGCGATCTTGGCGTGCTGCGTGTGCTTCATGACCTGATCGTAGTAATCGGCCAACTCCTTATTTGCGACTAACAGCGCGATATCGTTTTCCGGCAGTCCCAGCTCGGCATACCGGGCCTGGCGAACTTCCGGCATTTCCGGCATCGCGGCCTGCAGCTGACGGATCCACTCCGGATCGAGCTGGATCGGAAAAATATTCGGTTCCGGGAAATATTTGTAATCCACAGCGCCTTCCTTTTTCCGCATCGAGATCGTCGTGCGCGACGCCTCGTCGAAGCGGCGGGTTTCCTGAACGACCTGACCACCTTCGTTTAAGATCTGTGTCTGACGTTCAATTTCATACTCGACCGCTTTCTGAACGTTGCTGATGGAATTGAGGTTTTTGATTTCCGTCTTAACGCCGAATTTCTCAGTTCCGACCGGACGCAGCGAGATGTTGACGTCGCAGCGCATCGAGCCTTCTTCCATCTTGACGTCGGAAACGCCCAGGTAATACAGTGTCTGTCTGAGCTTTTCGACATATGCCATCGCTTCCCTGCCGCTGCGGATATCCGGTTCCGATACGATTTCCACCAACGGCGTACCGGCGCGGTTGAAGTCGATCAGCGTACCGGCGTCATAGTGGAACTGCTTCGCTGTATCTTCTTCCATGTGCAACCGTTCAATCCGGATGACCTTCGGCCCGTTTTCCGTTTCAATCTCGACATGGCCGCGACGGCCGATCGGGTAAAACTGCTGGGTGATCTGGAAGCCTTTCGGCAGGTCGGTATAGTAATAGTTTTTCCGGTCGAACCGCACCAACGGATCGATCTCCATGTTCAGCGCCGTACAAGCCTGCACCGCCATCGCGACGGCCTGCTTGTTCAGACACGGCATCGTGCCGGGATGGCCTAAATCAATCTCGTTAACACAGGTGTTGGCCGGAGCGCCGAACAACACCGGAGCGCCGGAGAACATCTTGGTTTTGGTCTTTAACTCACAATGTATTTCAATTCCGATAATGACTTCGTATTCCATTATTCAATTCCCTCCGCTGTGGCGTCCTTCAGGCCGGTGATGTCTTCCATCGCCGCCGCAAAGTCGAACAGGCTCTGTTCATCCCAGGCCTTCGCCGTCATGTTTAAGCCGACCGGCAGTCCCTCGATCAAGCCCATCGGCACCGTACAGCTTGGATACCCAGTAAAGTTGCCGATGACCATGTGATTCTCCGCGATCAGATAACCGTCGGACAATTCGTCACGGGAGTGATCGTCCAGCTTCGGCGCGACATCGCTGCTGGCGGGCGCGATCAGAATGTCGTAATCCTTCATGACCTCCGCAACATTCTCGACGATCAGGCGGCGTACCCGCTGCGCCTGGCGGAACAGCTTTTCCTGATTTTCGACAAACAGACCGTAGCTGCCGATGACAAACCGCTTGCGGATCAGCGAGCCGAAGCCCTTGGTGCGCGACTGAATCATGATTTCTTCCATGCTGCTGCCCGGCTGCTGAACGCCGAACCGGATGCCGTCCAGGTTGGAGTGATTGGCCGTCGCTTCGCAGTTGGCGATTAAGTAGTAGGCCGGCAGGATCGCTTTCAACAGATCCTCGCGCAGACTGACTTCTTCCACTACCGCTCCCTTCGCTTTTAAAGCTTCGACGGTCTTTTCAAACAGGGCTTTCACTTCCGGGTTGGCCAGCGCGTCGATCACGTTTTTAAATATCGCGACGCGGCGTCCCTTAATCTCGCTGTTCAGCGCTGCCGCGTAGTCCGGCACCGGTCTGTCAGATGAGGTCATGTCGCGATCATCCCGGCCGGCCAGCACTTTTAAGGCCTCGGCCGCATCCAGCGCGCTGCGCGTGAAATAGCCGACGTGATCGAGCGAAGAGGAATAAGGAATGATGCCGTAACGGGAAATCCGGCCATAGGTCGGCTTCATGCCCAGAACGCCGCAGAACGACGCAGGTTTGCGCACAGAATCCCCGGTATCGGAGCCGACCGCAAACGGAACGACACCCGCCGCGACTAACGCTGCGCTGCCGCCGGAGGAGCCGCCTGCCATGCGGGTGCGGTCATACGGATTATAAACCGGGCCGGTCGCCGCCGTTAAATTGGTGCCGCCCATCGCCAGCTCGTCCATCGACGCTTTGGCGATCACCACAGCGCCGGCTGCCTTCAGCTTGTCGACGATGTGCGCGTTATACACCGGAACATAGTTATCCAGAATCTTGCTGGAAGCGGTCGTGCGGACACCGCGCGTACAGACGTTATCCTTTAAGACCACCGGCATGCCGTGAAACGGTCCGTCCGGAATTGTATCCAGCGCCGCCAGCTGATCTTCAACGTCGACAAACGTCACCACCGCATTGAGCCGCGGCTGGGAAGCCTGCGCTTTAGCTACAGCCGCTTCCACCCGTTCGCGGGCGGTCGTCGTCGCTTTTAATTCACTCATCGTTGCCATTTTACTTCACCACCTTCGGAACCACAATGTGGCATTCTCTGACTTTCGGCGCGTTGGCCAGCGCGTCTTCACGGCTGATCACATGATCGACGACGTCCTCGCGCAGATAACTCGTCGGTGTTTCAAACGGGTAGACCATTGGTTCCACCCCCGTCGTGTCGATGCTTTCCAGCAGTCTCAGCTGTTTGTTCAACGTTTCGAATTCGGCCGCGATATCGGCGGCTTCCGCGTCG
>NZ_GG657562.1:213268-220306 GCF_000157995.1 Holdemania filiformis DSM 12042
CCATTCGCCCGCCTTTAGATAATCCTTTTTGTCTTTGGAAAATCCCAGATTCCTGCCTTACGCTGTCCGCGGGTTTAAGCTTTCAAACCAGAAATTTATGTTTATGCTTCAGAACGTCTCGTTCATTCGTTATCAAGTTGTTTTTATTTTTCAGATATGATAAAAGTTAAACAAAGGGAGGATTAAGAAATGAAAAAACTACTCGCCATCCTGGCCGCCTGCGCCATGGCTCTGGGCTTGACAGCCTGCGCTTCAACCCCGAAAGAAACAACAACAACGCCGACACCAGAGGAATCTACCACTCCTGTGGTCGAAAGCTTTTCCGCCGAATATGAAATCGTCGGCACCACCTCGGCCGGCAAGCCGAAGAACGATACGTTTATCTTTGAAGGCAAAACGATCGACGGCATCATCACCGAACTGAACTTCGACATTATCCGCAACAAGGGTCTGGAAGGAGAATACTCCAAGAAAGACATCATGGGCTATCTGATGAACATCTCCGACGCAGCCGTAACCAAAATCGGCGATGGCTATGAGCTGACAAACCTGGGGATCAATGGATACGAAACGAAATTCGGACAGTACATGATCACCGCTGTCTGCAAGGATCTGACCGAAGCTTCGACGTTTAAAGATCTGACGATCACCAACTACACCGGCGAACAGCTGAGCATGGAAGATTCGCTGATGATTTATCAATATCTGGCCAACGAAGCGAAGATCCAGCTGACGGAAGACACGCCGCTGAAAGATCTGCTTGCGATTTTTGATCTCTATAAAGACGGCGCGTTCGTCGAAGGCACAAAGCGCGTTTCCTTCGCCGGCTTCAACGGCGGACGCAGCTATGGCGAACAGATCGACGCGATCGCCGATTACATCTTGGCTAACAACATGACGCTGGAAGACGTCTATGAAATGTTCAAAACGGTCAATCAGCAGAGCGAACCAATCGAGGAACGCGACACAATCACCGGCGCGACCATCGCGTTTGTCGGCGATTTCCAGCGGATGGTCTACATGGCGATCCATGGCGAATTGTTTGAAGGCGTCACCACCCACAGCACCGCTGAGGGCGTCACCAAAGTAGAAGTCGTGACGCAGGGCTATGCCGGAGAAATTGAAACGCACGTCAGCTTCGACGACAGCACGAAGAAAATCACGGCGATCACCGTCCGCGACGACCAGGAAACCGATACCGTCGGCGGTCTGTTAACCGCGGAAGGTTCAGAATTCATTCAGAAGCTGATCGACAATCAGGACGCGCTGGATTCCGTCGACGCGGTTGCCGGAGCGACTCTGACGTCCAACGGACTGGTCAAAGCCGTTCAGTTCGCGGTCGAATACTACAACGGTTTATAATCGGAAAACAAAGAGAAAGACTGTAACGTGAAAGGTAAAACTTTAACGTTGCAGCCTTTTTTCTTTATGGCCAATTCATAAACTGTCCAAACGATTTTCCAGAACGTTTAACCCAGTTCACCCCGTTCCGGGGGAAAAGAAAGCGTCAGGATCAAATGTCCTCCGCGCAGTTCGCCCTGCAGGGTACCGCCCTGCTGCTCAGCCAGTCCTTTAGCAATCGTTAATCCCAATCCCGTCGCCTGCCTTCCGGTATTCACAGTATAGTACCGGTCAAACAGCTTTTCGACGTCAACGGGGCGTAAGGATCCGGCCGAATTAATCCATTCCATCCGGCCTTCGGCATCAAGCTTCACCGTCAGTTCTGATCCTCCGTATTTAACAGCGTTATCGAGTAAATTCTGCAGGATCCGGTCCAGCGCTTTGGGATCCAGCGTCCGCCACACCGGGACATCCGGCATCGTGACCTGCGGACAAAGGCCTTGCTTCTCAAAGAAGCCGACCACGGCGGCGAGATTTTTCTCCAGCGCTGCCCGCAGATCGATAAGCTGGCGGACAGCCTTGGGCGGATCGCAAACGGCGACAGAATAATGAAACAGCTGTTCGCTGAGCCGCTTTAACGTCTGCGCCCGCTCTGACAAAATCGCAAGGATCTGCTTTAACCGCGGACTGGCCGGCTCCGCCTCCGCCAGCTGTAAATATCCGCAGATAGCGGTCAGCGGCGTACGCAAATCATGCGTGATCTGAGTAAGGCTCTGTTTAAGCTGTTGATCGCCTTGTTGATAACGCTGCCGCTGTTCCCGCAATTTCCGCAGCTGATCGTTCAGCGCTTCCTGCAGCGCGAGGAGATCCCGATCCCGGCTGGCGGTGTCCAGCAAGGTGTTCGTTTCCTGGTTCAGCCGTTCCTCCAAGCCCTGCCGGATTTCACGCAGGCTTTTTTTCATCAAAAACAGCTTGACCGCCAGTCCGACTGTAATCCCAGCCAAGGCCGCGGTCAGACCGCAAAGCCACTCCTGCATTCTTTTCGCCCCTCTCTTGTAAACTGGAAAACCGGCAGGCTTCTTTTCGCCTGCCGGACTGCGCATGATTCCTGCCCCTGAATCTTTCTGATTCGTTTTCCTATTCGATATCCTTATTTAATATCCTTACGCCGGAATCGGGCCAAGCCCGCGCCGTTAACGAGCACGATCAAAGTCAGGGAGATCGGCGGCAGCCCCGGCCAGTGCGCGCCGTTCAAGCCGCCCAGCTGCAGACTCTGTCCGCTTGGCAAAACGTCGATCACCGCTTGCGCCCATTTTCGCTGACTTGGATTGAGATAGCGGGGATTTTCCATCACCTTCACTTCCGAATCACCGTCGCGCATTTCCAGCACTTCCATCATCGGCGGCTCCTGCAGCTGCATGTTCAGATAGGTGCACAGAAACATCGACAGCATCACACCGCTCAGGCAGAGAATCGCCGACGCTGTGCGTGAGGAACAAAGCAGGCTGACCGCGGTGAACAGCGCGCTGTAAACAGCCAGCGCAAGCATCCCCGTCAAAATCCCCAGCGCCAGCGCCGCCGTGCTCAAATGAAACCCGCCGAACACCGGCCCGCCGAGCACGATCACAATGACGATGTAGGCCAGATTATACGCCAGCGCTGTTATCAAACTGACCAGAACATGACTCAGATAAATCTCCGCGCGGGTACGCCCGACAATCAGAGCGTTGCGCAGCGTTCCGTCGCTGTATTCCGTGCCAACAAAAAAGCTGATCACCGCGGACAGCACCAGCCCGGCAACCGGGATGAAGCTGTCTAATCCATAGCCATAGAAAACAAGCTGATCCAGCGCCACCTGATAACCCTGACGGATCTGACCGTTGACCGCAATCCCCAAAACAGCCAGAGCGTAGAAAACCATACAGATCAAACCACCCCAAAACACTTTATCATGGCGCAGGCGGTACAGCTGGGCAGCGAGCATCCTACTCATGATCCCGCCCTCCGACTAAAGAAAGATAGTAGCTTTCCAAACTTTCATCACGCGCTTTCATCGAAAGGACAGCGCAGCCGTTCTTTGCCAGTTTCAAAAGCAGATCGCTCAGCCCAATTTCGCCGTAAACTTCAACGGTGTCCGCCGCCGTGACCCGGTAGTCCGCGCCGGTCGATTCCAGCGTTTCGACTGCGGCTTCCGGAGATCCGACGCTCAGCTCCACGCACTTCCGGCATGTTTTTTCCAACTCGTCCGCCGCGATTTCCTTCACCATCCGGCCGTGGTCGATAAACCCGTAAACGGTCGCCAGCCGCGCCAGCTCATCCAGATTGTGACTGGAGATCATGACCGTCACCTGATGCTTTTGATTCAGCTTCAAAATCAATTCCCGAACCTCGATGATGCCCTGCGGATCCAAGCCGTTGACCGGCTCATCCAAAACAAGAAAATCCGGATCCCCTGCCAGAGCCACCGCCATGGCCAGCCGCTGCCGCATTCCCAGCGAAAAATCCTTCACCTTTTTCCGGCCTGCTTCGCTTAAACCGACTAACGCAAGCAGTCTGTCGATTTCCGCGGACTCCGCCAACCCCAGCATGCGCAGCTGCACCTCAAGATTTTCACGCGCGTTCAGCTCGCGGTACAGCGACGGAGTTTCGATCACCGCTCCCATTTTCCGCCGGGACTTCGCAATTTTGGGATCGTTGTGCTTTCGGCCTAACAACGTATAGGTTCCCTGCGAGGGCGCCTGTAAGCCGCAGATCGTGCGGATCAGCGTCGTTTTCCCCGCGCCGTTGCGGCCGACGAACCCATAAATCGCCCCTTTTTCAACGTTCATCGAAAAATGATCCAACGCCTTAAAATCATGGTACCGCTTGGTCAGATCCTGAACTGTCAACATCATTTCCATTCTTTCTGCCTCCTGTCTGTATTTCTAGGATAGCGGAAAACAGTTAAGAAACCAGATAAGGAAAACGATAAGATTTCGTTAAGATTTCAGTGTGAGCTTAAATCCGATTCCCCACACCGATTCGATGATTTCCTGATCCCAGATATTCCGCAGCTTGGCGCGCAGATGGCTGATATGCACCTTCAATGAATTCTCCATGCCGTCGGGCGTATCCTCGCTGATCTGCTCGAGCATTTCCGACTTCGTGATCACCTGCCCTGGATTTCGCATCAGCAGCTTCAGGATCGCGGTTTCCGTCCGCGTCAGTTTGACGGTCTGACCGCCGGCGGAAACTTGCTGCAAAAGGGGGCTGAGCGTCAGCGGACCGCAGGTCAGATCCGGATTCCGGCGTCCCGCTGCCGGCCGCAGCTGGACTTCAATCCGGGCTAATAGTTCGCGCGTATCAAACGGCTTGGTGATGTAATCGGCCGCTCCGCTGCGAAGCAAATCCACTTTATCGTCGATTTCACCGCGGGCGCTGACGATGATCACCGGGATATCCGGAACACTTTCCATCACAGCTTCGCCCGAAATTCCCGGAAGCATTAAATCCAGCAGAATTAAATCCGGATGGCGGCGCTGCAGAACCAACAGCGCCTCACTTCCCGAATACGCCCGGATTGGCTGAATTCCGCCGGTCGTTAAAACCTCTGCGATCAGATCGCTGATCGCCGGATCGTCCTCAACGATAAGTACGGTTTTCATCCGTTGCCTCCTTTTCCATCAAAGCCGCCGGACACGCCGCCATAAAATCAGCCAGTGCCCAAGCCAGCTGTGATGGATCCTCATAGGCCATGTTGTGCCCCACGCCGGAAAGAATCCGGACCGGAATTCCCTTTCTTTCCAGTTCTTCGACATCGGGATCAGGCAGTGAATTCGCGCCGAACAAAAACATCTTCGGACAATCCAAAGTATAGAAACGCTGCCGCCATGAAGGCTTTCCGCCCCGCACTGCGTCGACGGAAAGCCGGTGCACCGCTTCCGGCAGCCATGTTTTAAGCGTAACCGCCCAGGTCGGCGGAATCCCATGCGGTTTACCCACTGAATCGAGCAGGCGCGGATACTCGTTTTCCACAAACTCTGTTTCACTAAACCGGGCTGTTTTATAACTGGGCTGATTTGATGGACTGGGATCCAGGTTTGCTTCACTGAGAATTAAACCCCGGACATGGTCACGGCAGTTTTCCGCAGCGCATAAAGCGATGGGACCGCCCAGACTGTGACCATATAGAATGATGGGTTCACAAAACCGGCTCTGAATCAATTCGCTGACAACCTGCGCATGGGCTTCAACGGTATAGGCAAAATTCAGCGGTTTCTCACTTTCACCCGCACCTAACAAGTCGATCAGCGCGATTTTTCTTCCCTGCAGCGCCGGCATCAACGCCGCCTGCGAATAGTCCAGAAGCCCTGTGCAGCCTAAGCCGTGGATCATGATCAATAACGGGCCTTCCCCGTCAATGATTTGATAACGCAGCGTGGACTGCGCCGATGCGCTGAAAAATTCCTGGATCATTTGTTTACGCCTCGCTTTCCTAACCTTTCCGGCATTCCTGATTTAAGACTGCCGTTTCCTTCTGATTGCTTTTGTTTACAATATTCCTCATTCCACCGGTGTATCCGAATACTTTTCATTCTTCTGTTTCAGAATGAAGCGGCAGCGTAAACTTGAAATGCCGGCATGTCATTCCCTGCTTTTTATAAAAGACATGGCTGGCAGTCCGGCGTTGATTGCACGCACATTCCAGCTGCGGACAGCCTGCCTTTGCCGCAATTTCTTTCGCCTTCCCAAATAACAGCTTGCCCACGCCCTGACCGCGGCATTTTTCATCGACAACCAATTCCTGAATCTCGGCAATCGGCGCCGTGTGATGAAGCAGCTTTTGAATATGCACGCTGACAAACCCGCAGATCTTTCCTTCTGACAGCGCAATTTGATAGGCGATCTGGGGATTGTTTAAATTTTCTTGATAAACGGCATTCAAGGCTTCCCGATGGACCGGCGCTTCCTCCAGCTGTTCGATCAGCCGGGCCACCTCGTTCTGATCTTCCGCTTTTGCCTCTCGGATTTGAATCATGACCGCATCCTCCTGTTCCTGGATCTTTTCTCCATTATACCATGATTGCTTCGATCCGCTCCGGCTTGTTCGCGTTCCTATGAAATGCTATACTTAATGACTACAAAGAGGGGGATTGTTCTAATGAAATACAAATGTGTCGTCGTCGATCTCGATCAGACGCTGCTGCATGAAGATAAGTCGTTGTCCCGGGAAACAATAGAAGTCTTCGCTCAGCTGCCGCCAGAAACGGAAATTGTCGTGGCCACCGGCCGGGCAATCCCACGGACGCAGCGCTATGCCGATCTCATCCACGCGCGTTCCATGATCTGCACCAATGGTTCGATCATCTATCATCAAGGTCAGGTCATCCACCGCACGGAAATCAACAGTCAGAAAGTGATCGATCTGATCCAGACCGTCCGAAAAATCGAGCCGGTGCAGCTCACCTTGTTTTATCCGACCAAGGGCTATACAACCAACGAATATTTTATCAACAAGGGGGAATCACTGCGGCTGGATCTCGATCATTTTGAGACGCATGAAATTCAGAAGATTTTCGTCGTGACGTCCAACCACGCGGCGGTGGAAGCGATTGATTTTTCCAGCTATGGGATGAAGGCCGTTCCCTTAAGCGAGAACCCGGATATTTTTGTCGTCACTGCCGAACAGGTCAACAAGGGCACCGCACTGCGGGCTTT
>NZ_GG657562.1:220562-232980 GCF_000157995.1 Holdemania filiformis DSM 12042
GTTCTTTACATCTATCTTTATTTTGCTTGAAGTTCTTTGCGCATCGCGGAATATCCGATCCAGACCGTCCAGACATAAGCGCAGGTCTTCGGAATCATCAACATGCCGATCATCGGAATCGTATCCGCCCACAACACGACCGGAATGTAGAATCCGAAGCTGAGAAGAATCGTCAGGCTCATGAAACGGAAAGCCGCGTCCTGATGCTGCTTCGTGCTTTGATAAAACAACACGATGATCAAGATCCCCAGCAGGGCAAACGGAAGATTGCGGTAAATCCCCCAGGATAGCGGAGCGTTGGCGCTGGTCCAGCCGTTCTGCGGGAACAGGCACAACGCGATCCGCAGCGCCGCCAACAGATAGACGGCGATCGTCACGCCCTGCTTTCCGGACACCTGATAACGCTGACGCCAGACATAATATAATAAAACATAGAAAATTGTCATCGTGATCGAGGTGATGAATTTTCCGACCCCCAGCGCGAACGTATAATTTTCCAACCCCGTCGTGCACAGCGCGACGGCCCGCGGCACAAGATGGAACGCGTCGCCCGCGCCCAGCGTCACCGCCATAATGCCGAACAGGACATACTGACGATGACCGCGGCCCTGGCGGATCATGATCAGCCCGAGCGTGATCACCGTACAAAGATACACAATATCAAACACAGTTTCTACAATGGCTTGCATAAATTCTCCTCCTTTATGAACATTGTTCATTATAAATTCAGAAGCTGTTTCTGTCAACACCTTTTGCGATCATTTCCTGTTTATTCTTTTTCATTCATTTTGAGCGTCTGCGTTGACTTTCATGATTCTTCTTCTTATAATGAACGCAGTTCATATCTTGAGAGGAGTGAGACTTTGCCTAAACTTTTGCCTAATCTAAGACAGACCTTGATTGAAAAAGCGATCGAGCTGTCGCGCACCGGCGGCTTAAGCGGACTCAAGCTGCGTGATTTAGCCCGCGAATGCAACATCGCCTTAGGTACGTTGTATAACTATTACCCGACCAAGGACAGTCTGGTTCTGGATGTCGTCCAACAGTTCTGGCAGAACTGTTTTCATCAGAAGTCGTTTCCCGAAGGCGACGTCTTAGTCAAACTGGACTGGCTTTACGCCGTCATGAAAGAAAGCGTCGATGAATTCTCATCCGAGTTTCTGCACGCCGCCTCCGGCCTGTCGCCCGCGGCGTTGGAAGAAGCGAAAAGCCGTGAACTGCATGCTCAGAAGCATCTGACGCATCAGCTGGCATTAGCCCTGAAGACCAGTTTTCCTGACGAGACGGACGATCAGCTGGACGAACGCGCCGCCTTCCTGTTTTACAGCCTGCTGGGCTGCCTGGAAAACCGCGGTTATCGCTATGAATCGCTGCGGCGCTGGCTGGAAAGTGTCTTAACCCCATTGAACAACGATGAAATTCAATAGAAAAGAGAGGAAGTTTATCTATGAAAAAATTAATCAACACCGCTTTTGTCTACGCCCTGGGCGCTATGGCCGCCGGCGTCTTCTTCCGTGAAGTCACGCGGATGCTCAATTATACAAGCCGGACCTATTTGTCGCTGGCCCATGGTCATCTGTTTTTATTAGGCACCTTGTTTTTCTTAATCGTCGCCCTGTTAAGCAAATTCATCGATTTTGCCGAAACCGGCTCTTTCCGCAAGGCTTATCTAGTCTATAATGTTGGTTTGATCTGGACCGTCGCCTTATTCCTGGTCCATGGCTGGATGGAAGTCCAGGGCATGGAAGTCGGCGCCATGATCGCCGGGATCGCCGGTCTGGGTCATATCTTATGGGGTGTCGGCTTAGTCTGGATTCTGAACCTGATCCGTTCCCGCGCTTAATGAACGTACTGATTTCCGCCCGGACGCCGCTCTTAGAAAATTCACAGTGAGTTTCGCTGTGGAGATCCATTGAGTTTCACTTCCGGGAAAAGATAAAAAGCTGGTCAATTCAGGACCTTCAGGGCCTGACTGCCAGCTTTTTTTGTATTCCCCGATTTCACTTTTTCTGTACTGAAGCTTCTGCCGGTATGTTATTCCGCAAATCATCAGCGGATTCAAAAAGCTTTAATTCTCCAACACCCCGTTATCGGAATCCCCGTCCGGCGTCTCCTGGAGAATCTGGGTAAGCGTTGTATACAGCTGACTGACGTCAATCGGCTTGGCAATATGCGCGTTCATTCCCGCTTCCTTCGCCAGCGCTATATCCTCGACAAACGCATTGGCCGTCATCGCCAGAATTGGAAGCGATTTCGCGTTGGGATGATTGGAATTACGAATAGCCTGCGTTGCTTCATAACCGTTCATAACCGGCATCTGAATATCCATCAGCACCAGATCATAATAATCCGCTTCAGAATTCAGAACTTGATCCACTGCCT
Organism: Holdemania filiformis DSM 12042; assembly: GCF_000157995.1. Classification (GTDB taxonomy): domain Bacteria; phylum Bacillota_I; class Bacilli_A; order Erysipelotrichales; family Erysipelotrichaceae; genus Holdemania; species Holdemania filiformis. Next base: position 222,945 of record NZ_GG657562.1, read on the forward strand.
CCCGGCCGTTATGAACGCATTCCACCTTGACGTCTGCCATTTTCAAAATTTCAGTCGCAATTTCCATATTCAATTCATTGTCTTCCACTAACAACACTCTTTTTCCCGCCAGTTCCCGCGGCTTCACCGTTTCTTTTTCTTCTGGTTTCTCATAAGCCGGTCTGCGGGTTACCGTCATCAAGGTATTGTAGATCGTGGAAGCAAACATCGGCTTGGAAATAAAAGCATTGACGCCCGCTTCCCGGGCCGCTTGTTCAATCGGAGTCCAATCATACGCCGAGATAATAATGATCAGCGTGTCCGCGCCGACATATTTCCGGATCCTGCGGGCAGTCTCGATGCCGTCCATATCCGGCATCTGCCAATCAATAAAGCAAACATCATATTCGTTGTCGCTTCCATGTGCGTCAATAATGATCTTTACCGCTTCTTCTCCCTTTAATACCCATTTCGCCAGAATCCCCATGCGCTCCAGTAAAAGCGAAGTGTGGATGCAGGTATCCTGATCGTCATCCACGACCAGAACATTCAGCTGATTTAACCTTTCCGCCGTCGAAGCCAGCGCAGGGGCGTCCAGCCGTTCAAAAGATAATTCCACAATAAATGTCGTTCCTTCATTTTCTTTGCTGAAAACCTGGATCGTTCCGCCTAAAAGCGAGACGAGGTTTTTGGTAATCGACATCCCCAGGCCCGTTCCCCCAAACCGCTGTGAAATCATACTGTCGGCTTGTTCAAACGGCATGTATAACCTTTGCAGAAAGTTTTCATTCATCCCGATTCCGGTATCGCTGACCGTAAAGCGCATCCGCACCTGATTGTTGCGGATCCCGATCTGACGCACTTCCAACCGGATTTTTCCATTTTCAGGAGTGAACTTGACGGCGTTCGATAAAAGATTCAACAGAATCTGATTCACACGCATAGCGTCGCCCACGACCATTTCCTCCGTAAAATCGACGACGGTGGCCTCGAAATTCTGATTACGCGAGCGGGCTTGGGAATCAATAATGGAAGTAATCGACTGAATCAGCTGACGGAACTCGAAGGGTTCATGACTCATGGTCAGCTTTCCTTCTTCGATCTTTGACATATCGAGCACATCGTTGATCAATGATAATAAATGTTTGGATGAAAAGCCAATTTTGGCCAGGCAATCTTCAACCCGGTTTTGATCGTGGATATTCGCCGCCGCAATCGTCGCCATGCCGATAATCGCATTCATCGGCGTGCGGATTTCATGGCTCATCCGGGAAAGGAAATCCTTCTTCGCATCATTGGCTTTCTGGGCCAGCGTCAGGGCGTCGCGCAGATTCTGCTGAGCTAAGAGCGCGTCGGTCTGATCCCCGATACTGATAATATACCGTACAACCTGATCGTTAACCAGAATTGGATAGGCTTTTAACAACAGCCATTTATCCCGAATTCCCTGGCCTTCCATCTTTAAACTGATTTCGGCCTGACTGCGCAGAATCCCGGAATGGAAAAGCTGATAAAGCGCCGCCTGATCATTTTCTGACAGCTTGGCTGTAAAAGCATCGTAGTGCTGCAGCTGATCCTCATTCAAGCCCAGAATCCGTTCACAGTTAGGGCTGATATATTCCATCCATTTCTCTTTTAAATTATAGATAAAGAAGACGTCGTCGACATTATTGGACAACAAATCAAACATTTTCTCGCGGTCCGCCACGTCATGCACACGCCTGCGTTCCATGTGCCGGCTGTTCTGGATACTTAGGATAATGATAAACAAAGAAAGCAGAACCGCCGTTGATATCGCCAGACCGCTCGTGTATTTCATCTCTTTTTCCAGAGCTAAAACTTTCTGATTGGCAAAGGTGATAATCGTTGTCAAGGTTTCGCTGACTTCATCATAGATCGGATAAATATATTCATTCAAATAATCGTTAATTTCTGCTTCCGAATAATCGGGAACTGAATAAAGCAGCTGACTCTGCTCCGCGATCAGCTCATCCATTTTCTCCTGCAGCTTTTTCGTATCGTCGGCAGGGCCAAGATATTTCTCCGTGATTTTGTCCAAAGACTCCTGCTGCAGCGCATAGCGCGCTTCCAGTAAAGCCTCGGTATCCTCTATGGAATGAAAGCTGTCCGTTAAGAAGATACTGATAAATTGTTTCATATCCAAAAGCCGCGAACGCATTTCGCGGGCAGAATTGGAAACGGTGTAAGGGTGTTCGTAAATCCGCGACGCCGCGCTTTCCATATTTCGAATCGAATAAATACTGCTGAGTGTAAAGATAATTGAGATGACGCAGATAATAAGGGTACCCGCCGCAGTTGCTTTTTTAGAAGCAAAGTAAGATTTCATTTATTTTCTCCTCATTTATTTGACAGGCACCCGAGGTTTATTTCAGCTTATTTTTTTAAATTCAGATGGTTGTAGTTTACTAATCTCATTAATTATAAATTATAAATAAAAAAATACAATTCGATTTCCTGAAAACATCCCTGTTTTATCGTTTTATATACAAATTAAAGGTGGAAAAGATAGAATTTGTTTTTTTATTTAACTATCTCGTGTACGAATGAATTTCTCTGATTGTTTTCATGATTATCCGTGCTTTCTGATTTTCTGGCAGGCTGAATATAACATCCGTTTATTTCAAATCACGGAGATTTACCTATGCGCCAGTCTTTGAGCGTCAGTTTGACTGATTGAATAAGGAAATGATTCCGAATCCATTTTATTTTAGTTCATCCGTTGATCATTCTATGTCCCGGAACAGCGACGATTCGTTCTATTCCCTCCATCACAGACAAAACCGGCTTTGCGGTAAAGCCGGCCGTTTATAAATAAACTGGATCTCATTATCAGGGAATTATTCATCCTCATTATTTCGCGGATACCGCCGCAGCGCCGCCTTCATGCTTGCCAGCATTTCTGTCAGAATCTTATATTCAGCGGGCGAACAATCTTTCAACTCTTCCCGAATGTCTTTCATATAAAAAGCTGTCAGCTTCGGCACACTGTCCATAATCAGCTCATCCGGCGTCACGTTCAGCGCGTTGGCAATGCTGACAAACAACTCCAGGCTGACCTTATTCGTTCCGGTTTCAATATGACTGATCGTAGGAATGGATACGCCGACTTTTTCAGCCAGCACCTCCTGAGTCAGATTTAACTTCATCCGCGCGCGCCGCACGCGCTGACCCAGAAGACAATAATCGACGTGATCTTTCTTCTCTTTGCTCATAATTACCTCATAAAATCGTCGTTCATGATTTGATTATATTGTAACCGGATGCAAAAATGATTATAATAAAACAAGAAGCAATATTTGCTTTATACTTAAATTTATTCAATTTAAGTCGTTAAACAAAGGAGATAAAATATGTTAGTCACCGCGGCAACCAATCCTGAAGAAGCTTACACGCTGCTCAATGAAATCGTCGGCATCGGCGATTTTACCAGCGCTGATCTCGCTGATTTTCTGAGTCTGATCTCGAAACAGGTCGGAAAGAAAGAACGGTCGATTGAAAATCTGACCAATGATTTAAAATATGGCGGTTACGGCGAGGAAGATCAGCTGGAAATGACGGAACTGCTATTCCGTGAACAGACCATCCTTGAAAACCTGACGGAAGTCATCGCTGCCACAAAGGAAAAGCTGGCAGTTTACGAAGCTTACGAAAACAAGAAACAATAAGCTGAACCCCGTTTTGTCAACTCTGTTGTGACCGGATTTTAACCGGAATCCGGTCTTTTCTCTTTCCATTTTCATTTCCCGCCGGCCGCCGATTTCATTATACGGGATTGCGGATAAACCGCAACGATTGTCCGTTCATTAAACAACCGTTAAAAATCGCGCTGAAGGTCATGGTTAAAAGTATTTTTTACAGGAAAGAGAGTTGAATGATGATGAAAATTCCCGGAATTCTTATTCGAATCAGCCGGATGGATCAATCGCGGAAACTGACGGATCTGGCCTTTCAATGCCACATCTCAGCCAGTTATCTCAGTCAGATTGAAACAGGAAAGGCCCAGCCTGACCCACAGATTCTGCGTCAATTGGCCAAAGCGCTGGATCTCGACTACACCATCGATCAAAATTGGCTGCTCCCGGCTCGTCAAAGGCTGGATCAGTTCATCCGCACCGCGCTGCTTTCCGACTTGGATGCCGCACGGGAACAGGCGTTGAATTTACAGCGCCTGCGCAAACGATATGTCGCTTCGCCCCTGGCCCTTGATTATCATCTGGCCTTTTTTGTCTATGCCATCATGATAAAAAAACAGCGCGGATTTTCCCAACAAAAACGCCTGTTGACCAGTATACGGGAAAGCTTTAGCGATACACAGGCCGCACTGTTTGAACTTGCCTGCGGAATCAGCGATCTGAGTCAGGATTTGATCGAAGCGGAAATTCATTTACATCGCTGTCTGAAAATCAATTCAGAACCTCTGTTCAATGCGCTGGGTCATTATTATGCTTCCCTTCTTTATTTTAAGAAAGGAAAAAGCCTGCTTGCCAGTGAACATTGCGCCAACGCTTCGCGCATGTTCAATCAGGCAAACTGCTATCCCTTTCTGATCTATTGTCATATCCAGTACGCAGCGATCCTGGCAATGCAGGAATATGACCGGCCGGCGGCGATCCTGACGTCGATGCTGGAAAGCAAAACCTTGAACCTGATGTCCGGAACGCGGTCTGTCATTCTCTGTAAGCTGGGTTATTGCTGCATAAATCATGGACGCTATGAACAAGCCGAAGCCGTTCTCGAGCGCTTCGGTGATATTCCCCACCCCAGCGAAGAGCTGGATTTTCTGCGGTGTCTTCTGAAATATAAAAAGGGCGAAATTGGGCTGATGAAAAATCAGATCCCGGCGGATAAATCCTATTCTGAACCGATTTCCGATCTGATGAAAGTCATGAAGGCCGCTGCCGATCAGGATCCGCGGCGGGATAAGCTGCTGATCACCCTGTTAAAACAAGGTCGGAAAAAACTGGATCAGCATCAGAAACGGTTCTATCTGATGCTTTTAATTGATTATTATGATGAAAAACGCAGCTATGCAAAGAAATGCCAATGTCTTCAGCGGCTGGCTGAGCTCCTGCAGGGGGGTGAACTTTGATCGAGTACGGCACAGACTGGCCGGCAGCTCTACTGCCGGTAACAATCGCGATATGCCTGCGGACGCATGCCTGTATTTTTCTTAAACAGCACGCTGAAGTAATCGCGGTTGACAATGCCAACGCTGACAGCGATCTCCGCAATTCTCATATTCGTTTCCATTAACAGAAGCTTGGCCCTTTCGATCCGCAGGCGGGTGATATAAGCACTCAATGAAATCTTTAAATCCCGGCTGAACGTCCGGCTGACATAAGCGGGCGCCATCCCTAAATAATCCGCGGTTTCCTGCAGTCCGATTTCCTCTGTATAGTTTTGTTTTATCCAGGCGATTGCCTGCTGAGTAATCGGGCTCATGCGCTGATAATCCGCCGCCGCTTCCTGATGAATCTGACGCAGCCGCTCAAGCACCGCTTTTTCCGTTTCCTCAACGCTGAAATAGCGGTCCAGATGGAAAAGCAGCGAAGCGGAAGACTGCGTTAAATTGAGCTGGTCTTTCAGCTTCATGGTCAGACGGTTCAGATCGTTGATCACCGCGTAGCCCAGATCAAAATTAAAGCTGGGCTTCACTTCTTTAATGAAAAGCTCATGAACAGCCAGCTCCAGCTTGTGGACATTCTTATCAAAAAGCAAAAGCTCTATCTGTTCCAATAGTTCCCGGATCCGGTTCCAGTCGCCTTTTCCCTGCGGGATATCCTGACTGCGGATAACCACCGGACGCATGTCAAAATAAGCCAGCCGGCTCAGTTTCAGAAGAAATTCCCAATAGTTTCGCAACTTCTCCAATCTTGTATGCCATAGTTCCCCCACAATCAGCCGAATCTATGCAGAATGATCATCCTGTTTCTCGACTGTCAGTCAATCTGTATGTGTATTGTATCACAAGTATGTTCATTAAAAACAACATTTTAAAGATCTCAGATCTCCAATTCTTTAGTAATTCATGATCCTCCATGCCGTTCACAGCGCTGATCAATATCGGATTTCCACAAGCGGAGAAAGGGAAAGAAAAACAAAAAAAGCTGCCTTGACGACAACTTTTACTTATAAATCATGGTGGACGCTAAGGGACTCGAACCCCTGACCCCTTCCACGTCAAGGAAGTGCTCTCCCAACTGAGCTAAGCGTCCGGTGCTTTAATATATTACCATTGATCCTTAAAAACCGCAACCCTTTTTTAACCAAAAATGTCAAAAAATGAACGGCCGAAGCCCGCCTTTTTTCCGTTTTTCTTCCCCTCTTCGGATTGGATTCCTGCCTCAGATTCCAAAACGATTGGAGAAAGTTAAGGGCGGGTATGCTATAATGAAATATCGGAGGCGAAGCATTATGAATTTACAGTTTTGTGAAGCGATCACAGGAAAGCAGCTGGACGAATTTACCCGTGCCAGCCGCTGTAATAATATATATCAGACGGAAGCCTGGGCTCATGTTAAAAAGGAATGGACTTCAAAATTTGTCGGCATGACCCGGGATGGACAGCTGTGCGGAGCGGCGATGATCCTGTTCCGCAAACTGCCGATGGGCATGAAGCTGGCTTATATCCCCCGCGGACCGATCATGGACTATGAGGATTCCGAACAGGTTGAATTTTTCTTATCTGCAATCCGGCGTTTTTGTGCGAAGCAGGGCGCGGTGGAATGTAAATTCGATCCGTATCTCATAATCGGCAGCTTTGAGTTAGATCAGAAAGAAGCGGCCTGGAACGTCCGCAGTCCGATTCCGGAACAGTTGGCGAAGGCTAACGCGCACTTTGCGGGTTATACGAAGCTGATCAGCGAAACCGTGCAGCCGCGGTATCAGCTATGCTTCCCACGTCAGGAAAACTGGGAAGCGCTCTTCCCGAAAAAGACCCGCGAAAAAATCCACAACAGCTTTGCGAAGGGGATTCAGATTGAGGTCTGGGGGATTGAGCATGTCCACGAATTAGCCGAAATGATCAAATATACGGAACAGCGTAAAAATATCCATCTGCGCAATGAAGATTACTTCCGGACGATCATGGAAAACTTCGGCGATCAGGCCTGCATCCTCGCCGCTCATCTGGATTGCGATCATGCGCTGGCACTCGTCGAGGAAAAACAGGAAGGTTTTCGTCAGCATCTAAACGAGCTGGATGAAAAAGCAAACAAAAAGCGTAAACAGCTGGAAAAACAAATCGCGGACCTTGACGAAGAAAAAGCCAGGCTGCACCAACAAGCCCAGGAAGATGGCCGTGATATTCTGGTCAGCGCGCTGTTGTTAGTTCATGACGGCACGACCTGCGAGCTGTTGTACTCCGGCTTAAACGAGAAATACCGCCGCTACCTGGCCGCGTATGCCCTGCGCTGCCGCGGGATTCAATGGGCTTTTGAACAAGGCTGCACACGGTTTAACTTCGGCGGGGTAGAAGGCACGCTGGACGATGGATTATTCATCTTCAAGTCGTCGTTTTCACCGAAGATCGACGTTTATATCGGCGAATTCAGCCTCCCGTGCAAGCCGGTTCTATATCCGATCTGGACTCAGCTTCTGCCGAAGGTTAAGGAATTACGCCGGCAATGGTTAAGGAGGGAATCACATTGATCATCTGTAAACAAATTCCGGCCGCCCAGCTGGACATGTTTGTCAGCGGACATCCGTATGGGCATTACATGAAAACCTCGATGTGGGCAGCGCTGCAGAAGCACGATCAGCCGCATTTCATTGGTTTTTACGATCACGATGAACTGAAAGGCACGGCGATGATCCTCGAGCGGAAGTCGCTGGGTATCCACTATTTCTATGTTCCCTGGGGGCCTTGTCTGGATTATGACGATCCCGAGCTGTGCGAACAAGGCCTGCGGGGATTGATCCAGCTGGCAGAAAACGCCGGAGTTGACTTTCTGCGGATCGATCCGAACGTCTTGCGTATGGAGCGGGATATCAAAGGCAATCCGATCGAAGGCGGCGAAAATCACGAAGACATGACAGCGCTGCTGACATCGCTGGGGTTTGTGCATAAGGGTTACGGTTATGCCTACAACGGCAGCTGGGTCAATCGCTACACGTTAATCATCGACCTGTCGCCTTCCATCGAGGAGATCGTCAGGCATTTCTCCAAGCCGCGCCAGAACAGTCTGCGTCGGCATGCGGTGATCGGCGTGACGACCCGCCTGGGCACAAAAGCAGATTTGCCGCAGCTGTGCGAATTTGAACGGCAGCTATCCCAGATTCAGGGCTTTCAGCCGCATCCCCAGTCCTTCTTTGAAGCCTTGTTGGATGCCTTTGGCGATCACGCCGCCTTGTATGTAACCGAAATTGACCTCGATCAAATGATCAGCGGCATCCAGCATGAAATTGACAGCGGCAAGTATAACAAGGATCCTGAAGCGCTGCAGTCCAAGCTGAAAGAAAAAGAAAAAGCCGCAGCATTAAAGGCGCGATACGGCGCAAAGCCAGCGATCGCCGCCGGCCTGTTTCTGCGCTTAGGCACGCAGTCTTGGGATCTTTATACCTATAACCACAAAGATTTCAACTTTATCAAAGCGGTGGATAACCTGCACCGGTTCGCTATCGAAGACATGAAAAATCACGGCGTCCTGCGCTATGACATGTGCGGATTCTCCGGCGTGACGGAAAAGTCCGATCCGCATTACGGTTTGTACGATTACAAGCGTTCATTCGGTTCAGTTTATACAGAACGGATCGGCGAGTTCGACTATATCCGCAAACCGGCGCGCACTGCCCGCTGGAAAAAAGCGGATCGTTTCCGCCGCCGGGTAAAACGCAAGCTCATCTCGCTGCGGTATGGTAAACAGGAGAAGCACGCATGAGACCGGTCGGACTGACCTCGGTCACCTTTCGTCAGATGAGCGTCGATGAAATCATCGCACTGGCCCGGGAAACGGGCTGCACCGGTATCGAATGGGGCAGCGACGTCCATATCAAACCAAAGCAGTTGGATCTGGCCGGTCAGGCTGCGGAAGCCTGCCGGCAAAATCAACTTGCGATTTTCTCCTACGGCAGCTATTACAAATTGAATCAAGGTCTCGATCCGGATACCGATTTCCAGGCTTATCTCGAGACCGCCGTCAAATTGGGAGCGCCGCTTGTGCGGATCTGGGCCGGCCGCACCGCTTCCGCGCAAGCCGACGATGATTTTTTTCAGAAAGCTGTCGCGGAAACACAGCGGTGCTGTGATCTGGCAGCGAAAGTGGGAATCGACGTAGCATTTGAATATCACCGCAAGTCGCTGACGGATAACAGCGCTTCCGCCGTGAAGCTGCTTAAGGCCGTTAACCGCTCCAATTGCAAGACCTACTGGCAGCCCAATCCAGAGCTCACCGTGGAAGAAAACAGCCGGGAATTGGAGGAAATCCGGCCCTGGCTGGCACGCGTCCATGTGTTCAGCTGGTTACCCGACAACACACGGCTGCCGCTCGCAGCCCAGGAAGCTGCCTGGAAAAACTGGCTGACTTTGATTCCCCGCGAAATCCCGCTGATTCTGGAATTTGTCAAAGAGGATCAGCCGGAACAGTTCCGTCAGGACATGGAAACGCTGCAAAAATGGCTGCCGCACAATACCTGTCTTTAGAAAAGTGTCCTTGAAATTCCACTATAAGCAGCTTAAAAACAGTTTCTCCAACCCCCTCTGAGCTTCGGATCGAGGGGGTTTTTCATAGTTGGAATTGTGAGCTGTGAGTTGTGACTCCTGCGCGTCATCCGATTCTATCCTTTCCATTTTCATCTCCATGATTTGACTCTAACGAACTTTTTTCCAACTTCACGCTATCCTGAATCCGATCCTTTGAAGTCCAGATCCACTTAGTCATGAGTATAGGACAGCTGGGTTATGTTCTCAGCTTCATGCTTTGAATCAGAAAGCTTTTTAAGCTGCTCGTGGAGATCTTCCGAGGTATTTATTCTATTTAAAACTTGGACGATCTGATTCACTTCTGCTTCGTTTAAACTATCCAACTCTTTCTCATCG
>NZ_GG657562.1:233712-248776 GCF_000157995.1 Holdemania filiformis DSM 12042
AGCTTATTATAACTCAATACCGTTTTGTTTTCAATTTCCTTTTCCGATCTTGTGTGCTCTTCTTTCTATTTAAAAAGCTGTAACGTTTGTGCTACAGCTCTCCGATTGCTTTTTTTCTTTAAAATGAAACATTCACATTTTCACGCTGATCCAGCTCGGCCTGGAAAAAGGCTTTGGCTTCCGCATGAATCATTCCGGCGATCAGACTGGACGGAAACATCTGAAGCTTCTCGTTGTACCGCGCCACATTGGCGTTGTACGCCCGGCGGGCTGCCTGCAGGTGTTCTTCAACATCAGCGATCGTTTCCTGAAGCTGCAGAAAATTCGCGGACGCCTGCAGCTGCGGATAGCCTTCCGCCAACATCATCAGCCGGTTCTGAGCCTGAGCGTATTGATCCGCCAGTTCAGCCTTTTCTTCCAGCGTCATCGTCGCGCGCAGTCTTGTCAATTCAACCAGCGACGTCTGTTCGTGCTTGACATACCCTTTCACCGTTTCCTGGATATTGGTCAGCGTATCATACCGTTTCACTAACGCGACGTCGATTCCCGACAAAGCTTCTTCACATTTAATCCGACTCCGGACTAATTGATTGTAAAGAAGTATGCCATATACGATCAATGCGATCGCCCCGATCAACAAAATCATCATCATTCTTCCCCTCCTTCTTATCTGGTTTATTTCTGTAATTTTAAAATGAAATTTGCTTATTTCGCAACATTTTGAGTTTAAGGCTCAGGCCGTTCCCCCGCGTTCTCTGCCCGCGAGATGAAGCAGATCAATCAGCTCGCACACCAGCTGTGCTTCCGTTCGGATCTCCTCCAGCTGCGCCGGCTTGATCGCCGTAAACACCGGCGGCTCAAAGCTGTTTTGCCGGTTATCCACCGCGACGTGGAACTCATGGCCGAAAAAACCGTAATACATCCGGCCGTCGAGTTCATGTTCAGCCTGTTCCAGCTTTTCCATAAACGACGGTGTCAACAGATAAAATGCTTCGTGTTCATCCTCGGCATACACCTCAAACTTTTCGTTAAAAGCTTCGCTTTCCATCTCAATCCGCTCCGTCTTTAATCCGCTGAACCAGCCGCCCGGCTTACCATTGGAAAGAAACTCCTTTTCCCTGACCAACAGATAATGCCCGAAGCTTTTGGGAAATTCAAACACCATCCACGGGCCTTCAAACAACGTCGTCACCGTCGTCGTTTTCCCGGTATGCGTCACCTGCTGGGTCAGAATATCGCTGCGGCGAAACGGACAGCCGCGGTAGCTGCCGGAAAGCTGGTCATCGCTGAAAAAACGGTTGCTCGTAGGGATGAAATGCGCGTCCTCAACCCATTCCTGGTTAAACCCCGCGTCGATATTCAATTCCACATCGTCAAACATTTCTTTCAGCACCGCTAAGACAACCTGATTCTTATAGGCCCGGATATATTTCGGTTTTTCCGTCAGATTGATTCCCAGGATGAATCCCGCCCCGGCAAGCACGATCAGAATTCCAAGGGAAAAGCTTGTAAATAACAAGAGAATACCCAATCCGATCAAACTGCCGCCGATCAGTGTCGCCGCCATAATCCGTCCCCGCTGCCGGTTTAGCTGTGCTAAGATTTCTTCCAATCGAATTCCCCCCCATTCTTTTTTTTATTATATCATGCCCAAACTCCACTTTTGACGTTCTTAAGGAAATTGACAGACTCTGCTTAACCGCCGCAAGAAGAAAAACCGAAACAGCGACGTCCGTCTATCCATTCCGGTTTTAATCTGATCTATCCTTTTTTTTCCTCTTACTCCGCGGACGCAAGTCATTCGCTTAATCGCGGCGGAGTGCTTCAATCGGCGAAAGGTTCGCCGCTTTGCGAGCCGGCATAATCCCGAAGAAGATACCAATGGCTGAGGAGAACAACGTCGCGATCAGGATGGTGGACAGGCTGATGCGCGGAGTCAGCGGCATCACCAAGCACAACAGTTCCGCTCCGCCGATGCCCAGAATAATCCCGATGATGCCGCCGATCGCCGTGATGATCGCCGATTCGGCCAGAAACTGCCACAGGATCGAGCTTGTCCGGGCGCCCAGACCTTTGCGGATGCCGATCTCCCGGGTTCTTTCCGTAACCGACACCAACATAATATTCATGACGCCGATCCCGCCGACTAAAAGACTGATCGCCGCAACAAAGGAGATAAACGTCGTGATCATGTTCAGCACTTCGTTAATCTGTCCCATCTGTTCGTTGAATTCCTGCATCAGAAATGCACCTTTGCCCTGGGTCTGATGGCGGCTGTCAAGCAGGCTCAGCGCCGATTGGGCGACCGCCGCAGAATATTCGTTGCCTTCGGAAATAATATAGATGCTTCCGAAATCATCAGTGCCGATATCAAACGCCTGCAGCGCGGTATACGGCATTTCCATTGAAATCGGCGCACCTTCATAGGTTGTGGAAACAAAGGTCCCCTCGACGTCCTTCCGCACGCCGATGATGCGGATATCCTTGGTGACGTTCATCATCGAGGCTTCGATCGACATGCCGACGATATCGGCCGTCCCGAACAGCTTCTTGGCATCCGCTTCGCCGATCACGCCGACTAACCGGGCGTCTTCAAAATCCGACTGATCAAAATAGCGGCCGTGCAGCATCGGCTGCACCGACATCGCGCCCAGATCCGGATTGCCGCCGCTGATCGACAAATCGAAGGTGCCTTTCTGCGTCATCGCGCTGCCCCAGGCGCCCAGCGTCGGCGTGACACCCTTGACATGTTCGATCTTCGTTTTGATCGTATCGATGTCTTTCTCCGTGATCGCCACCGGTTCCCCGGCGGTGTAATTCTGACTTGCGTAAATATAGATCTGACCCCCGGCGATACTGTTGAGTTCGTCGCTGATCGTTCCCTTGGCGCCGTTGCCGATCGCCATAATCATGATAACGGAGGAGATGCCGATAATAATGCCCAGCATCGTCAGAATCGACCGCCCCTTGTTGGCGCGGATATTCTTGACCGCCATCTTTATATATTCAAATAGCTGCGTCATCTGCGGCCTCCTTTACTGCTGGACAGGCGTAACCTGCATTCCCTCCTGCAATCCTGCGGCGGCGCTCAGCACGACCAGATCGCCTTCGCTGAGACCGGACTTAATCTCTGCAGCGTCATCGGAGGTCACACCGATTTCAATTGTTTTGCGGATTAACAGACCGTTTTCCACCGCGTAGACAAAACTGCCCTGACGATCGGTATTGATCGCTTCCACCGGCACCAGCAATGCGTTCTCCGCTTTGGCGGTGTTGACGGAAACCTTGGCTTCCACGCCTAAGAAGATATTGTCATCCGGATTATCGAAACGAACCTGGGCATGAATCACCGGCGTGCCCTGAGCGTTAGCCTCGGCCACCCGGCTGATTTTTTCAACCGTGCCGGTGTATTGATGACCGGCTAAGGTAATTTCAGCTTTTTGTCCGACTGCGATTTTTTCCAGGTCGTATTTCGTGATTGAAATTTCGACCATAACCTCGCGGTTGGAAGCGACGGTAATCAGCTCTGTGCCTTCGGCGGTCGCGGCGCCTTCCTTGGTGTTGACCTTGGTGACGATGCCGGAGAATTCCGCCTTGATGCCGGCCCGGGCCAGCTGCAGCAGTTCGTTGGTGCTCATCGCGGCCAGCTCGCTCAGATTCGTATTCGCCTGCAGCTGGGTTTTCATTTCATTGGACAGAATCGAAGCCTGGGCGGAATCGCGGACGCTCTCACGCTTGGCCAATTCCGTTTCCTTCTGACTTAATTCCGTTGATGCTTTTTCCAGATCCGCCTGCAGCTGGACGACCTTGGCCGCCGCCGCGCCCCCGGCGCTTTGGAGCTGCTGGATCTCGTCGGCAATCTGCTTCTGACGCTGATCATTATCGGCCTGCGTCTTGTTCAGAACGTCCAGCTCGCCCTGCAGCGTACTGATTTCCTGCTTCAGCTGCTCAATTTTATCACTGGAATCCTCGATCGGCGCGGGACTGGCCGCAGGATCTGGTTCCGGCGGATTGACAAGCGCATCCAGCTCCGCCTGTTTCTCGGCAATCAGCCGCTGCTTCTCGGCGATCTGCAGCTCCAGCTGGGCTTGCGTCGTTTCCAGATCCGCCGCTTCCTTCTGCAGCTCGGCAATTTTCTGCTGATTGGCCGCATTGCCGGCTTCCTGCCCGGCTTGTTCCTTTTGGGCCTGGGCCAGCTGATCCTTCAGTCCGGCCACCTTGCTGCGCAGATCGTTGGCCTCGGCATAAAGCTTTTCAGCATCGTGCTTAGCCTGGCTGTATTCGTCGGCCTTCTCGTTACTTTTGTTCAAACTGTCGTGATATCCGCTGCGGGCGGCCGTCAGCTCCAAATTCGCTTTCTGCACCTGTTCCTGAATCGAATCCAGATCATAGCCGACGATCAGATCGCCCGCGCTGACATTATCGCCGACCGCGACCGGCAGCTGCGCGACGTTGGCGCTGACCGGCGAGAAATACGTCTTCTCCGATAAAGAGGAAACCAGACCGCTGGTATCCAGCGTCTGCTCGACGCTGCCCCGCGTCACCGGCGTCACCGCGACAGACGGCAGCGAAGGCTTGCGCGTCAGATTCGAAATGACAACAGCCAGGACTAACAAGCCAACCGCCCCGAGCATAACGGTTTTCTTCTTCGGCATCGTCAGTTTCCGTTTTTGTTTATTTTTACCCGGCTTCTTTTCCAGTTCCAGTGTTTCGACTTCAACCCGTTCCACTTGTTTTTCATCCATCGTTATTTTCCTCCCTCGTTAATTGTATCTGAATCAATCTTCCCGTCGCGGATATGGATAATCCGCTTGGCCTGCGCGGCGATCTCATTGTCATGCGTAATCAGGATAACCGTGCGCCCGCTGGCGTGCATCTGTTTTAAAATCTGCAGGATTTCCTTGCTTGACGCGGAATCCAGGTTGCCGGTCGGTTCGTCCGCCAGAATCAACGGCGGAGCTGCGGCGATGGCCCGCGCGATCGCAACGCGCTGCTGCTGCCCGCCGGACATCTGCGACGGCTTGTGATCGAGCCGGTGACCCAAGCCGACCTTTTCCAGCGACGCCACCGCCAGCTGACGCCGTTCGCGCTTGCCGATACCGCGGTAAATCAACGGGACTTCGACATTCTCCACAGCTGTCAGATTGGGAATTAAGTTAAATCCCTGGAAGATAAAGCCGATCTCCCGGTTGCGGATATCCGACAATTCATTATCGCTGAGCTTGGCAACGTTCTGACCGCTCAGAAAATAATCGCCGGAAGTCGGAACATCCAGGCAGCCCAGCTGATTCATCAGCGTGGATTTGCCGGAACCCGACTGTCCGATAATCGCGACTAGTTCGCCGCGGTTGATCGTCAGACTGACGTGATCCAGCGCGCGGACCTCAACCTCGCCCGGATTGTATATTTTACAGAGATCCCTGATTTCTATTAAAGCTTCTGACATGAACTTCCCTCCCTGTCATGCTCAATCGTTTTTCATTATAAAGTCCAAGGCTAAAACCCAGCGAAAGGATTCCTAAAGATCTTCATAAGATTTTTGTATTAAGACAATAATACATTAATACACATTTTCTTGTTTGTCAATCTTTTTTCCAATTAATTCTGATCTTTTTTATCTTATATCCCATTTCTTTTTTTTCTTATTTATCTTTCTTGAAACATATTATATTCTGATTTCGATGGAAAGCAAGCGTTTTTTCCAGGATCTGCCTGCTTTCCTTTTTCATTTTACGCACGCAGTCGTTTCTCCGCCATGGATTTGGCTTGCAGAGAACTAACGATTTTGTCACATTCCCAAAAATATAAAAAGCGCGGGTTTGTTCTTTAATCCGCGCTGAACCTCAAATTTAAATCACTCTCAAAAGCTGACCCATCCGCAGGATCAGCCAGCGGAATCGCGTCGACGACTTCATTCCCTGCACCAGCAGCATGGTGACGATCAAAATTATCAGGCGCAGATTCTGCTGCGATATCATCGCCGTCATCGAAAAACCGATGCCGATTGTGTATTCGATTAAACTATTAAACGATACCTGCGCTTTGACGATTTCCTTCTCCATCTGGATGATTTTCTGTCCGCGCTGGCCGGCACTGATCTGATCATAGAGATCGAACGTTTGTTCCACGGATTCCAGGTCAACCTGCTGGGTATCGGGATCCTTGAGATGATCCAGATATTGCAGCGCGGTATCCAGCCGGTAGCGTTGGGACAACAGCTGTTCCCGTTTCTGATCCAGAACGGTCGTGTCGCCTTGAATCAACAGGGCGTGGCATTCGTCCAGCGTGAACTCAAATTTCTTAAGAAAGTTAACCTGCTTCAGCGTTTTCAGATCCTGTTCGGTATAATTGCGGTATCCGTTTTCTTCCCTGGCCGGATGAATCAATCCCTTTTGTTGAAGTATTTCAATTTGTTTGCGGGTCAGCCCGCTCTTTTGCATGACTTCTTTCAGCAGCATTCCGCTCACCTCGTCTGTGAGCATAACACAGTCCCCAGGGGACAGGTCAACGGTTTTTCAAACAATTCACTTTTTCCGCTGCTTTTCATTGTGGAAAACTGAAAAGACCCCGGCGGCGGCCGGAGTCCTGAGCGGATCTGATTTCTGTTTAACAATGATTGCAGGCTAGTTTAGAAGGACGAAGCCGTGGCTTTCGATCCTTCTCAGCCGATGACTTTGCCCGGATTGAGAATTCCGTTCGGGTCAAAGGCGGCCTTGATCCGTTTCATCAGCTCGATCTGAACCGGATCCAGCGATTGTTTCAAATAGTCGCGTTTGGCATGACCAATGCCGTGTTCGCCGGAAACCTGGCCCTTCATCGCCGCGGCTTTCGCATACAGCGCGTCCATGCAGCGTGCGACCTTCCGCTGCCATTCTTCTTCCGGCAGCGCGTCTTTCAGCACATAGATATGCAGGTTGCCGTCACCGGCATGACCGAAGCTGCGGATGCGGATGTCTTCCTGAATTGAGAGATCGCGGGCAAACTGACAGAAGTCGGCGACCTTGTCGATATCCACGACAACATCGCATTCGTCCATCTGCGTTGTCGAATTCTTAATTGCTTCCAGAAACGCGCCGCGGGCATCCCAGATGCTGCTCTGGCGTTCTTCGGTATCGGAGATAAAGACGTCCTCCGCCCCTTCCTGCAAGGCCAGTTCGGCGCAGTCGTGGATCATCGCCTGCATTTCTTCCGGCGTGTTGGCGCTGTAGGAAACGATCAGATAAGCATTGAATTCCTTGTTCGGGAAATCCTTGCCGAGGTAATCCTGAGCATCCTGAATGACTTCCTTTTCCATGAATTCAATCGTCGTCGCCACCGCCGGCAGCCGCATGATTTTCGGCACCAGCGTCAGCGCGTCCTTCAGCGTCGTAAACGGAATCAACAAGGAGGTCATCGCCCGCGGCTTCGGCAGCAGCTTCATCGTGATCTTCGTGACGACGGCCAGCGTGCCTTCGGAACCGACGATTAGATCCTTTAGGGAATAGCCGGAGCTGTTCTTTGAGGTCTTGCCGCCCAGCGTCAGCACACTGCCGTCCGCCAGCACGACTTCCAGGCCGCGCACATAATCGCGGGTCACGCCGTATTTCACCGCCCGCATGCCGCCGGCGTTGGTCATGACGTTGCCGCCGACCGACGCGCTCTTTTCGCCTGGATCCGGCGCATACAACAGATTATGATTCGCCGCTTCCTCGATGATCTCCATCAGCAGCACGCCCGGCTGCAGCACGGCGTTCATCGTCTGTTCGTCGATTTCCAGAATTTTATTCATCCGCATCATCGACATCACGATGCCGCCGTGGATCGGCACGCAGCCCCCGCATAGGCCGGTGCCCGCGCCGCGGGTTGTAACCGGCAGATGTTCTTGATTGGCATAGGCCAGAATCTGTGAAACTTCCTCCGTGCAGCCCGGCTGGATGACCAGTTCCGGGTCAAAACAGCCGTAGTGGGTCATTTCGTCATGCGTATAATCGGGATGAATTTCATCGCGGACGCTGACATAGTCCTGTCCGGTGATCGCACTCAGCGCTTCAATATCCCGGTTTTCTAGTTTGCGGAACATACGGTCTCCCCCTCCATTTCTTTAAGCATATTTTCAGCGATTTGTCCAGCGTCGCCGACGACCGCGACATGCGCCAGATCAAAGATCGGAGCCTGCGGATCGGTGTTGACGGCGATGATTTTCTCCGCCCCCTTCATCCCGGCGGTAAACTGGATCGCCCCGCTGATGCCGAAGGTCAGGATCAGCTTCGGCTTCACCGTTCGTCCGGACAAACCAATCTGACGGCGGACGTCGTAGCGCCCGTTTTCCACAACCGGCCGGCTGCAGGCCATCTGGGCATGCAGCTTCTGCGCTAACGTTTCGATCAGCGCCAGGGTCTTTTCATCCTTAACGCCCCGTCCGACAGCGACGAGCACTTCAGCGTCGGAAATGCTGACCTCCTGTTCCTTGTTTTCAATTTTCAGCCATTCAATCTTGGAATTCAGCTTGGCTGGATCGATCGGACAGGACACCACCTTTCCGATCCGGGCCTGCTTCACCGCCGGATCCATCACTTTATAGCGCACCGTCGCAAACTGCGGACGATGATTGGTGTTCAGAATCTGAGCCATGATGTTGCCGCCGAAAGCAGGCCGGATCTGCACCAGATCGGTATTCTCCCGCATTTCCAGAACCGTACAGTCGGCCGTTAAGCCGGTGCGGAAGCGCGCCGCGGTGCGCGGGGCAAGCGAACGGCCGCTGACCGTCGCGCCGACCAGAACGACTGCCGGATGACTGCGCTGAATGCAGTCCTCAAACACTTCGGTATAATTATCCGCACGGAAATACTGGAGCCGCGCATCTTCATAGAGATAGACGTTGGCGACGCCGTAGTCCAGCAGGGAATCCGCCGCCTGTTCAATGTGATCACCGATCATCAGACAGTTGACCTGCTGCCCGATAACCCGGGCCAGCTCGTGTGCCTTCCCGATCAATTCCAGCGTCACCGGATGAATCCGGCCGTCGCTGTGTTCAACGTAAACAAGAATATCGTGCCACTGGGATTTGTCGATCTGCGGCTGCGGCGCGTCCACCTGTTCGCTGATCGCCTGGCTCGGACAGTTGCGCAGACACATCCGGCACATCTTGCAGGCGGCGTTGATCTGGACCTGACCGTCGACCATCGCCATGGCGTTAAACGGGCATTGAGTGATGCACAAACCGCAGCGCGTACATTTTTTAGGATCAATCACTAAGCCGCTCATGCGTTTTCCTCCTCCCACATTTTATCTTCTTTCAGGATCGCGACCAGCTTGGCCGCGCTTTCCGCTTCCGGCCCGTCCAGCCGCATTGTCTTCACATCATGGGTCGGCGTGAAAATCCGCTCGACCTGAGTCGGCGAGCCTGACAAGCCGATTCGGGATGGATCCAAGGTTCGGCACTGCGCCGCGCTCAGCGTGTGAATCGGGTTGTCCGCGGCTTCCTTCGCCCGTTTATAGGACGGCAGATTCGGCTGGAAAATTCCTTTTTCCACCGTGATCAGGCATGGATAAGGAATCCGGGCCACCGCTTCGACCTCAGTCAGATCCTGCTTGACGATCAAGGCCTGATCGTCGGCGTCGATCAGCTCTGTAACCCAGCTGATATGCGGAATTCCCAGCACCTCGGCCATTTCCGGTCCAACCTGAGCCGTGTCGCCGTCGGTCGTCTGCTTGCCGCACAGAATCAGATCGACGTGATCGATCTGGCGGATTCCAGAGGCGATCGTATACGAGGTCGCCAACACGTCGGCCCCGGCAAACTTCCGGTCGGTCAACAACCAGCCCTCGTCGGCACCCAGCGCGAACGCTTCCTGCAGCACCGCTTTGGCGGCCGGCGGCCCCATCGTGATCACATGGATCTTCGCACCGGTTTTCTTTCTGATCTGCAGCGCGGTTTCCATCGCGTAGAGATCATACGGATTCATCTTCGTTTCAATACCGTCCCGCTTTAAGACGCCGGTAACCGGATCGACTTCGACTTTCTGCGTCGCCGGAACCTGTTTTACACATACGACAATG
Source organism: Holdemania filiformis DSM 12042 (assembly GCF_000157995.1). Classification (GTDB taxonomy): domain Bacteria; phylum Bacillota_I; class Bacilli_A; order Erysipelotrichales; family Erysipelotrichaceae; genus Holdemania; species Holdemania filiformis. Next base: position 243,751 of record NZ_GG657562.1, read on the forward strand.
TTCACTTCTCTATTTCCTCCCTGTTTTCTTCCAGCCGCAGATGCCGTTTCATCAGCTCCGCTGCTTTTTCCGTCTGTCTGGCCGCGATTGTCCGGGTCAGCTGTTCGTGCTGGTCGATCAGAATCGCCAGCGAGCTGTGCGTGGATATCTGCCGGCGGTTATGCGCGACGGAATATTCCATCAGACTGCCGACGCTGTCCAGCGCAATTTTCAGCAGGGTGTTGCCGCTGTTGCGCACCAGCGCCTTATGGAATTGCAGATCCAGCTGCGCTGCCTGCGCTTCATCCTCGCACTGGCGCATCGCCGCCACCAGCTCCATCAAACCTTCATCCGCCCCTTTTTCAGCCGCCAGCTGCGCCGCTTTGATCTCAACGGCCAAGCGGAACTGAGCGATGTCCTGTTCGCAGCCCATCTGCGCGAACAACAACGGGGAAATCCGCTGGATGAACGGTTCGATTTGAAAGGCCTGGACACGGGTCTTTTCCTTCGGACGGATCCGCACGATGCCTAACAGCGCCAGCACCTGCATCGCTTCCCGCACGCAGCTGCGGCTGACGTGATAGAGCTGCGTCATCTCCCGTTCCGACGGCAGAGCTTCGCCGATTTTCAGCCGTCCGCTGCCGATCTGACCGATCACATCGTCGACGATCATCTGCGAATTCTTTTCCTGATTTTCCATAGTTCACCCCTAACTGGTCAGACCAAGTTAATTCCATTATAGAAGAAGCTGGGCAAAAATGAAAGCCCTTACAGTTAATTAATTCTTTCACGACTGATTTCTCTGCCGCACCCCCGATAAGGTGTCCGTTTCCCGTGGACTCTCAAACGCTATAAAGTCATCCGCAATCCTGATTCAACTCTGTCAAAAAAGGAAATCCAGGAATTTTCCCGAGCCGTCATCCACGGTTGGCTCACGCGTTGAAACATTGAAACATTATTTCATTCAATGTTTAACTTTTACGAATAAAATCTTCAAAAGCTCTTTTCACCCGATGAAAATCACGGTATGATAACTGACAGAGGAGAGTACAAAAAAACAAATATGGAAAATGTAAAAATGTTGATTCTGGACATCGACGGCACCCTGATCGCCCGCGGCTCGGAAACGATCCGGCCTGCGGTCGTTGAAGCGCTGCATCAGGCGCAGCGTCAGGGGATCAAGCTGTTGATCGCCACCGGCCGGGCTTATTACTTCATTCAGCAGGACGTCCACGACACGCTGAAACCGGATTATTACGTCACGATCAACGGCCAGTGTCTGATTGAAACCGGCAAGGGAATTATTGAAAAGCATGAAATTCAGGAGGACACAATGATCCGCCTGAACAAGCTGTGCGATGAGCTGGAATTGGGCGTCGGCTATAAGTTTGACGAATCGGTCGTCTGTCAGTCGCACTTCCATCAATTTCACTGGGGTTATCTGAAAGGAAAGGACGTCGGCAAGCTGTTGATCGATGATACCGCTGAACAGAATTATCAGAAGACGCACGGCCTGCCGATGGGGCTGTTCATCATCGGCGATGAAGCGAAGGTCGAATCGATTACCGATCAGTTCCCGGAGCTGACCTTTACCTGGAGTTATCCGCAGGGCTATGATATTTACAGCACCGGCAACGATAAGACGACCACCATCGAATCCGTTCTGAAGCGCCTGGGGATTTCCTGGGCGGAAACCATGGCCTTCGGCGATGGGGAGAACGATATTCCGATGTTGGTGAAGGCTGGTGTCGGCGTCGCAGTAGCCAACGCGAAGGATAACGTCAAAGCAGCAGCGGATTACATCGCGCCTTCCGTTGATGAAGACGGCGTGGCTGAAGCCTTGCGGCATTTCAGCGTCATCGCCTAGCGCGTGGCAATGCAGTGGGAATTTAAAATTCTGGTCTTCGATGATTTAGACGAAGCAGAAAAAGAATTGAATCAATGGGGACGAAAAGGATGGCAGGTGGCTGCCGCCGGTTTCAGCAGCGATCTGTTTCAGCATGGCTACCTTGTCACACTGCAGCGGCCGCTGGATCCGGATCGGTACCCGCTGCCGCGTTAATCTGGAAGATATAGAATCCTGTGACAAGAAATGAAATGGAAGCGCCCGTATGAATTATCCTGCGGAGCTGCCGAAGGATCTGACGAAGAAAAAGGATAAACGCATTGCAGAAGCAAGGGTTATCCTTTTTTCATATTGCTTTAGACTGCGTTCTCGTCAATATCTAATTAAAACAGATTTTGAGTCTTTATAAGAAGAACAATATACGGCATAAAAGAATGATATTGACGCAGAAAGAACAATTCATTTCTCTGCTTTATTCTTTGATAACGATCTTTGATTCTTTTAAGTGGCCATTTTATTCCGCTGTTCAGATTGAATCAGAATAAAAGCGGCAATCTGCGATCATTGATCAATCCTGAGGCTAGAGATATAAAAACAGCGAAACCAACCTGGGAAGCTGAGTTATTCCACGACGATTCCAGGCCGCTTCTAAAGAATCAGATGTCAGGTTCCGGAACATTTTTAACGAACCTTGACGAAAACGCTTGACAAGAAATTGAAATGATATCAAAATGATATCAACAAGAGGAGGTCGTCAAAGATGGAAGAACAAATTTTAAACGCCAGGAAAGGGTTAATGCCGCTGATGCTTCTGGTCGCTGCGTTTGCCTTATCGGTCATCGCCTTGATCGCCGGCATCAGTCTGGTTGAAAACAATACGCTGGGCGGCGTACTGATCGCTATTTCGGTTGCCTGGTTATCATTAGGCTGGATCCCGTGCATGGGCGTTAAGGTGCTGAAGCCGCAGGAAGCGTTGGTGCTGACGTTGTTCGGCAAGTATGTCGGAACGTTAAAAGAAGAAGGAATTTACTATGTGAATCCGTTTGTATCCGCAGTGAACCCGGCCAGCCGGACAACGCTGCGTCAGAGCGGCGACGTCAATTCCTCAGAGCGGGCGATCACAACCAGCAACGGCACGCAGAATCAGGTTGTGCCAACAAAGAAAATCTCGCTGAAAGTGATGACGTTGAATAACAACAAGCAGAAAATCAACGACTGCCTGGGCAATCCGGTGGAAATCGGAATCGCGGTCATCTGGCGTGTCAACGATACGGCCAAAGCGGTCTTTGCGGTAGATAACTATAAGGAATTCCTGTCGCTGCAGTGCGACGCCGCGCTGCGTGATATCGTGCGGCTGTATCCTTACGACGTCGCTCAGAATGTCGATACGACGGGCGATGGCGAACCGGATGAAGGCTCGCTGCGCGGTTCCAGTGAAATCGTAGCCAGCCGAATCCGCAAGGAAATCCAAAACCGGGTTCAGGATGCGGGCTTGGAAATCCTGGAAGCGCGGATCACCTATCTGGCCTATGCTCCGGAAATCGCCGCCGTTATGCTTCAGCGGCAGCAGGCTTCCGCGATTATCGACGCCCGCAAGATGATCGTCGACGGCGCCGTCGGCATGGTGGAAATGGCGCTGAACAAACTGAACGAAGGGGGCATGGTCGAGCTGGATGAAGAAAGAAAAGCTGCCATGGTTTCCAATCTGCTCGTCGTCCTGTGCGGCAATAAAGACGCGCAGCCAATCGTCAATTCAGGAAGCTTATATTAGTGGCAGATCAGGAAAAGAAGCAGGTACCGCTGCGGATTTCCAGTAAGCTCTATGCGGAAATCGCGGCCTGGGCCGAAGATGATTTCCGATCTTTAAACGGACAGATTGAATATCTGTTGACGGAATGCGTCAAACAGAGAAAGAAAAACGGCTCCCCCCGGCCGGAAAACCTGGATGAAGGGATCAAACTGGATCTCTGATAAAAGACCGCAGCTTCGCGGTCTTTTTTACATCATAATTTACAGCGCCGCTTTCTTTCAGGCAGAGATCAGAACCGGTTTCATTCAGCCTCACGGAACTTGCTTCAAGATTACGGATGGTAAGCGAAAAGATGAGCGATTTTCTCATTCTCAAACACAAAAAAATGAGCGAATTTTACATAGAAATTAACACAAAAATGAGGGAATTGATGATTTTCTCTTTTCTTTCCCAGACAAGTGGTTGTTCCCCACCCTTTTCTCAGCAAAAAAAATCAGGTTCAGCTTTCAAAGCAGAAATCCTGATTCTTTTCCTTTTTCTGATTCAGCTTACAGTTCTTCGCCGAGGATCGTCTTCACGGCAACCCGGCCCTGCGTCATGGTGCGGCCGACCGCAACGCCGACGAAATATTCCGGATAATTGCCCGCAAAGAAGCTGCCTGAACAATCTCCGATTGAATACAAGCCTTCAATGATCTGATGGTTCGTATCATAAACCTGACACTTGCGGTTGATTCGCAGGCCATCGCAGGTGGTCAGCAGACTGCCGCCCAGGAAGCAGCCGTAATACGGCGCGGCCGCGACCGGACGCATCCGGTACGCCTCTTTGCCAAAATCCTCATCGATACCCTTCGCGCACAATTCATTGTACCGCTCGACTGTCGCTTTCAGATTATCCGCTGGAATTCCCAGCTTCTCCGCCAGTTCCTCAATCGTATCCGCTTTGAAGATCAAGCCTTGTTCGACATAGCTTTCGATCATCGGCACAATTCCGTCGTTCTTTGCGATATTGACGGAGATCTGAGCGCAGCCGTATTGATCGTAGGCCAGGATCGCGTCGGTGATATTGGCATCCATAATCGCCGCATAGACGCCGTCGGTTTGTAAAGACGCCGCGTGATTCAGAAAATCATACGGACAGGATTCGTTAGCGAACCGGAAGCCCTCTTTATTGACCTTTAAATGCGGCTGTGTGCCGGGATTAAACTGATAGACCGTGCCTGGGAAAGCAAGGTTGCCCTGCCCATCATCGACATAACCAGCCTTGACGCCCGGCGCGACCAAACCACGGTCAAAGATCATCGGCGCATCAGTCGTATCCATCTTCGCGCCAGCCCAGATCCCGGCGCGGATGCCCATGCCGGTATCCGGACCATAGTAGCTGTTGGCGGTGACGCATTCGTTGACGATCGGCGCCAGCGCTTTTACCATTTTCGGATTGCCCGGATATCC
>NZ_GG657562.1:249057-253807 GCF_000157995.1 Holdemania filiformis DSM 12042
GCCGGTCGCCAGGATGACGTTTTCAGCATTGATTTTTACATAGGCCCCCTTCGCGTCGGTGAAGATCGCACCGGTGACTTTGCCGGTTTCATCCTGATTCAGCCGCACCAGTGTCATCGAATAATTTACCTGATAGCCTAAGTCCTGAATATGTTTTTCCAGGAAGCGATTGCGCTCACAGCCCATCGTCCCGGCGAACTCGCTGCCTTCCGGCGCGCTGATGGTATGCCAGATCGACGGTACATAGTATTCCATATGGTTGCCGCCGACATGATTCTCATGCGCGATATTGACCGACGCGCTTAACCCCAGGCTTTCCAGATAACTGATCATCTCTGCGCTGTTGTTCATCCACATTTTGATGACATCCATATCGCACTTATAGGAAGCGTAGCGGGCAATTTCATTCAACAGCCGATCTTTCTGTACTGTGACCCCGGCCTTTTTCATCGCTTCGGTGTCCAGCGCGCCGATCCAGTGCCGCGTATCGCCGAGCGTTTCATTCTGTTCGCACAGGATGAAATCCATCTTGGCGTCCGCCGCGGTCGCCGCGGCCATCATCCCGCCGTTGCCCGCGCCGATGATCAACAGGCTGGTATCCAATGTGGAAGTAATCTGCGAATCCGCGATCTCCGGAGCTTCACCCAGCCAGTCTTCGGAATCGCTGTCTGTGTTTTCATTCAGAGCGGCGGCCAGCCCCTGAGCCTGGGCGATACAGTTGCCAACGGCTTTCTTAATCGCCGGAACGGTGATATCCGCCGTCGCAGTTGTTTCCACATCCACGGATTGTTTCTCGACGATCAGTTTTGCCAGCTCGTCCGCGGCCGCCTTTCCGATCGATTCCGTTTCTCCGTCAGCAGCGATAGTACAATCGGTAATCTTATCCGCTGTGAATGTCATCTCTACCTGAATATAGCTGGAATAACCTTTGACGCTTGCGGAATACGTCCCCGGCGTATAGATTCCCTTGCTTGCGGCCGGAGCGTCGTTAACAGCACATCCGGTCAGACTGACAGCCGCCAGGCCCAGCGCGCCGGCCGCCGCGCCTTTCAGGAAATCCCGGCGGGTTATGTTCTTAGAACTCATGTTTTTTCCTCCCTTTTCTCTCGATGTGTTCATTATTTCACATAACAACTTGCAAAAGAAGTCTGAATTCCTTATGATGGTTTGTAGGAAAACCTTATAACAAGAGTGAGAGCTTTCGATAGTGAACCAGGAGGAATCAAGGATGCTTAATCATCAGCTGGAAACGTTTATTCAGGTTGCCGAAAACGGCAGTTTTTCCAAAGCGGCTGAGAAACTTTACATTACCCCCAGCGCCGTGATCCAGCAAATCAACAATTTGGAACAGGATCTTCAGGTGACATTGTTGAAACGGACACGCCACGGAACTCAACTCACCCTGGCCGGCGACTATCTTTTTCAACAAGCCGGGCCGCTGATCCAGACCTGCCGGGAAATTGAGGAAAATCTGATCCTGATTCATCGCCGGGATCAACAGAAAATTACGATCGGCACGAGTTTGTTGATGAAATGCCGTGTTTTTTATCCGCTGTGGACACGGTTTCAAAAGGAAGTAACTGATCAGATCCCCATTGAACTTCTTGACCTTTCCTTGAATACGGAAGCATACAAAGCCGATCTTATAGAAGGAATTGATGACGGCGAGCCCTGGCAGCACAGCCGCAGCTTCCTGAGTTTGTTCCGGGTCCCGATCGCCGTTGCGGTCGCGCGGGATCATCCGTTAGCGTCCAAAACGTGTTTAACACTTGCGGACATGCAGCCTTATACACTGGTCACCATCCGTTCCAACATGTCTGATGAACTGGATCGTCTGCAGCAGGAAGCCAAAGCGCTCGGTGTTCATGTCGTCGAGGTGCCGCGCTATGATCTCTCTGTTTTCAGCCGCTGTATCGTCCAACAGGATTGTTTGCAGACGCCGTTGTGCTGGAAGGATATCCATCCTGATTTGGTGACGATTCCGTGCGACTGGGATTATTCATTAGCTTATGGTTTCCATTATGCTAAGGATCCCAGTCCGGCCGTCCAGGAATTTTTACGCTTTGTCCGGCAGATTGCCGAAACGGAAGCACTTCATTTTTAAACACTTCCAAAGCTTTCCCCTGCAGAAGAATCAAAAGAAAACCGCGCTGATCAGACTTTTCAATCCGATCAGCGCGGCTGTTTTTATTATCCAAGACAGCACCGTTTTCAGCCTTTCAGCTTTTCACCCGCTTTATAAACAGTGCGGACCTTGCGGACACAGGAAATATCCTGCAGCGGATCGCCTTCAATCGCGATGATATCCGCGACTTTTCCTGCTTCAATCGTACCGTAGTCCTTCAGCACACCGATGCAGTCGGCCCCGTTGCGCGTGGAAGCGACGATCGCATCCATCGGCTTCATCCCGTTGGCTACCATCAGTTCCAGCTCAAACGCCGAATTGTTATGGAAATTATACGGCGTGCCGGCATCCGTGCCCATCGCGATCTTCACACCGCGCTGATAGGCTTTCTTAAAGCTTTCAATATGCGCGTCGACAACCAGATTTGCTTTGCGCAAAACATAATCCTTCATGCCTTTTTCCACGCCGGCGTCCAGAATGCAGCGCGGCGCGGCTAACGTCGGAACCAGATACGTTCCATGTTCGACCATCCAATCGATACATTCATCGTCCAGGAAAATGCCATGCTCGATGGAATCAATGCCGGCGTGCAGGGCGTTCTTGATTCCCTGGGTACCCTGGGCATGCGTCGCGGTTTTGCGGTCAGCCTTGTGCGCCTCGTCGATCGCCGCCTTCATTTCTTCCATCGTCAGCTGCGCACTGCCCGGTTCCACACCCGGAGTCATTACGCCGCCGGTTGCCATGATCTTGATCAGATCCACGCCGTGCTTCAACAGCTCGCGGGCATGCTTGCGGCATTCGTCTACGCCATCGGATTCCAGTCCGCTTTTCCAGCCATGGCCGCCGGTCATCGTAATCACCCGGCCGGCACAGAACATGTGCGGTCCGACGACTTTTCCTTCTTCGATGCATTTTTTCATTTCCAGATCATAATATTTTTCAGACCCCAGCGAACGGACAAACGTCACGCCGCTGTCGATATAATCGTGTGCGTTCTTCATCCCCCACCAGGCTTTTTCCATGGTCGTCAGCGCGTTTTCTTCCTCGTCGCTGATGCCCACTGGAGATAAAGAGTGAACATGACAGTTGATCATGCCCGGCATCACGGTCATTTCACTTAGATCCACCCATTCTTCCTCGTTCTTTCCATGGAAATCTTCGATCGCGGCAACCCGTCCGTTTTCGATGCAGATGGCCTGGTTCTTTTTTGGTTCAGCGCCAGTGCCGTCGATCAGCGTTCCGGCATGAATCCAGAATTTTTTCATTGATTACTCCCCCTCATTTGTTTTCTTATCTTTCATTATAGCGCATTTTCATTTTCAGACAACTTGAAAATATTTTCATTTCTTTCCGTTCTCAAGGTCCTGCCATCCCGCGCCGATGTTCTTCCTCGAGGATTGACAAGCTTGTCTTAAAAACTAAGCGAAAGAGGCCTTCCGGCCTCCTGCTTAAAAGATTGCTTTTTCTGTTTCCTTATCAAAAATGTGAATTTTCGACAGATCCATTGCCATTGAAAGGTGAGAATGCGAATCCGCTTCCGTACGAGCGGAAACCTTGGCGACTAACGGACTGCCTTCCAGCGCGCCATGCAGGATCAGTTCATGACCCAGCAGCTCGCAGACGTCGACTTCAAAATCAAAGATCGACGACGGATAAGTTTCGGCAACGATCCCCTCGCAATGCAGATCTTCCGGACGGATGCCGAACACCACTTCGCGGCCTTCAATTTCCCGTAGTTGCGGATGATACATCTCGGGCAGCTGAACGCTGTATTTCCCGGTGGAAAATTTCCCGTTTTCAATCTTTCCCGGAATGAAATTCATGGCCGGAGAGCCGACAAAACTGGCGACGAACATATTGACTGGATGATTGTAAATCTCCTTCGGCGATCCGATCTGCTGGATATAGCCGTCCTTCATGACGACGATCCGGCTGGCCATAGTCATGGCTTCCGTCTGATCGTGGGTAACGTAGATTGTCGTCGCGCCGATTTTTTCATGCAGCTTGATGATTTCAGAGCGCATCTGCACGCGCAGCTTCGCGTCCAGGTTGGACAGCGGTTCGTCCATCAGGAACACCTTGGCATTGCGCACAATCGCCCGGCCCAGCGCAACACGCTGACGCTGGCCGCCGGAGAGCGCCTTTGGTTTCCGCTTAAGATATTCTTCGATCTCAAGAATTTTCGCCGCTTCCAGTACCCGCTTATCAATTTCTTCCTTCGGCATTTTCCGCAGCTTTAAACCAAACGCCATATTTTCATACACCGTCATGTGCGGATACAGCGCATAGGACTGGAACACCATAGCGATGTCGCGGTCTTTCGGCGCCACGTCGTTCATCCGCTGCCCGTCGATCACCAATTCTCCGGATGTAATTTCCTCCAATCCCGCGATCATCCGCAGCGTCGTGGACTTACCGCAGCCGGACGGACCGACAAAGACGATAAACTCTTGATCTTCAACGTCCAGATTGAAATCGAAGACTGCCTGAACCTTATTGTCATATACTTTATTTATATTTCTTAGACTGACCGTTGCCATTGTCTTTCCTCCTTATTTAATCATGTAGCTGCGGATGAGTCTGACTAAATCATCGTAACCGCCCAGAAACTGGTTCATCGTCGCT
>NZ_GG657562.1:254473-268831 GCF_000157995.1 Holdemania filiformis DSM 12042
CGTCGCGCCGCTGGCGCCGTTATCGATCGCGTACTGCAGCTCCTTGCAGCTGCAGGAGTCGTTCCACACTTCCGTCTGCGGGAAGCGGGTAACCATTTCATAAAGTTTATTCATTCGCGAGCCTCCTAGCTTAACCAATCCTTTTTATCCTTGGGATTCCACTTGGTTGTTACTTTGCGCGTCGTCGTCAATAACGGCAGCGAACCATAACCGGTGATGTCGCCGTATCCAAACTTTGACCCCTTCAACCCGCCGAAGGAAAACGGATCGCGCGGCACCGGTACGCCGATATTAATCCCCAGCATGCCGCTGGATAAGCCCAGCGACGCTTCCTGTGCGTACAAACCGGTATCGGTAAAGATTGAAGCGCCGTTGCCATACGGCGAACGGTTTTGATAGGCGATCGCTTCTTCCAGCGTCGCCACCTGAATAATTTCCAGCGTTGGTCCAAAGACTTCTTCCTCTGGCATCGCTTCCATTGTATCGTAGAGAATCACGCTCGGCCCGATATAATAGCCGTTCGGATCCCCTTCCACCATCGCCCGGCGGCCGTCGACAACCACTGTCCCCGGAGTCTGATCCAGGTACTGGCCGATTTTTTCCACCGCTTTCCGGGAGATCAGCGGCGGACAGTCCCGGCCGGCGACCATTTGTTTGGAAATGGCGATGATCTGATCGATCACAGCGCCGCAATGGCCGATGGCCAGAACAACGGAGGCTGCCATGCAGCGCTGACCGCTCATGCCGTAAGCCGCCGAAGTAATCTCCTTCGCCACGATTTCCGGATTCACTTCGTCCGTAACCAGAATGTGATTCTTCGCTCCGCCCATCGCCAGACAGCGTTTTAAATTGGATGTGGCTCGCTTGTAGACGAGTTTGGCCACCGGCGTGGAACCGACAAAGGTCAGTGCGTCAATACCCGGATGATCGCACAGCGCTTCCACGACTTCCTTTTCACCGTTAACCACGGAAAGCAAGCCGTCCGGCAAGCCAGCCTGTGCGAACAACTCGGCAATTTTCATCGCGGTCACCGGCGTGGCTTCACTCGGTTTCAGAATCACTGCGTTGCCGCAGACCAGTGCGTTGGGAATCGTCCACATCGGCACCATCAGCGGAAAGTTAAACGGTGTGACGCAAGCCAGTACGCCGACCGGGAATGTCATTTCTTTGACCTCGATCCCGGTGCTGACGATTTCCGTCTTCCCGGCGATCAGCGCCGGAATGCTGACGGCAAACTCGCAAAGCTCGATCGCCTTGGCCACCGCCGCCCGGGATTCAGCTAACGATTTCCCATTTTCCTGCGTGATGATCTGCGCTAATTCGTCTTCGTGCGCCTGCAGCTGCTGCCGCATCGCGAACAACACCTCGCTGCGTTTCTTATAGGTCAGCTGCGCCCACTGCCGCTGAGCTTCGCGGGCTTTGGCTACGGCTCTGTCAATCATTGCCGGATCGGCATAGCTGACCTCGCCGATCACCTGTCCAGTTAAAGGACTGGTCACCGGATGAACCGACGCCGGATTGTGGACTGTTTCCTGACCGATCTGATTGCCAATTTTATACATGTTCAACGCCTTCTTCCTGTTTGATTTCCGCCATTGTAACCGGGCGGTGTTCGCGCATCGACTTGAGCGCGGCTTTAGCCATCAGCACCGGGATCAGGCCGTCACGGCCGTTGACCGCCGTTGGTTTATTTTCCACAATTGCCTCGGTAAAACTGGCGATTTCGTCGGCGAACGACTGCATATATCGTTCCAGAAAGAAATATAATGGTTTTTCCTGTTGAACTCCCTGTTCATCGCTGAGGATCAGTGTGCTCGGCGTATCGTTTTGGGTCGCGGCGCTGCCCCGGCTGCCAAAGACCTCAGCCCGCTGATCGTAGCCGTAAGCGGCCCGGCGGCTGTTGCTGATGCAGCCGATCGCACCATTCTCAAAACGCAGCGTGATCTGAGCACTGTCGATATCCCCCAGCTCCTTAATCTGAGGATTGACCAGCGCGTCGCCGACGGCGTACACCTCACTCACCTCGCTGCCGGATAAATAACGGACCATATCGAAATCATGAATTGTCATATCCATAAACATCCCGCCGGATACCTTGACGTAATCCAGGCTTGGCGCTTCAGGATCACGCGAGAGCACCGTAATAAAATGCGGATCGCCGACCTTGCCTTGCTCAACAGCCTGGCGCAGCGCCTTGAAATTATGATCGAAACGGCGGTTGAAGCCGACTTGAAAATGGACGCCGGCTTTTTCCACGGCAGCGATGACCTCGGTGATCCGCTTGGGATCCGGGTCCACCGGTTTTTCGCAGAAAATATGTTTTCCCGCCTGCGCGGCTTCGATCGACAGCGCGGCATGGGTATGGGTCGAGCTGCAGATCAGCACGGCGTCGATTTCCGGATCATGAATCAGTTCCCCGGCGTCGGTTCCCCATCGCTGAATGCCGAGCTTTTGTGCTTCCGCTTCCATTGCCGGATTCATAAACGGATCGCAGATCCGCAGGACGCAGGCGTTTTCAACGCGTGTCTGGATACTCCGGGCATGAACCTTGCCGATCCGGCCGAAGCCGATAATTCCAATTTTCAACATCTTTCATTCCTCCTTTAACAGCCGGTCTTTTCCCGGATAAACGCCCGGGCCTTCAGCGCGTATTCCAACGGATTGGCCTTGGCCGGATCCTGTTCCGCCTCGACGACCATCCACCCTTGATATTGATGTGCCGTCAGACAGGCGAAGATTGGTTCAAAACGAATCACGCCGTCGGAAGGAACGGTGAAGCTGCCCGCGCGCACGCCTTCCAGAAAGCTCAGCTTCTCGCAGCGCACCTGTTCCAATACGTTCGGACGGACGTCCTTGAGATGAACATGGACAACGCGGCCGATATGCTTTTCCAGAACACGCAGCGTCGCTTCCTGGCTGCCTTCGGAATAATATAGATGACCGCAGTCGTAAAGCAAACCTACCTTTTCAGAGGTATGTTCCATTAAATAATCGATCTCCGCTTCCGTCTGCACCCCGGTTCCCATGTGATGATGAACACCCAGCCGCATCCCTTTTTCCGCTGCCAGCGCTCCGAGGATCTCAAAGCCTTCTGTCACAGCCTGCCATTGTGCTGCGGTATAGACCGGCTTGGCGTCGAAGATCGGCAGCGTCGTGCCTTGAATACTGTCGCCCTGTTCGCTGATGCCGATCACCTTTGCGCCTAAGGCGTGCAGGAAATCGCGGTGTTCAATGAATTTTTGAATCGTTTCTTCCTTCTGGCCGCGGGTAAAATAGGTCGAGAACCAGGCGTTGCAGATCTGCAAACCACGCAAGTCCAGCGCCTTTTTCAAGACGGCCAGATCCCGCGGATAGCGGTTGCCGATCTCGCATCCCGCATAGCCGGCCAGCGCCATTTCGCTGACACATTGTTCAAAAGTATTCTCCTTGCCTAAATCCGGCAGATCGTCGTTAGTCCAGGCAATCGGCGCGATGCCGATTTTCACATTTTTCATTTCCATAATCTTAATATCTCCTTGCCTTCTCCCGCTGCGTCTGCAGCAGTTCATACGCTTCATTGACTTGTTCAAACGGGCTGACGGAGGCCAGGCCGACGTTCCACCAGGAAGCGTAACCGTCGGTCATCGTTTTCGGCAGCACCTTGATGTCGATCAAAACGCTGTGCTTCGCCCTAGCCGCTTTGGCCAGCGCGTCTTCCAGCTCTTGCTCGCTGCGCACCGTCCATGCTTCGCAGCCGTAACCGCGGGCGACGGCCGCGTAGTCGATCGGAATGTATCCGCCTTCCAGCTTTCCGCTTTCCGCCTTGCGGTAGCGGAAATCGGTGCAGAAGCTTTCCAAACCATTGGACATCTGAAGATTGCTGATACAGCCGTTGCTCATGTTATCGAACAGACAAACCGTAATCTTGGCGTTCTCCTGCAGCGAAGTGACCAGTTCGCCATGCAGCATTAGAAATGCCGCGTCCCCGACCATCGCGTAGACCTCGCGCTTGGGTTCAGCCAGCTTCGCCCCCAAGGCCGCCGCGATCTCAAAGCCCATGCACGAATAGCCGTATTCCACGTTGTAGCTGTTTTCACTGCGGCTGACCCACATCCGCTGCAGATCGCCCGGCAGCGAACCGCTGGCTGCGACGATCAGAGAAGCAGGCGCGATGCGTTCATTAATCAATTTCACCGCCGCGGTCTGCGACAGGCAGGAAGCCGTCATCCGTTGGAATTCCTGCAGCTGCCGTTCGTAATTGTTCTTGATTTCCGGGTGAACCTGCTCTGAATGCCGCACGCTGGTGAAACGGGCAACTTCCTCGTTCCACAAACGTTTCACCTTGCTGATGCCAATGTCGTTTTCATGATGGTAATGATGCTGCCGCAGAATCTGACCCAGCTGTTCCAACGCCGTTTTCACATCAGCTTTGACGTGAAGCGCGTCCAGCTTCAGACCATGGTAATCAGATAAATTGATTTGAATCAGCTTCGCCTCGGCCAACAGTTCTTTGGATCCGGTGGTGAAATCCGTCAGCCGCGTGCCCAGACCGATGACCAGATCGCAGTCGCGGACATAGCGGTTAGCCGCCAGGTTGCCGGTGACGCCGATACCGCCAAGATTGTAGAAAAAATCCGAGGTGACCGTCGATTTACCAGCTTGCGTTTCCGCCATCGGCAGCTTGAATTCGTTGCAGAAATCCCGGATCGCCGCGCCGGCTTCGCTGTAGCGGCAGCCGCCCCCGACAATCAGCAGCGGATTGCGGGAATCCAAAATCTGATACGCCGCCTTGTGCAGCATTTCGCTGTCCGGAAGGGTTCTGATCAGCGGATGAGTTCGTTTCATGAAAAAGCTTTCTGGGAAATCCCAGGCTTCGCCTTGAACATCCTGCGGCAGCGCGATCGTAACCGCGCCGGTTCCCTGCGGATCCGTCAGCACCCGCATCGCGTTGATCATCGCGCTCATCAGCATCTCCGGACGTGATATCCGGTCAAAATAACGGCTGACAGGGCGGAATGCGTCATTCGTCGTGATGGACAGATCATAGGGCTGCTCGACCTGCTGCAAAACCGGATCCGGCTGGCGCGTCGCAAACGTATCCGCCGGCAGCAATAACAACGGAAGATTGTTCGCGGTCGCCGTCGCCGCCGCGGTGACCATGTTCGCCGCGCCCGGTCCGATTGAAGACGCCACGGCGATGATCTTGCGGCGCTGGTGCTGTTTGGCAAAACCGATTGCCGTATGCGCCATTCCCTGTTCGTTGCGTCCCTGGAAGACCTTCAGCGAATGATCGTCGTGAAGCAGTGCTTCGCCCAGTCCCAATACGATCCCGTGTCCGAAGATCACACTGACACCTTCTACAAATTTACTTTCTTTTCCATCCAGGCTGACATACTGCTGATCCAGAAACCGGACCAGCGCCTGCGCCGTAGTACAATGCACCGTTTTCATTACTACCCCTCCCGATTGGCACGTCCGCGCTCGCTTGTTTTATTATTTCCAGATCTCCGTCTCACCTTCCGAAAATGTCCGGCAAGACGATTCCGATCCGGCGCTTGATTCCCCGCTCCGCTTTTCTTATAATGAAGTCAAAGTCGAGGAAGCTTAGGATATGAAATATAACCGTTTAAATGAAATCGAACTGTATCTGTCGCAGAAGCAATATGCGTCGATCGACGATCTGCTTGAAAAATTCAATATTTCGCTGCAGACGCTGCGGCGCGATCTGAAGGAATTGCAGGGACGCGGCGTCATCACCAAGGTGTACGGCGGCGTCCTGTTCAAACGGAGCAATGAAACGAAGGTCGACGTCAGCATGCCGGCCATCCATTCGACGATCAACATTGAAGAAAAGATCAAGATCGGCGAGCTGGCCGCGTCATTAGTTGAAAATAACGACATCATCTTTATTGACTCCGGTTCTACCGCGCATTACATCGTCGACTTTTTAGCCGACAAGGAGAACATCACGATTGTGTCGCACAGCCTCGACGTGCTCAACGCCGTCAGCAAGTATCCATCGATCCACTGTCTGGCCCTGGGCGGCGCTTATCATCATGAAAGCCGTTCCTATTACGTCGACACCGATACGATGCGGTATCTTTTCAACAAGTCCTTCATCGCGACCGTTGGCCTGTCGCTGCCCCGCGGTTTAACCAACATGAATTTCTATGAGGCGGCGGTGAAGACCAAGGTCATCGGCAATTCCATTAAAAACTATGTGCTCTGCGATCATACGAAATTCAACGTGACCGCCTTCAACAATTTCGCATCGTTGGAAAAAATTGAAGGCGTGATCACCGATGAATGTCCGCCGGATAATTACCTGAATTATTTCAAGCGCAACAATATCCAGCTCTTTTATTAATCTGGCCGCAATACTGAGAATCACTAAAGTTCAAAGTGTGTAATTTCCTGGGCTTCAGGACATTGGTTCCAATACGCCTCGATCATCTGGGGATTGAGATCCCAGCGGAAGCAGCCCAACACTTCGGTGCAAAGACCGCCCATGATGTTGCCGTAGCGGATACAGTCGACCAGCGGCAGTTCATGATATAAGCCGTAGATCAGACCGGTCAGGAAATTGTCGCCGGCTCCGGTCGGATCGATAGTATTGAATTTCAATCCCGGCACGTGAATATACTTGGAATCCAGCTTGACGATGCAGCCCCGCCGTCCTAGTTTGACGATCGGGGTTTTTGTATAGGCCTCCAGCCGATCCAGCATCACTAACGGATCATGCGTGCCGGTCAGCTTCTCCGCTTCCTTTTCATTCGGCGTAAAGTAGTCGCACACCCGCAGATGCTCGCCGATTTTCTGGAAGGACAGATCATCCGTCCAGCCGACGTCGAACACCAGGATTTTTCCCTCGTCTTTCAGCTTGCGGGCGACCGAGAGATCCTGCGGGCAGAAACAGATCGAGCTGGACTTGTAAAATTCATAGATGCTTTCCGGTCCGCAGTCCAGCTCGTCCGCACCTTCGTTGTAGCAGACAAAGCTGCGTTCGGCTTCGGTCGTGATCACGCACGTCACGACCACCGGATGTTTTTTTCGCGTTTTGAGCGTTTCCACATAATGAAAGCGGATGTCGTTTAAGAGATCGCTGGCAATCCGCGATTGAAAATCATCGCCGAAATAGGTTCCCAGCTTAACGGGAATGCCCAGCCGGCTCAGCATGATCGGAATGACCATCGGTCCCCCGCCCAGTTCAATCTTAAAATCAGTGGCGAAAACTTCTTCACCTTCATTGGGAAAACGATTGATATCTTTGTAGATCAGATCAACGTTCATCTGGCCGATCACCGCAACGATTTTACTCATTTCCATGGCGGCTGTCCTTCCTTTTGAACTTCCATCAGAAACGCGCCGACGATCTTTTCCGCCAGATCAAGATTGGCGACCAGCGGATTGATCAGCAGCGCCTTGATTGCCAGATCCCGGTCGCGGTTCAGGATCGCGCGGACCGCGGTTCGTTCATATTCCTTCATCGTCTGGATCAGATTCAGGATTGGCTGCGGAATCTGACGCTGGCCGATCGGATGCGCGCCGTCCTTGTCAATCCGGCAGGAAATCTCGACGACGTCCTCGTCGCGCAGGCCGGGAATCGCGCCGCGGTTGGGAATCGACAGAATCATTTCAACCGGCTCGTTCTGCGACCAGGCTCGGACAAAGCGCAGCGCTACCCCGGCATAGCCGCCCTCATCCGGAGCTGTCAGAAATTCCTCAACGCCCGGCACGTCATAGTGCCGCACACGGACTTTGCCGGATTCGTTCATCATGTAATTATTTTCCCGGATGTTGTAATGCTTAAAGAAAATCCGGAATGCCTTTTCAAATTCCTGATCCGGATCGACGCCTTCCAGCGCCTGGTTCATCTGGGCATTGACCCGCTCGATCAGCTGCGCCCGGGATTCTTTGGCCTGAGTGCTGGAAGCGATCACCTTGCGGGTATAATAGTAGAAATATAAATATTCGTTCGGCAGGCAGCCATCGGTCATTTTCAGTACCTGCGGCTCAAACAGACGCATTTCCGTCTTGGAAAACAGCTGCGGATCGTTGAAAATCCGTTCCGTAACGTCCTGGCCGTCTACCTGGAAATGCGTGAACCACGACAGATGATTCAGGCCGAAGCATTCACAGGCAAAGCGGTCTTCCGCCACGTTGAGCATCGCGGCCAGCTGCTTGATGAATTCGCTCGGCGCATCGCAGATCCCATACACCGGATAACCGCAGCTGTTCAGCGCCTGGGTCACGATACCGCTGGGATTGGTGAAGTTGAAGATCAGACAATTCGGATGCGCCAGCCGTTTGATTTTTTCACAATAATCCAGCAAGACCGGAATCGAGCGCATCGCCATCGCAAAGCCGCAGGCGCCGGTTGTTTCCTGGGCTAATAACCCATAGCGGCTGACGATTTCCTCATCCCGAACGCGGCTGTGATCACCGCCGGAACGAATCGTTGTAATTACGAAATCCGCGTCGGTTACGGCTTCCTCGACGCTGCGGGTCAGCGTGACCCGCAGTGAAGGAGCGATACGGATCGCGATCTGCCGGGCCAGCTTGCCATAGCGGTCCAGCTTCGCCTGATCGACGTCCATCAGAACAACCTCGGTCAGATTTGCCAGACTGGCGTTGCAGGCGATGCTTTTCGCCAGGAAACAGGATCGGACGCCGCCGCCTCCCAATACGCACAGTTTCATAAGAGTTCCCCTTTCTTACAGATAACGGGCAATTTCTTCCTTATAGAAGTCGATATCGGCTACGATCAACGCTTCCTCCGGCAGCCCCTTTGCCTTGGCGTACAGCGTGTCGGCATACGCCAGCACCGCTTTGACGTCTAACGGTTTGCCTAAGCTGTTGAACTTGTAGTAATTGTTATGATAGAGATCATCCAGCACCGAATCCGGCAGATCTAATCCGCGGCAGTGTTCCTCAAACGCCGTAAATTCCTCGGCAGTTTCCAAAACCCGCTGCAGGCAGCCGACCGTTTCCTGCCAATGATCGGAGAAGGTATCGGTGCCGTAAAGAATCTTATGGGAATAATCACGGAAGAAGTCCCGCCACAAATCGACATCCTTGGCGAAGTTTTCAAACATTTCCCAACCCGGCGTGATATCAAAGTACAAATTCGGATACCGGTCGAGCATTTCGCAGCACAGACCGTGCTGATCAGAAATGAAGAAGAAATGCGGAATGCACAGCTTTAAGTTTGGATGCTTGCGCAGAAAGCCGAAGGTTTCCTGGTCGATTTCCAGCTTTTTCGGGAATGTCCCGTCGCCGTAGAAATTTCCTTTGCCCTTCGCCCACTCAGGAAGCAGCTCCGCATGCCAGAATTCCATCGGATCGTTGATGTGGTAGAGGATCGGGAACTGGCGTTTTTGGGCGTAATCGAACATCAGATCATAGGCCGGATCATCCAGCCGGCGATTCAGGCGCTTGCGGATCCCCGGTTTGCCGTCGAGCATTTTGATGCCGTCATAGCCCATCTTGTCGAACATCTCGATCTGAGCGCGGAGGTTTTCCGCATCCGGCAGCTGCATGGAATCATAGTGAAATGACGCATACGCCAGACACTGCCCCTGGCCTTTAAGCTTCAGCAGCGCGCCCATCAGATTCTGCGTCAGGGCCCGGCTTCCGATCAAGGTACAGCCGAGGAAGGTCCAATGATCATAACCGCAGGTTTTGACCATATCGAAGCATTCCTGAATCTGAGCAGGATTGAACAGATGGATGTGACAGTCGCTGATCGGTCTTCTAAATTGCAGCATGGTTAATTCCTTTCCGTTGTCGGAACAATTTTTTCCGGCAGCTCATAATCGTCGTGCGGCAGCAGCTCATAGGCTTTAACCCATTCAAAGCGTTTGTAGAGTTTGAAGCACTCGGCATAGCGAATCTCTTTGCGCCGGCACTGCAGCGCGCGGAAGCGGTTGACGATTTCAATCGTTTCCTTCGGATCTTCCGTAAACTGCGACTGATGCTGGCGGGCCATTTCAATTTTCGTTTCGATAAATTCCGTAATGTCGACATAGAAATCAGGATTGAAATCAACACCGCAGGAGGTTTCCGCAAAGAACACCGGCGCCCAGGCGCTGTTGAGCACTAACCGCGACAGACAGCGGTGATCATTGTGATAATCGTTCGGCGCGCAGGTGAAGACAACGTCGGGATTCAGGCTTTCCATCGCAGTGATGACCTTTTCATAACAGTCGCGGTCATCTAACAGACGATGGTCTTCGATGTCGAGAAAGATCGGCTCCACGCCTAAGATGGCGCAGGCCCGGCGGGCTTCTTCATGGCGGATCGCCACGATTTCCTGCCAGCTGACAGAATCCGGCAGATGCCCCCGGCCGCGCCGGCCGTCCATCGCGATGACGACGTGAACGTCGTGACCCTGAGCTTTGTATTTCAACAAGGTCCCGCCGACCAGAATCTCCGTATCGTCGGGGTGCGGCATAAACGCGGCAATTTTTAATTTACGCATAAGACTCCTTTCGACGCGGGCTTTTCGCTTTTCAGCTCGCGGAATAACGCACGGCAGGCGGCAGCTTTCATCAGCCAGGTCCCTGCCATCAACAGAATCGTGATCATTTCAATACCAAAGCCCCAGCGCGATTCCAGCATCGTCAGACATTGGTAGCCAATGGATAAAACGATCCAGATCAGACTGTAACGGCCTGATGGAGTGTTCAGCGCGGCCCGGGTATGATACAGCGAGAGGGCCAGCCCTGCGTTGATCAGAAAGATCAGCGAGGGCAGCGACGCACTCAGCTGCAGCGCCAGCTTTTGGGAATCCAGGACCTCCAGCTGGTATAAATCTTGGGCCGGATCGATCAGCAGATAGGCATTGTCCTTTAAGATCAGTGTGATCAGCCCGGCGCTCAGCGCTAAGGAAAACAGACCGAGAATCAGCGTAATCCGGTAGATTTTCTTCCGCATCAGCCCTTCACTCCCGTCTTGGCGATCCCTTCGACGAATTGTTTCTGGAAGATCATGAAGACGATGATCATCGGGAGAACCGAGATGACCGCGCCGGCCATGACCTGTTCATAATAAGTCGTATGTTCGCCGATCAACATCGCCAGCCCCGCCGATAACGTCATCTTCTCAATCGAGCGGTTGACGATAATCGGCCACATCAGGTTTTTCCAGGTGCTCAGCATCGTCATGATACCCAGAGCGACCAAATTCGGCGTGACCAGCGGCAGCATGATCTGCCAGTAAATCCGGAAATAGGAACAGCCGTCCATCCGCGCTGCTTCGTCAAGATCTTTCGGAATCGTCTGGAACGCCTGCCGCAGTAAGAAGACGCCGAATACGCTGAACAATGACGGCAGCACCAGCGCGGTCAGTGTGTTGGTCAGCTTCATCTGGACCATCAGACGGAACTGCGGGATCAAAAATATCTGGCCCGGCACCATCATCAGCCCCAGCATCCCGATGAACAGAATATTCTTAAACGGGAAATTCAGCCGCGCGAAGGCATAAGCGGCCAGGGAAACGATGAACAGCTGACCGGCAATCGTGACGACTGTAACAACGATGGTGTTCCAGTATAATGTCAGGAATGGGAACTTGTTGTAGACGATCTCATAATTCACCCACTGAATTTCCTTCGGGAACATCTGCAGCGGAATCCGGATCGCTTCCTCATAGGTTTTGATGGACGTCAGAAACATCCAGACAAACGGGATCAACATGATCAGCGCGAAGATCACTAACGCCGCATGAAACAGAAATTTGACTTTATTCTCTTTCATAAGCCCCTCCTTAATCGTAGTTAACCCAGTATTTCTGGGCTACAAACTGGACGGCGGTGATCGCCAGGATAATCAGAAACAGAACGACCGAGATCGCCGAAGCGTAGCCGCGGATATTCTGCGTAAACGCGATTTCATAGAAGTAGCTGACCAGACTCATCGAGTATTGATACGCCACGGTGTTGCGCTGGATCATCAAGAAGATGAAATCAAAGATCTGCAGGATGTTGATCATCGACATGATCGTCACGAAGAAGATCGTCGGACTCAGCAGCGGCAGCGTCACTTTGAAGAAAATCTGCATTTTATTCGCGCCATCGATTTCCGCCGCTTCATAATAAATCTTGGAAATTCCCTGCAGGCCCGCTAACATGATGATGACCTGATAACTGACCATCGACCATACCAGGACAATCAAGATCGCCCATTTTACGGTATTGGGATCACTCAGCCAGGCAATCGGCTGACCGCCAAGCTTGACAATGATGTAGTTCAGTAAGCCGTATTGGTAGTTCATCAGCCAGCGCCAAAGCAAACCGATCGCCGCCGGCATGGTGATCGCCGGCAGAAAGATCGCAGTGCGGTACAGCGTCTGGCCCTTGATTTTCTGGTTGAGCAGCCAGGCGATCACCACGGAGAACCCGACGACCAGCGGTACGCCCAGCACGGTGTAAAACAACGTGTTTTTAAGCGCCGTCCAGAATAGCGGATCGTTAACCAGACGGATATAATTATCCCAGCCGATAAACGTAGGCGGCCCAAACGCGCCGACTTTATTAAAGCTGAAATAAATATTCTGGATGAAGGCAAAGAAATAAAAGATCAGCAAGCCGATCACCATCGGCGCGATAAACAGATACGCGGCGCCGGCTTCCTTGACTTTTCTTTTTGAAAACCTCAGTTTGTTTGTACTCATGGGATTCCTCCTGATTTAAGAGAATCAGAGTTAGGCAAAACTGCTTCTGCCTAACTCTTTCACGTTCATTGCTTCATTGATTAATTTAACTGATCGAGTACGGCCTGCGCTTTTTCCGCACCGTCCTTCAGCGCCTGTTCGACCGGCTGCTGACCAGAGAGCGCCATCGCGATCGCGTCGTTGACGAAGGTGTTCCATTCAAAGTTGCCGTTGGTCGGATATGGGAAGCCAGTCTTGGTGACGTCGGCGATCACCTGCGCATCAATATTCTTGAAGCTCTTGACATATTCCTTCTGCGCTTCAAAGTTCGCCGGGAAATCAATGCCGTTCTGCGCTTCCACGCTCATCGCTTCCGCACCCGTCAGATATTTGATCAATTCCCAAGCTTCTTGCGGATGCTTGGTCTGCGCGGCGATCGCGTAGCCCAATCCGCCCAGAACCGACTTATTGTTAACGGCCATCGACGGCATCGGAATGAGCTGAATCGCGCCGTTTTGTCCTAAGCTCGAGGTATCCAGCACGGAGGCTTTCCAAGAGCCGATGAAGACGATCGCGCCCTGACTGGAAACAAACAGGTCGGTACCCTTGGTTTCGGATAAGACGGTGTACGGAGCCATCATCTTCTGGTCCATCAAATCGACCATCTGCTGTATCGTATCAATACCGGCTGGTTCTGCGACACCGGTCGTCTTACCATCGTCAGACAGATAGACCGCGCCGTTTTGTTCAAAGAAGTTGACAAACGAAGGCTGGGCGTCAAGTTCCATGACGATCGGATATTCGGTGCCGCCTGCGGCCGCAATCGCGTCGCGCAGCTGTCCGGCAATCGTCCGCATATCGTCCCAGGTCCAGCCATCCTGCGGCAGCTCGACATTGTATTTCGTAAAGATTTCAGTGTTCAGCGCAACATAGACAGCGTCTAAGCCTTTCGGCAGACAGTATTGGGCTCCGTCATAATTGAAAGCCTGGACACGCGCATCAACATACTGTGTCAAATCATAATTATCGGCTTTGATGAATTCATCCAGCGGTTTTAAAACGCCGCCCTCGACATATTTCGGCAGATAGGTGTTCATCCACATCACGTCCGCAGATTCTCCGGATTCCAGCGAAGCGTCCAGCTTCTGCCAGTAGTTGCTCCATGGAACCTGTTCGATCGTGGCTTCGATTTCACCCTTGTGGAGTTCGTTAAACTTGTCGACGTTCTGCTGGATGATGGGCGCCTGCACCTCATCCCACAGCGTAAGGCTGATCTGAACTGGACCTGACGTCGGAGTTTGGCCGCCGCCTCCGCCAGAGCAGGCAGACATGGCTAAGACCATAAAACTGCTGAGTAAAATGCTGAGTAATTTTTTCATAATCGGTAATCTTCCTTTCCGTTGGCGTTAGTGTAAGCGATTACATTTAAAAGTGTCAATTTTTTATTGCTTAACTCTTGGTATTGTGTAAGAATTTAATCTGTTATTTTTGATACTCTTTTGATACTTTTTTGTATATTTCTTTTATCATTTTTAAATTCTTCTTTTGTTTCTTTCAACAAAAAAACCGCACATAATTACGGTTTTCATCTCTTTTCATTCATTTTTCCGGATTTTCATCTGAGCATTTTGATGTTCTCCGATTTCCAAAAAACTTTTTTTAAACCCCTTTCCCAAACTGATTCACAAATTCTGTTTCCGCCTTTCGTTAGAATTTCCAGCGACGTTT
>NZ_GG657562.1:269108-284591 GCF_000157995.1 Holdemania filiformis DSM 12042
TTTATAAAACGAGTTACTGAGCCTTGCCAGCGTTCTGACCGGCAATCATACCGAAGGTGAAGATATCGGCGATCGCGTTGCCGCCCAGACGGTTGCCCGCATGGATACCGCCGGTAACTTCGCCGGCTGCCCATAAGCCTTCGATCGGCTGACCCTCGGCGTTCAAGACTTCCGCCGAGGTATTGATGACCACGCCGCCCATTGTGTGGTGCAGCGAAGCCTTCCGCGGCGAGATGACGATACCGACGTTCGGATCGTTCTCAATCGCTTCCAGATCGATCGCGCCGGCCAGGACTTCCTTGCCGAAATCCGGATCGTTCTGATTTTCAACATAGCTGTTGTATTTTTCGATGACCGTGCGCAGCGCTTCTTCCGTAAACGCCGGAGTCGCTCCGCCCGCCGCAGTCTTGGACGCTTCCGCCAGTTCCGCTAAAGTTGAACCATACCAGACATGACCGTTGTCGACCATCGACTGAATGGTCGTGCCGAACAGCCCTTCTTCCGGTGAAGCACCCTTGCATAAGCCATCGGCTTCCTTCATGCCGCTGCCGGCGTAAATGATGTAGAAGATGCCGTTATCCAGTGTCAGCGAAGCTTTGGCCAGAACGTCGCGTTCCGCGTATTCGTCGACAAAGCGTTCACCCTGGCCGTTGATCCAGATCTGTTCTGATGCGTCAGCCCAGATGCCGTCGGTCATCGTGCCCTTGATCGGAGAAGAGGAAGGCATCAGCTGGGAAACGCCCAGACCCGTCGTATCCGCGCCGATTTCCATCGCCATCACGATACCGTCGCCAGTGTTGGTGCCAACATTGGTCGTCAAGGTGCGGTCGGTCAGATCGTCGCCCCAGTATTCGTCATACTGTTTGACCATTGCCGGATTCGCGCAGTAGCCGCCGCTGGCCAGCACAACGCCGTGTCCCGCTTCCAATGTTACCGCTGTTCCGTCGGCTTTTTCAGCCTGAACGCCGGTAACGCGGCCGTTGTCATCGACGATCAACGACTTCGCCGCCGTTTCCGTATAAATCGTTACGCCTTCTTTTTCAGCCGCGCTCTGCAGTACCTGAATTAACGGCAGACCTGCGGTGTAAGCATGGGTTCTTGGCCACATTGCGCCTAATACGGTATACAGTGAATCCCCGGCCCCCGCATGGGAAGCTGTGCCGACGCCGATTGAACCCGCCCAGTCATAAGAATTCAGCGCGCTTTCCGCTAAGGTGCGGGCCAGATCGATGTCTGAAGCGATCCAGCGGCCGTCGTTCATCTGCCGCAGTCCGCCCGTATAAATATGCCACATGTGCAAAGAAATTGAATCGAAGCCCGGCATGTCCTTGCCTGCCGTCTTGCCGGCATTCGCCTTATAGAAAGCCTGGATATCGCTCTGCAGCGTGGTCAGGACTTCCGCCCATTCCGGGAATTGATCCAGATGCAGATCTGCGTCGGTTGTCGACAGCGCCAGATAGGAATCCAGCGTATTTTTCTGCGCTTCCGATAAAACGCGCTCCGCCTGCGCTTCCGGGTCAACCGCGTTGAACGCGCCGCCGGCCATCATTGTATCGCCGCCCAAGAACGAACTTTTTTCGATCAGGATGACCTTCGAGCCTTCCTGTGCCGCCGCGATCGAAGCGCTCAATCCCGCTCCGCCGCCGCCGACAACGACGACGTCCGCGGATAACGTTTCCGCCTCGCCGGCTGCCGCGTGATAAGCGTTCGCCTTAAGCGCGCTGAGATCCATACCGGCGTTGGTCGCCGCATCCTCAGCCGCCCGCATTAACGCGTTGCTGCAAAGCGTCGCACCGGTAACAGTGTCTAAATCAAAGGTCTGATGTTCGACGATCTGAGTCGGAATCCGTTCCAGCGCTACATCGGACAGCCCTGCGGTTTCATGACATTCCGTCACTTCAGCCTTGGTGATCTTTCCTTCTTCCACAGTCAGCTGGACGCTGACCGGTCCCTGCATGCCCGTTGACGTGCCTGTGAACACTCCGGACATCGTGTCCCCGGTTTTCGCCGGTTCCTGTTTTGGTGTCTGTGAACAGCCGGTCAGACTCATCGTCATCGCCAGAGCCAGAATCACAGAAAGACAAAATTTCTTCATGACTTTCCCTCCTGTTATGAATCGTAAATATTGTAAACCTGTTAGCTGCTTACAGGTCAACAAGTTTGTGAACGAACAAACAGAAGAAATGGAAAACGAACCGTGTTCCAGATTCGTTGATTGAAAAACAATCCCTATTTTTACATTTTAAGGACTTTCCCTCATCCAAACTGGTTTGCCATCGGTACAGACACACTTTGTATGCTTATATTTCACCCGCCAAACCGATTCCATGAACAAAAACGCCGTTTTTCATATAGCTTAAATAAATCCGGCCGATCAAATCCTGACCGATCGGTTTCCCGCGCCGCTGGCATTCCTCCAGCAGCGGTCTGAGATCCTGGCAGGTGAGTTGAAACGGATCGGAAACCTCCAGCATGTACTGCAGAATCTCACCGCCTTCTTTTCGCTCCACTTCGGCAGGCAGCTTTAGGTCCAGCTTCTTTTTATTGCGTTCCAGAATACCCAAACCGATACTGACATCCAATGGCCGGCGGTCCTCGAGCACGCTCTGCAGTCCGATTTTGATCGCAATATACGAGAATGGCATATTCTCAGACAGAATCTCAACGGCCTTCTGCACCCCCGGAGTCCTGACGGCCCCAAACCCGAAATTCCAGACATTATAGCTGTTGTCACGGGAGAATTGAGCGACGCGTTCCCGCCCTTCTTTAATCATCTGAAAATAGGCCTGCATTTCTTTTAACCGCAGCAGCTTGATTTCCTGCCAGCGGATTTGTTCCTCCAGCGACTCAGCATGCGCGCCGACCCATTCGTCAATTTGATCCAGTTCTTCATTTTTAGCGTTCAGTGATTCCTGAATACTCATATCAAAACTGCGCAGCATTTGGGCATGATATATATTCAGCGCGTCCTGCGGCGTAAAATTCCGGTAATTGTTGTCCTGACGTTCTCCCTGAATCAGGCCCATCCGATCATAATAACGCACCTTACTGCTGACAATTCCCAGTTGACGGGCAAACTCATTGACCTTCATGTATGCCTCCTGTATTCTTTCTATTCGCCCTATTTCCGGCTCTGATAATGTTTTCTCTTATCATATCATAATTATAACCTTTTCTTCGCTTTAAAAGTTTCACTTAAAATCGTATCTGAAATCGAGAATGAAAAAAACACACCGGAAATTCCGATGTGTCGCTCTGAAGTCAATGATCTAATAAATCAACGGTTCTTCTCCAAAATAGCCCGGATGACCCGTTCTACTCCTCGTTCGTTATTGCTTTTTGTTACATAACGAGCACAACGCTTCAAATCATCCGCCGCATTCGCTACCGCTACGCTGCAGGGAAATAACTCAAACATGCTCATATCATTATAGCTGTCGCCAATCACAACCGTCTCTTTCTCCGCAATCCCCTTGAGTTCACAATACTCTTTCAAGGCGTTTCCTTTCGTCGCTTTTTTATCGTTGATTTCAATGTTGTTGAAACAAAATCCGCTGGTCACATTGATATTCTGACCGCTTAGTTGATGGAACAGCTCTTGATAATCTGGATCCGGAAGATAAATGAATTCGATCTTTACGACTTTTCGTTGCTTAATCTTCGCTAAGGGCTGATTATAGTTCGTTTCATTGTAGTACCATAACCGACGAAAATAAGCACGGGCAGCAGCCTCATCCCAGTCTTTATCTTTTGTCTCATAAGTATAAAACGCCTGATATAAAGTTTCCTGAGAACAGGTTAAATAGGTTTGGTCCTGACAATGGAATTCTACAATATATCCCCGTTGATCCGCCAAGGTCTGCATTTGATCAACATATTGATCATCAATAAAATGCGTTTTTAAATTAACGCCGCAGCGATCGCGCAGATCCGCTCCATTTAAACAGATCGCCTCCGCTTTTAATCCGCATTCTTCCAGCAACAGCTGCACCTCAAAATAAGATCTCCCGCTGCATATCAGAAATTGAATTCCCTGGTTTTCCGCTTCCCGGATCGCAGCTTTCGTTTCCGGATCCAGCTGCCCCTGATCGTCCAACAAAGTGCCGTCAACGTCACATGCAATCAACTTAATCATAGTTCTCCTTTAAAATAAGGTGTATCGGTCTTGCGATACACCTTATCCCGTTTATTTAATTTTATCGTATAACGCTTTCGAAATCTTGATTAAATGCTTCGCGATCAGGATCTCGCTGTTAATTGTCATCAACGTATCCTGCGCATGAGAGAAAATCATATAAAAGGGCTGGCCTTCCATCTCCCCGATGTAACTCTGAAGGATTTCAGTATGCTTCGTATGGGCTTTGACAATAAACTCATTCGCTGTCTTTAAATGATTTTCCGCGGTTTCATAATCCAATTCTTCCAGCGCTTTTAAGCCTCTTTCGCACTCGGTGCGGGCCTCGCCGGCATTGAAGATGATATCGAACGAGGTTTCTACAATTTTATTATCCATAGGCTGCCTATTTGCTTTCTAACGCAATCCGCTCATTCTCAATTTCCTGCTTCTCATAAACTTTATAGAACGGATAGTAAATCAGCCAGGAAACCACAAACAAGCCTAACATCAGGATCACCGCGTTCAGCGACTGCGTGCCTAACCAGGTGACAAACGGGAACGGCATACACCAGAATCCCGAGAAATCAGTAACCGGAATCGGGGCGAAAGGTATAATCTTGGTAAACAGCCACATCAACAGCGGTGTGATGATGCCGTTCAGCCACATTGGAACCATCAGGAATGGATTCCAGGCGATCATGCCGAAGACGATCGGTTCGTTGATATTAAAGATACTCGGGGCGATGCTGGCGCGGCTTAAGCCTTTAATCTTATTGGATTTCGAACGCAGCGACATCAGGTTCAGCGCCAGCGTGTTGCCGATCCCGCCGAAAGCATAGTAGGCGCAGTAAATTGTAGCCTGGGTATACAGATTCAGCAGTGCGACGTCGGTGACACCGTTGCGGGCCATTTCGATGTTGGCGACAATCGCCATCGTCAGGATCGGATTGGTGATCGGGGACATCACCCAGCAGGAAATCCCCATTGAGTAAACAAAAGCTTCAATGAACAGCAGGATAACCATGCCATACCAGGTCTGAGCGACTTTGGCAATCGGCGAGAAGGCCGCCTGCAAGAGATGGAAGACGTTAACGCCGGCCATATCGACTAACAACCACATGCCGATAACGCAGATTGCGCATGGAAGCAATTGGTCAAACCAGGCGCGGACAAAATCCGGCATCGGTGAATCCTGCTTGAAGAACGAAAACTTGCCGAATTTCTCTAAAACGATCGAAGCTAAGACGCCGCTGAGCATCGCCGCTAACATGCCGCCGGCACCCAGCGCTGTCTGCGCCAGACCCAAAACACCATCTTCCAAAACAATCGGATTCACAATGATGAAGAAGCAGGCGATCGAAGTCATCATCGCCGCGACACGCTGTCTTCTCAATTTCTTTTTTTCCAGATAATTCAACGGGATCAGAACCGCAATGAAGACGCTCAACAGTCCCATCGTCCAATTCCAAGGCGTCCAGAAATTCCAGCACCATTCCCAGCCGAGCAGATCACCAGGCACTGTCAAAAGGCATAAGATTGACCCTAACAGCGTCATCGGCAGCGTCTGCATTAACGAATCCTTCAGGACATTGATCCAGACGTTGCGCGTCAGTTTATTCATCGTTGGAACGAGTTTCTGTTCAAATAAAGTTAATAGCTTATTCATATTTCCCATCCTCTTTTAAACGTTCAAGCAAATGTTCCAGACAAGCATTGCCGTCCAGCGATTTATAATAATCCGGTTTCATCAGAATCGGCGTCACGCCGTATTCCTCACAGGTCGCTGAGATATCCTCCATCAGATAGCTCAGATGCGGGCCGACCATAATCGCGTCCACGTCCTCAATGTAATCTTCGACCATCGATTCGCTGCGAGCCTGAACGTCCATGGTCAGACCCTTTTTCGCCGCACTTTCGCGCAGTGATTTGGCCATAAATCCGCTGCTGAATCCACCGCCGCAGATCAGCAGTACGCCGTATTGTTTCATAATCCTTGATCTCCTTCCCTTGGATAACTGTATTGTATCATTGAAAATTTTCTTCCTATGGTTTTATTTCGGAGTCTTCGTTAACCTTTTTTCTGGCTTTAGAAAGCCAATTCACCAGTAAAATAGTGAACTGTCATTTTTTTCCGTGTGCGCGGAATGTTTTGCGGCTTTTGACAGATTTTGACCTGATCTTTTCCGTTTTCTCTTGCTTTCCGACTCGGAATAAACCCTTCGGAATCCATTGCCGGACAAGTTTTGTCCCTCGAATATCATTTTGGATTTACGCTAAATCTGCGCCCTGGGTGGCAATGACTTTCTTATACCAGGCGAACGAATCTTTTTTAATTCTCCGCTGATCGCCGCTGCCGTCATCCTGCTTATTGACATAGATGAAGCCGTAGCGTTTTTTCATTTCCCCTGTTGTAGCGCTGACTAAATCAATCGGTCCCCACATCAGATAGCCGATCAGATTGACGCCGTCGGCGATTGCCTTCTTCATTTCGATAAAATGTTTCCGCAGATATTCAATCCGATAGGGATCATGCACCTGGCCGTCCGCTTCCAGCTTATCAACCGCCCCCAGGCCATTCTCCGTAATCATCATCGGGATGCCGTGATAGCGGCGGTCGAGTTGATTCAGAATGAGACGCAATGCAACCGGGTCAATTTTCCAACCCCAGTCACTGGCTTCCAGATAGGGATTGGTAATCCCCGCAAACACGCTGCCGACGGCACTCTCTTCCTTTTGAACCACGGAAGGACTGACGGAGGAAGAATAGTAATTCAGACCCAGAAAGTCAATTTTCCCTTTCAACAGGGTCAGGCGGTCTTCCTCGCTGATCTCTAAGCAAATACCGCTGCGGGCATATTCCGCCAGTTTGTAACGTGGGAATAGGCCGTTGACAAAGGTGTCCATCTGATAATAATCACGGTTGGTATCAAAGAAAGCCTGCAGATTATCCTGCGGATGGCATGTCTGCGGATAGAAACAGGTCAGGCCAAATACGCCGCCTACCTGATTTTCAGGATCAATTTCATGCGCTATGGCGACAACCTTGGCGCTGGCCAGCGTCATGTGATAACCGATCCGAGCCAGATCCTGCTTTGGATTCCGAATTGCTTCGTATTCAACTCCTGCCAGCATATACGTGAAGATGGCGTCAAATTCTGAAGCCGGATCGATGTGATTGATTTCATTAAACGTCACCCAGCGTTTGACCCGCCCCTTGTATTCCGTCATCACCGTCTTGCAATGGCGCACGAACAGATCGATTGTTTTCCGGTTCAGCCAGCCGTTATATTCACGCACGACATGAATCGGCATTTCAAAGTGATACAGCGTGACAATCGGTTCGATACCGCATTCGATCAGTTTGTCGATGACCTTCGAATAATGGTCCAGCCCCGCCCGGTTAGGCTCAGCGTCATCGCCATGAGGATAAATCCGCGACCAGTCAATCGAAATCCGCAGGGCTTTAAAGCCCATTTCCTTAAACAATTCAATATCCTGCGGATAGGTATGATAGAAGTCAATGCCCTCATGATTGGGATAGTATTCGCCTGGAATCAGTTCTTTGGTCACACGGCGCGGTTTTTCATAACTGCCGCCGGTCATATAATCCATCGCGCTGGGACCCTTGCCGTCTTCCTGCCAGGCCCCTTCACATTGATGGGCGGCAATGCTTCCGCCCCAGATAAAATCGTTTGGAAATTGTTCAAACTGAAGCATAAATCACTCCTCCTCTAAGTTTTCCCCATTTGACGCAATAACCTGCCGGTACCAGTTGAAGCTGTCCTTTTTTATCCGCTTGCCGCTGCCTGCTCCGCGATCGTCCAGATCGACATAGATCAGACCATAGCGCTTGGACATCTGTGAACTGGAAGCAGAAACGATATCCAGCGGCGACCACATGCAGTAACCGAGGATTTCCACGCCATCCAGGACCGCGTTTTTCATTTCACAAATGTGCTCTTTTAAATAATGGATGCGATAGTCATCATAAATTTCACCGTTTTCTACAGTGTCATGGCAGCCCAGACCGTTCTCCAGCACAAAGATCGGAACTTCGTAACGGTCATAATACTGCGACAGGCTGTAATAAAAACCCTTCGGATCAATCGCCCAGCCCCATTTCGTCTTTTCCAGATAAGGATTATCGACCGTACTTTCCTGCCGGAGAGTACAGGTATGATCCTTGCACAATGTGAAATAATAGGAAATACCGAAGAAATCCATGCGGTTTTCGTCAAGCAGCTGAAGTTCTCCTTCCCGGATATCCAGATGAATTTCATTTTCTTCAAAATAGCGCAGCATATAGCCTGGATAATGTCCGCGGAACGCCACATCGGTATAGAAATAATTCATCCGGTTATGCTTCATTGCAGCGATGACATCGTCAGGATGCGGAGTCTTGGGATAAGCGCTCATATCCGCGTTCATTGTTCCGATCCTGCAATCCGGATAGGCTTTGGCAAATTGCTTGACCCGGGCGCAGGCCACCAGCTGATGATGAATCGCCTGATAATATTCCTGCCAGAAATTCTGACCCTCGCTTTCCCATAACCCCAAGGTTTCAAAGGGCAGCAATTCAGCCAGATTGATCTGATTGATGACGACCCAATACCGCACCTGGTCATGCCAGCGTTCAATCGCAAACTGGGCGAAACGAATAAAGGCCTCGTTGAATTCCCGGCTTTTCCATCCCCCTGTCCGTTCTACCAAATCCGCCGGCAGTTCGTAATGGGAAATTGTAATCACAGGTTCCATTCCCTTTGCCCGGATTTCCGCAAGCAGATCGTCATAAAAAGTTACGCCCAGCATGTTGGGCTGTTCGTCGTCGCCGTGGGGAAAGATTCTGGCCCAGTCAATCGATGTCCGGAAACAGCGGAAACCCGCTTCTTTCAACAATGCCAGATCTTCACGGTACGTGTGATAGAAATCAATGCCGCGGCGTTTGGGAAAATCTGTTTCCTTATCATTTTTAAAATGCTCCAGATAGGCTTGATCCCGAAGCGGAAAAGCCAAGCCTTGATAATCGCCGCTGTTGTGATCAATTTCCGCCAGAATCATCCCTTTGCCATCCTGATCCCAGGCGCCTTCACATTGACTGGCCGCCATTGCGCCGCCCCATAAAAAGTTGCTCGGAAAACCGTGTTGATTTTTCATTATCTGCCTCCTTAAGCTAAGTCTTCGCCATGCGTCGCGATGACTTTTTGCATCC
Organism: Holdemania filiformis DSM 12042; assembly: GCF_000157995.1. Lineage (GTDB taxonomy): Bacteria > Bacillota_I > Bacilli_A > Erysipelotrichales > Erysipelotrichaceae > Holdemania > Holdemania filiformis. Next base: position 278,435 of record NZ_GG657562.1, read on the forward strand.
ATGCAAAACTGTCTTTTTTTATCCGCCTGCCGCTGCCCGCACCATGATCGTCAAGATCGACGTAAATAAAACCGTAACGTTTACTCATCTCACTGCTGGAGCAGCTGACGATATCCAGCGGTCCCCAGACATAGTATCCGCGCAGACCGACGCCGTCCGCGATCGCTGCTTTCATCGCTTCGATGTGTTTACGATAGAAATCCACACGCTGAGGATCATGAATGTGTCCGTCCGGATCCAAGGTATCGATCAGTCCGATGCCGTTTTCCGTAATATAAATTGGACACTGATAGCGGTCATAGAACACATTTAACAAAATGCGAAGGCCTGTCGGATCGATACTCCAGCCCCAGTCTGTCGCCGGAATCTCTTTATTGAGGGCGACGCGGTTGCCCTCCTCAAAATGAGCCTGATCCACAATTCCGGAATAATAATAGGAGAATGTGAAATAATCGCTCGTGTTTTTAAGCATGGCCTCTTCTTCTTCGCTGATTTCAATCCGGTAACCTTTTTCCTCGAAATAATGCCAGGCATACCCCGGAATCTTTCCGCGCAGCAATACGTCGCTATAGAAAACTTCCATTTGATTATGCCGCAAGGCTGCCAATACGTCCTCCGGTTTGCAGGTCGCGGGATAGTCGTAACCGCCGCACAGCATACAACCGATTTTAACGTCCGGATAATGTTCATGCGCGTATTGACTGATCCGGGCACAGCCGATCATTTCATTCACGACACCCTGATACTTCGCTTCCTGCATCTTGTTCACGGTATCGCTGGGAATGCCCAGATGCAAAATCGATTCATGCGAAATCAGATTGATTTGGTTTACATTGATCCACAGCTTCACCCGGTCATGATACCGGTCCAGAATCACCTGACCGTAGCGTTCAAAACAATCGATTGTTTCTTTCTGATACCATCCCCGGTATTTCAGGATCAGATTGACCGGCATTTCATAATGGCTCATGGTGATCATCGGTTCCATTCCGTTGGCAAGAATCTCATCGATCAAGTCATCGTAAAATCGCAGCCCTTCCTCATTGGGTTCAGCATCGTCGCCATTGGGGAAAATCCGCGCCCAGTTGATCGATGTGCGGTAAGATTTCAGACCTAATCCATATTTTCCTAAAAGCCGCAGATCCTCTTTATAAGTATGATAAAAATCAATCCCGCGGCGTTTAGGATAGTTGCCTTCCGTATCTTTGATCGCTGCCTGGATGATATTCGACGTCATTTCTTTATTTCCTTTTTTCGCTAAAGGCAGATCCGCGACGTTTTGCGTCAGATCTGAAATACACAGCCCTTTTCCTCCCTCCAGATAGGCGCCTTCCATCTGCGCTGCGGCAAATCCGCCGCCCCATAAGAAATCCGCTGGAAACGTTGTTCGTGTCCGATTCATGTTTCTTCCACCTCCGTACTTTCATTATAAAGAGAGCGCTGATCTTTCCTTTTTTTCATTTGGAATACAGCCTGGAGGATTTCCAGCGCATAAAAAAAAGAGTTGTTTGAGAAATAATTAATAGGCTGTTTTTTTCCCATCCCGAAGAAATAAATTAAAATCGAATAAATTTAAATCATGTTATAATTTGTTCATGAAAATATCGAATAAAGAGCTTCTATTGCTGCTGGAAAAAAATAATCACGGGTGCGACGCGGCGAAACTTGCCGATATTTTTGGTGTGTCCACAAAAACAATCACCAATTATGTCAAACGCATCAATGATTATAAGGAGAATCTGATCCTTTCTTCCAATAAAGGCTATATGCTGAATCCGGAGATCAATATTGAAAATGAACGAAACTCTTTATTCTTTAACGACGACGCCAAAAGCCGGGTCAACTATATCTTAAAAAACCTACTTGTGGAAAACGGCGACGTTACAACCTATTATCTGGCCGATTCCATGTTTATTTCAGATTCTTATCTGGAAACACTGCTGAAGCAGGTAAAGCGAAGTATCTCAAAATATGACCTGACGCTGGGCCGAAAACGGAACATGATCTTTCTGGAAGGCTCGGAAGTGAATAAACGCCGGTTATTATCCAATCTTCTGCAAAAAGAAAACAATAATTTTTTTGATACGAGCAATAATTTCTACTTTTCCAACATTCCGAATTTAAAGAGCTTTGTTGAACAGCTGACGACGATTCTCGACCGCTATGACGTTTACATCAACGATTATAATCTGATCACGCTGATTATCTATCTGTGTATTCTTGCCGAGCGGATTCATGATAACAACACTTTAGAAAAGGATATCGCCCCAGCTTATGGAATATTCTCTGAAAATAAATTATTCGTTGAAATTAAAGCGATTACTGAGAATTTCTTTAATATCCGCATCAATGATTATGAAATGCATTATCTTGCGCTGATCGTCCGGAATAACTGCACTTTCTTTAATCAGGAAGACATCAGTCTGGACAATATCGCGAAATTTGTACCTCAGCCGATCATTGACCGCACGCTGCTGGCTCTTTTAAAGCTGGAAAATTATTATCATTTGTCGCAGTTCAGCGAAGCCTTCAAAGTCAAAATCATCCTTCACGCAATGCTGATGATCGATCGCATTCAAAGTGCGAATCCTCAGAGCAACGCGATGCTGGCAACGATCAAAACCAAATATCCGTTCGTCTATGAAATGTCCGTCCATTTTGTCAAAGAGCTGTTTAAAGAAGATTACATCAAGGTTCCGGACAGTGAAATTGCTTTTTTAGCTATTCATATCGGCGCGTATATCAATGACAACTACATCTCCAACGACAAACTGACCTTGTGTTTTTGTCCACATGAATTACTATGATTACTTTACGAAGCAAATCGATGAGATTGCCCGCAAATTTGAGGATTCGCTGCACATCGTCGCTTCGTTTAACGCCAAATTCATTGAACAGATGCCGCACAATGTGGACTTCATCATTACGAATTATCCGTTCTTAAAAAATGAAGATATCCCCATTATGTATATTGACGAGATTTTATCGCCGCGGAATTTTGATGAAATTCATCGTTTTATTGAAACTTTGCGGACTCGCAAGCGCAAGCAGAATTTTAAAGAATCTTTGAAGCATTTCCTGTCAGAGAAGTTATTCTACCGCAACATTCAGATTGAGGGTTATGAGAATATCATCAACATGATGACGGATGACGCGCAGAAATTAGGTCTTTGCCACAGCGAGTTTAAAAAAGAAGTCTTTGACCGTGAACAGCTTTCTTCCACCGCTTACGACAGCTCGATCGCGATCCCGCACTCACTTTACAGTAATTGCAAAAACTCCTTCATGGCGATCATGATCAACGACGAACAGGTTTATTGGGACGATCATAAAGTGAATATTGTCTTGTTGATCGGCGTTAAGACCGGTGACGAAAACTTCTTCAAAACCATTGTGGACAATATCATTCCATTCTTCTCGGAAAATTCCAATATTCTCAAGTGTCTTTCCATTAACACCTATGATGACTTCGTTGAAAAGCTGTCTAACGAATTGTTTGATGAATAAAGGAAATGGATCACACTAACTTATATTCAAAACCAATTTCGTAAGAAGTAATTTTAAAGCCTAAAATTAAAAAAGCACAGAATCTGCAGAAGATTTCTGTGTTTTTTCAACTTACCAAAATTCCGTTTCCGGCTCGTCCGTGATTTCCACCTGCCGGCCGCTGACAAGATCTGTCCAGGCGCATTTCCACGCGTGCAGTTTCATCCGGCCCTGAACCGGCCGGGGATTATACAGCGGGTCGTTGACGACCGGCCGCTGAATTGACGCCAGATGGACGCGGATTTGATGTGTGCGTCCGGTTTCCAGCTGACAGCGGACCAGCGTCTGTTTCTCCTTCTGCCGGCAGCGCAGCACTTCGACATGGGTCACCGCCGGCTTGCCGGTCGGGGAAATCCGATAGGCCTTCGCGTTATGCCGGTCGCGGCCGATCGGTTTGTCAAGCGTCAGTCTGTCCTTCGGCTTCATGACGCCGCTGACCACCGCCAGATACGTGCGGGCGATCTGCTTCTGGGCCAAAGCCTGATCCAGCTTAGGCTGAAAGAACGGACACTTGCTGAAAAGCACGATCCCGCTGGTGCCTTCGTCCAGCCGGTGAATCGGCCGGACAGTGCAATGCTGGCCGGTTCGCAGATAATACGCCGCCACCGCGTTGGCCAGCGTGCCGGTCTTCCCTTTATTATCCGGATGGACGATCATGCCAGCCGGCTTGGACACTGCCAAGATCAGCTCGTCTTCATACAAAATCCTGACCGGGATTGCCCACGGAACAAAATCCGACTCCTCCTGCTGAAACACCTTCAGCGCCAGCTCGTCGCCGACCTTTACCTTCGCACTCTGTCGTACCGGCTGACCATTCAGCGTAATTTTCTGTTCAATTTCCAGTTTGTAGCGTGCAGCCTTGGAACATCCCCACGGCGCAAGTAATTCCGCGATCGTCTGACCTTCGGCTTCCGCGGAGACGGAAAACCGCAGCCAGGGCGTATCGATCCGCAGCGTCATCAGTCCCGGCCTTCCGGAAACAGATAGCCCGCCTGCTCAAACAGAGTGTCCAGATCGAGCGGATTCGGCTTCCAGGTCTGCGGCCGCGCTTGCTTTAAGAACGCCTCGGCGCAGGCCGCATGCGCGGCTGCCCCTTTCCACAGTACGCTTTCGTCCAGATCATGCCGACTGGTATGCACGTCGGCAATGATGCCTTTTTCCTCATTGCGCATGCCTAAGAAGGCGTAAACTCCCGGCATCCGCTGCAAATACAGCGGGAAGCTGTCCGTGCCCATCCACGGTTCAGCCTGGATTACTGCTTCTTTTCCCAACATTTCGCCGCAGACCTCAGCCGCGGTTTTCGCGTAGTCCGCATCATTGTTCAGCGGGAAGCCCGGCGCGTTCAGCTTATCGAAACTTGCCGTGCAGTCGTAGGCTTCCGCGATGTGTTCGACAACGTGGCGCAGCTTGGCCTGAAACGCCAGTCCCACTTCCCGGTTATAAAACCGCACCGTGCCCTTAAATACGCAGGTATCCGGCAGAATGTTGGACTTCGTTCCGGATTGAACCAGACCCGTGGAAATCGTCAGCGGCTCAAACGGACTGACCGTGCGCATCCGCAGCGCGTTCAGCGCCTGACCAATCGCCGCATAGCAATCGATCGGATTGATGCACAGATCCGGGCGGGAGCCATGTCCGCCGCGTCCCTGCAGCCGCACATGGAAGGAAAACATCCCCGCCATCAGCGGCCCGGCCTGAATTTGCAGCGTCCCGGCCGGAGTATGCGGGGAAACATGCAGACCAAACACGCTGTCCGGTTCGACGCCTGCTTTTTCCAACGCCTTCATGATATGATAAATATTCATCGTCGCTTCTTCGCCGCGTTCAAAACACAACAGCACCGTGCCTTCCAGAGTCTCCCGGTGGGCCTGAAGCAGTTTGGCCGCCGTCAATAACATCGCGGTATGGCCGTCGTGGCCGCAGGCATGCTGGACGCCGGGAATCTCGCTGACGCACGCTTTCTGCGATCCGCCGCCGTTGGTCTTTTCTTCCTGGATCGGCAGCGCATCGATGTCCGCTCTTAACATGACGGTCCGGCCTGGCTTGCCGCCCTCGATCCAGCCCAGCACTCCGCCGTGCTCGACGATCTGCGTGCGGATGCCCTGCGCTTGTAAGAATTGATCGATCAGTGCGACCGTCTGTTCCTCGTGCGAGCTTAATTCCGGATGGCGGTGCAGCTGACGGCGCAGATCGATGCAAAGATCGCTTAAGCGCTGCGCTTCTTCATTCCATTGAATTGTCATGATCTTCTCCTCGCTTTTTCACTATCGCTTTCACGAAACAGCCTTCCTGACAGGCTGAAACTTTCCGCCGGATCAGGAAGACTCTGCTTTTTCTTTGAGTACAAGCGTTCGCTTTGTCTTAGCGGACGCAGTCGGCATAGAAATCAAACACCTGCTGCTCAGTCGGGAACCGGGCGATCAGAACCTCGTCGCCCATCGCTTCCGCCAGCGCCGGATCCATCGCGATCCGCTGGATGATTGCGCCTTGATACCGTTCGATGATCCATTCCATCGAATGCTGATACGCTTGTTCCTTACGCCGTCCGACAAATACGCTGGAATACGGGCGTTCCGGGTTGTAGCAAGGCTCGTGATCGATCAGGGTATCG
>NZ_GG657562.1:284931-307683 GCF_000157995.1 Holdemania filiformis DSM 12042
ATATTGACTTCCAGGCCGATGATGTCGCCCTGCCGGCCCAGCCCCTCCTGATCGCAGTCCAGGCGGAAGAATTCCAGATGGAAAAACCGGTCGCGCACGCCGAAAGCCTGCAAGGTCCGCTCGCCTGCGCTGCGCAGATCGTCCGGCACCGTTTTCAGCGAATAACAGCCGATCGGCTGCTTCTCGTTGACCGAATCCATGACCGATCCCAGGTAGACATGACTGGTCGCAAAGACGACCTTGCCCTGGTTGTTGATAATCCCATCGAACGTGCAGACTGTGCCGTGGACGAATTCCTCGACGATCATTCCGGAGTGCATCGTTTTTAACAGCTGCTCGAGTTCCTCCGCGTTGTGAATCCGCATCGTGTCGCTCGCCCCCACGCCGCGATCCGGCTTGGCGACTAAAGAATAGTTCACCTTTTCGGCAAACTCGCGGATCTCGGCTTTATCCTCGCTGATCAGCCAGCGTGCAGCCGGTACGCCCGCTTCAGCGTATTTTGCCTTCATCAGCGACTTGTGCTGACAGACGTGAAGCTGCTTGGGAAACATGCCGGTCGTGACGTGAAACAGCTCGCGCAGCTCGGCATCCAAATTCAGCCAGTATTCGTTATTCGATTCAATCCAGTCGATCTTGCCGTACTTCCATGTGAAATAACCGCAGGCCCGGATCATCTGATCCCGATCCGTCATCGAGTAGACGCAGACCACGTCGTCCAGCACTGCCCGCAGTGCTTCCGGCAAGGATTCCACCGGCGTGTCGACAATCCCCAGCACGCGCACGCCGCGATTTTTCAAAGCCCGCGCAAACAGCCAGTAATTGGATGGGAAATGCGGTGAGATCAATACGAAATTTATCATTCTGTTTCCTCCCAACACCGCTGCAGGATCCCTAATTCTTCCATCCAGACCGGTGTTTCTTCTTCCCAGCACGCCTCGCAATGCGTCCCTTCCGGGTAGCAATGCAGATAAACCGACGCTTTGTCTTCCAGAATCCGCTGGATCGTCAGATTATCGGCCGTGATCTGCGCCAGTTCTTCCTGGGTGCCGGTTTCCATGCCGCCCCAGCTGATATAAAACTGCGTGTCTTCCTCGATCCAGGCTTCGTCAAGATCTTCGCACAACGGTTCCATGACCAATCCCAGATAGGGCGACAGGCAGGCAGCCCGGCTGTAAACCGAGCTGTAGCGGCCGCCGGCGTACAAGGCCATCAGGCCACCCATCGAGCTGCCGCCGATAAACGTATGTTCCCGATCCGTCAGTACCGGCAGGTTCTCGTCCACCCATTCTTTTAACTCGCCGCTCATCCAGTCCAGCAGCAGCTCGCCCTGCCCCTGCACCTCGCCCCAGACGGGGTCGGCAAAATCGTAAGGTGAAAACTCCCACAGCCGGCGGTTGCCTTCATGGTTGCATTCAAGACCGACGACGACCAACGGCAGCCGGGTTTGCTCGAGGTAGTCCTTCAATCCCCAGCTTTTGCCATAGGTCGCTTCCTCATCGACAAACAGATTGTGACCGTCGAACATATACAGCACCGGTACCTTTTGGCCCGGCGTCAGTCCGTCGGGAATATACAGATGGAGCGTCCGCGCTTCGTCCAGCGGCGTAATCCATGTTTCCTGTTGAATAAGCATCTCTGTGATCCTCTTTTCTAGCCGGGAATTCCCAGCCTGACGTTTTCATTGTAGTGAATTTTCAGTCCGAGCGCAAGCCTGAAAACCGCGGGAAAGAATCAGAAACCGCCGGACACAGCCCGGCGGTCAGATTCTGAAGCATTTAACAAAGACGGCTGATAAAATACGGGAACTGTTTGCGCCACCACGGCCAGTCGTGAACCGCGTCGCCGCCCCAGTAATCGATCCAGGCCGGGATGTTCTTATAACCTAACAGTTCCTGCATCCGGCGGGTATCCTGCTGAGCTTCCTGTTCCCAATCGCCCTGGCCGCAGCACAGCACGATATCGCAGTGCCGGTATTTTTCCACATACGGATGATCGGCCGGCATCTGATCAAGATAATCGATCGTGGAGTTGTTATAAACCAGATCGTCCATATAGCCGCCGAAATACCACTTGCTGGAATAAATGCCGCTTAAGCCGATCGTGCCGTTGAACAGATCCGGCCAGCGGAACATGAAATTCACGGCGTGAAGCGCCCCCAGACTGCAGCCGGTCGTCAGAATCCCGCCGGCCCGCCGGCCGTCGTTGGACCACTGGTTAATCTCGAGGATCCGCGGCGCCAGTTCTTCCACGATGTAGCGGGCATAGGCCTCGTGACGCTCGATCCGGCCGCGGCATTCGCGGTCGAAAGCGGCCCAGGTCTCCCAGTCGATGCTGTCGCAGGTAAACAGCTGCAGCCGGCCCTGCTCAAGCAGATCCTGTACGGCCCCGACCATGCCGAAATTTTCAAAATCGTAGAACCGGCCGCTCTGCGCCGGGAACACCAGGCAAGGCCGTCCGGCATGACCGTAAACCTTGAATCCCATCATCCGGTCAAGATGATAGCTGTATTCGTTATAATACGCTGTATGCATGTTTTCTACTCCTTGGTCATGGTAAAGCTGACGAATTCCATCATATCCTCATAGTCCGCGAAACGGGCGGTGATCATGTCGTTGCCCATCGCCGGGGCTAAGACCTCCGGCATCGTTTCCGCCATCACAATCGCGCCGGCGTAGCGCTCATGCACCTCGGCGAGAGTATGTTGATAAGCCAGGCGGTGGCGACGGCCCGTATAAACACAATAATACGGCCGGTGCGAAGGATCGAAATATCCGTGGTCATACGCAACCATGTTCGCCCAGATTTTATAGACATCGATATCGTTGGCATAGTTCATCATATCCGGGGTATAGCCTCCCGGCGGACGCATGTTCACTTCCAGGCCGATCAGATCGCCCTGCCTGCCCAGACCTTCCTTATCTTCAGTCAAGCGGAAAAACTCGCAGTGGAAAAACCGGCTCTGCGTCGGAAACGCCGCGATCACGCGCCGGCCGGCATCCTTGAGATCCTCCGGGATTTGGCGCACGGAATAATAATAGATATCTTCCTCATGATTGACAATTTCCATAATCGGCCGCGGAAACACATGCGACGTCTCAAAAATCGGCTGACGCTCGCGGTTGGCGATGCCGTCATAGGATTCAATCGAACCCGGCACATATTCTTCCATGATGTACTGCACCGATGGCAGATGATCGTAGAATTCATGCAGCTGCGCTTCATTTTCCAGCTTGTAGGTCGCGTTGGCGCCGACGCCGTTGTCCGGCTTGACGACGACCGGATAGCCCGTCTGTGCGACAAACGCCAGTCCCGCTTCCCGCTGTGACACCAGATGCCAGCGCGCCGTGCGGACTCCGGCTTTTTCATACAGCGCCTTCATCTGGCTCTTGTATTTAATAAAGGAAATGGCCTCGTTGCGCACGCCGCTGATCACATTGAAATCTGTGCGCAGCTGAGCGTCCTGCATCAGCCAGTATTCATTGTTGGATTCGATCCAGTCGATCTTGCCATAGCGGAACGCAAAAAATGCGCAGGCTTTATACACTTCCTCATAGTTTTCCAGACTTGAAACCTTGTAATATTCCTGCAGGTTCTGCTTCAGGTTCTCCTCAAGCAGTTCGTATGGAGCGTCGCCGATTCCCAGTACGCGCACGCCGTTCTGTTTCAGACAGCGGCAGAAATTCCAGTACGTTTTCGGGAAGTTCGGCGATATAAAAATAAAATTCATGACGATTCCCCACCTTGTCTTTTTCTCATTGTAGCAGAATTGAACATTTTTTTAAATTGGTTGATAGTCAAAAGTCCTCTATTTCTGAAAAAACTTGCTGAAAGAAATGAAAGAGTATCAGATTTAACCAGTGTGAAAGCACAACCTCCCGCTGATAGAAACGTGGGAAAAGCGAAAAATAAAAAACGACCTGCGGCTTGGCGCGGATCGTTTATCCCCAGCTTCATATTTTATCCTTGTCCGATTTGATCTTCACTTGATTCCAGGTTTCTGGTTCTTTCCGGGAGAATTCCTATCCCAGATTGGCCGCGGTTAACCGTTTGCGCATTAAATCCGGATCCGTGCAGGCCAACAGCGCGGTTTCCTTTGTGATCCGGCCGGCCTTTAATAAATTCAACAGACTTGCGTCCATCGTAATCATCCCCTCGCGGGCGTTGGCCTGGATGGTGTTGTCAATCTGGTGGATCTTATTTTCCCGGATTTGCGTCTGCACGGCATTGTTGACCTTCATGATTTCAAAAGCCGGGATCAGGCCGCCCCCGACCGCTGGAATCAGCTGCTGGGACACAATCGCCTGCAGCACCATCGACAGCTGTACACGGATCTGCTGCTGCTTCTCGGCCGGGAACACGTCGATAATCCGGTTGATCGTATTTGCCGCGCCGGTCGTGTGCAGCGAGGAAAAGACCAGATGCCCGGTTTCCGCCGCTGACAGCACCGTCTGCATCGTTTCCAGATCGCGCATTTCCCCGACCAGAATCACATCCGGTGCTTCCCGCAGCGCAGCCGTCAGCGCGTGGATATAATCCGGCGTATCCTGTCCGATCTCGCGTTGGCTGACAATACTTTTCTGATGCCGGTGCAGCACTTCTATCGGATCCTCAATCGTGATGATATGCCCGCTGCGGCTGTGATTGATCGCGTCGATCAGACAGGCCAGCGTCGTGGATTTCCCGCTGCCCGCTGCGCCGGTGATCAGCACCAGTCCCTTTTTCAGCTCGGAAAACGACAGAATTTCCGGACCGATATGCAGCTCATTCGCATCGGGCAGGACGAACCGCACAACCCGCAGCACCGCGGCCAGCGATCCGCGCTGACGATAGACATTCACACGGAACCGTCCCATTTGAGAAAGCGAAAAGGAAAAATCATCCTCGCCCGTTTGATGCAGCCGATCCATCGTCCGGTTCTGACTTAATTTAAAAATTTCCTGAATCAGCGCTTCCGTCATCGCCGGCGTCAGCCGCTGATCATCCAGCTGGACCATTTCCCCGTTGATTTTAATCGTTAACGGCGTGCCGGCGACGATAAAAATATCCGAAGCCCGGCGGTCGACCGCCTGCTGCAATATCGTTGGACAATCCATCAGCGTTCCTCCTTTTCCATTTCCGTTTCACTGTAACGCGCCTGCACCCGGCTGATCGCCTTGTCGCTCATTTTCAGCTGCGCGCTGGCCTGGACATACGACAAAACTGCGAACGTCGTCATGCACAACAGGCAGAACAACATCAATAACGGCGCGATTCCGGTGCCGATATGCACCGCGGTCTGGGTTTCCTGATGATGACTCATGACTTCCCGCCTCCTCGGATCGGCCCGATTTCCAACAGAACCCGGCCATCTTTCATCCGCACGACGCGCAGGACGGCGGCTTTTTCTTCATTATGGACCAGGCGTTCAATCTCAATCTGATAAACGCCGTTTTCCTGCGGCATCCCGTTTTCATCGCTCCGCCATGCACAGGCGTCGCTTTCGCATTGCGGCCACAGCGTGTTCAGCGGCGTACCGGAATGCGTCCGCAGCTGCTCAGCCAGCGGCTGGGCCAGCCGCAGCGCCTGGTTCTGATCCAGCGCTAAATAATGCTTGGCGCTGGCCAGGGCGAACAACCGCACGCACAGCACAGAGCCGAGGGCAAAACAGAGAATCACAAACAACAGCTCGCTGAGGAAATAAAACGAACTGGAACGCTGCCGTATTTTCATTCTGCGCCCTCCTTCAGCTCAAGGCTCAGCGCCGCTGTCCCCGCTTCCCTTTGCCATTGCAGCCGCAGCTGCGATCCCTGCAGCTCAAAGCGGATCGGATCGGAAGCCGCTAACCGCTCCCCGGCGCTCAGATCCACCGGCTTGTCCGCCTGCCGCAGCAGTTCCATTAACTGGCCAGCCTGAACATAGAACACCGTTTCATACGTCCGGTCCTCAATCTGTTCACGAATCACCAGACACTCCTGATCTTCGATCCGCTGCACGCGCACCTGCCCGCTGCTGACGCCCTGCAGCCGGTTGAACAACACCAGATAAGGCAGCTGCACCCGATCATCCTGCCGCTGTTCCCGCAGCATCCGCTGGTAGAAGGACGCACACCGCTCGATGGTGACAAACGAACAGCCGACAAACAGCGTCAGCAGCAGAAGCATAAACACCATTTCCGTTACTGACCGTTTCATCGCGCCGCCCCCTTCCGGTAGACCGCGACCTCAGGTTTCAGATTGGAGCCGAGCGATTGATAGAACACATTATATTTCGCATGGTCGATCACGACCCCGTAGTTTTGTTCCAGATAGCTTACCTCATCAGGATAGCTTCCCTCCAACGCGTAACACAGCACCGCCGCCTGTTCGATCCGCTGCTCGATCAGCTGCGCTTCTTCATTTTGGATCTGGCCTGAAGCCTGGTTCAGGGAATAAACGATTCCGCCCAAAACCGCCGCAAAGACCAGGATGAACGCTGTGATTTTTCCCAGTTTCTTCATCGGATTATCCAATGCTGGACATGATGTTCATCAGCGGCAGCATCACCGAAAGCAAAATTGCCCCGACGATGACGGAAAGCAGTACGATCATCAGCGGTTCGATCGTATTCAAGAACTGGTTGACGGCGGTTTCCGTATCGTCGTCATAGCGCTCAGCCACCTGCGCGATCATCTCGTCGCCCCGGCCGGCCCGCAGACCGATGCCGATCATCCGGGCATAGGCTTCTTTGAACAATCCGCAATCCAGCAACGCCCGGTCAAAGTTTTCGCCCGCGTTCATTTTCTGCATGCAGTCCCGGATTTGTTTTTTCACGCCCGGATGTTCGATCAACGTTTCCAACCCCTGCAGCGCTTCGCTGATTTCCACGCCGCTGCGGGTAAATAAGGACAACGCGAACGCCGCCTGCGCCAGCGATAATTCACGGCATACCCCGCTGATCAACGGCACGCGGGCAAACAGTGCCGTTAATGACAGCTGCGGATTGCGAAGCTGCCGCCATCCGACAACCCCGGCCCCGATCAATACCAGAGCAGAAACCGCCGCGGAAGCGACGATCAGAACCGTCCCTGCCTGCATCAGCACCTGCGCCGGTACCGTAAGCGAAACGCCGAGATTGCGCAGCACTTCGTCAAACACCGGCAGCACCTTAAATAAGATCACGCCGACGACGACCATCACCATGATCAGCAGGATCAACGGATAGGTCAGCGCGTTCTTCAGATTGATCCGGATCTTTTCCATCCGTTGATAATACTGCGCCAACGCATCCAGCACCTGATCCAGATAACCGGTCTGTTCCCCGATCCGCACCATCCGGATCATATAGGCGTCAAACGCTTCCGTCCGTTCCAGACTGTCCGCCAGGGTTTCGCCCAGTTCCATCTCGTTCTTGATTTTCAGCAGCGCGTCGTGCAGACCGGCATCCGGCTGATCGTTGGCCACCACGCCTAATCCGTCTTCTGCCGACAAGCCTGAGCTGATCATCATCGACAGCTGCTGGCACAGCAGCGCGCATTCGTTTCCGGCGATTTTTTTCATGCTTCCATCCCCCTTTTAATAGCGATATTTATCCTGATACTGGCCGTTGTATTTCATCTGGGTCGACGCATAGGTCGGATCTAAGCGCGTCCAGGTTTCTTTTTCAAAATAGATTTCCGGATTGATCCAGCCGGCCCCGCGGACATAGACCTCAACCCAGGCATGATAGCCTTCGTCGACATAGCCGGTAATCAGGCGGGTTGGAATCTGCTGGACGCGCAGCATCGTGCTCATCAGCGCCGCATAGTCGAAACAGATACCCTTGCCTTGGGCCAGCGTATCGTCGACCACCGGCAGGACGTACTGATCCTTGACTTCTTCCGCTTTGTCCCAGTCATAGCTGACATGCTTGACCACGTAGTTATAAACCGTCAGCACCCGTTCCAGCTCAGTCCGGCAGTCCTGCGTCAGTTCAAATGATTTCAGGACGCTGGCCGACTGCGGCGTGTAGTTCACGATCTGATTCGGATAGAGGAACGGCAGCGTTTCCCCGCTTAGCTGAACGTCCAACGTCTGCTTGAACAAGACCGCATACCGCGAGCCTTCAATATTCTCATATCCCCGGATTTCATACTGTCCGCTGCCCAATGTCAGGGGGTAGGTGATATAATTTCCATCCTGGTCGATATCGTAGGGATATTCTTCTCCATCCTTGATGACTTTCAGCTTTAACCGGCGATGTTGGGGACTTAGGGTTTTCACCATGATGTAGCCCTGATCGGCATGGCTGGCGTCGATCTGGATTAAATCGTCGCCCATAACCACGCTGCCGGAAGCCTCGGGAAGATGAATTTCCGCAGGCGTCGGAGAGGGGGTTTCCTCGGTGGGCGTCGGGTATTCCTGGGCTGAAGACGGCTTGCCGGAGGAGCCGCAGGCCGATAACAACAGTGCCAAAACAAGCCATCTGCGTATTTTCAAAATCTGCACTCCTCCTTTTTCTTTTTCATTATAACACAAACCTCACGGTTCTCATGGGACTCTGTTTTGCGGGCAGAAAAGAAACGGCGAAATCCTCCCGCCGATCAAGAAACCGCGAAGAATTGAAGCGGTTCTAACGCCCGGCACGAAGCCGGCTCTGACTGACGATCAGTTTCGCCGGGCCGACTTCCACCGACAATTCTGCCAGGGAATCCAACACGATGGTCAGCTGATAATCGTCAAGATCACTGCTCTGTGACTGCCGGAAGATCAAGGCCGAACCTTTGCGGACACGGATGTGGGATAAATCCAGCGGCAGCGGCTTTTTGTTTTGATAACCAGCGCAGACAACAGTCATCGTCCCGTCCGGATTCTCTTCTATGCTGCCCAATTTCAGCACAATCTTATCCCGCTTTACCATCACCCGCAGTACGGCGATCAGGCCGCCGGCCAAAATGCCCCAGCCGATCAACCATCCCCAGCCGAATTCCAGCGTCGGATCGATCACCGCCGCAGGCAGGGAAGCATGAGGATATAGGCCAAAAACTTCCGGCGGCCACGTCCGGAAGCAGGCAAAACTCGTAATCAACAGTCTAAGCCTTGTCACCGCAGCCACCCTTTCTTTCTTGTACTTTATTATGCGGGAAAGTGGTTAGAAATCCGTTAGATAATGCGGGATTTAAAGAATTATTTTTATGAATGCTGAGCAGCGGGAGCTTTTTCGTTCAATATTTCGTAGTCATAATGAAGCCGGCAGCGGGAAGACGCGATTTTTTTATAAAACCGCCGGGTAAGCCGGTCCATAACCAGCGCGGTATCGCTCTTTTCCCGCACCGTCATTAAAATTCCAAACTGGGTCTTGCTGAAACGCGTGTACACATCGTTGGCCCGCAGCCCTGAGCGGATGATGCGGTTCATCAGATCCCCGCAGTCCTGGGCGGACAATTCAGCGTCCAGCACTTTCAGATGGGTGATCAAAAGTACGATCGGCTCGGCACTGCGCCGGGCTTCCAGACGTTTGCTCTGTACAAGCTTGGCAAAGACCGGACGTTCGCAATAGAAGGCGGAAGGCTCGCTGATTCCTTCCAGCTGAGAGAGATAATCCAGCGGCGTCAGTTCCTGATCCTCGTTATCCGCTTTAACAAAATAAACCAGCGACTGACTTTTGCCCTGGAATTCCATCCCGAATTCCTTGTAGAAAGAATCGGAGATCTTTTCATAATGCTGGATCGCGCGGGCGTATTTCTTTTGATCGAGCAGAATTTTCAGATAAAGGTAATTCAGCTGATCCTGATAGAGATCGTGCTGAAGGGCTTTGAGCAGCAGCGTTTCCGCCTGTTCCTCATGATGATGCTCCGCCAGCGACAAAGCCGCCGCCTGAACCCGCTGGAGATACAGCTGCCAGTATTGTTCACGGTATGTATAGATCCAGCTTTGATCCAAACCTGGCAGAAACTCGCCAGGATACAATTTTGCCAGTGCTTCCGCCTGATCGCCGTCGAGATTCTCAGGATCCAGCGGCTTATTCAGCTCGTCAATATCCAGTTCCAGATCGGAACAAACAAAGCTGTAGCCGCCCCGCTGCGTCACAATCCAACCGTCCGCGCCCGCCACAGGCAGCTCCTCCAGATATTTCCGCAGCCGGTGAACAGTAAACTTCATCGCGTTCAGCGGGTTTTTAGAATCCTCCCAAAACAATTCGATCAAGCGTTCTTTTGTCACCAAGGTGCCGTGATTCAGACAAAGACAGGCCAGAAACGCCGCTGTCTGCTTGCCGAGCAATGCGACAAGATCAATCGTCTGTTCGTGTGTTTTTAAGATAAAACCGCCCAGCATCTGAATTTTAATTCTTTCCATTCGTCCGCCTCCCCGACTTTTTAATCTCATTGTTATTATATTATAATTTACAAGTTTTTACTAATATCAATGACTCACTTCCGTAAAATTTCTTAGGATCGTCCGGGTTAATGATATAATGAGAGAAATAAGGCAGGGTATATTCATGAACAAGAATCAAGACCTCATTCCGGAGCGGACGGCGTTGTCCGCAGAATGCCGGGATGGAGAATCGCTTTTTTACAAGCTGAAACAGAAGTTTCAGGAATCCCTGGTCTTGATGATCATGGATATCAAACAGTTCCAGACGATCAATTATCTGTACGGCTACCCGGCGGGCGATGAAATTCTGCACCGGATTTTTGCCATTCTGAATAATAATTTACGATTGGAAGAAGTGGTTTTCCGGCTGTGTGAAGATCAGTTCGTTTTGCTTTTAAAACAGGAAAGCCGGTATGATCTGATTCAGCGGATCTTAGTCATCGACGAAGAAATCTATCAGCTGCATTATGACGGACATTGGCTGCGGCTGTTGTTATCGTTTGGGATGCATGAAGTTCATCCCGATGATCATTATCTGTTTGCCCTGGACTGCGCCAACAATGCGCGGCTGTGCGAGCCGGATTATTCCCGATACAGCACTTCCTATGAATTTTCAAGTCCGGTGATCCGGGAACAGCTTCATCATCAGGCGCAGATTGAGACGCTGATGCATTCAGCGCTGGAAAAACCGGAGTTTGTCGTTTTCATCCAGCCTAAGGTTTCATTAAAAGACGGCCGGATCACCGGCGGGGAAGCTTTGATTCGCTGGTTCCATGACGGACGGCAGATCCCGCTGAATTTATTCCTGCCGATTCTTGTACGGAATACATTTATCCGCAAGATTGATCAGTTTGTTTTCGAGCAGTTATGCCAGTGCTTCAGCCGCTGGATCCGACAGGCAGCGCCGGTTGTGCCGATCAGCTGCAATCTGTCGCGGCCTTCCTTTCAAGACACCAGTTATCTCAGTGAACTGTTGGAAATTTACCGCCGTTACTCAATTCCGCAGTCATTATTAGAGCTGGAACTGTCGGAAGAAATTGAGCTGGGCAGCGAAATTTCGTTGTTGGATTATATGAAAGAAATTCAGAATCTCGGATTTCCTTGTTCCCTGGATGATTTCGGATCAGGTTATTCGTCGCTGAGCTTGCTCAGCTCTCTTCCAGTGTCGATTATCAAATTGGACCGCTGCTTTTTTACACAGCCGCTGCATGAAAAAAATCGGATTGTATTGCAGGAATTATTGACGATCACACATCGGCTCGGAATGAAAACGGTAGCGGAGGGCGTGGAAACGCAGGAATATATTGATTTTCTAAAAGCAAACGGATGTGATCTGGTTCAGGGATTTTATTATTGTACGCCGGTGCCCATATCTGAATTTGAAAAGCTGCTCATCCAGCAGCCGTTTCTCGATCGCCAAAATGAAACAAATAAAAACAGCGTCGCTTTGGAAGCTTGATGACTCTCGCTTCTCAAAGTTTCGCTGTTTTTTAGCCTAAGATAAAATGGTTCAGCGCGCCGAACAGACCTGCGCTGGCTAAGCCCATAATGACGCCGGCCAGTAAGACGCCGCCCATCACGGCTAAGACGCTGGATTTAAAATCCATGTCCAGAAAGCTGGCTGCCAACGTTCCCGTCCAGGCGCCGGTGCCCGGCAGCGGAATTCCCACGAACAGCAGCAGCGCGACAAACAGGCCGCGGCCGGCTTTTTCCTGCAGCTTTTTCCCGCCTTTTTCGCCTTTGTCCAGACAGTAGGTAAAGAACTTGCCGATAACCGGCTTGTCTGCGCCCCAGATCAAGACCTTCCGGGCGAACAAATAGATAAATGGAACCGGGATCATATTGCCAACAATCGCAACAATATAAGAGGACCACAGCGGCATACCAAACGCCTGGGAATATGGGATCGCGCCGCGCAGCTCAATCAGGGGTACCATGGATATCAGAAACACTAGGAAATATTTTTTTAACACATTCAGCACTCCAATTCTTTTCGTTATTTACAGCATTGCCATTGTACACGAATTCAAACTAAGTTACAAGGTGAAATGGCTTTTCTTAAGGGATTCTTAGAAATTTCCAGGTTGGTTTCTCGAGAAAAGGAAGGGCGTAAAAACCAGGAATCCCGATTAGGATCGTTCCTATTTATCCCTTCTAAACTTCCGTTTTTTATAAAATATTCTAATCCCCTTCACTTTACTTTAGACTTAACATTCATGGAATTTACTTCATTCGCATCATACAGAAGATTTAATCCTGGTTCTTTTTTACATATCTTGTTTCTTTTATTGGCTTTTTAGGCATTCGTACACATTCCCTTAGCTTTATTTTATTACATCTATTTATCATTGTTTTTTAATATAGGCCGCGGGTAGTTTTCATAGCAATCTTAGGGCCTGACTTTTCATTATTGCAGGGAACAAGTCCATTAATCTTCATCTCTTGAATTATTCGAAATTTCTGGATAGTTCATTTTCACTGTTTCCCTTTTTGTTCCAGCCGCTTTATACTTTCCAAATAATCCTTTTCCACACTGCTAAGTGTTTTTGCTTTGTATTTCTTATATTCCGTTTAAGCCTTTTCCATCGCCTGCAATGGCTGACCGTTCGATTTCCAATGAGAAGATCTTCACCTGTTGATGTCAAAATCCCGTCCAGATGCTTTGCCCAATCTTCCATGGTCATCGGTATTTCTCGTTCCGCCTGCCTTTCCGCAAAATCAAGATAACCCGAGTGTTTGTAACTGCTATGATTTAGGTAGAGTAACCCCTTTTTAGAAATATAATTCAAAATAAAACAACCTAATAATCATCATAACAAGAAGGTCATATATGCTGGAATACATATAATTTCATCTTTAATTGATAGGTTTTTAGGATGAATGATATAACATTCTCCTATGCGATCATTATATTTTTCCTTAAATCTTAGTAAAGAATTGATTGTATATTTTTTCCCAGATTTTACTTCAATTGGAAAAAGTTTATATTTCAATTTACTATTATTTGATAATAGAAAATCTATTTCAATATCATTCCGGTGCTTTTCTTCATTATAGTGTGTATAAAAATATAATTTATGGTTATTTGAAACTAACATCTGAGCTATCATATTTTCATAAAACATACCTTTATTTAAAGATAATTTATCTAAAAGTATTTGTTTATAAACTTCATCTTCAAGCAATTCATTTTCATCAAAGGCATGACTTACTAAAAGCCCAGTGTCCCCTAAATAACATTTCACATACGTCCTTACTTCATTAATTGACAAACCTACGCTTGGATCACTACATAAAAAACATTCATTAGAAATCATTGAATCAGCCAACCAAAAAAATGTTTCCTCATATTGATCTGCCTGCGATCCTTCTTTTATCTCTTTAAAAACAACTCTTTTTTCGTGTTTAGAAAGAAGCCCTGGAATTTGATCAAAAATCGCTAATACTTTACTTCTATATTGTGCATTAATTTTCATAATATCTTCTCTATAAAGCTTTAAAATATCTCTTTTTTCTTTATCTGCTTCAAAAAAGCTCTTATCATTTTCAATAAATTTTATGATTGACATTGGCATTCCGCCTACAAGCATATATTGCTTAAACAATAACATTGCTTTTTTATGTAGAGATTCTTCTAGTGGTTTTCTTTCATGAAAACACTTTTTAATATATTCAATTATTACTTTTTCGTTAAGTGCATCACAAAATTCTTCAAAATCTAAAGGATACATGGATATATGTCTTTCTTCAGAAGGTATTACAATATTTTTGACATTCTCTTTAATTGATATCAATGATCCAGTTTCAATATAATCATATCTACCATCCGCTACTAAATATTTTATGGCTGCTCTTGCCTGTGGAAACATTTGCACTTCATCAAAAATAATAACTGATTTTCTTTTTTGCAATTGAACCCCAAAGTGTGCTTGAAGCATCATAAAAAGTGTATTCATATCATTCAAAAATTTTTCAAAATATAACTCTACTTCTTTATCTTTTTTCGCAAAATCAATCAAAATATAGCTATCGTATTCATTTTTAGCAAATTCCTGTGCAATGGTACTTTTACCAATGCGGCGTGCCCCCTCAATAAGAATTGCTTTTTCTCCATTCGTCTCTTGTTTCCATTTTAGAAGTTTATCATATATTTTTCTTTTTAATATCATAACTTTATCCTCCCATTCTATTATACGCATTTTTTAATTTAACTAAATCTCTGATTATACGCATATTATAAGCCAACTTTCGATTGTGCGCAAGATATGAAATAATTATTTTTGCGATTATACGCATATATAATAGGTTTTTCATTAAGAAGATTGAAAAATGCAAGAATTACAACTTGCATTTTACACTTTCATTTTTCACTAGCAAACACACATTCAACTAGCGAATTTTTGTCAAAATATTTTGGAAATACTTTCTCTACAATTAGACATTTTGAAAAATATTACATTATTAATCTCTCACTAAGGTTAAAAAGAGCAAATATCGGTTCTTACTCGGATTTTGGCAAAGATAAAAAGGGCAAGCAAGATAACGCTTTATCTCGCCTGCTTCTTTGTATGGAAATTCTATTCCTATCCTAAACTGAGTAAGAACCCAAATATCTTCTTTCCTTTTTTCATATATCTTTTCGTTTATTATTCCTGTTGTTGATGACACTTGGATTGAAAAAATAAACAAACTAATAGGGCGGATGATGTACAACCATATTCGGTTCTTTCAATTCATCTACAATTAATTTTGCATATTTATGATACTTATCAGCTTTTCTCGTAACACGATCTAATTCTTTGAAAAATGTATCATATGAATCAAGAATACATTTTGCATTTGGTAAATATGTATATGGGAATTCTTTAATAATATCCCTATCTTTCTCACATGAAGCGATAAGAATCAATCCATTTAAATAACCTTCATAATATGCTTCATCCCAATAATTTTTCGAATCAGTACACTTTTGTTTAATATCATCATATGCTCTAGCAGATGACGACATAATCCCAGGTATATTATAATTTCCTGTATTATACAACTGAATAAAACGTTCAAATGCATGTATCACCCCATCCTGATACGCCAAGCAATATATGACACTTGGATACATATGAATATCAATATGAGAAACCTTTTTATGAAGATCATTGATCGTACTATTTACACCTTCTATGATAGGAAGTGTATCACAATTTTCTATTAACTTCCTTTCTAACATTTCCAATTTAAGCTGATGTAAAAAATAAGTTCCATCAGTTAATATATAGGTAGAGTTCTTATAACTCAATTTAGAGTTTAAGTGCTCATCTATAGTAACGATATAAATATGTGGCATTATTTCTTTTAATTCAGCTTGTAAATATGCCATAATTTGTGAAAAATCTTCATCCCCAAATGAAAAACCAATAAATACAACAGTACGTCGTGCTAATATAGTTTTTAAGGTTGCCCCAATTACTCCTTTTTCTAAACTTTCAGTACACTTAGTATAATCATCCTCTGTAGCAACAATTGAGCCAATATTATTAATTGAACCATGAATTTTTAATACACAACGTTCATTTTCATCCCAAAAAATATAATCTGCCGGAGTTGTGATTGGTGTTGCCGCACAACATTCTTCAAAATATGTATCCCAATTTGTTGTAATGATTGTCTTAATAAAATATAGCTCTGCTAATTCACGATGAAACTTTGTAGCAGCACGTTCCAACTCTGGAAATGAATGAATATATTCAAATCGATTTTTAATCATCTTTAATAATTTTCTACGCCCGTTCGGTAAATCACAATAAATTTGCATGAGTTTACTAAAAGACAATGTATTATCCGTTATTTCGAGTTCTTCCTGAATCTCTTTATAAAAAGAAAATGGGAGGACACTTTTATTTTCTGTACTAATTCCAGCACCACAAAACAACACAAGTTCACCATTTTTTGCCGCATCTAAGATTTCCTTTGGCATTACAAATGGTTTTTGCTCTTTGCAAATTGCACATTCACAATTCATAAATTACTTCTCCTTTATAGATCTCAAATCATCTGAAAATATCTAAACGCATCTTTTATTGCATCTTCTTTTTCTATTAGACAAATTGGTTGTTTTGAATCGTCATATTTCGATTTGTTATAGTTTTCTCTTTCTTTAATTCCACACTTTTCTTTTACTTGTGCCATATATAAATTTTAAACATTAAATCCATACTTATCAAAACCATACTGTTTTATATTGTTATAAGTAGCTTTGCTTTCTGAAGAAGTCAAATCTAATTCATCCGCATGTAATTCAATGTCGACATGTTTTTTCGTCTTAAGTTTGGAAAGTAGTACCACCGTCTCAACATGCGGCGTGTTGGGAAACATATCAAACGGAATCACGGTTTTCACTTCATACAAGTCCCTCAATTCCTTCAAGTTTTTCCCCAGTGTTGCCGGATTGCAGGAAATGTACACAATCTGCTTTGGCTGACACTGCCGCAGACTTTCGATCATCGCTCCGTCCAGTCCCGTCCGCGGCGGATCGACGACAACTGCATCAATTTTCGTCCGGCGGATGATCTTCTTCATTTCCTTCGCCGCATCGCCGCATACAAACCGCACGTTCTCCGCCCGATTCAGCCGGGCGTTTTCCTTCGCGTTCTCCACCGCTTCCGGAACAAACTCAATTCCGATGATCGTTTTCGCTTTTTCTTTCAACATCAGCGAGATGCCGCCAACGCCGCTGTAGGCCTCAACTAACGTATCGCACGGTTCGATCAACGACGCGGCCATCCGCATCATCTGCAGTGCCTGCGGCCGGTTCAGCTGGAAAAACGAAGCGCAGGAAAGCGATAGCCGCACATCGCCGAACTGCACCGGCAGCCGGTCTTCCCCCGCCAGCAGCGACCACCGATTGGAAAATAACTGACGCGTCCGTTTGTCCGGGTTGATATTCTGCATGATGCAGGTCATCCCCTCAATCGCCTTGAGTTTCTCTATGAACCCCTTAGGCAGGGAATCCTCCCCGCTCACCAGTACGCATTGGTACTGACCCTCAAATCCCCGCAAGACCAACGTGCGCAATCCTGTTCCCTTTTTCGGATCATACGCCTTGAGCCGGAACTGATTAGCCAACGCCAGAATCTGCTTGCGCAAAGCTTCCAGATCCGGGTCATGAATAAGACAATGCGCGATCGGCATCACACGGTTGCTTCCTTCTTCAAACAGACCGTTCACCAGTCTGCCCCGTTCTTCCCGGATCGGCAGCTTGCATTGATTGCGGTAGCCCAATCCAGACGGACTGGCGATCACCGGCTGCACCTTATCGCGAGATAGTCCGGCATACTTGATCAGCGCTTCCTGCACCAGCTCCCGCTTTACCTGAAGCTGCGCTTCTGGTTTCAGAATCATTAACGGACATCCCGAACAGCGCCCCTGCACCGGACACTGCGGCTTTACCCGCTGCGGACTATCGTTCAGCCGTTTTACAACCTGCCCTTTCGCATACCGCAGCTGCGAGTCAAGGAGAACAATCTCAGCCGTTTCCCCCGGCAGCAGCTGATCGACGAACACCGGTTTTCCCTCCAGATAAGCGATCCCCTCGCCATTAATCCCGATCTTTTTCGCCGTCACCGTCACAGTGCGGTCTTGATTTTTCTCCATGATGATAGCCTCCCTCTACTTTAATAATGAAAACGGAAATATCTTTTCCAGAATTTTAACCGCCGTTACATAATGCTTCAGCGGCTGAACCATATCTTTTTCCACAAACACCTGGTTGACGCAGAACCCCAGATAGATGATCGACGCGATGATATAGACGCTAAGAAACAAAATCACCATCGACGATAAGGGTCCGTAAATCGATTCATAACGTGTGAAATGATTGATAACAAAAAAGAAAAACGTACCGAGCAGCGACATGCAGATCGTCGTAAACAAAGCTCCCGGAGCCACCGCACGCCATTGATAATTACGAAACGACAACAGCCGGTAAAAGATGCAGAACCCCACGAACAGCACGGCAATCTGCGTCAGTAACCCTGTAAACGGGAATTGCTGGAGAACAAAGACCATTAAGCCCAGGCTGGCCAGCAGCACAACGAAATCGATCAACGATACACCGCGCATGAACCACAGCGGCAGCTCCACTTCGTCCAAATGTGCGGAAATCATCAGAAAGGAATAAATTGCCCGCGATGCGACCCACAAGGAAACAACGATGAAGAAGATCAGCGGAATCAGTTCCACCGGTGAATTGCCTAAGAAAAAATCAATGAACGGACTCAGCAGATCCTGGGGGATATACTGCTCCGCAAAGTCCAGAATGCTCGCAAGACCGGCCGGGGAACTTCTGAAAAACACGACCAGCAGTGCGGTCAGCGGCGCCAGCGCCAGAAGCAGTGAATACGACAGCGCGTAAACAAACGTCGTGCCGTCATAAGAAGTAAACATTTCATAAACCTGCAGGATCTTTTTCATCATGTTCTCCTTTACCGATCTTCACTTTATTTTACCATCGCCACCTCTAAACGAACAGTCATTTCCCCGAAAAGAAAGCCAGACTCCTCATCAGCCTGACTCCCTTTCGTATGCTTTTTGATTTCTCATCTCTCACCGCCAAGTTTGTCTTATTTTAACAAACCTAAATTGGTATCCGTGCAGAAGTTATCCACACTATAGAGGATAAGAATCCGATCGGCTCCCATCTGCTGAGCCAGCTGCGACATCGGCATCCGATAGTAGCGCAGATCAGCCAGGGTAATCTGACTGAAATGCGGCGCCAGATACGGCACCAGCACATGCGCGTAGGAATCCTTAATCACAAGCAATTTCTCTGCGGATGCGCTCGAGGTTTCGATTTCGACTAACGCATGGTTGCCGTCAAGATAGGTCATATACTTATCTTTTTCATTCAGCCGTTGATCGCTGAACAGCGAAGTCTGTACGTCGCCGGTCTGATCGTAAACGACCCGCACATCGAAAGGAAAGGTATACGTCCATGTCCAGATCGGATCGCCCGGATGCCAGAACGCGCCGGATCGGGAATACTGCGTTCCCTTGAACCCCTCGGCCGCTCTTTGATAGATGAAATCTTCGCCGGGCTTCAGCGGCTTCTTATTCCAGGCCGTCATCAACGCTTCATAGCCCGCCCAGGCCCCCTGCGCCGTCCAATGATGGTCGGTTTTAAAATACAGGGTTTCATCTATGTTCAGCTGTGTTTTCCTGGCTTGCAGCGCGGTGCGGACATCGACAATTTGAACCCCCGCCAACTGACTTTCCAGCGCATCGATCAACGCATCCTGATCCGTATTGTACGCTCCCTGCGGCAGGTTCTCCTTTTCCATCAGCGCTGCGGTCGGCACCAGCATGACACTGACCGGAATTTCCGACTGCGCGGCAAAGGCGTTGATCTTGGCGATGTTCTTCGTGCTTTGTGTCCTGGCCAAAACATCCACCTGGCCGATCAGCCAGTCCTCACGGCCGAAGTAAACATTTTGATTTTCTATTTTGCCCAGCGCCCGTTCTCCCGCCGCTTTGACGCCGATCCACAGATCCCGGGCAATAAACTGATCTGTAAACCATTCCTCCAGATCCGTTGTGTAATCATCGAAGAAAAACCGTTTCCAGCTGAACTCGGGAAACTGCGCCAGCACCCGATTTTCCGCTTCGGAGAATGTCCGCTGGGGAGAAAACAGGTTTAAAATCGTGAAACAGCCAAGAAAACTGCAGAAAATAATAATGATCGCCGTTTGAGTTCCTTTTTTCATCCTGCTTCCTCCTTTCTAAAACCGGAAATATAAGAATGGATTGTACGAAGCGTCGACCAGATACGCCGTGCAAAGAATTAATCCCGCCGCGATCAATAACGGCATTACGCCTTCCCAGCGGCGACCGCGGATCTTCGTTTCGTAAAGCTGATGACCCAGCGGTGTGCTGGCCAGGATCATGATGATCAAAAGCAAACCGTAGTCCCGCAGATAAAATAACGTTCGAGCATTAATCAAACTGACCGATCCCCAGCCGAACATCGTTTTCAGATACGTTAACCCGGCGTCCAGATCGGTAAAGGCAAACAGCACCCAGCCTAACAGAATCAGGACCAGCGCGTAGCCATGCTGAAGCACTTTCGGCAGCCGCTCCAAGATCGGTTTGAGAACAAACTTTTCCAGTATCAAAATCACGCCGAAGTAGATTCCCCAAAGCATGAAATTCCAGCTTGCGCCGTGCCAGAAACCCGTCAGCAGCCAGACGATCATCAGGTTGCGAATCTGCTTTCCCCGGCCGTGCCGGCTGCCGCCTAAAGGGATATAAACATAATCGCGAAACCATGTGCTTAGCGATATATGCCAGCGCCGCCAGAACTCTGTAATCGAACGGGAGATATATGGATAGTTGAAGTTTTCCAGAAACTCAAAGCCCAGCATTTTGCCTAAACCGATCGCCATGTCGCTGTAACCGCTGAAATCAAAATAGATTTGAAAGGCGAACGCGATGATGCCTAGCCAAGCCGCGGCCACACTCATCTCATTGGCCGGCAGTGCGGAGATCGTATCCCACAGCGCGCCGATGGAATTGGCAAGCAGCACTTTTTTGGCCAGCCCCGCGACAAACCGCTGTACGCCCAAGGCAAATTGATCAGCCGTTTCCTGGCGATGATCCAGCTGTTCAGCGATATCCTTGTAGCGCACGATCGGTCCGGCGATCAGCTGCGGAAACAGCGTCACGTAAGCGCCGAAGGAAACGACGCTCTTTTGGACCGGCGCCTGCTTCCGGTACACGTCGATCGGATAGGACATCGTCTGAAAGGTATAAAAGGAAATGCCTACCGGCAGGGATAAGTGCAGCGGACTGAGCGGCAAGCCCAGCGCCTGTAAATTGAGAATGAAAAAATCAGCATATTTGAAAAAGCCTAATAAACTTAAATTGAAAATAACCGAGAACCAGACAAACCGCTTCGCTTTTTTCCGGTCGTCACGATACTTATCCACCATCCGGCCGTTGTAATAATCAACAAAGGTGGAGATCAGCATGATCACAATGTAAACTGGTTCCGACCAACCGTAAAAAATTAATGAAACGAGAAAAAGACAAAAATTCCTGGCGTGCAGCGGTGCTAATTTAAGCACCGCCAGCACGACAGGAAGATAACCAAACAAAAATGGCAGACTGCTGAAAACCATGTTACTGCGCGGCAGCGTTCAGGCTGTCGGAAATCTCCTGCAGAATCGCGTCGGCTTGATCGGCGATGACAATCGCGATTACGTTGCCTTCCTCCAGCGTTTTGCGGTTTTTGACCAGCTCATACTGTTCCGGAAGATAAGTCGACCAGGTTTGTTCTACGGTTTCCATCCGTTTGTCCAGCGCTTTCTTGACTTCATCCAGCTTACCGTCCTGGGCTTCGACCAGAATGATTTCCGTCGCGTGGACGTTCATCGCCGGCATGAAGATCGCGTAATCCTTGACCAGATCGCTCGACAAGCCATACATATCCACTAAGACCGTATCGTCGACATCCATCGACATCGGCAGCTGATATTCGTCGTTGCGGCGAATCGCTTCCAAAATTCCTTTTAAGCCTTCCGCGGTTTCCGGCGAAGCACTTGGCGTCATCGTCGGTTCAGCCGAAGGCGTCGCGCTCGGCGTTGGCGACGGCTGCGGATTCTTCTTCGAACATCCCGTCAGCATCAAACAGCCAACCGCTACACATGCAATGATTAATTTTTTCATTTTCAAATCCCTCCGTGGCATTAGCATGCCCCTTGCCGATCGCGGGTATACCCCGGATCGTATCAGAATTATATCAAAAGCCCGTTTAAAAAACTATCCCCTGTTTCTTTCGATTTCTTGACGTTTTCCTTAACCCCTGGACTTCCGTGCTTTTTCTTTTTTTCCGTTTTCTCCTTGGCCGCTGTCCCGTTGCGACCAGTCAGAATGGAAGTTCATTCCGGTCGGCGGATCAACGTTGAAATTCACTTCAAATTTCAATCCTACGAACCGAAAAAAATGATAAACTGAAGGCAGGGAGGGATAGGAATGAAAAAACGAATTCAAACAGCCGTTGTTAAGGCTTTGCCATTCTTTGCGTTCTCCCTGTTTATGGTCTTTCTGTTATCCTGGACCTTTGTGCCTTACAAAGAAGAAAATGTGGCCAGGCATGATTTCACAGGCTATGCCATAGGCATCAAAAACAACGCTCTGCAGCAGGAATACCCCGACAATGCTTTGCATCTCGTCTGGCAGCCCACGGATGAGGAAAGCGCTGAGATTCTGGCTTTCCTGCGCCAGCTCCGGCCAGTGCAGACGGATGATTTCAATCAGAGCGCGGGCCTTTATACCCCAACGAGCTTGGATCCGGAAGGGGTTATTTTCTATGATGATCAACAGCTCTACCGACTGTGTGAAGCCGGGAAAACATACAAGCATCAGCCGCTTTTGATCATTTACAAATTCTCAA
>NZ_GG657562.1:307703-312950 GCF_000157995.1 Holdemania filiformis DSM 12042
TCAAAGATCAAACGTTAAACTTCAAAGAATCCGTTTATTATGCCAGCGATCAGGATGTCGGCGCTTTCATGGATCAACTGGCTGAAATCCGCGGTTCGTTAGCGAATTATCCTTATTAACCAGAGATCACTTTTACCATTCGGGTCAGCCTCTGCCCTGAACAAGCTGATGAACATCTTCTTCTTTAAATTTCATTCATTTCTTCCGCGCCCATTTTCGGGCGTTTTTAGATATTTTGGGCAAAAAGAAAAACAGCGCCCGCTGTCCTCTTTCCTTAATCCGTTAAGCCCCATTCCGGGATTTCATTGCCGCGGCGGATCAGAATTGTCTTCTGGAAATCCGTCTGATTCAAAAACCGCAGAATCAGATCTTCCTCCGCTTTCGAGCAGCCGACCAACAACTTCACGTCGATTTCCTTCTGCAGAATATCCGCAGCCACAACCGCCGTCTTCACCATCGAGGATTTCTCACTGCCGCGGTACACCGCGATGCCGCCTTCATTCGATTCAGCGGCCAGATCGATGTAATGACCGTAGTCTACCGGATAGATCAGATTTTTATATTCCGGATGTTGTTCTCCTTTTTTCCGGCTTAAAACAAATTTGCTGGAAAAAACGAGAGTATCTATCTTCTGCCAAAAGAACGCATTGTTTTCATAATTGTCCATTGATAAATCTCCTATCTCTTTTGTATTATATCGAAAATGAAAAGACTTGTAAATCATAAATCATTCTTTACAAGTCAGTTTGAGGCTTTTTTACAGCCTTTTATGAAAATTATTTAATATGCTTTCTTAATCGACATGAACATGACTGCGGGTAATCTCGGCAATCGTACTGCAGCCGGACATGATCATCGTTTCGCGCAGCTCGCTGCGGATCTTATCCAGCGTTAACCGCACGCCTTCTTTACCGCCGCCGACTGCAGCCAGGGCCAGTGGCCGGCCAATCAATACGCCGTCCGCACCCAGGGCCAGCGCCTTAAACACATCCAGTCCGGTCCGGAAACCACCGTCAACCAGAATCGTGATCTGTCCCTTAACCGCAGCCGCGATTTCCGGCAGAACCTCGATCGTCGATAACGCATCATCCAGAACGCGTCCGCCATGATTGCTGACAACAATCGCATCGGCTCCGGCTTCGACGCACTTCCGCGCCCCTTCCACCGTTAAAACACCTTTGACGATCAGCGGGATGCCGCCGGCCATTTCCTTCATTTTCTTTAAATCCGCCACGCTCTTGTTGACCACCGGCGTCGTTCCTTTGCGCAGCAGCACCAGGCCCGCCGCGTCCACATCGGTCGCCAGCGCGAAGACCTTATGTCCTTTAAACCGTTCAATCCGCGCCTGCACGCCTTCCTCACACCACGGCTTGATCGTCGGGATGCCCATGCCGTCGTGATCCAGCACCGCCTGCAGCGGTTTGGCAAACAGCGTGTCGATGTCGATGCCATCGCCCGTAAAGGCCAGCGTTCCTGCTTCCAGACAGCCCTCAACCGTCGCTTTGTTGTACTCTTCTTCCGTCATTTCCGCGCCGTAGTTATTCTTAATTCCCGCCACCGGCGCGCAGTACACCGGCAAGGATACGGTATGACCGAACAACGTCGACGTCGTGTCGATTTCTTTGTTTTCCACTAACACGTCCATCTGAATCCGGACGGATTTTAACTTTTCCACATTGCGGATAAACGTACTTCCGCTGCCTTTTCCCCCTAAGCCCGGGATTTCCCCCTTGCAGGCTAAGCCGTTGCAAACCGGACAAGCCCGGCATTTCGGCGATTTTCGCTTTGCTTCCTGAATGATTTCTTCTAAGGTCATTTTTGCCAACCCCTTTCCCTGTTCTTCATTATAAGAGTCCTGACGGATGAAGACAAGCGATATTTGACAGAATTCGCCCGGGGTCATGGCAATCAATGAAATCTCAGTAAAGATCTAACGCGCTGCCGCAGACCGCAGTTTCTTTTCTGATGTCCGATGAGTCTCCCATTCTGTTTAGGATCGTTGTTTGTTTTCTCGCTGAACAATCGCCAGTGCTTCCGCAACGGATTCCACCATCCAGCGAGCCTCGTCCCGGATTTCAGGCTCCGCTGACGCCATACAGAAGCTGTTTTCAAAGGTCTTAAAACATGTCAGATCATTGCGGTCGTCGCCGATCACCGCGATTTCTTCCCGCTTTAACCCTAACCTCCTGCCGGCCTCCAGAATACCCTGTGCTTTATCCACGCCCGCGCGAACGATCATCAAAGTGCGGGAACTCGTTTCAATCGCGTGCAGCCCTCTGTCCTGGGCAAGCAGCCGTGCGGAAACGGTCTGCGCAAAACAGGCGTCGGGATACACCGCTAAAATAACCGCAAGCTGTAAATCCGGCCGCTGGGGATCCCACTCCAGAACCTGCCGATGATCCTGAATCAGATTTAACGGATTTTCACAATACCCTCGGGCTAACGGAAATCGCAAATCATAAGCGAGCCAGTCATTATCCGGTGTGACCATCGCCACCCAGTTTTCCGGCTGATCACCGCCTAAAGTTTTCCACAATTGCCTTTCGTTCCGGCTTGGCAGCGGATGCAGCCAGCGGCGGCCGCCTTGCTCGATCACCGCTCCGTTCCAGCCGACGACTGCCGCCCAGGTTCGCGAACTGTATTTTTGAATATAACCGGCAGAGCGTGAAGTTGCGATTCCCGCTAATCCTCCGGCCGCCTGCCAGCGCTGTAAAGCATGTTCATTTTCATCGCTGATGCCCGCCGTTTTCTTTCCCGGTTTCCGCAGCAGCGTACCGTCTAAATCAATCATGACGCATCGGATCATTCTTTCTTCCTCCTGGACGGTTTGTCCAGATTTATTATTTCAAAGTTCCAGACGGAAAACCAGACGCGAGCGTCAGCTTACAGCTCCGCCTGTTCAATCAAACGACAGGCTAATTCGGTTTTCCCCAACCGAACTAAGGTCTGAAACCGCAGCTGAACCAGCTTTTTTGCAGCGGCCCGGCCAGCGGATCAGATTGTAAGCTGAGCTCCGCGAGTTGTTTTTCGTCCTGCCTGACTAGCGCTTCAATCCAGCGCAGCGTAGCGTCGGACTGATGCTTACGCTGAATTTCCGCCTCCATCCGATTTAAAAAGAACCGACAATCTTCCTGACGATGACAAAGCCATGCGGACAGCGCACCTGCGATCAACAAAGGCATTCGGTGAATGACTGCCGCGCAGGCTTGAGCATGGGCCAGCGCCGCTTCCGGCTGATCCAGCAGAAAAGCCGCCAGCGCCAAGCGCTCCTCAGCCATCAACAAAACTTCCGGACATTGAAAGCGCTCCGCTTCCTGGCGGACGCGCCGGGCTAAAGTCTGCGCCGTTGCCGGTTCGTCATTTAAAAACAAATCGGCCTGATGAATCCGAGTATGGATAGCCCGAACGAAATAACCGTTGCGGGAAAACTGATCAAGGGCCTGCTGATTTATAAGAAGTGCGCTTTGCGGGCGATGCAGACGCATCAGACAATCTGCTTCATGATAATGGATCAGAGCCTGCGTGCCTTCGTCCTGCCCCAGCGTTTCAGCTCCGGCCAGCCAGGACTGCGCCGCTTCTATCTCGTCTAATGCCTTATGATGAATGCCGCGATAAAGCCGATACCATTGTTGGTCCTGATTCCGCAAAGCTGAGCCGGCCGCCTCCAGGATATCCCGCAACTGATAAACCCGCGCTTCCCGGTTCTCGCCACGGCTGATCCGGACAATCCATTCCGCCAATAAGAACTGAGCATAGTGGCAGCTGGCTTTCAAAGCTTCCCGCCGCTGCCACAGATCATCAAAAAACGCGTCGCGCCGGTCCATCCGGTAATCCAGGATCGCCTGTGTCAGCGGGTGTAAAGTAAATTCCGGCTGCCAGAGCAACGCGGGATCATACGGCAGAGCCAGTTCGCTGAACAGCTTGCGCAGCGTGTAGTCGGCTGGCCGCTGCACACCATTTTCTACATCGCTTAAATACATAGCCGAGATTCCTGTGCGCTCCGCCAGGGCGCGCAGCGACAAATTCTGATCCAGCCGATTTTGTCTAAGCATAAACCCCAGCGCCTGTTTTGGATAGTCCATGATGATCTCTCCTTTATTTTCGTTTCGTACGACACGGCAAACATCTCTTAATCCATCGTCCGTTGAATGGAAAAAAGTCTGTCTCTGGGTTCAGACAGACTAATCGAGAATTTTATTCACCGGGATCTGACACGTCTGAGCCAGCTCCAGCGGTTCATAGATCTGCATCAAATTCATTGTATTCGCAACGATCAGCGCGCAGCCGCGGGCATCGCTGCCGGCGTCGTGGTGATCGAGCTGAATTCCCATATAATCGCAGACATCGTTCAGACGGTGATGTTTCAGATACGGATATACTTTGCGGCTTAGCTTCACCGTACAAAAATACGGGGCATCCGGCAGCTCTAAGCGGTACAGGGAGCAGCAGCTGGCCAGCACCTTCATATCAAAACCCGCGTTATGCGCGCACAACACGCCGCCGTCCAGCCACGGTTTCAACTGTTCATAAACTTTAGGGAAAAAAGGTGCGTCAGCCACCTGATCAGGGGTAATGCCATGGATATCAATAAAAGAAGGATAAAACGCGTCATAATAAGGATGCGGCCGGATCAGCCAGCTGTCGCTGAATACCATCTCGCCCTCGTCGAATACCGTTAAGCCTACGGCGCAGGCACTCATCGGCGAGGGATTGGCGGTTTCAAAATCAATCGCTGCCCACTTCATTATTCTCGGACATGATCCAGAGCCTTCTGGAATATTTCTTCAATATGATCATCATCAAGCGAGTAATAGACCACTTTGCCATCTTTCCGGCTGCGGACCAACCGCGTTTTCTTCAGCGAAGCCAACTGATGCGACACTGCGGAATGCGTCATCTTGAGCAGCACGGCCAGATCGCCCACACACATCTCCCGTTCAAACAACGCCTTTAACACTTTTAAGCGGGTCGGGTCCGCAAACATTTTGAACAATAAAGCCAGATCTTCAAATTCGCTTTCACTGAGCATTTTCTTTTCCACTTCCGCGACAATCTCGGGATGGACGATTTTTTCCTGCAGTTCTTCCTTCTCCATGCGCCTCACCACCATTGGGAATATTATATCACATTCCGTTTGGTTACGGACAATTCGCCCATGCTTTCCCGTTTTGGATTTACCTGGAAAAGATTGACCCTCAGTCTGATTTATTGGAATCGACCTGAAGTTCCTTAGAAACATTAAAAATT
>NZ_GG657562.1:313881-322739 GCF_000157995.1 Holdemania filiformis DSM 12042
TTACGCACCTTCTCTGCCGTGCGCCCGCTCTGAAACAAAGAAAAGATCGGCTCTCCCTTTTCCACCGCTGAACGTCTGGCCTGAGATGAAACCGATCTGATTTTCATGTGTTGATTGCGCGTTCATTGAGCTTTGAATATAAGTTTTATCGGGCGAATTTCCCTTGAACTTTAATTCTTTAAGCAAGCCGGTTATTTCTTCGCTGGTACAATCTCAATCCAGTAGCCGTCAGGATCTTCGATAAAATAAATCCCCATGCCCGGATTTTCAAAGCAGATCACGCCCATTTCCTGATGTTCGCGATGCGCTTCTTCAAAGTGATCCGTCGTCAAGGCGAGGTGGAATTCACACTCTCCCAGATCATATTTCTCTTTCCGATCTTTCAGCTCTGTCAATTCCAGCTGGAAATGCCCCAGATCGTCTTCCAGGTAAATCAGCTGAAAGCTGCCGTCTGCCGCGGTATGTTTGCGTGCGATATGCAGGCCCAGTGCTTTTTCATAAAATTCCAGCGACCGCTGCATATTCAGCACATTGAAGTTAAAATGATTAAACGTAAATTTCATATTTTCTGCCGGGAACTGGCGGTTGAACGCCGGCGCCGCGCCGGTTTCAGCTGCCGTTCTTTTCCTTTCGCATAGATTTTAAAATACGGCACGATCTTGTTGCGGTTAAAGCATTCGATCGTTTCCGTCTGGCCATCGGTCAGCTGCAGCCACAGCTGATCTTCGTTGTTATGTTTCTGATATTGCCAAAGCAGGATTTCATCCCAGTAAATCAACATACATTCATCACGGTTTTTCCGGTTGTAAAGAACCAGGTACTCATCGGTAAACTGCATCAAAATCCGGTCCGGCATCACTAACAGGGCATACGAAGAAATCGCAAGCAGAACGACGCCCATGATGGCGATCGTGGATCCGGAAATGATGAAAACTCCGGAAACCAACATCAACACCAACAGGGATCCGATCGGTTTGACTTTGACTTCGTTCAGTACCTGCATCTCTTCGGGCAGATTACGAATTTTCAGCACTTTTGATTTCACAGAGGAGCTTCCTTTCTTTTTCCAATATCCCTATTATACCGTGATTTTTTAACTCTGCGCGATTTTCACATCACATCACAAAATGTCGTCGGCTGCCTGCAGCGCCAGATTGTGGATATTGTTCCGTGCAGTCAGGATCTTGGTATTGGAACGCGTCGGATGAACACGGTTTGCCAATGTTACGACACCGATTCCCAGCTTGAAGTCGACGATGATCGACGGGCCGGAGAATCCGGTGTGATACAGGCAGGCATCGCTGGCATAATCGCCCAGCGCGTAATTCGGATCGGAGAGCACCCAGCCGATTGAGCGTTTTTCATTCAGCCCCACAGTCTGACATTTCTGAAGCAATTCAATCGTGCGCTTGCTGAAAAAACGTTGGCCGTTGTAAACGCCGTCGTTGAGCAGCATCGTAATATAATGTGAAATGTCCTCCAGCGTCGAGAACACACCCGCATGACCGCTGACGCCGCCCAGCTTGAATGCCTTGCCGTCATGCACGACACCGCGCACCACGCCGCCGCGGCTTTCCATGACTTCTTCCGCACAGCAGCGCGAACGCAGCGACGCCGCCGGTTGGTAACCCGTTTCTTTCATTTCCAGCGGCTCAAACATAACCTGCTTTGCATAGCTGTCCAGACTGCCCTTCAGCTGGGCGATGACTAACCCTAACAGGATGAAATTGACGTCGGAATATTTCACCTGCGACCCGGTTGGATATTCCAGTTCCATCTTCCATACTGCTTCGATCATTTCCGCATCATCCTTCATCTGCTTATAGCCGTTGATATCCGCCGGCAAGCCGGAGCTATGGGTAATGCAGTCCTTGATCGTCAGCTCTTTCTGACCGAACTGCGGCAGGATCTCCGCAATCTTGGTTTTCAGGGTAATCGTGCCTTCTTCAATCAGCTTGAGAATGCAGGTTGTCGTGACGAGTACCTTGGAAATCGACGCCAGGTCATAGATTGTATCCAGGCCGTTGATTTCTTTTTCCGGAACTAACTGCTTATAACCGACGCTGCATGTCCACTTGTCATCTTTCGTGATTACGGCGCAATTACAGCCCGGGAAGGTGCCGTCTTCCACGCACCGCTGTAAATATTGTTTTAATGTTTCCAGTTTTTTTTCATTCAACATGAGTTACTCTCCTCTTTCGTCCTCATTATAGCTTACTTGCGATGAAAATTCATCCCCTATTTCCGGGAA
Source organism: Holdemania filiformis DSM 12042 (assembly GCF_000157995.1). Taxonomy (GTDB): domain Bacteria; phylum Bacillota_I; class Bacilli_A; order Erysipelotrichales; family Erysipelotrichaceae; genus Holdemania; species Holdemania filiformis. Next base: position 316,133 of record NZ_GG657562.1, read on the forward strand.
GGCCCGGTCCGTCAGATTCAGTCTGGAAATCAGCCCGGCGATTAATTCCTGCAGCCCCTGTCCGGTAAGACAGCTGAGTAAAAGGCCATCCTTTCGATCCCATTGCGGAACCTGATCCGCCTTGTTATAAATTCGCATCCGGTCGATATGCGCGGCATGCAAGCGGTGCAGCGTCCGCATAACTATTTCGTGCTGCAGCTCCCATTGCGGATCGGAAGCGTCGATCACTTCCATTAAAAGATCCGCTTCCTGGATTTCCTGCAGCGTGGATTCAAAGGCGTCAAGCAAAAAATCCGGCAGATCCCGGACGAAGCCGACGGTATCGCTGAGCAGCATCTCCGCCCGTCCAGCCAGCTTGATCCTGCGGGTCGCGGAATCCAAGGTCGCAAACAGCTGATCGGCAGAAGCAACCTGCTTGGCCGGTGAGATGGAACGCAAGGACAACAGCGCGTTCATCAGCGAGGATTTTCCGGCGTTGGAATAACCAATCAAGCATACCCGCGGCAAGCCGCTCTGACGGCGCCGATGGCTCTGGACGGCTTGCTGAAGCTTGAGCTGATCCAGCTCCAAGCGGATATTCCGAATCTGTTTTTCGATCGTCCGGCGCGAACGTTCCAGCCGCGTTTCTCCAGTCCCGCGGTTGCGGACGCCGCCGCCCTGCTGCTGATCGGCATGGATCTGACCTTCGATCAGACGCGGCAGCTGATAAGCCAGCCGGGCAGCTTCCACCTGCAAATGAGCCTGACGTGTGCGGGCGCGCCGCTCAAAGATCTCCAGAATCAACGCGCTGCGGTCGATCACCGGGAAACCGGTCTCCTGTTCCAGATTCCGCGTCTGAATGCCCGTCAGCTCGTTGACAAACACAATGCCTTCCGCGCTCTGCGCTTCACAGGCTTGTTTCAGTTCATTCACTTTGCCTGATCCAAACAAGGTCCGCGGATGTCTCTTTTGTGCTTTCTGCGTCAGCCGCGTTTTCACTTCAATTCCGCAGGCTTCGCAAAGCAGCGCCGCCTCGTCTAGCTTCTGCGCCCAGCTTTCCTCTGTTTCCTGTGTTCTTAATCCTGCCAATACCGCTGATTTCATGGATTCCCACCCTTCATTTTTTTATTGAATACCACTCTGCCCGCAGCCATCCCCCTTTGAGGAAAACCAAAAGCTTGATGATGGAAAAATATAAGAAAAATGGGCTGATGTCCTCCCAAATTTCTTATCGTTGTTATCTTTTGATGGAATTCAATGATTCCGTAAAATGATGATGCGCTCAGCCCAGAATCGGCTTGATCGTCGAGTGGATGATCTCTTTCAAGGTCTCACAGCTGGCGTCAAATTTTCCTTGATCGACTTCGTTCAATTTCAGCTTAATGATCGTTTCCACGCCGGCCCGGGTAATGATCGCCGGAACGCCGATATACAGGTCTTCCTGACCATATTCCTGATTCTGATAACAAGATACGGTCAGAATGACATGTTCATCATCGAGAATAGCCCGGACCAACCGATTTAAAGACAAACCGATACCATAATAGGTAGATTTCTTACGATTGATAATCTCATAAGCGGCCTGCTGAACCTGATGATAGATTTCGTTGAGATCCTGTAAGTCGCGATGATTTTCATCGAGCATTTCCAGCAGATTCTTGCATCCGATATAGGCATGCGTCCACGGCACAAAGCTGGAATCGCCATGCTCGCCCATGATGTAAGCGTGGATATTGCTTGTCGAAATGCCCAGATATTCGCTCATTAAATAGCGCAGACGCGCTGTATCCAGAATGGTTCCTGACCCGATAACACGATTTTTCGGCAGGCCGGACACCTGCTGGGCGACATAGGTCATCAGGTCAACTGGATTGGAGGCGATCAACAGGATTCCGTCAAAACCGGAAGCCATAATATTCTCAGTAATACTTTTCATGATCTTGGTGTTGACGGCCGTCATGTCCAACCGTGTCTGGCCCGGTCTTTGGGCAGTTCCTGCGGTGATGACGACCATTTCCGCATCCGCGCATTCTTCATAGCCGCCGGCTTTAATGACCAGCTTGTTGCGCGCATACGGCAGACCATGCTGCAAGTCCATTGTTTCTCCGATCGCTTTCTCCTCATCGACGTCCACTAAGACGAGTTCATCGATTCCGCCTGTTGTTAAAAATGAATAAGCCATGCTCATTCCGACGAAGCCTGTGCCGACCAAGACGATTTTTCTGTCCTTCATAAGAGTTCAGCTCCTTTTCCAGGGTATTTACCCTTCTCTTTCTTTTATTGTAACAGGATTACCGGAAATAGGGGGAACTATGCGCTGAAAGCGATGAAAGTTTGCCGGAAATACAAGCTTCCTTCTTTTTTGATCCGGTTTTAGCGGGTTCCAGGATCTCAAGCTCTGGATTTTGATCTTCCGCTTTAAGTTACTTGTTTTCCATTTTGGGCGGGAACCGTTGATTTCTGTTCGCTGAATAAGCAAACAGCCAAGTAAAAAGGCAAAAGCCAAGATGCGCCTTTGCCTAAAATATACTTGATGTTATAAACAGAAAAGCCGTGAACCGAATCTGCGCCGGTCTATTTCCGGCGTCCGGCTCCGCCCCCGCGGCTGGCTCCACCGCCTCCGCGATTCATGCCCCCGCCAAAGGAACGTCCGGCTCCGGAAGACCGGGAAGCCGATCCGCCGCCAAAGGAGCTGCGGGTTGAGGAATGGGAACGATACGTCGGCCGGGGTTCACGCGGACGGCGCTCCGGTCCCCAGGGGTCCATCGGCCGCGGGCGTGGTCCATAATAACGGCGCGGACGCGGACGGAACACCGGACCGCCATAATAACGGCGGCGGCGCGGCGTAAAGACAGACAAAATCACAACGACGAGGACAAAAACAAAAATCATCAAGAAAATTGAAGGAATCATCGTAAACAGTCCGAAAGCAGGGCGGGCGGAATATGGCGTTCCGCCGCCTCCTCCCTGCGATGGAGATGGATTCACAACCGGCGTGCCCGCGGTTTTTTCCAATCGCTGCGCCAGAGCCTGAACCGTTTTTAATGCTCCGGTGCTGTAATTGCCGGCCGCAAACTCCGGTTCCAGCGTAGAATCCAGGATGGCCTGAATGTCCGAAGTCGGCAGCGTTTTTTCCAAGCCTTTACCCTGAAGGCAATAGTAATCTTCTTCGCCGATCGCCAGGACCAGCAGCACGCCATTATTATCGCTGGCGCTGCCGATCTTCCAGCCATTAAACAGGTCATAGGCGACGTCGTCGATCGCCTCGCCGTCCAAAAAGTCAAACGTTGCCACGACGATCTGCGATCCATTGCGGGCTTCGAGGTTTTTATTTACAGTGCGGATCGCATCCGCATCCTTGCTGTTGATCACATTGGCATAATCCGCAACATAGAAGTTTTCCAGCGGCTGCGGTACGGTGAAAGCGCTGACCGTCCAGACGCTGACCGCAATCACCGCCAGAAAGGTCATCAGTCCCTGTGCAAGCTTTTTCATACGCTATCCTCCAATTTGGTAAATTTCCAGTGAGCTGGCCGTCAGTTTTTGCATCAGCGACGGAAACCAGCCTGATGTTTCCTGCTGAATGGACGCGGCTTTTTCATGATAAGGATCGCGTTCAATCCGATCCTGACTGGCCAGATATTCGGCCATGAAGCCGGTGACGTACTGTTCATCTTTCTCCGTCAGCGGCGCCTTCAGAAGCGCACCCGCAAGCGTGGAAAACGCAGTATCGAGCTTCTTCTCCCAGCGCTGCCGTTCACCCATCGAAGCTGCCTGATCCAACCCTTCGGCGGCATTTTCCACCGCGATGATGAACGAAGCGTTGATCGCAGAATCATACCGGCGCGCCACCGTCACGCAGTTGCGGGCCGTCTTTTGTTTCTCTTTAACATCCTGAGCGATGGATTGTCCGTCCTGGTCGATTCCTTCCGTATAGATCACATCCAGCTGCTTCTGCATGGAATTAAACGTCAATTTTGCTTTGCCCCAGGAACTGCCGATCACCAGCAGAACCGCCAGAAGCAGCGCGGTTTTCTGATTGATTTTCATTCTCTGCCCTCCTTGAAGGATGGAGAAACAAGGCCTTGCTTAACTAGCAGCGTTTCCAGCACATCGCTGTCGGCCTGAATTTCCATTGACTGATGCTCATGCAGATCATCCCACTGTTTAACAAACGCTTCCGCGCAGAGCTTCACCGTCTTTTTGATATTTTCACGGGAATTCTGGATATTCTGCGTCTGCAGCGGATCGGCTTCCAGTTCATCGTAATTCAGAAGCAGTTTTGTCAGCATCGGCAGATAGTAATCGACTAACCGCCGGGCCTGATCGTTAAACCGCTGCCGCTGCTCCATTTCTTCCACAATCTGACGGCAGACCGAATCAATTTTCCGTAAATCCTGCGTCATCGCCGGATCGTCGATCTTCGCCGCTGCCTGCTGCAGCCCGGTTAACGCCGAACGCGCGGCTTCCAGCTGCTCCTGCTGTTGCTGCTCCAACGGCGTCAGCGGAACTGCCACTTCAATTTCTTGATCCGGGATTTGTTTCCGTGCGATGAAATACGCGATCCCGCCGATCAATAGCGCGATCAAATAATGCCAAAGCTGGATCATCGGCAAAATCAGGCAGACGATCGCCCAACCCAACGCCCCGATCAAAATCGGCCACGGCGATGGTTTCCGAATAATTTTTGTTTTACCTGTCATAGGTTTCCTCCTGATTGTATCTTTCCAATTTTAATCCCGGTTCGCTCAGAAATCGGAATGAACGACGGAAAGGAATCGACGTTTCCATTCGTCCCCCGTTAACAATAGTCCAGTTCCTTTGCGAGTCCGGAATCGGAATAATAATCTCCACTATCTTCAGAGTAGTATACCGTAAGCGAAGCCAGACTGCCGTCCAGCTAAACCATGGCGTACAGTTGAAATGGATGTTGGCCTGAAAAGTCAAGATTCGCTTTCATCCGCTCCCGCACCGCGACGGAATACAGATCATCCGGCTCCGTGACCCCCTGCTCGTCACTGTCGATCGTGACCAGCGTGTAAAGCTGCGAAACGCCGCTATCGCCCCTTTTTCGGTTCAGCCCCGACGAGGTTTTCACTAAGACCTCCACGGATTTATAGACCGTTACAAGGCTGCGGATCGTCTCCTGAACGGCGGTATGCTTCGCCTGCTGCGCGAAACCGATCATCCGCGGCACAAGCAGCAGCACGACCAGAATGGCAACGGCAACAATCAGTTTCAGTAACGTAAAACCTTACTTCTTTTTCATAGCGTATCCTTTTAAACTCTCGGTTATGCCTCTTATTGTATCGTACTCCCAACATTTTTACCACAGAAAGCAGTGCGCAATGTTCGTAAGTCAGAAAAAATCCCTGTTTCCAGGGATTCATAAAATTATTTCTGATCGGCAGCGAAACGGACACCGGCTTCCAAGCGTGCCGTATGCACAAGTTCCATCACCTGATAGGAATATTCCAGCATTTTGTAACAGCCGTCATAATCTTCGTTCTCAATCATCCGCTTAAAGTTCTTCACTTCAAAGTAATGGCCGCCGTGACTTTCATTCAGATCAATGACTTCCGGCTCCTTTGCGCCTTTCAGCCAAACCTCGGCTTTGGCGCAGACCGAAGACGCGCTGTGTACGACGATATATCCGTTATCGCCCTGCAGCTGACAGATATTCTCACTTGCGGAATCTTTACAGCCGATACCACAGGCCAGGAACCCGTCGTAATCAAAGACGAGAATCCCGGAGGTATCAATGCCATTGGCCGCGATGTTCGGAACATATTTCAGCGATTTCGGCGCGCCGAACAAACCGATGATAAAATGCGCGTTATAAATATTGATATCCATCAGCGCTCCGCCGGAGAACTGAGGATTGAAGACATTCGGATTTTCATTATTTTTAAACTTGTCGTATTTGCTTGAATATTGTGAGAAATTGCACTGCACCATCTTCAGCGAACCCAGTTCCCCGATCCGTTCTTTGATCTTCTGGTAATTCGGATTGTACGGAACCGTGATGGCTTCAAATAAGAAACGGTGATGCTTCTTCGCGGTATCAATCAACGTCCGGCATTCCTCGATCGTCGAAACAAACGGCTTTTCTAAAATTACGTTTTTCCCGGCTTCCAGCGCTCTCATCGCCTGTGAATAATGCAGACTGTTCGGTGAAGCAATATAGATGCAGTCAAGTTCCTCGTCATGAAGCATTGCGTCCAAATCGGTATACACCTTCGGCATGTTGTATTTGTCAGCTAGGCGCCGGCCGGTTTCTTCCCTGCGGGAGTACACCGCCGTGCATTCCAATCCATTGTCCTGAAAAGCGGTATTCAGCCACTCCGTAATCATGCCTGTGCCAATCGTTCCCATTTTCATACGTTATCACCTCTGTTCCTATTGTACCAGAACAGACCTGCTTTGTCTTGATCAAGTGGGATAAAAGAACACAGTTTCTTTTGAATTCATGGATCCTTAATTCAAAGGGAACGCTTGCGGGCAAGAATTTCTCTGATCGTCCGTGACACTGCAGGAGTTCTGAAATCGAATCCAACTCTGGATGCAAAACTTCGGCCTTTCACTCCGGCGCAGAAACAAAAAAAGGTTCCCTTCATAGGGAACCAAG
>NZ_GG657562.1:323739-338051 GCF_000157995.1 Holdemania filiformis DSM 12042
CTTCCGCGTCGCTGAGATCGAACATCAACCGATGCGCTAATTCTTTAAAATAAGCGGGTTCTTTGATTTCTTCCATCCTTCTTCTCCTTCTTTGCTTCTTCCTTTACTGTTTCTTCTTTTACTTGTTTCTTCTTTTAGTTGTTTCTTTTTTCAGTTGTTTCTTTTATTTCCGCCAGAGCGTTTCAGCCTTGCTTTTTTCAGCTGGCTTATCAAGGACCGCGCTTTTCAAACGGAGGTCAGCTGATATCCAGCACCGTGGTTTTCATCGTGCCTTTTTCGCGGTGCAGAATCATCACGGTTTCTTCCAGCTGCTTGATCTCAATGATCAGCTCCATGTCCGTACTGGAGAAATTGGCCGACAGCTCGTTAAGCAGCTGCATCAGAGAGTAGATCTCCGTGTAGCTCTTGGCCTGAACGGTCACGGTGATCTTGAGATAGTCCGCCGTGTCGTTGGTGTAGCGGGCCTTGCCGATGATATTGACATTTTCCGGCATGAAATCCTTGACGCCAGCCTTGACCGTGCTGAATTGGGACGACAGCACACCATCCAGTGCTGTCGCCTGATCGCTTGGGATCAGCACCCATTGTTCCTCAATCGGCGTGAACTGGCCGCTGCGGCTGGTGAACAGCCCCTGGCCGATGAATGCGCCCGGGACGCTGGAGCTCGTTGAATTCGAGCTGTAAAACGTGATGTAGATCGGCAGATCGGCATCGACTTCGGCTTTGTTGCGGAAGTAGCGTTCCAGTTTGCGGCCGATCGTGCTGGCATAGGTATACAGCTTGTCCTGCGGGATCTGTACGGTACTGTCGCCGCTGGTCACAGAGCTGTTCATCAGAATACCGACCGAAATGCCGTTGAGCGTTTTCTGGTCTTCCTTCGAAATGAAATCGATCTCAACGATGCCATAAACGATGTAGGGACGTTCCAGGATGATCGCGTCGCTGATCTCAAAATTGCCGCTGGGATTCAGTCCATAAGAGTGATCGCTGCTTTCGTAACGCTGCAGCTCCTGGATATCTTCATACTCCAGAATCTGACCGGCCTGCAGATAATTGTCCTTGACCGAAAAGTGCTGCTTACTTAATTCGATCAGCTCTTTCGGCATCTGCATCAAATCAAAGCGGCTGTTCGTATTCCCCCGCCAATACCGGCCTTCGGACAGTTCGTGAGGCAGCAGCGTCTGGTAATCGTCCGAGGAATAGCTGCTGATCACCGTGCCGTCGCCGGTTTCCTCCGGCGCTTTCTGGGCGCAGCCGGCCAGGCTCAGCACCAGGCTGAGCACCAGCGGAATCAGACCCCAGCGGTTATTCCGCATGGCGGTTGACCTCTTCCATGAATTCGCTTTCCGTCATCGTCGCGACGCCCAGGCTCTGGGCCTTCGTCAGCTTGGAGCCGGCGTTTTCACCATAGATCACAAAATCAGTGCGCTTGGAAACGCTGCCGGATACCGTTGCGCCCAGATGCTCGAGCAATGCCTGAGCTTCCGGCCGGGTCATCGTCGCCAGGGTGCCGGTCAGTACGACCGTCTTGCCGGTGAAGATCGTTTCCACCTGTTCCTCTTTCAGACAAATCATATTCAAACCATGACCGATCAGGGCTTCGATCAAATGCTGATTGGCTTCATCATGGAAGAAGTCCAGCACAGTCTGCGCGGTGATCGCGCCGATGTCCTTGATTTCTTCCAGTTCTTCATAGGTTGCCTGCATCAGGGCCTGCATTGTTTCAAACCGGTAGGCCAGAATTTTCGCGGCCTTCTCACCGATCTGGCGGATGCCTAAACCGTACAACAGCTTCTCCAGTGAATTCTGTTTCGAGTTCTCAATCGCTTCCAACAGGTTATCAGCGCTTTTCTTCCCCATTTTCGGGGTTTCGAGAATTTCGTCGTAATGATCCTTCAGGTTGTAAATATCCTCGACGGTGTTCAGCCATCCCTGGGAATGAAACAGCTCCACGCGTTTGACGCCCAGTCCGTCGATATTCATCGCGTCGCGGCTGCAGAAGTGAGCGATCGACTCGACAACCCGCGCCGGACAGTCGTTATTGATGCAGAAGTGATGGGCTTCGTCAGGATAACGGACAAGCGGCATCCCGCAGACCGGACAAACCTTTGGAAAAACATACGGCACCTGTAAGCCGTCGCGTTTTTCCGGCACGCTCGCGACAATTTCCGGGATAATATCGCCGGCCTTGTGGACGATGACGTAATCGCCGATCCGGATATCCTTATCCCTGATCATATCTTCGTCGTGCAGCTGCGCGAAACCAACGCTTGTCCCTGCCAGACGCACCGGCGTCAGCTGGGCGTTCGGCGTGATCTTGCCAGTCCGGCCAACGGTAACGAAAATGTTTTCCAGCCGTGTTACGGCTTCTTCAGCCGGGAATTTATACGCGATCGCCCACTTTGGGGTTTTCGCTGTAAAGCCTAGCTGCTGCTGCTTTTCATAATCGTTGACCTTGATGACGATGCCGTCGATCTCATACGGCAGATCGCTGCGCATTAACGTCAGATCCTCGACAAACTGCCACACTTCCTCTATATTGCGGCACAGCCGGTTCAGCGGATTGATCCGGAAACCCAGGCTGTGGATGAAATCGAGCGATTCCGAGTGCTGATGATGTCCCAGCTGCGGCCCCTGCGGGACATGGTACCACAAAGCGTCCAGACCGCGCGAAGCCGCGACTTTCGAGTCCAGCTGGCGGATTGAGCCGGCTGCCGCGTTGCGCGGATTGGCGAATTCTTCCTCGCCGTTTTCCCGGCGCTTCTGGTTTAAGCGTTCAAAGCTGGCTTTCGGCATGTAGACCTCGCCGCGGACTTCCAGCTCGCCTTCATATTCAATTTCCATTGGAATCGATTTGATCGTGCGGACGTTATGCGTCACGTCCTCGCCCACGACCCCGTCGCCGCGGGTCACGGCATACTGAAACCGGCCGCCCTGGTAATTCAGCGACATCGCCAGACCGTCGATTTTGCATTCGCAGCAATAGTCCACCGGTCCGACTTCAGCTTCCGCTTTGCGGGCAAACTCAAAAAGTTCTTCCTTATTGAAGACGTCGCCTAATGAAAGCATCGGGCGTTTATGCGTAATCTTATTAAATTCTTCCAACACCTGACCGCCGACGCGCTGGGTTGGGGAGTTGGGATCGAACAGTTCGGGATGCTGCTGCTCCAGGGTGATCAGCTCCCGCATCAGTTGGTCGTACTCCGCATCGCTGACGGTCGGATGGTCCAGCACATGATATTCGTAGTTATATTGATTCAGCTGCCTGCGCAGCGCGAGAATGCGATCTTCGCTCATCACTGTACCTCCTGAAATATCCAGTTTATTATAGCATAAGAACAAATGTTTTCTTCATCATCTTTACCAAGTTTACGCAATCTAATCGTTCCCCGGCCGCTTCTTTTCACTTTCCTTTTACATCCCGCTTCCTCACAGCGGGCTCCCGCGATCAGATCCGTAACGGAATCTCGGAAAATTTATCGGATCGAATCCGCAGCCGCGCCGTGCCTCTCACCCCTTGTTTCCCAGAGCCTCTCACTCAATGCTAAGAGAGAAAAAAAAGAGCGCCGTCAAAAACGACATAAAAACCCTCCGGTTTCCCTGATTTCAGGAGCGCGGAGGGTCTTCTGTTTTTCTGCATTCAATCCAAATTTTGCGTTCAATCCGACTTCTAACGCAGCTTACGCCACCTTGGAATACCTCCTGGAATTCTCGCTTTTCCCCAAGTCTGCGATGCAGGCCCTCGCTTTGGTTCTGCCGCAAGCCGGCAGCTGCCGATTCAGCCTAACACCAGGAGAGGATTATTCAACTTCCTCGGCTTTCTGGATTGACGGATGGGTCGCCATGATCTTGCGCACGCCGAACGGAAAGGCAAACGCGATTTTCAGCATGCCTTCGCTGTATTCCAGCACAATGCCTTCGCCGAAAGCGGCATGGCGGACGTGATCGCCCTTCTTCCACTTCGTCCGCGGCTTGGAGGCGAGTCTTTCCTCAAACGGTGCTTCGTCCTCAAACAGCGCGGAGTGCAGCTTGATTTCCTTCGGTTTGCCGGTATCGAAGGTCGCACCGATGTGTTCGATGTATTGCGGATCGATTTCCTTGATAAACCGCGACGGCACTTTGATCCGGCTTAAAATGTAGCTGAAGCCCGAGCTTTCCGTCAGATACAGCTTGTTCTGGGCGCGCGTGAAGGCGACGTACGCCAGCCGGCGTTCTTCCTCCAGCCCTTTCAGCTGGCTTTCCTGCATCGCGCGGTCGTTCGGGAAAATCCCTTCGCTCATCCCGTAGACAAAGACCGTATCGAATTCCAGCCCCTTCGCTGCGTGAACCGTCATCAGCTGGACGTGATCGCCGCCGTCCTCCGCGCCTTTATCGCCATACAGCGAAACCAGCTGCAGGTATTCTTCCAGCGAACTGTCCGGGTAATTGACCGTATAGCTTTCAATATCGGTGATCAGTTCCTTCAGGTTTTCCAGCCGCTCATTTTCCTTATCCGCTTCCAGCATTGAGCGGTAGCCGCTGTCCAGCAGGATCATTTCCAGCAGCCGGCTGATCGGTGTCGAAGGCGCCAGATTCTTCCACTTTTCCACCATTTTAACAAAGTTGTCGATGGTTGTCTGGGCCTTGCCGCTGACAACCTTTTCATCGCGGATAACCTCGTACATCGTCTTGCCTGTTTCGCGGGCCCGCTGCACGATCGTGTCCATCGTCTTGTTGCCCAGCCCCCGCCGCGGAACGTTGATGATCCGCATCAACGCCAGATCGTTGCTGCCGCACACCATCCGCAGATAGCACAGAGCGTCCTTGATTTCCGCTCGTTCGTAGAACTTGATGCCGCCGTAGATCACATACGGAATCCGCTGTTCGATCATCGCTTTTTCAAGCGCGCGGGAGAGGTAGTTGGAACGGTAGAGAATCGCGCAGTCGCGGTAGCGCTGGCCTTGCTTGTGCAATTCGTTGATCTTGCAGGCAATCCAGGTCGCTTCATATTCTTCCCCGGCGCTGGAATAATGCGTGATCGCGCCGTTGTCCGGCCGGCTGGTGAACAGATCCTTTTCCACACGGTTGCGGTTGTTGTGAATCAGCGCGTTGGCGCCGTTCAGGATGCTTGGCGTCGAGCGGTAGTTTTCGTTCAGAACGATGGTTTCGCACGGCTGGTAGTCTTTTTCAAAATTCATGATGATGTTGACATCCGCTCCGCGCCAGGTATAGATCGTCTGGTCCGGATCACCGACGACATAGACGGAGTTGTCATTGCCGGCCAAGAGCTGGATCAGATCGTACTGGATCTTGTCGATATCCTGGAACTCGTCGACGTGGATATAATGGAAACGCTGCACCCACTTGGCCTGGATTTCCGCGAACTGGCGGAACATCCGCACGGTATACAGAAGCAGATCGTCGAAGTCCAGCGCGTAGATCGCCTGCTGGCGGTTGACGTAATATTCGTAGACCTTCGCCTTGTCGTTTTCCCCGCGCAGATCGCCGGCGAACACATAGGCCCGCTCCGGGCTGATCTCAGCGGCTTTGTTATTGGCGATGTAGTCCAGCATCGAACCGAAGGTATAGGTCTGCTTATCCAGGCCGAATTCCTTGTAGGCTTCCTTCAGAATGCTGCGCTGATCGTCGGCGTCCATGACCGTGAAGTTGCGGGGCATGCCCATCGCCGGGATATCCTCGCGCAAAATTCGCACGCACAGCGAGTGAATGGTTGAAATGAACACAGCGTTGCCTTGTTCCGGAAGCATCTGCCGGATGCGCTCCTTCATTTCGTTGGCGGCCTTGTTGGTAAAGGTGATCGCCAGAATTTTATTCGGCCAGACATGACACTGCTCGATCAAATGCGCGATCCGCATCGTCAGCACGCGCGTCTTGCCGCTGCCGGCCCCCGCGATAATCCGGACATACTGACTCGACGTCAGCACGGCCTTTTTCTGATTTTCATTCAGCATCTCAATTGAAACCATTGTTCGCCACCTCTGCTTTTCTATCTTTAAGCTGATTTTCACGGACTTGAAAAATCACATCTCTCTTGATCTCCGCGCTCTGCAGCTTCCTGTGAAATCCCTGAAATTCAAAGAGTTGATTCAGACTTTCTATATTATACATGAAACCCGGGTCTTTTCTACCCTGAGCCGCGGGTTTCAGAATTTTCATTTTTTCCGACGGAGCCCGCCACGGTTAAAAGTCATTCACTTGAGGCCTTGCGACGTATTTTATCGCCGCGGTCACCCGGACTCCTCACTGTAAACAATCATATCGTTTAGCCCTTCCCCACCTTCACTCGGCAATCTGCATGTCCATCGCTGCGCATGGAAAGGAAAAGGAAGGTCAACGCGATCCTTCCTTCTGACGCAGCATCAATGTCCAGCGGCCGATCGGCGCGAAGCCCAGCCGGCTGTAAATTCTTCCCGCTTCCTCGTTTTCGAAGAACAGGCACGGTTTTTTACCTTCGCTTAACAGCTGTCCGCACAGCGCCGTCATCACCGCGCTGGCTAATCCCTGGCGCCGCCAGTCCGCACGCGTCGCTACGCCGCCGAGGATCGCCGCTTCCGCGGTTTCCGCCGTGCTGTTGGCCTGGCAGATCACCTGGCCTCCCCGCTCAATGATGAAATGGCGGCCTTCCCGCGTTTCAATCCGGCGCGCGATCATCGCCGCTTCATTATCCGTCTGAAACACCTCGTCCAGCAGCCCTTTTATCCGGCCGGCATCCTGCGGCCGGGCTTCGCGGATCTGCGGATCCGATACTGATTCCGCCTTCAATGTGTTCAATTCGCAGAACAGACATTCCTCACGGCTGAAGGCATCCAGCACCAGCCCCTCCAGCACCTCTTTGCGGCCCTGGATCGCCTGGATTTCATACTCCTGAACCAGTCGTTCAACAAACTGCGGATCGACGCGGTTTTCTTCGCTGGCAATCACCAGGTTATGATAATACACCAGATAAATGCCATGTACAAATTCATCCTTATCAATAAAAACGGTTTGAAAACCCTGGTTGAATCCATAGTTCTCAATGTCCCCGATCAAAAACAAATTCAGCGACGGGTTTTGCCTCAGATAAGCCAGACATTCCTGCCGATGTTTTTCGCTGCAGCGAATCATCATCGCAATCACCTCGATGACTTCTATTCTATCAAACTCTGAGGTTGAGGTGAACTATTTTTTCAACTTTCTTAATTTTTCCAGCATTCTCCGCGATTCCCATCAAGCCATGCTATAATGTACAAATAAGGAGAATCAAAAGGATGAAACGAATTGCAAATCAATGGAAAGATTACGAATGCTGCGACGCGGGCGATGGTGAAAAGCTCGAGCGCTGGCAGAATATCATACTGCGCCGGCCGGATCCTCAGGCGGTCTGGAAGCGCACAGAGCACGCCGGATGGAACCGCGTGCATGCGCATTATCACCGTTCAAACCGGGGCGGAGGAAGCTGGGAATTCAAACAGGCCGTCCCGGAGACCTGGACGGTATCCTATAAAGAGCTGACCTTTAAGGTTTCCCCGACCGGCTTCAAGCATACCGGACTGTTTCCGGAGCAGGCGGTCAACTGGGATTGGATGCAGAGTAAAATCCGCAAGGCCAAAGCCGCCGGCCGGCCGGTCCGGATCCTGAACCTGTTCGCCTACACCGGCGGAGCGACGATGGCGTGCGCCAGCGCCGGGGCCGATGAAGTCGTGCATGTCGATGCCAGTAAAGGGATGGTTCAGTGGGCCAAGGAAAACATGACGCTGTCCCATCTGGAAAACCGCACAATCCGCTTTATCGTTGACGACGTCCTGAAATTTGTCGCGCGGGAAAAGCGCCGCGGTCATACCTATCAGGGCATTCTGATGGATCCGCCGTCCTATGGCCGGGGGCCGAATGGCGAAGTGTGGAAGCTGGAGGATCAGATCAACGAATTAGTGAACGCCTGCCTGGAGATTCTGGACGACGACGCGCTGTTTCTGCTCGTCAATTCCTATACGACCGGATTTTCCTCCATCGTTCTGGAAAATATTCTGCGCACAACCGTGCTGCGCTGTCATCCGAAGGGTTATGTGTTCGCCGGGGAAGTCGGGCTGCCGATCACCCAGGATCACATGATCCTGCCGTGCGGAATTTACGGCGCATGGAGCGACGAAGACGATGAAGTTCAAAATTCTTTATGAGGATAATCACCTGCTGATCGTCGTCAAGCCTGTCAACATGGCGGTGCAGGCCGACGACAGTCGGGACCCGGATCTCTTAACGCTTTTAAAGCAGGACTTAAAAGAGCGGTATCAGAAACCCGGCAATGTCTACCTCGGTTTAGTCCATCGGCTGGATCGCCCGGTCGGCGGCGTCATGGTGTTCGCCAAGACCTCCAAAGCCGCGTCCCGGCTCAGCGATCAGGTCCGCACCCGCGGCTTAAAGAAAACCTATCAAGCCGTTTTATGCGGCCGCCCGCAAGCCGCTTCAGCGACGTTGAAGGACTGGCTGATCAAAAATGAAAAGACCAATACTGTGCGCACAGCCGCTCCCAACACGCCGAAAGCCAAGGAAGCGATTCTAAGCTATCAGATCCAGGGCGAAAAAGAAGGACTGACGCTGGCTGAGATCCAGCTGGAAACCGGCCGGCCGCATCAGATCCGCGTGCAGTTTGCCAGCCGCCGCACTCCCTTGTGGGGCGATCAGCGGTACAATCCGCAGGCTCGTCCCGGCCAACAAATCGCACTGTGGGCAGTGTCGCTGACGCTGCGCCATCCGGTGACGCAGGAAACAATGACGTTTACCTGTCCGCCGCCAGACAACGTTCCATGGAATTTATTTTTTCCATCTAAATAATGAGAGGAGTTCACGATCATGGCAACAAAAGTACCTGTGAAAAAGCGCAAGGTTAAGCGCAGACGGCGCAGACGGATCCGCAAATCTGTTCTGTTCGGTTTGATCGGCATCGCCGCGGCAATCGTGCTGGTCTTCGTTCTCACAACCATTCCGAAAATTACAACCGACAACAAGCTGAAAGGTCTGGGCTATTCCAAAGAAAGCATCGCGATGATCAAGCGGCAGAAGCTGACCAAAACGATTCTCAACGATAAGCTGTATTCCGACAATCTTAACGCCGCCCTGGCGTCTGAAAATTTCAACAAGGATTATCTGCGGCTGTATCTGGTGACCGATTCGCTGAGCGAGGACGACACGCGGCTTTACGACCGCCTGCGGGCCCGGAATTATCCCGAGGATTCATGTTTGAAATTGTTTGAGAAATTAAATTTCTGGGAGATCACACCGCTGTTGGTCTTTGATTACGTCAGTGATGTCGACGCTTATATCCAGGACTGCACCGATCATCGCGACGTCAACAGCGAGAATCATTTTGAGCTGAGCGGCAGCTACGTCCACTGGTATGACAGCACGTCGGCTTCCGACGCGAAAGATGTCAGCATGATCGTGAACAAGCGCTATTACCTCGGTGAAAACTACGCTCCGGATGATCTGGTGCCGTTAAGCCTGACCTATGCCGCGAAGGATTGTTACCTGCGCCAGGAAGCGGCGGACGCGATGGCTGCGATGTGCGACGAGCTGAATGCCGGCGGCAAGCCGAAGATGTATGCCTCCTCCTCTTACCGCGATTATCAGTATCAGGTCGATCTGTACAACGGCTACGTCAATTCCAAAGGTCAGGAGTGGGCGGATTCAATTTCAGCCCGGCCGGGGTTCTCTGAGCATCAGACAGGACTGACCGTCGATATGGCCGCCACGGGCGCGCAGCTGTCCAAGTTCGCCGATACTGAAGCATTCCAATGGATGCAGCAGAACGCACACCGCTTCGGCTGGATCCTGCGTTATCCGGAAGGGAAGGAAACGATCACCGGTTACAACTACGAAGCCTGGCATTATCGCTACCTGGGCGTCGAATTGGCGACCAAGGTGCATGATTCCGGTCTGACCTATGACGAATATTACGAACTGTATCTGCGTTAAATACATTCTAATCCGACGATCCGGTTTTCTCTGCCGGATCGTTTTTATATTAACCGCTCTTGTCTGACCTGTCCTGTTCCGCAGGACTGATGGACGCCTTCGGCCATCCTGCAGCTTCTTCCTGTACAATGAAATTCTTATTTTCACTGACTCCATCAAAAAAGCCTAACATCCCGTCAGGCCAATTTGTTTATTATCATTAGCTTTATACTTCGACAATCCCCAGAGAAGCCAGCACAATCGCCAGCACCAGCACGGTGATGATCAGACGGTTGGAATTCATCCACTTTTGTCCCAGCATCCAGTAGCACAAGACCGCGAACAGCGCCGGCATCAATCCCGGCATAATCGAATCCATGTATTTCTGAAGCGGGAATTCCTGCAGCAGCATTTCCCCGGTCTTCGGATCCGTGCCCAGACTGACCGTCAGCGTCTTCAGCGGAAATTTCACCATGGTGGCGATCATCCCGCCGACCACGGTTAATCCCAGCACGGAGGCCGCGGCCGTAACGGTTTCCTTAATCCCAGACAACGTATTGACGATTTTAGCGCCCTGTTGATAGCCGATATCATACAGCTTAAACCGCAGCAGCAGTACGCCGATCAGCCAGATCTCCCAGATCATAATGCCGACGACACTGCCTTCCTTGGCCATGGTCGCCGCGATCGAACCAAATACCGCGCCGGGAATCATGCTGAAAATGGTATCCCCAACCCCGGCGAACGGTCCCATCAGCGCGGTCTTCATTGAAGATGCGACGTCGATGCCCGCGCCGTTTTCCTGCATTTCTTCCTCAATCGCAACGTTCATTCCGACAATGATATCCCCCATCGCCGGCGTCGTGTTGAAGAAAACAGAATGTGCCTGAAGCGCTTTTTTCTTCAGCGCCGGCTGATCCCCGTACAGCTTTTCAATCAGCGGAAGCATGGTTGTCAGATAGCCTAACCCTTGCATACGTTCGTAGTTCCATCCAATCTGGGAATTCCAGATCCAGCGGAGATTGATGCGGCGAAGCTCTTGTTTGGTCAGGCTTTTCGTCTGTGTCATAGCTTTGAGTCCCCCTTTTCTATCCCTTATATATTTTTACTATTATAGACCTATTAAATTTGATTTTCAATCAATAATTCAGCTTTTGTAGCATTTCCTGTGATTTTTTATTCCATGCTGATTTTTGACTTACTTTCCCTCTGTTGAAAAGCAAACAAGAACTCAAGATATAAAGAAAGATCCCATTGCAGAATCTGGCAAAGGATCTTCCTTTTCATCAAATAGTCATGCTCGCTGATGGGGTTCTTAAAGCTTAAAACATCTAAAGCAGCTGGATCTGCGAAGTCTCCGGATTTTTCTTCACCTGGGCCGCATACGCCTTGGCCTGATCGATCAAATGATTGATTCCGGTGCTGCGGTAAACACCTTTCTGAATCAGGATTACATCGTAAATAACGAATGGATCAATCCAGTTCAGCTGCACTAAGCCCATCTGCCGTACCTTCGGCACGCAGACATAAGGAATCAGGCAGATCCGGTTGTCATCCTTAGCCGTGTTGATGACGGCGTGGATACTGCCTAAAAACAACTCAGAGGCCGGGCGTGCGCCATTTTGCGCCAGACACCGGCGGAACTCGTCGGTGAAGCAGCAGTCCTCATAGGTATAGGAGAAATTTTCCCGGTTCAGATCACCGAGATGCACTTCTTCCTGCCGCGCCAGCCGGTGATTGGGCGAGGTCATCAAACACAGCCGTTCCTGAAACAGCGGAACGATCTGTTGCCCCTCGCTTTCCTGAGTATTGAGCATCTGGACAAATCCGATGTCCACCTCATTCTGATTCAGCCATTCCGGCACCCGCGCGCAGCAGATCGCGTTAACCTGCAGCGTCAGCTCCGGCTGCGTCTTTTCCACGGCCGCAAAGAAATCGCCGAATGCGAAACCGACCATCAGCTCGCCGCCGGCGACCCGGATCGTACCGATCGCCGATTTCGTCTGATCAAATTCATACTGCAGTTTGAAATACACACTGAGCATCTCGTCGGCATAGCGCATAAACCGCTTCCCGTCATAGGTCAGCTCAATTTTCCCATTGCGGTATTCCACCAGCTGAACCTGCAATTCATCCTCTAACGAACGAATGTGTTTAGCCAGGGTTGAGGGCGCATAGCTCAATTTTTCTGAAGTCTTCATGTAGTTTTTTTCCTGGGCTAAGGTCCGGAATGTGATCAGCTGTTTAATATCCATCGTTGCTCTCCTTCACTGCAAAAGCATCCACATTGAAAATGGATGCTTTTTTAATCATTGGTTATCTGTGGGACTACTTCGCGTCAGCAACGACCGTTTCGCCTGCCAGCTTACCGAAGACGACCGTATCAACAACCGCGTTGCCGCCTAAACGGTTAGCACCGTGGATGCCGCCGGTGATTTCGCCTGCTGCATACAGACCGGAAATCGGCTGTCCTGCTTCATCCAGAACACGGGTTTCCGTGTCGATTGTCACGCCGCCCATCGTATGATGGACACAAGCCTGACGGGCTGTCGCAACCCATGGTCCGTTCTCCAGCTTGGTGGAGTACAGCGTTCTGCCGAATTCGTCAGTTCCGCCGTCTGCCGCCGCGTTGAAGCTGTCGACAGTTTCTTTTAACGTCGCGGCGTCGATGCCCATCTGAGAAGCCAGATCATCCAATGTATCCGCAACTAAAATATAACCGTTTTCTTTCAAATAATCAAACGTAAATCCGTCGGCAGAACGCCAGTTCGGGTCGGTAATGTCAACATAACCCGCGCCGTCACCGGATTCCAGCATGTAGAACATCGAATCGGTCTGCGCCATAACCGCCAGACAGATCTCATCACGACGGCCGTCTTCACGAACGAAGCGCTTGCCTTCTTTATTGATGAAGATAATCTGATCCGTGCCGTTGACATCACGCGGCGGATATTTCGTCAGCTGGCCGTCTTTTACGTTGCCCAGATACAGCAGCTGAATCTGTTCCATATCGGTTAAGGAAGCGCCGGCTTCCAGAGCCATCGAGATGCCGTCGCCCTGCGAGCTGCTGAAACGGTTAGTCGTCATGACCTTGCTCAAATCGTTCCATTTACCGGAGGTGTTGTATTCCTGAACCATCTTGCTGTTGGCCGCGAAACCACCGGTTGCCAGAACGACGCCCATGTTCGCGCTGACTGTGAATTCATTGCCCGCCTTGTCCTTGCAGACAACGCCGGTTACCTTTCCTGCATCATCCTGAACCAGTTTTTCAGCGGTGCTGCTGGTCAGAACTGTAATCTTTTCATCTTTCAAAATGTTTTCAACATACGTTGAGATAAAGCCGGTGCCCATCTGCATCGTGCTCGTATGCGTTCTCTGCCACAAGCTGCCTGCGCCCTGGCCGATGATATCGCTGAATTCCATACCCAGTGATTCGATCCATTCCAGACCTTCATAGGAATCGTAGCACAGAACTTTGACTAAATCCAAATCGCCGACTTTATCGCCGTTGATCCATGTCTGCAAAGCATACCATTCTTTCGTATCGAACAGATCGGTACGGCCGCTGGCCTTGTATTCATCCCACTGCGCCTGAACTTCTTTCTGCAAAGCAGCATGCGCATCATTAATCGGATCTTCTGCCAGAGCTTTTTCAACGGTCGTCTTCACGGCGTCCGTCATGGTTACTTTGTTCTGCAGCGGTTCATCCGGTGTGTTGTAAATCGCGCCGCAGACTAAGGTATCGCCGCCGACTTCGCCGTTCTTTTCAACGATGACAACGTTAGCGCCCTTCTGGGAAGCTGAGATTGCCGCAGCCAGACCTGCTCCGCCGCCGCCAACAACGACAACGTCCGCACTCTGATCCTGCTGCGCTTCCGAAGCAACTTCTTTCATCCAGTTCGCCGGATCCGCACCCGCCTGAGTCAGGCAGTCTTTCACGGCATTGATGACCGCCGCGGAAGTAATCGTCGCGCCCGCTACGGTATCGACGTCTAAACTCTGATTGGCTACAATTTCTTCCGGAATTAAGACTGTCGGTGCTTTCCCGCCTTCGTCCAATTCCTTGCCGGCTGCATTTTTCAATACGCCGCCAATCCCCGGTGTTTCTGAATCCTTTGTTACCTTTACGGAAACAATGGCGTCCTCGCTGACTTCAACGGTGACTTCAACGACATCGTTCATTCCCTGCGATGTCGCGGTGTACGTCCCAGCCTTCATGCCTGTCGCAGCGGTCGGCTCATCCTTTTTCGGAGTTGAGCATCCGGCCATTGAACAGATCATGAGAAAACTGGTCAGTAAAAGCATTGCCTTTTTCATTCTTCATTTTCCTCCTTGGATCTTGTTAGAATTATATCATGTTATTTTTTTATCAACTCACACTAAAA
>NZ_GG657562.1:338187-355802 GCF_000157995.1 Holdemania filiformis DSM 12042
TGCGTTCTCGCTTTTTTCGTGACTGGACTTCTCCCCGTTTCTCTGCAGCATACCGACCTGTCACATTGAGCCTCGTCAAAAACACGCCGGAGTTCATCCCCGGCGTCTTCCTGTTCCATGATTTTATTTATTCTTTCAATCGTTCCTGATCTGAATCACACGCTACTCCCGGGATTCCGGTCGTTTTGGTTTCACTGTTTTCTGGTCCGGTTTCGCGGAAGGTTTGCGAAGTCCCCGGGTCAGCGCCAGTCCATAATACAGAAGCCGCTCCAGGACATAAAGCACGAGCACAACCTTTACCGCCATGATCGAAAAAGCCATGCTGGAAGTCTGGACGGAAGTCGGACGGTAGACGACGTCATAGGTAATCGGTCCTTCGCTTTCCAGCATGTCAAACGTAACCAGTCCGGTATTCTCCGCAGCATAAGGAATAATCGTGTCGATCACTTCGCCATCCTTGATCGCGTCAACCTCATAGCCGTAATAATACGTGCGCGGAACAGTAAGCCACTGGCCGCTCGGCCCCGATTTTACAACAAATTTAAAATGTCCATACTCGCTTTCATCGACGTTCTTATCATTGATCAGCAGCTTCATACTGCTGTCGATGAACGATTCGCTCGGCGATACCGCCCATTTCACCCATTCGCGGTAATCCTTGTAATCGACGTCCACATCATACGGCAGATAATCCGCGCTGCTTAACTGCTGGACGTTGTAGACGGCGGTTTCCTGCGTTTCTCCATAAACGCTCAGCTGCGCTTCCTCCACCGTCATGGCATCCGGATAGCCGTAGATCTGATCATAATTCACCTTCAGCATAGAATAGGTCGGTATCAAGATCACGACTACGCTGGCCGTCTTCAACAGGATCCTGAATTCCACCCGTTTGAAATTTCGGATGAACACAAACCAGTAATACCCGCCGGCCAGCGCCAGCATCGGAATGCAGACCGGCAGCAGCCGCTGCACAAACTGCATAAAGCTGAAAAATGGAAACAGCTGCCAGGGAAACAGCTTCGTCATCATCAACATCGATACATAGCCGATAATCCAGCAGTGAAATATAAACGGATTGCGCTTGCGCTTCTCCTTCACCGCGAAGCCGATCAGCGGCATGAAGATCAGAAACGGCCCCGGAGAATTATTCAAATATACCGAAGTATCGACGGTGAAATTGAAGATTTCCGACAAGTCGACCGCGGAAGCCGCCAGCCCGCCGCCCAGATTAAACGTATGCGAAACGACCATATCCACCGCGCCCATCTGTTCCAGCATCGGAGCGATGAAAAACCAGGCGCAGGCCAGCGCCGCCAGAATCGCCTGCAGGATATTCAGAATCCGGATTTTTTCCCGCCACAGCTTTTTCATATTGATCAAAGCGAAGACCGCGAACACGATGCACATTAAAATAAAGCTGATGTTGTGCGACAGCACTAAACCGCAATACCCCACGGCCAGCCAGATCCAGCGCCGGCTGTCCTTGTACATCGTCTGATAGATTCCCGCCAGACAGATTGGAATGAAGACCAGCGCCAACAGCTCGCCCAGTCCGCCCCGCCGCAGAATGTCGGTGATGCTGTGCGTGTTCAGCATGAACAGCAGCATCGCCAGAATCGCCGCGTAACCGCTGCGCTTGCTTACCTTATAGCTGCACAGACCGATCATCATCGTCGCGATCCAGACTAACCCGAACACATACTTCTTATACACCAGCACCGGAAGCATGCCGTCCGTCAAAAGCGCGGCCGGCCAGTACAGAAAGAGGTTGCAGTAAAAGATCGGCGTCGGATATCCGAAATTGTAATTTTGATTCCAGAACAGATACGGGTATTCAACGTTGTTCTGCTGGGCCTCCATCAGGCTGATAATCCGGTTGATGTGGAAGCCGGTATCGGCGCCCAGATGAACCTGACCGTTGTTAAAGGGAAAACAGAAGAACGAAGCGATCAAGAACGAAACGAACACGATGATCAGAATCGTGCCTGCCCACATCAAAATCGGTTTCTCTTTTTTTAGTTGAATCACGTGATTAATCATTGCTTTATATTTCATCATATTTCTCTTAAATATCCTTTTTTAGTCACTATCTTCTTATTGTACTCAAATTTTCAGTAATTAAAATAGTAAAAAAGTAAAATTAATTCTTTTGTCATCAATTACACGGTTCTTCTACCGACGCTCTCTGTCCTTTTCAACAGTTCATCGGATGCCGGATTTTCCGGCTGCGAATTAGATAAGGAGGTGCTGGCACTCCATTTCCTAAAAAAGAGCGAACCGCTGTAATCCGCGTTTTAACGGAGTCAATATAAGAAGAACCCCCGGCGCTTCTTCAACGCCGGGGGTACCGCAGGAATTCAGCTGACAGCTGATTAAAACTTCTCGGAAACCTAATCAATTCTTCTTTTCCTGAATCCAGCCTTCGATCAGCTGCGCTGCCCGGACCGCGCCGCCGGCCTGGCGGAAGCTGCGGCTGATTGCCGCTGCATTTTCTTTTAATACCGGATTAGCCAGAACCTGATTAACCGCTCTGCGAATCGCGGCCGGACTGTTTTCATCTAAAAGAATACCGGCGTTCAGCTGCACGACCCGCCGCGCGACGCCGCCTTGTTCCGCGGTTTGCGGATAGAGAATCAGCGGCACCTCGGCATACAAGCCCTCGTTCACACTGTTCATTCCGCCATGCGTCAGAAACAACGCAGCTTTCTGCAGAACCTCAAGCTGATCCACCTGAGGGCGGATCGTGAAATGAGCCGGGGCTTCCAGCGCAGCCGCCTGGTTTTCCGTGCCGACCGCCATGATTACTTCGCCCGGATAATCGCGCAGCGCTTCCACGCAGTTCTGAAAGAAATCCGGATGTTGGTTATTGACAGTCCCCAGCGAGATATAAACCGCCGTTCTTACGTCTGCCGCTTTGGTTGAAATTTGTCTCAGGGAAGGCCCGACAAACTGAATCCGTTCGGAAAAGGTTTCGGCATACGGCTGAAATTCGCGCGACGTGTAAACGATCGTGCAGGTCTGATCATCATTCTGCAGGATAGAAAGCAGGTTCTTAACCGGATAGCCGTGTTCCCGCAGCCGGCGGATCTGACGGCGGATCTGCGGCATCGAGCGGATCAGGCTGAACAGCTGGCCAAAACTCTGTTTCATGATCTTGGCGGAGTACCGGTTAAAGGCAAACGTGGTTGTCGACGAGATTAAGGGAATTCCCAGCTTCAAGGCCGCGAACTTTCCCCAGACTGCCATCGAGTCGGCCACAATGCAGTCCGGCCGCAAGGCTTGCAGTGTTTCGCATATCTTTTTGTCAAGCGCCAGCGTCGTATCTGTCAGCAGCTTGATCGACCCGCCGACATCACTATTGGCCGCCATCGCTCCCGCCTTATCCATGGGAAGCTCCGCATCGCAGTTAATAAACCGGGCGCCCGCTTCCTCAATCCGCTGCTGAAATGGTGAAAATGAGAAGTACACAACCTGATGATTCCGCTTCGTTAGTTCCCGGACGACTTCTAATGTCGGATTGGTATGCCCGTAAGCAGGAAGGCAGAAGAATGCGATGATTGCCATATAACAACCTCCAAAGCCGGTTTCCCGGTCTTTTATTTTACGCCGCGTCCTTGGCTGAACGCCGGTGAGAATCTTGACGCAAATGGAACAAAAGAATCAATACCTTTACTTTTTCGTTTGACGGATAGATTCCGCGAATACTTTTGAATCTTCCTCCGGCATGTCCGGATAGAGTTCTTTCGCCTTGCCCGCAAAAATCGCGTCGGCAATCTTCTCAAAGACGTCATAGCGTTCGATCGCAATGCCCTTCTCCCTGTCCGCCAGCAACATCAGCGTATCGCCGGGCTGAATCTGAAACAAATCACGGACTTCCTTCGGGATAACAATCTGGCCTTTCGGTCCGACCTTCACAGAACTCATATATTTTCCGTCTTTTACCTGTGATTTCATGTTTTCCTCCTTGTATAAAAAGTATAACTTGTATAACTTATAACACCATATTACTCCTGTCTGCCAGGCTCGTCAAGCAACTTCCTGAACTATCGTGTCTTTCCTCCCTGAGTTTCATGAACCAGCCACTTTCTGCCGCAGGAAATAAAAAGCGATCCCGGTTTATCCAGAAATCGTTTTCCGTCTTCTTTCAAATTTATTCAGCTTTGCCTAAAAAACTCAGCAGCTCCGCTTTCCGCGTTTCACAATCGGCCTTGCCCAGTTCAAATAACTGCTTCAAGGCTTCCGCGTCGCCGGAGAACCGCTTTACGCCGAGATTTTTTGAAGGTCTTAACAACAACGCTTTGCCTTCCTTCTGCAAATCATCGACCAGATTCATTTCTTCATAATACACGTCGCTGCGGATTTTCAGCGCGTCGATCAACGCCTGGTTATGATACGCCATCTTTGAGGTATTCAGCAGCATCTTGCTGCTCGGCTTACGCACATAGCTCTCATCCTTGGTCACAATCACCAGATGCTTATCGCAGCCATAACCCAGCGAACGCTTGATCGGCACCATCGTCGTCACGCCGCCGTCCATATATAGCCCGCCGCGGTAAGGCACCGGCGCACCGGCCAATGGCAGTGTACACGCGCCTTTTAACAGCCGCAGATCGTCGTCCAGCTCCTGTTTTCTGACCCACTCCACTTTCGATGTATTCAAATTAAACAAGCCGATCTCAATCTCCATCGGCGCCTTCCGCAGCGCATCCAGCTCATAGTGGATCGTGTCCTTCAGAAGCCGGTCAAACATGAAGTCATATCCGACATAATGCCGTTCCTTCAATAAAGGATTCAGTCCTACATTCCGCTTGTCCGGCATGTAGATGACGCCGACATCATACAGATACTGTTTATTCTGCATTGCGAAGCTGCACAGATTCATCGCCCCGGCTGAAATGCCGACGCCGTAATCGAATTCGATCTCATGGTCGATCAGCCATGTCAAAACCCCAGCCGTATAGGCGCCGCGCATCCCGCCGCCTTCTAAAACCAGTCCGGTTTTTCCCATAAATTCACCTCAATCATCCAGTCATTTATTGTAACAAAAAAAACTGAATTTACCACTACAAAATCATGGTTTCGTCGCTTCTTGAACCATTTTTACGAATTCTTCCGTCCGGTCCGCGGATAAAATCCGGTGCGGGCAGTCCTTGCCTGAGAAATCATGGTGCTGCTTGATATCCTCAATCCGCAGATCATACGCCTTCATCAGCTCGGCGCACAGTGCGGCCGCGTTTTCCATTGTCTTTTCAAAATCATTGCCTTCGTTGACGCACAGCTCAATCCCGATCCCTGTCATATTGCCGCCGTTTTCCGTCATTTTATCACCCGCGTGCCAGCCGACTTCCTCATCCGGCAGGGAATGATAAATGGCATGATCGTCGACTGTATAATGCCAGGAATTGATGTCCGTTTCATTCGTCTTTAAATATTCGTTATGATGCCAGGCGTCCGCGCTGGCCGCTTCGTTGTCCGTTTCATGAATGACGATCCAGCGGATTTCACGCTGAATCCCGGGCCGGTTCTGATGTCCCTCAGGAATGTAATCATGCACAACTTCAATGCCGTTGACCGTCTGCAGCTGCACGCCTTCGGTATGATAGATCCGTTTTTCCCGTGCCGGCCACAGCCACAACAAAAGCAGCGCGATGACGATCAATCCCGCCAGCACGCCCAGAATCGCCAGCTTGCGGCGGACCGACGCTTTCAGGCGGTAACGTTTATGCGCCCGTTTTTGTTTTCCTGACGAAGAACGCGAGGAAACCGCCCGTTGGCGCGCGGCGGTTTTTCCTTGTTGAGTATTCATAAAACATCCCCAATCTGCGAAATAAACTTTATTTTATTTTAACATGTTCCTTTGCCGAACACCGAAGGAAATTCTTAATTCTTTCTAAAACATGCTATAATCAAAAACAAAGGCAGGAAGTGAATATGAAGAAAGTTATTTTTATCAGCGGTACGATGGGCAGCGGAAAAAGCACGGTCAGCCGCTTATGCAGCGAACAGCTTACCCGCAGCGTCTGGCTGGATGGGGATTGGTGCTGGATGATGCATCCGTTTCAGGTCAATGATCAAACTAAAGCGATGGTTCTGAACAATATTACCTATTTATTGAATCAGTTCCTCGCCCAGCCGGACTTCGATTATATTTTGTTCAGCTGGGTGATGGACGACCCCGAAACCGTGCGTTCGATTTTAAACCGGCTTCTCGGCGAATTTACTTTCTATCATTTTACCTTATCGCCTTCCCCTGCTCAGCTGCGCCGCCAGCTGCAGTCTGACATCGACCGGGGCCTGCGAACACCGGACTGTCTTGAGCGCAGCTTGGCCCGGCTGCCTCATTATGACGACATTGACTCAGAAAAAATAGAAACAACCGGACGTGAACCCCGGTCCATTGCCCGGGAAATTCTGTTCCGGCTGCGCTGACTCGCTTCAATTTTCTTAAAAAAAAACTCTTACCCGCGTAAGAAGTTTTTTTGCAATGACTTTCATGAGGATATTTCCGCAAATTTTAGAAAAACATGTGTTCCACAAAGATCCGCAGCCCGATCAGAATCAAAATCACACCGCCCAGAACCCGGGCTTTTTCTTTGACCATCGAACCGAAACGTTTCCCCATTGCCGCGCCGATCAGGCTCAGTCCGAAAGTGATGCCGCAAATCAACAGACAGGCGGTAAAAATATTGACATGAATGACCGCGAAGCTGATTCCCACTGCCAGAGCGTCGATACTGGTGGCAACTGCCTGCATCAGGATCGTCGGCAGCGTCAGCGTTTTATTCCCGCAGTTTTCACATTCCGATTCCCGGCTTTCCTGCCACGCTTCTTTAATCATATTCAGCCCGATCACGCCCAGCAGGATCAACGCGATCCAATGGTCGATTGAGCTGATCGCGTCGCTGAACATCCGGCCGCAGAAATAGCCGATCAGCGGCATGATTCCCTGGAACAAGCCGAACGCCCCGGAAGTGATCAGCGCTTCTTTGCGGTGAAAGTTTTCATAACATAAGCCGTCGGTGATCGACACCGCAAACGCGTCCATTGCCAAACCGACCGCTAACATGACTAACGTGACCGCATCCATAACATTTGCATCCATACATTTCCCTCTTTCTTCCTAAAAAAAGACCCAGGCATAAGCTCGTTAAAGCCTATGCTTGAGTCTTGTTCATTAAGCCAAACCAGGCGGCAAACCGCCATTGTGTTGATTTGACACGCAGGTTTCCCCACGCAAACTACTCCCTCAAGAAGTATGTTCAATATACCAAAAACAGAATGAAGATGCAAGCCTTTCCGCCTGTTTTTCCGGCCGCTTTCGACAAAGTGGCGCAGGTGTTGGAATTTACTTGAAATTTCCGATCCACAGCGGACTGCCGATCGCTTTCAAATGATCCTGAAACTCGTTCGTTCCATAAAGAACGTCGCGCTGATTCACCAATTCAATTTTGTTTTCAATAATCCAGTTTTTATATTCCTCGCTCGTGCATGCTTGCAGCTCTTTGCATCGGTGAAGATTACAGGTCGATTCTTCCATGATGTGATCGTCGCAATAGCCTGGATGCCAGCCATACATGAAAACTTCCTCGGCGTCTGTCCACCGCAGCGCCATCATTTTCTCTAACGGCTGATAATCTTTGAAATCTTCCAGCTTATAGCTGGGGTTTGTTGCCAGACCGGAAGAATAATAACGCAATGCCTTATATTTCGGATCACATTCCGTCGGATGGCGATGATCCGGCGCGGAGGAAAAAATATTATAGGCGATTCCGTGTTTTTCCACGACCGCTTTAAATGCTTTTTCAAGCGGCAGCTCGCTGTTTTTCACACTGGCGACATCAGGATATTTGCCCAGAATGCAATAACATAGCTCCATCTGCGCGTTGAATTCTTGATAAGTCTCTTCATAGGTTGCTTCCTGCATTAACTCCGGATGCCGGTGTCCCCATTTAAACCGGCCTTTTTCATTGACTAAAGAAGGAACTTCCTCCGGCGGCAGGACGGGACTTTCCCACAGATGACGATGCCAGCCGATCGACAGCCACGGTTTGTCCTTCAGCCAGTTTAACGCGGCGACAGTATCCGGCGAATCGAACATCACGTCCGCGGACGACGCGATCCCGCATTCAAATGCCTTAAACGCCCCCATGTCATAAGCCGGCGTATAGCCGACGTCATCGACCCTGAAAACCAATCTTTTTCTCATTCTCCTATTCCTCGTCTTTCTGTGCTTATTATACAAAATCCTCCGCTGTCTTCTGTCGCAAAAAAAGTTCTAATATGAGTGAAAAAGATGACACTTACCGGCATAGCACGGCTTTGCGGCGTACCCTTAACGATCCGTGAACGTTCTTTCTCCTAATTCAACAAGAAACAGCCCGGAAATCCGGTCTGTGTGAAGACGCCTTGAAATTTTTACTCGTTGAAAATATCCGTCATTTGCGAAAGTTCGTCTTCGTTTCCCTGGCCGCGGACTTGCCGTGCCTGCCGCCATAACAACGGCTGGATTTCCGGATACGTCAGTTCTTCAGGCAGTTCGCTGAACCATCGGGTTTCGGCCATTTCAAACGCGGGAAGGGGGCCCTGGACACCAGCGGACGCAGCGTAAAGCAGACCGCTGTCCTGCCGGCCGTCCTGGCTCACCGTATAAATGCACACCGGCTCAAGTTCAGCTTGCGTGACGCCGGTTTCCTCCCACAGCTCGCGTTCAGCCGCCTGACGCGGAGTTTCTCCCGGTTCAAGATGTCCGCCAGGAATTTCCCAGGCAGACCGCCGGCGATGCCGCGCCCACAACACCTGATCGCCATCCCGCAGAACGATAACGACATATTTCAGGGGTATAGCCTCGGCGCAGGCTTGAAAGCTAACCTTAATTTCGCTCATTTCCGACTCCTTTTCAACTTATTCTAATGTTTGACGTCCTTATTAAAACTTCATTCCATGGGGCTGCACGCTGGGAACCCCGGCGTTTACATCATCGGTGCAAACAGATTCAGAATAGCCCGGATTAACCGCACGGCAGCCGGAGTCTTGCGGCAGTCGTCCAGCGTCACTTCGCGGCAATCCTTTAATGTCTCGATGTAGTCCTGCTTCATATCCCGGATGATCGAACTCTTGTATGCCAGCACCCCGCATTCAAAATGCAGATAGTAACTGCGGTAATCCATATTGGTCGTACCGCACAGACCGATCTCATCGTCGCTGACAAAGGATTTGGAATGGATGAAGCCCGGCGTGTACTCATAGATCTTCACGCCTGCTTTTAGCAACGGTTCATAATTGGCGCGTGTCACCATAAACACCAGCTTTTTATCCGGTACATGCGGCACGATGATGCGCACGTCGACGCCGGCCTTGGCCGCCGTTTCCAACGCCCGCTGCATCTCATAGCCGATGATTAAATAAGGCGTATGGATGTAGACATAATGCCGCGCCTGATTGATGATGTTGAAATGGATCGTGGCTCCGACTTCCTCCTCATCCGTCGGGCTGTCGGAAAACGGCTGGATATAGCCGTCGCTTTGCAGCTGTTCCTCAGGCTTGTAGACCGGCCAGTAATCGTCATAGTTGCTCGGCGCCATATCTTTATAAACAAAGTTCCAGAACTGTAAGAACATGACGGTCAGACTCCACACGGCCTCGCCTCTGAGCATCACGGCCGTATCTTTCCAATGACCATATTTTTCATAAGCGTTGATGTATTCATCGGCCAGATTGATCCCGCCGACAAAGCCGATCTTCCCGTCGATCACACAGATCTTGCGGTGATCGCGGTTGTTCATCTGGATCACCAGCCGGGCTTTTAACGGATTGAACACGGCGCAGCGGATTCCCAGTTTTTCTAAGATTTTACGGTAGTTGGCCGGCAGGGTATAAACGCAGCCGGCATCATCGTACATCATCCGCACATCGACGCCCTGCTTCACCTTCTCAATCAAAATTTCCAGGATTGAATCCCACATGATCCCGTTATCGACAATAAAATATTCCAGGAAGATATACCGCTCCGCTTTTTTCAGTTCCCGCAGCATGTGCCAGAACTTCACCTCGCCGGTCGGGCAATAGGTCGCCTCCGTATTTTTATATACCGGATAGTAGGCGTTATTGAGCACATACCGGAACTGCTTGACAATCTGATTGTCCTGTTCCTCAATTTCTTTCAAAATTTTCTCATTGTGCGGCAGGACGGGATGGGTTCGGGCCGCTTCCGCCATCGCTTCCCTACGCAGCGCCTTCGGCATTTTCCGGCCGCCGAACATCAGATAAAATAACCCGCCGAACAGCGGGAAGACGAGCACCAGGATGATCCAGGCCAGTTTATATGACGGGTTTTCCTGTTTGTTCACGATGTAGATAATTAAAAAGAAGTTGATGAAACGAAGCAGGTCGCTGACCAGCTTAAACCCGGACAGGCTCACCATCACGCCGATGATCAAGCCCAGCTGAAGCAGGATAAGAACCGCCACGATGAAAAGTCGGTTCGCCATGATGTTCCATAGTTTTTTCATCATTTTTCCTTCTTTCCAAACTGCAGCGCATCCCACTGTTCCCTGACGCGCACGCCCGTCAAATCAATAAACGTCTGAACCTCGGCGATCCGCTGCGGCATGAGCGCAAACTGCCGGGGGTCATGGGCATCCATGCCATAGACCGCAGTGCAGCCGAAGGTTCCGGCGATTTCCCAGAACCTCGCCCACGGATAAGCGTAACGCCAGCCTTCCCGATAAGCCAGCTTGCCATGCTTCATTCCCTTAAGATTGATCTCCAGCGGCACCTCGGCGTTCACCGCCGCCGCACAAATGATCCGCGCCGCTTCGTCGCAGGCTGGCGACCAATGGTCGCGGCTTAACATAAAGTATTCCGGATGGGCAACATAATCCGCCAACCCTTCCGCTAACGCCGCCGCGATCCGGCGGGCATAAAGCAATACATTTTCATCCTCCGCCGCTTCGCAGAAATCCGTGCCGCCGGGGGTCAGATAGTGGTTGCCAAGAATCATATAGTCCGTTTCATCCCGGCGTTCCTGCAGCTCCTGGCGCAAGGAGGGAAAATATTCAAATTCATATCCGGTAAGAATGGTAATCTGATCCCGGTATTTATCTTTCAAGCTTGCGATCGAATTCAGATATCCTGCTTTTTCTTCGCTATTCATGCGGTCGCGCTGATCTCTCAAACACGCGAACGGGCAGTGATCGCTGAAGCCTAAAACTTTGAATCCGGCTTTGATCGCCGCCTGAACATACGCTTCATCTGTGCCGACGGCGTGACGGCAGCGGGCGGTATGAGTATGAAGATTAAAATCCGGCATGCTTTCACCCCTCAATACGTCATATTATAGCGAAATCCGTGCCCATTTGCACGAAAGACTTTCTTAAGATCAGCCTAAGAAATGAAGCTGGAAAAGCCTGGAAATCGAATATGCGCAGAAAATGTCCACCAAGGGCATGCCATTCAACATTTCGTTGAACGAACAAGCCGGAAGATATGAAAAGAACCGGCAGCGCCGGTTACAGGTGATATTCAAAAATACATTTCTGAACGTCGCCGTACTGATACAGATAATGCTCCTTCGGCACGTCGACGATCGCCTTCAATTCTCCGCCCAGTGCTTCCAATGTCCGCCGCGAGGGCAGATTGTCCGGATTGCACGTGATGATCAGCGAATTCATGCCATATTTCTGCTTCGCCAGCTGGAACAACAGGCGGCAGGCTTTAAGCGCGTAATGATGCCCGCGGTACATCGGGTACACGGTATAGCCGATCTGCCCGGCATAATATAATTCCTCATTCATGCCCATCCGCAGATCGCAGCGTCCCACAGCGGCGTGCTTTCCATGTTCGCGGATTTCAAAAACAACGGACGGCACATCGTTGCGGCCCGCCTCTTTTTTGACTTCCATGACCTTGATCAAATCAATTTCCTGATCGGTCAGCACCTCTCTGCGAAACAGCCAGTCCATAACCTTCATCCGCCTAGCCCGCGGCCGCTTCGTCCAGCAGCGCCTGAATTTGCGCGCGTGTCAGCGCGCCTTCCAGTTTCTTCTGCGCGCCCAGATAAAAGGTCGGGACATAATAATAATCGTATTGATCAGCCAGCTGCGGATTTTCGCCTTCATCAATCTTCGTAATGCGGATATTCCGATAGCGCGGATCCGCAAGCAAAACGTCGAGATCTTTCTGCGCCTGGCGGCAATAGGGGCAATTCTTTAAGACAAACATTGTGATTTCCTGCATGGTTTCACCTTCTTATCTTCAGTTTACCAGAATCAGGAAAAAGTGACAATGCCTTTGCCTGGAAGAAGTCCCGACAAGTTTCGTCCCATTCCGCGATTTCTTTCAATTCTTTTACGAATTGACAAACGTTGCAAGCGCATGAACAGAATATGATAGAATAAGACTAATTATAGAGCGAACAAATCCAAGACGGGAAAGGAGGCTTTCAAATATGATGAGAAAAACAGGGGTGCTAGCTTTATGTGTTCTGCTTTTGGGCGGCTGCGCCAGGCGGGTAGAAAATCCCGGACCGCCGCAGATTACGATTTTAGAAGACGCCGTCATCGAGGTCAATCAGCCTGATTTTTCAGAAGATATGCTGCGGGCTTATTTTAAAGCTGTGGACAGTCAGGGCAACGAATTGCCTGCGGAAAACGTCGTCTTTCTGAACAACGCCAATAATTCCCTGCTCGGGACCTCTTATATCAAGATCAAGGCGGTGGATAAAAACGGTTATTACGATGTGAAAACCTTGAAGGTCACGACGGTCGATCATACCGCTCCAACCTATGTGCTGCCGGTGCAGCCGCCGGTCTTTTTAACGGGCGAAGCTCCTGAACTGACGGCGAAGACCGCCGGGATTTTGCTGCAGGATAATTTCAACCGCGAATCCACGCTGGTCAAAAACTTCCGCTGGCTGATCAGCGACGTCGATTACGCGACACCGGGAACGTATTCCCTGCCTGGCCGGTTCCAGGATTCTTCCGGCAATGCCGTTGAATTCACGCTTTCGGTAAAGGTCAGCGAGGATCCGGTAGAAAAAGCGCAGGCCTGCCTGGAATTAATATTAGAGCTGTGCCAGGGATCCGCGAATTACTTCATTCTGGACGCGGCCGGCGAGGATCAGCAGGTCGAGATTCAGAATTACGACGCGATCCTCGACGCCTTCTTCACCGCGGAAGGCCGCCGGATTCTGGAAGCCTCCACGTTCGCCCAGCGTGTCATAATTACGGACGATACGGTCAGCTGGATCGGCGCGCAGACGCCCGCCGGCGACGGACAGTATATCAAAACCAGCTTCACTCTGGTCAAACAGGATGAAGATCAGCTGACCTTCGACGCGACGTCGGCATGGCAGGTTCAGGGGCAAATGGTCGAGGAAACCTCCGAGTTTATCCTGAAAAAAGAACAGGGCATGTGGAAGATTGACAGCTTCGTCAATCCGTTGGACGGACCGCCGGCAAATTCGAAAACCACCCCGTCTCCTTCTCCGCGGTCCACAACCTCTCCCCTGCCTTCCGCTTCCCCGCAGCCAGCGCCGTCCGCCAGTCCGAAAATCGGATAAATCCTAATCTCAAGATCAGCGCAAAATCAGAGGGACAGCGATCCCGAGGCAGGAAAACGGCTGCCGCGTTGACAAACTATGCATCGGTTCTGACACGACATCCAGTTTATCTGTTCCGCAATTTTTCACAAAATAAAACAACGTCGGGAAGCCTTTCCCCTGGACGTTGTTTTTTTTAGAATGAGGAAGCCGATCTGGTCTATCCAGCCTTCTTTTCGGCCCGCATCGCTTGCTCAGTCCGCCATCAGGTTGTTGCCGGACAACAGCGGCGTCGCCAGCGCCAGACAGGCAAGTCCGATCAAGCCGTTGACAGCCAAACCCGCCAGCTGCACAGCCAGCGCCGGCAGTCCCGGTACGAACATCAGCGCCACGACCGTAATGCCGTAAGGAATCGCCAGGATCAGACAGAAAACCATCTTGATCATCTGTTCCATCAACGGCGTCGAGCGGCTTTTCATCAAGCGCAGGCAAACCAGCGAAGCGCTGAGAAACAACCAGCCAAAACCCGTCATCATCAACGCGGCCGGTATGATTTCAGTCCAGCTGCAGCCCAGGACAAACGGACAGAAAACTAACGAAGCGAACACCACCGCCACGATGTGCAGCATCGACGGCACCATCAGGGCCGCCAGCTTTTTAAGCGGCCGGTCCGGAATCAAATACAGATAGAACACCCGTAAATCCTGGGCGATCCGATCCGTCGTCGCACTGGTGAACAGGACGATTAGAACGAAGAACTGATAAAAGCCGAACCCTTGTCCATTCATCCAGACAATCCCCAGATAAATTGCGATTAACAGCACTTCCTGCAGCGATAACAGCCGCCGTGTTTTGCGCAGGATCAGAAGATTCTTGGAAACCAGCGCCGCCGCGCCGCTGCCAAAGCGCGCCTGCTTCACTGACACAACCTTTTCGTTCGTTCCACCCGAAGACCGCCGCACGCGGGCATTCTGCCGCAGCTCGCTGATCCATTCCGCGTCCATAATCGCCTGTTCGTAGAAATCACCCTTAACGTTCAAAATCAGCGCGGTGATCCCGGCGCAGACAAGAAGCGTCGCCGCAAAGCCGATCAGGCAGGTCGTCATATCCTGACTCACTAAGCCGATCAGCGCCATTTTGCACCAGCCGAACACCGGCACCCAGTTAAATAACGGATCAGCCACAAACCGGGTGATTGTACTTTGAATCCCGCCGCCGTCAAAACCGACGTTGCGAATCGCGATCAGGCCGATAAACCCCAGCAGCACCGCCAGGAATCCATATTTTAACCACTTCGCCCGCGGCTTCACCAATTCCAGAAAATAAAACCAGGTAAACAGGGCAAACGCGAAGTAAAACATCAACAAGCTGCTCAGGATTAACGAAAGCACTAACGGAACCGTCAGAATCACAGTGGAGCTCATCATCATTAAGATATAAGCCACGGCGATCAGCGCATAAATCAGGCTGCCTTCCACCGTTTCAATCAACAAGTAGGCCAGCGTCTGCTTCCGCGTAAACGGACCCGCAAAAATAAACTGGGCGTCATCACGCGTCACGATCGCGGAACGCTTCTGCAGGATCATAATCGTCATCAAAAACAGCACATAACCGCAGAACAACATCATCCAGCCCTGCACTGACTGAACGTTCATCATTGCCGACATCATTTCCCGATTCCGCACCGCCGAATAAATAGAAAATCCGAAGAACCCCACGACCAGCAGTGTTACGATCGCCGAGGTCGGCTTAGAAAACAACCGGCGGAGCTGCGCTTTGAGCTTGACAAAAAACAAATAGCTGAGCGCATTCATCCCTGTTCCCCCTGCGTGCAGGCAAAGAAAATTTCCTTCAGCGACTGATCGCCCAGATCCTCGCGGCGGACCTCGCGCACGATTTTTCCTTGATGCAGAATGTACGCATCATCCCACAGCGATTCAAACATGTCGATAATATGCGTGGAAATCAAAATACTTTTTCCCTCGTCGCGCAGCTCTTTCAGCAGCTGCAGCACAGTTTCAATCGCCGCCGGATCAAGTCCGATCATCGGTTCGTCGATCAAAATCGAATCCGGATCGGCCAATAACGCCAGTACCATCGACAGCTTCTGCGACATTCCTTTGGATAATTCGCGGGCTGTTTTTTTCGTTTTGTCCGCCAGCTCCAGCCGTTCCAACAACGCCTGGGCACGGATCTCGCCCTGTTCAGATTGATATGCCCGGCTGATGAACTGGATATGTTCCCGGATTGTCAGCTGATCATACAACACCGGTGTTTCCGGAATATAGCCGAACCGCCGCTTCGCGTCAACCGACGAATTGGGGAAACCGTCAATCAGAATCTTGCCGTCAAATTTAAGCAGCCCCGCGATGCTTTTGATCGTTGTGGACTTGCCCGCTCCGTTGGGACCTAAAAGAATTGTGATCCGGCCATTGTTCGCCGTCAGCGACAGATCGTCGACCGCTTTAAACAAGCCGTATTTTTTTGTGACGTGATAGACTTCAATCATTGAAATCATCCTCCCATTTTATGTTTCTTATTCTAGCATATTTTTCTTATTTTATTTATTACAAATTCTTAACATTCGACTCCGGTTCGCCTCCTTGCCCCTAACTTATGCCCGGACGTTAGGGACAGGTCAAGCAATTTCTCATATTTTAATATAGAAACAATCGTTTTCCGTCCTTGCCTTTCTAATCTCAGTTTTAGTGGATTCAGCCCAGTTCTTTCATTTGTTTCCAGCAAATTAATTTCAGTCCCAGCCCGGCGCTGACCTGCAGCGCGATCAGAAGCCATAACCCCACGGGCATCGGCTTGCGGGCATAAGCGATCATCAACAGGTATAAACCCGACAAAAGCAGAAGTAAATGCGCGAAGGCTGTCCGCGTAATGATTTGTTTCCGCAGCCGATCCTCAAGCTTCTCCTGCAGCGACACCTGGCGTTTCAGCAGCTGCATTCGGATGCGGTAGCCGGAAGCGCACATCGTCGTCATCGTAAAGCCGATCAGCCCGGTCAGAAAGATCAGCGCGATCCCCCGGCCTTTAAGTCCAGAGAACAAAAGTGCGATTAACAAGCCGCCCAGAACCAGGCTGATCCGCGACAGGCCACGGGCCAGCGGCACATAGGACTCCAGCTTCGTCGATGCCTCCGTATGGATCGGAGTCCGCTTTTCATCAGACCAGAATAAAACGATCGGATCCTGACGAAATGCCGAATGCCAGCCGGAGGCTTCCATCAAGGCCAGATATTCCTGCCGTTCAGCCGGATCGGAAGGCAGATAATCAAATTCATACTGTCTGAACTGCGGCTCGCCCCGAACCAGCCGCCAGCCTAAACCACCCCAGGCTACACTCTCAAACAGCCAGCCCTCCTGCGCCAGTTTTTCAAGCCGCAGCTTTTCCTGTTCTTCCTCAAATACAAGACCCTGGGCTAATATAATTTTTTTCTTCATCGGTTATATTCCTTTCTCCATCATTATTTTGCGGGCCGTCGTGACAATCGTTTCCCGGCGGGTTAATTCATGGCGCAGTAAGATCCGACCTTTATCGGTCAGCACGTAAGACTTCTTTCCTTCTTCCACCGCCGTCTGCGTGATCAGCTCGTTGGCGCACATCTTTTTCAGCAGCGTATACAACGTGCCGGGCCCGATCATTCCCGGTACGCCGGTCAGCTGTTCAATATACTTCATAATCGCATAACCATGCAGCGGTTCGATCAGCGCTAATAAGATGTAAAACGCCGCGTCGGTCAGCTGTTCTGTTTCAAAGGTATCTTGTTTTGGCATTTCTATTCCTCACAGTCTATTCACGATATATCCATTTAAGATATATCTATTATAGATATATATAAAAATCCTGTCAACAACATTTCTGATTGAAATATAAATCAAGGTCATTTTAACTTAATCCTCCCTCTTATTAGGGATTACGATTTAAAAAAACAACGATAAGAGAAATAAAAGACAGTCCTTCATCTTTGGCGAATCGATGCAGTTCTTCTGGAATGAGGTCACGCAAGTTGCCCGGTTGTTCAGAACTCCACAAAAAAAGCTGTAACCTTGAGATTCATTCCAGTTTT
>NZ_GG657562.1:355987-360451 GCF_000157995.1 Holdemania filiformis DSM 12042
TGCTTCGTTACAGCTTATAAATCCTTGTCCAGCCGCTTTAAAATTCAGCTGGATTTAGCGCCTTCTTTTCAGTCATGGCGGCAACCATACCGATCAAACCAATACCGCGTAAACGGGTATTTCTTGTTATATTTATTTTAAAAAGCAGGCAGTTCGTTATGTCTTCACTTCCCAGCATTTTTTTCAGCTGGTTTCAAATCAGAAGGTCGTTGGAAAAGTGGAAGGATGCCTCAATCCTGGCTGCCCGCCATCCAGCCGTCCAACGTTGCCGCCTTGATGTTTCCCGGCCGTTTAACATCACCGATTTTCCAAGTGTGGCAGGTAATTCCATAAAAACGATCAGCTTCCTCGCTTAACGGTTCAATGCCTGTGCAGATGATCAATACGTCGGCTGGAATCGTCATTAAAACGCCCGTTTTTTCTACAACGATATGCTCGGAATTTACTTTCAGGCAGCATGTTTCCCGGAGGATTTTCAAATTTTCACAGCGTTTCAGATGCTCGTCCAGCGCTAAACCGACAAGCAGATTTTCCCCGCGGTGAAGCTCACTTCCCTGTTCGATCAAGGCAACCGGACACCCGGTTTCCGCAAACTTCAGCGCCAGCTCGCAGCCGATCGCGCCGCCGCCTAAAATCGCAACGGATTTTCCATTCGGAATCGGATTTGTATAGGCTTGAGCCGGCGTCAGTCCCCGTTCGATTCCCGGAATCGGCGGAATTGCCCACTTTCCGCCCAACGCCAGAATTAAATGGTCGGGATTCAGGTTTTTCACCAGTTCCGGCGTCGCTTTTGTATTCAGTCTGACGTTAACCCCTGACTTTGCGATCTGTTCTATCAGATAATCCCGGTAACGCCGTAAATCCAGTTTATGCGGCTCCTGATTAAAGATGGTCAGCGCGCCGCCCAGACTGGAATTTTGTTCCAGCAGTGTAACCTGATGTCCCCGCCGGTCCGCCGTCAGCGCCGCTTTCATCCCGGCCGGTCCGCCGCCGATCACGACAACCTGCTTGCGAATTTTAACCGGCAGGCACTCAGAAGACATCCAGCTTCCGTTCATATAGGCAGGATTCACGGAACAGCCATGATCGCGCCGGTCAGTCGTCCAATGCATGCAGCTGCCACAGCGCAGGCAAGGCACAATATCCGCATCCCGGCCGGCTTCCGCTTTATGAATCCAGTCTTCGTCTGCCAGCAATGCCCGTCCCAGAACCACAAGATCGGCATCCTGTTCCTCAATCACCGAGGCGGCTTCCTGCGGCGTTAAGATCGCCCCTACCACCGCAACGGGAATCGTAAGGGTCTGCTTAATTGCGCGGGCCAGCTGACGATTGACGCCATGCGGCTCCAACGTGGACGTCGCCATGTGGATGTTGCCCTGTTTGTCCATATCCTGTCCAGCTGACACATTCACCATATCTAAATACGGTTCGGCCTGTTTCAAAAAAATCAGAACCTCGTTCAGATCAATCCCGCCGTCAATCCACTCCTTTGCGCTGATTCGAAGATCCACCGGATAATCCGGGCCAACGGCTTCACGTACTGCTTTAATAATCGCCAGCGGAAACTTCATCCGGTTTTCAAGACACCCGCCATAGTCATCCGTCCGATGATTCAGAGCTGGTGAAAGAAACTGTGCCGGCAGCCAGCCATGCGCGAAATGAAGCATGACCATATCGAAGCCCAGTTCTTTAGCGTCGCGGCAGGTTTGCGCGAACGCTGCAGACGTCTGATCCATTTCCGCTGGTGTCATGGCTTTCACCCGATTGCCATAGGCATTAACACCGTCAGTCGATCCCCACAGCACGTCATCCGGATGCGCCCCGCGTCCGACGCCGCCCATGTGCATGACCTCCAGCGATACTGCCGAACCTCCCTGACGCATAAAGTTCAGCCACTGGCGCGTATTCTGAATCTGTGCCTTGGCAAATAAATACCCCGGATCAAACCAGGCGTTCGGCAGATCCACACCACCACAGCCCGCAATCAAAATCCCTGCTCCGCAGCGGACACGCTTGTCATTGAGCGCCTCGTTCATCGGCGCGGAAATAATCCGGTTGGGAATCATCAGAGAATTAATTTTTAACGGCTGAAATAAACTCGCAAACTTCATAGACACCACTCCTTTTTAAATATATAAGCAAAAAGTGTGCCATTCTAGCCTATTTTCAAAAAGAAACTTACTTTCATTTAAACAAAGGGTTGTAAAGCTGGGAATTCCTGTATTTTTCATTCTTTTTTCTGTTCAAAATCAGAAATTTGGACCCTTCTGACGTTAATTCCGGTTTTCTTCTTCCTTGCGGCATCCTGTAAATTCGCAGTGTCGAAAGCTTTTCGACACGCCACGAAGATATATCGCGAAAAGAAAAAACCTGATCGTTTGATCAGGCGTGCGGTTCCGAGCGCATCAGTTTATCAAAGATCAGATAGGCCGCGAAATAGAATGCCGCCAACATAAAGGAAAACAGAATGGTAAATTTATCAATGTTCTGCAGCAGCGTTAAAAGCAGCGTCTTCGGCTGCAGCACATCCCAGGTATTCAGCCGCAGAAACCGGCCGATATAAACGCCGTAACCGCATAACAGACTGATCACGCTCATCCAGCAGAAGTTAAACACCTTATTTCTGCGCCACTTGACGTTTTGATGAATTAACGAGGTGGAAAACAAGCCGTCGACCAGCGCCATTAAAATCCCGCCGACGATATAAATCAAGCGTACCCAGCCGGATAAGCTTTGCAGATAAACACCATTGCCGCCGATCAGCTGCGAACCTTGAAGATGGATCAGATCCGTGACCATGTAACAGGCGTTGGGCAAAAACAACAGCCAGCCGATCGCAAGCCCCAGTGAAATCGGTCCCCAGTGTCTGCGCCAGCTGGTCAGCAAATAAGCCGGTACTGCCAGCGCCACCGGCATGAACGCCAGGCCCAGGTTCCAGAACAACCATCGTAAATTAAGCTGAATCCCGGCTTTCCGCAAGCCCAGACCCGCCAGAATATAAATGAAATGAAGGGCCAGGATCAATCCTAAAAGCATCATATTACGTTTTTGTCTGCGTTTCATTGTGATCACACTCCTGACATCGACCGTATTATACCCAATTTTTATGCGCTTTTCTTTAAGTTTTTCTTACGTCTTCCTGAATGTTGTTTTCACAAGCGCTTACTTTGTCTTTTCCTTTCGCCCGGCAGAGAAAATCAGGTAAAAGAAAAGGATCGCGAAGATCCTATTTCAGTTTTTCAAATATTTTCTTGTAAATGCCCTTCAGCTCTTTTTTCTGGCTGTCGGTCATGTTGCCCTGGCTCGGGCTGTACGAATCGACGGTGCTCAGATGATCGCCCACGATCTTTCCGTTTTTCACGACGAACACCTGCGGCACAAACAGCGCCGGTTCACCATCGTCATCGGTTTTCAGGAAATCTTTCACCAGATCGATAAATTCGTTGTAGCTTTCCTCCGTGTTGCCGTCGTCCGTGCCCATATCGACATAATAAATCGTCAGGCCCAGCTCTTTGGCAACTTCGTTCATCACCGGAACCGCCTGCGTGCACCAGGCACAGCTTGTATAACCATAGTACAGGATACCGCTTCCGCCTTCTTTATAAATGCGGTTGGCTTCCTTCAGCGTAACCCGCTTGAACTGATGCTCCGCCACATTGAATCCCTGATACCCGCTCATATCGACGTCCACCATCTTTAAGTCGTCTAAATAATGAACCGGCGTATTATCCTTCTGACTGCAGGCACTCAGCGCCAACAGGCAGCAGCCTAACAGAACTAAACCTTTCAGAATCTGTTTTTTCATTTTCTGCCTCCTTGCCATAACAGTACTAGTATAAATCAAAATCTCTCGTTTGGCTAGAATTCTATCGATGAATCTTCTTCCAGCCCCTGCGGCGTCAAGCGCAGAATCCGCTCCGTCACCTCGGCTAAAAAGCGGCGGTCATGGCTGACGGCGAGGATGCAGCCGGGAAAGGACGCCAGCTGCGCACGGATCTGACCGGCGGACAACGGCGAACAATT
Source organism: Holdemania filiformis DSM 12042 (assembly GCF_000157995.1). Taxonomy (GTDB): domain Bacteria; phylum Bacillota_I; class Bacilli_A; order Erysipelotrichales; family Erysipelotrichaceae; genus Holdemania; species Holdemania filiformis. Next base: position 360,011 of record NZ_GG657562.1, read on the forward strand.
CCGCGTCGGTTCGTCCAGAAGGAGCACGTCGTTGTGATCGACGACCAGCTTCACCAACAAGATCTTGGCTTTCTGACCGCTGGAAAAGGTTCCCATCGGCTGACGCATCTCCTCCGGTGTAAATTTCAGCGAGCCTAAATGATTCTGAATCCGCGTCCGGAACGCCTGATCCTGGCCTTCGCTTAAAAAGTCGACCGGGTTCTTATCCATCGGCAGCTGTTCCTCATAATTCTGCGGCATGTAGCCGACGCGCAGATCTGTCCGGTCCTTCAGCTGTTCCCAGATCAGCCGCAGCAGCGTCGTTTTCCCACAGCCGTTCGATCCAATAATCGCGACCTTCTGCGGTCCGACGATCTGAAGATTGATCCCGCTTGCGCAAAGATGCGTCCCTGCCCAGAGCTGCGGCTGGTGGAAATCAAGAATCTGCTTGCGGGAATTGGC
>NZ_GG657562.1:360654-375040 GCF_000157995.1 Holdemania filiformis DSM 12042
ATCTGCTTGCGGGAATTGGCAATCTTGACTTCCGGATCAAAAAACAATTCGATCTGTTCCTCGCCTTCAAACTTATGCGTCAGCGGTTTGTCCTCCAGCCGTTCCCCCAGCGCCTTGACCGAACGCATCTTGCGTTTAAGCATCTTGGCAGCATGCGGCTGTTGCCGGGAGACGGAATTCAGCGCGTGATCGACGCTTTGATATAACCGCCGGTAGCGCTCCATCTGCGCCGCGTACTCCTGATGTTCCTTCACTGACAGCTGATCCTGCCGGCTTGCCAGGGCTTCGCGCTGCCGCACGTAATCGGCATACCCCAGATGCACAAACGTATGCCGGGCCTGGGTCTTGCGAACGATTTGTTCCAGATGCAGAATCCCGTTGGCGCAATGCTCCAGCAGTGTTTCATCATGCGAAACAAACAGAATGCCGGCCGGACTGGTTAAGATAAACTGTTCCAAAATTTCAAGCGTTTCCAGATCAAGATCATTGGTCGGTTCATCCATCAAAATCAAATCTGGTTCTTTTAACATCAGTTTGACCAGCTGCAGCTTGACTTTTTCCCCGCCGCTCAGCTGACCCATTTTTCTTTCCAGCAGGCCGGCGCCAGCCCCGACGTCTTCCAGCCGCACATACAGTTCGCCGATCTTTTCATAATCAGGAATTTCTGAAGGAGTTTCGCTCATACAAAAATCCAGACCTGATGTTTCAACCCACCGCGCGTCCAGCGACTGAGGAAGATAGCCGATCACCGCCCCGCGGCGGTCAATCGTGCCTTCCATCACGGTATATTCTGAAATCAAGTCTGGATTCCAAATTGCTTTAAACAACGTGCTTTTGCCGTTCCCCTCTTCACCGATCACCGCAATTTTATCGCCTGCGACGCAAGTAAAGCTTAAATGATCGATCAGAATTCTATCTTTGAGGGTCTTAATTGTAAGTTGATTTACAGTTAACATCCGCACCACCTCCTTAGGAAGCGGTAAACGGTAAAAAAAGAGAACGACAAAAAACAAGATTTCAGAAATTCAATTTTCTTCGTCTTATTTTCTGTACATCCTCTCACCTCGCATCATCTTGATCTATGATATCAAGCCTCTTCGTTTTCGTCAATCTTTGTTACAAGAATTTCGTCATAAAGGCTTTCAATTTTCTCCCGTGTCGCCATCCCCTTAGAAAAGGCCGTCGCAATGCCGCAGCAGTTCGCGTATTTAAAGGTTGTAATGATATCGCGGGAACGCAGATAATTCATCACGAAGCCGGCGATCATACTGTCGGCCGCACCGACAGAATTGACAACCTCGGCGTCGATCGAATTGGCATGGTATACACCGTCCTGGTTGATCAGCAGCGAGCCATCCTTCCCCATCATTAAGATGACGTTCTCCGCGCCCAGCTCCGCGCAGCGCCGTCCGGCATGGATCAGCTGTTTCTGATCGGCGATCACCTCGTCGAACATCGTTTCCAGATCCTCGATATTCGGCCGCACCAGAAACGGCTTGTATTTCAACAATCGCAGAAGCAGCTCATGATTGACGTCAAGGACAAACTTCACGTCGTTTTCAATGCACAGCTGAATCATTTTTTCCGTCAGATCGACCAGATTATCCGGACAATTGCCCGACAGCACAAAAATATCGCTGCGGTTGAGGCGTTCTACCCGTCTTAACATCATCCGCATATCTTCTTCCGTAATACTCGGACCTTTGGCGTTCAGCTCGGTTTCCAACAGGTCGCCTTTAACCTTCACGTTAATCCGGGTGTGACCTTCAATGAAGGTGAACACCGGTTCGATATACTCATATTTCTGAAGCAGGCTGATGAAAAAATCCTTGGTAAACCCGCCGACAAAGCCCAGCGCCCGGGACGGAATCATCAGATTATTTAAAACGATAGAAACATTGATGCCCTTACCTCCGGCTTCATAGTATTCCAGCGAACTGCGGTTCGTTTTCCCCAGTTCTACTTTATCAAATTCCATATAGTAGTCCAGCGATGGATTCAGCGTACATGTATAGATCATAAAAAAGCCCCTTTCTCTTGAATTTATTTTAGCACATTCCGGTTCCGGAAACGGCAGAATTCTGAACGAATTTCCAATTAATTCTGAAATCTTCCCTTCTTTCAACACGAAAGGCAAAAAAAGAGTTCTGTCAGGGAATACAGAACTCTCGGCTGCGTCGGTCTTCCGCAGGGATTCGGCAGACCGCGCTGGAACTTCCGCTCAGGGATTAGCGTCCGTTCCTATTATCTTTTAAATTTAAGAAGAGGAAAAATGTTTAAAGCGTTAATTTACTCTGCGATCCTCCTTTCTGAATCCTAGTATAGAAAACCGATGTGGTGACCAAATGGAGTTTCTGTGAAGAAATGATGAATTTGAGAGATTCTGTGAAGACAAGGCTGCCCGGCAGCCGATCAATCTCAGAACCTGGAAACTTTATCCCAGGTAATTTCCGGTTTTATCCATGTTTAACCACATCTGTAATTACTTCCAATTTATTAAATAAGAAAAATCCTGTTCAGGGGAGGGAACAGGATTTCCTGGAAGGCGGGAGGGGAAGCCCGCCTTCGCACATTATTTTTATTTTAATAAGAGGGGAAAATATTTTACTTGTAAAGGGAATTTATGCTTTATGCTTTTTCAGCTTGAATTACCTTGGATGCCTCCTTCCTTGTATGCTTGTATTATAGGCAAACATTATGGGATTATGATCAAAAGCGGGTGAAGGTTCCGTGAACTTCCTAAAGAATTTCTTAAGGCTTATTTTCCTGCCAGCCAGCACTGGATCTTGTCCAGGCACCGGCTCAGAATAGCATCATTCCAGATTCCAGCCCCGCCATGATCGGCATTCTTGACTTTAATCCAGTCTACTACATGTCCCGCCTTCAATAAGGCTTCCACCAATTCCACACTCTGCGCCATCGGCACATTGCGGTCCTTGTCGCCATGCACGATCAAAAATGGAGGCAGCGCCGCCTTGCCAATATAGGTTGTAACGGAAGCCTGGCGCGCCTTCCGCGGATATTCTTTAACCGCAACGCCGCCCAGCAGCTTTCCGGCGATGGAATCGGAACCCGCATGATCCTTGGCTGACAGCTGATCCGCCATACTGAGCAGATTTACCGGGCCGTAAAAGTCGATCACCCCTTTGATCGCGGGCAGAAAGGCTTCGCCGTTTTCCAGTGGAAACGCCCCTGCCGCTTCACTGACCGCTGTCAGGGCCGCTAAATGTCCGCCGGAGGAACCGCCCCATAAAATCAGCTGATCTGGATCGCCATGAAGGCCCGGCGCCTGCGCACGGATATATTGAATCGCCTGTTTGACATCCATCAATTGGGCAGGAAACGGTTCGCATTCGCTGCCCCGGTATTCAATCATCGCCACAAGAAAGCCGTGGACAGCGATCTTTCCCAGGCTGCAGATGTTGGACTCCACATTCTGCCAACGCCAGCCTGAGCCCTGGATAAACAGAATGATCGGAAACCGCTGACCTTCAATCATTTCCTCAGCGACAAACGAAGGTTGTAAAAATCGGATATGCAGCCCCCGTTCACCCGCCCGGGCATATTCCTGCAGCGGCAGCGCGTGCACGCTTCGCTGATGTGGATCGATTTCAATTTCAGTTTGATGCAGAGCCGTGAGTTCACAAGCCGGAAATTCTTCATAAGTATAAGATTTAGCATCCATATTCGATTGTTTGGCAGATCTGGTTCAAGTGCTTCGATCTGTCTGCTCCTTTATTTCATTATATCGCTTTCTTGGAAAACGGAAAAGAAAACCCGCCAGGGGAAGGCGGGCTTTCTCCGGCAACCAAGGAGGGGAGCCTTGATCACCTGATAATTATTAAGGTTGAGAGGGGAAAAACATCTTGTCCTGAAGGGATTTTCTGTTGGTCTTATCCTTTGGACAATTGTATTATAAGAAAAAATTATGGGAAAAGTATGTCATTGAAATGTGAACTTCAACAAATTTTCGAGATTTGGTTTCTTCATGACAAAAAGGACATATCCCGAGATCCGCGGTTCTCCATTTCCTGCGCCTTATCTGCATGGCCGTCTTCTTAATAAAACAGGGTTAAGTTGACACCGGAAACAGAAAAAAACCGCAAGAGGGAAAGTTGCGGTTTCTCATGGGAGAAAGGAAACGGGGGATTTCCTTTCGTACTTATTATGAACAGAGAAGATCAGGTTTAAATTAATAAAGAAAGGAAAATTTTAGAAATGAAGAAATGTTTTTAATCTTCTCTGTTTACGTTATTAGTATAGCGAAATTCTGTGTGTTGTTTATGGAAGCATCGTGAACTTTTTGTGAAAATCAAGCAGTGATATTGAACGGATTACGAACAATTGAGTTCTGTCCATCAAAACCTTAACGGATGACTTAGCGATCAGGGCTAGATCATGATCGCCAGTTTCGGACAGTAAACAACTTCTGAGGGGGGATCAGAAGTTGCTTCCAAGACACAAATTTTTAGAAGAGGGAAATTTAAATTATAATTTTAAGCTTGTGGAAAGTTGAATAAACGTTATGTTGTGCTTCTGCTTGGATGCCTCCTTTCTGGATGGTGTTATTATAGAAAATCGTTTTGAACGCATCGTGCATTTTTTGTGAAAGGCGCGTGAGCAATCTTTAAGGAAAACAAACAAAATTCCGGCCTTTTCGTAAGAAACGACGAGAGCGCAGAAAAAAGCCGCACCGGGGAAAGCGCAGCCTTTTCTCCCGTGAAAACAGGGGAGGGTTTTCATCGGGATCATGATTATTAATTTAAGAGAAGAGGGAAAACTATTTTAATTCTATATTTTGAGAAGAGGAAAATATTTTGAATTTTAAGCTGTACTCCTTGGATGCCTCCTTTCCTGATGACTGTATTATAGGAAAAAATTATGGGATAACAATGGTTTTTCAGTGATCGTTCCGTGATCAATCATTACAAATTTTTAACGAATTCCGATGAAAATTCTAAAGATGCCACTTCCCGTGGAAACTGTCCTGTTTATCGTCACAATTTACAGTGAAGTCCGCTGTGACAAAACTTCTTAATCTTTGACGACATCAACCCAAATAAGAGTGTTCTCCACATTGAGTTCTTCCACAATTCGCTTTCTTAAATTTTCACTCAGCATTGAATGATCTTCTTCCTGCAAGTTATTCAGACGATCATTGAGAATCTGATCAACCTTGTTTATTAAGTCAGGAATTTCCTGAAGATATTGGATCCCGCTTTCATTCTCATAAAACTTAACATAAGCCTGCGCGGAAATCCGCGCTTCTTCATTTTTACAAATCGAGCTGATTGGTTGATAGAAGCCGATGCCGATGCCATAGATTTTGATTCCGTCAGCAGTAATCAACGTATAACTAGGCCCTTCTTCAACTTGCGCAAGCGCCATGATTTCATCGTAGCTCAAGTTCCGCAATTCTTCTAAGGTCTGGCTCAGCTGGACATTGACAGACGGTAAATTCTCGTCAATTTCAATCGAAGTAAATGAAAGCTGGCGGATGCTGAACATTGTATTCTTCGTCTGCTCCTCAAATTTTTGTTCAATAAAATTCAATGCGGACTCTTGTCCATCTTCGTAAAGAAAATCTTGCTTTTGAGATTCGGAGAGGTTATCAAAATAATCATTCGTCACGTCCGTCAGTGTCGCATACATCTGATTACTTTGCTTATAGGTAATCTTATCATTATCCCCGTCAAATATGAAACTTAAATCGATCCGACGGTTTTTATTGATCTTAGAATCATAAATTATGGATGATATCGTTACAGACTGAGGCAAAACAATCTGCTGAATCCTGTTGGGATAAACGACTAAACTGTTCAACGCAAAGCCTTCTGTACGGAGACTTTCAACTTCATTCTCCATCTTTTCCCGAAATTGATTTAACGGCAAGTCTTTATTCTCTAAAATGAATGTTTCTTCAAATTCAGCTTGTTTTCTATACCCTTGTAATTTACCTGAATTCAAATAAATCGCATGATTCTCAGGCTTTGCATTCGCCAGCGGCGTTGCCAGGAAATTCCGAATCTCCTTTTCTTTCATCACGCATCCTGCCATCATAACCAAAGCGGCCACAATCAGCACCTTTTCCCAGTTCATTTTAAAATGCTTCTGATTCATGACCCGCGCCAGCCGCTCCTGAAGCTGTTTCGGCTTCAACATAAAGCCTGTGGACAGAATCGGCAGCGAGTGCGAGGAACGCGCCTGCCTCAGCAGCAGGCTGCCATAACGATGTCGCTGTTCCGGTGTGCAGTTTTGGATTACAGTTTCATCGCAGGCTTGTTCACAATATTGATTCATCTGAATTTCCAACAGATAGACAATCGGATTAAACCAGTAAATAACCCGAGCGATCACGCTTAACAATCTTATCCAGCTGTCATATCGCCGGATATGAATCAACTCATGGGTAAGGACCAGTGTTAATTCCTCCCCTTCCCAATCCTGTTCCGGTAAAATCAAAGTCGGATGAATCAATCCCAGTGCGCACGGCGTTGCGATCCCGCGGCACGTCATCAGCCGGATGTGCCGTTTCAGCTTCATCTGTGACTGAAGCTGGCGTAATAATTCAAGTTCATCAGGCCCTGCCGACCTTGACCAACGGCGGATCCATTTCAGACTTTCCCGGTTGCGGATCAAATTTATTCCCAGAGCTACCGCGTAGCCACCCAGCCATAAAAGGGTAACGATCTGAGTTCCGTTCATTCCTGGCTCGGATGGATTTGACGCTGCCAATGTCGGTATAATAGAAGAAACCGGCTTCTGGGATTCTATCCAGACTTCCCCCAACGGCAGCGACCTGACCGGTTCGATGATTTCCGAAGAAACGGGCAGCTGAATCTTAACAGGAATCAATAACCCCAGCAGCAGAATGATGCAGATTCCATAAGCGGTTCGAGAGGATTGATGATGCGTGCGGCGAAGGATAAAGAGCACGATCAGCGTTAACAGCGAATGCGGCAGACAATGCCGGAATATCAGCTCTGCCCCGTTCATCCGTCTGTCTTCCGTTTCATATCCAGCCAGGCCTGCAGTTGATCCAGTTCTTCATCACTTACCGCCTCGCCGTCATAAAACGCGTTCATCAGACTGATCCAGCTGCGCTGAGCGTAGCGCTGACGGAAATCCTGACTTTCAAATTGAAGATATTCATCTTCTGTAATCAAAGGATAGTACGTTCTTTCCTTTCCGTTTTTCTCCGTCCGCAGATAACCGCGGTCAACCAGTCGGGACAACAGTGACGATAAGGTAGGAACCTTCCAGTCCTTGGTTTGTTTGAGTTCTTCCATTAACAATGTACTGGTCAGCGGTGGTTCCTTTTCCCAGACAACCTTCATGATCTCGAATTCGGCTTCTGGAAGTTTTCGTGATAACTTCATATTTTCATCCCTTCCTTCTATTCATATTCTACATTTGTCTAAAATGCTTGTCAATCTAATTTTAGACATTTGTCTAATAAATCGCATATCTTTCATTCTTACCTACAAACACGCTTCTGTTTTTCACACAGAAAAAAACTGCACCGGGGAAAGCGCAGCCTTTTCTCCCGTGAAAACAGGGGAAGGTTTTCATCGGGATCATGATTATTATTTATAAGAGAAGAGGGAAAACTATTTTATTTCTATATTCTGAGAAGAGGAAAATATTTTGAATTTTAAGCTGTACTCCTTGGATGCCTCCTTTCCTGATGATTGTATTATAGGAAAAAATTATGGGATAACAATGGTTTTTCCGTGATCGTTTCGTGATGAATCATTACAAATTTTTAACGAATTCCGATGAAAATTCTAAAGATACCGGGCAGGTGATTTTCTTCCGGTATGGGATGAAAAACAAAAAAACGCTCCCCTTTTCAGGAAAGCGTTCTGATGATCGATCGAGAAACCTTACTGCGGCTGTTTGCCGATGTAAGCCAGGATGCCGCCGTCAACGTACAGAATGTGACCGTTGACGAAGTCGGAAGCATCGGAAGCCAGGAATACCGCCGGCCCCATCAGATCTTCCGGTTTGCCCCAGCGAGCAGCTGGTGTCTTGGAAATGATGAAGCTGTTGAACGGATGACCTTCAACACGCAGCGGAGCGGTCTGCGGCGTTTCGATATAACCCGGGCCGATACCATTGCACTGGATATTGTATTCGCCGTATTCAGAAGCGATGTTCTTCGTCAGCATTTTTAAGCCGCCCTTAGCTGCCGCATAAGCGGAAACTGTTTCGCGTCCCAGTTCGCTCATCATCGAACAGATGTTAATGATCTTGCCATGACCCTTCTTGATCATACCCGGGATGACAGCCTTGGAAACGATGAACGGACCGTTCAGGTCAATGTCGATGACTTTGCGGAAATCCGCAGCCGCCATTTCCAGCATCGGGATCCGCTTGATGATTCCCGCGTTGTTGACCAGGATATCGATCACGCCGACTTCAGCTTCGATCTTCTTAACCAGTTCGTTGACGGCCGCTTCATCCGTAACGTCGCAGACATATCCGTGCGCCGGAATGCCTTCTTCTTTATAAGCCGCCAGCCCCTTATCGACCAGTTCCTGGTTGATATCGTTGAAGACAATCGTCGCGCCTGCCGCTGCGAAGCCGCGGGCAATGTTGAAGCCGATACCGTAAGAAGCACCGGTGATCAGAGCGACTTTGCCCTGCAGAGAGAAGCTGTTCATGAAATTTTCCATTTTTATTTCTCCTTTTTTATTCGTTATCGTATGAGTTGAATGCGTTTAACGCAGTTCTGTCGTCGGGATATTGTCCATATCGTCGAACGCTTTGTTTTCGCCGCCCATCGCCCAGATGAACGTATAGTTGCTTGTGCCGCAGCCGCTGTGAATGCTCCAGGACGGAGAGATCACGGCCTCTTCATTCTGCATGACGATATGACGTGTTTCTTTGCCTTCGCCCATCATGTGGAAGACGACGTTGTCTTCCGGGATGTCAAAGTAGAAATAAACTTCCATGCGGCGCTCATGCGTATGCGCCGGCATTGTGTTCCAGACGCTGCCTTCTTCCAACCGCGTTAAGCCCATCGACAGCTGGCAGGTTTCCAGCACGTCCGGATGAATGAACTGATTGATCGTTCTTGCGTTGGATGTTTTTAAATCACCCATCGGGCGCTTGTTCGCATCCTGAATTGAGATAAAGGTCGTTTTGCACGGCTTATGCGCCGGTGCGCTGACCATATAGAATTTTGCCGGATGTGCGGCATCGTTGCTCGCAAAGGTAACTTCCTTTGTCCCCATCGTGATATACAGGCAGTCCTCATGCCCCATTTTGTATTCGACACCGTCTGCGGTGATCACGCCCGGTTCGCCAATGTTGAAGATCCCGATTTCCCGGCGCTCTAGGAAATAATGCGTGCCGAAATTTTTCCAGCAGTCGATGCCCTTGTCAATTGAAACCGTTTCGTTGACCGGCATGCAGCCTAAAGTGACCATGCGGTCGACGTGCGAATAAACCGCGGTAACTTCATCGGCCTTGAACAGATCAGTAATCAGGAATTCATCCCGAATCTCATCTGTGGTGTAACGCTTGAAATCCCGCTGGTTAACAGAATAACGAATATCCATAATCGCGTCCTCCTTTTTCTTTCTGTCCCTATCATACCGCATTTTCCTCAACTTGTATACAAGTTTTAGAAACTTTTTTATTTTTTCTCGTAACGGCTCAGCGCGGCGCTGAAAATTGCCTTCATTTCTTCCCTGACGGAGACTGGTTCCAGGATTTCCATCCACTTCGCATACTGCATCGCCAGGTAAATCACGCCCTCACGGCTGCCCTTCACCCGCGTGATAAAATGCTCCGGATCCTGCACGACAATTTGAATTTCCCTGCCGAAATGATCAACAATGTCATCCAGAATCCGCCGGTGGCATAACAGAATAAAATCAAGCACTTCCCCGCCGTACATGTAAACCTTTGTCTTGGCATATTCATAAGGATCGCACAGCGGCCCCAGCGGTTCCTTCAGCGCCTCGCGTTTTTGGATATTGCGGATCTTATCCACACGGTAATGACTGAAATCCCGGTATTTTTCATGGCGGGCAATCAGGTATGTTTTCTCATTCTCATAGACGAGATAAACCGGCTGAACGACATAGGGTGTGGTGCGGCGGGGAACAAGCTGCAGTTTTTCATTATATTGCACATAATCGAATTCCACCGCGCATTTTTCTTCCACTGCTTCCAACAGGATTTGCAGACTGAAAAAGAAATCCTGATTGTCTTTCTTGCGCAGATTATCAATATAAACCATATTGCGATATTTTTGAGCGGTGTAGCGGCTCTGAGTCGCCAGGAGTTTTTTGATCAGATCGTTGGAATGCTTGCGGGGAATAAAATTTGACGCATGGACGGCATTGCACAGAAGCATGATTTCTGATTCTTCAAAATCCCGGTTATCCAGATAATATCCGTGTCCGTTTTCCTGGTAGGTGCTGATTTCATAACCAAATTCCTTCAACATCTGGATATTGGCGTACAGGGTCCGCCGTTCAATTGGGCATTGATACTGCTGCTCCATTTTCTGTTGAATCTGCGCCGCTGTCAGCGGATGATCGCGGTCGCTTTCCTGCCTCAGAATCTCCAGAACCGCCAGCACGCTCGTTTTCTTTTCCATCGCTTTATCACCTCTGTCTTCATTATAGAGCTGGCAGGTTTTTTGTACAGTTAAAAAGCTATAATGACGCTGTAAATAAAAAAGGAGTGAGATTCATGAATTACATCACAATCGTCGCAACACACCAATTCTTCGGAACCGACATTTTTAAGGTCGGTCAGGTCCTGACCGGCGTCAAAGAACCGGAAAACAGCTTTGACAGCGAAGCGATCAAAGTCGTCACAGAAAGCGACGTTCCCTGCGGTTACATTGCCAACAGCGTGCATACAGTCGCAAAAGGCTGCCATTCCGCCGGACGGATTTATGATTCCTTCGAGAACCGGGTCAAAATGAAAGTGTTGTTTATCGTTAAAAACGTCGTCATCGCAGAAATTCTTTAATATGAAAAAGTTTAAGATCATTTTCCAGGCGCTGTTCCGCAGGCTTTTAGCTCACTGGAAAAAACCGGCTGCGCCTGTTGTTTCCCCAGCGGCAGCCCCGTTGCCGTCCCTGCCGGTCTTTCCGTTTCCGGTTCAAAGCGGAGATCTGGTATGGTGCTTAATGCCGCTGCCTCAAAAAGAGCTGGATCAGATTCCGGAGGGTCACCAGATTCGGCCTTATTGGATCGCGGCGATGAAAGCAGATCATGTAACAGGGTTTTACTGTTCATCCAAGCCAATTAAAAAGTGTCCTGCCGCTTCCCAGTTCGTTATTTCCAATGCCGTTACGCAAATCCGTGATACCCATGTCGATCTGCGGCGGATCTTCCGCATTCCGGCTGCGAATCTGATCGAGCCGATCTGTCCGGTTCCCGCCATCGTGCAAAATCAGGCGAATAAGCGATTGATTCTGCAACGCCGTCAAAATCAAAACCGGCCGGCCTTCCGGTTTCCTGTTCCGCTCATCCCAGCGCCCGGAGATCTTCTGCATTCGCACGGATTGATCCTGGACTGCAGTGAACAGAATTGCATGGTTATTCCCCGCTGCAAGTCCAATGCAGAGGGCGCTGTCGGCGGCAGGATTAACAATAGCGTCTTCTATTTCAATGCCCGGCAGGCGCATACGCTTCCGTTATCCGAGCTTGCTGCTGACGATATAGCCGGACTGGCGGACTGGGAGCTTCTGTCCCGGATCCGCTTAGAAAACAGAAAAGTGCGAGCGCGGACTTCGCCGCCCAAACACAAACAGAACGCCTATGTCCGCAAGCCTGCTCCGTTTGCCTGTGGTCAGGTTTTAGAGGATTGGAGCGGCCAGCAATATGTGTTCCTCTGCGCGACCCGCACCCATCGGTATGGCTATGTTTATGACGATTTTATGCCCGACAAGCTTGTATGTCTAAAACCCGATCTGATCCTCACCCCTGAGCAACTCCCGGAGGATCAGCTGAACGACGATCTTGAAGCCTTGATCGAAGCCCAAGAGAATCCGCAGATGATCCAGCTGCTTCGGCAGGTTCAGAAACAGAAAGATCTGCCTTCCCCTTTCCTACGCAGCACTCCGCCTAGCTACAGAATTTCCGCGATCTGAGGTCGCCGGAAGAACTGGCAAGTTATCCTGATCGGAATTCCTGATGATTGAATTCCAGCCTTAAGCTGAAAAAACGGATCCGTGCGGACTCCGTTTTTTCCCATTATTCTTCTTCCTTCAGCGTTTCAATGATATTTTCTTTTCTTACTTTCCGTGTCGCATAGCTCATCATCGTCATGACCATCAGCATCAGCACGGCGACCCCGCCGAGCATCATCGGCCATGGCATTGTGAATGAAAACCAGAAACTTCCCTGCATCAAGTTGTAGTGAAGCAAAGTGATCAGATACAGACTGACAGGAATGCCGATGGCTGCCGCGCCCAGTCCGTAAAACAGACTTTCAAGCCGGATCATACGATTGAATTTCTTTTCATCCATGCCCACTGACCGCAGCATCGCAAACTCCTTGCGCCGCAGCCCGATGTTGGTCGAGATCGTATTGATAACGTTGACCAGGCAGATCATGCAGATCAAGGTGATAAATCCGTAGATAAAGATGGAAACAATCGTCAGCAGCGTTTTATCTTCCCGCTGATTCTGAACCGGACTGTACCAGCTGAAGCTGTGCGTAAGATTCTGCTTGCCAATTTCATCGATCTGCTGGATCATCGTTTCCTGCTGCCCCGGAACTGCCCGCAGGTACAGCTTATCGCTGTAAGACCGCGAACCTTTCGCTTCTGTCAGAAGCGTATTCAGATTTGAAACCGGAATCAGCACCGCAAGATTGCCGCCGTATACGATTTCACTGGAATACAGATCCATGTCCGAGGCGAGCGCCATTGGTTTTATCGTCAGCATTTCTCCCGCGTCGCCGATCGAGATCTTCAGGGTTTCCGGCATGCTTTTCAAGAACGGAACGTCCGCATACCGTTTTTTCCCGTTTTCCGTGATCTGCGCGCGATAACGGTTAAAGAGGATCCCCGGGATCGCGCCGTTGGCAGGATCCGCCATCATCGCTTCTGAAATTTGATTTTCAGCCAGAATCCGTGCGTATGTTTCGTCATCCACCGCAAACAACAGCGCCGGATATTCTTCCCCAATCCCTGACCAGTAGTCGTCCAAGTCAAGATTCTGCGTATGCACGGCGGCATACACCTGGGTAATCCGCTGAGTACCGGCGACTGAAGTCAACTGGCGAAGCTGGGTGAAGCTGGGCTTTTCTTCGATAATCGAATGCGAAGAATAATCCGTAACCCAGGCGTCAGCGAGTTCATCCTGACTGGTCATGCCGACGGCCTGAATCATCATCGTCATCACCGAGGTCACCGTCGTAAACAGAATCAAGCTGACTGCCAGCGATAAAATGGTCAGTCCGGCTTTACGGCCGCTGCGCTGAATATTTTTGACAGCCAATTCGCCCTCGACACCCCACAATTTTCCCGCAGCGATGGAGAAGAAGCGATGGCGGCGTTTCAGCTTGACCTTCTGCGGCTGACGAATCGCCTGGATCGGCGTCATCCGCGCGGCTTTTAAGGCCGGCAGCCAACAGGCAAGGACGATCATCACTATGGAACAAAGCACCGTCAAGGCAACCGCGGGAAAGGAAACCACCGTATGAAACGGAACATCGGCGGAAAGGAATTCCAACGATTGAAGCATCGGATTAATCACGCGCAGCGTTACCGCCATTCCGCAGATCCCCGCCAGCACGCCTAACGGTATGGCCGCCAGCGCGATCATCAGCCCTTCCTGAACCACACACCAGAATTTCTGACGGGAAGTCGCGCCGACGCTAGCCAGAATGCCGAACTGCCGGCTGCGCTCAGTCAGTGAAATCGCGAATGCGTTATAAATCAGAAATACCGATCCGGTGATGATAATGAACAATGTCAGCGTCGCCGCTGAGGCAACCATGGCGAAATAACTGTTTTCCCAGAATGGACCGCGAAACCGCAGGACGTTGTTATTCACCCCTGCAGCCGGATACAGCTTGATCTGAAGCTGCGGAAAATCTTCCTGCGGCCGCTGACCGGAATGTTTTAATTTAACATACACAACCGGATCCACGCCGGGATTCGTTTCGGAACGGGCGGTAATCGCGGTATAGCCCGGCGACCAGCGCGGTTCCAGATCCGAACGTTCCATGATTCCAACGACAGTGTAATTTCGCGGCTGCGGATCAGCGATCGTTTCCGGCTGTTCCGGATCGTAAGGATTGTTTTGATTTAACGGCTGATCCGGACTTTCCTGCAGCACCCGCTGGCCTGTCTGCAGCGTAATCGTCTGACCCAATTCAATTTCAACACCGCCATTGTAGGCAACAT
>NZ_GG657562.1:375323-387555 GCF_000157995.1 Holdemania filiformis DSM 12042
ATAAACCAATACGGCTTGTATTCGTTCTGGCTTTCCGGTAGAACGGCATAGCCCAGATCATCAACCATAAAGGTGTGATCCACCTGTTTATCCGTATTTAAATACTGAATTTCAGTTTCATTGAGATCGCTGTAGGCCAGCTCCCAGTCGCCCGTTTCATAGACCGCCTTGCGTTCCATATAATCAAGAAAAGAGGAAGCGAACACGCTGACGGCCGTGATCATTGCGACGGAAATAACGATCCCCATCCCCGTGAACAACGTGCGCCGGCGGTTGACCTTCAGCGATTGAAAGGTATATTGATGCAGAATATTCATTGCCGGATCACCTGATCGGAACTGATCCGCCCATCCTCTATCGCGATGATGCGGTCGGCCTGCAGCGCGATATTTTCATCGTGGGTGATGACGATGCAGGTCTGATTGCGCTGCTTGTTCGATATTCTCAGCAGCGTCATGATCTCCTGAGTGTTGCGGCTGTCCAGATTGCCGGTCGGCTCATCCGCCAACAGAATCGCCGGATGATGGATCAACGCTCTTCCGATCGACACCCGCTGCTGCTGGCCGCCGGAAAGCTGGCTGGGCAGAAAATTCCGCTGCTTGGTTAATCCCAGCTGCTCTAACAGCTGATCGACTGTGTCCCGGTCGACTTTGCGTCCGTCCAGACGCAGCGGCAGCGTAATATTCTCCTCGACCGTCAGCACCGGAATCAAATTGTAAAACTGGTAGATCAGACCGACTTGACGGCGGCGGAACACCGCCAGCTTATCTTCCTTTAAGTCCGTAATCACCGTTCCGTCGACGACGACCTGACCTTCGCTGGGCTGATCGACGCCGCCCAAAATATGCATCAGCGTTGATTTTCCTGATCCGGAAGGTCCGACAATCGCAACAAACTCGCCTTTATTCACCGTAAAACTAACATGATCCAGCGCCGCGATCTGCAGCGCTCCGCGGCCGTAAAACCGGCTGCAGTTTTGCACGCTTAATATTTCCATGAGTATTCCTCCTGACACAATCAATATAAACGAAACGGATGACACGCCGATGAAACCGCGGATGACAAATTCGTCATGTTAAATCACCTGGCGGACAAACCGGATTAAAAACCGCGATCCCCGGCCCGGCGTACTTTCCACGCTGAGTGTTCCAGCCTGTGCGGCTAAAATCTGCTGGGACATCGCCAAACCGATGCCGACGCTGTCCGGCTTCGCATTTTTACCACGGTAAAACCGTTCAAATAAGTGCGGCAGATCCTGCGGATCGATCCCTTCCCCGTTGTCCTCGATCACAATCTGATCGACCAGGGCTGTGCGCGTACAGAGAATCCGGATCTGTCCGTTGGGCGCGTGTTCGGCGCAGTTGCGCAGAATATTCCCCAGCGCTTCCGCCGTCCAGTTTTCATCGACCGTCAAAACAAACGATTCCGGACATTCCAGCACCCATTCCACATTATTCCGCAGCATCTCCGCTTCCGCTTGGGACAACGCCTTGTTAATCAGGGCGCGGATCGTTATGGAATTGGGCAGAAACTGCACCGCCCCGGCCTGCAGCTTCGCCATTTTAAGCAGCGACTGAATCAGCCAGCGCATCCGCGTCAGCTGGGCAGCGATCAAACGCAGAAATTCCTGCTGCCGAACCGGATCCATGTCCGGCTGCTGCATCAGATCGACCATCATCATCATCGAGGTCAGCGGTGTTTTCAGCTGATGAGAAATATCGCTGAGCGAATCGGAAAGAAACTGCTGCTGCGCCTGCAGCTGTTCCGCACTTTCCCGCAGCTGAACCGTCACCTTATAGATCTCGCTGTGCAGAATACTCAGTTCGCCTTCCTCATAATCCTGCGGATTCATTTGATAAAGACCTTCCCGGACTCTGCGCATCTGATCGTTCAGCTGCCGCAGCCGGCGGTAGCGCCACGCCGTAAACAGACAAAACGCACTGATCAAAACAGCGGCCAGGCTGACACAGACAATCAGCATCTCCCGGGACGCCGCCGCGGCGATCAGAAAAAAGGGCAGGCATAATCCGATGCAGCCCAGGATAAAAATTTTAATTTCACGATTTCGCATCTGTCATTCCCCCAGTTTGTAGCCTAACCCCCGGATCGTCCGGATCAGCTGCGGATGCGCCGGATCATCTTCCAGCTTTTCCCGCAGCCGTTTAATATAAACCGTCAGCGTATTGTCATTGACGTATTCCCCGCCCAGATCCCAGATCGCTTCAAACAGCTGGTCGCGCGTCATGACCTGATTGCGGTGCGTCGCCAAAATTAATAAAAGCCGGTATTCCATGCCTGTCAGAAAGACTTCCTGATTATTCTTAAACACCCGCGCAGCGATCGTATTGATGCTTAAATCCTGATAGTTGATCGTCGTTTCGGCCTGTTTTTTTCCGGCCCTGCGCAGTACGGAATTCATCCGGGAAATCAGCTCGCGCACGCGAAATGGCTTCGTGATGTAATCGTCCGCCCCCAGGTCCAGCCCCATGACAATATTGACCTCATCGTCACAGGCCGTCAGAAAAATCACTGGAATTTCTTTCAGCCGGGAGTCCTCGCGCATCCGCTTGCAGATCTCATAGCCGCTGCCATCCGGCAGCGTCACGTCCAGCAGCACCAGATCAAAGCTCTCCTGTTGGATCAACTCCAGCCCCTGCGTCTTGGTCATCGCGGTCATGACCTCGTAGCCTTCCTGACTTAGCGTATATTGCAGCGCCGTTAAGATCGCGCTGTCATCCTCTACGCAGCAAATTTTATTCATGTTTATCACCTGGTTTTATTATAACCGATCTGACCGCCTGACACATGACGAGTTCGTCACTTTGAAACTGACAATTTCATGACGATTGTCCCGGGCCGATTGTTGCCGACTTGGATTTCCTTTATAATAGCCTTAAGTTAAGGGGCTATCAACAGCCTTAGAAAAAGAAAGAAGGCGTCATCATGACAAAGTGGAAACGTTTTGCGGACAGCTGGAAATGTTCGGTAATTCTGATCGCGGCGATTTTAGGCTGCTTATTTTTTCTGCCGGAGATGCGCAGCATCCGCCAGCTGATGTTTGCCCCTGCCGCCATCAAGCCGCAGGATTTCTGGGATATTCAAATTCAAAACACTGACAACGAACAAACTGAGATCATCTTTCAGCCGTATTCCTATGAGGAACAAACGTTTTTCCAGGCGTTAAGCGAACGGAGCTGTCTGCTTGCGGCAATCAATGATCATCCGCTTCAGGTGATATTTCCCGGGCAATCCATAAAACTCCATGAAAATGATCAAATCCGCCTTCTCTGGCTGGTCGATCCTCAATTAAAATCACAGCTTAAATCGCGTGTGATTCCAGATCAAGCCTTGGTTTTCACTCACGGCCAGCTGCAGGAGGACGTTGATCATGAATAAGAAAATACGGATTCTGAATATTATTTTAAGCTTGATTTTAATTGGGATTGTCGTTGTTCACTTTCTATTTGAAGTACCCGCACTCCATTTCAGTCAGCCGATTATCGAGGAATGGGAGGATGACTTCGCCAGCGGCGGTGGCTTCGGCGATGCGCTAACCGACGCGATCGAAACCGCGGCCAGTAATCAGGATTGGCAGCGGGCCTGGCAATTGAGTCAGCTGTACGCTTTCGTTTATGCCAGACCGGACATTCAAAACGGAAAACTCTGTTGGATTGACACCACGGGCGGACAAAGAAAAACGATCTGCGGCGTTTTAGAACCGTAGCGATTCAAGTACCCGATTCTCTTTATCGGCTATTCGCTTCCTATTCAGTAATTGATAAACAAGACACATTGTAAGAATCCCCCTATTTTGTAAAAAATCCCCATTCCATTCATTATTGAAAGAAGGATAACGCATGATGCTTACTTTTCAAGCCGCTTTCGAAGAAGAAATCGATCTTATTTACCAGCTGTATCGACGTTGTGTTCAAACAAGCCGCGGCAGTTGGGATGACGAATACCCGACCCGTGATTTTGTGGAACAGGATTATCTTCGCCAGGGATTAATGACTTTGAAAAACGAACAGAGCGAGATTGTCGCGGCGGGTGCAATCACGCCGGCGGATGAGCTGGAAGATTTGAAATACTCCACGGCTTTGCTTCATCCTCTGGAATTTAGCCGTTTAGCCGTAGATCCGCAGTTTCAGGGGCGGGGATATGGTAAGCTCCTGCTGGAGGTTTAATAGAAGAAGTACGCAAGCGGGGCGCTGATGGAATTCAGTTGTTAGCGGCCAAAGAAAACGCACCGGCCCTGGCCTTGTATCGCAGCGCTGGTTTTCAAGAGAAAGGCAGCTGCCGGATGTATGATACTGACTTCATCCTGTTTGAAAAGAAATTGTAAAAGAAGATAAAGCTCAAAAAAACAGGAAGTCCACTTCTGCCTCAGCGGTCAGATTGACTTCCTGTTTTATTTTTATTGTGTCAGAACAGGCAGACCTGAAATCCAACTTACGACAGCCAGAAAATAAGTCTGTCTACGACGAACTGGACAAGGAAATGAAAACAAACTCACGGATTGAAAATTATGTTCAATTCACTGATTAAATCCAAATACGTTGTGATCAGAGCATCCCAGCTCTCTGGAGTTTGAAAGCTGATAACAGCTAACACACCCCGTAGTAACCAGAAACGGATCGCCGCCCATAGTTTGGGCTGATCAATCGCTTGATATGTGTCGCCATAACTGTTCAAAAAGGCTTCGATCATTAAAGGATACAGCACGTGATCGGGTTCGTTTTGAATACACGAGGAAAGACTGGCGGCTAAATCAAAATAACCATCGCCCAGCCGCGCTTCGCCAAAATCGATGATCCGCAGACCCGAGGTTATCCAAAGCATATTCCACAATCCCAAATCTCCGTGTATCGGCTGATCTTCACGCAGATTAATTATCAAGCTGTCCTGAAGCAAACGTTGAATTGCAGCCTGATGCTCCGCGGTGACCGCAGTCGGGAACCATGCGATCCGGCATTGTGCTTTCTGCTTCAGTTGTCCTAAAGCAAAACGGTCAGGAACAACCGGCAGAGTCATCCGCTTGTGGAACAAAACTTTCTGCATTCGCGCCACGGTCTTTCCTACATGCGCGGCCAGTTCCACGCCCCGTGGTTTGCCCGGCGACAGCTGCAAGTATTCTTGAAAATTATAGAACTGTCCTTGATCTTGAACATAAGTAGCCTGTGTTTTTGTGAGCTTAAGACCAGGTGCAATTCCCTGCGGCGCCAAAACAGCGGTGAATTCTGCTTCCGTCTTGGCTTGAGCTTCCGACGCGATTTCCCTGAAAATTCCCTGAGTTTTACCACACATGATCTTGCGGGCATGACTGGAAATACCACTATGAATTTCTTCTATTATTATTGGTTCTTCTCCCGGCAGCCACTGCCGAAGAATTTTTTCTAATCGTTCCGTTTCCATTGAATGCTCCCTCATCTTTAACTGATCGTGTAAAAAGCTGAACCAAACAGTTCAGCCTTTTCTATTTCTTTAAATTCGTCGTCGCTTTTACGATGTTCAGCAGAATCTCTATCACCTTGTGCATCTCCTGCACGCTGCATACCTCGTAACGGCCATGGCAGTTCGCCCCGCCCGTGCCCAAGTTCGGACATGGCAGACCCATGAACGTCAGCCGCGCTCCATCGGTGCCGCCGCGGACTTTTTCCACCCATGGCTGCAAACCCGCTTCCGTGATCGCCTGTTTCGCCAGATCTACAATCCATTCCTGATCCTTCAGGATTTCCTTCATATTTCGATACGATTCCTTAATTTCCACCTGCACCAGCGGCTGTCCGTATTTCTGATTCATATACGTCTCCGCCGCCTTCATCGTGGCCATCTGCGCCTGAAACTGCTCGCTGTCATGATTGCGGATGATATATTCCATCACCGTCTGTTCGACATTGCCCTCCATATTGTTCAGATGATTAAAACCTTCGGTCCCCTCGGTATATTCGGGACGGTTGAACACCGGCAGCATCGCGTGGAATTCCATCGCGACGTTCAGGGAATTGATCATCTTGTGCTTCGCGCTGCCCGGATGGATCGAGAAACCCTGGACTGTGACCTTCGCGCTGGCCGCGTTGAACGTTTCATCACTGATCGCTTCCATCTCACCGCCGTCGACCGTATACGCGAAATCCGCGTGGAAATTCGCAACGTCGAACAAATCTGCGCCGCGGCCGATTTCCTCATCCGGCGTAAAGCCGATCCGGATCTCGCCATGCTTGATTTCCGGATGCGTCAGCAGCGTTTCCGCCATCGTCAGAATATCCGCGATGCCCGCTTTATCGTCCGCCCCCAGCAGCGTATTGCCGTCGGTAACGATCAGATCCTGGCCTGTATATCGCACCATATTCGGGAAATCGCTGACCTTCAGCGTAATCTTGTCGTTCAGCGCGATGTCCTTGCCGTCGTACTGGGAAATGATCCGCGGATTCACGCCTTCGCCGCAGAAATCCGGCGCGGTGTCCATGTGCGCGATAAAGCCGACGGTCGGCACCTCATAGTCCAGATTCGACGGGATTCTGCCGTACAAATAGCCCTGATCCTCCCGAACCTCCTGGATGCCCAGCTGTTCCATTTCTTCTTTCAATACCTTTAACAGATCCAGCTGACAGGCCGAGCTGGGAACAGTCGGACTTTCCGGATCCGAAACTGTGTTGATTTTCGCATAGCGAATTAAACGCTCTTCTGGGGTCATAATTTATTCCTCTTTTCTTCCCATTGCAGGCTTTCAATCATCATATCAAAAAACTCAGCGTCAAACGTCGAATTCTTGGGACTGCAGGCATAAAACCCAACCTGCGCGACACCCTCGGTGAACGGCAGCGCAAACTCCCGCAGCCATTTAAATTTCTGACCATTAAACGAAAATTCGACGCGGAATTCATTCTGCCACCGGTGCAGCCGCAGCGTCAGCGTATGAATGCCGCTGGAGATCGGCATGCCGGCCCAGTCAGAGAAACCGCCGTAAGTCACCGTCGAACAGACCGATGACGCTTGTTCATCGCGATATTCAATTCCCGCCTTGCACCAGCAGGAAGGATCGCTCATGACAAAAATCCCCAGCTGATCATAAACTTCATGCAGCTGCGCACGAATCGTCACCGTCAGTGTGAAATCCTGACGAATCGGAAGCAAGAGCGCATGCCCGTTGAATTTATTCAGCTGACGGGCCTGGTTGATCCAGAAATCCGTCGCCGGTTCTGTACTGAAGAGGATCCGGCTGCGTCCGATCGTCCATAAGGACGGACGGTTCATCCAGACCAGCAGTGAAGTATCCAGCCGTTTTTTCATACTTATCCTTCCTAACTATTTTTATTATATCAAATTCCCCGGCAAATAGGTTTTTGAAAGTGAAAAGAAGATGAAAAGAAGACGAATTTCAGGCAATCGAATTGACTTTTTTATTTAAATGGTTAATATTTAATGCATTAATTATTTAAAATCAAGGATTGGGGATGACTGTATGCACTATGAAGCCGATGAAAATGAGCTTATGAATCTTGTACGGAGTGTGAACAATCACATGAATCACGTATTAAATCAGTTTTATTCACCTTACGGTTTAACACGTCCGCAAGCGATAGTTCTTTCGGAAATTGAACGTAATGGTCCGGTTACCGTCAGTCTTCTGGCGCATCGTCTGGGCATGACCACCAGCAATCTCTGCCTGATTGCGCAGCGGCTGGAGAAAAGCGGCTTCTTAAAGCGAAAACGGGATCCGCAGGATCAGCGCAGCGTGATTTTGATCAATACCGCCAAAAGCCACGACCTGATCCATCAGGTACAGGAAAACGTCAATGAAATGATCCGGCAGCGGCTGGAATACACCGATCCCGAAAATATGGATAAGATAATGGAGGGACTGCGGTTGTTAAACGCCGTCATGATGAAACAGAATCAGGGGGACAAAGCATGCGATTAGGAATAGATATTGGTTCGACGACGATCAAATATGTCGTCCTGGATGACGCGGGACGGTGCATTGATCAGGATTATCAGCGGCACAGCTGCCAGATCACGGAAAAGCTGATCGAGGTGCTGCAGAAAGTATCCGCCAAATACAATCAGCCGGCCATGGCGTTAGCGGTGTCCGGCTCCGCCGCGATGGGTCTGCAGGAAAAATGCAGCCTGCCGTTTGTGCAGGAAGTGTACGCGACCCGGATTGCCGCGACGAAAAGACTTGAGGAAGTCGACTGCATCATCGAGCTGGGCGGCGAAGACGCGAAGATTCTGTTTCTCAGCGGCGGTCTGGAAGTCCGGATGAACGGCACCTGCGCCGGCGGCACAGGCGCGTTTATCGATCAGATGGCCACGCTTTTAAACTTAAGTGCGGAAGAAATGAACGAAGCCGCCAAACAGGCGGAAAAGATCTACACGATCGCCTCCCGCTGCGGCGTGTTCGCCAAGTCGGATATCCAGCCGCTGATCAACCAGGGCGCAGATAAAGAGGATCTGGCCGCCAGTATTTATCAGGCGGTCGTCAATCAGACGATCCAGGGACTGGCGCGAGGGGACGTAAAATCGAAGGTCATGTCGTCTATTTGGGCGGACCGCTGACCTTTAACAGCGAGCTGCGCGCGGCGTTTGATAAAACATTGAAGCTCACCGGGGTCTGTCCGGAAAACAGCCTGTATTACGTCGCGATCGGCACCGCGTTATTAGCGGAAGAGCCGGTGAATTTCGCCGACGCGATCAAACAGCTGCAGACGATGGACGCGTCCGGCTTTGTCCGTTCCCTGCCGCCGTTGTTTGCGGACGAGGACGAATATCGCCGGTTCAGCGAGCGGCATCAGCGCAATCAGGTCCGGGTTCATGAACCGAAAGAAATCACCGGCCGCTGTGCTCTGGGCATTGACGCCGGCAGCACGACGGTCAAAATGGTGCTGATCAACGAACAGGAAGAAATCCTGTATTCGATGTATCAGCCCAACCAGGGCAACGCGCTGCAGTTGGTCCGGGAAGCGCTGATCGAATTGATGCGCGCCAACCCGCGGATGGAAATCGTGTCCAGCTGCGTCACCGGCTATGGCGAAGATCTGATCCGCAGCGCCTTCGGCGTCGACGCCGGCATCGTGGAAACGATGGCGCATTTCACCGCCAGCCGCAAATATATGCCGGACGTCGACTTCATCATCGACATCGGCGGTCAGGATATCAAATGCTTTAAAATTCATAACGGCACGATCGACAACATCTTCCTGAACGAAGCCTGTTCCAGCGGCTGCGGCAGCTTCCTGCAGACGTTCGCCAATGCGCTGGGCTATGAAATTGAGGATTTCTCGCGGCTCGGCCTGTTCGCCAAACATCCGGTCGATCTGGGCAGCCGCTGCACGGTCTTCATGAACTCCTCAGTCAAGCAGGCGCAGAAGGACGGGGCGACAATCGACGAAATCTCCGCGGGCCTGTCGATCAGCGTTGTTAAAAACGCCTTGTATAAAGTCATCCGGACCGCCGACGCGCGGTCTCTGGGCAAACATATCATCACCCAGGGCGGCACCTTCTATAACGACGCGGTGCTGCGGGCCTTCGAGCAGGAACTCGACACCAAAGTTATCCGGCCGAACATCGCCGGTCTGATGGGCGCTTACGGCTGCGCGCTGCATGCCCTGCGCCATTGCCCGGATGCATCGTCGCTGCTGAATCTTGATCAGCTGGAACATTTCCACAACGAGATCCGCTATGTGCAGTGCGGTTTGTGCAACAACCATTGCCGGCTGACCGTCAATCAGTTTTCCGATGGCCGCAAATATATCGGCGGCAACCGCTGCGAACGCCCGGTTACGAAAAAAAGCACGGCTCAGGACTTAAACATCTACGCCGTCAAGCGCGAGCTGTTAAGCCAGTACAAGCCGGTTCCCGGCCCACGGGGGAAAATCGGCCTGCCGTTAGCCTTAAATATGATGGAGCTGCTTCCATTCTGGCACACCTTCTTCACGGAGCTGGGCTTCGAGGTCGTCACCTCCGGCTTCGCTTCGCTGGAAAAATACCAGAAAGCGCAGAACTCAATTCCTTCCGACACGATCTGCTTCCCGGCCAAGCTGGTTCACGCCGCGATCCAATCGCTGCTCGACCAACAGATCCCGGCGATTTTCTATCCGTGCATGACCTACAACATGCGTGAAAAAAATGCCGACAACAATTATAACTGTCCGGTCGTCGCTTACTATCCGGAAGTCATCGCCGCCAATATGCAGCAGGTGACGCAATGTGATTTCATCTACGATTACGTCGGCATTCACCGTCAGAAGAATTTCCCGGTCAAGGTTCATAAAATCCTGAGCCAGCACTTCCGCGTCGGTCTGCGCGAGGTGATCAAAGCCAGCAAGAAGGCGTATGAGGCTTATGATCAACATCTGGAAACAATCCGGCAGAAAGGGCAGGAAATCATCACGCAGGCGCAGCTGGATGACCGTGAAATCATCGTGCTGGCAGGCCGGCCGTATCATGCCGATCCTCTGGTTTCCCATGATATCGACAAACTGATCACCAGCTACGGCGCGGCGGTCATCAGCGAGGATGTCATCAATGAGGAAGTCGGCAAGAAGGAGCTGGGCGTCTGGAACCAATGGACATATCACTCCCGGCTGTACGCCGCGGCCCGTTATGTCGCGACACAGGAAAAGATGAATCTGGTGCAGCTGGTTTCCTTCGGCTGCGGCGTCGACGCGATCACAACCGACGAAGTGCGGGAGATCCTTGAGGAACACGGCAAGATTTACACGCAGATCAAAATCGACGAAATCACCAACCTGGGCGCGGTCAAAATCCGTCTGCGGTCCCTGTTCGCCGCGTTGAAGCAGGAGGATGAACATCATGACTGATAATAAAGTTTTATTCACGAAAGAAATGCAGAAGGATTACACGATCCTGATTCCGATGATGGCGCCGATCCACTTCCAGCTGCTGCGCAACGTGCTGGTCCACAGCCGGTACAACGTCGAGCTGTTGGAAAACACCGGTCCTTCAGTTGTCGAGCAGGGGCTGAAGTATGTCCATAACGACACGTGTTATCCGGCGCTGCTGGTCATCGGTCAGATGATCGACGCACTGAAAAGCGGAAAATACGACGTTCACAAAACGGCGCTGATCATCACGCAGACCGGCGGCGGCTGCCGCGCGAGCAATTATATTTATCTGCTACGCAAAGCCTTGAAAAAAGCAGATCTCGGCTTTGTCCCGGTTATTTCCCTGAATTTATCGGGGTTGGATTCCCAACCAGGTTTAAATTAAGCCTGTCGATGCTGCAGAAGATGTTGTGCGCGCTGGTCTATGGCGATCTGTTAATGGATCTGACCAATCAGGTACGGCCGTATGAAGTGACTTCCGGTACTGCCGATCAGCTTTGCCAGCACTGGATTGACGACCTCAGCCGCCAGTTTGACCGCCGTCAGGGCTTATCCATCAGCGATATGAAACGCAATATGCGTGATATTGTCATGTCTTATGCCGCGATTGAGCGGGAAAAACGGGACTTAGTCAAGGTCGGCATCGTCGGTGAAATCTATATTAAATATTCACCGCTGGGCAACAACAGCCTGGAGAAGTTTTTGGCGGAGCAGCAATGTGAGGTAAAGCTGCCGGGGATGATGGGCTTCATGTTGTACTGCGTCTACAACGGCGTCGAAGACGTCAAGCTGTACGGCGGCGGTTTCGTCAAAAAACAGCTGATGAGTTTCGTCTACTCGCTGGTGCTGAAGCTGGAGAAAATGACGATCGACGCGATCCGCACTTATTCCGATTTTGAAGTGCCAGGCTCATTCCCGGAAATGAAAGCTGGCGCTGAGCAGATTATCGGTCTGGGTGCGAAGATGGGCGAAGGCTGGTTATTGACCGGCGAGATGGTTGAATTGAATAAAGCAGGGTTTAAAAATATTATCTGTACCCAGCCGTTTGGCTGTCTGCCGAACCATATCGTCGGTAAAGGCATGATCCGCAAAATCCGTGAACAGGATCCGGACTGCAACATTGTCGCGATCGATTATGACCCAAGCGCAACGCAGGTCAATCAGGAAAACCGGATTAAGCTGATGTTGTCCATCGCACGGGAAAATATGAAAAAAGCAGAAACTGACACAGCGTCCATACCTGTACCCGAGGCCGAATAGCTCAAAATTCAATATAGCGCAAGAAGGCTGAATCCGCCTTCTTTTTTGTCTTTAGCCTCCTGATCTTAGCGCTGTTTTGTTTTGATTTCTATTTGGGATCCGCGACCTTTACAGCTTGTGAAAAAGAA
>NZ_GG657562.1:388421-411117 GCF_000157995.1 Holdemania filiformis DSM 12042
AAGCAGGAAGGCTTGGCAGAAGGTATCGAGAAAGGCATTGAACAAGGTATTGAGCGCGGCATTAAACGAGGCATTGAGCGAGGTATTAAGCAAGGTATTGAACAAGGTATCGAAAAGCAACAATTTGAAACCGCAAAGGAAATGCTGAGAAATCATTGTAATGATCAGCTCATCCAGCTCTGCACCAAGATCAGTCTTCAACAACTGGAACAGTTAAAGAAAGAAATCGTTTCCGGTTTTAATCAAACCGAGGACGACTCAGAGCAATCCCATCTGGCAAGCGACTAAAAAGAGGAAGCTGATCCAGATGAAGTTTAAGGACTAGAAGATCTAAATCCTTGATTGCTGAGCAAATCTTTAAGGAGGCGGACAGCGTAATGAAGCGAATGAGCAGTGATCCGGCAATGCGGGATGCGGCGTTTGAGCATAACCGGCGGATGATGGACATGGCGCAGCTGCGCTATGAGGGCAAACGGGAAGGCCTGGCAGAAGGCTTTGAGAAAGGCTTTGAGAAAGGCTTTGAGCGTGGCATCGAACAAGGTATTGAACAAGGCATCGAAAAGCAACGATTAGAAATCGCAAGGGAAATGTTGAGAAATCATTGTGACGATCAGCTCATCCAACTCTGCACCAAGATTACTGCGTTACAACTGGAACAATTAAAAAGACAAGAATGTCCGGAATCAGCTCAAGCCATGACAAAATCACAATTTCAGTCGGCCGAGAACTAAGATTTAATAGTAGAACAATAACCTAGCTTTCAGCCATATCTTATCCGGTAACAGACTTTTTAATGATGTCCTAAATTACATAAAAATTTCAGCGAAACAAGCAGAGATTTCACTTTTATAAGTAAAGGAATCATCAAAAAATGAACTTAACAATTCAGTATGAGAAAAAATCGGCTCCCCCAGGGAGATCCTATCCCGCGTCGATATCCGAGTCATCAATACTCTGTAAAATGACCCTTCTGGATAAAACAAACACTTTTCTCAAAGCTCGGATCCACATCCCTAAAACAAAAAATCCGGAATTGGAAAATCTCCAAGTCCGGAATCTTTTTTTATCGGCACTGATATAAATCCGCCAGAATATCGACACACCGCTCGATGCCAAGCTCGCCGCTATCCAATGCCACATGGAAATTTTCAGCCAATCCCCATGTCTGTCCTGTGTAAAACTCATAATAAACTGCGCGCCGCTTATCCTTGTCCCGAATCCGCTTCTCAATTGCGACCTCCGTTTCACCATACACTTCGACAATCCGCTTGGCTCGTTTCGCTTTTTTCGCATGAATAAACGCCGTCAGGCAATCCGCATGATCCTTGAGAATCACATCCGCGCAACGACCGACGATCACGCAGGATTCTTTTTCCGCCAATTCCAGGATAATCTTTCGCTGCAGCTGCCACAACTGATCCTGGATTGAAGCGCCCATGAATTGCCCTTCCGATAACGCGAACGCCCAATGACTGCTATAAGGCGACGCCTCCTGCTGCTTCGCCACCATCTCCGGCGTAAAACCGCTCGCCTGCGCCAGTTTTTCTATCAATTCCTGATCATAACAGGGAATCCTGAGCCGGACCGCCAGCTGTTTCCCCACGGTCCGTCCTCCGCTGCCGAACTGACGGCTGATCGTTACAATTCTGTTGTTTGTCATCCTCGAATTCCTCCTTTTCTGGTTTTATTCTCGATCTTCATGGCCATGACGCCAGCGAGATAACGATCCATCAATTCACTTTTTCAGCCCTTAATATTCCCGTTAAGATGAAGAAATAAAAACAAGCAGGCCTCGATGAAGATGAATTTCTAGGCGATTCTAATCAAAATTATGCCTGATATTTCCTTTACTTCTATTATACTCCATAATTAAACTACGACCAATCATCATTCTTCCAAAAAAACAAACAACGAACAGCGGCCCGCTTTACATCGGTACTGTTCGTTGCGAAATTTTCATCCAGGATCAGCTTAAATTACACTGCATGTCCTTTTCAGACTTTTCTCTTATGCAATAGATTGATGTCGATTTTTTATCCATTAAACAATTCAACGCCCAAATTATGCGCCTTCCTGTTCCGCGATCTTCTGATTCAACTCTTTGAAGAATTTGAACAAGAATGGAAAACAGACGATAAAAGTCAGTACGTCGGCCAGCGGCTGCGTCAATTCGACGCCGCGCAGCTGCCACAGCCGCGGTAAAATGATGATCAGCGGCAGAAAGAATACACCCTGGCGGCAGGCGGACAAAAATGTCGCTTCCGCCGGCTTGCCGATCGACTGGAATGTCATATTCGAAATAACGCCGAGCGGCTGGATAAACAACGCCAGACACTGCGCCCGCATCGCATACGTCCCGATTTCCAGGACCTGAGCGTCAGCCTTGGTAAACAGCTGGATCACCTGCGGTGCAAATACGAAGCCCGCCGCCGCGAGGATACCCATCATCACAAAACTCACAATCGTCGTAAAGGTAAACGACTGCTTCACCCGCTGATAACAGCCCGCGCCGTAATTGAAACCGACGACCGGCTGATAGCCCTGGCCAAAACCGATTAAGACGGACAGGATCAACATAAACACCTTGCCGACAACCGACATTGCCGCGACTGCCGCATCGCCGTAAACCGCCGCATTGACGTTCAGCATCACCGTCGCGATACTCGCTAACCCTTGCCGGAAAAAGGAGGGCAGACCGGTTTTGATGATCGCTGAAAGATCTTCCCACTTCCATGAAATATTTCGAAAGCCGAGATGAAGCAGACTCTTATGCCGCAGGAAACAGCTCAGCAGAATCAGGAAACTGATGATCTGGCTGAGAATCGTCGCAATCGCCGCGCCGGCAATTCCCAGATGGAAGGTAAAGATAAAAATCGGATCCAGTACGATATTCAGCAGACCGCCGGCGGTAATGCCGACCATCGCCAGTGTCGCTTTGCCCTCGGAACGCAGCACATTGTTCAGCACGAAAGAGGACGACATGACCGCCGCACCCAACAGGATGTATTTCGCGTAGTCGCGGGCATACGGCAGAATCGTCTTCGTCGCGCCCAGCAGCGCCATTAACGGATCGATGAAAAACAGACCGAACCCTGTCAGCAAAAGACCGAATGCGATTGCAGCAAAAAAGCCGGTACTCGCAATCTTCTCCGCTTCCGCATGTTTTCTTGCCCCCAGCATCCGCGAGATCAGGCTGCCTGAGCCGATCCCCAACGTAAAACCAACGGCCTGAATGATCGCCATCAGGGAAAAGACGATTCCTACCGCGCCGGTCGCGCTGGTGCCTAACTGAGAAACGAAGAAGGTATCCGCCATGTTGTAAATCGAGGTGATTAACATACTGACAATCGTCGGCACCGCCAGGGTCGTGATCAATCTCGGAATCGGCTGAGTCGTCATTTTCTCAACCTGACTCAGCGTCGCCTGACTGCTCATACCCGGTTTTCTCCTTCCGCCGCAGTTTTCTCACCGCGCAGATTATCCGTCATACGCTGAATATAGTTGATAAACTGCTCACGTTCTTCCGCACTGAAGCCTTCCAGAGCCAGCGCTTCGACCTCGGCATGGATTTCACTCATCTTGGCGTGCTGCTGAGCGCCGAACTCCGTAATCTGCACCTGAATACTGCGGCGGTCCTTATCGCTGCGCACCCGTTCGATCATCCCGGCCTGTTCCATCAGATCCAGAATTTTAGATACCGTCGCCGGTTCGATATCACAGGCCCGCGCCAGCTCCACCTGCGTGCGGGAGCTGCGGGTTAACAGATGCAGGATTTTTGGTTGTCCCATCGATATTCCCTGATCGGCCATGCGCGGCCGGATCTGCGCCGTCTGCGCGCGGTAGGCCCGGGAAAATAAAATACAAAAAGGTTTATTCATAAGTCCTCCCCTTTCATTAGATTCCTAATAGTTAGCTTCCTAATTATAGAATGATCCGCGAAGCTTGTCAAATCGTCTGAAGGGGGAAAAGGAAGCGGTTCTCTGTATATTTTTCAGTCTTTCCCAAAAGGCGCTCGATGAAAAACCAGGAATGACCCGGGTACGTTGGAATCGTACCGGCCGCTCCTGGTGTCTTAGTTTCTGATTTTTACTCTTCTTGTTTTTTAGTTTATGACCGCCTACAAACATTCCATCAGCCGGCGCGTCAGCTGCTGCTTCAATTCTTTATCCGCAAACGCCGCGCGCACGCTGTTGAGATTCAGATGAATCAGATCCTCCCGGGTCAGTCCCAAATACCGCACTGCTTTGTCATATTCCTGATCCAGCGTCGTATCGCTGATCGTCATATTATCGGTATTCAGCGTCACCACGGCACCGCGTTCCATCAACGGCTTCAGCGCATGATCGCTGTACGAAAGCTGATTACGGCACTGGACGTTGCTCGTCAGGCACATTTCCAGCGGAATTTTCTTATCGATCACTTCCTGCATCACCGCGCTGTCCTCCAGACAATGACCGCCATGTCCGATCCGGCTCGCCCCCAGCTCCAGCGCCGACTTTACCGAAGCCGCCGGGCCGCTTTCCCCTGCGTGAATCGTATACGGAATTCCATATTCCTTCGCCAGTTCAAAACAATCGCGATAGCCTTCCATCGGCGTGATGCCCTCCGCACCGGCCAGATCCACCGCTACGACCCCTTTGCCTTTAAAGTCCCGGGCCATCTGAATCGTTTCCAGGTTCGCTTCGTGATTCAGCGACGGTTCGCCCAGTGTCATCATGCATAGAATCAAACCGACCTTGATCTGCGGATGCTCGCACATCGCGATCCGCATGCCTTTGATCACGGCTTTAACTGCCTGATGCTGCGTCAGTCCCTTCTGTGTATGAAACTGCGGCGCAAACCGCAATTCCACATATTCCAGTCCCTGCAAAGCCAGCGTCTTCACCAGCTCGCGGGTACAAAGCACCAGCGCTTCTTCATCCTGTAAAATCGCGATCGGCAGCTCAAAGCGTGCGAGAAACTCATTCAGGCTGCCATTGTCCCGGCCCACGACAATCCGCTCACGGAATTGTTCCAGCGTGCACTCGGAAGCGATCAGCTGGCGATCCTGAGCTAAGGCATAGGCCAGCTTTAACGGCAGCGAGCCGTCTAAATGAACGTGTAAATCAATTTTCGGAAATAGATATTCCATCGTAAAACCCCCATTCTCTTTTGTTTTATTGTTTTTCAATTCCGATTATCCCAGTACTGCCGATCACCAATGCCGTCCATACGGAAGCGGTCTGGCAGCACCGGGTAACCCTGCTTTTATTGAAATTAAGGTTACGCCGTTTAACCGGCTTTGTCAATCGAAACTCTCGTTGCGCTCATGGATCCGGTTGGTTTCAAACAACTGCCGGATCGTCTGCGGATCCTCGCTTTGCCCCAGTACCCACATCAGCTTGGTAACGGCCGCCTCGCTGGTCATATCCTTGCCTTCCAGAACGCCGTAGCGCAGCGCTTTTTGTCCGACCTCATAGACGCTGAAATCACTTTGTTCATACAGACACTGACTGCAGACGACAACTGTGATGCCAGCCTGGGTCATCTCCTGAAGCTTCGCCGTCAGATCCCGTCGGATAAACGACAGCCCGCCGATCCCAAAGGCCTCGATCACCACGCCGCGGCAGGCCATCTGAATCAACGCGTCGAACAGCTTCGGATTCATGCCCGGGATCAGCTTAATCAGGACGACTTCCTTGCACAGCTGACTGCGCAGCTGAAACGGACCGTCGGCATGCGGAAGCAAACCGCTGCGGATATTCAATCCCCGGCTGTCGATCCAGCCGACCGGTTTAACGTTGACGCTTTCAAACGCCTGGAAATTCGTCGTACGGACCTTCACCGCGCGGGTGCCTAGTAAAATCTGGCGGTTAAACGCCACGAAAACCCCGGCATGACCGCTCGCAGCCATCGCCAGCGCTGTCCGGATATTCTCCAGTCCGTCGCTTAACGGATCTGCAAGAGGCAGCTGCGACCCCGTGAGGACAACCGGCAGCGTTACATTTTCCAGCATGAAGCTTAAAGCGGAAGCGGTATAGGCCATCGTATCCGTGCCGTGGGTCAGAATCACACCCTCAGCCCAGCCTTCTGCGATGAGCTCCGCCACCTTCTCCGCGATCCGCTGCCATTCCTCCGGCTGAATGTTGGAGCTGTCCAGCGTAAACAGATCCCACGTCTTGATTTCATATTGATCGATCAAGGTGCCTAAGAGCCGGCGCAGTCCCCCGGCATCCAGCTGCGGCGTCAGCCCTTCTTCCTGTTGGGCGCAGGCGATCGTGCCGCCCGTGGTCAGCCATGCGATTCTTTTCATCCGTTCCTCCCCGGCCGTTTATTTTTAACGGTATCTTGAATCATTTCTGTACCTTTCCTTTTCTTTATTTAATTTACTAATCTGCCATGATAATCCATAACGAACACGTTAAGCTTTACCTCTTTTTATTTTAGCTTGGAATAGGTTCATTATCAACTTGATCCCATCGAATTGACAGAAGAAAAATGATACGGAACAGAATTAAAAAGGATTCGCTAAAAACTGGAATTCCCGTTATAATGAGAAGGAAGAAGAACCTTTCATTAAAAACCGGTCGCTGGTCATAAGAAGGGATGAAGAAAAGAGGAATAATGCTATGAGTCGAAAACAAACCCTGCTGCTCGGCGGATTTTATTTCATTCTCTGCCTGCTTGTCCAGATCATTTTATTATGGGGATTCCACAAACGGCTGGACGTCCTCTGGCTGATCGGACTGGCGCTGATTGTCTTCGGCTATGCCGGCGCAAGCCATATTTCGCTGGAACTTCGGCGGCCTGCCTATCAGCCTGTGCGGCAGCCGCGGGGAGGCGACCGGGAAAACGACCCTGCGCC
This sequence comes from Holdemania filiformis DSM 12042, assembly GCF_000157995.1. GTDB lineage: Bacteria > Bacillota_I > Bacilli_A > Erysipelotrichales > Erysipelotrichaceae > Holdemania > Holdemania filiformis. Next base: position 395,266 of record NZ_GG657562.1, read on the forward strand.
TTTGCTTCCTTATCTTTTCGCGGCACTGCCGCTGATCATCAATCTAATGATTGCTTCTCAGTTTTTCCATTAACGGATTTGGTGTTTCCGGCGTTGTTTCTGCGCAAAGGATTCAAAAATCAGGATGCAAAAGACAGCTCTCCGGGCTGTTTTTTTGATTGTGTTTGAGGTTTTTCCTGTGCGGAAAAATCGTTATGGATTCCCTAGAGTCGCCCAGGTTGATGTTTGGCCTGGCTTTTTTGCGATCTCCGGTTCGTTCGGGGCAGCTTATGGTCATCGCGGCTGATTCCAGGTCTTCGTCTTTTCCGTCCTCACCCTTCCTTCCCTTTGCGCCGCACAGCGTTTACCGCAGTCGCTTTCCGCTGTTATTGGTTGGAGTTTTCGTTAAAAGAATGTTATTTTAAAATTGAAAGTTCTGCATGAAAAAGCTGACGATCAGCCACCGCCTGAATTATATAATCCGCGCTGAAGGTAGTGAATTCAACCGCTACGAAAAGGACTCCTTTGCCTATTACAAGCGGGTGATTGAAAGCAACGGCGAGGAATTGTAGACGACAGTTTCCGCAGTCTTCCCCTAAGATCAGAGCCGATCTCCCCCTTGCCAAGAGCCAGCTTTCCCAGCTGGTTTCTTTTTCTGTCCCGATCATTTTCTCATTCCAGGGGTTCTTTTTCAACGATCCTCTTTGATCCAAAAGTCGTGTTACGCCTTCTGTACCGGCTAGAATGTGAATGTTCACGATTACGGAAATCCAAAGCTTTTACCCTGTCATTGTGATACAATGACAGGGGTGATATGATGGACTACAAAAATAAAATTATTTATCAGATCTGGCCGCGCTCGTTCCAGGATTCCAATCATGATGGAATCGGCGATCTCAAGGGCATTCTGCGCCGGCTGGATCATCTGCAGGATCTGGGCGTGGATCTGATCTGGCTCTCGCCGGTATATTGTTCCCCCAATACCGATTACGGTTATGACATCAGCGATTATTACAACATCCATCCGGATTTCGGAACGATGGCGGATTTCGACGCGCTGTTGACGGAATGTAAGAAACGCGGCATGGGCATTGTGATGGATCTGGTCGCGAATCATACCAGTGATCAGCATCCCTGGTTTCAGGCCTGTTTAAACGATCCGAACAGTCCATACCGGGATTGTTACTACTTCCGCGAAGGCATTAACGACAAGGAACCGAACAACTGGATCAGCATGTTCGGCGGCAGCGCATGGACAAAGGATCCGCTGAAACCGCGCAGCTGGTATCTGACTACCTTCACGCCGCACCAGTGCGATCTCAACTGGGAGAATCCGCGGGTCCGCGAAGAAATTGCCAACGTCATGCGGTTCTGGCTGGACAAAGGCGTCAGCGGCTTCCGCATGGACGTCATCAACACGATTGCCAAACAGCCGGGACTGCCGAGCTGGCATCCGGAAAAGAAGGGCTATCAGTTTGCCAAAGAGTTCATGACCAATCTGCCGCAATCCCATGCCTACATCCAGGAGCTGATCGGGAAGCTGGCAGACGACTATGATTTCATCACAATCGGCGAAGGCATGATGGCGGACAACGATGCGTGCGCGCTGTATGCCGGTGAACAACGCGGCGAGCTTAACATGATGATCATGTTTGATCTGCATCTGCAGGACTGCGGACCGTTAGGCAAATATGATTTCCGCAAGCTGTATCATTGGACGATTCCCGGCTTCAAGTCGATTATTTTCCGTTGGCAGACCGACAGCCAGAAACGAAATTACTGGGTTGCCAACTACATGAACAATCATGACCAGCCCCGCTCGATCTCCCGTTTCGGCAACGACAGGCAATACCGCGTCGAAAGCGCGAAAGCGTTCGCCTTGATGAACCTGACGTTACGAGGAACACCGCTTGTATATCAGGGAGAGGAGATCGGCATGACCAACTGTCATCTGGAACAGGACGAATGGCGGGATTATGAAGCGATCAACATTTACGGCACCTTGCAGACGATGATGCATCTGCCGAAATTCATCGCCAAAAAGGTCGTGCAGCGCATGACCCGCGATCACGCCCGCACGCCGGTGCAGTGGGACGACAGCGACTATGCCGGTTTCAGCGATCATCAGCCCTGGATCAAGGTGAATCCGAATTATAAGCAGATCAATCTAAAGTCAGATCTGGTTTCTGAAACAAGCATCAACCACTGGTACAAACAGGCGATTGCCCTGCGCAAAGCGTATTCGGCATTCAATACGGGAGCGATGACACCGGTTTTGGTTCATCACAAACAAATTCTCGCTTATCAACGGTCTGACGAACAGGCAGAATTTTTGATTCTGATCAACCTCAGCGGTTCCCCAGCCCGCTTTGACCTCAAAACGGAAGGCCGGATTCTGATGGATTCCTACACCGATCCCCAACCGCAGCTATTGCGGCCTTATGAGGCAAGACTGATCCAGATCCGTTAAGTCCAAAGAAAACCAGAAAATGAATATTAAAAAAGACGGAATCAAAGTGAACCGCTCTGAATGGATTATCCAGAGAATCCGGGTTCATTAAGATCGCCGTCTTTTTCTTTTTGTTTGATTTTAACAGATCAGATTGTCTGTTTGAAAATCCTCCGCGATTATGCGGCTGTCTGTTCCAGTGCCCAGCGCCGCACGTCGTCCATGGAATCGACGATCGCGTAGGCTTCGTGATCGCGGAATTGTTCCAGACAAGCAGTATCAGGAATCGCAAATACCCGCACACCTGCGGCATAGCCTGCCTTGACACCGTTGGCGGAGTCTTCCACGATAATGCATTCCTCCGGCCGCAAACCTTCCATCTCCATCATCTTGTTATAGAGATCCGGATGCGGCTTGCGCCGGCCGGCTTCGTCGCCGAAAATCCCGTTGTCGTAACATCCGCTCAGCCCTGCTTTTTCCAGTAAATACAACGCGTATTCGCGCGGCGTCGAGGAAACGATCAGCCGCCGTACCCCATTTTCTTTTAACGACGCCAGAATTTCCTTTACTCCCGGCCGCAGCGGCATGCCGTTGGCCTCAATCCAGGCATCCGTCATCTGTTTCTTCTCCTGCCACATCGCTTCGTACACTTCCATCGGCGGAAGCAGATGCCCGAATCGTTCAAAGTTCTCCTGCTGCGAACCGCCCATCATGTTCGTCATGACAGAAACGTCGAAGACGTGCCCCCGTGCTTCGTTCACCTTTTCCCACATAGACAAGCTCAGCCGCTCGCTGTCGATCAAGACCCCGTCCATGTCAAACATCACTGCTTTTAACTTCGTCATTCTATCCCTCCATGATTTCCCGGACTGCCTGCGCCGCAGCCCGGACGTCGCTTTCCATGATACCATAATGTGTGACAAAGCGGAACAGTCCGTGATCATCCGGATTCGTTAAAATTCCTTTTTCTTTCAATTGGTTCAGAAAATCCTCCGGAGTCCGCTTTTCACGATCGACTTTAAAGAACACCATATTGATCTGAATCCGCTCGGTTTCCACGGAAATCCCGTCGATCGCAGCCAGCAAGCTCCCCAACAGCTTTGCGTGGGCATGATCCTCCGCCAATCGCTGTGTCATCGAATCCAAGGCCACCAGTCCGGCCGCAGCCAGAATTCCAGCCTGCCGCAGCCCGCCGCCCAGCAGTTTGCGGTTGCGCCGCGCTCTTTCAATGAAAGCCTGATCCCCGGTTAAAACGGAACCGACCGGCGCTGCCAGTCCTTTGGACAGGCAGAACGTTACTGTATCCGCGCAGTCCGCAATATTTTGAACAGAGCAGCCGCTGGCTAAGGCGGCGTTCAGAATCCGCGCACCGTCCAAATGAACGCGCAATCCCAGCGCTTTCGCGGCATCATAGGCAGAACGCAAGACCGGCAGCGGTACAACTCCGCCGTTTGACAGCGCGTTTTCCAGACAGACTAGCCGCGTTCGCGGCTCATGGATATCTTCGCTGTGTACGGCATTGCGTATTGCGTCCGCTTCAATCCAGTCCTGCGGATGATCGATTGGATGCACCATCACCTGAGCGATCTGCACCGCTCCGCCGACTTCATGCGTAACGATGTGACTGTGCCGTCCGGCAATGATTTCATCGCCCCGTTCCGTCTGACTCATGAGGGCCAGCAGGTTGCCCAGAGTGCCGCTGCTGACAAACAGACCGGCTTCCTTCCCCATCAGCGCGGCAGCCCGCTGTTCCAGCTTCCGGACCGTTGGATCATCCCTGTACACATCATCCCCGACGACCGCTTCCGCCATTGCCCGGCGCATCGCCAGCGAAGGCTGAGTGACGGTATCGCTGCGTAAATCAATCATGACTTTCCCTCTTTTCTAAACGAAAGGCTCCTGCGGCAAGTCCGACAAGGAGCCTTTTTCCTTTATTTTTACCCCGCAGTGTCCTAACCGCGGACTTCGCGTCAAGCTTCTTTCTTAAACCATCGGCGCGAACATCGGCAGCCCTTCCAGGAAGGCCAGCACGAAGCCCAGCAAGAACAACAGCAGCATGACGGTCGTGGTCTTCTTACCCTTGCGGATCAGCGCGAAGCAGCCGAAGGCCAGCAATAACGGCAGCAGCTTCGGGGCGATTTCATCAAAGATCGACTGGATCGCCAAGGTCTGATGGTTGCCCATGTTCAACGTAATCGTCGTGGTAAAGTTGATCATCGTCGCGATCATGCAGCCGACAACCGTAGCGCCCAGCATTTTCGCCGCCATCGAGAAGGTTTCCAGCATGCCGCCTTCCGTTGCATTTTCCATAAATGACAAGCCCTGCTCATAGCCGACCTGCAGACCTTTATACCGTACAAACCAATGCGGAATGTTGTGAATCAGAAGGAACAAAATCGGACCGAGGATGTTGCCCTGCATGCAGAAGGAAATCCCGACGCCCAGGCCGATCGTTCTGAGCGTACCCCAGAAAATCGAATCGCCGATGCCGGAAAGCGGTCCCATCAGCGCGGTCTTGATAGCGTTGATCGAAGAGGCGTCGAAGTCCGGATTGGAGGCCGCCTCTTCTTCCATCGCGACGGCGATGCCCTGAACGAACGTCGTGCACTGCGGCGTGATGTTGTAGAAAACCAGGTGCCGTTTCATCGCTTCCTTAAAGCCTTCCGGATCATCCTTGTAAATCCGGCGCAGATGCGGAATCATCGCGTAGCCGAAGCCCAAACCCTGCTGACGTTCATAGTTGAAGCAGCCCTGCAGGCAGCAGGAACGCCAGAAACCGCTCATGAATTCTTTCTTTTCCATTTTTCCAGTTGTCATCGTGGCTTCCCCCTTTACTCGTTAGCCTTTCTCTGAACCATATTATAATAAACCACAGCGATCACGGCGCCCAAGCCCGCGACGCCCAGGGAGCTGACGCCCAGGAACGCGGCTAAGATGAAGCCCAGGAAAATAAACGGCGTCGCATCCTTATCCATGATGTAGTTCATCAATAAAGCGATACCTAAGGCCGGCAGCACGCTGGAAGCCTTGGTCAGTCCGTTCATCACGACTTCCGGGATGAAGTTGATAATCGTTTCCACCGTGCCGGAGCCGAAGTACAGCGCTAAGAACATCGGAACAAAGTAGACGATGGCAAAGACGACGACGCCCAGCCAGTAATACCGTTCAATTGCCTTGAAGTCGCCGCGCTCCGCCGCCGCGTCGCACTTTGGATTCCAGATGTTGTTGATGATCCGCGGAATGATGCCGCAGGGCTGGAATAACAGCGCGATCGGCATGGACAGCGCAATCGCGGAATCCGCCGAAAGATGCGACATGATCGCGAAGGCCACCGCCAGAATCGTGCCGGCGGAGGAGTTGGGCAGCGAGGTGACGCCGATACCGACAAACCCCATGAAGATCAACTGTAAGGTTGCGCCCATGACTAAACCCGTCTGGACGTCGCCGCAGATCAGACCGACTAACGTGGCTTCCACGATCGGTGTGTTCAATAAATTCTGACCCAGAATCCGGCCGTCGAGAATACTCAGGACATGCACCATGGATACCAGGATACACTGGATTAAAAACATAATTTTTCCCCTTTCCGAGTGTTTTTACTTTTTATTTTTTTCAAATATGGAATGGATTTCAGACAGCGGGATCTTCGGTTTGGACGGAGCTTCCTGAATGTAAACCGTCCGGCCTTGCCCGGCGATCGCATCCAGATGCCGCAGATCATCCTCGACTAAGAAGACCTGATTGGAAATCGAGGTGCGTCCCTCTGCGAACCGGATCCCCCCTAAATCGACTTCCTTAATTTCCGCCGCCCCGGCGCACAGCGTTTCCGCGTCTTCGCAGCTGCCGCAGATCAATAAGATTTTACGCTTGGCATTGGCGGCGTTGTTGAGATAGTCCACCGCTTTGGCTACGGTCAGCACCTCCATTTTGGAGCCGGCCGGCTTCCCGACGGTTAAGGACATCTTGAGCATGGCGTTGGTAGCGTGCTTGTCGTTGGCGATGACAATCGTGTCCGCGCCGGTCGCATTGACCCAATAGACAGCGACCTGCCCGTGGATCAAACGATCATCAATTCTGAGAAGTTTAATCATGGAAACATCTCCCTTTCTTTTTTATTCCTCATCGCTGTCCAGCTGGTCATTGATGAACAGTAATGTTTGGCGACTGGCTTCAACCGCTTCCCGCAGGATCGTGCTGACATCGTCTTCCATCGGATTCAGCGCCACCTCCAGCAGCAGGCCCAAATTCAAGCCGGTCACGATATAGAGGTTGGCGTAGTCTTCCAGAAACGGAATCGCGATCTGCGTCGTGCTGCCAACGGGGATATCCGTCATCAGAATGACCGGATCCGCCGCCGGAAAGCGCTCAAGAACCTGATGAACCCGGCTGTGCATCGTATCTGGTGAGTCCTGTGCTTCCATGCAGAGCAGCGTCAGCGGATTGTCTGAGCCGGAAATGACCTGCAGTGCAGAAGCGAAGCCTTCGCACAAATGGCCGTGAGTCAGTAAAACGATATGTTTCATCATCCATCCCTCCTGGTAAGCGCTATCATTTTTGTAAACTTAATATAGCACAATGACAATCTATTGTCTATATATTTATTATAATTTCTATAAATTTATATATTATTTACATAGATATTATCTGATATTGAAATATACAATGCGATCAAATCACATTGTAACATTAAGTACACTTTTATTGACAAACTGTTTTTACAGGTTCTATAATCAAGTTAAAGAAGAAATCCGCATGATTTTAAGGGAATCCCCTGGATTGATGAACAGTCAAAATAAGTGTGCTTTTTGCGTCAGGAAAATCGCTTTCCCGGTTTGCCTAAACAAAAAAAACAGTGATTTTCATCACTGCCGCTGCGGAGAATCGTTCGTTGTTATTGTCCGAGCGAAACCTCAATCACATGGCCGAACTGGCCGCCGGCCACGATCTTCGCAGTCTTTTGCGTGTTGTTGTAAACGACGGACCACTGGGTCGCCGTCAGCGTGCCGGTCTCCTCGTTCACCTTATTCTGACTGACCGCTTCCAATAAAGACATCGCATTCTTTTCCGATAAAATACCGTTGTTTTCCTGCAGCGTGTCCGCCAGGATTGTATATCGGTCCTGTCCCTTGCCAAAGCCGTAAACATCCTCGCTGATCAGAAAGTTTGTCAGCATCTGAAACTCGCCGTCTTCCTTCCGGATGACGCGAAGCTGGTTATCCACATACTCGATCACCGCGCTGTCACCCTGGGCGTCGGCCATCTGAAAGTGATAGGAAGCGTTGGCCGAAGCGTGCATATCCATGTTTTCCAGCATTCCGACCGCTTCCTCCACCGTCGCCGCTTTGTCCAGCAGCCAGCGCATCGCGGAAGTCGTCGTCAAGTCCAGCTTGTCCGTTTCCTGGTTAGTCGGCTCCATGCCGCGGATCAGCAGCACGCCGATCGAAAAGCCCATCTCGTTCAAGCCGTCCATCATGACATACGGCGCGGCCAGACTCATGATCGACGACAGGAAGCTGTCCGGCTGCTTTTCCTCGTTGTAGCCCAGCACCGAAATATTCGCGACCGCGATGGAAGCGTAGCCGTGATCCGGATTGGATTTGACGATCATGCTCGGAACATAGTTCAGATCGTAATTCCGGCCAAACAGCCAATCCCCTTCCTCATTCTGCGCCTGGAACGTACTGCATCCGAAATCCGGGATGTTGAATTTCAGCGGCAGGCCCTTCAATAAATTCCCAGCCACATAAGAAACCAGCTCGGAATCGCTGGACGCGCCGCCGGATGCCACCAGCTGATCCAATCCGTAATCCGCGCTGTACTCGATCTGGTACATCCCGTAATCATCTACCTTCTGAATCGAATTCAATGTCTGAATCTCTTTTCTGAACATCCATCCCAAACCGGCCGCAAGCAGAACCACTGCCGCAAGCAGGCCGATCATCACTCTTTTCAATGTCTTTTTCATAGCTCCTCCAAATATTTTGAATTTCAAACAGAAATGATTCTATCATCAACTTCCATATTTTGGCAAGCGTTATTTTTTATATCAATCGAACTTCAAAACATTTATTGAGTTATCCCGGCTTAGAAACGAAAAAAAGAAGCCGGGCTGCGGCTTCTGAAAAGAAAGGGAAGGATGTCTTCCGGCGTTAGTTAGCCTTAGTTTTGATCGCCTGGGAAAAGCGGTAGTTATACACGGTGATCGCGTTGATCCGGCAATCGTCACAGATCCGGCTGGATAAAATCTGGAATGGCATGACAAACAACATCGGCAGAAGCAGGCTGCAGGCGTCGACGTCAATCGTCATAACGCGCTTATCGCTGTTGCCCGGATGACGGGTAATCAGATAAACACGGTCGGTCAGCTGATGCAGTCCTTCGTAAATCATCATCACGCGGTCATGCATCGTATCGTCCATGTCCAGCAGGAAAACGGCGTTGTCCTTTTTAATTTCATAAACCGGGCCATGCAGGAATTCTTCCGTTTCATAGACGTTGGATGGAATACCGATCGTTTCTTCCATTTTCAGCGCGCCTTCGATCGCCGGGCCGAAGCTCGGACCGATCCCAACGGTCATCGCGCGTTTCATCGACCACAGTTCTTCCTTGTTCGCATTGTACCACTGGTCGATCGCTTCACGGATCCGCGGCATTTCATGGATGATCATTTCGATTTCCTTCATGCGTTTTTTATAGCTGTCCTTCGGATACGCGCCCTTCTTTACGCCGGCTTCCAGCGCAAACAGAATGAAGTAAAGCGTTGATGTCGGAACGCCGCGGCAGACAAATACATCGTCGCCCGGGCCATAGGAACCGTATTCCAATACGGTGTCGCAATACCGCGTGATCGGGCTGTCCGGAACCATGGAGATCGCGACAACGTCGTTGCCGCATTCCTTCGCCTTGACGACGGCTTCAATCGTATTGGTGCTCTTGCCACTCTGCGACATACAGATGACCAGCGCGTTTTCATGGAACTTATAATCATATTTGGCATAGGTGACGGAGTTAATCAGATCAACCTTGACGCCCAGATAGTTCTGGATCGCATACTTCGAGCAGTTGGCGATGTTGTAGGAAGAACCGGAAGCGACCATGACGATCTTCTTGTAGTCCTTCGCCAGAAACAGATCGACAAGCTTGCCGACCAGGGCGTCCTTGTTTTTGAACATTGCTTCAGCGGTCGCCGGAGTTTCCAGCACGCAGTCGTACATCCATTTTTTCATTCTCTTGTCCTCCTTGAGATTTTCCAGCGCAAACATTGTGACCAGCAAGTTTTCTGAGGAATAATGTGTATCTGTATTTATATATACATTTACAATTTCATTATATACCATTTTAAAAAGATCTCAAGAGGAGAACGAACAGTTTTACTACTTTTTTAACGCTCTGCCAGAAACCCCGTCCTAAAGGTATAGGCATATTGGCTGCTGATGTAGTAGGTTTTGATGTATTCGTACGGATGCCGCTGTTCGTCATAGGTGATATGCTCGTTTAAAAGCAACGCGACATTACCGACGCCGAGCAGCTTTTTCTGCGACTCGCTGGGCAGATGCGCCGACATCTTATGCAGCGCGCCGCCCCGGTAAACACCGACGGAATGGAGATATTCCGTTAACGAGCCTTCCAGGGCCTTGACGTTGATCGCCGGGACGATCTTGGCGGAAATGTAAGTATAGCTCAAAGCGATCGGTTCCCCATCCCCGGTCCGCAGCCGCACGAAGTAATGGATCAGTTCATCGTCCGCCAGTTCCAGATATTCCGCGACCTCCGGGACGTCCGTTGCTTTATAAACCTTGTATTCGATCAGCTGTGAGCCGGCTTTCATGCCGACCGATGCCATATCGTCGGTAAAGCTGCCGCCCTGACTGATGCTTTTGGTCACCATCCGCGGCAGCACGAACGACCCCTTGCCGGCCGTGCGTTCGATATAGCCCTCCTGAGCCAGGTTAATCAGCGCTTTGTTGACGGTCAGCCGGCCGATATCAAACTTTTCGCTCAGCTGTTTTTCAGTTTCGATCTGATCCCCCGGCTTTAAATCGCCGGACTGAATCCGGTCAATGATGTAATTTTCAATAATTTTATACTTCGGCATTTCTTTCATAAGTTCCTCCGTTTTCCCGCGGAATATGCGCCGCGGACTGCCCTGTAAAACCAAGTTTGACCGCAAGGTTCAACTCGGATTTCCACAATTTGTTTATACATTGTAACTATATCATAACTCCCGACTGAAAACCAGCGGGACATAATTCTTGACATTTCTCCGGTATATTCCCTAGATAATATTTCATTATTGCCTATATTTTAATCTTTAGTTTCAATAGGATGAAACCTAAAGGAGTATTTCTTCAAGGAAGAAAGAAACCTTTCAAATCGATGGCGCGCTGTTCGGCGATCTGATCAAAAATGCTCGGCAAAGCGCTGGACTAACCTGAAATACCCTTTCACCTTTCCCCATAGTCCGCTGAAACTTTCCACAAAAAAACCTGCGGCAGCCTTGTCCGCAGGGATCTTTTCACCGTGAAGCACCGACTTGTTCTTAGTCGTCCTCGCGGTTTTTTTCTTCCTCATAATTTAATTGATGCCCGTACAGACACGCCGCAAAAATGCCCAGCGCCAGACCGCCGCCGACCAGCCAGTTCCCATCCCGCAGCCAGCCTGAGCTGAACGCTATCGCCCAGAATCCGCTGAATACCGTGGATACCAGAAAATATCCGATTTTAAATCGGAACAGAAATTTAATGACCAGCACCGAAACCAGGCCGGCCGCTACGCCCGCGATCGGCGACAGACCGTTATCAATGAGCGTAAACCCAAGCAGAAAAGCAAAAAACAGACTTTCAATATTGACGATCTTTAATTCTTTATAAGCGTCAAACCGGATCTTATCCCGCATGTTCATCCTCCCGACCGTTATCCATCCGTAATTATACACAAACTGACAAGGGATGCAACTCCCGCATTGACAAAAGCGGGGCGATGTTTAAAATCCGCTCCCGCTTTCTTCTTTAGTCTTCGCTTTTCATTTCAGTTTTTCTCAGCTAAAACAACGTGCTGCGCTTTTAAGCTGGCCTGCACGTCGATCAGCCGCTGATTCGCCGATCCCCGGAATCGCAAATTCAGGGATTTCTGCGCAAGCAGAAACGGCCCGTCGATCAAGACGTCGATCTGTTCTAAAAACATTCTCTGATCTGGATCCTGCGCTTCCATCAACGCTTCCCAGGTATAACCGGTATAGCACCACACATTCATTCCCAGCTGATGCACAGCCCACGCCAATTCGCCGCAAGCCGCGGCCTGTGCCATTGGCTCGCCTCCGGAAAACGTCACGCCGTCCAGATAGAAATGAGCCTTCAGCTGTTCTAGAATACTCTCGGAAGCGACGCTTGTTCCTCCGTCAAACGCGTGCGTCTGGGGATTGTGACAGCCCGGGCAGCCATGCGGACAGCCCTGTGTCCAGACAACCGCCCGCAGGCCCTCGCCGTCGACGATACTGTCAAACTGCACCGGTGCGGATAAGCGCAGCTCAGCCATGCTTTACACGGTCGCGGACTTCCGCCCGCTTCGCGTCGTTGAACCGGTCCAGCGTCCCGACCAGATATCCGGTGATCCGGCGGATCCGCTCAAACGGCACGCCATCCTCCGTTCTTCCGCAGCACGGACATTCGTCGTTGATAATTCCGTTAAAGCCGCAGACCGGATCACGGTCGATCGGGTGGTTGATCGCCCCGTAGCCGATTCCCAGCTCCTTCATCATCCGGACGACCTTCTCAAACGCCGCCAGGTTGGTCGACGGATCGCCGTCCATCTCCACATAGGAAATATGACCGCCATTGGTCAAAGCGTGATACGGTGCTTCCACCGACAGCTTGTGGTAGAAATCGGTCGGATAATAAACCGGGACATGGAATGAGTTCGTGTAGTATTCCTTATCCGTCACCCCTTCGATCTTACCGTATTCTTCCTGATCCATTTTGATGAACCGGCCCGACAGACCTTCCGCCGGGGTCGCGATCAGAGAGAAATTCAAGCCGTATTGCTTCGTATAGTGATCACAGCGCTTGCGCATCCGGGTGACGATCGTCAGTCCCAGCTGCTGAGCGTCCTCGCTTTCGCCATGATGCTTGCCGATCAAAGCTTTCAGACATTCCGCCAGACCGATGAAGCCGATTGTCAAAGTGCCATGCTTCAGCACTGATTCCAGCGTATCTTCAATATCCAGCTGATCTGAATTTAGCCAGTTGCCCTGCGCCATCAAGAACGGGAAATTCTTGACCCGGCGGGCACACTGAACACGGTATCGTTCCAACAGCTGATCCTTTACCAGATCCATCTTTTCGTCCAGTTCCTGGTAGAAGCCCTCCAGATCGCACTGTCCTTGCAAGACCTCGCCATGCTTCAAGCCCAGACGCGGCAGGTTGATCGAGGTGAAGCTGAGGTTGCCGCGGCCGACGACGACTTCATTTTCCGGATCGATCTCGTTGCCGATTACGCGTGTCCGGCAGCCCATGTAGGCGATTTCCGTTTCCGGCCGGCCTTCCTTGTAGTATTGCTTATTGAACGGCGCGTCGATGAACGCGAAGTTCGGGAACATCCGCTTGGCGGAAACGCGGCAGGAAAGCTGGAACAGATCATAGTTCGGATCCCCCGGATTGTAGTTGACGCCTTCCTTAATCTTGAAGATCAGGATCGGGAAAATCGGTGTTTCGTGATTGCCCAGGCCGCTCTCCATGGCCAGCAGCAGCTGCCGGGAAACCATTCTGCCCGCTTCGCTCGTATCCGTTCCGAAGTTGATCGAACTGAACGGAACCTGTGCGCCAGCCCGGGAATGCATTGTATTCAAATTGTGGATCAGGCCTTCCATCGCCTGATACGTCGCGCGTTCCGTTTTCGCCAGCGCTTTTTCATAAACTAACGGCAGCTGATCGCCGGTCAGCTCCACAGCTCGCAAATCACTCAGGCTGTCGATCTGGGCCAGCGCCAAATTCAGCGTTTCCAAGTCCAGCGCCTGGGTATAATCGACATAATCGGTTAACGCCTGACGGTAGTTTTTCTTAAAGGTATGCATGACGCCCGGAGCCAGATAGTAATCAAACAGCGGAATCGACTGACCGCCATGCTGATCATTCTGATTGGACTGGATCGCAATCGCCGCCAGCGCCGCGTAGGAAGCGATGTCCTTCGGCTCGCGCAGAAACCCGTGGCCGGTATTAAAGCCGCCCTGAAACAGCTTATCCAGCGGAATCTGCAGACAGGTTGTCGTGCCCATCGGATAGAAATCCATGTCATGAATGTGGATATCGCCATTTTCATGTGCGGCCGCCACCTTCGGATCCAGACAATAGGAGGTCGTATAGGCCTTGGTCAGCGTGCTGCCGTACTGCAGCATCATGCCCATTGCGCTGTCGCCGTTGATGTTGGCGTTCTCCCGCTTTTCATTGACTTCCTTCGAGTCCTTGATCCCGAAGTTTTCCAGCGTTTTCATCAGCCGGTGCTGGCGGGATGAGAAACAATCCCGGGCCACCGCGCGCTTCTGACGGTAGTTCTTAAACGCTTTGTATTCTTCAATAAAGCCTTCCTCGACAAAAGCTTCCTCAACCTGATCCTGAATCTTCTCGATTTCAATCTGCGGCAGATTGGCAGCCTCAATCTGATTCAAAGCCCGGTTCAGGACTTTTCTGACGTTCTCCTCGCTGCAATGTGTGCCAACGTTGGCAAACCCTTTTTCAATGACATTCTGAATTTTTTCCTTGTGAAAGCGGACCGTCCGGCCGTCGCGTTTTATGACTTCAATTTCCATTTTCCATTCCTCCTGCTTATTGATGGGGAAGAAAAACAAGGCCGGCGAAGACATCCCGTCCTGACGCACCTTGTTTCTCATTCCTGTTTCGGCGTTGCTTCTTGGTTTGTAATATTTCCAGTTGATTTTGACCTTCGTTTCTTCAGCCCGAATGGTTTTCATTATACCATATTTTTCCGCAGATCAAAGCCGGATGCTTCTGGAAAATCCAACAAATTCAAACTGGATATCCGGCTGCGCGCGGTTTATTCCGCTCTGAAAAACGAAGTCTGGCTTCCGCGGTTTTAATAGCTGTCCGTATATTTAAATGTAAATTGATCCTGATCCTGAATCGGGGTTTCGTCGACGGCCGGACAGAATCCCGCCGTCTTGCACGCTTCGTTATTCTCCGATTCGTACAGCCACCACGGTCCGGTTGCCATATCGCCCTGTTCTACGTCCAGCAGCGCAGTTAAAAGCCGGCCGTACGTGCTTGTTTCCATTTTCGCTTTCAATTCCGGCGCCCCTTCCAGCATTCCGCCTAAGGTTTCCGCATCGGTTTTGATCGCTCCGGAAAACAGTTCCGTGCCGTCGATTTCATTGACGACCGTGACGTTGATTGTTTTTGCGCCGGCCACCGTCTCGGTTTTAACGCGTTGAAGCCCAGCACACAGACCAGAATTGCGGCCAAAATCGCGGCCGCGGCAATCCATTTCTTTTTCATTATTCATTACCTCTCCATCTTTTCCAGCCGGTCAAGCAGCGGATCAAGCAGAAACAGCGCTTCCAGCGCACTCACTAATCCCTGAATGACCGACGTTTTTAAACCCAGAACAATGTAAATCAGCGTTACTTTCGGCGAAAACAGAATAAACGGCAGATCGAGCAGCTGCCCCGTCGCAAACGAGCACAGACCGACAAGCGCAACCGCCGCCCATCGATGCCGCCGCAGCAACGGCTTCAAGCTGCCGAACAGAAGTGCATAGACAGGATAGATCAGGCAGTAAGCGAAAGTCCAGATGGAAACGCCCTGCAGCAACATGTTCACCAGCGTAAATACCAGCGCGCCATAGAAGACCTCGCGCCGCTCAAACGTCAGCGCCAGCACCGCGATCGTCAGCGTGATCGCTTCCAGATACAGCACCTGCGAAAACATCGTGAACACCACAGCCATCATCGCCGCCATGATCGCGATCCGCGCGATTTGTTTAACCGACATTGTAGCTGCGGGAAACAAACGGAATCTCGCTCACGCCTTCCAACCGGTTTTCCTTCAGCGCCATCTGGAAGAAAACATTGGATAACAGATTCCAGAAATCCAGCAGAATCGCCGGTACCGGTTTTTCTTCCCGGTCGATGGCGTACGCGATCCGCAGCACCGCCTTGCACCGGCTGCGCAGCACATGCAGCGCGCAGGCCCCTTCGCAGCCGGCCGGCAGCACAAATTGCCGGAGCGGACCGTTTTCCTGCATCAGACGAACATACAGCTGATCGAGCCATTCAAAGTCCTCGTCCCGGATCGCCAGGCGTCCCCGGATTGAACCATTGGCATGATAGACCAGTTCGCACAGCTTCAGCAGTTCCGGCTGATGCTTGACCGAGTGTACCGCCTGGGCGATCAGCGACGCCAGTTCATCGCTGGCAA
>NZ_GG657562.1:411296-433161 GCF_000157995.1 Holdemania filiformis DSM 12042
CGACGCCAGTTCATCGCTGGCAACCTCATAATCACATTGCCGCGAAGTTTCTTTCAGAAACGAATAAGCGCAACAGCGTTGATCCATTCCCAATCCCCCTTTCCAAATAAAAACTCATTCCTGAATTCAGAATGAGTGAGTTTGACTATTCCATGATTAAAACAGAGCTAATCACAGCCTAGCCTTTAATCCTTCACCCAGAAGACAAGACTTCTTTCATTCAGGCCGGTCTACCGACTTCGCTTCATCCGCCCTTCCGCCTTCCCATATCGATATACAGTGGCTGTTGGAAGTTTGTCCGCTTCACGGTTGCTGGGGCAGTCAGAGAAATTCACTCTGTTCCCGATTAAGCAGTTTCCTGCACCTGAAATGCGAATCCATTATATCATGACTGGTAATAAAATAAAGTTAATTTGCTTAAAAAACCTTCCGGTTACAGGAAGGTCAGAAGCAGAGCGGTGATCCCCTCGCTGGCCATCAGCAGCATCGTGCCTGTGACAACGGAAAGTTTCCGCTTACAGATAAAACGAATCAGAAGGAGAATCAGCGTACTTACCGTGCCTACCGTAGAAAGCAAGTTCCTCACCGAATTCCAATTGTCTATCCAGCGCAGGTCATACAACAGCCCGAAGACCAGCACGGCGATAAAAGCCAAAATGCCACGTCTCCATTTCTTCGGATCCGTTTCCATACCGGAACGATCCAGGCATTGAAACAAAGCGACAAATAAAATAAAGCAGTAACTAAGAATCAACCGCAGATCTCCATCCAGATCCAGACCCTGCGTCTGACAGCCGATCAAAATGCCGGCCAGCAGGGCTTCCAAAAGCACGAACACAAAAATCGGTTTCATTCGTTTTCCTATTGTTTTAAGCATATCCATGTCGTCCTCCTTACCGATGAATCATCAGATCCAATACCAAATTGTCGGATAACGATGCCTGCCTGACAATCCGGCCGCTGGCCGGACTGATCACCACGCCGATTTCTTTTCCCTGATCCGCAGCTGAAAATACATAAAATCCGGTTTTCTTTTCACTGCGCGTCAGTTCAGGTGCGTCGTCTTTAAAAATCAGTTCCAGTCCGGAAGGAGAAGTGTTGACCGCATAGTGAATCTCCTCATAGCCTTGCCGCGTTAAGATCGCTTCCGCCTGATTTACGGTTTTCATTCCCGTAATGATCGGAAATAAAAGCACAGCGGCCAGTTCCAAAGTGAAAATACAGACAAAAAGTTCTGAAATCCGCTGGCCCCAGCCTGGAATCCATTTGCGCAGACAGCTATGGTAGAGGAAATAACCCAAAGCCATCATAAGCGCGTAACTCCATGCCAAAGAATAGGGCATGGCCAGCCAGACGCTTAGTCCAGCGATGAATAAAATGATCGTCATAACCCATGAAAACACTCCGGTTTTCAGCCAGTCCTGACGTTCTTTTTCTTTTCCAGCCTTTCCCCGCAGCAGCCACAGAACAAAGAACGTCGGCGGCAACGCTGCAAACGTTGTCACCTCTACGATATTCTTATACAACCGCTGACTGACAAACAGAATCACCCCTAAATCGAGTCCATAAAGGATAATCGTCAGGATCATCAAACCATATCTTTGCCAAAAGCTCGTTTTTTCTCGCATTGCAACCTGCCTCCTTTTCAACAGATACCCTGACATCACTTAATGAGAGATGATGGAATTCAAAGCTGCGTTTTCAGAAACAGACGTATGGACTATAATCCGGCCGCTGGCTGGACTGACAACCACGCCGATCGCTTCTCCTTGATCCACAGCTGAAAATACATAAAATCCGGTCTTTTTTTCACTGCGCGTCAACTCGGGTACGTCGTCTTTAAAGATCCATTTTAGCTCAGATGGAGAAATGTTGATCGTATAGTGGATCTCCTCATCGCCTTGCCGCGTTAAGATCGCTTCCGCTTGATTTACAGTTCTTAAACCCGTGATCCACGGAAATGAGAGAAGAAGAAAGAATTCTAAAACCAAAATGCAGACATATATTTCAGAGATTCGCTGTCCCCAGCCTGGAATCCGTTTGCGTAAACAAGCATGATACAACAAAATGCCTGCACCCATGGCAAGACTATAACCCGATTCTAACATATAGGGCATCTCGACCCCTATATAAAGCGCCATGGCAAAGAATAACGGCGGCACCAGCCATCGGGATAGCCTGGAATTGAGCTCATCTTCGCGTTTTTTTTCCCGGCCCTCTTTACCGCGCATAAGCCAGAATACAAAATTTATCGGAAGCAGTGCCGTAACAAATGACACCTCTACGATATTCTTATACAACCGCTGTGTAACGAAAATGATCAATGTGAGATCTATTCCATAAAGCAGGATTCCCAAAAGCATCAGGCCGTATCGGTTCCAAAAACCCCTTTCTTTCATACTTTCACCTCAAATCGGTAATTCTTTATTTATTTTAACATGTTCCGGAATGCCGCAAAAGCCGCGTGTCAGCGACTTCATGAATTATTCATAATTAAACTTGGATTTCAGACTTATTAGCTTTAAAACGTGCCGATAAAACGCAATAAGATCCGGATAACCGGATCTTCTATTCCTTTTCACTGATCGCATGGATCAGTTCCCGTTTGATTTCCTCTGCCGTCTGAGCTTCGGCCTTCCGTCCTAAAATATAGGTAAAACTATCGCTCCATTCCTGGTCTCTATAGCTCTCTGCCGCAAGCCGGAGAACAACCTTTCGGAGTACGGGACGATAGGTCTGTGTATGCAGATCGGACAGATAAGGACATCCGCATTGATTTGCCAAAAGCTCCAGTAAACTTTGTTTCGGCATTGTGTTCGTCCTCCTTTTTGTCAACTAAAGCAGACTTTTTGTGACATTCAGAATATAATAAATTTATAAGCGAAAACAGCCGATTTACAGGCGTTTTCGGGATGAAATGATCAGTAATAAAAAGTCTACTTTTTTAGATGACAGGCTGAAAACTAAGCCTGACGCTTGCACCACCGCAGAAAGGTTTCGTGCGAAACGCCAAGCTGTGAAGCGGCCTGCCGCGATGAAATTTCGTTGTTTTTCCACTGCTGCTTAAGTTCGGTAAATTGATCGGGAACCGGGATTTTCGGTCTTCCGAACTGAACGCCTTTGCGCTTTGCCGCCTGGATGCCTTCTTTCTGCCGCTGGCGGATATTCTCACGCTCGGTCTGCGCGACATAGCTCAGCAGCTGCAGCACCAGATCGGCGATCAAGGTGCCGGTCAGGTCTTTCCCCTCCCGGGTATCCAGCAGCGCCATATCCAGAACGACGATATCAATCCCTTTTTCCTTGGTCAGATACCGCCACTGCTGGATAATTTCTTCATAGTTGCGGCCCAGGCGGTCGATACTTTTAATCACAAGCAGATCGCCTTTTTTCATCTTGCGGATAAGCCGCCGGTAACGTGGCCGGTTAAAGTCTTTTCCGCTCTGCTTTTCGACGATGATGTTTTTCTCGGGAACCGGGAACTCCAACATCGCAATCATCTGCCGGTCTTCGTTTTGATCCTTTGTCGATACGCGTACGTAGCCATAGATTTGGCATGTCATGATCTTTCCTCCTTTTTCAATTCTATATAAAACCCTATACAAAACGCAATTATACGCCAAAGGTAAAATTTTCCAGCACATTTTAGTAAAAATTAAAACACAGATTTCTCTGTGTTTTAAGTAGATGTAATAATTAATTTAATAATTATTCACCAGATATCGCAAGCTGATCCACAAGAAGGGAACCGCAGCTTACGCTGTTTAAGTCCTGCCGTCCGTCACAGCCTAAAGCCAGGATGGAATTCATCATTTCCAGATAATTTCCGGCAATTGTGATCAAATGAATCGGATAGGCCAGCTTGCCCTGTTCGATTTTAAACCCGCTGGCCTGCAGCGAGAAATCGCTTGTCAGCGGATTCAGTCCCGCATGCAGACCTTGTAAGTCAGTAATCAGCACGCCGTCCTCGGTCTGCGCGATCATTTCATCCAGGGATAAATCGCCCGGTTTTACAAGCAGGTTGGTCGGCGAAACCTGAACCGGAGCGCTGCATCCGTTTTTAAACCCATTGCCCGTCGAAGCCCGGCCGCCTTTCAGCGCGCTCTTGCGGTCAAATAAAGCTTCTTTGAACACACCGTTTTCGACGATCACCGTGCGCTGGGTCGGTACGCCTTCATCATCGAAATCACAGCTGGAAAAGCCATCCGGCAGCTGCGGTTCGTCGACGATGGTGATCAGCGGACTCATAATGGACTCGCCTTGACGATCTTTCAGAATGGACAAATCCTTTTGAATCTGTTCAGCGCTGAACATTGCCCACAGGGAAGCCAACAAATCCGTCGCAACATCATAGCGCAGAATTGTCCGATAGCTGCCGGAAGGAATCGACACGGCATCCAGCTTATTCACTGCTTCCCGAACCGCTTCCTCAACAAATTCAGCCGCTTGGTCTTCATCCAGATCCTTGATCGCACGCCAGCTGAAGCCGTTGGTCTGTTCTTTCCCATTCGAAGCGATGACGCTCAGCGTGATCAGGCCCAGTGTCGAACGCCGGGTCGCTTCCAACCCCTGCGTATTGGCCAGTGTCGTTACCGACGTCGTTTCCTGATAACCGCAGGCCGATACCCGCAGGATCCGCGAATCTTTTTTCAGGGCCGCGGCTTCCACCTTTTTCATGAATTCGATCTTGTCGCTGACCGTTCGGCGGGCGAGCGTATCATCGCTGCGGTCGTCGTTCATCGGCGTCTGTCCCGGCGTTAACAGCACAGTGTCTTCTGTTTCCAAAGCGTCGGCCAGCTGGCGGCATTGAATTGCCAAAGTCCGCAATGACGCCTCATCGGTTTTCTCCGTGTAGGCGCTGGCGCAGCGGCCCTGGCGCGTCCCCCGCAGTGAAAGTCCGCTTTTATCCGAAACGACAAACTGGCGCGGCTGTCCGTCCAGAATGTCAAAGTGCAGCGTTTGGGTCTGGCTCTGATAGACCTCCGCTTCTTCCAGGCCTGCTTCCTTTGCGTAGTTTAAAATTGTTTCCGCGATCATTTCAATTTTCCTCCTTTGCCGCCGACCGTCATGTGCGTAACGCGGATCGTCGGCTGGCCGACATCCGTCGGAATTGAACCGCTCTTGGAGCCGCACATCCCCTGCTCGCGCGAACCGTTGTCCGCGATCTTATCAATTCTGAACAGAATTTCCGCGCCGTTGCCAATCAAGGTCGCGCCCCGGACCGGTTCAGCCAGCTTGCCATCGCGGATCATATAGGCTTCTAGGACGGCGAAGTTGAAATCACCGGTGACCGGATTTACGGATCCGCCGCCTAAACGCTTGGCATATAACCCTAACGGCGTATCGGCGATAATTTCCTCAAACGTCGACGTACCGTTCAACAAGAAGGTATTGGTCATCCGCGACGTCGGTTCAAAGGTGTAGTCCTGACGGCGTGCGGAGCCGGTCGCTTCCATGCCCATCCGCCGGGCGTTCAGCGGATCGATTAGATAGCCCTTCAGCACGCCGTTTTCGATCAACAGATTGCGGCGGGTGGCCTGGCCTTCATCGTCGATATTGTTGGAACCCCAGGCATGCGGGATCGTTCCGTCGTCCACGGCGTTGACCAGCTCGCTGGCCACTTTCTGACTCAGCTTGCCGCAGAAGACGGAATTGCCGTAAGCAACGCTGGTGGCTTCTAAGGAATGGCCGCAGGCTTCATGGAAGATAACACCGCCAAAACCATTGTCGATCACGACGGTCATTTCTCCGCTCGGGCATTCGTCGGCGTTCAGCATCACCTTGGCCGTGCGGGCAGCGTCCCGCGCCATCGCCTCGACGTCGATCTGATCGTAGAATTCATAACCGGCATGCGCGCCCGGCGCTTTCGCGGAATTCTGCATCCGGTCGCCGTCCATCGCCACCGCCTGCATGCGCAGCCGCGTCCGCTGGCGGTTATCGCGTACCAGCCTGCCGTCGCTGGAGGCGATGATGACGGTCTGGTCTTCATCAGCCAGATTGACTATCGCTTTTTTGATCACCGGATCGTAGTTCAGCAGCGCGTCGTTGGCCCGCTGCATCAAAGCCCGGCGCTGGGCTAACGTCACGCTTTGCACGGGAATTTCCGGGGCGTGCTGATCCTGAATAATTTGTTCCTGGATCGCCGGACATTCCGCCTGACGTTTGCGGCCGATCGCCGCAGTCAGCTGATCGATCACCGTGAGGATCTTTTCCTCCTCCTGCTCGTTGGTATAGCCGTACACCGTGCGCAGTCCGTCAAAGATCCGAATGGACAGCCCCCAGCGTAATCCGCTGTTGGCTCCCTCCAGTTTCCCATTGAGCATCGAAGCGCTGCACGTCCACTTTTCTTCTTCAAACAGCTCCGCGAAATCTCCGCCCCGCGCCAGTGCCCGATCGAGATACCGCTGTGCTTTTTTTGTATCTAAAAACATGATTTCTCCCTTCCTTTCCTGGTTTTTCATGAATTATTCATGATGGATAACTTGTTTTTCTGTGTGAACCTTGTTATGATGGGACTTGTAGTTTTTCAAAAGGAGTGATTTCATTGGAAAAACCCATTGGATCCCGGTTGAATTTTACTGATTCCGAAGAAGCGCTGGTCAGCGAATTCATGGAATTGGTACAGGATATACTGCATATCGACGATGTTCAGGAGCTGCGCGACTATGTCCAGCATTGCAAAACCACGCGCCTGCAGCACTGCGTCAACGTCGCTTATTATACATTTTTAATCAGCCGCCGGCTGAACCTGAACGTCCGCAGCGCCACCCGCGGCGCGCTGCTGCACGACTTTTATCTGTATGACTGGAAGAACAACGAACAGCCGATCGAAGGCCGCCACAGCGTCGTGCATCCGCAGGTCGCGCTGGCGATGGCCCGGCAATCCACCGCGGTGGATCCGATCATGGAAGACTGTATTCTCAACCACATGTGGCCGATGTCCCGCCAACGTCCGCAGACGAAGGAAGGCTGGGTCGTCCAGGGTGTGGATAAGCTGTGCGCCGCGATGGAAATGAGCACGCAGTCAGCCCGCCGCCTCAGTCCGGTCAAGCTGAAAGCACTGATGGTCTCGGCCATTGCCGCCCGGTATTGAATCTCACAAATCATTCATTGAAGCACGCCTTGCCGGCGTGTTTTTTTGCGGCTTTTTCCGGCCTGCCTCGCCGTCTTTTCAGCTGCATCATGAAAGCAAGCAAAGGCTTACCGCAGCGGGCAAGCCTTGTTTGTTTATTCGTTACGCCTGGTAAACGATCTTGCCGTCGATGATCGTGCAGCGGTTGCGCGCATCGGTATCGACTGCCGGCATACCGTCAAAAATCAGCACGTCGCCGTCTTTGCCCGTTTCCAACGAGCCGACCCGGTCGTCGCAGCCGATAATCTTGGCGGCGTTGATCGTAATCATCGCCAGCGCACGCAGCTCATCCAGACCGGTACGCACCGCTTCGCCAGCCTGAGTGATGATCATATACGGAACAAAGCACGGGCCGTCCGTCATGATCGCGCAGCAGACGCCCCGCCGGTCCAGCTCGGCCAGACAGTCGATATCGACCTTGCAGCCCTCGCCGCCAAACAGCGGTGCACCCAGCGGACCGTAAATCACACCGCGGACATGCTTGCTCGAAGCGATCTCATCATAGAAATCACTGGACCCTAACGCATGATCCAGCGTCACGTCGAAATCAAATTCATCCGCCAGCTGCAGCAACGACATCATGTCATGCTGATAACAATGCACCTTGAGCGGAATTTTCTTTTCCAGAACCAGCAGTCCGTTTTCCATCCCCTGATCGAACTTCGGCATTTTCTCCGGATCGCTCACACCCTGGACTTTTTTCGCCTGGTAGTCCTTCACTTTGAGGAAGTAATCGCGGAACAGATCCGCCACGCCTAAACGCGACATCGGCAGCGCTGTGCGCGGTCCGTAAACGCCCTTCGGGTTCACGCCCATCGCCGCTTTCAGCGCGATCGGATTGCGCAGCGTCCGGCTGGCCAGCGACGTCCCC
Organism: Holdemania filiformis DSM 12042; assembly: GCF_000157995.1. Classification (GTDB taxonomy): domain Bacteria; phylum Bacillota_I; class Bacilli_A; order Erysipelotrichales; family Erysipelotrichaceae; genus Holdemania; species Holdemania filiformis. The sequence continues at coordinate 419,297 of NZ_GG657562.1, forward strand.
GCTGATTTGACGGCGCACGCTAAGCCGCAGATCACATTGCCGCTGCCCGGTGTAATCGCGCTGGTCGTAATTCCGGCCTTTGCGGATTCCATAAAGGAGCGGTCAAGCGGATTGATGCCGTCATACGCCTGAATTTCCGGCGTCTGCGGCTTGGTCAGTTCATTGAGGTCCTGCGCCCCGGTATCCGTATCGAAGCCGCCGATATGCGAATGCGCGTCGACCAGCCCCGGCATGACGATTTTACCGCTCGCATCCAGAATTTCTGCCCCGGAGGCTTCCAGGTTCTCGGCCACCTCGATGATTTTGCCATCGTCGCCGATCAGCACGTCAGCCTGTTCCAGAACGCCCTGCGGACCCATCGTCAGGACTTTGCCATTTTTTATAAGAAGCATTTCATCACATCTCCTTTCCGATACAGAATTTCACCGTTGGCGATCGTCATTTCCACAGCGCCCTTGTAGCTGGTGATCGGATTGGCGCTCCACAAGACGAGATCGGCACGCTTGCCTTCTTCCAACGAACCGGTCAGCTGTTCGATCCCCAAGAGCTTCGCCGCGTTGTAGGTCAGCATCGTCAACACGGTTTCGCTGTCATGAATCGCTTTCTGCATTTCCAATGCCGACCACAACAGATCCTCGCGGCCGCCAAAACCATTATCCGCCGCGCTGAACGCCACGGTCGCGCCCTGCTTTGCCAGCTGGGCAATTCCCGCGTAATCGGTGTTGCGCGTATATTTGTTGAAACCGTTAGCGGGATTGGCAACGATCAAACCGCAGCGCTTTTCCGCCAGCTCCTGCAGTGAACCATCGACGCCGAAGCCGCCGCAGAACACAAGATCGAGGTCATAATCCGCGACTGCCCGCAGCACTGAACGGATTTCCGCCGGCGTGTTGCAGCTGACAAACAGCGGCATCTGCTTATCGACGACCGGTTTCAAGGCCGCCAGCTTTTCATCGCGTTCAACCTTATCTTCTTCCGGATGGTAATCCTTCGCGGCCGCCAGTTTTTCTTTCAGCATCGCAAAAATCCCCATTTTGGTCATCGGCGCGAGATTGCGGGAGCCGTAAGCTTCCTTCACCGCCTCTGTGACCGAAGCTTTCATGCCGACCTTTTCCCGGATCAACATTTTCATCGGATTGACGCCGTGCACCTCAAAAGCCGCCATCTGACCGCCGAACACATTGTTGTTGGACGGCGCGACGCCGACCGCGGTGATGCCGAAGGCGTAGATCTGCTGCCGGGTAATTCCCCGGCCGTTAAAGGCATATTTGACGTCCAGCTGCGGTGTAAACACATCGGAGCGTTCATCGTTGTCGTTGGCGTTGCCGCGGATTTCCCGGCCCGGGCCAAGAATCCCCCAATCGCTCAGCGGATCAATAAAGCCTGGAAACACATGCATCCCGGCAGCGTCGATCACGTCTGCGCAGGCCGCTTCCAGATGTTCGCCGATTTTGACGATCTTTCCGCCGTCAATCAACAGATCCGTGGTGCTTACCTGTCCCCGGCCGTTATGAACACAGCCGTTTTTTAATAAAATCATCGAATTCATCATCCTTTCCCTGATGTCCATTATACTGGTTTCCGGCGCCGGCTTCCAGAGGTTTCCGGTTCAGAATACGCAAAGTCGTCAAAAATGAGGTTCGCCGCGATGAAGATCCGCTGAAAAAAGATAAAAGCCAGATCGCTTCCGACAAATCCGGCTTCATGAATCCGTATTCAATTCACTCCAATGACAGCCGCGGTTCACTGCAATCCGCAGACTTTTCAACCGATCACAGACCGGACCGCCGGCGGGTTTCCACAATCCCCCACAGTATCAGTACAATTGCGGCCAGCTCCATCAGGATGAACAATCCCTCCGGCAGATTCTCGATCAGGCCGTGAACCGCCAACGCGACGGCGTTCACCAATAACCCCAATGTCAGCGGCCAGGCCCGCTTTTCACATTTGCCCATGCGGATCACCTCTAAATCCGGCGGCTGTAATAGAGCTTGCAGCCGATCATCACGACAAGGACGGCGATCAACACCGCCAACAGCGTAAAGAATACCGTGGCATTGAACATTCCGCTTAATAACAGGGCGAAATATTCCAGGCCGATCAAAATCATTAAGGCCGAGGAACACGTCTTCATCGCGATCAACGTCTGACGCTCATCCTGTTCCTGAATCCGGGTTTTCTTCTGTAATTCCGGATTCTTCAGCAAGTTTCTTACCTTCACCCAGAACAGGGCGGAGAATAACATTAAGCCGATGCCGGTTCCCGTATAAACACCCTTGAGAAAATCTGCGAAGGTCAGATCCGCATCCGGCGTCCATAAGTTCACGATCACCAAAACGACCAATCCCAAAACCATCCCCAGAACGGAAAGATTCCGGCGGGTTTTTAACGTTTTTTCATAATCGGCGCCGCTGGCCAGCGCATGACTTAAAACTTTAACCAACATTTCATTCATCCTCCTCAAATAAAAACACTTCTTCGATCGTCAGGTCAAAATACCGGGCAATTTTGTGCGCCAACATCAGCGAGGCGTTGTATTTTCCGTTTTCCAAAGAAATGATCGTCTGGCGGGTAACCTCAACCGCGTCGGCCAGTTCACTTTGCGATAAGCGGCGTTGTTTGCGCAGCTCCTGAACTCGATTCTTCAACTTGATCACGCTCCATAGTATAGCTAGCTTTACATTTTCAGTATAGTCAGCTTTACACATTCTGTCAAGTGAACTTTACACTTTTTCTGATAGTTCTTGAATGAGAGAAACGAAAGTAAAGCGAAATCATTCAGATTTCTTTTTTATCTGTTGTCCAAAGCGAAGCCCAGCCGAACCGCAGGCGAATAAGATTTCTCTCCGACAATCTTCTCTTTTCAGCTCAGCGCAAGCACTAAAAAAGGGCATTGCTGCCCTTGGGTGTTGATTTCATCCGATCTTCTTTGATTCTGCGTGCCGGTTTCCGGGTTCTTCCCCGTTATCCAGACAGCCCCAAACTCAAAGTCCGCTCAGATTTGCCCTCCATGAATTATCCGTTTGATGAATGCGTTTCTTTCTTCGCTGCCGTTTCCCAATGATTCAGCCGCCAGGTTAAAGCGCTGCTGAGAATCAAGCCGGCCAGCGGCAGGATCAGCTGTGCCAGCGTGAATGGATTCGACCGGCCATGAATCCCGTAATCATCGTACAAGGCGACGTCAAAACCGATGTTGCAATAGTTGACAATCAACATCATGAGAAACAACACCGCGACGGCAGAGCCGAGCCAACGCATGACCGTTATTTTTTTCATGGACTTCCTCCCGCCGGCTTTACATCTGTTTTAAAATCACAGAAAGCTTCGGCATCAACTGCTGCTTCCGGGAAATGATCTCATGATCATAACCGGAATTGTCGTCGAATTTCGTATCAATGATTTCGTTCATCACATAGGAAAGCGGTCCGCTGTAAACAAACATCGTGCCTTCCGCCATGATATGCGAGAACATCATGACCATTAAATCGAACTGCTTGGCAGTCTGTTCCTTTTCCAGCTGCTGACGGAAAGCCGGCAGAATTGCCTGAATATCTTCAATATTCTTATAGTTGGTCTGGCCGATCGCAATCTTGTATTTTCCCATATCGTAGGTCTTCAAGTCGCGGTTAAGGATCTGCGTCGGCGTCGATTCCTTCAAGGCCACCGAAGCACTCAACATTTCATCAGCGTAGTGATCGAGATCCACCCCGGCGATCTCCGCCAGTCCGTAAGCGACGTCCTTATCCAGCTGGGTTGTCGTTGCGGATTTAAAATGCAGCGTATCGGAGATGATCGCGCTCATCATAATGCCGGCCATCTGCGCCGAGGGGATGATGCCGTTTTCCTTATACAGCTGCGCGATGATCGTGCAGGTACAGCCGCAGCGCTGGTTGCGGTAGAAAATCGGATAGGAGGTTTCGATATTGCCAATGTGATGGTGATCGATAATTTCCTCGATTTCCGCGTCGTCAATGTTGTTGATCGCCTGATTTTTAGCCGAGTGATCGACCAGAATAAACTTCTTGCGGCGATAGTTCAGCAGGTGATAGCGGGAAACCGCGCCGACCGCTTTGCCTTCGATATCCAGCACCGGATAACTGCGGTAGCGGGTGTTCGCCATTTTCTTCGCGACGTCATCGACATATTCATCGTCCTGAAATGTAATCGGATTGCGGCTCATCAGGCTTTCCACCGGGAAGGCTTCGTTGATGACCTTGGCAACCTTCATCGTATCCCATGGCGTGCGGATGACCGCGCAGTCCTGTTTGCGCGCCAGTTCAAGATTGTCCGGACTGATCTCCTGATCACAGGTAATGATCATGCACCGCGTGCCCATTTCCAGCAGCTGCCGCTGCTTGCGGTTGCCGTCCGAGAGAATCGTGATCGAATGGCGGAAGTTCTCCTCAAACTTTGTGCCGTCGTTGAGCGTGACGATGAACACTTTGCCATTGGTCTTGAAGTTCTTCGGCTCGTAGTCGATCTCGCCGTTGATCGTCTTGGCCAGCGCGGACAGCGAAGCGGTTTTCATCAGCTTATGCATCAGCTCGTCACTCATCATCCGCGGCGACGCCAGGTTGGAGGTGGATACAATTCCGGTCAGCTTCTGCTGCTCATCCAGCACGAACAGCGACTTGTTGCGGGCCTTGAACAAAACGTCCCAGGCTTCCTTCAGCGAGGTCTTGGTCGTGATCAAGGTCGGTTCGTCGATGTCGATATCGCGCAGCTGGGACCGCGCGTCTTTCAACAACAGCGGATTTTCCAATCCGAAGCGTTTCAGTACATATTTGGTTTCTTCGTTGAGCGGCCCTAACCGGCACGGAATCGCATGAACGCCCAACCGCTGCTTGAGTTCAGCATACGCCAGGGCAGAACAAATCGAATCGGTATCCGGATTCTTATGACCGACGATATAAACATATTGCTGCATAAATTCACCCTATCATTTTTTCCCACGCCGTTTCCAGGAAACGGCGGTCTTCCTTATAGCGTTATTATAGCATAAAGCCGCCCCGCGCCAACCGCCGATGCTCAAATTTTTAAGGGGAAAGCGTATTTTTTTGCCCCTGACCGTTGACGAAAAAGCATGAAAAACCTAGAATGAAAGATAAATCAAAACAGAGTTGGGGGATTTATACGTGATGAGTCAGAATAATTTAGGGTGGAAACAAGGCGTGAAGGACGGACTACCGATCGCGCTGGGTTATCTTTCGGTGTCGTTTACCTTCGGCATGGCAGCCGCAGCAGCCGGTTTGTCCGCGGGCGAAGCGGTGATGATTTCGGCGACCAATCTGACCTCCGCCGGCCAGTTTGCCGGTCTGACCTTGATCCAGACGCAGGCCTCGCTGCTCGAAATGGCGCTGACCACGCTGGTGATCAATTTGCGCTATGCCCTGATGTCGCTCTCGCTGGCGCAGAAGCTGGATCCGGCGATGTCCCGTCTGCAAAAAGCCGTGCTGGCGTTCGGCAATACCGATGAAATCTTCGCGGTTGCCGTCAGCCATCCGATTGTCCGGTTTCACTATATGCTGGGGCTGATCCTGACGCCGATGGCAGGCTGGGTCGGCGGTACGTTTCTAGGCTGCGCGTTCAGCGCCCTGCTTCCGGAAGCGGTGCGCGCGGCCTTCGCCGTTGCGATTTACGGAATGTTCATCGCGATCGTCGCGCCGGTTGCCCGGCAGTTAAAGTCCGTGGCCATCGTCGTGGGAATCGCCGTGGCAATGAGCGTGACGCTCCATTTCTGTCCGCTGTTCAGCTGGATTTCCGAAGGCTTTTCGATCATTCTCTGTACGCTGGCCGCGGCCGCCTTGGGCGCCTGGCTGTTCCCGGTTCACGAAGCGCAGTCTCCGCCTTCAGCTCCCACGCCGGCTTTGGCAGCTGAGAAAACAAGCCCGGATTCCGCCGCCGGATGATCCAGAACACCCGCTGACCAAAACAAAAAACGGTTCTGACCGGAGGTTTTCGCACAACCGGGATTCAGAACCGTTTTTTAATAAAAAGAATCAGGCCACCGAAACGTCAAGCTGCATATTCCGGCTCGCTATTTTTTTCATTGATTTCACAGACAGCACGCAGACCAGCAGCGTCAGCAGATCCGCGGCCGGCTGGGCAAAATAAATGCCGTTGACGCCCAGCCAACGCGGCAGCATCAGAATAAACGGGACATAGAACAGACCCTGACGGATCAGCGACAGGAACAAACCATACCGGCTTGCGCCAATCGTCTGGAACGTGATCGTCATCATATAACACAGACCAAACGCCGGATACAGCGCCACCTGCGAAATTAACAGCTTCGCGCCGTAATCGATCACCGCCGGATTGGAATTAAACAGTTGGATCAGCGGCCGGGCACTGACAATATAGAGCGCCGCAACGATCACGGTCAGCAGCAGCGAGGCCTTCAAAGCAAACTGAACGCACGCGTGAAAGCGGTCTTCATTTTTTGCGCCGAACGCATAGGACGCTACCGGCTGATAGCCCTGCATAAAGCCCATGATCACATAACAGCCGATCAGCACTAAACGCTGCACTACGCCATAAGCTGCGATGATCAGATCGGCATCGGCCATCGGCTTCGCTGCCATATTCGTCAGCGAGGTGGCGACTGCCAGACAGATCTGGATTACCGCTGTTGGAATTCCGATCAGGGTCACCGTTTTAATCAACTTCCAATTTGGTTTGAAGTAACGCGGATGAATCTTGATGATCGATCTGCCGCTGGCATAGAATCCAACCAGAATCGCGAAGGTGACAAACTGAGATACCGTCGTCGCTAACGAAGCGCCGCCAACACCTAAGCCTAACCCCCAGTCGAACATAAAGATTGGATCCAGCACGACGTTCAGCACCGCACCGGTGATGACGGCGATGGAAGAAATCCGGACCGAGGACTCCGCCCGGGCCGCACAGTTCAGGCTTTGCGCCGGTAAATTGGCCAGCGCGGCGATGAACATCCAGAAGGCATAATCTTTTGCCTGCGGCAGCACCGCGGAAGAGGCGCCGAACGAACGCAGCAGCGGCTCCATGAAAAATATCCCGCCGACGCACAGCAGCGCGCCGATCAAAACCGAAAGTCCGATCACCGTCGTTACCGTCGTGTTCGCACCTTTTTTATCCGCCGCGCCCAATTGCCGGCCGGCCAGCACCGCCGCCCCGGCGGCAAAGATATTTTCCACAGACACCATGATCAACAACAGCGGCAGCGTGACGCCGACCGCCGCCAGCGCGATATCGGAGTGAAGCATGCCGATATAAGCGGTATCGACGATGTTATACACCGCTTTGGCCAACAACGCAATCGTGGCGGGAACCGCCAGTTTAACGATCGCCTTGGACGGGCGCAATTCGCCCAGAATAGAATTTTGTGACTGACTCATAACCCTTTCCTTTCCGCGTCTACGACGCCATACAACAAGATTGCCAACGCTCTTTGACACAGCTGTTCGCGCTCTTTTCCATCCGCGGGATCGGCTTGCCCTTTTCCCGCATATTGAGCATTGATGAAATCCTGAGCCTGCCGGAACAGGTCGATTACTTCCTCACGGGTGAAATCCGGACGCAGCTGAATCTGGCCTAAGAGCGTATCGAGAATCTCCATGTTATACCGATCAAATTCCAACCTAGCCTCCGCGATCGCCGGCCGCAGATGCGGCGGGGCAGAGAGCAGCGCTTCACAAAATAATCTCAGCTGATCGGGATGTTGATCAAAATAAGCCCAGCGGACTGCGAAATACTGATCCATTCGGGTCTGAATATCGCCCACGCTGTCCGGCAAAGCGGCTTTCAGCGCTGCGGTCAAGCCGTCAAAGCAAGCCTGGACGCAAGTCAGATACAGTTCGTCTTTATCCTTGAAATAATGGTACAAAATCCCCTTGGAAATATCCCCTTCGGCACAGATCACATTGATCGAGCTGAGCCCGTAACCTTTTTCCGCAAATTCCTTCGCCGCGCTTTCGAGAATCCGCTGACGGCTGATTTGATTTTTTTCTTCGCGTTTCATCATTGCCTCCACACAAAACAAACCAGTTAGTCTGTTTTATGATACGATCCTATCACAAACAGACCAGCTGGTCAATATTTGAAGAATCAAGATCGACAAATTTGCTTTTTTGTCTAGGCTGGATTATCCGCTTGGCGTAACTTTATAACTTAACAAAACATCTGCACGAAAAAAGCCGTGCATTCACGGCTTACCTTTGCCCTATTTCTCAATCGTTTCTTCCCGTTCAAAATCAGCGTCAGCCAATCGTTGGATATTCTGGATCAGCTGTTGATTTACACGCTTATAGATCTCCAAATCTTCCTGGGATATCGCTTGGGTAACCCGCTGGGCAAAGCGCGTCCAGTTTTCCTGCAGCGTCTGAATGATCGGCGCCGCTTTCTCCGTCAAAATCAAATGCGTGATGCGGTGATCGCGAGGATCAACTTCCCCGCGCAGATACCCTTTCTGCATCAGCGAATCGACACTGCGGCAGACCAAGCTTTTAGACACGCCTAAAGTGACGGTCAGTACTTTTGCCGTATCCATGTGAGGATTGTTGGATAAGAAAATCAGTAAATTCATTTCATTCGGTGAAAATGGTTCCTTGATAATTGCCCGGCAGCAGTATTTACTGTAAGCTTCGCGATAACGAGCGTACCATTGAAGCATTTCCCCAGCGTTTAAATCTTGAACAATCATCCCAATTCCCTCCTTGTGGCGGAAATTTAACGACGCCTCACTTTTTAGCCGTTAAACTCATAGCTTGTTTTCTTTTATTTTATGATAAAATAAGTGCAAATGCCAGCCTGGAACTGAATTCTCTGAAGTGCGGGCAGCATCATAAGAGTTGATTTCGATTACAATGAGGGAGAGCTTATGCGTTTATCGTTAATTTTTTATACCTTAGTGATGGCTGGGGTCACTTATCTTCTGCGTGCAGCCCCGATTCTCATCTTTCAGAAAAAGATTGAAAATCCGTTTATCCAAAGCTTTTTGTTTTATGTTCCGTATGCCGTGCTGGCAGCGATGACCTTCCCGGCGATCTTAACGAGCACGCGCTGCTGGCCCAGCGCTATCGCAGGGCTGGTGACGGCGCTGGCCTTGGGGTGGCGCGGCAAGGGCCTGTTGACCGTTGCGCTGGCAGCTTGCGCGGCGGTCTATGTCGTAGAACTGATCGTACTCTAACAAAACAGAATAAAAAAACCGCGCTTACAATTGAAGATCCTGGCGCGGTTTTCATTTGATGTTCTAGCTTACGTTAATGTATACAGAAAGCCGGCATTTCACCGGAAATTCGCAGCTTTCCAGTTTTTTTTACGATCCTTATTCCTTGAATTCCGGCGGGTTTTTACGTGCAGGATCGAAGTGCTGGCCATCACCCGACAAATCGAAATAAATCCGGGAATCGGAAGTCACGCCCCAGTCTTTCTGGGAACCGCTGTCGACAATCCGGTTAAACGCCTGCCGGAACATCGTGTTGTGCGCTTCCTCACGGTTTAATAAAAAGTCGATGACCTCACGCACACCTTCATCCTCAATCTGCCGGTATAAATACTGATAAACAACCTTTGCCCGCTGCTCCGCCGCGATATCGGACAATAAATCGGCCGCCAGATCGCCGGTTTCATTCACATACGCCGCTGTCCACAAGTAACCTGAAGCGTTTGCCAGCAATGGTGTTAAACCGGTCAGCACATGAGCTTCCATGCCGCCGACGGTCGCTTCCTTGGCATTGAGCTGATCGCCGTTAAGCTGATTGATCATCTCGGCAACAATTTCCATGTGGCATAATTCCTCCGCCGCGATATCGAGAAATAAATCCTTGATTTCCTTATCCTGAATCCGCAGACTCTGGGCGAAATACTGCATCGCCGCCTTCATCTCACCCTGTGGCCCGCCTAACTGTTCCTGCAGCAGAGCGGCATAGGTGGGATTCGGTTTCTTAACCTTGACCGGGTGCAGCAGTTTCTTCTGATGTTTAAACATGACGTTTCCTCCTTCGGTATTTTCAAGCTTTGTTCGCTGGTATTAGAATGAACAGAAATGAGGAAACTCAAACGTAAAATTCATTAAACTATAGAAAAACCGCGGTTCCAGGTTAACAACCCGTGAAATCGCGGCTTTATTTTAAATTCAGGAACTCGCTATCAGGCCACAACCGTCATCGTTTCCGACTTGACTGGATGCGCTTCCGGCTGTTCTGCCGGGGTTCCCACGACCAGCGAACCGACGCAGAGATAGTCCTGCGGCACGCCCAGCGAAGCGGATAATCCGGCAAACTTCGGATGATTGAACACGTGCCGGCTGTAATCGATCCAGCACGTCCCCAACTGCAGCGCCTGCGCCGCCAGCATCATATTGGCGATCGCCAGCGCAGCGTCGGTTACCGGCGAATAAGCCTTTTTATCAGCGAACACGACGATTAACAACGGCGCGTTATAATAGGGATCTTCGTTCTCCGTCAATAAGGAAGCCAGCTGTTCGATCATATCCTTGCGCTGGATCGCCACAAAATACCATGGCTGTTGATTCATCGCGCTCGGCGCCGCCTGCCCCGCTTTAAGAACTAAATCCAGCTGATCGCTGCTGACGGGCTGGTCTGTGTATCGGCGGATACTGCGGCGGTTAAAGATCGCGTCTAAAACTTGATTTTCCATGCGTAGATCTCCCTTCGGATTTTTGATTGTCATGCTGCGTTAAACAACGACGTTAATACGTCAGAATCTGCGGGCCTTCCTCGGTGATGAGGATCGTATGCTCCCATTGCGCCGACGGTTTACCATCCTGCGTGTAGATCGTCCAGCCATTGTAGCGGTCCATTTCCACCCGTGCGCCGCCCATGTTGATCATCGGCTCGACCGTCATCACCATCCCCGGCACCAAAAGCATCCCGGTGTTTTTCTTACCGACATGAGAAACAAACGGATCGTCGTGGAACTTAATGCCGACGCCGTGACCGCCCAGCTCGCGCACGACGGAATAACCGCAGCTTTCCGCATAGCTCTGCACGGCCGCGCCGATATCGCCGACAAAATGCCAGGCCTGAGCCGCCGCGATGCCCCGGTTGAGGCATTCTTTCGTTTCTTCAACCAGCCGGCGGTTTTCGTCGCTGACCTGTCCGATCATAAACATCCGCGACGCGTCGGAATAAAATCCGTTGTAAATTGTCGAAACGTCGACGTTGACAATATCGCCGGACTTCAGCTTCCGCCGGTGGCTGGGAATACCATGGCAGACCTCGTTGTTGACGGAGGTGCAGACGCTTTTCGGATAGCCCTCGTAGTTCAGCGGAGCGCAGATTGCCCCGCGCGCAGTCGTCGTCTCATCGACGATCTTGTCGATCTCCTCCGTGCTCATTCCTTCATGAATCGCCGCCGCAACGGCATCCAGCACTGCGGTATTGATCTCGGCGCTGGCCTGAATCCCGGCGATTTCTGCCGGAGTGCGGATCAGGCTGTGCGGGGGAACGATGTGGCCGCGTTTTTTATAATACGCAATTTTCTGATCAAACGCCTGGTGGCATTCGCCATACGGACGGCCGCTGCCGCACCAGCATGGATCCTGGGGTTTAAGATGAATTCGCTTCATATTTCGCCTTCTCTCTATAAGATGATCTGATCGTTAATCACCAGCGAAAACGTCAGACCGAGTTTTTCCGCCGCTTTGCGGCACAACAGCATGCGCTGCATAAAAATTTCAAAATAATCCATAACCGCGGAAATCTGCGTATCAATTTTTAAGTCCAGAATGATCTTCTGATGATCGGCAGTAATTTCCGTCCGCGATTGATGAACCGCATAGTTGACCCGGTCGTGAATGTCAAACGTCGCGAAGTCGCGGTTGCGCACACGCGAGCGCCGGACGTCGGTTTTATCCGCCAGGATCAGCGCCGCCGCTATCGGGTTAACCGGATAAGCCGTGCTTTCGTCATGATTGCCGATCGCGCTGATGATCGTCGAGATTTCCTCCGCCTCCGCGCCCAGCTTGTCCAGAATGCGGAAGGCCATGACCGCACCGCTCTGCGCATGATCGACCCGGTTGATCACGTTGCCGATATCGTGCAGCCATCCGGCGATCTCCGCCAGTTCCGCTTCCCGCGGACTGTAGCCGAGCGTTAATAAAATTTCCCGGGCTTCTTTGGCAACCTTGCCGACATGCGCGAAGCTGTGCTCCGTGTACCCCAGCGCCGCCAACGCTTCGTCCGCCTTCTGGATATAAGTTCTGACCTGGGGATTGTTTCTGACTTGTTCAACGGTAATCATTGGCCTCGCTCCTTCCCGCGGTTTCCGCTATTTCTACTATGGACCGGCAGCCGCGTTTTAATCCGCCTGCTGGATCAGCACGCCCTCCTCCAGCATACAGCGGTGCGTGCTGTAAAACTGCCTGATCGCCCGGATCATCGCCGCGCTGTCTTCGACCCCGGCCGTTTCATTGCACGAATGCATGGCCAGCTGCGGTAATCCGATATCAACTGAAGCAATGCTGACCTGCGAAGTGCTGATGCTGCCAAGCGTGCCGCCGCCCTTCAAATCCGAGCGGTTGGTGAAATACTGCGTTTTGACGCCAGCCTGACGGCACAGCTCAACAAACAACGCGGAGCTGATCGCGTCGGAGGTATAGCTCTGGTTGGCATTATATTTGATCACAATGCCCTGGTTCAGATAGACGCGGTTGGTCGGATCGGATTTCTCCGGCACATTGGGATGAACGGCATGAGCGTTGTCCGCGGAAATCATCAGCGACGAGGCCAGTGCCCGCTGCAGCTCCTCTTCTTTCAGCTGCACCGCGGACAAAATCCGCCGCAGCGTATCGATTAAAAAGGCCGAGGCCGCGCCCTGGCGCGTGCGGCTGCCGACTTCCTCGTTATCGAAGCAGCAGTACACGTTCAGCGACCGGCGGCTGTGTCCCTGCAGAAATCCCTGCAGCGTCGTATAAGCGCATTGCAGATCATCGAGATGCGGACTCGAAATAAATTCGTGATGCCGGCCCCAGACATAGCCTTTCTGCAGACAAGTTAAGTACAAATCAAAGCTGAGCACATCCGCCTGAGCGATCCCCAGTTCTTCTGCCAGCAGCGATTTCATGTCAAACGGCTCGCTGCCCAGGCCGATCAGCGGAAGCATATCCTTCTGAGCGTTGTAGCTGGCGTTGGTATTGGCTTCCCGGTTCATGTGGATCGCCAGGGAAGGAATCGTCAGCAACGGCCGTTCTATATTGAGATACCGGCTGACAATCTGTTCACCCTCGCGCACGATTACCCGGCCGGCCAGCCCCAGCGGGCGGTCCATCCAGGTGCTGCAAAGCATGCCGCCGTAACCCTCCGTGTTCAGCTTGAGATATCCGTTTTCACAAATAACGGCATTCGGCTTCAGCTTAAAGGTCGGAGCATCGCTGTGGGAAGCGACGATATTGAAGCTCAGCTGGTCCAGCGTTTCCGGCATCTGCCATGCCAACAGACTCGAATGATTGCGGATCGTAAAATAACGGCCGCCCGGCGTCAGCGTCCAGGCTGCGCTCTCTATTTGTTCTTCATACCCGGCTTCCGTCAACCGCGCTTTCAGCTGCTCCACCGCCTGAAAGCTGGTTGGACTGGCCGCGATAAAATCAAGCATGTCTTGAATTTCTGTGTATTCCATTTTCTTCACCTCGTTTGATTTTCGGAAATTCCCGAAATTTTCATTCCTAAAACTTAGCCGCAGAAAACTGCGTCATCTCAATTATACTCATTTTCCCCGTCAGCGACACATAAAAAACATCAATTCCCGGCGGATTTGACTGTTAAAACAACGCAAAACGGACAGAATGACTAGCAGAATCATGAAGAACGAATTCAAGGAGGAAACGACATGACCATCCAAACCACTCTGCCCCGGGTCAACGAGCT
>NZ_GG657561.1:0-15109 GCF_000157995.1 Holdemania filiformis DSM 12042
GAGGATCGCTCAGGAAATCGGCATGGGATGCTGGACTGGAAAGCGGAATCTCTAAAACCAAACTTGCACGATTTCAACGTGATTTAGGCTTAACGGTAAAAAAAACGGGCTGTTGGTAAAAAAAACAGGACTTTTGGGAAATCCTGCGTATATCTTTTATAGAAGGGATTCGGTGAAGATATGCGGAAACAAATTTTAGGGTTGGCCCTGCGTTATCGGGGGGAATGGGAAAAGATCACGGAAGGACTGAAACAGGGAGAGAAACCACCCTGCCCAGCGATTGCCGCTCCGTATGTGACCTGGGCGGACGCGGAGTATCCGGCGTTGCTGCGGCAGCTGCGCTTTCCGCCCTGGATTTTGTTTTACCAGGGGAATCTGGCGCTAGCCGATCTGCCGGCAACGGGGATCGTCGGTTCCCGACGGGCCTGCCGCTATGGCTTAACGATGACGGAACGCTGCTGCGGAGCGTTAAAGGACGAAGTGATCGTCAGCGGGCTGGCGCTGGGGATTGACGGGGCAGCCCACCGGGCAGCCTTGCGGTTATGCCGGGGCACGATCGGAATCGCCGGCTGCGGACTGGATCGGCCCTATCCGGCGTATAACCGTGATTTATATACGGAACTGCCGAAAGCCAATCTGCTGCTGAGCGAATATCCGCCCCAGACGCCGCCGCTGAAGCATCACTTTCCATGGCGCAACCGGCTGATCGCCGCGCTGAGCGACCGGATCGTCGTCATGCAGGCGGGATTTCACAGCGGCACAATGCTGACGGTCAACGAAGCGATCGAGCTGAACCGGGAGGTCTGGTGTCTGCCCTATCCCGCAATGAATAAGGAAGGCGAGGGCTGCAACCTGCTGATCAGTCAGGGCGCGGAAATTCTAATGGAGCCCTCCCAGCTGACGCGGACGCCGCAGGAACGACGTCAAGCCTGTAAAAACCGTGTTAAAACCATGAAATTTTAAAAAGACATTTGTAATTTCCTTGAAGTTATGGCAATATAGGTTATTGGAACTGAGAAGGACTCAGTAGTAAGGAGGATGACGATGAAAAATTTAGTCATTGTCGAGTCGCCGTCAAAATCAAAAACAATCGAAAAATACTTGGGTAAGGATTACGAAGTAGTTTCCTCCAAGGGACATATCCGCGATCTGGCCATTAAAGGAAAGGATGGCCTGGGCGTTGACGTCAACGACAATTTCAAAGCAACCTACAGCATCAGCGATGATAAAAAAGAGACCGTCAAAGAATTGAAAGCCAAGGCGAAGAAAGCCGATCAAGTCTATCTGGCAACCGACCCCGACCGCGAAGGGGAAGCGATTTCCTGGCATTTAGCCAGCGAATTAAAGCTGGACGTCGACCAGGACAACCGCGTCGTGTTCAACGAAATCACCAAGGACGCGGTGCTGCAGGCGTTTGATCATCCGCGCAAGATCGATATGGACCTCGTCCATTCCCAGGAAACTCGCCGGATTCTCGACCGGATCATCGGCTTTAAGCTGTCCAAGCTGCTCAAATCCAAAATTCGAAGCAAGTCGGCCGGCCGCGTGCAGTCGGTCGCATTAAAGCTGATCGTCGAGCGGGAAAAAGAAATCAAAGCGTTCGTGCCGGAAGAATACTGGACGCTGGACGCCAAGTTCAAAGAGGACGATAAGGAATTCAGCGCGGCGTTAGCCAAGATTCAGGGCAAGAAGGCGGAGATTAAAAATAAGGAACAGGCTGACGAGGCACTGGCCGCCTGCCAGGGACCAATGACCGTGACCGCGTTAAAGAAGCAGGTCCGCAAAAAGGAAGCCAAGCCGCCGTTAATCACCTCGACGCTGCAGCAGGAAGCGTCCACCAAGCTGAGCTTTTCCGCCAAGAAGACGATGCAGGTCGCGCAGAAGCTGTACGAAGGCGTCGAACTGGAAGATCACAGCGAAGGTCTGATCACCTATATGCGTACCGACTCCACGCGGTTAAGCAACGTCTTTATTGAAGCTGCGCACGATTTTATTGTCGGTCGCTTCGGTAAGGAATACTGGGGTAAGTACAAGATTAAAAATGATGAAAATTCACAGGATGCGCATGAAGCAATCCGTCCGACAAATCTGGAAAACGAGCCGGACAAGGTGAAGAAATACTTAACGCCGGATCAGTACAAGCTCTACAAACTGATTTATGCCCGCGCCGTGGCTTCGTTAATGGCGCCGAGCAAATCCAACACCGTCAGCGTTGTCCTGTCGATCAACGGCTACGACTTCAATGCCAGCGGCACGCAGTTGGCGTTCGACGGTTATTTAAAAATGGTTTCCGACTATGAGTCCAGCAAGGACGTGCTGCTTCCGGATCTCAGCGAAGGCCAGCAATGCACGCCGGTTTCACTGCTGGGTAATCAGCACTTTACGGAACCGCCGCTGCGGTATTCTGAAGCCCGGCTGATCAAGGAAATGGAAGAGGAGGGCATCGGCCGTCCGTCGACCTATTCGATGATCATCGACACGATCCAGCAACGCGGTTACGTCGAATTGAAGAAAGCCAGCGAATCGAGCAAGACGAAAGTCTTTTTCCCGACTGAACAGGGTGAGCTGACCTCGCAGAAGCTGGAAGAATTCTTCAACGAGATCATCAACGTCCGCTATACGGCGAACATGGAAACCGAGCTGGATGAAATCGCCGAGGGCGGGCGTGATCACGTACAGTCGCTGAAGGAGTTCTATGATAAATTTGAACCGTTGGTCGACAACGCCTATCAAAATATGGAAAAGATGGAACCGGAAAAAATCGGTGAGCTCTGTCCGGATTGCGGCGGCGAGTTAGTCATCCGTCAGGGCCGCTTCGGCAAGTTCATCAGCTGCCTGAACTATCCGCAATGCAAATACACGCGCAAAATCGAAGCGCCGGAAAAAGAAAAACCGGAGCCGACCGGCAAAATCTGTCCGGAATGCGGCGGTGAGCTGCTCAAGCGCAAAAGCCGCTACGGCAACTATTTCCTGGGCTGTTCCAATTTCCCGAAGTGCCGGCATATTGAAAATATCGAAGGCGAGAAGAAACCAACCTTCCGCCGGAAAGGGAAGAAAAAGGATGACGAGTAGGGTAACGGTCGTTGGCGCGGGGCTGGCGGGCTGCGAGGCGGCCTGGCAGCTGGCGCAGCGGGGCATCGCGGTGACGTTAGTCGAAATGCGGCCGGAAAAAATGACGCCGGCGCACAAGACCGGCAAGTTTGCCGAGCTGGTCTGTTCCAACTCGCTGCGCTCCGACGCTCTGACCAACGCCGTCGGGGTGCTGAAAGCGGAAATGCGGCGGCTGGATTCCGTCATCATGAGCGTTGCGGATCAATACAAAGTGCCGGCCGGCAGTGCGCTGGCGGTCGACCGCGAAGCGTTTTCGGAAGCGGTGACGGAAAAAGTCAGCGGCCATCCGTTAATTGAAGTCGTTCATCGCGAGGTGACGGAAATTCCGGAAGGTCCGTGCATCATCGCCAGCGGCCCGCTGACCAGCGACGCGCTGGGCCGGCAGATTCAGGCGTTTTTCGATCAGGAATCGTTTTACTTTTACGATGCGGCCGCGCCGATCATCGACAAGGACAGCATCGACTTTACTCAAGCCTATTACAAGTCCCGCTACGATAAGGGCGAGGCGGATTACATTAACTGTCCGATGGACAAAGCTCAGTTTGAGGCGTTTTACGACGCCTTGATCCACGCGGAAAGCGCGCCTGTCCACGAACATGAAAAAGAGATTTATTTTGAAGGCTGCATGCCGTTTGAGGAAATGGCGCGGCGCGGGGAAAAGACCTTGTTGTTTGGCCCGATGAAGCCGGTCGGTCTGGAACGTCCCGACGGCAGCCGGCCTTACGCCGTCGTGCAGCTGCGCCAGGACAACGCCGCCGCGAGTATGTATAACGTCGTCGGCTTCCAGACGCATTTAAAATGGCCGGAACAGCGCCGCATCCTGCGGATGATTCCAGGCCTGGAAAACTGCGAGATCCTGCGCTACGGCGTCATGCACCGCAACAGCTATATCAATTCGCCGCTTTGCCTGCGGCCGACCTACCAGACCGTCAAGCGTGAAGATCTGTTTTTCGCTGGGCAGATGACAGGAGTGGAAGGGTATATCGAATCGGCGGCCAGCGGCTTAAACGCCGGTATCCAATGCGTCCGGCTTGTGCTGGGGTTGACGCCGGAGCCGTTTCCGCAGACGTGCATGATCGGCGCGATGGCGCATTACATCACGCATGCCGACCCGAAGCATTTCCAGCCGATGAACGCGAACTTCGGCATCCTGCCGTTAGTGCAGAAAGTGAAAAAGAGCGAACGCAAGGAAGCGTATGGTATCCAGGCGTTAAACGAGCTGGCGCAGTTTCAGCAGTCGCTGTCATGGAATACGAAGTAACGTCGGAAGAAGCCGCGAAAAAACAGCTGATGAGCGTGGCTGAGGAATTCGTTGAATTCATCGTGGCCCGCCGTAGTGGTTCTCCGGCGACCGCCGACAGCTACGGCCGTGATCTGGAACGCTTCGCGGCTTATCTGGCTGAAAAAAAGATTACGGATTTCAGTCAGGTTGACAAAGCGGTGATGTTTGATTATGTCACGCTTCTGCGCAGCGGTAAAATTACCCGCTGCAAGATCAGCGACAGCTCGTTTTCGCGGATGTTGTCGACGCTGCGGTCCTTTTATCACTATTTAATCCGGTACAAAGGCGTTAAGGTCAACCCGACGCGGGGGCTGCGCGCGCCTAAGCTTAACCGCACGATCCCGGAGTTTCTGACGTTTGATCAGATGATGACGCTGTTCGATTCGTTCGATCTGAACGATCCGGCGGCGCTGCGCAACCGCGCGATTCTGGAAACGATGTATGCCTGCGGACTGCGCGTCAGCGAGGTGTGTTCGCTGACCTTGGCCGAGCTGGATCTCAACGAGCGGATCCTGACGGTGACCGGCAAGGGCGACAAGCAGCGGATCGTGCCGTTTTATAAACGTTTGAGAACACTGCTCACACGGTATCTGCGGGATTCCCGGGCGCTGTATCTCAAAGAGGAGCACGGCTTTGTGTTTGTATCGCAGCGCGGGGCGCCGATCACGCCGCGGGCGGTGCAGCTGATCCTGGCCCAGGCCGGGCAGGATGCGGGACTGAACCAGCCGCTGCATCCCCACATTCTGCGGCATTCGTTTGCGACGCATCTGCTGGACAACGGCGTCGACCTGCGCACAGTCCAGGAACTGCTGGGTCACAGCTCGCTGTCAACGACACAGATTTACACGCATGTGACCGTCGATCGGCTCAAGCAATCGGTGGACGCGGCGCATCCACATTCAAAATCCGTTCTGAAAAAATCGGAAAACTGTTAAAATTAGTTAAAATCAGGCTTAAACAGGGCACTTTTGGATTGCATCCAGGAGTGCCTTATGGTATATTAATACATGGCATCTGCGAATAAAGGGTGCACTACACACATCATGGATTCACTGCTCCGTGCTTGAGCGATCAAGTTGCAGTGTTGGAAGTGATGGAGGATATAACGGAAAGTGAGGAAATTAAAAATGTCAGTTGTATCTATGCGTAAAATGCTCGAAAGCGGCGTTCATTTCGGACACCAGACCCGTCGTTGGGACCCGAAGATGAAACCGTATATCTACACGGCGAAAAACGGCGTCTACATCATCGACTTGGCGAAGACTCAGCAGAAGCTGGACGAAGCGTATGAAGCGATGAAGGCGATTGCGGAAAAGGGCGGCAAGGTTCTGTTTGTCGGCACAAAGAAGCAGGCTCAGAGCGTCGTTCTGGACGAAGCGCTGCGTTCCGGTTCCTTCTATGTCAACCAGCGTTGGCTGGGCGGCATTCTGACGAACTACCGCACGATCCAGAAGCGCATCAAGCGTCTGCTGGAAATTGAAGAAATGGAAGCTTCCGGCTCGATCAATGTTTATCCGAAGAAGGAAGTTGCTCAGATCCGCAAGGAAGCGGCTCGTCTGGAAAACTTCTTAGGCGGCATCAAAGAAATGAAGAAGCTGCCGGATGCGATCTTCGTTGTTGACCCGAAGGAAGAACACAACGCGGTTGCGGAAGCGAAGAAGCTGAACATTCCGGTCTTTGCGATGGTTGACACCAACTGCAATCCGGAAGAAGTCGATTTCCCGATTCCTTCCAACGATGACGCGATTCGTTCAGTGAAGCTGATCATCGGCGTACTGGCGGATGCGATCGTTGAAACCAAGGGCGGTCTGTTAAGCTATGCTTACCAGGAAGACCAGGAAGCCGAAGACATCACGATGAAGGAAGTCATCATCAACGTTGAACAGCAGGCGGAAGAAAATGAACGCCGCCGTCGTCAGAGAAACGAAGAACGCCGTCCGCGCAACAACCGCTACGGTGATAACAAGCGTTTCACACCAAGACGCGAAAACGCAGAAGCCGCCAAGGCTGCGGAAGCGGCTCCGGCTGCCGAAGCGAAACCGGCAGAGGCTGCGAAGGAGGCTGAATAATCATGGCAATTACCGCTGCATTAGTTAAAGAACTGCGCGACAGAACCAGCGCGGGCATGATGGACTGCAAAAAAGCCCTGACCGAATGCGACGGCGACATGGAAGCGGCGATCACATGGCTGCGCGAAAAGGGAATCGCCAAAGCGGCGAAGAAGGCTGGCCGGATTGCGGCTGAAGGTCTGACCCGCGTCGTCACCGATGGCAACCGCGCGTGCCTGATCGAAGTCAACTCGGAAACCGATTTCGTCGCCAAGAACGAACAGTTCCTGGATTTGATCAACACAACGGCTGACGTCATTCTGAAAGCTGCGCCAAAGACGGTGGAAGAAGCGTTAGCGCTGGACGTCAACGGAGTAACGCTGGAAAGCAAGTTCATCGACGCCACGGCGACGATCGGCGAAAAGATCACGCTGCGCCGCTTTGAAATCGTTGAAAAAGCAGACAACGACATTTTTGGAACGTATATGCACATGGGCGGCAAGATCAGCGCCTGTGTGGTCATGAAGAACAGCGACAATGCGGAAGTCGCCAAAGATATGGCGATGCAGGTCGCTTCGATGAGCCCGAGCTATGTTTCCCGCAACCACATGCCGGCGGACGTTGTTGAAAAGGAAAGAACTGTTCAGATGGAAATCATGAAGAACGATGAATCCCTGGCCAACAAGCCGGAAAAAGTGCTGCAGGGCATCGTTGAAGGCCGTCTGAGCAAGTCCTTGCAGGAAATGTGCCTGGTTGACCAGCCGTTCTTCAAGGATCCAAACCAGAAGGTTTCTCAGATCCTGAAGGCTGCGAACACGGAAGTCGAAAGCTTCGTTCGTTACGCTGTCGGCGAAGGTCTGGAAAAGCGCGAAGAAAACTTCGCGGAAGAAGTTGCCAAGCAGATCGGCAAATAAGGAAGTCTAGAAAGCGATTGAGCAATCAGTCGCTTTTTTAGTGTTTCGCAAGTCTTGATCCAATTAAAAATCGTAGGGTAAAATTCAGGTAAACTTTCCTTGATGTTCACGCAGCGTTCGTTTTTCCAGACTATACTAATCTCGTTCATAAATGAGGTGAAACATGAAAAGAAATTATTTTGCGGTACTGCTGGGCTTCAGCTTGATCCTAAGCGGCTGCAGCACCTCCCCCTCCGTGTCCTCAACAGGAATTACGGTATCCCAAACAGAAGCGACGCTCATCCAGCTCGGCGATGATCAGATTCTCATCAACGGCCAGCCTGCTAGCGAAACCGGCGCGGTGCAGCTTTCGCACGATATCGTCTATTATGAAGCCGGTCAGGGTGCTGAATACGGCGAAGGCGGTACGGAAGACGAACACAGCGCGGAAGAAGCGCAGGCGCATACCGTGATCACAATCCGCGAACCGGGAACCTACCGCGTCAGCGGAAAACTCAGCGCCGGCCAGATCGCGATTGATTTAGGCGAGCAGGCCAACGACGATCCCAATGCCGTGGTCAACCTGATTCTTGATCAGGCAGAGATTACCTGTACTGTCGCTCCGGCGATCCTTGTTTACAATGCCTATGAATGCGCAAAAGAGGAAGCGCTCAGTACCGTGGATACCCAGGCGGCCGGGTTTAACCTGATTGTTGCCGACGGAACGGAGAACACTGTTTCAGGCGCGTATGTAGCCAGAATCTACAAGGAAGGCACAACCCAAAAGCTGCATAAGTACGATGGCGCGATCGAATCCAAAGTCTCGCTGAATCTCAGCGGGGAAACCGCAGGTACCGGCACGCTGATCGTCGAAGCGAGCAACGAAGGCATAGAGACTTCCATGCACATGACGATCAACAGCGGCAGCTGGATCATCCATTCCGCTGACGACAGTCTGAATGCCAATGAAGACGGTGTGTCCGTGATCACGATCAACGGCGGAACGGTGCGGTGTAATGCCGGTGCTGGTCAGGAAGGCGACGGCATTGATTCCAACGGCTGGATTGTCATCAACGGCGGCACGGTCATCGCTGCGGCGAATCCGGCGAGTATGGACAGCGGTCTGGATTCCGATAACGGGATTCTGATTCATGGCGGCACGGTGCTGACCAGCGGGAATATGTTTGATGAAGTGGATTCCGCGTCCACGCAGAACGTAATGGTATTCAGCTTCGCTCAGACGCAGAACGCCGGCGGGAAGCTTGTACTTTCTGACAATTCGGGACAGCCGCTGGCCGGCTTCGCTGCCGCCAACGACTACACAGTGCTGGTCTATTCCAGTCCGCAGCTCAGCGAAAAGGACTACACACTTGCCTATGCGGAAACGCTCGAAGGCGAAGACCTCGGCGGCCTGATCGCTCCCGTCACCTCGGCGGAGGGATTGACGGCACTGGGCTATACCGGCACCACCCTGGGCAGGGGCATGGGAATGCGGCCGCAAGGAGGCGAGTTCCCTGAAGGTGAGTTTCCTGAGGGCGAAGGTCCGCAAGGGGAGCTGCCGCAAGGAGACTTCCCGCAAGGGGAACCCCCGGTTGACGAAGCGGACCGCAAAGTAGGATCGCCGGCAGATCAGAAAGAACCGAGGGGCGGCAAACCGGAAGATGGCCGGAGTCCGCAGAACCATGCCGATGTTCCGGCCGGTGAGCTGAACGCTGCGTTTACGGTTCAGTCTGCCATCGCAATGTTCTCCGGAATTCAGGCTCTGACGGAAGAATAAGAGAAGGACGGCGCAAGCCGTCTTTTCGGCTGTTCCACGGCCGGGAGAAGCACCGTTTGTTTTGCGATAGAAATGAAAGACACAACAAATCCGGAAGATTGTCAACAAATTTTGCGTTCTGCTTTTCAAACTGCAGGAAATCGCCTACAATAAAGATAAGCAGGAAAAATAAAAATTGCGGACAGAGATTTGAAAAGAGGATGTAAATCGCTGTTTTGCGACATACACTTCTATGCGGGAGCGCGATTCTTTAAATTTGATGAACTTGGCGTCAGACTCTAGGAAAACACAGGCGAATATGATAAAATAACGACTGAAAAAGAAGCAATCACAGAATTTATTTCTGATGAAAAAGGAGAGATAACTATGTACAAGCGCATCCTGCTCAAACTCAGCGGAGAAGCTCTGTCCGGACAAGGAACCAATTTCGATCCCGAAATTCTGAAATCGCTGGCCAGCCAGATCAAGGAAATTCAGGATCTGGGTGTTGAAATTGCGATCGTCGTCGGCGGGGGCAACTTCATCCGCGGCAAAATGGCGGAAAAAATGGGAATTGAGCGTGTTCAGGCCGACTACATGGGCATGTTGGCAACGGTCATCAACGCGCTGGCGATTCAGAGTTCGCTGGAACAGATCGAAGTGCCGACACGCGTGCAGACCGCGATTGAGATGAACAAGGTCGCCGAACCGTTTATTGCCCGCCGGGCGATCCGGCATCTGGAAAAGGGCCGTGTCGTGATTTTTGGCGCCGGCACCGGCAGTCCGTTCTTCTCGACCGATACGACTGCGGCGCTGCGGGCTTCCGAAATTAAAGCGGACGTTATTCTGATGGCGAAAAACGGCGTTGACGGCGTGTATTCCGCGGATCCGAAGCTGGATCCCAACGCAGTTAAATATGACCGCCTGACGTACATGGATCTGATTCAGAAGGGACTGGCGGTCATGGACACGACTGCGACTTCCATGTGTATGGACAACCACATCGACCTGATCGTCTTCAATATGAATCAGGAAGGCAACATCAAGCGCGCCGTCATGGGCGAAAGCATCGGCACTATCGTAGAATAAACAGGGAGGAATCATACGATGATGAAAGAAATACTGGATAACAGCCGTTCTAAAATGCAGAAAGCGATCGACACGTTCAGCGAACATCTGGAAACCATCCGCACCGGCCGCGCCAACGCCGGCATGCTTGCGGGGGTGGAAGCCGATTACTACGGCTGCCCGACGCCGATCAATCAGATCAGCTCAATCACCGTGGTAGAAGGCCGCCAGCTGGTCGTCAAGCCTTATGACTCCAGTTCGTTAAAAGCGATCGAACATGCGATCAACAAGTCGGATCTGGGATTAAATCCGCAGAACGACGGTTCCGTCATCCGCATTAATGTTCCGGCTCTGACGGAAGAAACCCGCAAGGAATTATGCAAGAAGGTTTCCAAGCTGTCGGAAGAAGCGAAGATCGCGGTCCGCAACCTGCGCCGGGATGCGAATGAAATCGCGAAGAAAGACGACACGCTGACGGAAGACGCAGAAAAAGAATGTCTTGAAAAGATTCAGAAGCTGACGGATGAAATGATAAAGAAAGTCGATTCCGTCGCGGCTGAAAAAGAAAAAGAAATTATGACAGTGTAACGGCAAAGCTCACCTTGTAGTGAGCTTCTTTGATAAGGAGCAACGGTATGGAAGAAAAAATTAGACATGTAGCGATTATTATGGACGGCAACGGACGCTGGGCGAAGAAGCAGGGCAAGGTCCGCACGGCCGGTCATTACCAGGGCGTGGAAAACGTGCGCAACATTGCGATCGCCGCCAACGATCTGGGAGTGGAAGTGCTGACAGTGTTCGCCTTTTCGACGGAGAACTGGAAACGGCCGGAGGAAGAAGTCAGCTATCTGATGAAGCTGCCGTCGGTCTTCTTTAAACGGTTCCTTAAGGAACTGATGGAAAAGAACATCCGGATCACGATGATCGGTGAAATGGATCAGATCCCGAAGGAGACCGCCAAGGTGCTCCAGGCGGCGATCGACGATACGAAGGCCAATACCGGCATGATCCTGAACTTCGCGATGAATTACGGCGGCCGGCGGGAAATTGTGTTAGCCGCCCAGGCGTATGCCCGCGACGTGCGCGACGGCAAGGCCAGCGACACGATCAGCGATGAGCAGTTCGGCCAGTATTTGATGGGCGCGCAGTTTCCGCCGCTGGATCTGTTGATCCGCACCAGCGGGGAATACCGGATTTCCAATTTCCTGCTTTGGGAAATCGCGTATGCCGAAATGATCTTTGTCGATGAAGCCTGGCCGGATTTTACACCGGAGCTGCTCAAGCAATGTCTGGATCAGTTTAAGCAGCGTGACCGGCGGTTTGGAGGCGTCAAGTGAAACAGCGCATCCTGACGGCGGCGCTGATCATCGCGGTCGTTTTGCCGCCGTTAATTCTGGGCGGGGTGCTGATCGATCTGTTGATGCTGTTCTGTCTGGTCACGGGGGCGTATGAAATCACGCATTGTCTGAGGACGCCGCGGAAAAATGGATTGATGATCGCGATGATCGCGGTCATGATCGGTTTGGCGTTAGTCAGTCCGGAGTGGCTGGGGGCCGGTCTGGCGCTGACGCTGGTGCTGCTGTTTGCGGCGGCCATAGCGGATCCGCAGCTGAATCTGAACGATATCACGCTGGTTTTCGCGATGCTGACGGTGTTCGTCATGGCTGTGCGTTCGATCATTTCGATTTATGACCGGAACTCATGGCTGATGATGTATGTGATTCTGGCGACCTATCTGACCGATACCGGTGCATACTTCTGCGGTTATTTCTTCGGCAAGCATAAGCTGATCGAACGGATTTCCCCAAAGAAGACGGTTGAAGGCGCGATCGGCGGCTGGCTGTGCGGGACGGCGGGAGCGTTTATCTTCGCGCTGGCGCTGCTGCCGGAGCTGCCATTGGGATTGGCCTTGTTTGGAGCGGCGACGATGGCGGTTGTCGGACAGCTGGGCGATCTGGCGTTCAGCCTGATCAAGCGGCATGTCGGAATCAAGGACTTCGGTTCGTTCCTTCCCGGCCACGGGGGAATTTTGGACCGGATCGACAGCTTACTGTTTAACTTATTGTATTTTACGCTGATTTTAGCGATGGTGGTGTAATATGAAACGTTGTTGTGTATTGGGCGTGACCGGCTCGATCGGTGTGCAGACGGTCGATGTCTGCACGGCGCATCCCGAAGCCTTTCAAATCACGTCGATCGGCGCGGGCCGCAACATCCCGCAGCTGAAAAAACTGATCGCGCAGCTGCCGCAGTTAAAGGCGGTCTGCGTGCAGGAGGAAGCGGATTGTCAGCGCCTGGCGCAGGAATATCCTGATCTGGAATGGGTCTGGGGAGAAACCGGGCTGCTGCGCTTAAGCGAACGCGACGATTACGACGTGCTGGTCAACGCGCTGGTCGGCTTTGTCGGCCTGAAGCCGACGCTGCAGGCGATTGAAGCGGGTCACGATATCGCGTTGGCGAATAAGGAAACGCTGGTCGTGGCCGGAGCCTTTGTCAACGCCGCCTGCCATAAGCATCACGTGACGCTGCTGCCGATCGACAGCGAGCATTCCGCGATTTTCCAATGTTTGCAGGGCAGCCGCAGAGAACAGCTGAGCCGGCTGATCATCACGGCCTCCGGCGGCAGCTTCCGCGATAAGACGCGCGAAGAACTGCGGGGGGTGACCGTCGCTCAGGCGCTGGCGCATCCGAACTGGTCGATGGGTGCTAAAATTACGATCGACAGCGCGACGATGATGAACAAGGGGTTTGAGGTCATTGAAGCGCACTGGCTGTTCGACGTCGATTTTGATCATATCGACGTGCTGATTCATAAAGAAAGCGTAATCCATTCGCTGGTCGAATATCAGGATCACGCTGTGATCGCCCAGCTGGGCACGGCCGACATGCGGCTGCCGATTCAGTATGCCCTGAGCTACCCTGAACGGCTGGAGTTGTTCAACAGTCAGCCGCTGGATCTGGCCGCGATCGGAACACTGCATTTTGCCCCTGCCGATTTTGCCCGCTATCCGCTTTTGGGGTTAGCGTATGAAGCAGGAAGGAAACAAGGAACGATGCCGGCGGTGATGAATGCCGCCAATGAGGAAGCCAACGTTGCATTCCGTGAGGGGAAAATTTCATTTTTAGACATTGAGGAGCTGGTGATCGACGCCTGCCGCACACTCGCTTTCACGGAAACACCATCCCTGGATGCGATTTTTGAGGCGGACCGCCAGGCCCGTGAATTTGTGAAATCACATCTGAAAGGAGCCTAAGCAATGGCAATTTTGTATTTTATCATCCTGCTTTCCGTCATTATCATCGTGCATGAATGCGGCCATCTGATCGCCGCGAAGTGTTTCCATGTTTATTGCGGAGAGTTTTCAATCGGTATGGGGCCGAAGCTGTGGGCCTGGAAGGGCAAGGAAACGACCTTCACGCTGCGCGCGCTGCCGATCGGCGGTTACGTCGCGATGGCGGGCGAGGAAGGCAGCGAGTTTGAAGGCGTGCCGCATGAGCGGACGATCAAGGGCGTGTCGCATTGGAAGCAGATCATCATCATGCTTGCGGGCGTGATCATGAACTTCGTGCTGGCCTGGCTGATCTTCGCTTCAATCATCCTGATCAACGGCAGCTACAACATCGCGCCCAAAGCGGTGGTCGGCGGCGTGGTCGAAGGATCGCCGGCGGAAGCTGCAGGCTTTGCGCAAGGCGATGTGATCACCAAGGTCGTGTTCGCCGACGGGACTGTCGTCAAGCCGTCTAACTTTTATGAAATCCTGACGTATTCGATGGACAATACCGATCCGGTGACCTACACGCTGAAGCGCGGCGATGAAACGCTTGAGAAAACGGTGACGCCGGTGTATAACGAACAAGAACAATCGTGGCTGGTCGGAATCAAGATTCCGCCGGCGACGCAGGTCAAGACCACGCTGCTCAACAGCGGTTATTACGGCGCTCAGTATATGGGACAGACCGTGAAGGAATTGGTCACCGCCCTGACCCGCTTGGTCAAGGGGATCGGCTTTGAAGATCTGTCCGGACCGGTCGGGATTTATCAGGTGACTGAGCAGCAGGCCAGTCTGGGATTACAGAACTACATTCTGCTGATCGCGCTGTTGTCGCTGAACGTCGGTGTCTTCAACCTGCTGCCGCTGCCGATCTTAGACGGCGGACGGATTCTGCTGGTGATCGTTGAGATGATTATCGGCAAGCCGTTGAATCAAAAGCTGGAAGCCGGAATCACGGCGGTCGGCGTCGCGCTGGTGCTGCTTTTGATGGTCTACGTCACCTGGCAGGATCTGATGCGGTTGTTTATCTGATAGCTTCATTTCCTCAAAGGCGAGGAAGGCATAGAAATAAACAGGAGGAACGAACATGAGTATTTTAGTCACAGGCGGCACCGGCTTCATCGGCAGCCACACAACGGTGGAACTGATCAACGCCGGCTACGACGTTGTCATCATCGACAACCTGGTCAATTCCTGCAAAGGCGTGATCGACCGGATCGAGAAGATCACAGGCAAGCGTCCGCGCTTTTATGAAAACGATCTGTTGGACAAAGCCGCGGTCGAAAAGGTGTTTGAAGAAAATGAGATCGAAGCGGTCATCCATTTCGCCGGTTTAAAAGCGGTGGGGGAATCGGTGACGATTCCGCTGACGTATTATCATAACAACCTGACCGGCACGCTGATTCTGTGCGAGGTCATGAAGGCGCATAACTGCAAGAAGATCGTATTCTCGTCCAGCGCCACGGTCTACGGCGATCCGCACAAAGTGCCGATTACAGAGGATTTCCCGTTGTCGACGACCAATCCGTACGGATCGACGAAGCTGATGATCGAACGGATCTTAAGCGACGTGTTCGTTTCCGATACGGAATGGAGCATTATGCTGCTGCGCTACTTCAATCCGATCGGCGCACATAAGAGCGGACTGCTGGGAGAAACGCCAAACGGTATTCCGAACA
>NZ_GG657561.1:15351-20366 GCF_000157995.1 Holdemania filiformis DSM 12042
AAGGCAGCTCGTTGCCAGGTTCCTTGGTTCCCCATGAAGGGAACCTTTTTTTTGTTTCGAAAGGGAAAGCAGGGTGTGTTTATTTCGCAGATATAAGATCGAAAATGATTTTTATCCGCTCAGACCCGCTTTGCATACAGCGCGGAAATGATAAAATCTTGCCATAGAATCGCTCTTCTTATGGCGAAACAGCGATACTTATGATGATTTTCGAACAAGGTTTTAGCTGCAATCCATACTCGAAAAATAAAATAATCGTCGTTTTAATTACAGGGTTGGTTTTCTTTCTCCGCCGCTTTAAATCTGTGCTATAATATTTTCCAAGTGACACTGAAGAAAGGATGTGAACAAATGAAGCTTGAATTCATAACGGAAACACCGCAGGAAACCAAGAACCTCGGTGAGAAAATGGGAAGTTTATCCAAGCCCAATATGGTATGGACAATGAGCGGGGATCTGGGCGCCGGAAAAACGACGCTGACTCAGGGCATTGCCCGGGGACTAGGAATCACCCGGACTGTCAGCAGTCCTACTTTTACGATATTGAAGATTTATCAAGGCCGCCTGCCGCTGTATCATTTTGACGCCTATCGTCTGGAAGGAACGCATCAGGAGCTCGGTTTTGAAGAAATGATCGACGGTGAAGGCCTGACTGTCATCGAATGGCCTGAATATATGGAAGATCTGGATCAAACGCAGCCGCTGCGGATCACGCTGCACCGATTGGGCGAGAACCGCCGTCAGATTGTCTTGGAAACGGACAACGAAAAGTATGTCGAATTGATGGAGGCATTGAAATGATTACTTTATGTATGGATACCAGCAGTAAATTTTTAGTGCTGGCTTTGATTGAAGAGGATCGGCTGATCGGCAAGCGCTGTCTGTCTTCCTGGAAGCGTCAGTCGGAAATGATATTTCCGCAGTTGACGGAATTACTTGAAGAATGTCATCTGACACCGAAGGCGATCAACGAAGTTGTGGTCACCAAAGGACCGGGCAGTTATACCGGCGTGCGGATCGCAATGACCGTCGCCAAAGTATTATGCTCGACAGCGCAATTACCGCTTTATGCGCTGCCGACATTGGAATTGATCGGCGCGGGGAAAACGAGAGCGGCCGTGCTGCTCGATGCCCGCAGTCAGCGTGCTTATTTCGGAATGATTGAAAAAGGCAAGCTCGTTGGTAAAGAAGAGGTACTGCCTCTCAGTGAGATCCAGGCCCGAATTGAAGAAACCGGCGATTTGGAGCTGGCCGGCGATTGTTCGCTGTTAGGCCTGGAGGACTGTTATCCAGATCTGGCGGAAGCTTTTCTCATCGCCCGTCCACAGTGGCAGAAGGTTGAAAACGTGCATCTGTTAGTGCCGGAATACCTGAAATCCGCCGACGATTACCTGGTAAAAAAAGCATGATCCGGGAAATGACGCTGGACGATCTGAATATTGTCTGCGAAATGGAGCTGCGGCTGTTTAGTTCGCCCTGGCCGCGGGAAAGCTATGAATATGAATTAAAGGAAAATCCCTATTCCCATTTATTCGTAGCTGAGAATGAGGAAGGAACGATCGTCGGCTATGCGGGCGTGTGGACGACTTTTGATCAGGCGCAGATCACGACGATCGGCGTGGATCTTCCTTATCGCCGTCAACATTGGGCCTCACGGCTGATGGATCATTTGATCAATTGCGCGGCAGAGAAGGGCTGCGAAATGATTTCGCTGGAAGTTCGCGTAAGCAATGCCCCAGCTTTAACGTGTTATAAAAAATATGGTTTTGAAATCATCAATATCCGGAAAAGCTATTACCAGGATAACCATGAAGACGCGTATTTGATGATGAAGCCAATAGGAGGGAATTTATGAAACGAAATTTAATCCTGGCAATTGAGTCCAGCTGTGATGAAACGGCCGCTGCGGTGGTAGAGGACGGCTGCAAGATCTGTTCCAATATCGTTTCTTCACAGATTAACGTCCATAAAAAATACGGCGGCGTCGTTCCGGAGGTCGCTTCACGGATCCACGTTGAAAATATTTCTGTGGTCATCGAAGAAGCGCTGGCGCAGGCCGAGGTGACGATGGACGATATTTTAGCGATCGCGGTAACGCAGGGCCCCGGCCTTGTCGGCTCGCTGCATGTCGGCGTGCAGGCCGCGAAAACCCTGGCCTGGTATTACGATAAACCGCTGATCCCGCTGCATCACATCATCGGACATATTTACGCCAACCGCTTTGTCGACGAACTGCGGTTCCCGATGATTGCGCTGGTGGTGTCCGGCGGTCATACCGAGTTGGTTTGGATGAAAGACGAGTGGTCGTTTGAGATTCTCGGCACAACGCAGGACGACGCGATCGGCGAGGCGTATGACAAGGTTTCCCGAGTGATGGGAACTGGGTATCCGGGCGGTCCGGTCATTGATAAAATGGCAAAACAGGGACATCCGCATTACACCTTGCCGAAGCCGAAGACAGAAAAGCCGCTTGATTTTTCCTTCAGCGGTTTGAAATCAGCGGTCCTGCAGCTGATCGATCGGGAAAATAAAAAAGGCGAGGAACTGAACAAGGAAGATCTTTCCTACGCTTTCCAGGAAGCGGCGCTCGACACGCTGCTGAAAAAGACGATGCAGGCGGTTAAAGAATTTAAACCGAAGCAGGTCGTATTGGCAGGCGGCGTCGCGGCGAATTCCCGCCTGCGTGAGAAAATCTCGGAGATGATTCAGGAAACGCCGGAGGTTCATCTGACGATCCCGCCGTTATGGTGCTGTACGGACAACGCCGCAATGATCGGCGCCGCCGGCTGGACGGCGTATACGCACGGTTTAAACGGCTCATTGGACATCGCCGCGAACCCGTCGATGGAAATTGAAACAAGTTCAATTCATTAAATCATTCACAATTTAAAACAAGTGTGCTAGAATAATGCAGAAGGGGTTGATAGTATGCCAACAAAGTCAGTCCCTAAGGCTACACTGCAGCGTTATCCAATCTATCTGAAAGCTTTACGCAAACTTAAAAATTCCGGCGTAACCCGGATCATGTCCAAGGAGCTTTCGGAATATGTGGCCATTGAGTCCACGACGATCCGCCGGGATTTCTCATTCCTGGGATCGCTGGGGAAGCAAGGTTATGGCTATGACGTTGACCGCCTGATTGAAATATTCAACGAACAGTTGGGCATGGGATTCGACGAGAAGATTATTCTTGTCGGAGCAGGCAACCTTGGGAAAGCTTTAATGAATTACAATCGCTGGAACCATGTTGTCGGCGAGATTGTATGTGCCTTTGACATCCGTCCGGAGTCTGTCGGGAAGACGCCGATTCCGGTTTACCACGTTGATGAAATGAAGGATAAGATTCCGGAAGGCTGCCGGATTGCGATCCTGTGCGTTTCGTCGAATGTTCAGGACGCGGCCGATCGTCTGATCGAATGCGGCATTACCGGGATTGTTGATTTCTCGCACGAGCATTTCCAGGTTCCTAAGGGAGTTCTGGTCAAGCCGATCGACGTCGTTTCAACGATCCAGGAATTGGTTTTTGAAACCAACAACATGAAAAAGTAGAAGGCAGCGAAAAGAGAACGATCCCATTACTGAAGCACAGCGAGCCGGGCAGGGTGAAAGCCGGAGTTCAGTCAGGGAATGCGGAACACTCTGGGAGCCGGATCGGAGAACTGAAAGTAGACGATCCCGTCGGCGGCGTTAACGCACCCTGAGGCCTGGTGATTTTGCGATCATTCGGGCGAATGAGGATGGCACCACGTTGTTCAACGTTCCTTAGTCAGGAACGTTTTTTTATTCATAAATAAAGGAGAAAAGTATGCTTACATTCATGACCGTCAGAGAACTCTACGAGATGGCTTGTTCCGGCAGCACCATGGAAACCGATCAGATCGAGTATGCCCAGCTGCAGGGATGGGTCAGAACCAACCGCAACAACGGTTCGATCGGGTTTATCGAGCTGAACGATGGAACGTATTTCCGCAACGCTCAGCTTGTTTACTCGTCCGATCTGGCCAATTTTCAGGATGTATCCAAATATCTGACAGGCACGGCGCTGACTGTTACAGGGAAAGTCGTACTGACCCCGCAGGCGAAGCAGCCGTTTGAGCTGCAGGTCACAGAAGTGATTTTGGAAGGCGCCTGCGACAATACCTATCCGCTGCAGAAAAAACGGCATTCGTTTGAGTATCTGCGCGAGATCGGACATCTGCGTCCGCGCAGCAACACGTTCAACGCGGTTTTCCGCGTCCGCTCCGTCCTGGCGATGGCGATTCACGAGTTTTTTCAGGATCAGGGCTTTGTCTACGTTAACGCCCCGATCATTACCGGAAACGACGCAGAAGGCGCAGGCGAGGTCTTTACCGTCACTACCCGCGATGACGGCAACTATGAAGAGGACTTCTTCGGCAAGAAGGCAAACCTTACGGTTTCCGGTCAGCTGCAGGCAGAAGCCTTTGCGATGGCTTTCCGCGACGTTTACACCTTTGGTCCCACCTTCCGTGCGGAAAACTCCAACACAACAACCCATGCTTCTGAATTCTGGATGGTAGAACCGGAAATTGCGTTCGCGGATCTGGAAGATGATATGGATCTGATTGAAGATATGATCAAATACTGCATTCAGTACGTGTTGGATAACTGCCCGGAGGAAATGAAATTCTTCAACCAGTTTATCGACAACACGTTACTGGAACGCCTGAACCATGTACTGAACAGTGAATTCGTGCGGATGCCGTACACGGAGGCGATCGAGCATCTGTTGAAGGCCAAGAAAAAGTTTGAAAACCCAGTTTCCTGGGGCGTTGATCTCAATACGGAACATGAGCGTTATTTGTGCGAAGAAGTCGTGAAGGGGCCGGTCTTCCTGATCGATTATCCGAAGGATATCAAAGCGTTCTATATGCGGATGAACGACGATGGGAAAACCGTGGCGGCCTGCGATTTGTTGGTGCCGGCGGTCGGCGAACTGGTCGGCGGTTCCCAGCGTGAAGAACGGCTGGAGGTCCTGCAGAACCGGATGAAGGAAA
>NZ_GG657561.1:20591-66818 GCF_000157995.1 Holdemania filiformis DSM 12042
GTCGTCGATCTGGCGCTGGGCCACATCAAAGCTGTGGAATATGTACTGAAAAACAAGGGTGTGGAAGCAGTCAACCTGGGAACCGGCCACGGCTATTCCGTGCTGCAGGTCAAGGACGCCTTCGCCAAAGCGAGCGGCAAAGAAATTCCGTTCAAGATCATGCCGCGCCGGCCGGGGGATATCGCAACCTGCTACGCTGATACGACCAAGGCGAAGAAACTGCTGGGCTGGAGCGCTCAGTATGGCATTGACGAAATGTGTCAGGATTCCTGGCATTTCCAGCAGCAGAATCCGGACGGCATCACCGAATAACAAGACAGAAGCGAAGAAGCGGTCAAAGCGGCCGCTTTTTTTTGATAATTGGCAGTGAAGTCGATCGGCAGGTCTGAAGGGAGGTCAGAAAAATTGGGGAGGAATAGGGGGGAGCAGCACCTGAGGATCGTCGGTTCATCAGATAGTTTAAGAAATTGAACTTTTCGTTGATGGATAATATCATGTGAAAATGTTATCATGAAGACGGAGGGAAGGAAAATGAAAAAATTGATCATTAGTATTCTGTCTTTATTGATGGCCGTGTCGCTCACAGCGTGTTCGTCAGCCAAGGAAGAAACCTTCGAAGGCTCAGCGCAGGGATACGGCGGAACCGTGACTGCTAAGGTTACGTTCAAAGCCGACAAGATTACCGCGGTTGAAGTTAAGGCGCCGGATGAAACCGAAGGCGTCGGATCCCGGGCAGCCGAAGAACTGCCGGAGAAAATTGTCGCAGCCAACAGCGCGGATGTGGACGTTGTCGCCGGGGCGACGATGACGTCCAAAGCGATCCAGTCGGCCGTGCGCCAGGCGGTAAGCAAGAAAAACGGGGAAAAGGAAACAGCGGTTCATTTAAACGCTGGAACCTATTCCGCAGTTGTCACAGGTCACAATGGTGAAATGACAATTGAAACGACCGTTGATGAAACGTCGATCAAGGAAGTCAGGGTGATCGAGCACACAGAAACGTTTGGCATTGGCTATGGATCCGTGATGACGCCGGTTGAAGTCTTGCCGGAGCGGATCGTAAAACATCAGACAGTCAGCGTTGATAACGTCTCGGCGGCGACTGTGACGTCTTCCGCGATTAAGGCCGGCGTCCGGGACTGTCTCACTCAGGCCGGGGCTGAGGAAACGGCGTTCAGCGAACCGGCACCGATTGCGAATCCGACGGAAAGCGAATATACCGTAGATATCGCGGTCGTCGGCGGGGGAGCTGCGGGACTTACGGCAGCCAATACGGCGCTGGATGAAGGAAAATCAGTGCTCTTGGTTGAAAAAATGGGAATCACCGGGGGATCCACCGTGCAAAGCGGCGGCAATATTTTCGCTGCCGAGACAGCGGCGCAGAAGGCAAACGGCGTGGAAGACAGCGCTGAGGAGCTTTATCAGTTTTTAATGAGCTATGATGAGGACCATCTGTTGAATGAAAAGATGATTCATGACTATGCCTATGGTATCGGCAAGGACTTGGATTATCTGGCCGATAACGGCGTTGCCGTTACCTATGTGACCACCGCCCAGCCGACGCTGACGCCGAACCGCCTGCATTTGACAAGCCCGAAGAATGAAATTGCTTCCGGGATTGGCGGCGGGATTACCGTGCCGCTGACAAAGTCAATGCTGGAAAAGGGCGGAACTTTACTGCTGGAGACTCGCGCAGAAACACTTCTGACGAATGAACAGGGAGAAGTCATCGGCGTTCAGGCGGTGAATCAGGCGGGCGAAACCGTAACGGTGAAAGCCAAAGCGGTGATTCTGACAACAGGCGGCTATGGCTCAAACCCAGAGATGACAGCGCGGTTCGCGACGTTTAATCCAATTTTCAACTCTGCCGCCAGCAGCACCGGCGATGGTCTGACGATGGCCGGCAAGGTCGGCGCACAGATCTTTGAGTCCGACGGCATGCAGCTGCAGTATGTCGACTTCAATACTGGTGAAACCGGCAGTACCGCCTCTGGACTGGTGGTCGACATGAAGGGAAACCGGCTGGCGAACGAACACAGTTATCAATCTGTTTCCGCAGAAGCCTTTAAGCGTGAAAACAATGCGGTGAATTACTATATTACAGCGACGCGGGACGGCGTTTGCGCGGAAAGCTATCCTACTGTCCAGTATGGCGTCACGCTGGAAAATGCGGTCAAAGCATCCAGTCTGGAAGAGCTGGCGGCATTGATCAAAGCTGATCCGAAAACGCTGAAAGCGACCGTTGCACGCTACAACGAGTTATGCGAAAAAGGAACGGACGATGATTTTGGCAAACCTTCCGACTATCTGATTCCAGTCGAAGGCGATACCTACTATGCCTTTGCCCGCTATCCGGTTGCGGCGGCGACTTTCGGAGGGTTGGTTATTGACGAAACCGGGCATGTCCTGAATCAGGAGAATCAGGTAATTTCCGGTCTGTACGCGGCGGGAGAAGTCGCGCTGACCGGCGTGTTTGCCAACGTGTATCCAAGCTGTGGCTTAGCGATTGGCAATTCGATTCACATGGCCCGCAACGCGGCCGCGGCCGCCTGCGGAGAATAACAGAAAACGGCGCTTTGCTTTCGCGCCGTTTTCTTGTTACAATGAAATCATGAATATCAATGAGCTGAAATATTTTATTAAGGTTGCCGATCAGCAAAGTCTGTCCAAGGCAGCCAATGAACTGTATATCTCCTATCAGGGACTATCAAAGTCGCTTAAAAGCTTGGAAACCGAGTTGAATTGTTCGTTGTTTGAGAAGTCGGGCAGCGGATATAAGCTGACGGAATACGGTGAGGAATTGTATCCTACCGCAAAGCTGATCGTCAGCGAATGGGAAACGCTCCAGCTTTCCTTACATCAGATCCAGCGGCGCCGGAATCATTTTTTCCATATCGGCGTCGCGATGGGCGTTGACACGCCGTTTGCCAATTTCCGCAGTCAGCTTGATTTATTTTTGAGAAAACATAACAACGTCGTCATGATCGACGCCTGGGATTCTTATTGTGAGGAAAAGATTGAAAGCGGGGAACTGGATATCGCGATCACGTTCGGACCCGTGAATGATGTGCGTTTTGAGT
Source organism: Holdemania filiformis DSM 12042 (assembly GCF_000157995.1). Taxonomy (GTDB): domain Bacteria; phylum Bacillota_I; class Bacilli_A; order Erysipelotrichales; family Erysipelotrichaceae; genus Holdemania; species Holdemania filiformis. The sequence goes on from NZ_GG657561.1 coordinate 23,669, forward strand.
GCACAGTGCTGCTTCAGGGAACATTGGCAGCTTTAGTCCATCCTGAAAACAGTCTCTGGGAAAGAAAAAGCCTGCGGATCCAGGATTTAGCCGATCAGGAGATCATTACGGTGAACCGTTATTTCCGAAATTACGATATTCTGATGCAAGCCTGTCAAAGCCGCGGGTTTAAGCCACGAATTATACTGAATACCGTAAATTTAACCGCGACGCTGTTAGGCTATCAAGACAGGAAAGCGATCGGGATTTCCAATAATTTGTGTTATCCGATGGAGTCCGTGGGCGCCTACAAGGTGATTCCTGTGCTGGATCAGAATACGACCTGTCAGATTAATCTTCTGATCCATCCCCGGCAGCGCGCAAACAAGGAGATTCAGCAGCTGAAGCAAGAGCTGCTGCAATGTTTTTTCATCAATACCGGCACTGAAACCTAATAAAAGCATTCTGGAAAAGAGCAGGCTTGAAATGAGCAGGATTGTGTAGATAGCCGGGGGAGAAGGGGGCGGATCAGAGCTGTCGCAAAGAACAGCTCGTTTAAAATTTCCGGAGTCAGGACTAAAAATCAAGGTTATTTCAAGCCTGCCAAAGACGACGGTCTATTTGACCGTTTTTACTTTACAAAGAGAGCGATGATTGCCGCAGTAAGCAAGCTTTTATTTTTAATTCAAAAGGGGGAGAGAAAAACAAGGGGCTGAGACAAATAATTTACTAGAGTAAACCTTGTTGCCCGAAGCGGACTATGGTACAATGACACCAGCGGCAAAGGAGGAGTTTTATGCCCCGATACGATCAGTTATTTCAGGAAATTGTCCATACGATCAAAGAAGATTACGCCGGCTTTGCGATGGGCCAGGAGCACCATGATCCGCGGCCCTATGTCCATACCATCGGCACGGCGTTTATGAAAAAAGAACTGGATGCGGATTTGTTCTATCGTCAGGTTAATCAATATCTTGCGGAAACCGACGACCGCAACCTGCGTTTCTCACGTCGTCCTGACGCCGATTACCAACCGTTCACTAACGGCTTTTTTACAAGACGAAGCGGTGAGGTTCTGATCGTCAGCGAAGTACGCGAGGAAGACCAGCTGCGGCCGAAGGATGAGATCATCGCGATCAACGGTCAGCCGCTGCGTTTTTATACGGAAACATTGAAGAAACGAGTGTTTTATTCTGATCAGAATGACCGCCAGATCTGGACGGGCTTTCTGAAAATGGCCGATCAGATCACGGTGCGCCGGAACGGACAGACCTGGGATCTCCCGCTGCGCCACTTTGCCAAGACAGAAATATCAAAAACGAATACGATTATCGTAGATAAAGGGATTGCGGTGTTGAGAATCGAGCGGATTGACGAAACGCTGGAATATCTGGTGGAAGAAAATAAAGCGCTGCTCAGAGAGGCGGACTCGATGATTCTGGATCTCAGACGCTGTGAGGAAGGCTGGGAATCGTCGATGTTCTGCCTGCTTCCCTATGTTTTGGACAAATCCGTCCCGGTGTGCGAGGTCATGGAAGGACAGGGGCTTTTGACCCTGTATACGGAGAAAAACTGCCGCCGCCGGATTGCCCAGCTGAAGACGATGACCGCGGACCCGGATCTGGCTCCCATCGCTTACGAAATGATCGAAGAACTGGAAGCGAAAGCGGGTCTGGGCTGGGTTCTGGAAACGGAAGCGGACTGGGGCGCGGAGGAAGATGCTTTGATTCAGCCGATTCACCCAGAGCGCAGAACAGTGCTGATCACCGATCTGTTTACCGCCGGGGTTGCGGAAGAACTGGCCGATCTCGCCTCCCGTTCACCCCGCTGCACGCTTGTCGGAAGACAAAGCAGCGGCCGCTATCAAACGTGCAATCTGATCTCCGTCGTCTTTGACGATATGTTTCAGCTGGATTATCCGATCAGCCGCCGCAAAGCCTGGGCTGCGGATCAGGCTTCCGGTGTTCGCTGTGATCTTGAAATTGAATGGACACCGCAGGAATGCGATGAAGATCTTCTGATGATAAAAGCGAAGGCGGCTGCCAAGGCTGTGGACAGTTTTTAGTGAATTTAAGCCAGAGCGATAAAGCAGAAAAGCCAGCGGCTGCGGCGGGATTCCCGTTTCACAGCTTCTGGCTTTTTTGTATAAAAAAGACGGCGGAACCGTTCACGGTGTTCCGTCGCCCAGATCTTATTCCTCGCTGATGAACTGACCTGCCAGGCGGCCATGCGTCACCGCCATGCCAATCGAGTTGCCTGCGCATGGAGTGGAGTAGCCTAAACCGTAGCGTCCGCCTAAGCAGTTGCCCGCGGCATACAGCCCTTTGATCTTCTTGCCGCTCATGTCCAGCACGTTCTGGCGTTTATCGGTAACCAGCCCGGACATGGTGACCATCATCGGCGTCGGCTTGTCGTTCTTCTCGCTCTTGACGGCGTAGAACGGAGCTTCGTCGACTGGAATCATGCAGGATGCGTCTTTGCCGTAATCGGTGTCTTTCCCGGCGTAACAAAGCTGGTTGTAGGCTTCGATCGAGGCCAGAAAGGTTTCTTTCGCCGCTCCGGCATAGCCTAAGTAGTCTGCCAGCTCCTCCAGCGTGTCCGCCTTGATGACCGTGGATTCCATGCGTTCAGCAACGGTGCAGCCGCGGATAGTGCCGCCTTCCGGTCCGCTGACCAGCGCATCCATATCGTTGATCAGATCAATGTAATATTGTGGCCGGCCGGCATTCGGTCCGCCATGTTCCAGACCCGAAGCACAAACCGATTTCAGCCATTTCTTATCGGTAACTAAGCACAAGGTGCCTTCCGGCTGACGGGCACAGGCAGTTTGCGCCGCGGAGAGGTTGCCTTCATTGGTAAAGCGCTCACCTTCGCTGTTGAGCCACAGCATCGCGTTGCAGCCCCAAGGACCGCTCGGACCGCCGCCTAAAAGCATGCTTCCGCGCGGCGCCGGTTCGATCATGCCGCCGGCCCAGCAGCCCATCTTGACCGCTTCGCCCTTGCGTCCGCCCATGAAGGAGAAGAAGTCCGGCTGTTCGCCGCCAGCCCGTTCAAAGCGTTCCATGTATTCGTTCAATAAGGCCCAGCACATATCCGCGTTGCCGGCATAATCGCCGCCGCACAGGATCACGCCCTTGGCCGTGTTGAATTGAATATAGCTGCCGTCGCTAACTTTGCCCGCTACGCCAATGATGTCTTTCGCTTCATTTTGCAGCAGGACGACCGCTTCCGTGCCGTAATACCACTCGGCGCCTAACTGCTTTGCCTTGTCGATGCAGGCCTGATTGATCAACGGCAGCACTGAGTTTGCCGCGACGCCCTGGATCGGCTGTTCGTTGTACTGACCCATAAACTGCGCGGTGGCCGCCCAGGTTTTGGTGCCCGGAGTCATCGGGTAATCGTAGCGCAGGCAGTCGTACATGTCGTTGCCGGCCTGAATTTTCTCGTAATCCATGTTGGCCTGCATGATCAGCCAGCCTTCCGGCGTATTATCATAGGTATAGGCCTTCGGATCAACGCCCATTTCCTTGGCGACTTCCAGCATGTGATCGAGGGTTGGACCGGAATTGTGGACGTAAGACTTAACGATCGCCGGGAAGCAGCGTCCGCCGGAACGGGTGACGAATTCGTTGACGACTTCGCCCAGATCATAGGTGCCGAAGCCGATATCCTGCTGAAGCTTGGAGTTGAACGCGCCGATATCTTCGCCATACCAGGTAAACAGGTCTTCCTCCATCCGCTCTAAGACCGCGACTTTCAATCCCGCTTCTGCAGCGGCTAAAGCTGCTTGGACGCCGGCGTGACCGCCGCCGACAACGACGACGTCGACATCGACTTCCTTAGCGTAATCGCTGATGACTGGGGCTTCACCGAGCCAGTCGCCGGGACCGGAGTAGCCGGTGATCCGGCCGGTGGATGCGGACGGTGCGGCCGAGGCATCCGGGGATGCGGTAGGGGTCGTGGATTCCGTGCTGCAGCCGGCTAACAGACCTGCGGCGGCGACGCCAAACGCACTGGCAGCGGCGCCTTTAATGAAATCACGACGGGAAATTCCTTTTTTGTAACTCATAAGTTCTCCTTCCTCCTAATAATTCAATTAGATAAAATATTTACCATAGTAAAATAATTTATCTGTGAATATCTTATCACAATAGTTTATAGGAGTAAATTAGTATTCAAAAGTTTATCCCGGAAGTTTCGACAAAGTTTGACTTTCTGAAGTGATTGCCTGATAATTAATTCGGTGATGATATTATGACGATGAATAAAAATGCCGACCGATCGTTGATTCTCGATTCCATGCCGGTAAAGCAGGCTTTAATCCGCCTGGCTGTTCCTTCCATCCTGGCCTCGATGGTCACAACCATCTATAATATCGCGGATACGTTTTTCATCGGCCAGTTGCACAACACGGCGATGATCGCGGCGACGACGGTCGCGATGCCGATCATGATGCTGACGCACGCGTTCGGCGAGTCGATCGGCGTCAGCGCCGGCAGCTATATTTCGCGGCAGCTGGGGGCGGGCCATCGGGATCAGGTCAGCCGGATTGTTCAGACGACGATGACGCTGGTCGTTTTGATCTCCATCGTGCTGCCCATTTTGTTTATTACTTTCCTAGGTCCGTTGTTGGGCATGTTTGGGGCGGAAGGTGATGTCACGATGTATGCGGCGCAGTATGTGACGATTTTACTGGTCTTTGCGTTTTCGCAGATTATCAAGCTGACAATCGTCCATCTGCTGCGGGCGGAAGGCGACGTGAATTTTCCCATGGCCGCGATCTTTGCCGGGGTGGTGGCGAATCTGATCCTTGATCCGATTTTTATGTTCGACTGGGGCCTGAATTTAGGGATCGCCGGCGCGGCGTGGGCAACGGCTGCGGCCCAGTGTCTGTCGTTGGTCATGTTGTTGGGGAGGTTGTTGTTTAAAGCTGAAGCTGTGCGCTGGAATCCGCGGGTATGGATGCTGGATAAGGCAGCGGTGCAGGAGATTCTGAGCTTGGGGGTGGCGGTGTTTGCCCGGCAGGCGCTGCCGAGCGTCACTTACAGCTGTCTGGCAATGCAGGCCAGCGTGTATGGAACTGATTTTCTGGCGGGGATCGGTATCGCCAAGAAATGTCTGAATTTAGTCATGTTTGCGATCATCGGCTTCGCGCAGGGGTTCCAGCCGTTTGCGGCGTATAATTACGGTGCCGGCAACCGGCCGCGGCTGAAGCAGGCGCTGAAAAGTGCCTTGACATGGGTAACGGTATACGGCTGTTTTGCGGCAGTCTTCTATCTTACGCTGGCGCCGCAGATCGTGCAGATCTTCTCCCGCGAGGCGGCGGTTATCGAAATGGGCCGAATGATGCTTTATGGCTATGCGGTCTCGATGCCGGTCGTCGGAGCTTATAATATCGCGGCGGTGCTGCTGCAGGCGCTGGGAGAGAAGCGTTCGGCGTTCTTTCTGTCGATTGCCCGCCAGGGTTTGTTTTATATTCCGATCATCTGGGTTCTGCCGACGCTGCTGGGCAAGCTGGGCATCTTCATGGCGCAGCCCTGCGCCGATTATCTGACGATCCTGACGGTGATCTTCTTGTGCCGGCATTTATTTGTCGATTTGATGAAAGGTTAATATTGGTAAGGAAAAACAGGTTTTAACGCGCCCCGGTTTATGGTAGAATACCATTAGACTGGGGTAATGTTACTTATGAGAAAAATGAAGAATAAAACGACGATGCTGCTGGCCGGCGGCCTGGCTGTCGTCTTGATTCTCTTTGCCGCAGCGGCAATTTACTTCGGAATGATCGTGAAAGATCGTTCTGGGTCGCAGCTGCCTGAAGAAACGGAAAAGCCGGTGATGGTCGAACAAGGCGGTCAGGAAAAACCGCAGGAAACGCAGGGACTGGACGCCGTCGAGGTCGATCTGGTCAACGCGACGGTCTATCGCTTCGATGAACTGGATTTCCAGTTTGCGATCGCGAAGATCCGGGTGAAGGCGGAAGAACCGATTAATATTTCGCTTGAGCATTTCGCAACGTCCGAAGGCGTCAAGCTGAATGACATCGACAGCTATCTGGATCAGCTGGATAAGAATGGTTTATATATCGGCAAGCAGAATGTCTGGTTTGAATTGGTGTCCAAGGAAAACAGCTATGTCGCCAATATCTTTGTGCCGATCAAGGATAAAACGGCGCAGTCGGCGGCGATTAACGTTGATTTCGGCGATAACGCGCCGATCCAGTTAAATCTGAAAGAAGCGACGGGGACCCGCGAGATGCTGGGGTACGTCGCGGAAGACGTGATCACTGACGGCAAGACATACCAGATGCAGGTCGGCGTCGCTTTCCAGATCGCCAGCGAAGAGATGTATCGAACCTTTGATGATGGCAGCGTGGAGACTGCGGGTCTGCCGTCAACGGCTGAAGTTTATGTGTTCCGGCTGGACGCGGTCAGCCTTTGGGGCGATGAGCTGGTCGTTGAAGACGCGGTTTATCAGGTCGAGGGCAGCGGGAATACATTCCAGGCGCTTTCCTCGAATTTCCATTCAGAAAAATACGATAACATCCTGGGTAAAACGATCAAGGAAAAAGACAGCGGCGTTTTATTCTTCATTACGTATAATCCGGAGAAGGAACCGATCACTTATCAAGGCAAGCTGAAGCTGAAGATCAAGGGACAGGAAAACTGGATTGAAATTACCGTCAGTTTATAACGAAGGGGGAAGACGATGAAACAAATCTGGAAAATGGCCTTGGCTTTGGCAATGGCCGTCACGTTGGTTCAGGGTTATCCCTCGGCTAACGGGAAAATCGATGTGAAAGCGGATGAAACCTATCCGATGGGCTGCGGCAATTTCGAGGTCGCTTATGTTACGGATAATGGTGGTTTCAGCACGATTGGCTGCTACAATGACTTTACGCAGGCCAAAAATGAAATGTACGCGCATGGCAACGACGCCGTCGTCCGGCATAGTTCCAGCAAATCACCGACAAAAATTATTGCGATGACCTCAGGCGTAGCGGCCAGCTATTCTTACCGGCGCGGGTATGCCGACGGCAGCTCGCGGCGAGCCTACGCGACGATGGATATTACACAGTATCAGTCGACGACAACTAATGAAAAGATAACTTATGTCACCAGTCACCGTGAAATGATCTATAAAGGAACTTATTCTTACAATACGGGCAATGGTTCCGGCCAGATCGCCGTGAATCTGACTGGTTTTGACGGGTATACCAATCTGGACCAGGTCGATCTGATTCCGACGAAATTCCTGACCAACAACATGCGGATTTTGTTAGGCGGCAACAACGACGGCAGTCCGTGGGAATCACCGTTCTGGGTGCGGCCGCGGCAAAGCTATTATGAGGTTGTGCAAAACGGGAATTATAAAGAACTGATCTATCACTGCTGGTCGTATTGGGCCAAGTCGGATACGCCGCAGGATTATTCGCAGACAATTGGACCGGCTGAAAGCTGGATGAACGTCGGCGCAGTTTATTACACCAATGATATGCATGCTTTGTATACGGACCGGTATTTCCAGAATCCGGTGATGGTTGAAGGCAGTCCGGCGAAGTATTATAACTATTACGAATTTCTGCCGCTGCGCAGCCGCACGAAATTCAACGGCGATCAGCTGAACGGCTTTTTGAATAGCCGCGGTTATAACGAAGTGGCTTATGATTATGACCATCTTCAGAGCAATCAATCCAAGATGGTGAATTCCGGCTGGTTCTTTGTCAACGCGCAGGAAACTTACGGTGTCAATGCGCTTTTGGCCTTCTGTATGGGGCTTTTGGAATCCGGCTGGGGCCGTTCTTCCATTGCGATCAATAAAAACAATCTGTTCGGCTGGAACGCTGTGGATTCCAATCCAAGCGGCAGCGCTGATAAATATGACAACATTGAATCCGCGGTCACGCAGCACATGGCGGTGAATCTGCGCGGGTATCTGGATATTAACGACGCCCGATTCTTCGGCTCTCATTTGGGCAATAAGGGCAGCGGGTTTAACGTCAAATACGCGTCTGACCCATATTGGGGATTAAAGATTGCGGCACTGGCTTATCAGGTCGATAAATATGTTTCCGGCAACAATGGTTCGCTGACGGATTACGGCACCTATTCGCTGGGGGTTATCAATCAATACGACGCCGCGGTTAAGCGTTATGCCGACGCCAATTCACAGACGCTGTATACAACGCGCTATGGCGCAACCTATCAGAATGATTTCACTGTAATTCTGCAGTCGGAGAGCAATGGCTGGACTGGTTTCCCGACGACTAACGGCGTTCGTTCGGATGGAGCGCTGGTCCCGCATAAGGGCAACGGTTATGAAGCTTATAACTGGCAGAACAGCGTTGGTTATCTGCAAAGTTCAAAGATTTCCAAGCTGTCCGCGGGAATCTTTGACAACAGTCAGATCGGTAAAGTGCCGACCGGGGATGCAGTCCAAAAAGTAGCTGCAATGGCGTGGAAAGACAATCTGATCGCTGTGAACGGTCAGGCCTACCGTCCGGGGATTTACGTCACAGATTCCAATAAAGTGACGCAGAAGCTGGTCGTTTATAACCAGTATTACGATACAAAAGAATTTGAGTTGACAAGTACCGTCTCTGAGAAGGAACAGGTCAGCTTTAAAACGGAGGCGCTGGACTTCACGACCCTGGCGGAAGGCAGTTACTTCTTTGAAATCTGTACGGAATACAGCGAGCTGAGCGATTACAACAACAGTTTCTACATCGGCGCGCTGGAAACACTGCCGGAAACGAAGAAAGTCGGCAATAAGACCTTCAGCTTCAGCGTGAAAGATAATGTCCTGTTCATGTCGGTGAAGTTGAGCGGCAGCGAAGAGGGCGGCGATTCAGGCGATCATCTTAAGAGTACCGTGCGCCAGGCACTGTCCAAATTTGAATATGCAGATGAGCATACGCTGCTTATCGAAGGCACAGCGTTTATCAATGGATATGACTTCAAGGAGGATTCCGAGGTTTCACATCAATTGCTTCTGACGAATCTGGAAACCAATGAAGTTACAACGATTGAAGCGGTCACGTCGCTGGCGCCAAATCCGATCAATTTATATGATGGATTTACTTACAGTAAGATCAATTTCAGCGCTTCTGTCGATCTGGCGGCGTTGACGCCGGGCAGCTATTCAGTTAAAATCCAAATCCGCAACGGCGATGTGAAAATGTACGCGAATCTGACCAGCTTTGATTCCAATTTCCTGCCGGAAATGAAGACGTTGGGTGAATATCGTGTGCAGATCGTGCAAAATCAGCTGTATAACTATCGATATGAGATCAACATTGAAAAATCTGATCTGGATTACTCGCTGATTAACAAACCAACAAAACGTAATTCGGCGTTTGACTACACGAAGCTTTCGCTGGAAGGCGGCCGTCTGAATCTCAACGGTATGGCTTGGATTTACAACGCACAGTTCAAAGCAGAAACGCAAGCTTCCCATGCCTTGATCGCCGTCGATGAAAATGGCGTGTCTTATCCATTGGAAGCGCAAAATCAGGCTTGCTCGGTTGACTATGCGGAGATGCTGGGATCGAAATTCAGTATGAAGAATGCCTGCTTTACCAGTGCTGCGGATTTAAGTCAGCTGCCGGAAGGAGATTACCGGCTATATTTGGATATCAGTGCGGAAGGATACCGGGATATTTATGAAATGACGGATATTTACTCACGAGCGATTGAAACAGTTACTGTGGACGATCGCAGTTATGCCTTGTTCATTTCTCCGGTTCGCTATCGGATGGTGCTGAGCATCACACAGAATGGGCCGAACACTGACGGCGGTGACGATAAAGGCGATACACCGCCAGCGAATGCCGTGCAGGCATCCGAGCTGCCGGTTGAAGATCAGCCGGTCGAAGTTCCGCGGCCAAGTTCGCTGGTTGTTCCAACCCCGAGTGCTACACCGGGCGGGGAAAACAACGAAGACGAAACACCTGCTGAATAAATAAAAAAATGCAGAAACAGAGCAAAATCTGAAACTGCATTTTTTTATTATGAGAAGTCGTATGATATCGATAGCGCATATCTCCAGGGCTTTTTCTGTCTTTTGCAAAGGAATAATCGCTTATTCCCGTGTCTTGATTTTATGATAATGGTAACGGTTGGACAACAAGGCGACGGCCCCGAAGGTTACTGTACCGATACCGGTTAAAGAATAACCTAGAATCAATTGAGTTACTCCGCCTACAAGAAGACCTACACTGGCGATTCCGCCGATCGTCGTTCCGATTTTATCCGCGGCCGGGGAAGGGGTACGCAGCGCTTTTGATTTCTCGATCAGAGTTTGAGTCATTGCGGATGTTTTCGCAGATGCTTTTTGTGTTCGCGCCACGGCGGCCTGCGTCAGATCGGTTGGCGAGGGGATAGAATTTTTGACAGTGACCGATGATTTTTCTTGATTCATAAATACCTCCTGATTTTTTGTTTTTAAACGGTCGTTCTTGGATTGGATTGAAGCGGAGAAGATTGATTTTAAGATATAAAACCGACCGTCGGTCTTTATATTTGGTAAGAAACAGGCTGTTGCTTACAGCCTGCTACTAAGTTTAATTGGATTGAATTTTATGGGAAAATCCGATTACTGGACATAGGCTTGGATCAAATCAGCGATTAGCGAATCATCAATTAAATCTAAGCCTAGCTGGATCATCACTGATCGCAGATAGCGCAGCCGAATTTCAGTTTCTTCACTGTTTCGATGAAATAATACGGGATTGGCCCAGTAGTTCAGCAGCATTAAGAAGATTTCTGCGCAAAGCTCAGGCTGTTGGACGTGCAGCGAGCCGTCGCGGTTGCCTTCGCGGATGAGTCCGGCAACGATCGGTGCATCCTGTCCAACACAGGTTTGGATTCCGTTGACGACAAAATGCGGATCGAGCTGGGATGCTAAAGCTTGATCCAGCGCATGCGTTTCAGCGTCCGCTGCCAGCTGCCCCAGTATTTTCTTCAGTTTTTCTTTGGCGTTTTTACCAGGCGTATTGCGGATCAGTTCCTGAAACCGTTTGTTCACGTACTGGATTCGCCGCTGCATCACTGCGTCCAGGATCTGTTCCTTGGATTTGAAATGATGATAAAGTCCGCCCTTGGATAATCCGGTTGCGTCAAGAATGTCTTGAACACTGGTCTGTTCATAGCCCTTTTCAACAAAAAGTCTGGCCGCGGTAACGACGATTTTTTCTAACGTTTGTTCCGGGTGTTTATTTCTTGCCATAGCCCCTCCTTATAAACCGACGGTTGGTCTGTATATATCTTATCTAAGATTGTTGCCCGCGTCAAGCGAAAGCGTTTGGACAATGGAAAAAACAAGCTAAATTAGTTTGTGGCTGAAAAAAAGAACTGTCTTGAATCCCTTAAGGAAACCAAGACAGTTCTGTTGATTAATGATGCGGATCAATCATGGTCAGCTGAACCCGGTGACGTTCAGCATCGATCCCGTAAACCCAGACCTTAAGGATGTCGCCGATGGATACAACTTCGCTGGGGTGGGAGATCCGGCCCTGCACCATCTTGGAAACATGGACCAGGCCATCCTCGTGCAGGCCGATATCGACGAAAGCGCCGAAATCAACGACGTTGCGAACGACACCTTCCAACTCATCGCCCGGATGCAGATCTTCCAGCGTGAGGACGTCATGCCGCAGCATTGGTCCGTCAAATTGTTCACGGTAATCGCGCAGTGGCTGGGAAATCGCTTCAATCATGTCCTGCAGCGTATATACGTCCGTGTCCAGCTGTTCTGCGGTTTTTTCCAGATTTAACTGGCTCAGTTTCTCTCGGCATTCATCACTGCCTAACTGGCTGATGCCGAACAGCTGACATAAGCGGTGAGCGGCCTGGTAGCTTTCCGGATGGATCGGCGTTTGATCCAGCGGTTCCTCTCCGTCGTGAATCCGCAGAAAGCCCGCTGCCTGCTGGAAAGACTTGGCGCCTAACTTCGGCACTTCCAATAACTGCCGCCGGTTTTCAAAGCGGCCATGTTCGTTGCGGTAGGTTACAATCGCATTGGCGGAGGCTTTTGTCAGACCTGAAACATGACATAAAAGCTCGCTGGAAGCCGTGTTGACGTCGACGCCGACGCGGTTGACGCTTTTCAAGATTGCGAAATCTAATCGCTCATTTAAAGCCTTTGCGGGCAGATCATGCTGATACTGACCTACGCCGATGCTTTTCGGATCAATTTTAATCAGCTCAGACAAGGGATCCAGGATTCGTCTTGCGATCGAAACGGCGGAGCGCTGCTCAACGTGCAGATCCGGGAATTCCTTCCGCGCTAATTCACTGGCGGAATATACCGAAGCGCCGGCCTCGGAAACGAGCGTGTAATCGACGTTCAGATTTTCTTTCTGAATGATCTCGGCAATGAAGCTTTCGGTCTCCCGGCTGGCTGTACCGTTGCCGATTGCGATGACTTCGATTGGATATTCTTTCAGAATCGACAGAAGTTTAGCTTTGGCCTCAGCTTTTTTATTTACCGGCGGATGCGGATAGAAAACGTCGATTTTCAGCATCTTACCCGTAGAATCGATGACAGCCAGCTTACAGCCGGTCCTAAACGCCGGATCGACGCCGAGGATCATTTTGCCTTCCAGCGGCGGCTGCAGAAGCAGACGCTCAACATTCATTGAGAAAATCTCAATCGACTGCGCCTGCGCTTTTTCGCTGAGTTCCCCGCGGACTTCACGTTCAACGCTAGGGAATGCCAGCCGCTTTAACCCGTCCTGCGCCGCTTCCTCAATCAGACTCTGGCAGACGGTTGTGCGGTCATGCGTCACACCGCGGATAGCATAGTTGATCAGAAACGTCTGGTTGTAGTCCAGGGTCACCGTGATGACTTTTTCTTTCTCAGCCCGGTCGATCGCCATAACCCGATGATTTGCCAGCGTACTGATCTTTTCTTTGTAATCATAATACATCTTATAAACTTTGTTTTCGTCTTCGTGCTTTTTCTTTTCTTTACAGAGAATAAAGCCGTATTTTTCAATTTGTTCCTTGATCTTCCAGCGCAGCTTTGCCTGGTCGCTGATTCGCTCAGCCAGGATATCCTTTGCCCCTTGCAGCGCTTCCTCCACTGTCGGGATCTGATCGTTCAGATATTTTTCAGCCTGAAGCGCCGGATCGCCCGACCGCGGACAGAAAGCGATCCAATCCGCCAGCGGCGTCAGCCCCTTGGCTGCGGCATCCGTCGCGCGGGTTTTGCGTTTTTGTTGATATGGTCGGTAAATATCGTCAACCTGCGAAAGCTTGGTGCAGGCTAAAACCTGTTGACGCAGTTCCTCCGTCAGCTTGCCCTGAGTTTCGATAATCCGCAATACGTCTTCTTTGCGTTTTTCCAGATTGCTTAAATACTGGACCTGCTGCTGAATGAATAAAATTTGTTCTTCATCCAGTCCCTTTGTCATTTCTTTGCGGTAACGCGCGATAAAAGGAACTGTGTTGCCTTCTTCTAAAAGCTTTAATGTATTTCGCACCTGGGACGGCTCTACGTTTAGTGAAGCCGCCACCGGCTGAATCAGCTGTTCAGTTTCCATATTCATTCCTCCTCGTGATGATTTTTATCATAACACGAAAATCTTTTCATAGCTTCAAAAATTTGTAAGAATTCAGACCAGTAACTTCCAAAGAAAGTCTACAATCGCCGTTTTTTAGGGATGGGAAATATGTTATACTTGTTAAAGTACAGGAGGGCAATATGAATATAGATTTTACGAATAAAAAGACGATCGCGCTGCTCAGTGCTGTCGGCATCTTAGCCGTTGCGACGATTGCGGCCGTCGTTATTTTGTTGACGCTGCCTGGCAAAGCGATACAGGTAGAAGATTTCTCAGGAAAGACCGTGGAAGAAATCAAAAAGTGGGCGACTGAGAAAAAGCTGGGTGACAGTCAATTGGTCGTCGAATACGAATACAGCGATACCGTGGATAAGGATAAGCTGATTTCGCAGAGTATTGCCTCAGAACAGAAGCTGAACAAAGACAGCGTTCTGACGGTTGTATTCTCGAAAGGTCCGGATCCGGATGTCGAAGTAACGCTGCCGGATTTCAAGGGCATGACAGAAGAAGAAATTGAGAAATTCGTGGAAACGAATAAATTATTGGATGTCACGTATGAATACGCTGTTGATGAAAAGATCGAGAAGGGCAAATTCATTAAGGTTAATGTGACCGATACCGTCGTCAAGCGCAGCACGATGCTGGTGTTTACGATTTCCCAGGGCGAAGACGGAACGGGTGAGCAGATCATCGTCCCGGATTTCAGCGATTATACAAAAGCGAAGATCACAAACTGGGCGAAGGCCAATAAAGTGACGATCAACTGGAAGGAAGAAGCCAGTGATAAGATTGCGAAAGACAAAGTGATTTCGCAGGATCCAAAGGCTGGTGAAACGATCAAGACCGGCGATAAGATCACCGTAACAATGTCGTTAGGGAAAACGGTAACGATGAAATCGTTAGCGAAAATGAGCAAGGATGAAGCGAAGAAGTGGCTGAATGACAACGGTCTGGTCGGCGAGTTCAGCGAAGCGTACAGCGGATCTATCGAATACGGCTACGTCATTTCCAACACGCCGGAAAAGGGCGACGTTAAGCAGGGAAGCACGGTGAAAGTGAAGGTTTCACTGGGCAAGATCAAGCTGGAATCGTTTATCGGCAAGAAGAAAGAAGATGCTGAAAGCTTCAAGAAGAAAGTGAACAATTCTGAAGCGAATCTGACGTTCACGTACAGTGAAGTAGAGAGCACAGAGCCGGTGGGAACGATTGTTTCCCAGGGTTATGATTCAGGAACTTACCTGGCTCCGGGAACAACGGTTAACTTCCAGATTTCCAAGGGAAAATCAATTACCGTTGAGAACAAAGCAGGCGTAAGCGAAGATGAATTCAAGAAATATATCAGTGGCTTAGGCTTAAGTCTGGGCACCCGTTCAACGGCATATTCGGATAAGGCTGCCGGAACGATTCTTGAGAATGAAACCGGCAAGAAAGCCGCAGGATCTACGGTTTGGTATAAAGTGTCGTTAGGTCAGTTCAGTCCGGCAGCCGGCGACTTTGAAAACAAATCGGTCGCGGAAGCCCGGAAGATTATTGAAAATGCCAATAATTCCGGCGCAGGCTGGAGTTTCTCAGAAGGTGCCAGCGAGTTTAACGACAGCGTTGCCTCCGGCAATACCTTCGGCTGTTCCATTTCGGGTAAAACGGTTACCTGTAAGGTTTCTAAAGGTAAAGGAATCACGGTTAAAAACTACGTTGGAGGCACCGCGCCATGTTCCACGAACAGCTGTTCTGTCGACGGCGTGACGATTAAGCAGGTTTATCAGTCAGATTACAGCGACGTTCCTGCAGGGCAGGTTGTCGATCAGTCGGTTGGCGCCGGTACTGTTGTTTCTTCGGGAACTGAAATTACATTGACATTGTCAAAAGGACCGAAGCCGGTTACAACCGCGAAGGTTCCGGACGCTCCATTAACGGTTTATAATGGTACGAGTTATGATGACTGCAAAGCAAAAATTCAGAATGCATTCAACAATGCAGGATTTAACAATTTGAAATTTGTGAAGGTGACCGGGGAAGTAGACAATAAAGATGGTATCAACGGCGTTGTAAAATCAGTTTCTGTGGATTTAGGCGCAGAAATTGAAACATCGACGGAAATTGTCATCGAGATCTATTCCGCCAGCTAAACATAGAAAATCAGGATGAAGCGCATAAAGCACTCATCCTTTTTCTTTATCCTAAGTCAGAGGAAATTAAGAATTAATTTTTAACTTTCACGATAAATTTAATGGTATAATGAAACTCAAGAGGTATTATAATTTGACCATGTGGCCAGATAAGGATTAAAAACGTTATCGAAGACTGCGGCAGGTCATTCGCATAAACTATGAGATGAGAAGGAATAAATGGATTCATAGTGGACGGGATGCTGGAAAGTAAAGAAAGACAGGTCGATCCAGCGTCATGGAAAGGAAGTAAAAATGATGTTTGATTTGGAGAAGGCGGATCAGTTTATACAAAAACAAATTCAGACGCATCCTTTGTTTGAATATTACCGGATTGTGGACGTGAACACGTATGAGGTCCATGAATGGAAAAAGTCGCAGCTGGTAGCGAACGGCGAGCATTGCTTTCAGGTATGGAGCCGGAATTGCGCCTGCCGGAATTGCGTATCCCGTTTAGCCGTAGATGAAAACCGTCCGATCATCAAAATGGAAACAACGCAGGACAACCGGATTTTTTTGATTGAGTCGGTTCCACTTCGGGAATTGGGCGATCATTACGCAATGGAATTAATCCGTGAGGTGACCGATAACTTATTGTTTACAGATCCTGATCATAAAAACAACGTGATGTTGACGGACATTATCTACAAGATGAATGAGCTGTCCACTCATGATTCTTATACAGGTCTGTATAATAAACGCTTCATGGAGCATGAGCTGAAACGGGATATTTCAGAATGGAAGGAAGAAAAACCACTGACGATCGCGCTGCTTGATATTGACCAGTTCAAGGCAGTGAATGATACGTATGGCCATCTGATGGGGGATCGGGTGATTCTGGCCTTGTCAGAAGCCTTGAAGGCCTGTGCAGAAAGTCATAACGGCTGGGCATGCCGGGTGGGCGGCGACGAATTTCTGATTGCGTTTAACGGTTTAAATCAGGATCAGGCGGCACAGGTGATCCAGACATTCCGCCAGGAAATGGCGCAGCTTCAATTCAGCGAAGCCGCGCGGAATTATCACATGTCGATCAGTGTCGGCATTGTAGAATACAAGCCGGAAATCCAGGATTGGGAAACCTGGTTTACGCTGGCTGATCAGGCAATGTATCAAAATAAGCAGAAGTAACTCAGTCATAATTATTCCATTAAATCAAAAGAAGGAATAAGCGGCAAACTTAACGACAGATGAAAGGGAGGGAAATGGGCGATGAGGAAACGAAGTCCATGGCGAAGAAGGGCAGCGGTAATTCTGATTTTTCTTTGCGGCTTGGTTCTCTCCAGATGTGCTTCTGTCCAATACTATTGGTATACGCAGCCCGATCGTTCGATTAAGCTCAGTGTAAAAGCAGACAAAGTTCAGCGGATGCTTGTCATTACGAATGTAAGTCAGTTGGAATCCATTAAGCTTGATGAAGAGAAGAACTGGCTGGAAGAATTAGGCGTCGGTGATTATTTTGAAATTCAGCAGCATCCCGAATCCTTCTTCCTCGTGCATTACACGGATTCCGGAGAAGGTGGTGTGGTTTTCTATAACTTTAACTTTGCGGCTTCCGACTTTGATCCCACAAAGGAAGACGTGACCGCCATTCTGGATCACTTTGGGTTAACTGAATCTCTGAATCGGGAAACCAAATCGATCAGCTTGAAAACGTTAACTTCTTCGCAGGCTTGCCGTTTCCATGCGCTTTTTGAATCCGGCGATTTCCAACAATTAAAAAAGCCGGAATGGTTTGAGGAACGCTGGCAATCAAACTAAATTGAAATCATGATGAATCCGGACCGAGGCTATGTTGCCTGAGCCGGATTTTTTATTCGTCTGATTCCGAGGGGAAATATCCGAGATAAGAGGGAACACTAGGAAAGTTCTGAACTTTTTGTAAAAGGAAGAATAAGTTAGAAATTGAACAAAAGGGCTTGCAATTAATGACTACAAAGTGTAGTATAATAATTGACTACAAGATGTAATAAAAAGGAGGGAGACCATGGAACTGATGTCGGATTCCGAAAAGGAAATCATGAAGCTGATCTGGGATCATGGCGGCGCGATGACGATCAGTGAATTGCTGGACCAGATTGAACGAACCGGACGCGATTGGAAACGCACGACCGTGCGAACCTTTATCTCCAGACTGATCGACAAAGGGATGCTGATCAGCCAGAAGGAAGGCCGGGGCGCGCGGTATGTCGCGCGCATCAGCGAGGAAGAATATTTGAAAACCCAGTCGGTTCAGTTTGTAAACCAGGTGTTCGGCGGGAATGTCAGCACGCTGCTGACGTCGCTGTTCGGGCAGCAATGCCTGGAATCCAAGGATATTGAAGAACTGGAAAAATTTTGGGAGCAGGGGAAGGAGAAATTGAAATGAATACCTTCATGATCAGCTTCCTTTCAGTTTCGGTTTCCGGATTGTGCATGGCCGGCATCGTTGTACTGCTGGAAAAGCTGCTGAAAAATCATTTAAGCTTCCGCTTTCGTTACGGACTCTGGTTGTTTGTGATTCTGCGGCTTTTAATTCCGGTATCGCCGGTAGCCGGGGTTGTCGGTACTTTGTTTTCTGAGGAAACCTGGAATCCGCAGCCGCAAACTCAGCTCGCGGCAAAAGCGCCGGAAACGATCAGAAATCCTGTTGCGGATCAACAGACTAAACTTCCGGAACAGAAGGCCCAAAGCGATCCGGTTCAGGATATCCGAACCAGATCAACACCGGAGCCATCCCAATCAACCTGGCAGTTTCAACAACCTGCCTGGCTGGACGATCTGATCCAGGCTGCCTGGGTACTGTGGCTGAGCGTTGCCGTGGTGCTGATGGTGAGGCGAATCACGAGCTATCAAGGATTTCTGCGGTTTATTAAAGCCGGCAGTTTTCCTGCGTCCAGTCCGGATACCCGGCAATGTCTGGACGAGGTTCGTCAAAAGATGAGCATCCGCCGTCCGCTGCCAGTCTGGATTAACAAGCTGGCGGTCTCGCCGATGCTGCCGGGCGTCTTTCATCCGATGATCATTCTGACCACGGAGGATTGCAGTCCCGAGGAAATGTGGATGATCCTGCGCCATGAACTCACGCATTATCAACGCGGGGATATCTTTACAAAATGGCTGGTCCAGCTGGCGATCTGCATACATTGGTTTAATCCCGCTGTCCGCCTGATCGGCCGTCATATGGAAAGTCTATGTGAGCTGGCCTGCGATGAACAGGTGCTGAGTTCCCTTTCAGCTTCAGAAAAACGCTGCTACGGCGACACGTTGATCCATTCATTAAAAGATAAGGGAACCTATGGCGATATTATCGTATCGATTACGTTAAATGAAAATTTGAGCTTGCTGAAGGAAAGGCTGAGTGCAATTATGAATGAACAAAAGTCAGGAACGACGCGGACGTTGATCTCGATGGCTGCCGGAGCTGTATTGTTTGCCAGCGGTATTTTGTGCGGTTCCGCGCTGAGCTGGAAAACGCCAAAACCGGCCGCGGCGCCAGTGGTGACCACGACGACCTCGACAAACCAGAGAACCTTCTATTTTTCCGGGAGCGTCTATACACAGGGCTACATCGTGACGCTGAACTGGGCGGGAGCCGACCGATCGGAAGAGGGCAGCGTGTATCAGGATTCGCTGATCAGCGTCGCCTTTGACGAAAGCATGAAAGCGGTCATGGACAATGAGGAACAGATGGAAGCTGTTCGTCAGGCTGTTTCTGAACAACATGCGCGCTTAGTCCGCAACAACAGTTCCTTGGCTTCGCGTACGCCGCTTTTGACCTCGATCGAAGGCCCTTATACCGAATCCGTGGAGGAACTGGCTGTCCGCTTCCATAAGGAAAAGAAAATGTCACAGTTTAGAGCCGTGGCTGCCCAGCTGAACGAGGAAGCGGCTGTGAAAATGGCCCGCACCTTCTATGCGGCGAAGGAAATGGATTATTTTGCGGTGCTGGTCGATGCACTTCCGGAATCCGAAATTCTTGATTTGAGCAGACAGGCTTACCAGAGCCGGTATGAGGACGCGTTTGATCTGTTGGTGCCGAAGCTGCCGCAGGATCAGATTCAGACGTTGGCGCAGCAGGCCTATGCGGATAGCCGGCTTGATTATTTTGAAATCGCGCTGCTTTCCCTGCCGGCCCAGCAGCGGTCTGAATGGGCGGAAAAAGCCTATGCGGACAGCCGGCTGGAATATTTTATAGAAACGGTTCAGGATCTGCCGACAGATCAGCTCGGCGTGTGGGCTGACCGGATTTATGCCGATCAGCGCCTTGAATTCTTTGAAGAAATCGTGGGTTCGCTGAATACCAGTCAGCGGGAAGCTCTGGCAGAAAAGGCCTATGCCGATAACCGTGTCGAATATTTCAAAGAAGCTTTCTATGATTTGCCAAGAGAGAGCGTCGCAGCGTATGCTCAGCGGGTGATCGACGATCAGCGTTATCGGGATTATCTGTTTGTCTTTGATGATAATCTGCCCAGCGAGCTGATGGATAAGCTGGCGATCCAGGCTTATGATGAAAAGCAGGATGAGCTGTTTGACCGGATTTACTGGGGTTTTTCTAAGGAAACGGCGAAGACGCTGCTTGAGCGGGCGTATGCCGATAACCGGACGGAAGTGCTCTACCGGCTGTATTCCCAAGTCGATAACGAAACTCTGAAGGCGCTGGTGGAACAGGCCTTTAACGATCATCGCACGGATGTGTTTATGAATCTGTGCAATGATTTGACCAGTGAACAAAAGGCAGAGTATGCCAACCGGGCCTATGAGAATCAGAATTTGGATATTCTGGCGAACCTGATTTACGATCTTCCGCATGACCAGGTTCTCTCGCTGGCGCAGAAGGCCTACGATGATCAGCGGATCCGTTATTTCGAGATGGTTGTCTATGAATTGAATTCGGCGGATATCGCGAAATTCAGGACACAGGCAAAAAAAGACGGACGCAACGAGTTTTATTCTATGCTGGAAGATTATTGAGTCAGCGGTCTGACCGGCAACTCACGGAAGAATCCTTGCCGCTTCGGCTGGACTGACAGAAACTTCTGACGGATCTGTCCTGGTTTGACACGGCTTCATGAGAATTTTGGGCTAAACTGTTCGAAAATGTCATAAAAGTCATTTTGGCTTTTGTTTGGAAGTTATTCGGAAGTTAATGAAATCACCGGCGGCTTATGCTATAATAAAAACCGCATGGGGCTTTTAAGCGGATCCAGTGAGATCGCAAGGCTGAACACATTTATGGGGAAAGTCCTTTTGCACAAAATCAAAAGGGCTTTTTATTTAAGCCCAGAAAGGGGTATTTATGTCACAGCGAGTAGAAATGATCCTCGACGTCAACGAAAAACCAAAACCAGCTCAATGGATTCTGTTAAGTTTCCAGCATGTCTTTGCGATGTTTGGCGCCACCATCCTGGTTCCGGTGCTGACCGGCTTCCCGATTTCCGTCGCGTTGTTTGCGTCCGGGATCGGAACGATTATTTACAGCTGCATCACCCGGTTTAAAGTCCCGGTCTACTTAGGCTCTTCCTTTGCCTACATCAGTGCTGTCCAAATTGCGGTCGCGGCGATGAGCGGCGACGTCAGCGCGGCGCAGACCGGGTTAATCCTGATCGGTCTGGTCTATGTCGTCGTTTCGATTCTTGTCCGTTTCATTGGCAAGGACTGGATTGACAAGCTGCTTCCGCCGATTGTCATCGGTCCGATGATCGCCGTTATCGGTCTGGGCCTGGCGGCCAATGCGGTCGGCAACGCCGGCTTTGTGACCGGCGGGGATTGGAAAGTCATGCTGACAGCGGTCTTCACGTTTATTCTTACCGCCTTAATCTCCACGAAAGCAAAAGGCTTTTTCAAAATCATTCCGTTTCTGTGCGGAATCTTGGGTGGCTATGTGTTTGCGCTGGCTTTAGGCATTGTGGACTTTGCGCCGCTGCAGGAAGTTCTGCAGTCAGGAAAGTTCTTGTCGCTGCCGGAATTCATTCTGCCGATTGCCGTGCCGGGATTTAAGAGCTATCATCTGTATTTCGGACCGGAAACGTTCGCGATCCTGCCGGTGGCGCTGGTGACCATATCCGAGCATATCGGCGATCACACCGTGCTGGGCAAGATCTGCGGCCGCAACTTCCTGAAAGAACCGGGCTTGGATAAGACGCTGATGGGCGATGGTATCGCGACATCCATTTCGGCACTGCTGGGCGGTCCGGCGAATACGACCTATGGTGAAAATACGGGCGTCATCGGGATGACGAAGGTATCCTCGGTGTACGTGACTGTCGGCGCGGCCTGCATCGCGATCGTACTGAGCTGCGTCCCGATCGTATCGGCGTTCATCTCAACAATTCCCAACGCCGTATTGGGCGGAATGTCGATCATTCTGTACGGCGTCATCGCTTCCAACGGTCTGCGGGTCCTGATCGACAATCAGGTCGATTTTGGACAGCAGCGCAATCTGATCATCGCTTCGGCCATGCTGGTCATCGGCTTGGGCGGCGCCGTTCTGCCGTTAGGCAAACTGGTCACCCTGTCGGGCACCGCATTGTCGGCGACCGTGGGCATTGTGCTGAACCTGATCCTGCCGCGGGAGAAGAAATAAAATATAAATGCTTGAGAAAATGGCTTAACGAATGTAAATTATTTAGGGAGAAAATACTATATTATTCTCTCTTTTTTTATGTGAACTTAATAAATGTGTTACAATTATTTCATAACAGTTAAACTAAATAAGTTGTAAAGGTATTTCAATCGCTAACAATATTGGATGAGGTGAAGAAATATGAAGATAAGTAGAAAAGATGCAACATTATTTCTTAATAGTTCTCTCAAGGATCAGTATCCAGAGATAAGCTCAATCTTAGATCATAGCCCATTGCCACCAGGATTAACTGAAAAACAGTTTGCTCAATTGCCTGAACAGCTCAAAATTTTTCTAGAGTATCGCTTTATTTCTGTTTTTAAAGCTGCCAAAGAAGAATGGGTACAATTGAGGGATATTCCCTTAAGAAAGAAAAATATGAGTTGCCAACTCTGTGGAAAGTGCCCAATTGATATTCTTGCTAAAATAAAAAATAGTAAAACAAACATTGAATTGATAGTAGGTAGTTCATGTATTCAAAACTATCGTGAGATTAAAGGTGAAAATGGAGAAAATAAAGAAGAAATCAGTAAGCATAATTATTTAGATAATAACTTATACTTATTAGAAGAATTAGATCCAGGCTATATTAAAGATTTTGAACGATTTAAAAATATTAAAAATGAAGTAGTTATACTAAGAGATGATTTAACTCGAGCATTTAATAATATACAAAAGAAGATGGATAAATATATGAAAATGATGGAGAAGAAAAAAATTTCTAGTTTAACTCAAAATGAATTGATTGATTTACGGCATTCTGAGATAAAATCTTTTTTTGAAAAAATGGAAGAATATAAAAACTATTCAAATACAAGTCTATTTGGATTAAATCCTAAAGTAGCAAAATGGATTTTAAATCATTGCGACACTAATTTATTGTTTGAGATAAAAAAAGAAGGCAAGATAACTGCAAATACAATTTCTTTAATAAAAGAACCGGATTTTTTAAATAGAGCGATTATCAAGTATGAAACGATACTAAAAAACTCGAATATGCAATTAATTGCAAGAAATGGTATTAGATTTACATTGATATTTAATGAAAACCCAAATATTAAACTAGAAGTTAATAGTTCTAAATTTATAGCTCGGTATAAAAATTTCATTTTCGATGGTCAAAAAGTTGAAGTTGATCCGAAATTCATACTCTCAAACGCTAAAATTAGCGAATCTAACTCAATGAAATTAGTTGCTGAGCGTATAAACAAAAAATTTTTAAAGGAAAGCTTTACTTTGTATTTTGAAGATTATGAATTAGATGAGCTTGCATTTAAAAATAATAAAAATTCACTAATATATGTTGTTAGTTACGTGAATTTTATAAATCAGTATAAAGACGTGGCTTTCTATGAAAAAAATAAAAATGAAATAGTAAATATTTTACAACAAATCTTCTCTAGCAAAAATAAATATACTGTTAAAGATTACGATGAACATTTAAAGGACTTAAAAGCAAATTAATAAAGCTTTGAAATCAATTGGAATTTAAATTAAGCTGATTTGATGTTTGACGTAGATGATGAATAAATTAAATGATCTAAATAGGTGCTCTTTATTGCCATAGAGCACAATTATGTTAATCAACTTCTGTTAAGTTATAGATAATAGAATGTAACAGAAAGGATAATCTATAATAATTTAATGGTAGAAGCACGGAGGCAAGTGTAATAAATTGTAAAAATATTATTATTGAGAATAAATTGATGGACCAGTTCTTTCTAGCTTTAGGGAGATAATTGAAATTGATTTTTATTTTCTATTTATGTTTGTGTAAGAAATTTAAAACCTAGTATATCTTTGTTCTTATTAACATTTGTGGAATCATTTATAATTTAGTGGGAAGAATTTCTAAATAATTTATCTTTGTTACAAGAGTATTTAACATACTTGCTTTAATTACTTTTAAATATGCTGCTTTAAGAACAACAATGTATGAAAGCGGGATTTTCATTCCCTTCTGAGAGGTTTTCTGGTAAAATAAAGCACGGTGATAACATGCAGCAGATATTTATACAACAGAAAACCCACGTCGGAAGCGTGATCGAACCGGATCCGCAGCAGCGCCATCATTTACAGCGTGTCCTGCGGATGAAGGAAGGGGAAACGCTGCGCGTGATCGACGCGGAAGGCGCCGTTTTTTGCGGCGTGCTGGACGGCGCGGGTCAGATTCAGATCACAGAACTGCTGGACGAGGACCGCGAGCTTCCGGTAACGCTGACGTTAGTCGCCGGTCTGATCAAAGGTGAGCGCTGGGACTGGCTGCTGCAGAAATGCACGGAGCTGGGTGTCAGCCGGATTGTTCCGTTTCAATCCAGCCGCACGGTCGTGAAGTTGGAATCGGATAAAGTGGATAAAAAATTAGAGCGCTGGCAGAAGATTGTCCAGGAAGCCAGCCAACAATGCAAGCGCACGCAAAGACCGCAGGTGTGCGCACCGATCGAATTGGCCGATGCCGGCGCATGGCGGAGCGAGCAGAACTTTGTGGCGTATGAAGATGAAGCTCTGCACGGCGGGTTGCTGAGCGCTCAGCTGGAAAAGGGCCGCAGCGTGACGCTGGTGATCGGACCGGAAGGTGGTTTCAGTCCGGCTGAGATTGAAAGGCTGCAGACACAGGGCTATCGCTGCTGCTCGCTGGGCAAGCGGATTCTGCGGGCGGAAACAGCCGCAGTTGCGGCGGTCTGTCTGGCTGGAGCCGTGCTGGAGGGTTAAATGATGAATCCGAAAATGATTAAAATTCTGCGCAAAGGCAATGACCGGGAATTTCTGAAACTGAATGAGGTCCGCAAGGAAACCGCGCGCATCAACGCCCGGCTGAAACCTTATCAGCTGGATCGTCCGGTAAAAACGGTGCGGGATGTGTATACGCTGAGCATTCTGGAAGAAGGCTTGAAAAACAAACAGAAGATTGAGGAACTGTACGAACAGACGCGGACGGAAATGCTGGATATCTGGGAGATCATCGATTATCCCAAACGCAATGAATTTGTACGGCCAAAAATTCAGGCCGCGATTGCGGACATGAAGAAGTTTACGGTCGAGGACAAGCTTGTGATGATCCCGTTCTTCGATCCGCTGATCAATGCGCTGTACGATCACGAAACCGCGGTGCTGGAGCTGCCGCAGTTTTTCAAGATGGTCAAAAGCTTTGCGGATAAGATCGTTGATCCGTTAATCTATGGACGATTGCCCTACGACGCGGGCTTTGCCTCGCCGCAGGTGATTTTCCAGAATGATCAGGGTTTTGCGGTTTACGAGGGCCGCGTGCACTGCCTGGAAGTTTTTGCGTTTGACGGCACGGAAACCGAGCTGCCGCTTTCACTGGTCTGTACCGGTGAGAAACTCGACCCCGCCCAGGGCGCGCCGCTGGCGGCCGCGGTGCTGAGCCAGGATCCGCTTCAGATCCGCGATGCGTGCTGCGCCAGCGGGTATATCCTGCCGAAACTGAAATCAAAAATCGCCCGCATTTCAAGGCCGTAAGGCCTTTTCCTTTGGCGGAGTGAGAATGACCGTTAAAAGACTACCTCAGGGGTTAAAAGTTTGGTATAATATCCATCATGGAAGGGGACGAATTCATGGCGAGTGTCGCAATATCAACGTTGGGCTGCAAGGTCAACGCCTATGAGTCGGAAAGCACCGCTCAGGCGCTGCGGCAGCGCGGCTATCAGACGGTGGACTTCAAGGAGAAAGCCGACGTTTACATCATATTTACCTGTGCGGTGACCAATACCGCCGCCAGCAAGAGCCGGCAGAAAATCCATCAGGCCCGCCGGCAGAACCCGGACGCCCTGGTATGCGCTGTGGGCTGTTACGTCCAGATTCAGGCGGATCAGATGGCCGAGCAGGAAAAGATCGATATTCTGGTCGGCTCCAGCGGCAAGGACAAACTGCCGCAGCTGATCGACGAAGCGCTGCGCCAGCGCCGTGAGCCGATTGTCGAGCTGCATGACGTGCGGACATCTGCCGAGTTTGAAATGCTGCCGCTGGATGAATTTGAACATCAGACGCGCGCGTACTTAAAGGTGCAGGATGGATGCAACCAGTTCTGCGCTTACTGCATCATCCCGTATGCCCGCGGCCGGGAACGCTCGCTGCCGTTGGACGAAGCGCTGAAGGAAGCGCGGCGGCTGGCGCAGAAGCATAAGGAAATTGTTCTGGCCGGGATACATACCGGCCGGTATGGGAAAGATAGAGACACCAGCCTGTGCGATTTGATCCGCGGGATGTGTGAGATCGAACCGCTGGAACGAATCCGGATCTCGTCGATCGAGATTACAGAGATCACTGATGAGCTGCTGACACTGATGGAAACACAGCCGAAGATCGCCCGGCATCTGCATATTCCGCTGCAGGCAGGCTGCGACGCGACGCTGAAACGGATGGGCCGGCCGTATACGACGGCGCAGTTTATGGCGCGGGTCGAAGAAATCCGCACCCGGATTGACGGGATTTCAATCAGCACCGATCTGATCGTTGGTTTTCCGCAGGAAAGCGAAGCGGAGTTTGCCGCGACGATGGCCTTTCTGAAGCAGATTCAGTTCAGCTTCATCCACGTCTTCCCTTTCTCCCCGAAAACCGGAACCCCGGCGCAGCGGATGAGCGGTCAGATTTCATCAGAGGTGAAGAAGCAGCGGGCCCGGCAGGTCGGCGAATTCTCCCGCAACAGTTATTATGCGGTAAAAAGCAGCTGGATTGGCAAGGATGTCGACGTAATTATCGAAACCTGTGTAAACGGCGTTGCGTTCGGACACAGCAGTGAGTATCTGCCGGTTCAGATCGACGGCGAATTTGCCAGCGGACAACGGATTGTGGCCCGCTGCACGCACATGCTTGGGGATCAGCTGGCAGCGCAGGCGCAAGGAGGTCAGGAAAAATGAAATTATCCGCATTGTTTGACAACGCTCCGGACATTGAAATTGAAAATCTGATGGTGGACAGCCGGGATGTGCTGCCCAACTCCATCTTCTTCTGTATTAAAGGAATGATTCACGATGGTCACCGTTACGTTAACGCAGCTATAAAAAACGGCGCGGTCTGCGTTGTTCACAGCGAAGATATCAAGCGCAACAACGCGAATGTCGTTTACATCAAGGTGCGCGACGTCACCGCGGCCCTCAATCAGGTCGCGGCCTGCTTTTACGGCTATCCGTCAAAGAAAATGGTAGTTTACGGCGTGACCGGCACCAATGGCAAGTCGTCAATCGCCTGCATGATCCGCAATCTGCTGAATCCGGTCTATGCCTGCGGCTATATCGGCACGATTTCGATCGAGTATGGCGACACAAAGCTGCCGCCGTTACTGACGACGCCGGACATCGTGCCGCTGCAGCAGATTCTGCACGACATGGCGCAGGCCGGGATGAAGGCCTGTGCGCTGGAGATCAGCAGCATCGGTCTGGAACAGCACCGCACGGACAGCGTGGATGTCGACATCGCGATTTTTACGAATCTGACGCATGATCATCTCGATTATCACGGGACGATGGAGAATTACTTTGAAGCGAAGAAACGCCTGTTCGACCAGCTGAAGCCGGATGGCACAGCGATTACCAACAAGGATGATCCTCACGGCATGGCGATCGTCGCCGACTGTCCGGCCCGCGTTGTTACCTACGGTGTACTGGAAAAAGCGGATTATGAAGCGAAGGACATTCAGCTTAACGCGGATAAAACGATTTTTACTTTAGTTCATGATGGCAGCGAATATCCAGTCCAGACCAATCTGGTCGCAATGTTCAATCTGTATAACCTGCTGGCGGTGATCGCCGCGCTGCACGAGGGCGGTCTGCCGATCGAACAGATCCTGGAACAGCTCAACACGATTCCGCAGATCGAAGGCCGGATGGAACGGATCGAGGAAGGTCAGCCATTCAACATCATCGTCGACTTTGCGCATACTCCGGACGGCCTGGAACAGATCTTCAAGTTTGCGTCCGCCATCACGCCGAAGGAGAAACGAATTATTTCCGTGTTTGGCTCCGCGGGGAAGCGGGATACGAAAAAACGGCCGGTTTTCGGTCAGCTTGCGGATAAATACTGCGACCTGATTATCTTAACCGAAGACGATCCGCGCGACGAGGATCCGATTCAGATCGCTGAAGAAATTGCCGCAGGCATCCAGAAGACCAACCGCATTATCATTGAAAGCCGCTATGACGCGATCCGTCAGGCGGTGGAAGTGGCCAATGTCGGAGATACGATCCTGATTTTGGGCAAGGGCGACGAAACCTTTATTTACCGGGAATTCGGCCGGGAGCCGTGGATGAGCGATCCGGCAGCGGTCCGCGACGCCCTGCGCAAGTATTATTTTGAAACGGAGGAGGAAGATGAAGATGAAACCGTTGAATAAGTACATTGATCACACCCTGTTGAAACCTGCCAGTACCCGCAGCCAGCTGGAAAAGCTGTGCGCCGAAGCCCGCGAACATGATTTTGCGACCGTCTGCGTCAATCCCTGCTGGATTCCCTTCTGCAAGCAGCAGCTGGCAGGCAGCGACGTCAAGGTCTGCACCGTTATCGGCTTTCCGCTGGGGGCGATGACCAGCGAAGCCAAGGCGTTTGAATGCCGCGACGCAATTGAAAAAGGCGCGGATGAAATTGACATGGTCATCAACATCGGCGGCGTGAAGGACGGCGATCATGACGGCGTTGTCCGGGATATCAAGATGGTCCGGGAAGCGGCGGGCTCGCATACGCTGAAAGTCATTATTGAAACCTGTCTGCTGAGCGATGAAGAAAAGGTTTTTGCCTGCAAGGCCTGCATGGAAGCGGGCGCGGATTTTGTAAAAACCTCGACGGGATTCTCGACCAGCGGCGCAACCGTGGAAGACGTGCGTTTGATGAAACAGACGGTCGGCGATGTCTGCCAGGTGAAAGCGGCCGGCGGCGTGCGCTGCTTTGACGATTTAAAGGCGATGATCGAAGCGGGCGCCGACCGGATCGGAACCTCCAGCGGTGTCGCGTTGTTAGCAGGACAGGAAGCCACGGGTTATTAACCGCTGTTCTTGCATTTCGTAAGCCAGGAGAAATAAAAAACCGGCATTGCCGGTTAACGAAGGGGGAGCTGAAAACTTCCTCTTTTTTAGATTGGGACTTTCAAGATTGACCGAGACTGCCTGGAAGCTTCCTGACGCAAGGCTTGGAATAAATCAGCGTCGCGCCCGATCAATGAAGTGAAAGAGGACCGCAGCGCTCAACAGGCTGCCTAAGAGAATCCAGTCCGAAGTCATCGGCCGCGAGATCCCGTTGCAGCTTAAGAGGAATTGGATCGAAAGGGCGGGGCCGAGCGCCAGGATCAGCATTGATCCGGCAAGAATCTGCCATTTGCGTTTCAGACAGGTCCACAGTTTAAGCAGAAGATACAGACAGACCACGGCGACCAGGCTGATGGGCAAAGCCAGCGGAATCAGCCAGCCGGAAGTGCCGCTGAGCTGTTCGATCATCGCCAGATAGATCATCAATGAAATTTCCAGGGTGCCCATCACAATTTCCAACCGCCAGTGTTTTGGCAAAATCAAGGCCAGCGTCAGTGCGAGTACAATCGCCAGCGCGCCGATCGGATAAAGAGCCCAGCTGAGCTGATGATTGACCGCCAGATTGATCACGGCGCACAGAAACATGGCGGAAAAGATCAGCGGCAGGAAGATCAGGCAGAAGATTCGCTTGACTTTGGAAAAGCTGTCGCGTTGGGAATAGGCCAGCGTGTCGGCCACTACGTCATCGAGCTGCTCCGGATTCAATGCGGGTTCACTGAGCTGCTGCCCGCTGATGATCTCGCCGACGCTCACATGGAAGACCTCCGCCAGACGCGGTAAGAGTGTGATGTCCGGAAAGGACAATCCCCGTTCCCACTTGGAAATGGCTTTGTCGGAGATGCCGATTTTCATTCCCAGTTCCTTTTGTGTCCAGCCGGCTTTTAACCGCAGCTCACGGATCAGCTGTCCGGTTCGTTCTTCAGTCAGATTCTGCATGATTTTGTCCTCCGTCATTGCCTCTATCATAAAAGATTGGCGGAAAGATTACAATCGACCTCTGGTAGAATCCGTCAATCGCCAGGGCGGAGAGTGGAATTTTATTGGTTGAAAGCGCTGTCATTTTGAAGCTGGCTCGGCTAAGTCTACTTGTAAGAAATAACGAATGAAAATTCTTGAAAAACATTCCTCAAATCGTTCCGAAAAGGTTGCTTTTTTCGGATGGTTTGGTTATAATATATCTGCTTGCATCAGAAGGGAGGGTAAGTATGCCAAGAGTTGTCTTAAAAGAGAACGAAGTATTGGATGACGCATTACGTCGTTTCAAGCGTCAGGTTTCTCGCAACGGAACCCTTGCTGAGGCTCGCAAAAGAGAGTTTTATGTAAAACCAGGCGTCCGTCGTAAATTGAAGTCGGAGGCTGCAAGAAAGGCTAGACGTTCAAAATAAAGAAGCGCAAGCTTCTTTTTTCGTATGATGTGGATTGGCCAGCGGAGGATGATTATTCAATCCTCAGTGTTGGCAGCCGGGGATCCAAGGAAAAAGAATTAAAATAAAGAAAGTGTGATCAAGGCAGATCGAAAAACGATCTGAACCAGAATCGAGAATATCATCAAAATCAAGGAGGACGGTCACAATGCAAAGTTCAACACAAGCACTCCAGCAGTTTAAGCAGGCCTTAGCGCATGTCTATCAGCAGTGGCGGGATAAGCAATGGGAAATGATGAACATCAAATTGGAGCTGCCGCTGTTTGACGCGCCGGTGTGCGCTTCGTTTTTACAGATGGGGGAAGAAACAGTGCTGGAAATCTGCGATGACGACTGGGATCAGCTGGTTGGCAATTCGCTGGCCCAGGAGGATTCCTACCACATGGCGGTTCAGGCGTCGCGGCGGATCATGTGGCGGCCGTTTTGCGCGGAGGAAGCGGAGGTCGCTTTATTTCAGCAGGACGGCCTGCAGGTCTTTATCAACGATATTCACTGCGGTCTGCTGGAGGTGCGTCCTTCCTCCCGCTGGATTGAGGAAACCCGCATGCTCGTTGAAGCGCTGAGCGAAATCCTCGCAGCGTACAACGGTCCGGAAACGACGGATGAACAATGGGTGGAAGCGGCTCAATTAAGCGATCAGAGCTGGCGTTTAGTGCCGAAAGAGGGCGCTGTGCGGATCGAAGGCCCGGCCTGTATGATCGACGAAGCGGCAGCCGATAAGCTCAGTCAGCTCAAACATACGCGGGAAACCGCACAGCTGGATGTGGTCAGCCTGATCGATCCGCTGGAAGCGGAACACGGCACCGCGGTCGCATTCAGGATGTTAGTGCTGGTGTGCTCCAACCGGCATCAGACGCATATTGAATTCAGCTTCCGCAAACGTGAAGATTTGTGTACGGCGTTGGTAGAGGCGCTGCGTGAATTTATCCTGATCGCCGGGATTCCTGCCCGCCTTCAGGTCAACCATGGGCTGTATGAATTCATTCTGGCCGATCTGGCCCAGCGGCTGGGGATCCGGATCGTTCATGTGGAGCATCTGATTCTGACGGAACAGCTCAGCGAAGAACTGGCGGCCGCCCTGTCGCCGCTGGCAACTCCGGAATCGATGAATTAACGGCGGACGCCTCGCCGTCCTATTGATCTCACTGGATCTTAACCTCTCAGCGTCCTTTGCGGACGCTTTTTTCATGTTTGCCTGTCCTGGCGCATAACCTACATCAGAGGAAGGAGTGTGCGCGATGATCACAGTCAGTGAAAAACAGGCCATGATCGAAGACTTCGAGCGGCTGATCCTCGTCAGTCCCGAACAAATTATTACCGAGTCCAAACAGGGCAGAATGATCGTCGAAGGCAGCGGCCTTCATATCCGGGTGTTCAGCGCCGACGAAATCATTCTTTCCGGGCAGATCAGGCGGGTGAAGTTCGATGCGGAATAGACTGCCTTTTCTGTTCGGCATGGACTGTTGGCGGCTGAAAATACCGCTGACGTTTTTTCTCAATCAATGCCTGCGCCAGGATATCGAGGTCATGGAACTGAAACTGACGTCGGAAGGGCTTGTTTTCTGGTCGCCGGTGACGAGCCGGCGGCGGATTACCAGCTTGTTTCAGGACGCGGAATGCCTGGGGACCAGCGGCGTCACTGGTTTTTTGCTGCACCAGTTCCATCAGCCGCTGCGGTTGTTTTCTGTCGCGCTGGCGGCAGCGCTGTGGATGTTTTATTCCCATTGCATCGTTCAGGTCAGTGTGACCGGCACCGATCCAACCCTGCAGCGCCAGATCGAGCAGCAGCTGGCGGAGAACGGTTATGCCGCGCCGTTTTTCACCGTGGATCAGAATCTGGCGGAAACGATTGAATTTCTGATCAAGGAAAGCTTTGAGGATCGCCTGGGCTGGACTGAGGTCACCCGCACAGGCTCGCGGATTCAGCTTCAGTTTACGGATAAGGAATACGTTGAAACTCCGCAGCTGACTAACGATCCCATCTATGCCCAAAAGGAAGGCATGGTCGTGCGTTTTGACGTTCAGCACGGGGAGAAAAAGGTCAAAATCAACGAGATCGTTCACCCCGGGGATCTGTTGATCGACAATGAACTGAAGGACGCCTTCGAGGTGCCTCAGCCGCTCTATGTCAAGGGTAAGGTTTACGGCTACACCTGGTATACCGTGGAAAGCTCGCTGTCAGACGCACCGGATTTTCCGCTGCATGACGCGCTGGCGTTTTTTCGTCTGTTGATGGACTGCCGCAGTCAGATCGCTGAGCAGCTGCAGGAGGATGAGAAAATTATCAAAGAAAATGTTTTACTTTTTGACAGGAATGCGGGTACAATAACGATGAAGATCCACTATACGTTATTGGAGGATCTGACACGACCTTAAATTCGAGGAGGAAAACCATGACCTATGTCCTGTCGATGGAACATCTGAGCGCGTCGGAAGCGGCTGAACTGATCGGCTACCAAGACCGCAATCTGAACTGCTTATGCGAACTGTACGGCGCGGAGATTGTCTTCCGCGACAATCAGTTTACGATCCGCTGCCAGGATCCCGAAGCCGTGGCGGAGATTCTGCAGGAAATGCTGAAGATGATCCGGCGTTCCCAACAGATCAGCGAGCAGGAAATCCGATACTTAGTCCGCACGCAGCGCAAGCAGCAGGCGGTCGATCTGGGCGATCTGAAGTCCAAGGTGCTGGCCCGCACCCATAGCGGCAAGGCGATATCGCCGAAAACCGAGGGTCAACGCAGCTTCATCGAAGCGATGGAAAAGAAAACAATCGTCTTCGCGGTCGGCCCCGCCGGCACGGGCAAGACCTATTTAGCCGTGGCCTACGCCGTCAGTATGCTGAAGAAAGGTGAGATTCACCGGATCATTCTGACCCGGCCCGCAGTGGAAGCGGGGGAGAGTCTGGGATTTCTGCCCGGTGATCTGAAGGAAAAAGTCGATCCGTATTTACGCCCGCTGTATGATGCGCTGCATGATCTGATGGGCGCGGAAACGACAGAGAAGCTGATCGAAAAAGGTACGATTGAGATCGCGCCGCTGGCTTATATGCGCGGGCGGACGCTGGACGATGCCGTGATTATTCTGGACGAAGCGCAGAACACGACGCCGGCCCAGATGAAAATGTTTTTAACCCGGCTGGGCTTTCAGTCGCGGATGATCATCACCGGCGATGTGACGCAGGTGGATCTGCCGAAATCCCAGCGCAGCGGTCTGATGGACGCCGTCGGCCTGTTGAAAGGGATTGAGGAAATCGGTGTGCTGCAGCTGTCCAGCGACGATGTCGTACGGCATCCGCTGGTGCAGAAAATCATTGACCGCTATGGTGAAAAGGGGGAATAGAGCATGCCGCGGATTCTTTTAATTGAGGATGAGGACAGCATCCGCCACCTGATCAGCTACGATTTGAAAAACGCCGGGTTTGACGTCACCGGCTGCCCGGACGGCGCCAGCGCCCGGGAAAAGGGGCTGAACGAAAGCTTTGATATCATGATCATCGACTGGATGCTGCCGGAAATCAGCGGGATTGAGCTGGTGCGGCTGTTCCGCGGCAAAGGCATTGACAGCGTCATGATGATGCTGACGGCGAAGGATGAGGAAGAAGACATTCTGGAAGCCTTCGAGGCCGGCGTCGACGATTACATCACCAAACCGTTTTCCCCACGTGAGCTTTTAGCGCGGATCCAGGCGCATGTCAAACGGATTGTCAAAACAAGCCGGCGGGTGCTGGAAATGGGCGGCCTGACGATGGATCTGGGAAGCCGGGAAGTGTCGGTCAACGGTCAGCCGGTCAGCCTGACGAAAAAGGAATTTGAGCTGCTGGAATATCTGCTGCGCAATCCGCAGATCGTTTTATCCCGCGACAACATCCTCAACGAGATCTGGGATTTTGATTACGACGGGGATACCCGGATCGTTGACGTCCACATTTTCAAGCTGCGCAATAAGCTGCAGGGCAGCGGCGTGAAGATTGCCTCCCTGCGCGGGATCGGCTATAAACTCGAAGTCCAGGCATAAACGGCGGGGACAAGCATGAAAACGAGTGAAGCTCTAATTCTGATCGTCACCGTCGCGGGTCTGGCGCTGTTCTGCGCCCAGGGCTTATTGGAAGCCTGGAGCGCCCTGGTCTTGCTCGGACTGGTCGCGATGGCGCTGCTGTGGCACAGTCAGGACACGCTGCGCGAAACGATGCGGACGAAAGAACAGACGTTAAAAACGCAGGTTCGCAGCTCGGCCAAGGATGCTTCGCTGAAGCAGCAGCAGATCATGACGATCCTGACGAATATCCCCTCCCCGTTAGCCATGATGGATTCCTATGGTCATCTGATTTTATACAATGAAGGATTCAGCCGGTTTCTGAGCGAAGAAGGCGAGGATGAATTCACATATCGCGACGAGCGGATCGCCGGCGAGGTGCAGTTGTTTTTGAAGGAAGCGTATTTGAGTGAGAATGCGATCGTGCGCAATCTGTGCTATAACAATGTCGACTTCCAGTGCCTGTCCGTGCCGATTCAGGAGAACGGCCGGTTTACCGGATGTCTGTTGGTGTTTCAGGATATTACGCAGGCGATGGAAAAGGAACGAATGCAGAAACGCTTCATCGCCGATGCGTCGCATGAGCTGAAAACACCGATTGCGGCGATCAAGGGAATGATTGAAATTCTGAATCGGGATGATTTTGATGATCCCAAGACGATGAAGGATTTTCATATCCAGATTGAAAAGGAAACGAAGCGGCTGGAAATGATAGTCGCCGATCTGTTGAAGCTGTCGCGCTTATCCATGAGTACGCTGGCGCTGGAGCTGTCGCCCTGTGAGCTCAGCGGGTTGTTTGACAGTCTGATCAAGGAGGCGGCGCCGCAGGCAAAAAGTCAGGGCGTGATCGTGGAGGCGGAGGATCAAACCCATGAAACGTTCTGGCTGGATGAACAGAAAATTCATCAGGCGCTGGCCAATTTATTGAACAATGCGCTGGCGCACAGCCAGCCTGAGCATATCCGCATGCAGGCGCGGCGCCAGGATCATTGGCTGGTGCTGACGGTCAGCGATGACGGCTGCGGGATTGACGCCAAACATCTGGACCGGATTTTTGAGCGCTTTTACCGGGTGGATAAATCCCGGTCCCGGGCCAGCGGGGGCAGCGGTTTAGGTCTGGCGATCGTCAAGGCGATCGTGAGCGCGCATCAGGGCGAGATTGAGGTTGACAGCGAGGTTGGCTGCGGCAGTCAGTTCGTCATCCGGTTGCCGGTTCGTTCCGACGCGGCGGATCACCCTTTGCCTGCGGAACATTCTCCACACCTTCCAGAACCTTCGCCGCAGAACACAAACGCCGGCGCTTCAAGCTGAAAGCCGCTGGAAACGATCGTCCTCAGTCAGGGATTCCCTGGCTTTTTTTGTGCTTGTTTTCCGCTGGGAGCGGTGGATGTAAATGAAAAAAGAAATGTTCTGATAGAAAACATTCGTTTTTCAGCCTTGATTCATGATTTGGCAGCCAACCTGCCAACTGAAAGCTGTTTTTCCCCTTGGGAGAGTTTCGGAAAATTTATTTTTTAACCGTTTCTTAACGCAAGCTTCATTTTCTGTTAATCGTAGCGCAGTAAACTGGGAACTGTTCAAGAAAGGGATGAATTGAAATGAAGAAATTATTTGTATTCGTACTGACAGCGCTGCTTGTCGCTGGCTGCAGCACAGCACCCAAGACAGAGCCATCCGAGGGAGGAACGGCCACGCCGTCCGCAGCGGCAGCCATCAACGTCTATACCCGCGACGCGACTTCCGGTACACGGGAAGCGTTTGAAAAAGCCGGAGATTTTGCGGAACAGCTGACGTCCTCTGCCATTGAAGTTTCCAGCAACGGGGATATGGCGACCAAGGTTGGAGCGGATGAAAACGGCATCGGTTATGTGTCGCTGTCCACGGATTTTGCGGCCAACGGCGTGAAGCCGCTGAACTTTGAAGGCGTGGCGCCGAGCGAAGCGACGGTTCTGGACGGAACCTATGGCATGCAGCGTCCGTTTGCCTTCACAACCCGGGCGGCCGGTGACTATGAAAGTGCGGAGAAAGAACAGCTGATCGCAGCGTTCTTAGACTTCCTGCAGAATTCCACAGAAGGCATGCTGGTGGTGGAAAAGGCCGGCGGCGTTGTCGATAAGAGCCAGGGGAAAGCCTGGGCGGAACTGGCGGCGAATCATCCGATCGTCAACGAAGACAATTCGGCGATCATAATCGCGACCTGTGGTTCGACATCTGTGGAGAAAACGCTGAAAGCCGCGCTGGAAGCGTTCCAGCCGTTGGCGGGTAACTTCCAGTTCACGATGAACCAGACCGGTTCGGGCGACGGCTACAAGCGCGTCCTCGGTTCGGAAAAAGACGGTGCTAACCGCGCGGATATCGGCTTTGCTTCGCGGGCTTTCAAAAGCGGCGAGGAAGACACATCAACGGCGATGGCTTCAGGTCAGTATTGCATTGACGCAGTGGTGACGATTGTCAATGAAGCAAATACGGCCGTTGCCAATCTGACGCAGGCTCAGGTTCACGATATCTTTACCGGCACGGTGACGTCCTGGGATCAGATTCAGTAATTTGTAAACGGGATGCGACCGCTTCCCCGGCGGATTTGCCGGCGGAGCGGTTTCGTTTCGAAGGAAGGATGAGGTTATGGAAAGCAATCTGAAAGCGAGAATCCGCCCCGGCCAGGCCCGGCGTAAGCAGAGAACGGACCGGACGGTCAGAGCCGTTTTCTTTCTGGCGGCGCTGATTTCCGGCAGCTGTATCGTGCTGATCACGCTGTTTATTCTGATGAAAGGAATCCAGCCGTTTTTACCCGGCTATGCCTATGGCTCCGTATCGCTGAAAGATTTCCTGTTAGGAACGCTGTGGCGGCAGGATCAGGGCGTCTACGGCGTTGGATTCATCGTGATCAATACGCTGATCTCCGCTTTTGGAGCGCTGCTGCTGGCCTTTCCCATCGCGGTGCTGACGGCGCTGTTCATCGTCAAGATCGCACCCAAGCCGGTTAAACCGCTGATGAAAACGGTGGTGGAATTGCTCGCGTCGATTCCCAGCGTCGTCTACGGTGTCTTTGCGGCCGGGGTGATTACGTCGCTGGTGAAAGGGCTGGCGTCGCTGGCGGGGGTCAGTACAGCCGGGGGCAGTTCGCTGCTTGCGGTGATTCTGTTATTGGCGATCATGATCTTCCCGACGATCACCTCGCTGGCGGTAACGGCTATCGAAGCGGTCGATCCGGATCTGGAGCTGGGGTCGCTGGCCTTGGGAGCAACGGCGACGCAGACCCATTTCAAAGTTGTCCTGACCAGCGCTAAGTCAGGGATTTTCGCCGGAGCAATTCTGGGGCTGGGCCGGGCGTTTGGCGAAGCGACAGCGGTCGCGATGGTG
Organism: Holdemania filiformis DSM 12042; assembly: GCF_000157995.1. Taxonomy (GTDB): domain Bacteria; phylum Bacillota_I; class Bacilli_A; order Erysipelotrichales; family Erysipelotrichaceae; genus Holdemania; species Holdemania filiformis. The sequence goes on from NZ_GG657561.1 coordinate 61,830, forward strand.
GCCGGCAACAAGCTGTTCGGCCCGACGTTCAATCTGTTCGACATCACTCGCACGCTGACCTCGACGATGCTGGCGGGATTGAAGGAAACAACCGGACTGGATTACGATATCCGGTTCTCCGTCGGTCTGGTGCTGATGGTCGTAATCCTTTTGTCGAATCTCAGTCTGAACTGGGTAAAGAAGAAAGTGGGGAATGGACAGTGAAAACCAATCGGATGCCGCGTGTGATCAGCGATCGTTTTCTGCAGCTGCTGACGGTGCTGAGCGCAGCGCTGGCCGTTGTGGTGCTGACCAGTCTGTTTGTGTATATTTTCAGTCATGGTCTGTCCTTGATCAACGCGGATCTGCTGCGCAGCGATTACTGGTCCCTCAGCAAGATCGTGGCTTTGGATGAAACAAGCAATCAGCCCGGGAGCTATCCGCGTCCGGAAAATCTCGGTGCTGAGGTGGCGTGGAGCGAAAAGTGGGGTGTGGGCTTTGTCGACCATCTTTCCCATGAAAAGAAACAGCTTGTCCTGATCGAAACCGTGGCGGAGAATTCGCCGCTGGCATCAGCTGTGGATACCAGCGCCGGGGCGAACCAGGGGAAACCGGTCGCCATGAGCGCCGGGCTGCAGGTGGAAAAAATTGATTTTACCAACGCTTCCGGAACAGCGGACTTCACCGGTATGCTCGCTTCCGCAAGCGCTGCTGAAGTGGCGGAAACATTGGATCAGTCCGCGGCGAAGCTGACGTCGATGTTTATCAAGACACCGGGCGGGGGCATCCGCGGATCGCTGGTGAGCACCGCGTACTTAATTCTGGTATCGCTGCTGATCGCGCTGCCGATCGGCATTGCCAGCGCTGTCTATTTAAGCGAAATGGCTAAAAAAAACAAGTGAATGCCGCGATCCGCACCGGGATTGAAACGCTGACCGGCGTCCCTTCGATCGTTTATGGTTTAATGGGCGTCAGCGTGCTGTTTCCGATTACCGCGGCCATGGGGGCAAAGACGACGAATATTCTGCTGGGCGCGCTGACGATGGCGATCATCCTTTTGCCGACGATCATCCGTTCAACTGAGGAAGCGCTGCGGGTTGTACCTCAGGGTCTGCGCGACGCGTCGTTGTCGTTAGGTGCAAGCCAGACTCAGACGATATTCAAGATCACGCTGCCCTGCGCGATGCCGGGTATTCTCAGCGGGATTCTGTTAAGCATCGGCCGGGTGGTCGGCGAATCGGCGGCGCTGATCTATACGATGGGCACCTTTATTAACGATCAGCCGGGCTTGTTAAAGCAAGGTACTTCGCTGGCCGTTCACATCTGGTCGGTGATGTCGGGCGAGCAGCCTAACTTTGAACTGGCCTGCGCGATCTCAATCATCATTCTGATCTTTGTGCTGATCTTAAATCTGACGGTCAAGCTGCTTTCGCGGCGGCTGCAGAAAAGCTTCCGCTAGAAAGGAATCGTTATGGAAACTTGTTTTGAAGTAAAAGATTTGAATTTATATTATGGTGAAAAACAGGCGCTGAAACAGCTGAATCTGACGATCGGCAAGAACCGGGTCACCGCGCTGATCGGTCCTTCAGGATGTGGCAAATCGACGTTTCTGCGGTGTCTGAACCGGATGAACGATCTGATTGAAAATTGCCGGATCAGCGGTGAAATCCGCCTGTTGGGCGAGAATATTTATGATTCGAAAACCAATGTCGTCCAGCTGCGCACGGAGGTTGGAATGGTGTTTCAGAAGCCAAACCCGTTTCCGATGTCGATCTATGACAACATCGCTTACGGTCCCCGTTGTCAGGGAATCCGCGATAAGAAAGTGCTGGACGGCGTTGTGGAACACTCGCTGAAATCGGCGGCGCTGTGGGAGGAGGTCAGGGACCGCCTGCACGACTCGGCGCTGGCGCTCTCGGGCGGTCAGCAGCAGCGGCTGTGCATCGCCCGGGCGATCGCGATGGAACCGGAGGTCATTCTGATGGACGAGCCGACCTCCGCGCTGGATCCGATTGCCACGGCGAAGATCGAAGAGCTGATCGAGCAGCTGAAGACAACCTATACGATCGTCATCGTAACGCACTCGATGCAGCAGGCTTCGCGGGTTTCCGATGATACAGCGTTCTTTCTGCTCGGTGAAATCGTAGAGGCCGACACGACCCGCAAGCTCTTTTCCAAACCGGCGGATCAGCGGACTGAGGATTATATCACCGGCCGGTTCGGCTAGGAATCAGGAGGAATAAGTTATGAAAATGGATGAATCGCTCGCCGCATTCCAGGCTTTGATCCTGCAGATGTACCGCAAGGTGAAAACGATGCACGAGCTGGCGCTGGACATTCTTCGAAGCGGCGATAAAGAAAAGGCGCTGCAGTTAATCTACATGGATGACTTCGTCAATCATCTGGAGGAGGAAATCAACGATCAGGCGCAGACGGTGCTGGCGCTGCTTTCCCCGGTGGCCACGGATCTGCGCAAAGTGATCGCCGGGATTAAAATCGCATCGGATTTGGAACGGATCGGCGACTACGCCAAGAACATCGCGGACTACGTCATCAAAAAAGGCCCGGCGGAACCTCCGTTTGTCGGCGAACAGGCGGAAGCGATCGGGCGGTTGTTTCTGGCCATGCTGGACGCGGCGATGGACGCCTATCAGAAGGAGGATGTCGCGCAGGCGTATCGGATTCCGCAGCAGGACGAACAGATCAACGATCAGTTTGCCGAGTTGTCCGGACAGATTGAAACCGCCGTTATGCAGGGAATGCAGATGGAACATGTCGTGCCGTTAGTCGCGATGCTGCGCAACTTTGAACGAGCCGGCGATCATACTAAAAATATCTGCGAGCACCTGATCTATCAGGTAAAAGGGCAGCACATTGATTTCGGATGAAGGCCCGTAAGGAATCCCGGCCGCTAAAGCGCGGGATTTTTTGCTTTCAGCAAAGGATAACCCCGCGTCAAGTGGGATTTTGAGATCATGTCTTACGGGGAACGGGCTTCCGGGTCTTCGCGGGAATTTCTTCGCAGAACATTGACATCCGCGGGTCGGGTTCGTTATACTGAGGGTAAACTCAAGAGGTGAAGACATGAAAAAACTCTTTCTGCTGGGACTGACGTTGGCGCTGATTGCGACGATTGAAGGGTTCCAGTCCAGTGCGCAAAAGCAGATGATGGCGGAAATGCCGCGTTTAAAATGGGCGTCGGCGGGGTATGCGTCGGCTTGTTACGAAGTTCAGTTTACCGCGGGGCAGCAGGCGCGTCAGCGCGAGCGGATCGCGGAACTGATCGCGGTCGGTCAGGAAAGTGAAGCCAGCGAGGAAGACCGGCTGAATGCCCGCAAGCTGGCGGTAATGGAGGTCAAGCCGGACGCTGAATCCGGGCTGAGCTTTTATTACGGCGGGATGAAAAATCCGCTGCATGATTTGTTTCCGGTTTCCGGAACGCCGCAGATCAGTTTCAACCAGGCGCAGCCGGTCTATTATACGGCTGACCGGAAGGATTTATCGGCGCCGCACATGACGATGATTCAAAGCGCGGACGTTCGGGTCGAACCGTTTTACAACAGCGTGGAACAAAGCGGGACTTCCGCAATTCTGTGGTTCTTTGCGGAACAGCCGTCGGATTGGATCGCCTTGATTTATCAGCTGCGTCAGGAATTTCCAGACATGACATTCATCAAGCAGCCGATCGCCGTGGATAGCACGGTTTCTGATACGTTGGCGAACCAGCGGTCAGGACAGATTATCGGGATTGCTGCCGGAATCACCTTGGCCGCGCTGGCGTTGACGCTCCACGAAGTGCGCCGGCAGAAAAAACAGACGCCTGCGGCTTCCGCCTTGAATATCCTGGGGCGCAGCTGCGGTATGACCGGTCTGATCGCGGTGCTTGAAATTCCGGTTCTGATCATCCTGGTCAACCAGCTGCAGGGGGCAGCCTGGAATTACTACACGAATTTCCTGTATACCGATCTGTTTCATCTGTACGGCTGGATCGCGGCGGGCTTTGGACTCTGCGCCGCAGTTGGATGGCTGACGGCACGCTCTGGCCGGTATTCATAATCGGTTTATTGTAGGAAGCGCAGGATCTGAGCGGTCTGGCGATTATAAAAAGAAACTGGAAAGGTATGAAAAAAAGAAGCTGATTTTCCGGAGCGATCCGGTCAAGGCAGCTTCTTTTGTTTGTTTTGTAGACGGGATCAGTGATGCTCGAGCACCGGCGCTTCCTTGCTTGAGGAGGCTTCGATTGAACAGCGGGCGATGTTGCAGCAATGGTCGGCCATACGTTCCAGGTTTCCCAGAATATCGCAGTAGACGCTGCCGCCGACAGCCGTTGCGCATTCGTTGCGGGCCATCCGGTCGAAATGCTTCTGCCGGGCTTTGTATTCCAGCAAATCCATGTAATTCTCATCTTCCATCAGCGCGGAATACTGCGCGTAGTCTTCATCGCGGTAAATTGCAATCGACGTGTTCAGCATGTGCTTGAACAGCTCAAACATTTCCAGCACGTCTTTTTTCGCGCCGTCGCTGAAGTCGTTTTTATCTTCATGCACCATGTCGAAGAATTCGACGAGGTTGACCGACAGGTCGCCGATGCGCTCCAGGTTTTTGATGACCTGCAGGTGCAGGTTGAAATCCTGCATATCCCGATCGTTCAGGTTTTCCTTGGAAACGCTCATCAGGTAATTGGTGATCTTGGTGTCGATGGAATTGATCAAATCCTCGGTCTGATTGACGAGTTCCTTCTCATCGGAACCGCCGCGCGTATTCATGAAGTCGCGGGCTTTGTCGACCGCGGCATCGACGACTGTGCTCATTTTCAGAACGGCCTGTTTGGCAATGGCCAGCGCGGCCGTCGGCATCTGATGCGCGATCCCGGCGTCCATGTCGTCGAGGTTGATTTCAATCCGCTCCGGTTCGTTGCCCGGAATCAGCTTCTTGATGAAATTGCACATGACGTTCAGCAGCGGCAGATAAACGATGACGCCGACGATCTTAAATAAGATATGCACGACG
>NZ_GG657561.1:66962-98888 GCF_000157995.1 Holdemania filiformis DSM 12042
GGCGATCTGCATCATCGGCGGGATCAGCAGCAGATCGGAGATCCAGGTGATGAACTGAATGTAAAACGGCAGGAAGATCATGCCGATCGTCGCCGCGATTACGTTGAACAGCGTATGCAGACCGGCGGTTCGTTTCGCCGCCAAACTACCGCCGATCGCCGCAAATACGCCGGTGACGGTCGTACCGATGCAGGCACCGAAGACAAACGGCATCGCCGCATTCAAGGTCATCGCCCCGGATTCATATAATTTCTGGACGACGCCGATCGTCGCGGCCGAGCCCTGGATCAGTCCGGTCAGCACCGTGCCGGCCAGTAAGCCCAGCAGCGGTTTTTCCGACATCACCTTGGCAAATTCGATGAAGGCCGGCAGATCCTTCAGCATTTTCAGCGAGTCGCCCATGATCTTCAGACCATAGAACATCAGACCGAAGCCGAGGATGATGTCGCCGATGTAGCGGGTTTTCTTTTTCTTGCCAAACGAGATGATCATGCCGCCGATGAACACGAAGTACATTGCGAACTGCTCGACCTTCAAGCCGATCAGGAACGCCGTCATCGTCGTTCCGATGTTGGCGCCCACGACGACCCCGGCCGCCTGTTCCAGCTTCATCAGTCCCGCGCGGACCAGACCGATGGTGATCGCGGTCGCGGCTGAGGAAGACTGCACGACGATGGTGACGACAATGCCGACCAGCACGGCCATTAATGGATTGGACGTATATTTGTCGATGTATTCCCGGAGCTTATGACCCGCGACATTTTTCAAGCCGTCGCCCATAAACTTGATGCCAAACAAAAACAGCGCAAATCCGCCGAGGATCATGTCCCACGAGATATCTCCCAGCGTGATCATTTCCGTCGCTACGATATTCATTTGTTTTTCTCTCTCTCCTGTTTCTTCTCTTTTCTTCTCTTGATTCACGTTTATTTTAACAGAATCATTACGAAGTTTTAACACAAATTTAACATTTCCAGACAAAATCTGACAAACTTGCGATTTCAGCGCTTCCCAACTTGTGAAAGAAAACGGGAAAAGCCGTTTGTTTTCGGTCGAAAAGAGGCAGAATATGCTATAATAGCAATGCAAAATCAAGAGGTGAAGATGATGATAACCTGTACGTTTGTCAACAAGACAAGGGAAAAGCAATGGAAAGAAAACTATCCGGATTTCCAGCGGATCGCCGAGCATGCGCTGGAGGTCTTAAACAAGCAGGGCGACTATACCATTTCAGTGATTTTCGTGAAGTCCCGCAAAATCCATGAGATTAACCGTGATTACCGGCAGGTCGACCGGCCGACGGACGTGATTTCGTTTGCGGCATGCGATGATCAGGATGAATTTGAGCTGATCGAGGAAGCGGAAGTCGAACTGGGCGATATTTTTATCAACGTGGAAGCCGCGATCAGTCAGGCCGAGGAATATGGTCATTCGCTGCAGCGGGAAATCTGTTTCCTGTTTACGCACGGGCTGCTGCACTGCTTCGGCTACGACCACATGCAGCCGGATGAGGAAAAGATCATGTTCGATCTGCAGCATGAAATTCTGGATCCGCTGGTGCCGAGGGTGTAAATGCGCGCGCTGATCAAAAAATTCAAGCCGGCGCTGAACGGACTGGTTCTGGCGGCGCAGGACCGCAGCGTGGCGATTCAGCTGGGCTTTGCGGTGCTGGCCGGACTGGCCGGGATGGGACTGGGCTTCGTCTTTTGGGAATGGGCGCTTGTGATTACGCTGGCGGCCCTGGTCATCACAGCGGAGATTTTGAACACCGCGATCGAGCGGCTGTGCGACTTCGTTCAGCCCAAACAGGATGACCGCATTAAAACGATAAAAGATCTGGCGGCGGGCGCGGTGCTGTGCGCATCCCTGGCGGCGCTGATCGTCGGGGGGATGATCGTCATCCGCCATCTAATAAGATAGAACAGGAGAAACAACGATGTACGAAAACTTAGTCAGCGAAGCCTTTGAGGCGATGAAATCCGCGTATGCGCCGTATTCCAACTATCATGTCGGCGCCTGCGTGTTATGCAAGGACGGCCGCACCTTTCGCGGCGTGAACATTGAAAACGCGTCCTACGGGGCGACGAACTGCGCTGAGCGCAGCGCGGTGTTCGGCGCGTATTCCTACGGTTACCGCAAGGCGGACATCGCGGCGATTGCGATTGTCAGCGACGGCGCCCGCATCGGAACGCCGTGCGGCATCTGCCGCCAGGTGCTCAGCGAATTGTTGGAAAGCGATACGCCGATCATCCTGTCCAATGGGAAAGAAACGATGGAAACAACGATAGCTGAGCTGCTTCCGATGAGCTTCGGCATGGAGGATCTGGCGTGAAGAGCGGCTTTGTCGCTTTGATCGGCCGGCCCAATGCCGGCAAAAGCACGCTGCTGAACGCTCTGGTCCAGCAGAAGGTTGCGATCATTTCCCCCAAGCCGCAGACAACCCGCAATTCCATCCGGGCGATCCGTACCGATGCCGATTCGCAGATCATTTTCGTCGATACGCCGGGAATTCATAAGCCGAAGCATGAGCTGGGCACCCAGATGAATAAAGAAGCCTACTCCGCGGCGTCGGGCGTCGATTTGATCTATTACCTCGTCGACGGCTCAGTGCCGTTTGGCAGCGGCGATGAATTCGTTTTGAATACACTGCGGCAGATGCATCTGCCGGTGTATCTGATTCTCAATAAAATTGATCTGCTGGAAAAAGAACAGCTGATCGATCTGTTGTTAGCGTGGCAGCAGCGGATGGATTTCAAAGAGATCATTCCGATCAGCGCGAAGACGCAGAACAACCTGGATCAGTTGATCGAAGTCACCAAGAATGATTTGACTGACGGCGTCCAGTATTATCCGGCTGACCAGGTCTGCGACTATCCGGAACAGTTCATCATGGCGGAAATTATCCGGGAAAAGGTGCTGCTGCTGACGGAAGAAGAAGTGCCGCATTCCGTCGCGGTTGTGATTGAAAGAATCCGCAAGAACCGCGAGCATCTGATCATCAATGCGATGATTCTGGTCGAACGCGATTCCCAAAAGGGCATCATCATCGGCAAGCAGGGCCGGATGATCAAGCAGATCGGCACGCTGGCGCGGGAAGAACTGCAGGGGCTGTTGGGCGAACCGATTTTCCTTGAATTGTTTGTCCGGGTGGAAAAGGACTGGCGCAACAAGAAGGCCAAGCTGCAGCAGCTGGGGTATATCCAGACGGAGCTGGAGGATGAGTGAAGCCCGGATCGAGGCGGTGATCCTCAAGCAGCAGGACTATCGTGAAAACGACGCGCTGATCACGGTGCTGTCAAAGGACTATGGCAAGCTGGGCTTTGTGTGCCGGGGCATCCGCAAGATGGCGAGCAAGAACGCCGTTTCGTGCATGCCGTTTGTGCTGTCGGAGCTGATGTTTGACTACAAGGAACAAGCCACGCTGTTTTCACTTAAGAGCGCCCGCGTTCTGGCAGCGCACCGGCATATCCGCGAAGATTTGGAGAAAATGACAATTGCCCAGGTGATGTGCGAGATTGCCGACAAGCTTTTGGAGCAGGGAGAAAGCGATCTGGAAGCGGCGGGCGAAGTTTATGAGCTGCTGAGCGTCAGTCTGGACCGGCTGGACAGCGAGACCGACAGCTATCTGATTTTAGCGCAGTTTACCGCACTGGCCTTGAAAACCGAAGGGATCGAGCCGGTTGTCGACGAGTGTGTGCTGTGCTCCAACACCCAGGTGCAGACGATATCTGTTGAAGACGGCGGTTTTCTGTGCGCGGAGTGTGCGGCGATGGTGCATGCCCGGCCGATGGAGGTCGGAGCGCTGAAACGTTTCCGTCTGATCAACAAGGCGCAGCTCGTTCATTTTGCCCAGCTGCGGCCGTATGGTCCGTGGACGAAAAAAGACGCGGAATTGCTGGTTGAATTTTTAATGCTACACAGCGGTGTAAAGCTGGAAAGTTGGCGCTTTCTGGACCGTTTAGCCAATTGACGAAAAGCGCTGATTTGTACTATAATAAACTTTGTCTATAAAAATAAAGAAATGGGGAATTGATCATGGCAGTGAAACAATTTGACACGATCGTCGCGCACGCAAAAAACTCCGGTTTTGTGTTCCAGGGCTCCGAAATTTACGGCGGCTTGAGCAACACCTGGGATTTTGGTCCGCTCGGCGTTGAGCTTAAAGACAATATCAAACGGGCCTGGTGGAAGAAGTTCATTCAGTCCCATCCGAATAACGTCGGCATCCAGGCCGCAATCTTAATGAATCCGAAGGTTTGGGAGGCCAGCGGCCACTTAAAGGGCTTCTCGGATCCGCTGATGGACTGCCGTCACTGCAAGACCCGCCACCGCGCCGATCATCTGATCGAGGAGGCGACGGAAGGCAAGGTTGTGCCGGAGGGCTGGAGCAACGAAAAGATGATGGATTTCATCAAGGAAAACCACATCGCCTGCCCGAACTGCGGCAGTCATGACTTTACCGATATCCGTCAGTTTAACCTGATGTTTAAAACGTTCCAGGGAATTCTGGAAGACGCAAAGAGCACGATTTACCTGCGTCCAGAAACGGCCCAGGGCATGTTCGTCAACTTCAAGAACGTTCAGCGCTCCATGCGCCGCAAGCTGCCGTTTGGCATCGGTCAGATCGGCAAGAGCTTCCGCAACGAGATCACGCCGGGCAACTTCATTTTCCGGACCCGGGAATTCGAGCAGATGGAAATGGAATTCTTCTGCAAGCCGGGCGAGGATTTGCAGTGGTACGAATACTGGAAAAACTTCTGCATGAACTGGCTGACCAATCTGGGGCTGAATGCTGAAAGTCTGCGCTTCCGCGAGCATACGCCGGAAGAGCTGGCGTTCTATTCGAAGGGCACCAGCGATATTGAATATCTGTTCCCGTTCGGCTGGGGTGAGCTGTGGGGCATTGCCGACCGCACGGATTACGACTTGAAAACGCATCAGGAGCATTCCGGCGAATCCCTGGAATACCTTGATCCGCAGACCAATGAAAAATATCTGCCGTACTGCGTAGAACCGGCTGTCGGTGTGGAACGGCTGATGCTGGCGTTCTTATGCGACGCTTACGACGAGGAAGTTCTCAATGAGAAGGATACCCGCGTCGTGCTGCACCTGCACCCGGCGCTGGCTCCGGTCAAGGCCTGTATCCTGCCGCTGTCGAAGCAGCTTTCCGCTTCGGCGAAGGAAATCTATGCTCAGCTGGCCGACAGCTTTGTATGCGAATATGACGAAGCCGGCAGTATCGGCAAGCGTTACCGCCGTCAGGACGCTATCGGCACGCCGTTCTGCGTCACGATCGACTTCGATACCGAGAAGGACGGCTGCGTCACCGTGCGCGAACGCGACAGCATGGAGCAGGTGCGGCTGCCGATCAGCGAATTGCAGGCGCATATTGAAGCGTCGCTGAAATTCTGATCAGAATCCGTTCGGTACGAATAGGGGGGATGACGAATGCGCCTGAGCGATGAAGAAATCACCGCGGTCAGAAACAGCGCGGATATTGCGGAAGTCATCGGCCACTATGTGCCGTTAGTCAAAAAAGGCCGTTCGATGGCCTGCGTCTGTCCCTTCCACGATGATCACGACCCGTCGCTTTCGATCTCTCAGGACAAGCAGATTTATAAATGCTTCGTCTGCGGAGCCGGCGGCAACGTGTTTACTTTCGTTCAGAATTATGAAAAAGTCAGTTTCCCGGAGGCCGTGGCGAAGGTTGCGGAAATCAGCGGCTACAAGCTTTCGTTTGATCCTTCTGCCTTTAAAACGCCGGTCGATCCGAGGAAAGACGCATTATATAAGGTGCTGGCGGAAACGATCCGCTACACGCATTATCAGCTGGGAGCGCAGGCGGGAACGCCGGTGCGCGAGTATCTGGCCAACCGCGGAATCGACGAGGCGACGATCGAAAAGTTTGAGATCGGCTGGAACGGTCCGGGCGATGAGCTGCTGCGGTTTCTGCAGGCTAAAGGCTACAACGAGCAGGACATGGTCGCGGCGAACGTCGTTCGGCTGAACGAGAGCGGTCTGCACGATGTGTTCGCCAGCCGGATCACGTTTCCGATCCACGACTCGCTCGGCAATCCGATCGGCTTTACGGCCCGCAGTATGGATCCCGAAGCGCAGAGCAAATATATCAACACGACCGAGACCGACGTCTATGTCAAAGGTCATACGGTCTTCAATTATCACCGCGCCAAACAGCCCTCCCGTCAGGAAGGGCGGGTGCTTTTATGCGAGGGTGTCACGGATGTGCTGGCCTTTTCCCGGGCGGGAATGGACAACGTCGTGGCGACGCTGGGCACGGCGTGCACTAAGGAACAGCTGCGCTTACTGCGGCAATGCTCGCTGCATCTGACATTTTGTTATGATGGCGATAAGGCCGGGCAGAACGCGACCTACAAGGCGGCGAAGCTGGCCCGCGAGGCCGGCTTTGAGGTCGGCATCGTCAGCAATCCGACCGGACTGGATCCGGATGAAATCCTGCGCCAGCACGGCGCGGAAGAACTTCGAGCAATGGTCCGCAAAGAGCTGACGTGGATGGAATTTGTCTTTCAGTATCTATCGACGCGTTATGATCTGGAAAACTATTCCGAAAAAAAAGAATTCACGCTTAAGGTGGAAGACGAAATCAAACAGCTGAGTGATGAATTCGACCGTCAGAATTTTGCCCATCAGCTGGAGCAGCTGACCGGATTTCATCTCGATCTGGGCGCAGCCCCCGCTCCGAAACCGGACAATTCCGGTGCCGGCCGGGTAAAAACAGTTCCGATTCGTTTAAATCCGTCGCGAGATGGTAAGACTAATGCAGAACACCTGATTCTTGCGCTAATGCTTACCCGCCGCGAAGCGGTAGAAATGTTCAAAGAAAAACTCGGTTTTCTGCTGAATGAAGAAAATCAGCAGCTTGCGATGATGATTCTGGATTACAGCCGGTCTCATCCGCAGCTGCAGATTGCGGATTTCATCAGTACGATCGACGAGGAAACGCTGAGACAAAAGGTTCTGGATCTTTCAGAATGGGAGTGTCCACAATTTACGCCGGAGGTCATGGACGGAGCAATCCGCCGCCTGCAGCGGTGTATGCTGGAAGAAAGAATAAATGATCTGAAACAACAGATCCTGCGCATCAGCAATCCGGAAAGCCAGGCTGCCCTTCTCAATGAACGGATGCAGCTGCAAAGAGAATTAAGGGGGTACCTTGATGAAGAAAAACACCAAGACTAAGGAGACAAAAATGCCAGTTTACAAAACGTTGGACCAATTAAAGGAAGAATTCAAAAAGACCTATCTTGCGGACAAGGTCGTTTATCAGAAGGACGTCATGGATGCCCTGGAACATCTTGATCTGACGGATAACGACATGGACGACCTGTACGAATGGTTCGCCGCGGAAGGCATCGACATCAGCGAGGACGACGATATCGAAGAACTGGAAAATATCGAAATTCCGGAAGCGGGAGCAATGACCCAGGATATCGGCGACGATCTGGAATTCCTGGCGGAAGATGCCGGGGAAGATTTTGACGAGGAAGTCGAGGATGTGGAAGTCCCGATCGATCTCAGCGAAACTTACAGCAGCTCTCCTTATGTGCGGATCAACGATCCGGTGAAGATGTATCTGAAAGAAATCGGACGGGTACCGCTGCTGAATCCGGAAGATGAACCGGAAATCGCCCGCCGGATTCAGGCCGGGGATGAGGAAGCCAAGCGGATTCTGATTTCATCCAACCTGCGTCTGGTCGTTTCGATCGCGAAGAAATACGTCGGCCGCGGCATGTTGTTTCTGGATCTGATCCAGGAAGGCAACATGGGGTTGGTCAAGGCGGTCGAGAAGTTCGACTACACCAAAGGTTTTAAATTTTCAACGTATGCGACATGGTGGATCCGCCAGGCGATCACCCGTGCGATTGCCGACCAGGCCCGGACGATCCGAATCCCGGTACATATGGTAGAAACAATTAACAAGCTGACCCGTGTTCAGCGGCAGCTTGTGCAGGATCTGGGCCGGGAACCAACGGCTGAGGAAATCGCGGAAAAGATGGAAAACATTACGCCGGACAAGGTTCGTGAGATCCAGAAAATTGCGCTGGAGCCGGTTTCGCTGGAAACGCCGATCGGCGAGGAAGACGATTCCCACCTGGGTGATTTCATCGAGGATAAAGACGCGATGTCGCCGGATCAGTACGCCAACAATCAGCTGCTGAAGGATGAGATCAACAACGTCCTGCAGGGGCTGACGGAACGAGAGGAAAAGGTGCTGCGGCTGCGCTTCGGGCTGTATGACGGCCGGACACGCACTTTGGAAGAAGTCGGTAAGGAATTCAACGTTACGCGTGAACGTATCCGTCAGATTGAAGCCAAGGCGCTGCGCAAGCTGAAACATCCGACCCGCTCCAAGCGGCTGCGGGATTTCGTCGATAAGAACTAAGGGTTATGCTGAGCGTCCGACTTAAAGCGATTGCCGACTGTGTTCCGGAAGGGACGATCGTCGCCGATATCGGAACTGATCACGCCTTTCTGCCGGTGGAACTGATTGCCTCCGGAAAGATTGAAAGAGCGTATGCCTGCGATATCGGAACCGGACCGTTGGAGCATGCCCGCGCGACGGTGGCGGAAGCCGGGCTGCAGGCGCAGATTTCGTTGATTCTGACGCCGGGCCTGGAGAAAGTGCCGCAGGATGCACAGGTCGCTGTGATTGCCGGGATGGGCTGGATGACAGCCAAGGAAATTCTGGAAAACGATTTTGAACGGCTGGGACAGTTTCAGCGGATTCTTGTGCAGGTCAACCGCGAGGTGGCTTCACTGCGCCGCTGGATCATGGATCACGGGTTTGAAATTGTTGCGGAGAAGCTGGTGCATGACCGGCATTACTATCAGATCGTCGGTTTCCGCAAGGCATCTCAGCCGGTTGTTTATACCGAAGCCCAGCTGCAGTACGGCCCGTTTCTGTTAGCGCGCCGGGAACCGGTCTTCATCGAATATTATCATTACCGGAAAGCCAAGCTGGAACGGATTGCCCGTCAGATTGAGGATCCGGACAAACGCAGCGAGATCCTGCGTCAGATCGAGGATATGAATGCGGTGATTTTAAACCGCTAAACCTAAATAAGCAGAGGGAAGGACCGTGAGGTCCTTCTTTTCTTATGATGCAGATTGGATTTCCGATGACGAGGGTGATCGAACTCAGACGTTGTTCCTTGGCCAGTCCTCTCACCGGCGAATCCGCTGTGAAAGGACAGGGGTCTGGACTTTGATTTCAAACTGCGCTACAATGAAAAAACAAAGTCAGTTCCTGATACTGACGATCATTCAGCTTGGAAGGGACAGCGGACGGCATTGGGGGCCGTTGACGCTGAAGGGGATAGTCATGAGCAATAAGAAAACAATGCTTTATCTGGCGGGCTTCTTTATAAGTCAGCTCGTTTTAGTCGTCGCGGTTTTCGGCGTGCGGAAAGAGATGGCGATCATTCAGATTTTTATCATTCTCTCGCTGGCCATTGCGATCACGCTGGTCGGCGATTTCTGCATCTTCGGAATTATCCGCAGCGTGATGCGGTATAACGAAGAAGAACTGGAGCTGCGCCGGCTCACCGAACTGAACCAGCGGAACTATCAGTTCTATCAATTCGCCGTGATGCAGCAGCAGAATATCCGTTATTTTTATCATGACCTGTCGAATCATCTGATTACCTTGGAAATCCTGAAGGAACAGGGGGAGACGGAGGAGCTGAACGCGTATGCGGAAAAGCTGAAGACGCAATTTGAGCACCAGCTGCCCGCTTACAAGACCGGCAACGTCATGCTCGATATCTTAATCCAGTACAATCAGCTTCATGAGCCGGCCTGTCCGCTGACCGTCCGCGGTGCGGTTCCGGAACAATTCGATTTCTCAGCACTGCTGCATGGATTGCAGAAACTGGCGGAAATCTGTCCGGGAACGCCGGTAACCTTGTGCTTTGAGCCGGCGCTGCGTATGGAGCTGCCAGCGGCGGAGTTCGCGCAAAAACAAAAGGAAATCGAAACGCTGAAACAGGAAAACAGCTTGTTGGACATTATCGGGGTGACGGCAGAATGACGAATTCCATTTACTATTCTTTGAATCATATTCCGCTGATGATGACCTGGGCTTATTGTTACAATGAAATCCTGCCGGTCCGCAAGAGCTACTGGCGCGATTATCTAACGTTGGATCTGAGCATCACACTGGCGGTGTTCCTCCTGTTGCATATCTACGCGCTTCCCGGATCGGTGCAGGACAATGCGGTTGTCCGCATGACGGTGTCCGCTGCGGTGATCGGGGTTGTGATTTACCTTGTGAAGCGCCCGGGGTTAAAAGCAACGTTATTTGCGCTGTTTGCTCAGCAGCTGCTTTCGATCACCGCGGAAATGGTGACGATGCTGATCACGCTGATCGGCGTGCAGTTCAGCCGCAGCGCGTATGAGAGCGCCTTCTATATGAATGTGTTTTCCTATCTGCTGCTGGACGGAATGAGCCTGTTGTTTTTCAAAGCCGCACTGAGCTTGGGGAAAAAACGCAGGCGCTCGATCGAAGGAGAATACTATACGATCGGTACGCTGCTTTTCACCTGTCAGTTTTTGTGGCTGTATATCTTGTCCTATAAACTGATTTACATCAAGGAAGCCAGTCTGGGATTGTTGACGCAGGCGCTGGGGTTTCTGATCGTGACTGACGTTGTCGTCTTTTTCAGCGCTGTCCGGATCATCCGGCAGAAGCGAAAAAAACAAGAGCTGGACACCCGCGCGCAAATGAGTGCGGAACTGGCGGCGCAGCTGGAAAAACTGGCGGAGAAGCAGGCCGGGCTTGAAACGGTTTTCCATGAAATGCACGATCCGGATGCGCAGATTGATCATCTGCAGGTACTCCGGGGACGGCTGCGAAAGCTGCGTGAAGAACTGTATTGCGAAAATCCGTACGCCAACGCTTTATTCAATTATTATCGTCAGCTGTGCGATCAGAAGCAGATCGCCGTCACCTTTGAGATTGAATCCAGTCTGAGCGGGATTCTGGACGAGTACGATTTGAATACACTGTTGTCCAATCTGTTAAAGAATGCGGTGGAAGCCGCGGAATTCAGTGATTCTCCGTTTATTGATTTTCAGGCGGCGGAAAAAGCCGGACTGCTGCTGATCCGCTGCCGCAACCGTGTGGCAAAAAACGGGCCGCAGCCAAAGAAAAAAATCAGCGGTCAGGGAATGGCGATCATGGACGCAATTCTGCACCGCTGCCATGGCGTGCGCCGCTTCAGTCTGGATCAGGATATCGCGACGGCAGAGATCGTTGTGGAACGGGGAAAGCCGGCGAAGTCATGTTAAACAACGAACCTTTTTTCTATTTCAATCATTTGATCCTATTTCTGATCTGGGCAGCTTTTCACTGCGCTTTTCTCAATCACCGGGAGCCGTTAAAAACGCTGTTTCCCAAGCTGTATCTGGCAATTGTCATCAACTTTATTTTTAATTTTATTCTGTTTTTGGTCTTTGACGAGTTCTTTGCGGTCAACAGTCTGCGGACGCTGACGACGATTATGTTCATGCTTCTGGTCGTGAAATTCGTGGTGAAGGACTCGTGGATGAACACGGTGTTCGCTATGATCTTTCACACGGTATGCATCCTGTTTTCCGAGATGCTGGCCATTCTGGTCATGGTTGCGGCCAGCGGTTTTGATCAGGCGGCGTTTCAGGATGCTTCGTTCTTTAGCACGGCAGGTTTTCTGGTGATGGACTTTTGGAATGCCTTGTTCTTCAGTCTGGTTATTTTATTGAAACGCAAGGTATTTCCCGCGATCGACTGGCAGAAACAGGCGCGCTTGATTCCGCTGATCGTCGTACATGGGTTGTGGATTTATCTGCTTTCCTATAAATTGATCTACGCTTATCAAATTACGATGAATCTGACCGCTTTTTTCATTGGATCCTGGCTGTGTCTGCAGGGATCGGCATTTTTCCTGATCCGCAGCCTGCTGCGAATGAAGGCTGCGCGTGAAAATGCCGAACAAAAACGGGAAAATAACGAGCGCATTCAGGCGCAGATCCTGACGTTGTATGAAAAGCAGGACGTGATGGATGAGGTGTGGCAGACGGTTAAGGCCCAGGTCGGACAGGTTGATATGGATCAACTCCGCTCTGCGCAGGATCAGATCGGCGCTATCCGCAACCTGATTTACTGCGATAATCCGTCAGTCAACGCGATGCTGGCCTCATTTGAACGACAATTTGCCAAACAGGCTGTTTCTTTTCAGATTACGATTGAAGCTTCCTTGCTTTCAGGCGTCGATGATTTCGACATGAACACGCTGTTGTCCAACCTGTTAAAAAATGCGCTGGAAGCCGCTGAGGGTGCGGCGAAGCCGGAGGTTTGTTTAACGATCACCCAACAAAAACAGATGTTGTTTATCCGCTGTGTGAATTCCTGCGGTCAGCCGCGGCCGAAAAAGAAGCTGATTCACGGCAATGGAACGAAGATCATCACGCAGATCGCTGAAAAGTATCAGGGTCAGGCCCAGTGGGAGAAGGAAGGCTCACGCCTGGTAGCCGAAGTGCTGCTGAATAAAACGCAGCCGGAATTCGAAAAAGTTTCTGCGGCGTAAGATTACTTGTCATTATTTCAGCGATCTGAAATGATTGTGAAAGGATGGGATCGGGTTATCTTGAGATCCAGCCTCTGGCCGTCAGGGAGCTGTTCTGCCACTTAGGTATCAATATCGGCCGCTTACGCTGGATTTGTAGCGGACAATTTCCCTTTCGGGTACAATAAAAATGAATTAAAGGAGGGGATATCATGGCAGGTGTTGGAATGATGCTGATGATCTCGTTGGTCATCTTCGGCTTGGGCTTGTTTTTGTTTTTAACCTTTTCCCGGCGTCAGCGGCTGGGGATGTGCGGCAAGGAAACGCCGCTGGACGGAAGTCCGCAGTCCATCGTGATGGCTGGCGCAGGTCTGGCACTTTTACTTTTTCAATGGGATTCGCCAGCTTCTCCGCTGCAATGGCTGATGTTTGCGGCCGCCGCCGCGGGTCTCGTTTTATTGGCGCGCAGTTTGCGCCAGGGCTTGTTCGCCGGAGCGGCCTTACTGCTGCTGGCGGGAATGTTGATGAAACTGGTTTGGGACGATGAAGTGATGAAACAGCTGCTGCCGCTTGTCTTTTTGATCAGCTATGAATGTGCGGCGGCCGGGTTTATGGTCCATTCCACGGAAGCCGGAGTGCGCCGGCGGCTCGAGAGCTTGATGGGGTGGCTGGCGTTGTTGTTTGGGATCGCCTTTTTAGGCCGCAATAACGCGCAGTGGCTGCCGCTGCAGTCGTTGTTACAGCTGATCTGTGCCTACAAAGTTTATTCCCGGGCGCTGGATTTCCGCGAACAATTCTATTTTGTGCAGAAGCAGCAGAGGATTCGGCAGTTAAAACCGATTCAGGCAGGTATGCTGGTCATGATCTCAGCGCTTTTGTTAGCGGGGGTGCAGGCAGGGCTGATGCGGTCTGAAAGTAAAAATGCCCGGTCTCAGGTCTGGGTATACCGGACAGAGGACGAACATCTTAGCAACCTGATCGTGATCGAGGGGGAAAAACTGAAACTGAACCTGGCTTATCCGGTCAGCGACGCTTATTCGGATACGCGAATAAAGCTGCGGATCACGGAGACGGAAAGCGGCGAAGTTGTTTATGAAACGGAGGAAGCGCTGGATGATCAACGAACCGAACCGGGCAGTTATTGGATCATCAGCGAATTGCCGGGAACGAATCTCAGCGCCCGCCGGCCGGTTCCCTGGACGGTGACCTGGTCTGTTCTCAAGGACGAAACGGTCCTTGAAACCCAGACGTTGAGCTGCGAGCCGCTTAGGCTTCCGGTCTTTGCGGGTGAGGGTCAGTATTTCCAAATCCGCAATCTGACCGCGGGTTATGGTTACTTCTCTTCCCCGGATGTGCAGGCGAGGAATACGCTGCGGATCAATCTGCTGCGGTTTCGGAATCTGGGATATCAGATGACCATGTTTGACGCGCAGGATCAGCCGGTTATTGAAAGCTCCAGCAACGGAACGATCCGCGGCAGTCTGACGTTAAGCCAAAGTAACTCAGGATGGGGCGTAAACTTTGATGATGAGGAAGTGGTCCGCGGAGAAATCACAATCTGGGTCAGCGACGCGAAGGGGAAAAAGTTCTATGAGGAAACGATAGAGCTGGTGAAGCAGCCATGATCAAACTGATCTGCCGGCCTGAGCATGAGGCCCAGCTGCGGGAAAAGCTGAAGCCCTTTGACGCGCTGGATCTGACACTGGTCGAAAAAGGGGTTGATTATGACTCGATTGGAATTCTGTTTCAGATGGAGGATCTGGCGGAACTGACCGCATTCCTCAATCACCATTTTCTGCAGGAAAAGCGGCAGACACTGACCGGGCAGCATGAGGGACGAACCTATGTTGTCGCACTGGCGGACGTGCTGTATATCGAAGGGCTGCAGCGGGAAACGTTCGCCTATACCGCCAGCCGGTGTCTGCAGCTCAACCGCAAGCTGTATCAGCTGCAGGAGGAGTTGTATCCGCGTCAGTTTATCCGTATCAGCAAGTCGTATCTTGTTAACCTCGCGAAGGTCGAACAAATTGCCCCAAGCTTTAACGGCCGGCTGACGCTGGTGTTAAGCGGAGGCGTGCAGCTGGAGGTCAGCCGCAGCTATGCGCCGCATTTCCGCAAAGCGATTGGAATGGAGGGAAAACGATGATCGAACGATGGCTCTATCAAATCCTGATCGGGATGGCGATTCCCCTGACGGCCAGTTTCTTCAATCCCCGTGCGGCGTCGCCGGATGGAATCTGGATTGTACTGACCGGCATTGGCTACGCGCTGTTTTTGGAAAGCTACCGGATCTGGATGCAGTCGCTGCGCAAAGGACAGCCTTGGATCACGGGCGGAAGCCTGGTGCTGATCGCGCTGGTGGTTTTCAGTCATTTTACGCTGGAACGCTTTCTTCTTCTGATCGCGCTGGGCGTGCCGATGATGCGGCTGACCCGATCGCTGCGCCAATATTCGCTGGCGCTTGATCACTTTAAGCAGCGGCTCGCGGAAGAAAATGAAGATCCATCCACGACCGGGAAGTGCTGAAAAGAATTCAGAAAAGGAAGAAGGGAAACCGATGAAAGGGGAAGCGATTTTTTCATGGCTTCATCAGGATGCGGATCCGCAGAAACCGCTCGTCGTGATGATGTGCGGCGTGGCCGGAGCCGGGAAGACAACGCTGGCGAAACAGCTGGAAGCCGAGGGGTATCTGCGCTTGTCAATTGACGAGGAGGTATGGCGGCAATATGGCCGGTATGGCGTGGATTATCCACCCTCAGCCTATGCCGCGTATTCAGCCGCAGTTGAGGCCCAGCTGCAAGATCAGCTGGTGAAAGCGATTCAAGAACATCGGCCGGTGGTCATTGATTTTAGTTTCTGGAGCCGGAAGAAACGCGATGCTTACCGCCAGCGGATTGCCGCGGCCGGCGGTCAGGCCCGGCTGCTCTATTTAAAAGCCAGTTCGGAATGTTTGCGCCGCCGTCTGCGTCTGCGGGCGCAGCGCCGCGACGCCAATGCCGCATTTGAAATCACCGGCGATATTCTCAACGGATATCTTCAGGACTTTGAAGCGCCGCAGGGAGAAGGAGAGCTGGTGATCGATCAGGATCAGTCCGCGGATTTTCCTTGCGCTTAGAAGCCGGACAGGGACGGAGCGGAGGTCTCCGACTTGTACCACTGTGCAGCAAACCATAAAAAAAGATCCGGAATCCGGATCTTTTTCGCATCTTACAGAGAGTTGACCGCTTTCGCTAAGCGAGCCTTCTGACGTGCTGTGTAGTTCTTGTGCTTCAGATGGCTGGTAACGGCTTTATCTAATAAAGAATTTGCAGTGTTGTACGCTGCAACTGCCTTTTCCTTATCCTTCGCTTCAACCGCAACCAGGACTTCCTTGATCGCTGTCTTCAGCGCGGATTTTTCCGCAGTTTTCGCTGCATTTCTCTTTAAATTAGTAATCGAACGTTTCTTCTGAGACTTGATGTTTGGCATTCTGACACCTCCTCCGCATTTATACCTTAAGAATTATAACAAAAGGAAGGTGAAAATGCAAACACTAATGGAAAAAGGTGTCAAGAAACGAAGCGGGAATGGCAAAAATAAAGGTTGATTCCGATCAAAACCCGCGCATAACCGGCAGAAGATCCGCGCATACTAAGTCCGAGGTGAGCGTATGCGCAAACACAGAACCGATCTGGCCTATGAAGAAGTGCTGGATTTACAGGACAATGAGAATTTTACCCATACGAAAAAAGCGTACCGGGGCATTACAACCCATCATATTTCAATCCATCATCCGTGCGAGGAAATTGACAAGCAGCCGGGTGAATATGTCACGATCGAGCTGGACGATCTGAACGATGCATCCCAACGGGAAGAGGCGATTGCCGTGACGTCGGATTGTCTTAAACAAATCATCAGCGGACTTCCCACGCAGGGAACCCGGGCGTTAATCGTCGGGTTGGGCAACCAGGAGATCACAGCGGATTCCTTAGGCCCGATGGCGGCCCGCGAGGTGATCGTCACCGCCCATCTGCACCGGCTGAATGAAGCAGAACTGGCGCAGGGAACCAGCGAGGTCGCGGTCATTGTTCCCGGCGTGATGGGACAGACCGGTCTGGAAACCGCGGAATTTGTCCAGGCGGTAGCCCGGCAGTTTAAACCGGACTTTGTGATCGCGATCGACGCGCTGGCAACCCGTTCCATCGAACGGATCAACCGGGTAATTCAGATCAGCGATACCGGGATTCAGCCTGGCAGCGGGGTCGGCAATCACCGCAAAGTGCTCAACGAGGAACTGGTGCAGGCGCCCGTCGTCGCGATCGGCGTCGCAACGGTCGTCAGCATCGAGGCGCTGATCGATCAGGTTCTTTCGACGATTCAATGCGACGATTATGAAAAGGTGATGGAACATATCCATTATCAGGAATCCTACCAGATGGTCGTGACGCCCAAAGAAATGGACGAGGAAGTCAAGCATTTGACGGAAGTGATATCAACGGCGATCAATCAGGTGCTTCATCCCCGCTACTCCCAGATGTAGTCATGAGCCCCCCTTGCCCCGCATAAACTGCGGAAAGAGAGGGGGCTTTTTCCTTGAAAACAAAGCTGAAAATCACACTCAAATGTCTGCTGATCCTGGCCTTTCTCGTCATGACGTCATTCTTTACCGGCTTCCGCGATTTACTTTCGCAGAATAAAACCTCAGTGCTGGAGTCGATCCTGCATCCGGTGATTGACCTGGACCGCATCTCGATCAAGGAACAGCTGGCGCTGCTGCCGGACTTCAAACAGGCGGTGGAACGGATTGATGAGGTTGTGATCAACGAGCCGTTTGTACCGAAATTTGAAAAGGAAGAAAAACCGGAGAAAAAATCCGTTTACATCTATAACACCCATCAGTCGGAAACGTACAGCGACGGCACAACGACGTATGAAATCGGCATGGAGCTGGCGAAAATGTTAGAAGAAGAGGGGTATTATGTTTATTTTCAGACCGGGAATTTCCTGCGTGAAGCGGAAGAGGAAGGGCTGAAATACAACCAATTATATACGATTTCCCGCCGTCATATCAACGATACGTTTGCCGAACACGGCGGCTTTGATCTGGTCATCGACCTGCACCGCGACTCCGCGCCGCGTTCCGCTTCCATTCTGGAGAGCGACGGGGTCACTTATGCGAAGATGATGTTTGTCGTCGGCATGAAATCTTCCAATGCCGCTCACGTCATGGAGCATTCCCGGCAATTAACCGACAAAATCAACCAGGTGATGCCGGGTATAATGAGATCAGTTTTTGAACGGCAGTCAGTTTACAACCAGGATATGGCGGAGAACATGGTGCTGCTGGAATTGGGAACGGACCAGAACAGCACGGAGGAAATCCGCCACTCCTTACGGATCTTAGTCGAAGCGTTAACGAACGGAGGGATCGAATGAAACGGTTTATTCTGGACGCCTTTTTGATTTTAATCGTCGTCAGCATCGGCAGTACGCTCAATCAGCAGCAGCCGGAATCTACGATCCAGCAGCGGATCGACGAATTCAACCGTCAGATTGAACAGGAAGAAGTGATTGAGCCGCCCGTCCACCGGGCCTCAATGTATCAGATTCAGGAGAACGCTGCCGGTCAGCTGGGGGCAAACATTTCCGAGATGGTCATCCGCGTCGTCGATGGTTCCGTGCGCATGATCGCCTCGGCTTTCGGCCAATGAACCGCGCATCTTCCTTTTGTTTATGGTATAATCGTTGACGTAAACGAAAAGGAGGGATGCCTCTTGAAAACAAGAGTCTTATTTATGGGAACGCCGGACTTTGCCTGCGGGATTTTACAGGCGTTGGCCGAGCTGCCGTTTGTTGAACTGGTCGGGGTCGTATCGCAGCCGGACAAGAAGGTCGGCCGGCAGCAGAAGCTGCAGCCGACGCCGGTGCATGCCCTGGCGCAGCAGATGGCGCTGCCGGTGCTGCAGCCGGAGAAGATCCGCACGGAGTATGCGGAAGTGCTGGCGTTAAATCCGGAGCTGATCGTCACCTGCGCGTATGGTCAGATGGTTCCGGAGGCCGTGCTGAACGCACCGAAATACGGCTGCATCAACGTTCATGCTTCGCTGCTGCCGAAATACCGCGGCGGCTCACCGATGCATACCGCGATCATTCAAGGCGAAACGGAAAGCGGCGTGACGATCATGCAGATGGTAAAGAAAATGGACGCCGGGGATATGCTGGCGGTCAAAAAGGTAGCGATTGAAGCGGAAGATACGACGGAAATCCTGCATGACAAGCTGATGGCGGCAGGCGCGGCCTTGCTGAAGGAATGTCTGCTGGACTATATCGAAGGCCGGATTACGCCGGTTCCCCAGGATGAAGCGCAGGTCAGCTTCGCCTGGAATATCACGAAAGAACAGGAGCGGATTGATTTTTCTAAATCAGGCTGGCAGATCTATAATCAGATCCGCGGGCTGATCTCCTGGCCGGTAGGCTATGGTGTGATCGCCGGACAGAAAATGAAGTTCTGGGGCGTGCGCTATCGCGAAGAGAAGTCCGGAAAGCCGAGCGGCACCATTCTCGGTTTTGACGAAACAGGGATGCAGGTCGCTGCGGGCGAGGGGATGCTTATCGTAACCGAGCTGCAGATGGAAGGCAAAAAACGGGTCAGCGCCAGGGATTTCTACAATGGCAAAGGCAAGCAGCTGATCGGCTGCCAGTTTGAAGCGCTGGCTGATTCGCAATAAAGCGAAGCTTTGTTGGCTCAAGTCTGTTTGGCGCCGACAAAAAAATGAGTTGGAAGGGAACCTGCGGATGATCCGTATCTGAAAAATAGGCAGATCGTGATTCGCATCCTGTTTTATAAAAAACGTTCTCATCGAAGGATTGCCGACAACCCCATGTCAGTTGGAAAACTGGCCTGGGGTTTTGTCTTGTTGGTTGCGGCCAAGATTATTCAGATTGGATGGTTATGCATCCGGACTTCTTGATAAATAGCAACGGAATGGCGGCGATTTCTGCCTGAATCGATCGGGAATACCGAATGGTTTTTTACAGTTTTCGGATTCTTGTGTATTTTAATGGGAGTGTCCCTGACGGAGCCAAGCAGACAATAAGCTTGCAGACGATGAAGAAAACAGACCGAAAATCGTCTATTCAGGCTTGTTTCCCGGCGACAGAGGCGCGGTTCTGCTTTTCTTTGAGGTCGGCTTTTGATATAATAGGACAGAAGTTTAAGGAGGAAGGACAATGGATCAGTCGAAGATCAGGAACTTTTCGATCATTGCCCACATCGACCATGGCAAATCCACATTGGCGGACCGGATTCTGGAAATGACGGAAACCGTTCAGCATCGGGAAATGGTTGATCAGATCCTGGATTCTCTGGATCTGGAACGGGAACGCGGCATTACGATCAAACTGAACGCGGTTCAGCTGAAATATAAAGCAAAAGATGGCGAGGAATACATATTCCATCTGATCGACACCCCGGGGCACGTCGATTTTACGTATGAGGTTTCACGTTCACTGGCGGCGTGCGAAGGCGCGGTGCTGGTCGTGGACGCAGCGCAGGGAATTGAGGCGCAGACGCTGGCGAATGTCTATTTAGCGCTGGACAACGATTTGGAGATCGTGCCGGTCATCAATAAAATTGATTTGCCGAGCGCGCAGCCGGAGGTCGTCAAGGAAGAAATTGAAAGCGTCATCGGGCTGGATTGTACGGAAGCACCGTTGATTTCAGCGAAGACCGGACTCAATGTCCAGGATGTGCTGGAGGAAGTCGTGAAGAAGATTCCGGCGCCTGCCGGCGATCCGCAAGCGCCGTTAAAAGCGCTGGTGTTTGATTCGGTCTATGACTCCTATCGCGGTGTTATCGTCTTTGTCCGCGTCAAGGACGGCCGGATTCAGGTCGGCGATAAAATCCGTTTCATGAATAATCAGGCTGAATATGAAGTGCTGGAATGCGGCGTGCGCAATCCGAAGGAAGTCAAGCTTGACGCTTTGGAGTGCGGCGAAGTCGGCTGGTTTGCGGCGAGCATCAAATCCGTGCAGGACGTCAGCGTCGGCGCGACCGTCACGAAGGCGGACAATCCGGCAAACGAAGCGCTGCCGGGCTACCGGAAGATGAATCCGATGGTTTACTGCGGTCTGTATCCGACCGATTCCGCGAAATATAACGATCTGCGCGACGCGCTTGAAAAGCTCAAGCTGAACGATGCTTCGCTGCAGTTTGAGGCGGAAACGTCCCAAGCTCTGGGCTTCGGCTTCCGCTGCGGCTTTCTCGGCCTGCTGCACATGGACGTCGTTCAGGAACGGCTGGAACGGGAGTACAACCTGTCGCTGATCGCGACGGCGCCCAGCGTTATCTATCATTGCTACCTGACTGACGGCTCGATGGTCAAGATCGACAACCCGGCGCATCTGCCGGAAGTCCAGCGGATTGAACGGCTGGAAGAACCGTATGTCACTGCGAATATCATGGTGCCCAACGAATACATCGGTGCGGTTATGGAGCTGTGTCAGAACAAGCGCGGAATCTATAAAGACATGCATTACATCGACGCGAACCGCAATACGCTGGAATATGAAATTCCATTAGGCGAAATCGTGTTTGATTTCTTTGATAAGCTGAAAAGCTGTACGAAAGGCTATGCGTCGCTGGACTATGAAATCAGCGAATACAAAAAGAGTGATCTGGTCAAGATGGACATTCTGCTCAACGGCGAATTGATCGATGCCTTATCGATCATCGTGCACCGCGATTTCGCTTATGCCCGCGGCAATTCCATTACTGTGAAGCTGAAGGAACTGATCCCGAAGCAGCAGTTTGAAATTCCGGTGCAGGCGGCAGTGAATGGGAAGATTATCGCGCGGACCAATATCAAGTCGCTCCGCAAAAACGTTCTGGCCAAGTGTTACGGCGGCGATATTTCACGAAAGAAGAAGCTGCTGGAAAAACAGAAGGAAGGCAAAAAGCGGATGAAGGCGGTCGGATCCGTAGAAATTCCGCAGGAAGCGTTCATGGCTGTCCTGTCGATGGACGACGATAAATAAAAACAGGCCGGCGGCAGGCGAACCTCAGCGATTGGATCATCCTTTCACAGGTTTCAGCGCCCTGCCTGTTTTTTGATGGATGGGTTTAAAAATAGGAATGAGCGAAGAAAGGTCAGGGGTAAGTTATGGCAATATCAGATGAAATCCAACAGCTGCGGATCGACTGCGGCTGGGATCAAACCGACACACCGGCGATTTTAGCCAAGTCGGTCTTTGCCGAAGCCGGGGAGCTGCTGGAATGCTTTATTCAAACCGAAGAAACACCGGACTGGGACGCGGTGAAAAGCGAGGTCGCCGATGTTTTGATGTATGCGATGTCGATCTGCATCGATCAAGGATGGGACGCCGAGGAAGTCATCCGGGAGAAGTTTGCCGATGTGCGCCGCCGCTACCTTTGAGAACCGCGCGCTGTATGTTCACATTCCATTCTGTCAGGGAATCTGTGCGTACTGTGATTTCACCCGCGTGCGCTACCATACCGGACTGGCTGATCAGTATTTGAAGCAGCTGGCCAGGGAACTGGAAGAACGGGTGCCCTGCCAAGGCATGGAAACAGTTTACATCGGCGGGGGGACGCCGACCGCTTTATCGCCCGATCAGCTGTGGCGGCTGCTGGACTTGCTTCAGCCTTATCTGCAAGGGGCGGCAGAGGTCACGATCGAAGCCAATCCGGAAGCGATCAATGCGGAACTGATCGAAATTTTGTTGAACGGCGGAATCAACCGGATATCGCTCGGCCTGCAATCCTGCGACGATGAAATTCTGAAGCAGATCGGCCGGCGGCATACGTTCGCTCAGGCGCGTCAGGCAGTGCGGCTGCTTCAGCAGGCCGGCTTGACGAATATTTCCTGCGATTTGATTTACAGCCTTCCGCATCAGACGAGGACACAATGGGAAAAAACACTCCAGGACGTCCTGTCGCTGAACATTCCGCATTGCTCGCTGTATGCGCTGACGATTGAGGAACACAGCGAATTCGGCCGGACGGGTCAGCGGCCATTGGACGAGGATACCGAAGCCAGCATGTATTTTGAAGCGGTCCGGGTTTTAACCGAGGCCGGCTATCAACATTATGAAATATCCAATTTTGCGAAGCCGGGCTATGCGTCGCGGCATAATCTGCATTATTGGAACTATGATGATTTTTACGGCGTCGGGCTGGGCGCCAGCGGGAAGCTGAGTTCTTTTCGTTATGACAATACACGCAATTTTCAGGAATATTTTAAAGGACACTGGATCGGGGAAACGATCGAACTGTCGCGGCGGGATCAAATGTTTGAAAGGGTGATGATGAATCTGCGCACAGCCCGGGGGGTGTCGCTGGCTGACTTTGAACAGAAGTTCGGGTTGCCGCTGAGCGAGGTCTATCCGGATGCGGTGCAGAAAGGGATCCGGCAGGGCTGGCTCAGAATGACGGAGGATCGCCTGGCACCGACCGAAGCCGGCATGGCGTTATTAAATACGGTACTGGAGGAGTTTCTGGATTAAGAAACTTCTTTTCCATTGAGGTCAAAACGATCCATTAAAAAAACCTCCGGAAACATCCGAAGGTAAAAAGAAGCTATTTTTCGTAATGCTTGATGATGGCCTGGGTGCCCAGATCGCCCTCGCCCGCATCCTGCATCTGTTCATACATGGAAAGTACGATCTCCAGCACCGGCAGTTCCACGTTCTGCGCTGTTGCCGCTTCCTTAGCCAGCCGCATATCCTTGATGAAATGCTTGATGAAGAAGCCTGGATTATAATCTTCCTGTAGCATCTTGACACCGTTGTTGCTCATCTGCCAGCTGCCGGCCGCACCCTTGCTGATGGCGCCAAGCAGTTTTTCCGGATCCAGGCCGTTCGCCTTGGCATAGACGATCGCTTCCGCCACCGCGCTGACCGTACCGGCGATTGCGATTTGATTCGCCATCTTGGTATGCTGGCCGCAGCCTGCCGGTCCCATCCACAGCACGGATTTGCCCATCTTGTTGAAATACGGCAGGCAGGCGTTAAAATCTGCTTCCTCACCGCCGACCATGATCGACAATGTGCCCGCCGCCGCGCCGCTGTCCCCGCCGGAAACCGGCGCATCCAATACGCGGATCTGATGCTCTTTTCCCTGTTGATGAAGCTTCACCGCCAGCGAAGGGGAGGACGTCGTCATATCGACCGCAAGGGCTCCCGGCTTGGCTGCTTTGAAGATTTCAGCGTAAACTTCTTCGACGTCTTTCGGGAAACCGACGATTGTGAAAATCAAGTCTGCGTCCTTGACGGCGTCGGCGACAGTATAAGCGACCTGCGCGCCTTTTTCCTTTAACGCTTCCGCTTTGGCCGCCGTCCGGTTGTAGACTGTAACTTCGTCGCCCTGATTCAATAAATGGGAAACCATGGATTTACCCATGACCCCGGTTCCGATCCATGCAATTTTACTCATCGTATCACCTCTTGTCCTATTATACCTTCTCTCGGGGGCAAAACACAAGCGCCGCTGTCGCTGCTCAGCAGGGCGGATTAACCTGTAAACCGCTTCGTAAAGCCGGATTGAATGAAAATAAGACTTGTCAAGCGGGGGCGGTTTATGCTATGATTAACACGCTGTTGAACTGGGATGCACGATGACTCCGTCGGCACGCTCGGTCCATCAGGTCTTAACGATATAGGAGGAAAACACATGTTAAGTAAAGCAGAAAAGACCGCGATCATTAAAGATTATGCTCGTTTTGAAGGCGATACCGGTTCCGTTGAGGTTCAGGTTGCCGTTCTGACAGCGCAGATCAACCGCCTGACAGAACATTTAAAGGAACACAAGAAGGATTACCATTCCACACGGGGTCTGATGATGATGGTCGGCCGCAGAAGAAAGTTCTTAGCTTATCTGCGCGACACGGATATCAACCGTTACCGTGATCTGATTCAGCGCTTAGGCCTGAGAAAGTAAGGATGAAAGACAGCGTTTCACCACGCTGTTTTTTTATGCTTTCTGGCATGGTTCGTTTGCGAAGCCGGTATTTTCCGTGGAAGAATAGCTGAATGGGAGACAAAAGAAAAGGAGTGGCAGCGAAGGGGATAACCCCAGACGTTGCCACTCTTTTCTGGTTAAGAGAGTCAGACCGCGGCCTGATGAGAATGCTTGTGATGGGCAGGATGCAGATTTTCTTTGGGAATGGATCCGGATAAGATTAGCGAGGTCTTCGCACACAGCGGACCGATGATTTCATACAGGATCGCCGTTGACAGGATGACCGTGGACAACAACGTTCCATATTCGCCAGGCAAGATCCGCTGGCCCAGGGCCGCTAAGCCGATCGCGACGCCGGCTGACGGCACCAGTGCCAGGCCGAAATTATTTCGCGTTGCGGCCGGCGCCTGGATCAGGGTACAACCGATCCACGAACCGATCAGCTTGCCGACAATGCGGAAGAAGAAGAACCCCAGACCGATCAAGCCGACATAACGCAGTGCCGGAATATTCAGATTCATGCCGCTGACGACGAAGAAGATTGTCATGATCGGCGGGGTGAAGCTGCTGACCTGATCGAACAGCTGGATGTCCTTGGATAAATTCAGATAGGCCGCGCCCATTGCCATGCAGCACAACAGCGGCGAGACATCCAGCGCGGTGCACAGCGCGCTCATAATTAAGATCATCGATACCGCGATGATCAGACGGTTATCGTCGGAACGTTTTTCCGTAATCATCTTATGCATGATCAGACCGCAGCCGATGCCCATCGCCACCGCTAAACCGTTGGTTAAGACCGGCTCGATAAACACCATCAGATTCATCGCCGAGTGCTGAACCAGCGCTTCCGCGATCGCCGCGCAGACGCTGAAGGCAAGAATCGATACCGCATCGTCCAAAGCGACGACCTGCAGGATTAAATTGACGAAATCGCCCTTGGCCTGATACTGCCGGATCGTCATGATTGTGGAAGCCGGCGCGGTCGCTGATCCGATCGCCCCCAGTAAGAGCGCGAAGGCCAGCGGCTGGCGGAAGATCACGACCATCACGAAGATGATGACCACCGCGGCGATCAACGCTTCGCAGCACGTCAGGATCAGGATATTGATGCCGTTGCGCTTCAACTCATGAAACAGAAAGTAGCGGCCGACGCCGAAAGCGATAAAGCCCAGCGCCACGTCGGTGACAAAACCGAGGCTGTTGATGATTTCCGTCGGGATTACGTTGAAGCAGAACGGACCTAACAGCACGCCGGTCAAAATATAAGCTGTCACATTGGGCAGCTTCAGCAGCTTTGTTACACGGGTTAACAGAAACCCGCTTAACAAGATAATCGCCAGACACAGCCCCAGCTCAGAATTGGGCTGTAAATTAAATGAACTTAACATCGTTTGAATTCCCCCTTGTCGTTTCCTACTTGATTATATGGACCAAAGAGGATAAAATCAAATTATGAATATTTTGTATATTATAAATATATTTAATAATAGGAGGATGACCTGATGATTGATCCCAAGATTAAAACATTGCTGGCGTTAGTGGAATGCGGCAATTATACCAAAACGGCGAAACAGCTGGCTTTAACGCAGCCGGCGATCACCCATCACATCAAACTGCTGGAGGAGGAATTCGGCATTAAGATTTTTTATAAAAACCGCCGTCAGCTGGTTCCGACCCCGGAAGGCGAGGTGCTGATTAAGTATGCACGGCGGGCTTACGCACTTTCCGAGAATCTGCGCCAGGCGTTAAGCGACGTCCGCAGCCAGGTGAAAAGCCTGACGCTGGCCATCACGCCGACTGCCCAGAACAACATCGTGCCGCATTTATTCGCAAAATACTGCAACGAACATCCTAACGTTCATATTAATATTATTACGGATAACATAAATAATATTTATAGTAAGCTCAAGATGTACGAGGCGGATCTGGCGATCATTGAAGGCAATATCACCGCCCCGCACTTCACTTCCATCCTGCTGGATACCGATTCGCTGTGCGCGGCCGTCTCGGTCAATCACCCGCTGGCCAAAAAGCAAAGCGTATCGCTGAGCGAACTGCGGAATGAAAACTTCATCCTGCGTTCCTCCAGCGCCGGTACCCGCAGTCTGTTTGAAAGTCATTTGATCTCACAGAATTTAAGCATCCATGATTTCAATGTGATCATGGAGATCGACAGCGTCGTTGTGATCAAAGAACTCGTCGCTTCCAACATGGGCGTTACGATCATCTCAAAAAATGCCTGCCGCAGTGAGGTGCAGAAGAAAAAGCTGGTGACGCTGCCGATTGAAAACATGACGATGGTGCGCGAGATCAACATGGTGTATTACCGTGAATTCCGGCATCCGGAAATCCTGCGCGATATCCAGGCGATTTATACGTCAACCTTGGAATCCTGACGGAGAAAATCCAGAAACAATGCGGTCGCGGCGGAAAGCGGCCGCTTTTTCGACCAGATCAGACACGTCTTGGTGACGAGCCGATCGCAGGCGATTGGCTTGACGGACATCTGCGTCAGATCGATGAAGCCGGCTGAGGAATAGGGCACGATCGCCATGCCCAGCCCGGCCTGCGCCCATTGAATCGAAGTCCGGGCATCGTCATTAAGACAAAGCGGGGAAGGCGTGAAGCCTTCCTTTTCGCATTCCTCCGCTAACAGGGCCGCGAAACGTCGATAATAAACCAGCGGCTGATCCTTTAACTGCCGGATTGTGACCTGTTCGTTTGGAAATGGATCCGTTTCCCGCCGGACGACAACAGCCAGCGGATCGGCGTCCAGCTCCAGGACGTGAACCGAAGCGTCGTAAAAGGGTGTGCGCACGATCGCCGCTTCAATCAGGCCTGCCGCCAGTTTGTTCAATTGTTCAAACGTATTGCCTTCGTCGATCTGATAACGCATTTTCGGATGCTGGGCCGCGAAACGGAACAGTCTTGGATATAATAAGGAAGCGGCGGAGGAGGAAACCGCGCCCAAGCGCAGGACGCCCCCCTGTCCCTGGGCATAGCCGGTGATCTCCCGGCGCGTGTCTTCCGTCAGGCTGAGAATGTCCAAAGCCCGCTGATAAAAGCGCTCGCCGGCCGCGGTGAGTTGGATCCGCCGTGCTCCGCGGAAAAACAACGGTGTTCCGAGCTCCTGTTCCAGCTGCTTCATTGCCACACTGAGCGGCGGCTGGGATAAGTTCAGCGCGGAAGCGGCCTGTAAGATGCTGCCATGCTCGACAACGGCGACATAATATTCGAGCTGACGCAGTTCCATTTTGATCCTCCTATATGATTTAAGTATAGCTTATATAGTAAACCAATATTTTTTCTATATCAAGGGCGCTGGTATAATAAGTGAAGTCTGAAAGGAAGAAGTTTGTATGAAAACGATTGTTTCGTATTTCCGGTATTTTAAAAAAGAACTCGTGTTCGGTCCGTTGTTCAAGCTGGCGGAAGCAATTTTTGAGCTGTTGGTGCCGTTGGTGATGGCCCGGATCATCGACGTTGGCATCGCGCAGAAAGATCTGGCTTATATATTGCGCCAGGGCGGCGTGATCGTTGGCTTCGCACTGGTTGGCATCGTCTGTTCCCTGACGTGTCAGTATTTTGCGGCGCGGTGTTCGCAGGGGATGGGCACGGAGCTGCGGCGGGCTGTGTATCATCAGATCAATTTATTCTCGGCCCAGCAGGTCAGTCAGTTTTCTTCTTCGTCGCTGATCACGCGCTTAACCAACGACGTCAATCAGGTCCAGCAGGCCGTCGCGATGTTGATCCGGCTGGCGATCCGAGCGCCGTTTCTGGTACTGGGGTCGTTGACGATGGCGATGGTGATCGATCGGACGATGGCGCTGATCTTTCTGGCGGCGATCGTTGTGATCGCTCTGGTTTTGAGCGTGTTGATGACGTGTTCCTCGCATTTTTTCAAGGCTGTGCAGCGGCAGCTGGACCGGATTTCGCAGATTACGCAGGAGAACCTCGAAGGTCAGCGCGTCATCCGCGCATTCTCGCGGCAACGGTTGGAAACGCAGCGGTTTGACGAAGCTGCCCAGGCGAGCTATCAAGCGTCGATGCGCGTCGGCTGGATCAGCGGCTTGTTTAACCCGGCGACGCAGATTGTCATCAATTTAGGCATTGTCGCGCTGCTTTACTGCGGCAGCTTTCAAGTCAACGGCGGCGCTTTGAGTCAGGGGAATCTGGTTGCGCTGGTCAATTACATGACGCAGATGTTTCTGGCCTTGGTCGTTCTGGCCAATTTGTTTGTAATCTTCACAAAAGCCGCCGCCTCGGCCGGCCGGATTGAAGCGGTCTTGAAAACAGAGCCGGCGATCACCGGCGGAATCATGGAGCTGTCAAAGGATAAGGACGCTGTGCTGGAAATGGATAAGGTCAGCTTTGGCTACAGCGAAGGGGAAAGCGCGATCGAACAGATCAGCTTTACAATTCAGCCGCACCAGACCGTCGGACTGATTGGCGGAACGGGCTGCGGCAAAAGCACAATCGTGCAGCTTCTGCCGCGGCTGATCGATCCGACAGCGGGCGAGATCCGGCTGGGCGGAGTGCCGCTGAGGGAACTTTCATTAGCGGACCTGCGCCGTCAGATCCGGATTGTGCCGCAGAAGGCGGTGCTGTTTTCCGGGACGATCCGCGAGAATCTTCGCTGGGGCAATCAAGACGCTGATGATGCGGCGTTATGGCAGGCGCTGACGTTGGCGCAGGCCAGAGATTTCGTCGAAGCGATGCCGCAGGGACTGGATACGCTGCTGGTGCAGGGAGGCAAGAACTGTTCCGGCGGTCAGCGGCAGCGTTTGTGCATTGCCCGTGCACTCATGGGCCGGCCATCTCTGTTGGTGCTGGACGACAGCACCAGCGCGCTTGATTATCAAACCGACGCCCGGCTGCGGCAGTCGTTAAAAAAGATTGAGGGCAGTCCCGCGGTGCTGATCGTATCGCAGCGGATCGCCTCGATCCGGCACGCGGATTTCATTCTGGTGATGGATCAGGGCCGGCTGGTCGGCCAGGGGACGCATGAAGAATTGCTGGACAGCTGTGCGGTGTATCAGGAAATCGTCCGTTCACAGACGAGGGAGGATCAACGATGAGTCAGTCAGCTTTATTGCGGCGCTTACTGCGCTATGTAAAACCTTATGGCTTACTTTTGGGAATGGCGCTGGTCTTCGCGCTGCTGCAGGTTGCGATGACGCTGAGCGCGCCAGTGATCATCGGCCAGGCTGTCGATGCGATCGTGGCAGCGGGGCAGGTTGATTTTATCCGGGTCACGCAGACACTGGCCGCGCTGTCGGCCGTTGTGATTCTGGCCGCGCTCTTTCAGCTGTTGATGACCTGCTGCACCAATGCCTGCTGCTACCGGACGATCCGGGATCTGCGCATGCAATGCTTCGCGCAGTTTCACGCGCTGCCTCTAGCAACGCTGGACAAAACGCAGCAGGGAGATTTTATGAATACGCTGGTCAACGATATCGACGTGATCTCCGACGGTCTTCTGCAAGGCTTCACGCAGTTGTTTACCGGCGTGATCACAATTGTCGGTACGCTGGGCTTTATGCTTTCAATTCATCCGGGAATCACGCTGGCCGTCGTGCTCATCACGCCGCTGTCTCTAGGCGTCGCTTCATTTATCGCTTCCCGCAGCTCGCGCTTGTTTAAGCAGCAGGCGCGGATTAAGGGGGAACTGTCCGGATTTGCCGAGGAACGGGTCAACGGACAGAGTCTGGTTGCGGCCTACAATCAGCAGGCAGCTTCGGAAGCGGCCTTTGATGAAATCAATCAGCGGCTTAATCAGGTTGGCACGCAGGTGCAATTCATTTCTTCCCTGACCAATCCATGCACGCGTTTCGTCAACAATCTGGCCTATGCGGCTGTCGGCATCATCGGCGCCCTGACGGCGTTGGGCGGCGGCATGAGCGTCGGTCAGCTGACTTCGTTTTTAAGCTATGCCTCGCAATATACCAAGCCGTTTAATGAAATCAGCGGTGTCGTTACCGAGCTGCAGGCCTCCCTAAGCAGCTGCGAGCGGGTTTTCCATCTGCTTGATCAGCCGCAGGAAAGCGATCAGGCGGATCAGGGGTTAGGAAAACAGGGCCGCGGTGAGCTGCAGCTGGAGCACGTATCCTTTCGTTATCAGGCAAACGAACCGTTGATCGAGGATTTCAATCTCAGCGTCAAGCCGGGTCAGAAAATTGCGATCGTCGGCCCGACCGGCTGCGGCAAAACGACATTGATCAACTTGTTGATGCGCTTTTACGAGATCGGCGGCGGAGTGATCCGGCTGGACGGCGTGGACACCCGCACGCTCAGCCGCAGTGAACTGCGCGCCAACTTCGGCATGGTGCTGCAGGACTCCTGGATCTTCCGCGGCACAATCCGCGAGAACATCGCTTACGGCCGGCCTGACGCTTCGCTTGCGGACGTGGAGAAGGCCGCCCGGCAGGCGCATCTCGATTACTTTATCCATCAGCTGCCGCAGGGCTATGATACGCTGCTGGATGAAACCGTTTCGTTGTCGCAGGGACAGAAACAGCTGCTGTGTATCGCGCGGGTGCTGCTTTGCGATCCTAAAATCCTGATTTTAGATGAAGCGACCAGCTCGATCGATACCCGGACGGAACTGTTGGTGCAGTCGGCGTTCGATCAGATGATGCAGGGCCGCACAAGCTTCATCGTCGCTCACCGCTTGTCGACGATCGAACAGGCCGACCGGATTCTTGTGATGAATCACGGTCAGATTCTGGAACAGGGCAGTCACCGTGAACTGTTGAACCAGGGCGGCTTTTACAGTCAGCTCTACAACAGTCAGTTTGCGGGCGAATAAACCGGAGGGCCCGATGCTGAGGGGCGGGAAAACACAGAGCGCTTTTTCGCAGGAACCGTTTTGTAAGTCGGACTTCACGTTGAGAATCGAGTAAAGAAGATCTCCCGCTGGATAAAGCATCCCGGGGGATTTTTGTTTAAAAAGTTTCTAAGGATGAGGAAAGTCTGAAATCTGGATTTTGGCTTAGGCGTGCCTTTTCCCTTAATTAAATCGAATGAAACAAGCCGGCGCTGAGATCGGATGGAGAGCGTTTCAGAGATCGCTCAACGCTTTCTTGTCTTCTGCGAGTTCTTATTTTATGATCAGTCTCAGATTACAGTTTGGATTCAATTAAAATGAATCCGAATAAAATGGTAAGGGTTAAAATTTTAAGATTGACAGGGTTGGAATTATAATTCTTTTGCGTTACAATGGAGTTACTTTCTGCGGTAGTTAGTGAATAAGATCCGTAAGACGTTGTTTTTGATCAACATAAATAGTTATTCAGGGCATGGGGCAGAGTGGGCGTTCTTTCTGATGATTTGCGATTTCATTTAGAAATTCGCGAATTGTAAGATCATTTTAAGTTTTATTCATAA
>NZ_GG657561.1:100214-104377 GCF_000157995.1 Holdemania filiformis DSM 12042
GTTCTAAGAACAGAACGTCCTATCCTTACCGCTGTATGATATAGCGTCAATACAAGCGGACCAGATCAAGCGAGCTGCCATGATTTCGGGATCCTTTATTATAAATAGGAGGAGAGATTCCATGACGATTAAAGAAATTTTTGCGGGTGAATCGGATAATCTTGAATTCAAAGAGGAAATTCCGACTAAAAGTGAAAAGTTTATGAAGACGGTAGTTGCTTTTGCGAATGGTTCAGGGGGAAGACTGATTTTTGGAATTGAAAATAATTCGTGGAGAGTCATCGGTTTTACAAAAGAAGAAGTTTTTCGGAAAGTGGATGCGATTACCAGCGCGATTTATGACAGCTGTGATCCAAAAATTACGCCAAGCGTTGGAATTCAGGAAGCGGAGAGTAAGTATATTATCGTAGTAGAAGTTCCCCCAGGAATGCAGCGCCCATACTATATCAAGAGTCAGGGAATGCTGGAAGGCGTTTATCTGCGGGTAGCGGGTACGACACGAAAAGCTGCCAGATATCAGATTCAGGAGATGATACTGGATGCGGGCAATCGTAGTTTTGATCAGCAAAAATCAAAACGAGAACTCTCAGAAGCGGAGATCGAACAGTTTTGTGACCGGTTATATCTCCACGCTAAAGAACTCTGTTGTACAGAAGACAATCAGAAAGCCTTAAAGAAAATCGGGAAAAACCAATTGCTTACCTATAAGTTAATTGTTGAAGATCATGGGAAGTACTATGCCACGCATGGCTATCAATTGATTGATGGTCAAGTTGACGAATATCCCGGAGCTTCAATCCAATGTGCTGTATTCAAAGGAAATGTACGGAATATTTTCATTACGCGCAAGGAATTCACAGGCAGTATTGATGAACAGATCGAGTCCGCCTATTCATTTGTTTTGGAGCATATTAATCTCGGCGCGAGGATTGATGGACTTGCCCGGCAGGATATTTATGAACTTCCAATTCGAACGATCAGAGAAATGATTACAAACGCGGTATGTCATCGAAGTTATCTATCACCCGATAAAATCCAGGTTGCGCTTTTTGACGATCGGCTGGAGGTTACTTCTCCGGGCATGTTGGATCATGATCTGACAATCGAAAAAATGAAAACGGGTTTGTCTAAAATTCGTAATAAAGCCATCGCCGAAGCTTTCTCTTATATGAATTTAATCGAGGCGTGGGGAAGCGGGATTCCGAGAATGATCGCAGAGGCCGAAGCGTATGGCTTGCCTGAACCAGAATTAATCGATCTTAACAGTGATTTTCGCGTTAATTTATATCGAAAAAAGATGAGCTATGACCGGCATGGTGTTGTTGATCCGCGATTTGTCGCAGAAAAGAAAGCGGTCTATGCGACTGATTGTGCGACTAATGCGACTGATTGTGAGACTAAATTAAAAGATACTGAACAAAAACTTTTGGCTGCGCTGCGTGAGAAAAATACGCTGACCCAGAAAGAACTTCATGAAATAACCGGGATATCCTTAGGCACAATAAAACGTTTGCTTCCTAAATTACAAACTAAAGGCAGACTGGAACGAATCGGAAATCGCCGAAATGGAATGTGGAAAGTCAAAGAATAAATCAGACTGTTGCAATGGCCGTGATGATTCTGTATTTTGTATGCAAAAAGAACCTGCAGAATGAGAAAGGGACCAGAAAAAGTTCATTAATCGGAGTAGATGTTCCCAAAAGGGGAAGCAAAACAGTGAGTCAGCGAATTGTTTTCTTGGAAAATAAAAAATAAGCACACTGAAATCAAAATTTCAGATTTTTGATTTTAGACACCCGGAAAGATCTGTCTATTTCAAACGATTGACAAAGCCAGTGAACAACCGTATATTATTAGTAACCGGAATAATGAACGGAGGTTTACTATGGCGCAGGTATTAAAAGAAATCCAGCGGGATAAAATTCTGGAAGCCGCTAAACAGGAGCTGCTGCAGTATGGCTATCGGGATGCTTCGATGCGCCGGATCGCCGCGCAGGCCAAGATGACGGTCGGCAATTTATACCGTTATTTTGAAAGTAAGGATCAGCTTATTCAGGCGATCACCTCGCCGGCGCTGACGCAGCTGGACCAGCTGGTGCGCAGTCTGACAGACGATCGGATTTCGCTGAACCAGACCAATACGTCGGTCGGTTTATCCATCGGCGAGCTGCGGCCGAAGATTGACCGCCTGGCTCGGGATCTAACTGAATTGTCAGTGCGGATGCCGCAGGAGATGCGGATTTTAATGCTGCACAGCGATCTGAGCGAACAGATCTCAAGCTGGCTTGTTTCGTTATTGGAAGTGCTGGCTAAAGAGTGGGCGCTGTTTCCATTCAACCGGGACGCCGAGTTTCACGTGCTGTGCCGGATGTTTTCCGCGTCGTTGTTCCAAGGCGTGCGTGAAGTCTTTTCCCAGGCCGGCGAGCTGGATCCAGATCAGCTTTGCGAAGTGCTGCGGATTTACTTCGGTTTGTTTCTGAATATGTTCAGTCCGGCTGCGAAAGGAGATCAACGATGAGCGAATTTATAGAATTCCGGGACGTCCGGAAAGTGTATAAGATGGGGGAAGTGGAGATCCCGGCGTTGGACGGGGTCAGCTTCCAGATCAAAAAAGGCGAATTTGTCGTGATTGCGGGCGCTTCCGGCGCAGGCAAAAGTACGATTCTGAATATTCTGGGCGGGATGGATACCTGTACCAGCGGCGAGATTCTTGTCGATGGCGAGGAAGTGTCCAAGATGGACGCCCGGCAGCTGACGACTTACCGGCGCTACGACATCGGTTTTGTCTTCCAGTTTTACAATCTGGTGCAGAATTTAACCGCTCGTGAGAACGTTGAGCTGGCCGTGCAGATCTGCAAGAATCCGCTGGACGTCGATCAGACGATCGAAGCCGTCGGTCTGCGGGAGCGGCGCAACAATTTCCCTTCCCAGCTTTCCGGCGGCGAGCAGCAGCGGGTTGCGATCGCCCGGGCGCTGGCGAAAAATCCGAAGCTGTTGTTATGCGATGAACCGACCGGGGCGCTGGACTATCAAACCGGCAAGTCGATCCTGAAGCTTTTGCAGGACACCTGCCGCGAACAACAGATGACCGTGATCGTCATTACGCACAACCTGGCCCTGACGCCGATGGGCGATAAAGTCATCCGCGTTAAAAGCGGCAAGATTCGCTCGATTGAGGTGAACGAACACCCGAAACCGATCGAGGAGATCGAGTGGTAGGCATGCGCAGTCCTTTATTGAAAGACACGCTGCGGGAGATCCGGAAAACCAAGGGCCGGTTTTTCTCGATCTTCGGCATCGTTGCGATCGGCGTCGCGTTTTTCGCGGGTATTCTGGCTTCCGCGCCGGATATGAAATACACGGCCGACCGCTATTTTGACGATTACAATTTAATGGATTATCGCGTCGTTTCCAATTTCGGCATTACCGAGGACGACGTGCGTCAGCTGCGGCAGGTTGCGGGCGTGGAAGGCGTCCAGGCCAGTTATACGCAGGATGTGATTACACGGATCGGCTCCAAGGAGCTGGTTCTGAAAGTTCACGCGTTGGATTTGGCGCATCTTGATCCCCAGGATCCGGATTATATCAACCAGCTGGTTGTGACAAGCGGACGGCTGCCGGAAAAAAGCGGCGAATGCGTGATAGAGGAGGGCAAGATCGTCGTGTCCGGTATGAAGATCGGTGATACGATCCGCATTGAAAGCGGCACTTCCGATCCGCTGGACGACAGTTTCGGCCGCGATACGTTCACGATTGTCGGGACGGTCAACACGCCGTACTACCTTTCCTATGAAAAAGGCACCAGCGCGATCGGCTCGGGCAGCGTCGATACGTATATCTACGTGCCGAAAAGCGATTTCACCATGGAGGTTTATACCGACGTCTATCTGACTGCCCGCGGCGCAAAGGTTTACAACAGCTATCAACAAGATTATTTCGACTACCTCGAGCCGTTAAGCGAAACGCTGACGACGCTGGGCAGCGAACGCGCCGAGCTGCGCCGGCAGTCGATTGTCGACGAGGCGATGAAGGAATATACGGACGGTCAGGCGGAATATGACGAAGCGCTGACAACATTCAATACCGAGATTGAAAAAGCGGAGAAAAAGCTGCAGGACGGCAAGGACGAGCTGTTAGTCGGCCAGGCGACGCTGACTTCCAGC
>NZ_GG657561.1:104601-106651 GCF_000157995.1 Holdemania filiformis DSM 12042
CAAGGCGATGGCTGAGGCTCAGCTTAAACAAGGTGAAGCCCAGATCGAAATGATCCAGAAGCAAATCGACACGCTGACCGTTACCTATAATGAAAAGAAAAAAGAATATGAAACCGCCAATGCCCAGGCACTGGCGCAGAAAGCGCAGCTGGAAAGCCAGATCGCTGAAAAACAGAAAAATCTGGCAGACAAGCAGGACGAACTGGCGCCGGTTCAGCAGGAACTGGACGAGCAGACGCAGAAACAGCTGGACCTCACCACCCGGCAGATTGAGCTGGAAACTAAAAAAGCGCTCAATCAGACGGATCCGGAGAAATATCCCGCGCTGAGTGAGGAGGAAACGGCCGAACTGGAAAAAATCCCCGGCGAGCTGATTCTTATCAACGCGCGGATTGCGGAGCTGCAGGGAGAACTGGCGATTTTAACCCAGCTGGAAACCGAAATT
Source organism: Holdemania filiformis DSM 12042 (assembly GCF_000157995.1). GTDB lineage: Bacteria > Bacillota_I > Bacilli_A > Erysipelotrichales > Erysipelotrichaceae > Holdemania > Holdemania filiformis. Next base: position 105,047 of record NZ_GG657561.1, read on the forward strand.
GCGACGGCGCAGGCACAGCTGGATTTGATCAATCAGGGATTAGAAGTCTCTGAGACGGTTCTCAAGACGATTGATGAACAGATCGTTTCCGCCAACGCCCAGATCGAGCAGCAGCGTCAGACGCTGGTGCAGGCCAAGGCGGATGCCGATAAACAGATTGCCGAGGGCGAAGCCAAGCTGAAGCAAGGTCAGAAAGAAGTCGCTCAGGGGGAAATCGATCTGGCTTTAAACAAAGCGGAAGGTCAAGCGAAGCTGGAGGATGCGCGCGAGGAACTGGTGCTGGCGAAGAATAAGATCGAACAGATCGAACAAGGCAAGTGGTATATTCTTGACCGGCAGTCGCATTACAGCTATATGGATTACAAGGGTGCTGCCGACCGGATGGCCGCGATCGCCAAGGTGTTTCCGGTGTTCTTCTTCTTAGTCGCGGCGTTAGTCTGCCTGACGACGATGACCCGGATGGTCGACGAACAGCGCTCGCAGATCGGTACGATGAAAGCGCTGGGCTACACGACCGGCCAGATCGCGTTTAAGTATGTCTTCTATGCTGCGTTTGCGAGTCTGACTGGAAGTCTGGTCGGGCTGGCTGTCGGGTTGTTCGCCTTTCCGGCGATCATCTATACTGCCTGGTTAATGATGTACGTGCTGCCGCCAGTCCAATTTACGCCGCAGCTGCCGCTGATGATCGGTTCTACCGCGGCTTCCGTCTTAGTGACAACCTTTGCGGCGTTTGCGGCCTGTTATAAAGAACTGATCGAAACTCCGGCGCTGCTGATGCGGCCGAAAGCCCCGAAGCTGGGCAAGAAGATCCTGATCGAGCGGATGACGTTCTTATGGAAACGTTTCTCCTTCACTTCCAAGGTCACCGCGCGGAATTTATTCCGTTATAAAAAACGATTCTTCATGACGGTGCTCGGCATTTCCGGATGCACAGCGCTGTTAGTCGCCGGTTTTGGCATCAAGGATTCGATCAGCCGGATCGTCAATTCCCAATTCGGCGAGATTTTCCAATATCAAGGCATCGCTTCCATGCAGAAGGATCTCGATGAAACCGCGAAGCGGCAGGTCTTAGATCAAATCAACGGCTTGGAAACTATCGACGATGCTCTGGACGTGTACCAATCCAACGCTGTTGTCTACCAGGGCAACGACAGCACAGAGGTGACGCTGGTCGTGACTTCCGATCCCGAGCGGTTCCGTGATTTCGTATCGCTGCATCCCCGCAAACAGCCGCAGGAAGAACTGCGGTTAAAGGACGGCGGCGTAGTGATTACGGAAAAGATGGCAAACGACATGAATCTGCATGTCGGCGATACGATCGAGCTGGAAAACGAGAAGGAGCTGCGCCGGAATGTTGAAATTACCGGAATCGCGGAGAATTATCTCAATCATTATGTCTATATGAATGCCAACGCATATAAGGAAACCTATGATCTGCGCGCCCAAAGCAACGCCGTTTTCCTGAAATTCAATCCTCAGATTGACGATGCGGAGCAGCGCAGCGGCCAGGAACTGTTAAAGAATGAGGATATCAGCTCGCTGTCGTTCTACACCGGGATCAAGGATAACTTCAACAACATGATCCGCAGCTTAAATTATATCGTG
>NZ_GG657561.1:106881-146407 GCF_000157995.1 Holdemania filiformis DSM 12042
TAATCTGACCAATGTCAATATCAGCGAGCGGCTGCGGGAAATCGCGACGCTGAAAGTGTTGGGGTTCTACAATAAGGAAGTCAACACCTATGTGTATAAAGAGAACGTCATTCTGACGCTGATCGGCGCTCTTGTCGGTTTGGGACTTGGCAAGATTCTGCATTTAACGATCATGGTCGTCGTCGAGCTGGACAACATCATGTTCGGCCGTGTCATTCTGCCGCAGAGCTATGGGATATCCGTCATCATCACGGTGATGTTCGCCGTGATCGTCAATCAGGTGATGAAATCCAAGCTGCGCGCGATTCCGATGGTGGAATCGCTGAAATCGGTCGAATGATGAACGCCTGGGTGTATATTCTGGAATGTGCGGACGGCAGCTATTACACCGGCTGGACCAATAACGTTGAAAAACGTTTTCAGGCTCACTGCACCGGCCGGGGCGCGAAATATACCCGCGCGCATCCGCCGCTGAAAATCGTTTATGTGAAAGGCTTTGAAGACAAATCCGCGGCAATGAAACACGAAGCCGCGATCAAGCGGCTGACGCGGGCGCAGAAGACGGCGCTGATTGCGGAAACCGCCCCGGTAAAAATGAAAAAGACGACTCCCAATGCCGCTTCCTGAGGCTTGGGAGTTTGTTTTTCAAAGGGTGAAGGAAGCGCGGAAGGATCTGTAAATCAATTTGATAATATTTTGACAATTAATGTGAAATGTTTAGCAAATAAACTGGAAAACCTCGGAAAAAGGATTATAATGAAGGCAGAAAGAGGATCTTCCTTAAGAAGATCGCAAAGGAGGAGTTTTGATGAAACAGGTCATGTACGGAATTAAAATCGTGGATGTTAACGATTTTGGCGGTTGGATTGGCTACGAGCCGGTCAAGCAGGAAATGGCAGACGTCCTGAATCATCATCTGTACCTGTTTTTCCAAAATGAATATCATATCCGTCAGTTTGCGGAGGGCCGCAAGTTTGTGATCAATGTAAACGACGAGGATTTCCAAAAAGTCATCGGCAACGCTAAAATCTTAAAAGCAGTTGTGGAAATCGGCACGCCGTTAAGTATGAATGGTTATGTGATCAGCGCTCCGGCTTATGCCCGCAACGTTGTAAAACCGCTGAGCCGGCTGACGCATTTTGTGCCGGAGGAAAAGATTTACACGTTTGCGGATGAGGAATACAAAACACAGAAAACCGACTTCAATTACATTACTGATCTGATGCGCCGGACATCAATCGAACAGGTCAACCAGTTGATCGGCGGGATTTCTTTCGTCAACCAGAATCTGCTTTATCATTACCCGCATTATTTCATTCTGGGCGACGATCAGATTCAGATTCAGGACGACGATTACCAGATCGCGGGTGCTTAAGAGAATGAGCGGATTTTCCTCGATGAGGAAGTCCGCTTTTCATATTCAGCCCCGCTGGAAAAGCGGAAACAATTCGGCGATTGTTCGGATTTGAAAGATCGCGGGCATATTGGTTGCGGATTCAGACAATCCTTAGTACAATAGGCTCATCAAGTCAAAAGGAGGACTGTTGAATGAAAATTTTACGATGCAACCACTGCGGAAATACAACCTATGTTCTGCACGATTCATATGTACCGATGATCTGCTGCGGCGAGGAAATGCACGAGCTGATCGCCAACACCACGGAAGCGGCGCTGGAGAAACATCTGCCGGCGGTCACCATGAACGAAGGCAAAATCGAAGTCGTTGTCGGCAGCGTTGAACATCCGATGACCGACGCCCATTATATCGAATGGATCCTGCTGGAAACGGACAAAGGCGTACAGATTCGCCACCTGACTCCCGCAGATGCGCCGAAGGCGGTCTTTGAGATCGGTGAAGGCAAACCGCTGGCGGTTTACGAATACTGCAATCTGCATGGTCTGTGGAAGACTGAACTGTAAAAATCATGAAGGAATCGCTCCCGGCCGGGAGCTTTTTCTTTGTTTTGGCGTCAGCCATATTTCCCCGGTTGGGAAAACCTCAAAAAATGGCGGCATTTGTCTTAAACTATTCTATGCTTTACGCAAAAACTGTGATAAAATTGTAAAGGTTAACATTTAATGAGGTGAACAAATGGCGAAAGAGGTATTTACATTCGACTTATGCGGCCGCAATCTGACGATTGAAACCGGAGAAATCGCAAAACAGGCAGGTGGAGCTGTCGTAGTCCGTTACCAAGATACAGTAGTGTTGTCAACCGCTACTGCCAACCATACTCCGAAAGATTCAGACTTCTTCCCGCTGACGGTCAGCTTTGAAGAAAAGTTGTATTCCGTCGGTAAGATTCCAGGCGGTTTTTTACGCCGCGAGGGCCGGCCGAGCGAACATGCGACGCTGACCGCGCGGATGATCGACCGTCCGATCCGTCCGCTGTTTGCGGAAGGCTTCCGCAACGAAGTTCAGGTCGTCAACACGGTATTGTCCGTCGATCAGGACTGCTCGGCGGAAATGGCCGCCATGTTCGGCGCTTCCTGTGCGCTGTGCATTTCTGACATTCCGTTCAACGGTCCGATCGCCGGCGTTATCGTCGGCCGTGTGGACGGCAAGTTCGTGATCAATCCTTCCGTTGAGGAATCAGAAAAGTCGGATATTCATCTGACGGTTGCCGGAACCAAGGACGCGATCAACATGGTCGAAGCCGGAGCGAAGGAAGTCAGCGAAGAAGAGATGATCGACGCACTGATGTTCGGTCACGATCACATCAAGATGCTTTGCGAATTCCAAGAACAGATTATCGCGAAGTGTGCGAAGCCGAAGATGGAAATCAAGCTGGACGTCGTGCCGGAAGAAATCAAGGCTGAAATCGACGAATTGGCGAAAGCGCGTCTGATCGAAGCGGTTTCGATTAAGCTGAAGCTGGAACGCTACGGCAAGATCGACGAGATTACCGACGAGATGGCAGCGCTGTTCGAGGCTCGCGAATACGCAAGCGAAAAACTGAAAGACAAAACGGTCAAGCAGGTCCGCGCGTACTGCACGGAAATCGTGGCCAACGAAGTCCGGCGTTTAATTTCCGAAGAAAAGATCCGCCCGGACGGCCGCGCTGTCGATGAACTGCGTCCATTGAACTCGCAGGTTGATCTGCTTCCGCGCGTGCATGGCTCGGCGATGTTTACCCGCGGTGAAACGCAGGTTATGTCAGCTTGTACCTTAGGCGCGCTGGGCGACAATCAGATCATCGACGATCTGACGGAAATTGAAACCAAGCGCTTTATGCATCACTATAACTTCCCGCCGTATTCTGTCGGGGAAACAGGCCGTATGGGTTCTCCGGGACGGCGTGAAATCGGTCACGGCGCGCTGGGTGAGAGAGCGTTGTCGGCGGTCATTCCCAGCGAGGAAGAATTCCCATACACCATCCGTTTAGTCGCGGAAGTTTTGGAATCCAACGGTTCCTCCTCCCAGGCTTCAATCTGCGCCGGGACGATGGCACTGATGTCCGCGGGCGTTCCGATCAAGGCGCCGGTGGCCGGCGTGGCGATGGGGCTGATCAAGACCAGCGACGAGCATTACACCGTATTAACGGATATCCAGGGTATGGAAGACCACTATGGCGATATGGACTTCAAGGTTGCGGGGACGCCGAAGGGCATCACCGCCCTTCAGATGGACATCAAGATCGACGGCATCAACCGTGCGATCCTGGAGGAAGCGCTGGCGCAGGCCAAGAAAGGCCGCGCTGAAATCATGGCGAACATGATGGCGGCGATCAGCGAACCTCGTCCGGAAGTCAGCCCGTACGCGCCGAAGATGTACCGCATGATGATTCCGGTGGATAAGATCCGTGAAGTCATCGGCACGGGCGGCAAGATGATCAACCAGATCATCGCGGACTGCGATAACGTCAAGATCGATATTGAAGACGACGGTTCAGTGGTCATCTATCACAGCGATAAGAACGCGATCATGAAGGCGGCGGAAACGATCAATCAGATTCTCCGCGAAGCCAAGGTCGGTGAAATCTATGACGGCAAGGTTGTCCGGTTGGAGAAGTTCGGCGCGTTTGTTGAACTGTTCCCGGGAACCGACGGTCTGCTTCATGTATCGAAGATCGATTACAAGCGGGTTGAAAAGCCGGAAGACGTGCTGAAACTGGGCGACGTCATCAAGGTTATCGTCACGGAGATCGATGAGAAAGGCCGCGTTAATGTTTCCCATCGCGACTTGATGGAAAAGCCGGAAGGCTGGGACGAAGAACAGCGGGCGAAACGGGCTGCGCGCGAACGCCGGGACGGCGAGAAACGCGTGTTCCGGAAGCGAGAACAATAAGCTGACAGCGGGTCAAATCTGATCCGCTGTTTTATTCCAAAGGAGGATTCGACAATGAGAATGCGTAAAAAATCCTGGGCTGAACCCTTTTTAAAGGAAAACTCAGATTTCGTTATCGAAAAGCCGGAAGTTCGGGCCGGCCGCTGGCATGAACTGCTGGGCTGCACGCGCCTGCGGGTGGAGATCGGCAGCGGGAAGGGCGATTATTTCACCAAAATGGCGGCGATGAACCCGGAAGAGGGCTGGATCGGCATTGAAAAAGAACATAACGTCGCTGCGGTCGCCGTAAAAAAAGCGCTCGCTCAGCCGCACGAACACATGGCGTTCATCGCTCAGGACGCCGATCAGATCAGCACCTGGTTTGCCCCCGGGGAGATCGACGTCATCCATTTGAACTTTTCCGATCCGTGGCCGAAAAGCGGATATGCGAAGCGGCGGCTGTCGCATGCCCGGTTTCTAAAACAATATGAGACGCTGCTGAATGAAAACGGTCAGGTGATCATGAAAACCGACAATCCGAAGCTGTTTGAGTTTTCCCTGACAGAATTTTCCAAAGAGAACTGGCTGTTGTGCGAGGTGAGCGTCGATTTCCGCCGTCTGCCCCATCCGGAAGACGCGATTACGGAATACGAACAGAAATTTATGGATCTGGGCCAGCCGATTTACCGCGCAGTTTGGCAGAAGAAAGCCATTTAAAAAAACCGGAAAACATGATAGAATAAACAAAACGAAGGGAGGACTTTCATGCGTAAAATAACTCTGCTTCTGTTTTGCCTGTGTCTATGCGGATGCAGCGCTCAGGGCAGTCTCGATGGCCGGCTGCAGGCGGCTTGTACGCAAGCCAGCGCACTGACGATCAATGTTCACGCCGATAACGTAAAGGATCTGTATAGTTATTATGTTGAACCGGGCGTGGGCCGGCGGAACTCGACAGCTTCCTCCAACGTCTTCGTTCTGGATAACCAGGAATTTATTATGAACCTGAATATCGCTGAAATCGTCAACGTTAAGCTTTACGATCAAACCCAGAGCGTGACGCTGCCGCAGGGCGAGCGTTGGCTGAGCGTCAGCGAGGGCGAGTTTGCCGACGTCCAGGGGCGGACGCAGAAGTATGCCGCAGGTCTCATGGCGGCGGCGAACGGACAGGTGATGGTGATGGTGAAAACGCTGTATTTCACCTTTACCGGGTTAAGCAATGAAACCGGCGCTCCGGCGCTGGCGGGAGAAATGATCAAGATCGCCCGCACGGCTACGGTCGATGAGGACGCGGTGCTTAAGGCTTATTCATCCCGGACAAAAATCAGTTATGTGAAAGAGAATCTGAATTTATTTGAAGATGAAATTCCGGAGAACGGCCGGCTGGAAGAAATGATGCCGAACAAACCGGTGCATACCGGCGGTGATATCGACCAGAGCGGCGAAACCTTCGACGATGGCACCAGTGCCGACGATCTGCCGCTGAATGAAAACGACGACGATATCCAGACGCCGTCGGAGAGCGAATAGGCAACAATTTCCGCAAGGATGAATACAATGAAAAGGCAGGATGATCCCGTATGATAAAAAAATTAATGTCGTTGATTTTTGAAGAAGAAGTCGTAGACGAGGTTGAGGAAGAACCGGTTCCGGTTCGCCGCAGCAATCCGGCTAAAGCGCCGGTCCAGCCTGAGGTCAAGGCGGCAGTTCCGCTTCCGCAGGAAGTCAAGGCGGTTTATCTGGACACCAAAAAAGAGAAAGAAAAGGAGCCGGCAGTGAAGAAGGAGCCTTCCAGCAAGCTGGGTAAAATGACGATTGCGGAAGATAAACCTGTAAAAAAGAAGCCGGTCCGGGTAGAACCGAAGGAAGATTATGAATTCACACCGGTGATTTCGCCGATTTTCGGTGTGCTTGGAGAAAAGAGCCAGCCGGCCAAGACGCCGGCGGTAAAGAAGGTCAGCCCGGTGAAGAGTTCACTGGGCACTGTGATTTCGCCGATTTACGGTATGGATAAGCCGCAGGAAGACAAGGTTGAGGAAATTCCGGAACGCCTGGACAAACCCGCGGCGGCCGTCAAAGAAGAACCGCTGCTCAATGTGTCGCTCGATGAGCTGCTTCAGAAGCCGCAGGAAGCTGTAGCGGGCGTCAAGGGAGATGAGGAAGGGTCTGATAAAACGGTCGTTTCGCAGAATCTGAGCTTGTTTGACGACGATCTGAATTCATAGAGAGGGTGTTGTTATGGTCTTTTTTATCGGCATCAAGGGTACGGGCATGGCGGCGCTGGCCTGCATTCTCAACGATTTAGGCATGGAAGTTTCCGGCTCGGATTTGACGAAGCACTTCTTTACGGAGGATCCGCTCATCGAACGGCATATTCCGATCCTGCCGTTTGATCCGGCGAACATTCGCGACGGGATGACGGTCATTATCGGCAACGCCTTCAAAGAAGATTTTCCGGAAGTGGCGGCCGCCCGGTCCAATCCGAAGGTGACGTGCTATCGGTATCATGAGTATTTAGGCGCGTTGATGAAGGACTATACGAGCCTGTGCGTGGCGGGCAGCCATGGCAAGACAACGACGACCGGGATGCTGGCGGCCATGATGGACGAAATTGCGCCGACCGGGCATCTGATCGGCGACGGGTCCGGGGAAATTCATCCGGACAGCCAATATCTGGCGGTGGAGGCCTGCGAGTACCGGCGGCACTTTCTGGCGTATCATCCGGATTACGCGGTCATTACCAACGCTGATCTGGATCACGTCGATTATTTTAAAACCGAAGCTGATTACGCGAAAGCGTATGAGGAATTTGCCAGTCAGGTGAAGAAAGGTCTGGTTTTGTTCGGCGATGATCCGAAGGTCAGAGCGCTGCGGATCGATCCGAAGGTGACGCATTATTATTACGGCGTTGACGACGGCAATGATTTCCAGGCGGTCAACATCGTGGAAACCAGCGAGGATATGCACTTCGACGTGCTGTTTCAAGGCAAGCCGCAGGGACATTTTGATCTGCCGTTTGTCGGCCGGCATCTGTTATGGAACAGCCTCGGCGTGATTGCGCTGGGACTGCTGGAGGGCTATACCGCCGAACAGATCGAACCCGGATTGGCGTCGTTTAAGGGGACAAAACGCCGCTTCACCATTGAGAAGCATGGCGAGAACGTCTTTGTCGATGACTATGCTCATCATCCGACCGAGGTTTCGATTACCATCGACGCCGCCCGTAAACGGTTCCCGGGCAAAAAGCTGATCGCGATCTTTAAACCGCATCGTGTATCCCGTGTTTTCCATTTTGCCGATGATTTCGCCGCGGCTTTAAAGAAAGCGGACGAAGTCTATCTGTGCGATTTTACGAGCATTGACGACAAGGAAGACGGGATCGATATTGATATTACCTATCTTCAAGAGCGGATTCCAGGCTCTAAAATTTTAAGCGAAGACGAACAGGGAGCGGCCGAATTAGCCGCGCTGGCGCCGGCAGTTTATCTGTTCATGTCCAGCAAGGACATCTACGGCTTAAGCGGACTGGTCAAACAGAAGCTGTAATAAAATTTGATGAACGAACAAATCAGGAGTGTTTAGCCATGGCAATACGCTCCTGATTTTTTTGCGTTTGTTTCCTGCGATGAGAAGGAAATGTAAAAAGGTGAGGAAAATAGCCGGTTTTGAGGATTGGCTGGAAACTGAGAGGCTTGCCCGCGAGTCAGAACGGAATTTCCTGTTTTTTGACAATTGTTCGGTTTTGACTAAAATCATGACATATTTTTCGGCCTGTCGGAATTTTATACAGCCTGTTTGGGGTGTCTATGGCCGGGGCGGACAAGAAGAAGTATGCTAAGAACGGTTAGAAAAAGAGAAACAGGAGGAATAAAAATTATGTATTACAGCAATGGCAACTACGAAGCGTTCGCGCATCCGCGCAAGCCGGAAGGCGTTGACAACAAGTCCGCATATCTGGTCGGCTCCGGACTGGCGGCGCTGTCCGCGGCGTGTTTCTTAGTTCGTGACGGACAGATGAAGGGCGAACACATCCATATCCTGGAGGAAGGGAAGCTGCCCGGCGGCGCCTGCGACGGCATTAAGGATCCGCAGAAAGGTTTCATCATCCGCGGCGGCCGGGAAATGGAAAATCACTTTGAATGTTTGTGGGATCTGTTCCGTTCGATTCCGTCTTTAGAAACGGAAGGCGTTTCCGTACTGGACGAATACTACTGGCTGAACAAAGATGACCCGAACTATTCGCTGATGCGCGCGACGATCAACCGCGGCGAAGATGCGCATACCGACGGCAAATTCGGTCTGAGCGACAAAGCGGCGATGGAGATCATGAAGCTGTTCTTTACGAAGGACGAGGATCTCTATGATAAAAAGATTACCGACGTCTTCGATGACGAATTCTTCTCCAGCAATTTCTGGCTGTACTGGCGCACGATGTTCGCGTTTGAGGACTGGCATTCAGCTCTGGAAATGAAGCTGTATATCCAGCGCTTCATCCATCACGTCGGCGGCCTGCCGGATTTTTCCGCGCTGAAATTCACGAAGTACAATCAGTACGAATCCCTGATTCTGCCGATGGTAAACTATCTGGAAGAGCATCACGTGCAGTTTGAATATGATACGCGCGTGACCAATGTTGAATTTGAAATCACCGGAGAGAAGAAGGTGGCCCGCCGGATCGTCTGTGTCCGGGAAGGGCAGGAAACTACGATTCCGCTGACGGAAAACGATCTTGTCTTCGTGACCAACGGCAGCTGCACGGAAAATTCCTCGTTGGGCGACAACGATCACGCGCCGCAGTTTAACGATCAAAATGGCGGATGCTGGCAGCTGTGGCGAAACATCGCGGCGCAGGATCCGGCGTTTGGCCATCCGGATAAATTCTGCACGCAGACCGATAAGACTTATTGGGAATCCGCGACGGTCACCACGCTGGACGACCGCATTCCGCCGTATATCCAGAAGATCTGCAAGCGTGATCCGTTCAGCGGCAAGGTCGTGACCGGCGGCATCATCACGGTCAAGGATTCCAACTGGCTGATGAGCTACACGCTGAACCGCCAGCCGCATTTCAAGGATCAGCCGAAGGATCAGCTGGTCGTCTGGGTTTACGGCCTGTTCGGCGATGTGCCGGGCAACTACGTAAAAAAGCCGATGCGCGAGTGCACCGGTACGGAAATCACCGAGGAATGGCTGTACCATCTGGGAGTGCCGGAGGATCAGATTCATGACATGGCCGTCAATTCCGCCCGCTGCATCCCCTGCATGATGCCGTATATCACCGCCTTCTTCATGCCGCGCACCGCGGGCGACCGGCCGAAGGTTGTACCGGAGGGCTGCGTGAACTTCGCGTTCATTGGCCAGTTTGCCGATACTGTCCGCGACACGGTGTTCACGACGGAATATTCCGTCCGGACCGGCATGGAAGCCGTTTATACGCTCTTAGACGTCGACCGCGGCGTGCCGGAGGTCTTCAATTCGGTCTATGACGTCCGTGTGCTGATGGATTCAACCTATAAGATGCTGGACGGGCGCAAGCTGGAAGACATCAAGGTGCCGTGGCTGGTTCACTGGATTGAAAAGAAGGGCCTGAAAAAGATCCAGGGCACGGTGATTGAGGAACTGCTGCAAGAATATCATCTGATTTAAATCATTTCGCAACCGCAAATAAGATCCTGATTCCAACGAGTCAGGATCTTTAATCTTAATCCTGACCGGGTTAAGAAAGTTATAAAATTAAACAAAGTGGAGAAGAAAATCTACTCCTGAAAAAGTTTCGCCGAATCTTCACATTCCAGAATTTCTGCGGAAACAGCAGAAAAGCCTTTTGTTTCCAGCTTTTCCCAACGGGTTCAAAGGTTTCTGAAGATTCGGATGGTTAAGCGCTATCAAATTTATTGAAAATCTTTTCATAATTGAGTATAATACAATTGAGGTGATTTTGATGGACGAATTATTGGCGGCCATGTATAAAGTTTCAGTACAGCTGGTCCCGATTCTGGGGGTCGCTGTACTTTGTTTTCTTATTTATTTATTGCGCCATTGCGTCACATTTATTAAGGAATTAACGGTCATGGTTCAGAAGGCCGGTTCCGCGATGGAGGGGGTAGACAAAAGCATTGACAAGCTTCAGGCGCCCTTGGACACAGTGGTCCGGTTATCGGGAACGATTGACCAAGTTCAGGAAAGTGCTGTGGGAGCTGTCAAAAATATGGCTGGTTTTATGGCCGGGAATCTCGACAGCGCCAAGGAGGCGGCCGCCGCGCGCACGGCGAAGAAGAAGCCGGCGCCGCAGCCGGAACCGGCGGCGGTAACCCCTGCGGAAAGCGAAGAACCTAAAACTCAGAGTGAAGGAGGAACAGAACATGAGTGATGAAAACAAAAGAGTAGACGAAGAAGTAGAAAAAACGGTGGAAGATCTGAAAAAACAGATCGAAGAAATCAACCGCGAAGCGGAAGATGCCGGCAGTCAGCAGTCGTCGGAAGTCAAGGAAAAGATCGAAGCGGCGGCGAAGAAAGCGATTGAGATTCTGAATCAGGGAATCGATCAGCTGAAGTTGTTGACAGCTCAGGTTCAGGACAGCGATACCTACCGCAAAACGATGAGCCAGGTGAAAGCTACGACGGATAAAGCAGTCGCGGAATCCCGGCGGCTGTTCCATGAGATCAAGACGGATCCGAAGCTGAATAAGGCTGTGGAAGAGATTAAGAAGTCAGTCAGCGACGTCGGTGAGAAAGTGTCCGGCTGTGTTAAAAGCGGCTTGGACGAGCTGAAAAGCAATGAAGATCTGATGGAAAAAGTCGATCAGATCAAGGACGGCACGGCGGCTTTGGTCGAAAAAGGCCAGCGCGCGGTGAAGGATTTTACAAGCAAGCCGGAAGTGCAGCAGAATATTGAAAAAGCCAAGGATGTGACGATCGACGTTGCAGAAAAGACGGTCGACGCCTTGAAAAACTGGTTAAGACCGCAGCCGGCCGCGGAGGCTGAGCCGGAAGCCAAACCGGAAAACGAAGAAGAAAAGGAGAACAGTGCAGAGCATGAAGAGAGTAACAATCTATGATGTAGCCAACGAAGCCGGCGTTTCCCTCGCCACGGTATCCCGCGTCATCAACGGGAGCAACGTCGTTAAGGGCGGAACGAAGCAAAAGGTCGAGGAAGCGATTGAAAAACTGGGCTACAAGCCGAACGCGATTGCGCAGGGGCTGGCTCTGCAGAAAACGACGACGATCGCGCTGGTGATCCCGGAGGCTAGTTTTACCTATACGGGTCAGATCATCAACGGGCTGCTGGACGTTGCGAAAATCTATAAATACAACATCATGCTTCACACGACGACTGAAGGCATCAACGAGATCAACGATATCATTGAGAATATCATTAAGTCCCGGGTTGACGGCGTCGTCATTTATAATGATAAGCTGATGCGTGAAGAACTGAATACGCTGACCAAATATAACGTTCCGATCGTGATTATCGGCAACAAGGTATCCGATGCCAAGATCAGCTCGGTCTACGTCGATATTGAGAACGCCGTTTACGAGCTGGTCATGAAGTATTTAGAGGGCGGCAAGCGCGACATCGCAATCATTCAGGACCGGAAGAACGGGTATTCCATCGATCAGATGATCAATGGGGCGAAGAAAGCCTACGCAACCAAAGGACTGGAATTCAACGGCTATCTGGAGATTCCGGGCCAGTACCGCACGTCTTATGATTTCATGAAGGATTATCTGCAGGATCACAAACATGATCTGATTATTGCCAACCGGGATTCGCAGGCCATTGCGGTCGTCAACGCGGCGAAGGAAAACGGCATCGACATTCCGAAGGAAATGGAAATTGTCTGCGTCATCGACACGAAATACAATTCGATGATGCGGCCGCAGATTTCCAGCTTCGCCATTCCGTCCTATGATTTAGGCGCGGTTTCGATGCGCGTCATGACGAAGATGCTGCAGGAAAATACCGACGATATCGACAAAGAAATTGAATTGAGCTATCTGTTTACGCCGCGGCAGTCGACTTTGTGATTGACATCTTCACCGGTCTGCGGCTATAATAGCTCTAACAGGCTGGGAAGAGAAAGAGTAGCCTTGGAATGCTTGAAGAGAGCCTTTGGGTGGTGCGAAAAGGCAGCAGGAAAAGGGGAATACACCTCGGAGCCTCCTATGGCAAAGATAGGACGCGGACTTCGGCGTTATGAAGAAGAGCATATCCTGACAACAAGGGATATGAATTAAGGTGGTACCGCGCAAAGACGTCCTTATTGGGGCGTCTTTTTATTTCGAAGGAGGAAAAAATCAAATGGGTATCTATGAAGAACTGGAATGGCGGGGGTTGATCAAGGATGTCAGCTCGCCGGAGTTGCGGGAGAAATTAAACGCCGGCGGCATGACGTTTTATATCGGGACGGATCCGACCGGGGATAGTCTGCATATCGGGCATTTCTCGTCGTTTCTCATCAGCAAGCGCCTAAAAGACGCCGGACACAATCCGATCTTGTTAGTCGGCGGCGGCACTGGGCTGATCGGCGATCCGAAGCCGGATGCGGAACGGCCGATGGTCACGAAAGAAGAAGTTAATCACAACTATGAATGCCTGAAAAAGCAGGCGGAGAAGGTTTTCGGCTTTGAGGTCGTCAACAACTATGATTGGTACAAGGATATCAACTTCATTGACTTCCTGCGGGATTATGGGAAATACTTTAATATCAATTACATGCTGAACAAGGATATCGTGCGCCGCCGTCTGGACGCCGGCATCACCTATACCGAGTTCTCATACATGTTGATGCAGGCGATGGATTTCTGGTGGCTGCATGAAAACAAGGGCTGCACGCTGCAGGTAGCCGGTCAGGATCAGTGGGGCAACATCACGGCCGGGATTGAGCTGATCCGCAAGAAAACGGGAAAGGAAGCCTATGGCTTTACGATGCCGTTGCTGACTAAGTCGGACGGCACGAAATTCGGCAAGACTAACGGTCATGCGATCTGGCTGGATATCAACAAGACGTCGGCTTATGAAATGTACCAGTTCTTCATCAACTCCGAGGATAACAAGGTCATTGATTACCTGAAATTTTTGACCTTCTTAAGCCGGGAGGAAATCGAAGCGCTGGAAGAAAAGAACCGGACGGAACCGCATCTGCGTGAAGCGCATAAGACGCTGGCGAAGGAAGTCATTACGTTCATTCATGGCGAAGAAGCGTACAACACCGCGATTAAAATCGCGCAGACGCTGTTCGGCGGCAACCTCAAGGATCTGACCGTGGAGGAGCTGAAGCAGGGCATTTCCGATATGCCGCGGTTTACGATCGAGGACAAGCAGCCGTTACTCGACGTGCTGGTGGCGACCGGCATTGCGAAAAGCAAGCGCGAAGGCCGCGAGTGGATCGCCGGCGGGTCGATCCAGGTCAACGGCGAAAAGGTCACGGATCCGATGACGCCGGTCTGCCGCAGTGAAGCGTTTAATCAGGAATTCACGATTCTGCGCAAAGGCAAGAAGAACTATTTCGTCTGCGATTTCCAATAAGCTGATCATCGAAACGATTTGAATCGCTTTATCGTTGAAGTTGGCTTAGTGTAAAAGAAAGCGTTTCGACTGGAAAAAATAAATTGTAAGATCAGGAAGGGTTTGTTTCCCTCGGCAAGGACCGAAGGGACAGGAACCCTTCTTTTTTTTCGTCATAGAATGGGATACAAGAGGAGGTGCATCCATGAAAGCGGTCGTGTTTGTGAATGACCAGCGAATGGAAATTATCATTCAGCGTTTACGGTCGGCCGGGATTCAGGTCCAGGAAGGCCGGTGTGAAAAAGACATGGAACAGATCGAACGGATGGCGAACAAAATGGATCTGGTGATTCTGCCGATCCAGGGGGTCAGCGACGACGGGTTTATCGAACTCAAAAAACGAGGGTATTGCATGAAGGATTTCTTTGCGTCGCTGCGCAAGGAAACGTTGATTTTTACGGGAGTGATCACGCCGTACATTAAGAAGCTGCCGCAGACAGTGATCTCGCTTCTGGCGCGGGAGGAGGTCGTCGCAGCCAATGCAGCGCTGACGGCTGAGGGAATTTTAGCGATGGTGATCCAGAATACGCCGCGCTCGCTGCCGGAGTATTGTTATGACGTGATCGGCTTCGGCCATTGCGGCCGGGCGATTGCCGGGCTGTTTCACCAGCTGGGGCTGGAAGTCAGGATTGTATCCGCGCATGCGCATCCCGAATCCGCACAGCTGCCGTACAGTTTTATCCGGCTGCAGGAATGGCAGTTTCAACAGCCGTGGCCGGTCGTGATCAACACCGCGCCGGCGGAGGTGATCAGCGAGGCGATGGTGGCCGGCTGGCAGACACAGCCGCTGATCATCGATATCGCTTCGCGGGCGGTCGGCGTCAGCGAACGCGTATACAAACGCAAGGACACGCATGTCATCGCGGCTCCGCCGCTGCCGGGGATTGTAGCCTGGCAGAGCGCAGGCGAAATCTTGGCTGACGTGATTTTGAAAGAGGTGAAACGATGAAGCTTTTATGGGGGATGTGCGGTTCTTTCTGCAATCATGCCGCCGTCATTGAACAACTGACCGACATGGTTCAGCGCTGGCCGGTCACGATGATTGTCAGTGAGAATACGGCGCAGCTGGACACCCGGTTTGGAACGGCCAAGGAACGGTTAAGCCAGCTGGAAAGACTGACGGGCAAGCCGGTGATGACGACGCTGCAGGAAGCGGAGCGCACCGGTCCGATCGATCATTTCGATGCGATGGTCATCGCGCCGATGACGGCGACCGAGCTGAACAAATTGGCGCTGGGGATTTATGACACGCCGGTCACGCTGGCGGCCAAAGCTTTGCTTCGAAACGAGAAACCGCTGGTTCTGGGCATTGCGTCCAATGATTTCCTCGGCCTTTCCGGGGCGAATCTTCTGCGTCTGAAGCAGGTGCGGCATCTGTTTTTCGTACCGTTCGGGCAGGATGACTACGTGCGTAAACCGAACAGTCTGGTCAGTGACTGGCGTTTAATTGAAGCCACGCTGCAGGCGGCGCTGGAAGACCGCCAGATCCAACCATTGTTATTGGAAGGAAAGGGATCCCAATGAAGCTGGGCCATTGCATGACGGCGCTGATCACGCCGATGACGGACACCGGGGAGCTTGATTTAACGGCGTTAAGCAACCTTGTCGAGAAACTGATCGCGGAGGGCTGCGACGGGTTTGTCGTATGCGGAACAACGGCGGAAGCCAGTGCTTTGAGCCGGGAAGAAAAACAACAGGTACTGCGCTGCGTCCTGAAGCAAAGCGAAGGCCGGGTCTGCGTCTGGATGGGCTGCGGCACCAACAACACCGCAGAGACGCTGGACCTCATCCGCTGGGTCAATGCGGAACCGGTCGACGGAATCATGCTTGTGTGTCCGTATTATGTCCGGCCGTCCCAACAAGGACTGTATGCCCATTTCGCGGCGTGCGCCCGCGTCAGTGAGAAACCGCTCATGCTTTACAATGTACCCAAGCGTTCCGGCGTGGCCTTAAGCGCTGAAACCGTGATTCGTTTAGCTCAGGATTATCCCCAGATCCGGGCCTTAAAGCAGGCGTGCCATGACATGGAGATGGTGAAGGCGATCATGATGGCCAATGATCAGGTCCAGATTCTCAGCGGTGAGGACGGTTATTTTCTGGAAGGCTTGCGCGAGGGGATCAGCGGAATTGTTTCGGTCGCCGGTCATTGCGTGATGCCGATGATCGTCAAGATCTGGGAAGATTATCAATACGGCGTGGAGAATGTGGAGCTGGATCAGTTTCTCAAGCAGGTCAGCAACCAGATTTTCAAAGTTTCCTCACCTTCGGATATCAAAGCGATGCTTGCGCTGCAGGGGTGGTGCACAGACACGGTGCGGCTGCCGTTAGTGCCGCTGGATCCGATGGAAAAACAGGCGCTGCATGATTTTATGCAGCAGCACGCCCTGCTTTAGACAAATTTCGCCCAGGGGCTGCGGGTATGCTGAAGCAGGGTGAGAAACATGATCCAGGTGAAAGTGTTTGACGAGCAGCATGAGGATGACCTGACCGACAGCCTGAACGAATTTCTGGCGGAGCTGGATGAAAAGGACGTGTTGTCAGTCCAGTTAGCGACCTCGCATTTCTCTGTGATTCCCGAACAGCTGTACAGCTTCAGCGGAATGATCGTCTATCGGATAAAATCGGCGGAAGCGGGAAGCCTAAATGCGGGAGGCGATGACGATGAATAAGAACCGGATCGGGTGCAACGTCAAGACCTGCGTTTACAACACGCAGTGCGAATGCACCGCTGAAAAGATTGAAGTCGGCTGTGACGAATGTGTCCAGCCTTGCTGCGATCACGAAACGCTGTGCCGGACCTTTAAGAAAAAGGCCGAGCGCTAAAGCGAAGGGGAAACTGATTTCTTCTGCCGGCTGAAAACGCGGGGAAAGAAAGCAGTTTCTTTTTCTTTTCCCTTCCTGAAACACAGTGCGGAAGGCGGCGAAAGGGGAAAGGAACGTTAAAAAAGAAGGGGCGTCCGTCCGGCGGCTTAACCGCAAAGACCGGCTGCTTTGTCGCGGCGTTAGTTCTCCAATTAAAAACTGAATCCGGAAGAATTCAAGCGGTTTGATCGACGCGGGAGAAGAATTTTGGCGGCGTCCGGCACAAAAGCGGGAATTAATGCTTTTGTAAGCTTAACGTCTTATGTTATAATACTCTGGAGGTGTTGCTTATGCGCAGACAGATACTTTGCTTGATGGCCGCCGCTTTGTTGCTGATCAGCGGCTGTTCTAAAAAGGATCCAAACCAAATCAGTACGGAAAAAATGCAGCTGTATACTGCTTACTATAAATCCATTATGGAGATGGACCGATTTCAGGAAAAATCGGATTTTTATGATCTCGAAGTCGTTATGAACCAGCTTCCTGACGGGACTTACCGGTATTATGTGATTTTGGATAGTCCGCGGGTCGCCATGGTCGATGTAGAAATGCTGGTGGTCGACGCGGCTGTCGATTATTCCCAGACTTCAGTCATTGCGCCGTCGGTGGGTTTATTGGAAAATGAGGATTATTCGCTGATTCCGAATCAGGTTTATCCAGAGCTGGGCTATGTGAAGGGCTTGATGGCCAGCGGGGAAACGACTTCGCCAATCGTTTCTCTGAACGTAATGGTGTTGTGGAAGGACTATGCCAAATTGAAGGAAACCCGCGAATATCTGCAGCTGATGGGAGATTTTGAGAATCAAAACACAACCCCGGAAGCTGAACCGGAGCCGGAAGGCGCGCATGACGATCTTCCGACGGAGGACGAGGGCGACAGTGAGTAACCATGACCAAGGGTAAAAAACAATCGTTGATCGCCGGGGCGTTAACCAGCTCGGCCGGGATTTTTATTTCCAAAGCTCTGGGACTTCTTTATGTTGTCCCTTTTACTGCGATCGCCGGGGAAGCAAATATGTCGTTTTACAGCGTCGCTTATACCTACTATGATATCCTGTTAAGTATCTGTTCGGCTGGGATTCCGTTTGCGGTTGCGGCGATGGTCGCTAAATATTCGAATAACGAGGATTATAAAACTGTCATCCTGGTGCGCAAGCTGTCGATGGCGCTGATGCTTTTAAGCGGATTTGTCATGGCGATCTTGTTCATCATGGTATCCGGACCGCTGGCGGCTTCAGTGCTGGGGGCGAAGAAAACCCCGGAGGACGTCGTGATTTTGCGCAATGTCTTCATGATCCTGTCGCTGGCCGTCGTCTGCGTGCCGTTTCTCAGCTCGTTCCGCGGGTTTTACCAGGGGTTGAAGGATTTAAAATCCTATGCGTTCTCGCAGGTATTGGAACAGCTGACCCGGGTTGTTTCGCTCCTGGCACTGGGTGCTTTTTTTGTTTATATCCTGGATATGAACAACATTTTCGCCGTGTATATGGCGGTGTTGTCCACTTCGCTGGCAGCGATCGCGGCGATCGCCTATTATCTGATCTACGACCGTAAGCATTATCAGCCGATCAAGGAGCTGGCGCGGCATCAGACAAGCCGGCCGAAGGAAGTCGGCGAGCTGTTTCAGGAGCTGCTTCTGTTTGGCCTGCCATATTTGATTACGGCGTTATTGGGCAACAGTATGAATATCGTCAACAATAACTTTTTTATCAACACGGCGACGTCTGCCGGAAGCAGTTATGAGGACGCCAAGCTGGCGCTGGGCATCATCCAGGTGCAGTGCAACAAGCTGACCTCGATTCCGCAGGTGCTGGCATTGGGCTTTTCGACAGGGATAGTTCCGTATGTTACGATCTCGCTGGAAAACCGCAA
Organism: Holdemania filiformis DSM 12042; assembly: GCF_000157995.1. Classification (GTDB taxonomy): domain Bacteria; phylum Bacillota_I; class Bacilli_A; order Erysipelotrichales; family Erysipelotrichaceae; genus Holdemania; species Holdemania filiformis. Next base: position 125,445 of record NZ_GG657561.1, read on the forward strand.
CTTCAAAGAACTGCGGCGGAATGTTCTGGATTGTCTGGACACCGTTTTGTATATCGGTGCGCCGCTGTGCTTCTGCCTGTTCGCGCTGGCTTCGCCGATCTATTACATCATGTACGGCAAGGGCAATCTCAGCCTGGGCAGTGAAATGCTGGCATGGAGTTCGCTTTTGGCGTTAACCGGCACCTTGTCGCCGATCTGCAGCTCGTTAATGATGTCACTGCGTTTCCGCCGTCAGAGTATCCTGTATCTGATCATCGGTTTTGTCGTCAAGCTGATCACGTTCTTTCCGCTTGTCAAATACACTGGTTTCAGCGGTGCGATCACCTCGAGCGTCGTGACGTCGCTGGTCATCATTTTCCTGAACCTGAATCTGATCAAGAAAAAATATAAAGTCCAATATACGCGCGTTTGGCGGCGGTTAGGCGCAATTGCGATCGGCTTGATCGCGATGAACGGCTGTTTTGTCCTGCTGCGCTGGGCGGGCCTGACCGTGGTTAACGCTTCGCGGATCGTCGGAGTGCTGCAGTTAGCGGCCTATGGCATTCTGGGGATGCTGACGTATGTCATCACCACAGCGTTCTTCCGGCTGCCGCAGCATCTGTTCCACATGAGCCTGCCGGCGATGGTCCGGCGGATGACAAGGCGGTTCGTACGATGATGCGGCTGGATAAATTCCTGGCGCATGCCGGCTTCGGCACCCGCAAAGCGGTTAAGGAGCTGGTCCGTAAGGGCCGGGTCGAGGTCAACGGTCAGCGGGTAAAAAAGGATGATCAGAAAATTGACGAGCGGCAGGATCAGATCCAGGTCGACGGCCGGATCGTCACTTATGAAACTGAAGTTTACATCATGCTGAACAAACCTCAGGGCGTGGTCAGCGCCACGGAGGACAGCCGCTATGAAACAGTGCTGGATTGTCTGGAAACGAACCGCTCCGACTTATTTCCGGTCGGACGGCTGGATATTGATACCGAAGGTCTGCTTCTGATCACCAACGACGGCGCTTTGGCGCATGATCTGCTTTCGCCGAAAAAACATGTCGATAAGACTTATGAGGTGCATCTGGAAAGACCCTGGGATCCGCAGTATGAAGCGGCCATCCAAATGGGAATCCGGATCAGCGATGAGGAAGTCTGCCTTCCGGCGACGCTCCGGCAGACGGCGGAACACATCATTCTGCTGACGATCCAGGAAGGTAAATTTCATCAGGTGAAACGCATGATGCACGCCTGCGATAACGAAGTTGTGTACTTAAAACGGTTGACGATGGGCCCGCTGAAGCTGGATGCAGCGCTGCAGCCGGGGCAGTGGCGGAACTGTACACCGCAGGAAATCGAAGCTTTGAAAAATCATAAAAAAGCAGAAAAGTAAAAAGGACCGGAGGAAAAATTCCAGTCCTTTTCTTATACTCGGCTAACCAGCGCTGAAGTTTTGCCCGAATCCGATTTCTTTCGTGGCGGCTAAATGGAATTGGTTGAACGCCCGTACATCCGCGCGGGCTCTGTTTCTCCATCGCCCTGAACGAGGCAGAGAAATTCCCAGCCGTAACGTTCATAAAAGTTTGTGTGATCCGTCAGCAGGTACAGCGTTTTGATGTCAAACTGCTGCATATCTTCACAGACAGTACGCAATAAAGCCCCGGCGATTCCCTGACAACGCCAGGCTTTTTCAACATAAACGGCACAGACATTGGGGGTCAGATCCGGCCGGTCATGAAAATCATTTTCGATAACGCCCAACCCTCCGATAATTTCATCCTGTTCAAGCGCGACATACCATTGCGGAATGACTTTGTCCCCACGCAGGCAGGCCGCGATACTTTCCTGGTAAGCCTCAGCGGGGATTGACCATTTCGCATGAAACCAATTTGCGGCACGTTCCGCCAGTTCGCGATGCTCTCTGATTTTTAAGATTTCCATCTGATTCTTTATTCCTTTCCTGGGATTGAAATAAGATAAGTTGAACTCATTATACTTTATGATCAGAAATCCGTCGAACTCTTTTGGCGAGGGTGAGATGAAAACGACAAAACAGAGATAGGAGAACTTTTGGCTCATGGCGGATCAGATTATAACTAATTATGGTCAGACAGTATAAAAAGAGGTACCCGATGAATTCTTACGATTCTATGAAATTAAGAATTTAAGCCCTTTAACCCTGACGATTTCTTTATAATAGAAGAAAAGGGAGGAAAAGATGATGCGGCGATTTAGTGTGTTGACCCTGGTCTTATTTCTATTGATAGGTTGCGCTACAAAGACGAAACCAGAGCGTTCCCCAATGCCAAAACCGGAGACGACACCTCCTGCGGAAGCTGCACCGACACCGGTTATCCAATCGACACCTACGTCTACCCCTGCGGTAGAAGGTGAAATTGAAGTTATCCTAAAATCTGTCTCAACGGGACGAAATCAGGTGATCGATAATCAATATCGTGTGACTGCCGGCGACGACCGGATCAGAACAGGCAGCTGGGTGACGTTAACAAATTGCGTCGGTAGTGAATACGTTTCACTGAAAGTCCAATATCAGTCGGCCTACAGAAATGAATTTCATGAATGGATTATTGATGATTATCAAATTGAAGTTTTAGATCATTCGATCGCGGGCCTAAAGTCACTTTCAGAAACTGACTTTGATCATATCTATCCCCTGATCAATCGTTTTCCTGTCGCATTTGCCGAACTGGAGCTTGTCAGCGGGATGTTTATTTTGGAAAAAGACGGACGGTATGGAATTGCCGATGAAAATCAGGAAATGGTCGTCGAGATCTGCGGCCAGCGCTATCCAGTCTTAGATTCTTTGGAACTGCATTGCGAGGCGGAAGCTTATGATTTTGAACAGGTTTCCGGAACGCCGTATTACCTATGCTCGGGAGAACATGGGATCGCCGCAAAGGGGTTTTATGCCGATATTGAAACAGGGGAGGTCTATACCGTGTTCAGTGCAGATGACGGCCCCGGTATGTTTATCCCTTTCGACGGGTCGCGGATGAGCGGTGAGCTGGGCTTGTATCACGCTGTCAGCGGCTATGATGAAACGCCGGAGGGAGTACCTGAATATGAATGGCTGGACTGCGTCGGCATCGTTAACCAGAAAGGCGAGATGGTTACCGAAGCGATCTATGATCAAGGTCTGGCGATCAATGGTGATCTGATTCCGGTGGCGCGGGATGGCTTGTGGGGATATGTCAATGCCGCGGGAGAAGAAATTATCTCCTGCCAATATTTGGCGCCGCTGCTGATTGATCCGGATCATGATCGCTGGGCGGCTTATCCCCCGGATCACGGACGAATCGTCGCGCAGGATCAAAGTGGATTGTATGGTGTGTTGGCAACGGATGGTTCAATTTTGATTCCGTTTGAATATGATTTTGCCTCGCCGTTTTATGACGGTCAGATCCTGCTGGAAAAGGCGGGCGAGCGCACGTTCCAATAATTTGCGGAAAGTTTGGCTCTCCGCGTCAAAGAAAAAGCAATGCCGTGAAAACGGCGTTGTCTTTATAACAGCTTATCCAGTTCGATATCCGGGTATTCCGGGGTGTTGCCTTGTGCGACCTCATTCAGATAGCCGATCACCTGCTGCGTCAGGTAGGTCGGCGTGGAAGCGCCGCTGGTCACGGCGATGCGCTCGCGTCCCAGATAGTCCTGCGGCTTCAGCTGCCGCACGGTTTCGATCAGCAACACCTCCGGGATTCCGCTCTGGATGGCGATGTCTTTCAGCTTGTTGGAATTGTTGGATTGCGGATCGCCGACCACGATCAACAGGTCGATATTTTCCAGTTTCTGGATCGCTTCCTGACGAATTCGGGTGGCATTGCAGATCTCTTTTTCAAAGCGGGCATGCGGGTAACGCGTGCGGATCTGATCCATCAGCCGGCCGATTTCCAGAACACTCATCGTCGTCTGGTTTGTGACGAGGATTTTGGAATTATCAAGGGAGAGCGCGGCCAATGAATCTTGATCGTAGACTGGATGCACGCGCGGACTGATCGCCAGCACGGCCTCAGCTTCCGGATGATTCCGCTTGCCGATATACAGTACATCTGCACCTTCGTCGATTGCCTGACGGACTAAGCGCTGGGTTTCCTTGACGTCGGAACAGGAAGCGTCGACGCAGGTCAAGCCTTTTTGCCGCGCTTTCTCTGCGACCTCCTCGCTGATACCATGGGCTGTAAAGATTACGATGCCTTCGTTTACTTCGTCCAGCAGCTCCAGCCGGGTTTTGCCCGCTTGTTCCACGCAGCGGATATGATCGAGCTGCAGCGCGTCGACGACGTAACGGTTATGCACGATCATACCGAGCATCGTGATCGGCACGCCTGGATTTTCCCGCGCTGTTTTTCGAGCCAGTGCGATAGCCTGTGTAACCCCTTTGCAATAACCGCGGGGAATGACGGGGATAATTTCCATAAATGAAACACTCCTTTTTCTTGGTTTGATCATTACTCGGTAAATATACGGAGTACGGAGACGTCGGAAAGCGATGCAGAGTTTGCCTTGATAATGTGGATGTTGATTTGTTTTTGCCTGCCGCCGTTTTGCTTCTTTTTAACAATTTAATTTCTTCCCAGAGAGCGGCGGAAAAATCCTTGTTTGTTTCGTCGGAATCATTATAACGTGAATGCCGATTTGGACGCAAGTGAAATAAAATCCAGCAAGTCCGCGAGAAAATGCATAAGCAGGCTCTACTCCATGCGGATTATTCTGGGTAAAATGGACATATTGACTTGAACGAAGGGGAAATGGTTTAAGATTCATGGAAAAAAATGCGGGAAAAGCGGTGTGAGAATTGCATAAAAAGCTTAAAATCTGTATAATTGATGGGCAAAGTGAGAAGTTTAACGATCGGAACCGATTCGATAATAAACAAGTTTTCACCCCGTAAAGGAGGATTTTTATGACACAATTCAACGACTTCGCGCTGCGCGCGAGCGCGCAGAAATTAATCGAGCTGGAAGGCTTTCAAGAACCGACGGCGATTCAGGCTGCCGTCATCCCGGTTGCGTTAAAGGGCCGGGATCTCATCGGTATTTCAGAAACCGGCACGGGCAAGACCCATGCTTTTCTGATTCCGCTGATGGAAAAAATCAACCCTGAACTGCCGCAGGTTCAGGCTGTCATTACCGCGCCGACCCGCGAGCTGGCCATGCAGATCTACAACCGCGCCAAGACGATGACGCAGGCGGATCCGCGGCTGCGCGTGCGGTTGATCACCGGCGGATTGGACCGGGAAAAAATGGCGGATTCCGTGAAGACCCAGCCGCATTTAGTCATCGGTACGCCAGGCCGGATCAAGGATTTATTCTTGGATCAGGAAGTGCTGCGGGTTGATACCGCTTCAGTCCTGGTGGTCGATGAAGCGGACATGACGCTGGAATTCGGCTTTCTGGAGGATATCGACGCAATCGCTTCCCGGATGGGGAATCATTTACAGATGATGGCGTTCAGCGCGACGATTCCGCAGGGCCTGAAACCTTTCTTAAAGAAGTATATGCAGACGCCGCAGACGATCAAAATCGAGCAGGAAACGAAAATGGATCCGAAGATCGAACATATCCTGGTTCCGTGCAAGCATCGCAGCTATGCGGAAACGCTGCTGCAGATTTTACCGGGCTTTATGCCGTATGTCTGCCTGATCTTCGCCAATACCCGGGAAGAAGCGGCCGCGACGGCCAACGCTTTGCGCGAGGCGGATGTGCCGGTGATCGAAATCCACGGCGGCCTGCAGCCGCGCCAGCGCCGGCAGGCGATGAAGCAGCTGGAACAGGCGGATCACAGCTACATCGTGGCAACAGACATCGCGGCGCGCGGAATTGATATCGACGGGATTACGCACGTCGTCTCGCTGGGCTTCCCGAACGAACTGGATTTTTATATCCATCGTGCCGGCCGGACCGGCCGGGCTGGCCGCGAGGGAACGTGCTTCGCGTTATACCAGGAACAAGATGAACGGGCCATCCGCTCTTTGAAAGAACGCGGCGTGCATTTTGAAGTCCGTTCGTTCAAAAACGGCGTATGGCAGGCGCAGCGGCAGGCCGATCGCCGCAAGATGTCGCCGGGGCAGCAGCGCGAAAAGGAAATTGCGCGGTCGCTGAACCGGAAGAAGGAAAAGGTCAAACCGGGATATAAAAAGAAAAAAGCCGCTTTAGTCAAGCAGATCCAGCGCAAGGAACGCCGCGCGATGATCCAGAGCGAAATCCAGGCTCAGCGCAAGGAACGCTACAAGGCGCTGCAGCGGCAGAAACGCGAGGAGGGAAGCGATGAATAAGATCGGCTGTCACGTTTCGATGAAAGCGCCGGACTATTTTGCGGGCGCGGTCAAAGAAGCGTTGTCTTACAAAGCAAACGCTCTGATGATTTATACCGGACCGCCGCAGAACACCCTGCGCAAGCCGGTGGAACAGCTGCGGATTGAAGAAGCGCAGAGTCTGTTAAAGGAGAATGGAATTCCGTTAGAAAACGTGATCGTGCACGCGCCCTATATCATCAATCTGGGCAATGTTCAGAATCCGGATACCTTTGAACTGGGCGTTCGCTTTCTGAAGCAGGAACTGGCCCGGACCGCGGCGATCGGTGCGCGGTATCTGGTTCTGCATCCCGGTTCCAGCGTCAAGGCGACGGCGGAAGAAGGGCTGGCGCGAATCATTGAAGGCTTGAATCAGGCGCTCGAAGAAGATGATCATGACGTGCTGATCTGCCTGGAAACGATGGCCGGCAAAGGCAGTGAACTGGGCTGGAATTTTGAACAGCTGCGTTCGATCCGCGAGGGCGTGACGAAGAAAGAACGGATTGCGTTTTGTCTGGATACCTGTCATATCCATGATGCCGGCTATCCGGTGGATGAGCTGGATACGGTGTTAAGACAGTGGGATGAAGTGATCGGACTATCTTTATTAAAGGTGATTCATCTCAATGATTCCAAAAATGTCCGCGGCGCGCGCAAGGACCGCCACGCTAATGTAGGTCATGGTGAAATCGGCTTTGATTCGCTGCACCGGGTGTTTGTGGATCCGCGGCTGGGGGATGTCGTTAAAATCCTGGAAACACCGTATGTCGACGATCACGCGCCGTATGGCTTGGAAATCGAGATGCTGCGAAGCGGCGCTTTCGATGCGGAGAAGCTGGATTGCCTGAAAGCGGAAAAATAGCTGGAGCCCGCCTGGCGAAAGCTGAAAAAGCCTGCGGGGCCTGCAATGATTGCCGGGATTGGGAAAAATATTCAAAAGAAGGAGTCTTTCGTTGTGAAGGCTCCTTTTTTCGCAGGCGCTGAAAGCAAAGAAAAAGGAAACCCTTGTTATTTTCAAATTTTAATGTTACTGTATTACTATAAATAGTACAGATTGTTTGAAATCAAAATGAATGGGGGAAATACGAATGTTAAAAACAATCAAAATCATGCTTGGGTTACTCTGTCTGCTGAGCGGCTGCGCGGCAAAGACAACGATTTCCGATTCGCTGGAATCGCTGCCGGTTGGATATTATGAAGGGACCGGGTTTCTCGTTGATCATGACCGCCGGCTGGTTCTCATTAACACCGGGCAGGGGTGGCTGGGGCAGATCGGTGTGCAGTCACCGCTGCAAAGGCTGGATGAGGAGGACGGGAAACTTCGGTTTACTTATGAAGACGAAGTGTTTACGCTGACGATTGAGCAGGGAAAAGAGAGCTATCAGGGAAGTCTGGATCACGGCGGACAGACATCCAGCGTAGCGCTGGTGTGGAGTGAACCCGAGGCCAACGATCTGTTGAATTTCAGCTTAAATGCCTCAACTCAGGAACGAATGGAACTGTTAATAAAATATCAGGAGTATGCGCCTGACGGCAAAGTCCCGGCCTATCAATTTGATCTGGGAAAGGATCCGCAGGCTTCTGCGTGGCTGGATCAGCACCAGCTGGATGAGGTTCTGAGCGGGAAAACCGATGTGGAGCTGATGAAAGCCGGATTGTTCTGGGTCTGCGAGGAATATGATCACAGTTCTTATTCGCAATACCGCGGCGATGATTCGTTGGACAGCGTCGGCGTCTATGCTGATACGGGTAAGGGGCTTAACTGCAATAATCTCTCGGTGCTGTTAAGCGGAATCCTGCGCAGCTACGGGGTGAAGGCGGTACCGGTCTGGTGTCTTTCGGCAAGTCAATGGGATCAAGAATGTCATGTCGTCGTTCAGGCGTACAGCGAACAGCTGGATCAGTGGATCTTCCTGGATCCGACCTACAATTTAATGTTGATGGACGAACAGGGAAATTATATCGGCGTGGAAGCGCTGCGCTCCGCTTTGATCGAAGGGCGTCCGCTGACGGCGAATCCGGAAGCAAACTATAACGGCGGGGCGTTTGTTTTAGACGATTACCGTGATTATATGACAAAGAATACATTCCGTTTCAAGCATCCGGCAGTCTGCGGACGTGAAATCAGCGATTTTGTTTATCTGATTCCTGTGAATACGCACTATTCAACGTCCAGCCTGTTATCGACAGACTGGGATGCGTTCTGGGCAACGCCGGAAAAGGACGCTTAGCGGAAAGCTTGGATCGCAGCGCTAGGGGAATGGGATAAAAACCTTCGTTTTGAAAACCGCTGAAATTGATTTTGTGTTAAACTTAATCTAAAGCGTATAAAGGAGGGGAAGAACGTGGAGCTGCGTTTGAAATTCAATGAAGACGAACAGAATTATGATCGCTTTCGGCCGGGGTATCCCGACGCGCTGATGCAGGATGTGATCGAAAGCTTCCATGCCGGAACGCAAAGCCGGATCATGGAAATTGGTATTGGAACGGGACAGGCCACCCAGCCGATCCTGGATACCGGCTGTGATCTGACGGCGGTGGAACTGGGGGAGAATCTCGCCCGATTTGTCCGCGGCAAGTTTAAGCAGGCGCCGCGGTTTCAGGTGATTCTGGGAGATTTTATGGAACTGGAGCTGGCTGAAAACAGCTGGGATGGGATTTATAGCGCAACGGCTTTTCACTGGCTGCCGCCGGAGGCGGCCTTAGAAAAAGTGCTGCGCTTGTTGAAGCCGCAGGGCTGTCTGGCCTTATTCTGGAATCATCCCTATCCAAACCGGCTGGAAGATCTGTCAAACCGGATCAACCGCGAGGTCTATCAACAGTTTTGTCCTTCAGATCAGGCTTTGAAGGAATTTGATGAAACGGATCTGGCGGTATGGAGAGACCGGCTTATCCAAGCGGGTTTCGCTTCCGTTCAAACGCGTTTGTATCATCGCGAGCGCACGCTGAATATAGAAGAGTATCTGGGGTTGCTGAACACCTATTCTGATCACCGCGCGCTGCCGGAAGCCCGCCGACGGGCTTTTGAACAAGAAATGGCGCTGCGCTTACAAGCAACCGGCGGTCAGATCCGGATCTATGATACGCTTGATCTCTATCTCGCGCGGAAACCCTAAATAAAAAATGACAGAACGGTCAAGCCGGAAAGATTGTTTCCGCTTGGGGTTCTGTCTTTTTTATGGCTGGATCGGCAGGTTAACGCAGCGGCCAGGGCAGGCGGGACGGATCGAGCTGGGCAGTGTTCGCCCCTTGGATCTGAACAGCCTGAGCTCCGCACCAACAGCCGTTTTCCAAGGCCTGAGCGATCGGAAGGCCTCTCAGCGAACTGGCGATGAAGCCGGCACAGAAGCTGTCGCCCGCGCCGGTTGTGTCGACGACCTGGGCAGGATAGCCAGGGCAGCGCCAAACCTGTGCTGCTTGATAGGCGTTGGCGCCGTTAGGTCCCATTTTCAGGACCACGGTTTTTATGCCGAATCGTAATAATTCTTCAGCGATTTCATCCGGCTGGAAGCGTGAGCACAGCGGACGGATTTCCTCAAGCGAGGGCATGAAAACATCAAGATAGGGAAGCAGGGGGGCGACGCCGGATAAACCTTTGTGGTGCCGGTCACGGGTCGTGTCGCTGTAAATCGGTAGGCCGAGATCCCGGGCGCGGCGGAAAATCAGTTCCATGCCGGAAGTTTCCAGCGCATGCAGCGTAAACAGCGAGCCTAACGATAATGCGCGAAGGGAAGGCAGCGCCTCCATCGGGAAGTCGGCCAGCGTGAAATGCCGGTGCGCTTCACCGGTAACCGTGAAACGGCGCTCACCCTGCGCATCCAGCTGAATTAAGGAATGCGTGGTGGTCTCGCCCTCATGTTGGCGCAGCCAGCGAACGTCAACATGATGAAGCCGCAGCTGATCGAGGATCAGATCGGCTTCCTGATCCCGTCCCAAGCGGGCGCTGCAGGCCGTAGAGAAACCGAGCCTTGATAACAAAATCGCCTGGTTCGCCGCGTCTCCGCCGACCGCGGGCTTTTGGCTCTCCGCATAAAGATCCAGCACACAGCTGCCGAAACACAGAACCTCTGTCATTTTTATTTCTCCTTTGCGCGGCATCGTTGTTTCCAATAGAAAACTGCCGCAGTGAAAGAAAACCGCGGCAGGCTGTTAAATCATTTTCAAAATTTCTTCTTTTAAAACTTCCACAATCTGATCCTGTGGGATTTTGCGGATCAGCTGGCCTTTCTTGAACAGTAAGCCTTCCTCTTTGCCGCCGGCGATCCCGATGTCGGCACGGCTGGCTTCCTGCGGTCCGTTGACGGCACAGCCCATGACTGCGACGGTGATATTGGCGTTAATCGTCGCCAGGAAACGTTCGACTTCCTCGGCAATCGGAATCATATTGTACTGAATCCGGCCGCAGGTCGGGCAGCTGACTAGATTCGGGACGTTGTCAATCAAGTTGAAACAGCGCAGCAGCTGCTTGCAGATACGCAGCTCCTCCACCGGATCCGCGCTGACGGAAACACGGATGGTGTCGCCCAAGCCGTCCATCAGAAGCGCGCCCAGCGCTGCGCTGGACTTGATCGCGCTGGACGTAAAGGTCCCGGCTTCGGTCACGCCTAAGTGCAGCGGATAGGGGAAGACCTCGGAGGCCAGACGGTACGCCTCGATTGTCAGCATGACGTCGCTGGATTTAAACGATAAACAGATGTCGTGAAAGTCCAGCTCCTCAAGAATTTCAACATGCTTGCGGGCGCTTTCGATCATCGCTTCCGCACACGGTCTGCCATATTTCTCCAATACCGCTTTTTCCAGAGAGCCGCTGTTGATGCCGATCCGGATCGGCACCTGATGCTGCTTGCAGGCATTCACGACGGCGACGACGTTTTCCCGGGCGCCGATGTTGCCGGGGTTGATGCGGATCTTATCGACGCCGGATTCAATCGCGGTCAGGGCTAATTTATAATCAAAATGGATATCGGCGACCAGCGGAACGCTGACCTGAGCTTTAATTTCCCGAATCGCCCGCGCGTCCTCCTGATCGTAGACCGCCATCCGGACAATCTGACAGCCGGCTTCGGTCAGCTGGCGGATTTGTTCCACGGTGGCAGCGACGTTTTTCGTCTTGGTATTGGTCATCGACTGAATGATCACTTGATTTTGACCGCCGATCTGCAAGTTTCCAACCTGGATCGGACGGGTTTCCGTTCTTTTTCTCATGAAATTCACCTCATTAATCATTATAGCATAAATATGAAAGCGGGCGGACAGGAGAACAAAAGGAAAAAAGCGGACTGGAAACCGGGAGTGAGACGGCGCGGATATGATATAATAAATCCAACGAATCAGAAGGAGCGGACGGATCCGAAAAATTGCGATCATTGAGGATTCTGGACAATCGAAGAGAGGAGGAAAAGATATCGATTTCAATCAACTGTTAATTTTAGGCGGCGGAGTGCTGATGATCTGCATTCTCTGCAACAAGCTTTCGTTTCGGCTGGGCGTGCCCAGTTTATTGTTGTTTATTTTATTAGGCATGGTATTCGGCAGCGACGGATTATTCCGGATTCCGTTTGAGAACTATGCGTTCGCGGAAAAGCTGTGTACGGCAGCCCTGATTTATATCATGTTTTACGGCGGCTTCGGAACACGCTGGAAGCAGGCCCGGCCGGTAGCCGCGCCGGCGCTGTTGTTATCATCGTTGGGCGTATTTCTGACAGCGGCGCTGACCGGTGTGTTCTGTCATTGGGGGATCGGGATGGAATGGCAGGAAAGCTTTTTGATCGGCGCGGTGATCAGCTCCACCGACGCGGCTTCGATGTTTTCCATTCTGCGAAGCAAAAAGCTGGCGCTTAAAGAAAATACCGACTCCCTGCTGGAATTGGAAAGCGGAAGCAACGATCCGTTTTCATATATGTTGACGGTCATGCTTTTAACGATGATGGCGGGCGAGGGCGATCCGGCAACGTTTGCCCGAATGCTGGCGCTGCAGCTGATTTTAGGCGGCCTGGCCGGCTGGGCGTGCGCTAAAGTGGGCATCGCCTGTTTAAATCGGTTTGATTTTGCGACGGAAGGTTTCGATTCGATCTTTGTCGTCGGTTTGGCGCTGCTGGCGTATGCGCTGTGCAGCGGTCTTGGCGGAAACGGTTACCTGTGCGTGTATCTGGCTGGAATTCTGATGGGAAACGCGCCGATCCGCAACAAACGTTCGCTCGTGCATTTTTTTGACGGGGTGACGGGCCTGATGCAGATTGTAATCTTCTTTTTGTTGGGGCTGCTGGCGTTTCCGTCCCAGCTGCCCTCAGTCATCATTCCGGCATTATCCATCATGGTGTTTTTGACGTTGGTGGCCCGGCCCGTCGCGGTGAGCTTATTATTAAAGCCGTTTGCGGGTTCATGGCGGCAGACGGTTTTGGTCGGTGCGGCCGGCTTGCGCGGAGCGTCGTCGATCGTCTTCGCGATCATGGTCACGGTCAGTCCGGCTTATACCCGCTACGATGTGTTTCACGTTGTTTTCTGTCTGGTGCTGTTGTCGATCAGTCTGCAGGGAACGCTGCTGCCGTGGATTGCGCGCAAGCTGGATATGATCGATTCAGGAGCGGACGTATTAAAGACGTTTAACGATTATAAGGATGATCCGGCCATTGAAATGATTCAGCTGGATATCCGCCCGGGGCATATGTGGATCGGACAGCCGGTCCAGGCACTGAATCTGCCGCCGGACTTTTTGCTGGCGATGATCCGCCGGGGACAGGACAATCTGATTCCGCAGGGGAAGACCGTGATCGAGCAGGGTGATCAGGTGATCGCAATCGCGCCGGCCTTGACGGCGGCGATGCCATTGGTGCTGACGGAGATCCTGATCGAGGAAGGCCATCCGTGGCAGAACCGTCGGATCAAGGAACTGAATTTGCCGCCGTCGCTTCTGATCATGATGATTCTGCGGGGAAAGACGATGCGGGTGCCGGACGGCAGCACACGGATTGAAGCGGACGACATGCTGATCGTTCATCAACCGCGGGAAGCTTTTAAGAAGTAAGCGCAGTACGCAGAATTTTAAATGGTCGGCGGCGCAGACAGCGATTCCGCACAAAAGCGGCATTACGATCAGGGGAAGATCCTTTTTCATGGAATAGGGAAATCTTCTTTGTTCAAGCGGAATGACTCAAAATCGCAGATCAGACTTAAACCGGCTGGGCGCAGGCCTGGCCGTTGTTTTTCTTTTATCGCCTTCAGCGGGATCCCGTTGAAAAAGGGGATGTGATGCAGGTTTTCATCCGGACGCCGCAAGTTTTAGCTTCAATCAGAAAAAAATAAGGTATAATAAGGCATACGAGGAGATCGTGCATGACAAATAAACCGTTACTTGGACCAAGAAAAACCAAAGATGATAAGAAACTGCACTGGGAGGGCAGCAGCGAACACCTGCGCAAAGCGCTGGATTTAAGCAAGATCGTTACCCGGCGTTTTCAGCTGGTCGCACTGGCAGTCTGCGTGGGCATGGCGGCCATCGTCGTGCGTTTGTATACAATTCAGATGCTGAAAACTGAAGACTACGCGCAGAAGCTGGCAACCTATACCCGCCGGTATCAGACGGTGACGACCCCGCGCGGTGAAATGCTGGACCGCAACGGTCAGGTGCTGGTCGGCAATAAACAACGTTTAAATATTACATATTTTCCGCCCCAGGGTATTTCTGATGATAAAGAATGGGAACTGGCGCGGCGTTTTTCAACGGATTATGAAGTTGATGAAACGCAGCTGGGGACGCGGGATTTGAAGGATTTGTATCTGAGTCTGCATAAAAAGGAAATCGACGCCGAAAGGATCACCGAAGAAGAAATGGCGGCGTATTATAAAGGTGATCTGAATGACAATGACATTTATTATCTGGAGTTGGCGCGGATTACCGAGGAGGATCTGCAGACGCTGGATACCGATCTGCGTAAGGCTTATGTAGTCAAGCAGGCGATGGATATGCCGTCCAGCGGTCAGACCAAGATTATTAAAAGCGATGTTACCGTGGAGGAAGCGGCGTTTTTAATTGAACACATGGAAGAATATCAAGGCTTTAACGTGGATTTTGACTGGGATCGCGAGTATCCGTTCGGGACGATGCTGAAATCAGTGCTGGGTACCGTGACAACCTCCAAACAGGGGCTGCCGTCAGAGGATCTGGATTACTATCTGGCGCTGGATTATTCCCGCAATGAAAAGGTCGGCCGTTCCGGTTTGGAGAAGCAATACGAAGGTCTGCTCAGCGGCAAGCGCTCGGTTTATGATCTGGCTTATGACGAAAACGGCACGGGTTATCTGAGCGAGGTGAACGAGGGTTCTAAGGGCTATGATCTGGAATTGTCGATTGATGCGCGTCTGCAGCAGAAGCTGGATGAAATTTTAACCCAGGTGCTGACAGAATATAAGGATGATCCGCTGCGTCCGTATATGGACCGGATTATGTATGTGCTGCAGGATCCGAATACCGGCGATATCCTGGCAATGTCGTGCATGATCCGCAATGCGGATGGTTCGATCAGCGCCAGCCCGACGAGTATCTACACCGACGCTTACGCGCCGGGATCAGTGGTCAAGGGCGCGACGGTCTATATGGGACTGGATCAGGGTGTGATTCAGCCGGGCGAGAAGATTTTAGATAACTATATCAAAATTAAGGATACGCCGATTAAGAAATCCTGGAAGACGCTGGGGTGGGTTGACGATGTTCAGGCCCTGGCGCAGTCGTCCAACGTGTTTATGTTCAACGTTGCGATTCGTCTGGGCGGCGGCACGTATATTGAAAACAATCCGCTGCAGATCGACGCGAATACCTATTTGTTGATGCGCAGCTATTACAGTCAGTTTGGTCTGGGCGTATTAACGGGCATCGACGTGCCGAACGAAGCGGTCGGCTATATGCCGGGGAAACTGGCCAATGCCGGCAATACGCTGGACTTTGCGATCGGACAGCTGGACAACTACACGACGATCGAGCTGGCGCAGTATGTATCGACGATTGCCAACGGCGGTAAGAAGATTCAGCCGCGCTTAGTGCGCCGGGCGTTTGATCCGGGCACACAGAACGTCGTCTATGAAAACTATGTCAACGTCATGTCGACGCTGGAAAATACGGCCGCTCTGGACCGCGTGCGGCAGGGCTTCAACGCCTGCGTTTACGGCGGGATCTGTTATGGCTTAACCGATGTGCCGGTGACGATCTCGGCGAAAACCGGAACGGCGGAATCATTTATCAATGTGACCAACGAAGATGGAACGACAACCCGTTATGATACGACCAACAACAGCGTTGTCGCTTATGCACCGGCGGAAAATCCAGACTATGCGATGGCGTGCATGATTCCAAACGCCTGGGTTACCGGCGGCGGTTCGCAAAGCAATCTCTGTCTGCGGATCACCAACGAACTGACAAATGCCATTTACAATCCGGACGATGGGGCGCAGAATTCTGAAACGCCGTCGCAGCCGGATTCCAATCCGGTTGTGCCGACGGAAACCCCGGCGCTGCCGCCGACCCCGGATTCCAACGATCCGCAGACGTCGCCGGAGCCGGTGCAGTAAGTTTTATCCGTTAAAAAATCACAGAATTAACAGGTTTTTCAAAAAATATAGTAATTTAAAAAAAACTATGTTATACTTGTTTAGCATTATTAGGAGGAATATTCATGAGAGACGCAATTACTTTCAAATGTTCTGAATGCGGCGAAGAAAATTACATTGGGACAAGAAACAAGAGAAAACACCCTGAAAAGATGGAAATCAAGAAATACTGCCCACGCTGCAATAAGAAAACAGCTCACAAGGAGAAAAAATAAAAGAAGCCGGATTCTGGCTTTTTTTATTTTTGATATTCTTCATAATCGGATCGAAGGTGAAAGGCGAAAGTAAGACATCTTAGCTTGCTTTCATGCAATCGTTATGACCGCGTTATGCGCGGTAATGGAGGTAAAGATGAAAATAGAAACAATTCCGTCCGGCGCGTTTGCGACCAACTGTTATATTCTTGAGGATCAGGGAACCGTGTTGATTTTGGATCCAACGGGCAAACCTCAGAGAATCTTGGACCGGCTGCAGGATCGGGTGCCGGCGGCAATCATTTTGACACATGGTCATTTTGATCATATCGGCGCGGTTGACGAACTGGTCCGGCAGTTTCACTGCGAAGTGTATGTGCATCCTGCGGATCAGGTTCTGCTCGAAGATGAAACACTCAATGGGATGGCCGGTATGACCGCGCATGTCCGCACCCAAACAACTCCGTTAATGGAAGGCACGATGAAGTTAGGGCAGATCGAGCTTCAAATTCTGGAAGCACCGGGCCATACGCCAGGCAGCGTGCTGATTGTAATCGGTCAGGACTGCTTCTGCGGTGACGTTGTCTTTGAAGGGAGTGTAGGCCGGACGGATCTGCCGTTAGGAAATGATTCGCAGATGCGCCAGACGCTGAAGATGGTCCGGATGCTGAATCCGCAGTTAAACCTGTATCCAGGCCATGGAGCAGCGACAACTCTGGAAAAAGAATTAAACGACAATCCCTTCCTGCGGACTCGCCGTTAATCAAATTACACAAGCGTTGTGCTTAGCGGCCGGCGCTTTTTTTGATTCATCAGGAAAACGGATGAGCGAAGAGAAGCGGGAAAAGTCTGTGAAAAGAAAAAATCACTTATAAAAACGTAGATGTTTAAAAAAATATCTATTAAATAAATAGATGATAGCGTATAATGTTTATATAATGCGAGAGGAGTTGAGAAAAATGGAAAAACAGGAACTATGGGACGCCAACGCCGAGGATATTCGATGCGGATATCGGATTAATGACAATGAAGCAGAGTGCTTATTTTGCGGGCAGCGTTATCATCTTCAGGAAATCTACGCGCAGGACGATCGGTGGGTTTTGGGCGAGCGGAAGATGAACCTGCATGTGAAAAATGTACACGGTTCATCGCTGGCAATGCTGCTTCGGTTAGGCCCGGAGGCGTTGGGCATCAGCGCGATGCAGTTGGAAATGATTCAAGCTTTTGCATCCGGGCAAAGTGATCAGGAGATTGCGAAGGAAAAAGGCGTAACCTTATCGACCATCCGCAATTACCGGTTTAAGCTGCGGGAAAAGCAGAAGCAGGCGCAGCTGTTTTTCATGATGATGAATCTGCTTAACGAAAACAGCGGCCAGGCCATCCAGCAGTTCAACGATACGAAACTGATCGACGCGCACGCGGCGGCGGTGATGCGGGATGAGCGGTATGAATTAACAGAAAAGGAACGCGATACGATTCTGAAAACGTATTTTGACGCACAGGGCGCGCTGAAGGAAATGCCGGCAAAGGCCAAGCGTAAGCTGGCAGTGCTGGCGCAGATCGCGGAGAACTTCAAACCCGAGGTTCAGTACACTGAAAAGCAAATCAATACGATGCTCAGACGAATCTGGCATGATCATGTCTATCTGCGCCGGGCATTAATTGAATATGGTTTTTTGGAACGGACAGCCGACGGCAGCGCCTATTGGCGGAAATAAACTGAAAACAAGGAACACGCTTAGCCCCGGGATAATGAATGTTTTAATCAAAGAAGCTGACAGCACAACGCTTGAACTGTGTGCTGCCAGTTTTTTTTCTTCGATTTGGGTAAAAAAATGATGAAAATTCAACTTTTTTGTTTTTTTTAGGGGGCTTTTTTCAAAAATGCGCAATATTGAAGGTGTAGGGGGCGAGAGAATATGGAAGAACGATTACTTGCTTTGCTGCGGATGGCTTTAAAACAGCACGCCACCGATCTGCATTTTTCCATCCGCAATGAAACAGTGACGCTGCAGATGCGCTGCGGCCTTCAGATTAAGGACATCGAAACCGAACCGCAGGATTTAAAACTATTCCGCTATCTTCAATACCGGGCCAATCTGGAGCTGAGCGACCGGAGCCGGCCGCAGACCGGCCGGTTTGAGATCGACGTGGATGGAAAAATCCTGGCCCTGCGGTTTGCGGTCATGCACAGTTTAATGCTGACCAGCGGAGTGCTGCGAATCCTCAATGGAACGCTGGACTGGATGCTGACCGATTGTTGTCCGGATAAAAAGCAAACTGATTTGCTTAAGCAAGTGCTGAAGCGCCGCAGCGGCTTATTCCTCGTCAGCGGCCCTACCGGCAGCGGCAAGACGACCACGCTGTACGCCATGCTCAACGAATTAAGCCCCGCCAAGATTTTTACGCTTGAGGATCCGATTGAAATCTATTCAGACCGCTTCATTCAGATCCAGATCAACGAGCGTCAGCATCTGGGCTATGACGAAGGGATCAGCCAACTGCTGCGGCATGATCCGGACGTCATCATGATCGGCGAAATCCGCGAGCCGGTGGCGGCGGCGATGGCGCTGCGCTGCGCACTGACCGGACATCTGGTTTTGACCAGCATTCATGCCTCATCAGCTCAATCGGCGATCACACGGATGATCGAACTGGGAGTCAGCGAAACTCAGCTGATGGAGATGCTGGCCGGAGTCAGTTGTCAGCGGTTGGTGTCCTTAAAAAATCAAAAGGGAAGGATGTGTGTCTATGAAGTGCTTCTGCCTGACCAGCTGGCGCAGCTTCGCCAGGGGCAGCTGCCGGACAATTTTATCCCGTTGCCGCAGCGGCTGGACGACCTGGTGCTCAAAAACCGCATTACGCAGAAACAACGGGAGGCTGTCGGTCTCTGAATGTCAGCAGCTGGCAATCCTTTTGGGCAGCGCGATGAGCTGGCAGACAAGCCTGACCTTTATCGAAACGCCGAAGAATCATCCGGTGATCGCCGCGCTGCGTGAGCGGATGCTGGAAGGCACAGGATTTGCGGCTGGATTAGCTCCGGCTCTGGCAAAAGGCGTCGACGCGGATTTCGAAACGATGGCGCAGGTTATGCCGCCTCAGCAAGCCTTGACCTTAGCGCTGCGGCTGCACCGTTTATATACGGACAACCGCCGTCAGATCCGTAAGTTGCTAGGCTATCCGGTGCTTTTAGCCGCCGGCAGTCTGGGCGGTCTGGCCTTGTTCAACCGGGTTTGCTTTCCGGTGCTGATCAGTCTGATCCAGTCGTTTGACCGCAATCCATCCGGTATGGTGCTGCTGCACCGCGGCTTAAGCACGCTGTTTTTCTTTCTGGCGCTGGCGGGGGCCGCCGGAGGAGCTCTGGCCGTCTGGCTGCGCAATCCGACCGCGCGGTTAAGCGCGTATGTGCTGTTGGTCAAAAAACGCCGCGGTCAGTTTTTAAGACGATGGCTGGGCTTGGATTTCTCACGTTATTTTTCCTGCTGCCTCAAGGAAGGCTGTCCGACGCAGACAACGCTGACGTTATTGCAGAAGCTGCCGAAAAAAACGTTTCTGAAGTTGATGAGCTGGCATGTGGAGCAGGCGCTGTTGGCAGGTGAAAGTCTAGAAACCGCGCTAGGCAGCGAGTACCTTGATCCTTCGCTGATGCAGCTGATGCGCACCGCTTCGCACAGCGGTCAGGTTCAGCCTTTGCTGGAGAGTTATGTCGAAGTCCGCCAGGGGCAGCTGTTGGATCAGCTGCGGTTCGCCGCGCGCGGTCTTCAGCTGTTTGCGTATGGAACGATTGCGGCGATGATCCTGATCGTCTATCAGATTCTGCTTTTGCCGCTTTCAATCATGAGTCAGATGTAAAAAATAGGAAAGGAGAAACCTATGAAAAGGGGATTTACTTTATTGGAGATGATTATCGTCGTCAGCGTGCTGGCCATTCTGTTTTTGCTGTCTGTTCCGAATATTCAGCGGGTTATGAAAATCGTTGATGAAAAGGGCTGCGCGGCGCAGCTGAAGGTCATCGATTCCGCAATTCTGCAATACAAGCTGGACACCGGTCAGCTGCCGTTAAGGATCAACGATCTGGTGTCGGCGGGTTTGTTAACGAAGCAGCAGACGGAATGCTCCGGCGGCGAGCAGCTGGAAATCCGCGAGGGTCAGGCTTATGTCCGCTAAAGCGGGAACGACGCTGACGGAAATGCTGCTGGCGCTGATGATTGTAGCGGCCTGCGAGCTGCTGACGATACCGTTTGTGATTCAGCCTGACTTGAGTCCCGGCCGTTTTATTGCCCAGGTGCTGCCGTTTCAGGCCTGCGCAATGGGCGAAGGCCGGGAACAAACCGCCCAAATTGACGGAGGCCAAATTGGCCGCATCCGCATACATTACAACAGGAAAGGGCGGATTGATCAGGCCCGCACGGTATGCTTCAGCCGGCGCTGCCTGGTTATGGAATTGGCGGGAGGGCGGATCGTTGAAAAATAAACGCGGTTTTTTACTGAGCGATGCCTTGATCGCAATCACGCTGTGCACTGCTTGTATTCTGATGGCCGGAGGACTGCTGAGCAGCCGCCATCACCTCAATGAAATCGTGAAGCGCAGGCAGCAGGAAAGCAATCAGCGGCTTGCGGAGGCGCTGGAAGCAAAGGGGGAATGTCCGGTATGCACGCCGATTCCGATCGAAACGCCCGCTCCTACCGAACCCGGCGGGGAAATATCCTGATCGATCTGCTTCTGAGTCTGTGGATTGTCACGCTGTTTCTGCCGATGATTCCAACCCTCGTCAGATTTCTCAGCCGGCAGGACTGGGTAATGCGCTCGGCCCAGGATCAGATCCAGCTGCAGCAGCTGCGCCGGTTATTGCTGGGCAGCGGATCGATCGAAGTGCACGACGA
>NZ_GG657561.1:146592-156664 GCF_000157995.1 Holdemania filiformis DSM 12042
ATCAGCTGACGTTTGACGCCGAAGGTCAAACCCGCCGGCTTGTTCAGAATGGAAACTGGCTGTTAGTCCAGCCGGGAACCTGGATTTTTTTCGATCAGGTTGAATCCGTGCGTTTTGAGCAGCGCCAATCGCAGATCTGGATGCATCTGACGGGTGAGCGGGGAGAGTGGGAGGCGATTGTGGGCGATGCGGGATAAACGCGGCTTTGTCAGCCTGTTCTTTCTGGCCTGGTTTCTGATCTTAAGCGCCTGGACGTCGCTGGGATATCTTCAGATCAACGCGGAAATTGAGGTCGCGGAACAACTGGAAGCCGGGCAGCGGCAGGATCTGCGCCTGATTCCGATCTTTCGCTGGATCCGCTGCCAGCTTGGGCACGATTATCGCTGTGACGGCTGGCGGCCGGAAATTCAGGCGGAGGTGCAATGGCATGACGGCATGGCGAAAGTGACGACAGAATATGAAAAAATTGTGATAACGCTGGATGAAAACGACGGGGAAGTGACAAACTATGAGATAGAGATGAGGTGAAACGATGAAACAATTTATCGACAGTGTGATCGCGTCGGTTTTCTTTCTGATTTTGATGCTGCTGGGGGAAACGCTGCAGTTTCTGCCCTCAGGAAGCACGCCGTTTCTGACTTGTGTTTATGGCGCTGAGCTGTTTTTTGTTTCCTGGGTTTTAATGTATCGGTCCAAGAACACTGTAGAACTGCTGGATTTCTTTGTCAGCGCTGTGATCCTGGGTGTTCAGTTTTTGATCCTGGGCGGCCGGCTGAATTTTGACCAATGGTGCTATCTGGGGTTTGCGACAATCGCTTCGACGATCAGTTTTGGATGCAACCGCCGCTTCGGCAACCGGATTCATTTGGAAAATAGCCGTCCGCAGCCGGGAAATCATTGACAAAATCGGCTATTCCTATAAAATATACTAGGTAGGATGGTGAATAGTAATGATTATTGTAAATGACTTAAAGCCAGGAACAACATTTGAAAATGAAGGTAATATTTTTGTCGTTCTGGATATTCAGCACAACAAAACTGCGATGCGTCAGATGATCGTTAAGGTCAAGGTTAAGAATCTGCGTACCGGAGTTATCAATGAAATCTCCTTCACCGGCGGTGACAAGGTAGAACAGGCGCATATTGATAAGCGCGAAATGCAGTATCTGTATGATACTGACGATGCGTTGGTCTTTATGGACAATGAAACCTATGACCAGATTGAGATCCAGAAGGATCACCTGGAATGGGAAATGAAGTTTATGAAACCGAACGACAACATCATGATTTCGATGTATGAAGGCGAAATTCTGGGAATTATTCTGCCGGATAAGGTCGAGCTGCAGATCGTTGAATGCGAACCGGCAGTCAAGGGCGATACGGCGACGTCCGCTTCAAAAATGGCGAAGCTGGAAACCGGTCTGGAAATTCGTGTTCCGCTGTTTATCGAACAGGATGAAATGGTCGTCATTAACACGGCCGACGGAAAATATTCCGGACGCGCTTAAGTCGGAACTGAAGATTTGGTCGAATGCAGATCAAATCTTTTTCTTTTTTTTTCTAAGGCCTTTACAAATTCGCTTGTGAAGGTTATGATAAAGACGATAAAACTTCAGGGCAGGGTGCAATTCCCGACCGGCGGTAAACCCCGCGAGCCGTTTCTCGGTTGAACTGGTGGAATTCCAGTGGCGACAGTAAAGTCTGGATGAAAGAATGTTTTTTTCTTTTTCATAGAGCTACCCCGAAGGTTTTGTTGAAACCTTTTTTTGTCGTCAGGACAGAGAAAGCGAAGGTTGTCAGAAGTGGAGGAGAAAAAAATGACAAACAGAAAATTTTTCAACATTAAAACCATGGCTAAAGTGAGTATCTTAGCGGCGATCGCCTTTATCCTGATGGAATTTGATTTCCCGATTCCATTTATCGCTCCGCCGTTTTACAAGCTGGATTTTAGCGAGGTTGCCGTTTTGATCGGCGGCTTTGCGATGGGCCCGCTGGCTGGCGTTGCGATCGAAGCAATGAAGGTCTTCTTAAGCTGTCTGTTTTTCGGTTCCGGTACGGCGTATGTCGGGGAACTGGCCAACTTTGTGATGGGCTGCGCGTTCATCCTGCCGGCCGCCTGGTATTACCGCCGGCATAAAAATCTGAAAAGTGCGCTGATCGGTATGATCCTGGGTACGCTGTGCCTGATGCTTGTCGGCGGTTTGACAAATTACTTTGTGATGCTGCCGGCGTATTCGTTCTTCTTTAACATGCCGCTGGAAGCGATCATTTCGATGGGCGCCAAGGTCGTTCCGTTTGTCGACAATGCGTTCACGCTCGTGCTGTTCTGCACGACGCCGTTCAATTTGATCAAGGGGATTGTGACCTCGCTGCTGGTATTCTTGTTATATAAGCATATCTCGCCGATTCTGCACCGTTAACGGAATCCGCCGGTTTGCTTTGATCAGGAAGCGAAAACAAACTGAAGATTTCTAGGCTGGTATTTTGCATTTCGGACCGCTGCTTGTTTTGATCAGGCGCAAACGGATGTATTCATACCAGCTTTTTTTGGGATTGGATTCCATTTTTGTTTTTATAATCTTCAGGTGCGGAATAAGGAGAAAAGATCCGCCCGCGTCCTTAAATCAAAGGCGCATCGGATCAGAACGACAGACTACTTTCACAAAAGAATCGGGAAACCGTCAGTTTTCTTCGCAACTGGAGTCAATTTTTGATATAATGAAAAAGATTAGGAGGCACTGTGTATGCAGAATATGTCGCGTAAGGCTAAATATGAAAAACTGAGGCAGGAATTGCAGAACGATGCGGAATCGCAGATCAGTACGAAGGGGATTTCCGCTTATGCCGAACGGCTAAGCCGTTTGGATACGACTGCAACGGAACAGCTGGAAGTTAAAGAAGAAGAAAACCATGATCCGATCCATCTGCGCCGCGAAGCTTATTTTGCGGATGAAACGCAGAAAGAGAAAGCGAATCCAACGGCCGCTTCTTTTAATAATGAATATCTTGATGAGTACATCAGCGAAGTGAAGGAGTACAATAAGCAGCGCGGTCTGTTAGCCAGCGAGGACACGCAGGTCAACATCCTGAAGCAGCTGCGCGAACAAAGCTCCATCCGTCCGTTTGAGGAAAAGATGGTCAGCACAAGCAAGGACAACCTGTTGGACGACATGGATATCCCGTCGTTTGTTCTTCCGGAGGATGACACGCTGCGCAACACGATTTCAATGGAAGTCAAGCAGCTGCTTGATCAAAGCGGCAACAGCGGCGAAATGTTAAAGACGCTGGAACCGGCGCCAACCCCGGAAATCAAGAAATCCCGTCGGATGAAGCCGCCGGTTGAGGAAGAAACCACGGATATCCAGCCGATTGTCGACGACGAAGACGACGAGGAAGACGATGACGAATGGGACGACGAGGACGAAGAAGAAACGAAAAAGCCGCGTTGGAAGCTGTTCGGCCGTCGCCGCGACGAGGATGACGACGAGGAGGAAGAAGATCAGGACGAGGAAGACGAGGATTGGGAGGATGAGGAAACCCAGCCGCACCGTTTCTTCGGCAAGCTTCGTTCCCACATGCAGGAAGAAAAAGAACTGCGGGAAAAGCTGATGAGTGAAACCGTTCAGCTGCGGGCGCAGATGGACGATTATGAAGACGAGCTGAACGACATGAACGATTCCGTATCCTATACGAATCGTTTGTTAAACTTCATTCTGGTTCTGCTGATCCTGGCACTGTTAGTGGTTCTGGGGATCGTCGTCTACTGGATCCTGCTTCAGAAAGGAATTATTTAATGAAATTGAACATTGCGATCGATGGGCCGAGCGCCGCGGGGAAAAGTACGATTGCCCGGCGGCTGGCTCACGAATGTGGTTATATCCATTTAGATACCGGGGCGATGTACCGCTGCATCGCCTATAAAGCGCTGAATGAAAAGCTGGCGCTGGATGAGGAAGCGGCGCTGGGCGCGATGATCGACCGGACTGAAATCCGTCTGACCCCGCAGGGACAGGTGTTTTTGGATGGCGTGGAAATGCGGGACGAAATTCGTTCCAACGCCGTGTCGATGGCGGCGTCCCGGGTTTCTTCACTGAAAACAGTGCGTCAGAAACTGGTCGAGCGGCAGCAGAAAATGGCGGCGGACAAAGGCGTCGTGATGGACGGCCGGGATATCGGAACGGTTGTTTTGCCAGCGGCGGAAGTAAAGATCTTTTTGACCGCTTCCCCCCAGGCCCGCGCGAAACGGCGGTTTCTTGAGAATCAGCAGAAGGGAATCAGCTCAGACTATGATCAGCTCGTCGCGGAAATCGCACAGCGCGACCGGCAGGACATGGAACGGGTTCATTCACCGCTGCGGCAGGCGGAAGACGCGATCCGCGTCGATACCTCGGATATGACGATCGACGAGGTCGTTGCCACGATCAAGCAGATCATGGCGCAAAAGAGTAAGGAGGGAAACCATGATTAAAGGTGTGGTTGCCATCGTTGGCCGTCCGAATGTCGGAAAGTCAACGATTTTTAATCGGATCCTGGGCGAACGGGTTTCCATCGTCGAGGATACTCCGGGCGTGACCCGGGACCGGATTTACGGAAAGGGAACGTGGCTGACGCAGGATTTCCGTCTTATTGACACTGGCGGAATTCAGCTGGAAAACCAGCCGTTCCAGGAAGAAATTAAAGCGCAGGTGGAAATTGCGATCGAGGAAGCCGACGTTATTTTGTTTGTCGTCAACGGCCGCGACGGCGTGACCGGCGACGATGAGTTCATCGCGCGGATGCTGCGGCGCAGCGGCAAACCGGTCGTTCTGGCCGTCAATAAAATTGACGACGCGACGCTGCAGGGAAATATTTACGAGTTCTACGCGCTGGGGTTATCGGAACCGATCGCGGTCAGCGGATCGCACGGCATCGGTATCGGCGACGTCATGGACGCCTTGGTCGGGGCATTTCCCGAAAAGCAGCAGCCGGAGCTGGAAGGCATCCGTTTCGCGATCATCGGCCGGCCGAATGTCGGCAAGTCCAGTCTGGTCAACGCGCTGTTAAAAGAAGAACGCGTTATTGTTTCGGATATTGAGGGCACGACCCGTGATGCGGTCGATACTCCGTTTGAACATGACGGCAAGCAGTATGTTGTTGTCGATACGGCGGGTATCCGCAAGCGCGGCAAGGTCTATGAAAACATTGAAAAATACTCGGTGCTGCGTGCGATGAGTGCGATTGAACGCTGCGACGTCGTGTTGTTTGTGATCGACGGGGAAAGCGGCATCCGCGAACAGGACAAGCATGTCGCCGGGTATGCGCATGAAGCCGGCAAACCGATCATTATCGTTTATAACAAGTGGGATGCCGTGGAAAAGGACGAAAAGACGATGAACCGGGTGACGGAACAGATCCGCGCGCAGTTTGTGTATCTGAGTTACGCTCCGGTGCTGTTCGTCTCGGCGAAAACCCATCAGCGCGTCAATACGCTGCTGCCGATGATCGACGACGTCTACCATTATTCCCAGCTGCGGATCGCGACCAACGTGCTCAACGAAGTCGTGATGGACGCTCAGCTGACCACGCCGGCGCCGACGCACAACGGCCAGCGGCTCAAGATTTTGTACGCTTCGCAGGTGGCGGTTGCGCCGCCGACGTTCGTGCTGTTCGTCAACGATCCGCAGCTGCTGCACTTTTCGTACCGCCGTTATATTGAAAACCGTCTGCGGGAGGCGTTTGGTTTCGACGGATCGCCGATCCGGATCATCGCCCGCAGTAAGGAATAGAGGAGGCAAAGGATGAAAATTTGCGTATTGGGCAGCGGAAGCTGGGGTACGGCGCTGGCGCAGGTGCTGGCGGATAATCATCATGAGGTCGTCGTCTGGGGCAAGAGTCCTGAAGAAATCGCCGACCTGAAGCTCCACCGCAACACGAAATACTTTCCGGAGGTGCTGGTCAATCCGGCCATTGAAGCGACGCTGGATTTCGATACGGTCAAAACCGCCGATATCCTGCTTCTCGCGGTGCCGACCGGGGCGATAGAAGAAGTCAGCCGCCAGGCCGCCGCCGTCCTGGATCATCCGGTGATTGTGATCAACGTCGCCAAGGGATTCCATCCGACGACGCATCAGCGGCTCAGCGAAGTGATCAAGGAATGCTTCACGCCGGAAACGCTGACGGACGTCGTTTCTCTGATCGGTCCCTCGCACGCGGAAGAGGTCATTCTCCGCAAGCTGACCTCGGTCAACGCGGTCTGTGAAAACGAAGCGTCGGCCAAGCAGATTCAGGAGCTGTTCTCCAACGATTATTTCCGCGTTTACCGCGGAACCGACGTGATCGGTTCGGAAACCGGCGTGGCGATCAAAAACATCATGGCAATTGCCAGCGGCATCATCACCGGACTGGGCGAAGGCGACAATGCCCGGGCGGCGCTGATGACCCGCGGTCTGGCGGAAATGTCCCGCTACGGCATTGCGCAGGGCGGACGCGCCGAAACTTATCTGGGATTAACCGGGGTCGGCGATCTGATCGTTACCTGCACGTCTCCGCATTCCCGCAATTTCCAGGCCGGCGTGCAGATCGGCCGCCAGGACAGCGCGGAGATTTTCTGGAAAACTAATAAGAAGACGGTCGAGGGCGTGAAAGCGGCCAAGGTCATCTATGAAGAATCAATAAAAAAACACATCAGCATGCCGATCACCGAACAGGTCTACCGCGTGCTGTACGAAGGCGAAAAGCCGTCCCAGGCGATCAAGCTGTTGATGGCCCGGGAACTGAAATCAGAATAAAAGCCCGTCGCGGGGCTTTTTCTGATGGAACAATCGGAAAGGAGGAATCGGTGCCAATGATTCTGGACGAAACGAATCTGAGTACCTATTTTGATGAGCGGACGTGGAATCTGGCACGGCGTTATCATCAGGAACGCTCGATCATCCAGTCGCTGTCGGCCGTCGAATATAAAACGCTGCAGCTGATCGAGATCGAAGCGGTCGTTTATCCGTATCTGCAGCATGTTAAGCTGTCGCTGCATTCCGTGACCGGCGAGCTGCTTCATTTTTCCTGCGAATGTCCGTACTGTGTCCACGATGAAAAAGCCTGCGCCCACATCGGCGCGGTTTTGATGTTTTTGAAAGAACGGACGATTGACCATTTTCCTTTTTATTACCGGGAGAACGCCGCCGACTATATCCAGCAGATGCGCCGCCGGCAGATGTTTTCGCAAAGCGACCAGCTGATTGAGGCGTATGTCAATTCCGCGGTGCTGGACGATCCGGTGATGCTGCAGAACGATCCGGTCGCATTGCAGCCGGAGGTCATGTTCTCCAATTCCGAGCTGCTGGTCAGTTTCCGGATCGGCCGCAAGAAAAAATACATTTTGAAAAATCTTGGCGAATTTATGACGCGGATGAACGAGGCGGCGATTGTCAGCTATGGCAAGGAACTGCAGTTTCTGCATGTTCCGGAGTCGTTCGATGAAGTTTCGCAGAAAATCCTGCGCTTTATCCGCCGCAACTATCCGACCCAGACCAATTTTGATACCGGAGCGCGCTATGTCAAGCTGACCGGCGGCAGTGTCGATGATTTTTACGAGCTGTTTCTGAATCATCCGGTGATGATGGCGGATGGCCGGCCAATGGTGATGATCGAGGAAAATCCGCAGTTTACGCTTCAAGTCGAAGGGCAGGGACAGGACTACCAGCTTACGGTCACGCCGCACGAATACCGCTATCTGGCCAGCAATGAGGCGGATTATGTCTATGTCGGCGGCACGCTGATCCGGCTGCTTCCGCGGTACCGGATCCTGTGCGGACCCTTATTGAAACGGCTGCAGAAGGGCAGCAAGCTGCTCGTCAGTCACGAACAGATCAAGAATTTCTATTACAACGTCCTGCAGCCGGTCAGCGAGCTGATTCCGGTGGTGGGCATGGACGAGCTGCCGGTCCGGCTGGATCCGCTGGTCACACGGGTGTATATCGATGAGCCGACGGCGCACACGATCATGATTACGATCCGCTTCTGTTACGGCGCTAACGAATACATCGGCTTCGATACGCTGACCAACCGTGATAACCGCAACCTGCGCAAGGAACAGAAAGTGCGCGCGATTATCCGGCAGTATGTGACGCGGATTGACACGCTGACCCAGATCGCCTGGATTGAGAAAAACGAAACCAAGGAATTCAGCTTCCTGGCGGAAGGGGTAGGCAAGCTGATGGATCTGGCGGAGGTCTATATCTGCGAATCGTTGAAAAATGTTCAGATTCGTTCGCGGGCTTCGTTCTCCGTCGGCGTGCGGCTGACCTCCGGCCTGCTGGAGCTGCAGCTTGACAGTCCGCAGCTGACGCCGCAGGAGCTGGAAGAAATTTTCCGCGGCTATCAGCAGAAGAAAAAATATGTGCGCTTGAAAAACGGCGATTACTTCGCGATCGGCGAGGGTGAAACCGAAGAAGTGCTGGCGATGCTGGATGCGCTGCAGGTCGATCCGAAGCAGCTGGGCGCCGGGCCGGTGACGCTGGAAAACTACCGGGCGCTGGCGCTGAACGAACGGCTGATGAGTACGCCGGAGATCAAGGTCGAGCGGGATCAGGAGTTCAAAACGATGATCCGCGACTTTAAAAATATTGAGGAAAGCAAATTCGACGTGCCGCCGTCCATGCGCAAGATCCTGCGCACCTATCAAAAGGAAGGCTTCCGCTGGCTGAAAACGATCGCTCACTACGGCTTCGGCGGGATTCTGGCCGATGATATGGGCATCGGCAAGACGCTGCAGATGATCGCCGTGCTGGAGGATGCGCGGCTGCAGGGGGAAGGCGGCTGCAGTCTGGTCGTCACTCCGGCTTCGCTGATCCTCAACTGGCAGGCGGAAATCCGCCGCTTCGCGCCGCAGCTGAAATGCGGCTGCGTTCACGGCACGCTGAAAGAACGTCAGGATACGCTGGCTGCGGCGGACGACTTTGACGTCCTCATCACGTCTTACGACTACGTCAAGCGCGACGAGGCGTTGTACCAGCCGCTGGCCTTTCAGTATCTGGTGCTCGATGAGGCGCAGGCGATCAAGAATCAGCGGACCAAGAGCGCCCAGGCTGTCAAGCAGATTCAGGCCCGCCACCGCTTTGCCCTGACCGGTACACCGATTGAGAATTCATTAGCCGAGCTGTGGTCGATCTTCGATTTCTTAATGCCGGGCTATTTGTTCAGCTATGCACAGTTTAAGGAAAACTACGAGCTGCCGATTGTGCGGTATGACGACGAAGAACGGCTGACGTTATTAAAGAAGCTGGTATCGCCGTTCATCCTGCGGCGCGTGAAACAGGACGTCTTGAAGGAATTGCCGGAAAAGACGGAAAGCGTGCTGCAGATCGAGTTCAGCGAAGCGGAAAAGAAGCTCTATCAGGCGTCGCTGCAGCAGATCCAGACGCAGTTGACGCAGACGCTGGATCAGCAAACCAACGCCGGCAGCTCCAAGATCATGATTTTGGCGATGCTGACGCGGCTGCGGCAGATCTGCTGCGACCCGGGGCTGGTGTTTGACGGTTACGGGGGCGAGCGGAGCAAGCTGACTGCCTGCATGGAACTGATTGAAAACGCGGTGGAGTCAGGCAAGAAGATTCTGGTCTTCTCCCAGTTCACAACGATTCTGGACAAGCTGCGGGGAGAATGCGAGAAGCGCGGGATCGGAACCTACCTGCTGACCGGCGCGACGCCGAAGCAGCAGCGTTTTGATTTAATGGAAAGCTTCAACCGCGATAAGACGCCGGTCTTTCTGATCTCGCTGAAAGCCGGCGGTACGGGATTGAATCTGACCGGCGCGGAGATCGTCATTCATTACGATCCATGGTGGAATCTGTCGGCGGAGAATCAGGCGACCGACCGCGCTTACCGAATCGGTCAGACGCGCAACGTCCAGGTTGTCAAGCTGATCGTCGAAGGCACGGTTGAGGAAAAGATCAGCAAGCTTCAGCAGCAGAAGCAGCAGCTGTCGCAATCGGTCATCGAAGGCTCCGACGGTTCGATCGCCGCAATGAGCCGCGAGGAAATCCTCGAGCTGTTTGAGACTGAATTTTAAATGATACGGCTTTCATTCAAGCAATTG
>NZ_GG657561.1:159150-163971 GCF_000157995.1 Holdemania filiformis DSM 12042
CGTTTGAAATGCCGTTTTTATTTTGCGAAAAAGGGTTGTCAAGGGGAGAATGCGCTGTTATAATGGGTTAGATTTTTATATTGATATTCAAACTATCTCAAGGAGGAGACACGATATGACAGTTCGTATTATCACTGATTCCACAACCGATGTGACCCCGGAGACTGCCCGCCAGCTCAAGATAAGCGTAGTTGCGCTGAAGGTGCTGTTCGGCCATGACGAATACCGCGACGGCATTGATTTGAACATCGAAGAATTTTATGCCAAACTGACGGGCAGCGGTCAGCTTCCGACAACTTCGCAGCCCTCGCCGAACGATTTCCTGACGGAATATGAGAAAGCGAAAGCGGCGGGCGAGGAGATCCTCGTTCTGACGTTGTCCAGCCAGTTAAGCGGAACCTGTCAATCGGCGCAGCTGGCGAAGGATTATTGTGAATACGAACCGATTTATATCGTTGACGGTTTATCGGCGACGATCGGTACGCAACTGCTTCTGCGCGAAGCAATCCGACTGCGTGATGCCGGCCAGTCCGCCAGGCAGATCGCGGCGCAGTTAGATCAGCTGAAATCGCGCATCGTCGTTCTGGCGGCTGTGGACACGCTGGAATTCCTGGTAAAAGGCGGTCGGTTATCCAAGGCAGCCGGATTCGCGGGTTCGCTGTTAGGGATTCATCCGATGATCACCTTGGAGGAGGGCAAGCTGAGCGTTTTAGGCAAAGCCCGCGGCAAGAAAGCGACGCTGCAGCTGTTTTGGCAGCAGATGGAAAAGCTGGGGATGCCGGATCCTCAATTTGAACCGATCTTTGGCTATACGGGAAACCGCGAAGCGGTTAGCGACCTGATCGCCTTCTTAGAAGAAAAAGCAATCGTCAGTTCGCAGGTGTGCGGCGTCGGCAGCGTAATCGGCACGCATACCGGGCCGGGCGTCAGCGCGATCGCCTATCTGCGTCAGGCAGACTGTTAAGCATAAGCTTAGCAGTTTTTTTTGAAATCTTGAAATAGGCAATAATTGCCAAACTTATTGAGATATAGATTAATTCGAGTTCAAGCAGTATCATGACATGGGTGACTTTAATTTGTTTATAGTCTATGTAAGATTTTCAGTAATGAATAACATAGAGAATTGCATTGTTAAAATGGATTTATAGTGTTGAAAATGAATGAAAACTGCAGGACAGTGTTTAGGTTCTTTGGTGTTTCAGACAATTTTGCTCCAATGCTTATAATGAAGACAGAAGTCAACCTTAGAGAGCTGTGGTGAGTCATGAAAAAAACGCAGAAAGAAATTCAGAAAATCGTAGAAGATCTAACCTGCCGTCATGGCGTTGACTTTTTAAAAGCGATGTCCACCGGCAATATTGCCAAAACTTTAAATATCAGCCGTTCTTTAGCCAGCCAGTATTTGAATGAACTGTGTAAACAGGGACAATGTATAAAAATTAACTCCAGACCTGTATATTATTTTGATAGAACACAGTTAGAGAAAAAGTATAATGTGACGTTAACCTATAACGAATATTACAATATGCCGGATTTAATTGAAGCGTTAAAACAGAAGCAGAAAGAGCCGCAGGATTTTTTTAATGCGGTGGGCGGGGAGGGTTCGCTGAGCTACTGTATTTCACAGCTAAAAGCTGCGATGCTTTATCCGCATGGATTGCCCGTGATTCTCCAGGGTGAAAAAGGCAGCGGAAAAACATTTCTAGCCCGGCTTGCTTTTGAATTCTTAAAAAATCAAGATCGCGTAACGGATAAAGCTTGTTTTATCGCATATCAATTTAATTCAGAACAAACCTCAGATAAAATGCTGGAAGATATTTTTGGAATTCACAGCTCGGTTAAAAAACAAACAGGCTTTATTGAAAAATGTCAAAACGGTCTTCTTTATCTTTCACAGGCCGACAAAATGAGCTTGGAATGTCAGCAGAGGATCGCCGGTTATATCAACACAGGGCAGTTTACCCGCATGGGAGATTCGGATCATCCCATCAGCAGTCAAATGCGGATAATCATTGGGATGGATACGCCTTCATTAGAGTGTTTAGGACAAGATTTACGATTGAGTATTCCTGTTCATTGCAGCATTCCGCCGTTAATGAAACGTCCTGCTGAAGAACGGGAACAATTGGTAAGAGTACTCCTGAATCAGGAACAAAAAAGATTAAACTGCGAAATACGACTCTCGCAATCTTTATTTACTTTGTTAGGAAGCAATACGCTCGGGCTGAATATTCATGAATTAAAAAACTGTATTCGGACGATGTGTGCCAATGCTTTTTTGGAACAGGAGAAGACGCAAAGCCTGAACTTGAAGCGGGTTTATTTGCCGGAACCTTTGTTATCGAAAATCCCGTTAGAATGGAAAGGCTTGAAAGAGGAATTTGTCTATTTAACGATCAACGAATTAGTTCCTGAGAATGATCATCATCAGATTTTCGATCTGTTTGATCTGTTGCTGGAAGCGCATCGGGATTACTTTTTTAATCATCATCATTTCAACTCTTTTCTGAAAGATGGGTTGGAGATCATGCGGAAATATTATGACATGATTGTTTTTGAACAAAAAGAAGAGAATCCGCGGATCAGTTCGATAGAAAATATGATTCAAATGTTGATCGATCAAACGAAAGACAATTCCAGACTAACCTTGCCTTTAAACTGCAGTTTTGTTTTAGCAAGAATAATTTATTCTCTTAATCAAATGAATACCAGTGCTTCTGTTTGGGAGAGCGAACAGAAAGATTCGATTCAGTCTTGTCTGAATTCCCTGAAACAGGAACTGCCGCAGGCGTTCTCACTTGCCGACGAATTGATTTCCCGGCTATGCGCTACATTGGAAATCAAAACACAACCGCTGAATATTATTTTTCTCACATTGAATATCTGTTTTTATAACCAGCAGGAAAAAGGCCGGCAGTTATGCGGAATTATAATCAGTCACGGTTATTCTACGGCTTCCAGTATAGCGGATGCCGCGAATCAGTTATTGCAAAGTCAAGTCTTTGATGCCATTGACATGCCGCTGGATACTGAAGTAGCCGCGATTGAAAAGCAATTGGATATGTTCCTGCAGATGCATTCTTATTATCAAGGAATGTTAGTTCTTGTCGACATGGGCTCACTGGAAGCGATGGCCCAGCACTTAAATTCAAAGATGGATATTGGAATTATTAACAATATATCAACAGGATTAGCACTGGATGTCGGGAATCGGATTAAACAAAATGAAGAACTGGAAACGATTCTCGTCGCCGCTTGTCAAAGCCATCAGTGCCATTACCGGCTGCTGCGGCAAACAGAAAAACCTAAAGCTATTATATTCACAAATGATATCTCAATCCGCGTCAGCGGAAAATTGGCAGAACTGTTCCGCAGCTCTTTGCCGCGCCCGGTCAATATCAAATTTATTGAGGTCGAATATTCAAGACTGAAGACGACATTGGAAAATGACGATTGCTTTCAGCAATATCATGTCGTCCTCTTAATCAAACCGTTAGGCTTGAAACTGGAAGGCGTTAATTCAGTGACTTTAGAAGATATTGTAGGCTTCAGAAACCTGCAGCCCTTATCCGAAGCCTTTCAGGATGAATTGAACGACGAGGAACTGGATCAATTTCATCAGCAGTTATTAAAGAATTTTTCTTTGCAAAGTCTGATGGAAAACCTCACGATTCTCAATCCTTCACCTTTGCTGGATTCAGTTTATGAGGCTGTCAGCGAGCTTCAACGGCAGCGTCATTGCCGGTTTCAAAGCCGTACACTTGTGGGAATTTACATCCATGTCAGTTTTCTCATTGAGCGGCTGGTGACAAGAACTGCGATTGAGTCCCAGGCGGATTTAACACGTTTTCAAAAAGAACATCAGGATTTTATTGATCAAGTTCATATCAGTTTCCAACGGATATTGAAAAGCTATAACGTTACCGTTCCGATTGATGAAATATCTTATTTGTATGATTATATCGCGAATGATGAAGCCTTTAATAAAAAAGATTTGGAAGGAGAGGCAGAATGAAAAGATTGATTTTAGCTTCACATGGCCGGTTAGCCGAAGGCATGGCCGATACGGCCAGAATGATCATTGGAGATCAGACAGAGCTGATTCCGTTGTCCCTGGTTTCGGGAATGCAGCCGGAACTGCTCAAAGCAAAAGTAGAAGGAATGATCAAAACCTGGCCTGGCGAATTAACGGTTATTCTTACCGACCTTTGGGGAGGCAGCGTCAATACCGCTTTGCTTCCTCTCTGTGCGGACGCCAATGTTCATTTGATTGCCGGGATGAATCTGAATTTAGTCTTGCAGCTGTGCTTGAGCGATGTGGAAACCGGCGGCATGACTATCGAATCCATCCTGAATGAAGCGCAGAAGTCAATGGTTTACGGCAATGCTAAATTAAACGAGATACCGCAAGAGGAATCCTGGTTTTAAAAAGGAATGAACTGGATGTTCTCCAGTGAACTTCATATGGGAAAGGAGGGAAATGTATGATCAAAATGCTGCGGATTGACGATCGGCTGCTGCATGGACAAGTCGTATTCATGTGGACGAAACAGCTTAACATCAAAGGGATTATCGTGGCCAACGATGAGCTGGTCCAGGATCCGATTCAGAGTCTGGCCATGAAATTAGCGGTGCCTGAACAAATTAAACTGTTGATCAAATCCATTGAAGAAGCCTCCCGGCTGATTCAGGATCCACGTTCCGCTAAAATGAACATTCTGCTGGTGATGAAAAGCCCGGCCGACGCGGCGAGATTGCTTCGATTACTGCCGGATAAAACCTTGATCGAGCGAATTAATATTGGAAACAGCGGTCGGATTG
>NZ_GG657561.1:163991-192765 GCF_000157995.1 Holdemania filiformis DSM 12042
ACAAGGGAAACAAAGAGATGATGACCCGGGAAGTCTATGTCGATGAAACCGATATTGAAGCGATTCAGGAAATTCTGAGCTATGAACTGCCGTTTGATATCCAGATGATTCCAACAAACAACAAAGTCAATGTTAAAGATGCTTTAAGAAGCATCAAGAAGTGAGGAGGAGAAACAATGACACTATTCCAGGCTATTTTGATTGGATTCGTTGCTTTTGGCGGATTATTAGTAACTGAAAGCGGCTGCGGGCTGATGTTAAACCGGCCGATTGTCTTAGCGCCGATCGTGGGGTTTATTCTCGGTGATTTGTATGAAGGGTTAATTATGGGAGCTGCTTTGGAATTGATTTTCTTAGGTGTTGTTTCAATCGGCGGATCAACACCTTCGGATTCAACGATGGGCTCCATATTAGGGACAGCGTTTGCGATCAGTATGAATCAAGGCGTGGAAATCGCTTTAGCGCTGGCGGTACCGATCGGGTTATTAATGCAAATGGTACAGTATCTAGTTTATTTCATCCGTGCTACCCAGATGTCGAAAGTCGAGGTTTATGCTGAACAGGGGCAATTCAATAAGATTACACGGCTGCATTTTGGAAGCATTCTTATT
Source organism: Holdemania filiformis DSM 12042 (assembly GCF_000157995.1). GTDB lineage: Bacteria > Bacillota_I > Bacilli_A > Erysipelotrichales > Erysipelotrichaceae > Holdemania > Holdemania filiformis. The sequence continues at coordinate 164,603 of NZ_GG657561.1, forward strand.
TTTGCGATTATTTATGGTTTCATCGCCTTTGCTTCCTTGCAATTCGGCGTTGAATTGATGCGGAATCTTGTCGATCAGATTCCTCAGGTTATATTGGATGGGCTGGATGCGGCAAGTATGATGCTTCCGGCCGTCGGATTTGCGCTGCTGATGAACATGCTTTGGGATAATCGGCTCTGTGTTTTGTTGTTCTTTGGCTTTATTCTGGCGACTTATCTCAATCTGCCAATCATTGCGATCGCCGGCATTGCTTTAACGATCGGCGTTCTGCTGGTGGCGCAGGATATGAATCATAACCGTAAACTACCGGAAATCAGTTTGCCGCAGGGGCAGGATCAGGCAGAGGAGGAATTCTTTAATGAGTAAATTTGAAATCACTCCGCAGGAGAAGAAGCTAACCCGTCAGTTATTTTACCGTTCATTTGCTTTGGAATGTTCGTTTAACTTTGAAAAAATGCAAGCTTTAGGATTTGCCTGGGCGATGTTCCCTGCTATTCATGAATTCTGCGGCACCCAGGAGGAACAAGTGGAAGCCTTAAAAAGACACACCGCTTTTTTCAATGTCACTCCGCATATCAGTACATTTTTACTCGGTATGGCAGCTTCCATGGAAAAAGAGGCCGCTGAGAAAAAAGCGATGGATCCCGCTGCAATCAATGCGATTAAGGTTTCTTTGATGGGGCCGCTCTCCGGAATCGGCGATTCCTTTTTCTGGGGAACATTCCGCGTTATCGCGGCGGGTGTGGGCATCTCGCTAGCTCAGCAGGGCAATGTCTTAGGACCGATTCTGTTCTTAATTCTGTTTAATGTGCCGCATTTAGTGCTGCGCTACTATTGCACAGTTTGGGGTTACGTCTTGGGGTCTAAGTTTATTCAGACATCCTATGAAAATGGTCTGATTCATCATATGACCAAGCTGGCAACCGTCATCGGGTTGACGACGGTAGGCGCCATGATCGCTACGATGGTCAGTTTTAATATCGGTCTGACCGTTCAAATTGGCGAAATGGAATTGGTAGTTCAGGAGATCTTCGATCAAATCATGCCGAATTTACTGCCGCTATCTTTAACGATGGCCGTCTTCTATGCGATCCGAAAAGGAATCAAGGTGAATACCATTATCATCGCGATCTTTGTTATCGGATTGTTAGGTACTTTCATCGGTCTGTTGTAAGGAAAATGATTTATGAAATTTGAAAATTATGAAATCTGGACGCCCCAGGGAGCGGTAAAGGGAACGCTGGAAATCAAGGACGGAAAAATTGTTGGCCTCTATCCAGATTTACAGTCAGGCGAAGATCATTTCAAGCAAAATAAGATTTTGCCGGGACTGATTGACATTCATACGCATGGTTATTTGGGTTATTCCGCTCAGTCTGCGGATCCTGAAGAATTGCATGGTTTAGCCAGGGCAATGACCTCAATCGGGGTTACTGGATTTTTTCCAACAGCCGGCGAACATTTTGATAAGGAGTATGAGAATCTTTCTGCTTTGGCAAGCGTTATTGATGAACAGAGGCGGACGGAGATTAAGGATGAGGCGCAGATCTTTGGAATCCATATGGAAGGGCCTTTTCTGAATCCGGCAAAAAAAGGCGGTTTCGCACTGAGTCAATTATGTGAGCCCTCTGTCGATAAACTCCGTTCTTATATTTCTGCAGCCGGCGGACATTTGAAGTATATGACCATCTCGCCTGAAATGGATCCTGAAGGAAGTTTGATGCGTGAATGTCAGAATCATCATATTCTGTTATCCGGAGGTCATACGACCGCTACCTTTGAAGAGTATAACCAAGGGATTGTTTTAGGCTTATCGACATCAACGCATACGGGGAATGCGATGTCTCCGATTGACCGCCGGGATGGCGGAGCTTTTGGCGCTGCATTGCTTTCAGAGGCTTTGTATAACGAGATCATCTGCGACTTTGTGCATGTATCGCAGGAAGTATTGGAAATGATGTTCAGAATTAAAAAAGGAGGGATGGGGAAGTTTATCATGATTTCCGATTCAGAATCTCTGTCCGGACTCCCGCGAGGAAATTACCATGAAAAGGGGCGGCATTATACTGTGACGGATGAAGGCAAGCTCGTGCTTGACGATGGCGTTTTAGCAGGAAGTGTAACCAATATGCTTCAGGGGGTTCGCAATTGTTATCGAAAACTCCACAAATCAATTCCTGAAATTTTAAAAATGACGTCTGAGAATCCTGCGGCATTATTTGGTTTAACGACGAAAGGGAAGCTGCTTCCGGGAATGGACGCTGATTTCATCATTCTGGATGACGAGGATCGTCTGATCCAGACCTATGTGAACGGCGTATGCGTATTCGATCATCATCAGGAAGCAACGGTTAATCCGCGGTTCATAGCTCAGTTACAATGAGACACCGCTGAAATCTTGCTTTGGCAGAGGCGTTTCTCGGAATTCATTTTGTTTCATTCTGAAATAGTGAGTCAGTATGACTGCGCCGCTGAAAAAGGATAATGAATAGCTCTGTTGATTATTTTAAAAACTGAAATCAGGCTGAAGCTGAAGGCCGATTTCAGTTTTTTTATTTTTCGGAGATCATAAACTTAATTAAGCTGAGATTGATTGAAAACTGGTGAATCCGTCATGGCAACCAGTTTTTTTCAAATGTTAAACTCAGGCCGCACAGCGACAGAGCGGGGGAGATTCACATACAATGGAAATGAAAAAAGGCTGAGCTTTCATGGAGATGAAGCGTTGTCGTCACCAATCTGAGCTATTCGTCACTGATGAAACGTGTCGCTGACAGTGCCAAAATGATCTGAATTTAGGCAGTCAGTGTTGAAACTTGATGAATGTAAAGACAAATCGGGTGAATATCCTATAATGAAGCCATCAGCCGATCAGAACGAGGTGAATGGGATGAATAAAACAAAAGAGGAAATTCTCATCTGGCTGAAAAACCAGACCCGGATTTACGGTTTGACGCAGCTGGAACGGTTGACGACCCGGAATATCGCCGCACAGCTGAATCTGTCGCGCACCTTGGCGAGTCAGTATCTCAACGAGCTGTGCAAGGAAAACGCGTGCGTCAAAATCAGCTCCCGTCCGGTTTACTATCTGGCGAGGCAGGAGCTGGAAACAAAATATCAGGTGACGTTGATCGACGAGGAATATTTCAATGTCGCCGATCTGGTTCAGGCACTTTCCCGGAAACCGTACCAGGTGCAAAACTTTGAAAAAGTAGTCGGAGCCGACGGCTCTTTGGCCGGCTGCATCGCGCAGCTCAAGTCGGCCATGCAATACCCCAGCGGTCTGGCGGTGCTTCTGGAAGGCGAACGCGGCAGCGGACGGCGGTTTCTCGCACAGTCGGCGTTTGAATTTCTCACGGATCAACATCTGAATTCGGCCGCCGCCCGGTTTGTGCGCTGGAGCGTCAGTGCGGAAATGACTCCTGAACGCCAGCTTGCCGAGCTGTTCGGCGAGGAACAGGAGGGCACGGTGCGCTCGGGCTTGATTGAAAAAGCCGGAGATGGTGTCATATACCTGACGGAAGCCGATCAGCTGAGTGCGGAATGTCAGCTGAAGCTGGCTGAATTGATCCGCTCGGGCACCTATACCCGGGCTCGCCAAACGCAGCCGGTCTTGACGAATAACGCCCGCTTTATTCTATCGTTGGCCAGCCGGTCTGCGCAGGCGCTGCAGCCTGAGCTGCTGCTCAGCATCCCGGTTCACTGCCAGGTTCCCGCTTTTTCCCGCCGTCCGGTCCAGGAACGGGAAGAACTGGTGATCCAGCTGCTTTTGAAGGAACAACGTAAGCTGAACCGGGAGATTAAAATGTCCGCGCGGCTGTTTGGAGCGCTGTGCGCCGATCTTCCGGGACTGAATTTAGCGGAGCTGAATAATGGTTTAAAAACGATGTGCGCGGCCGCCTATTCTCAACATCCGCAAGAGCCGGTCATCGTGTTAAAAGCGATGGATCTGCCGCCGGAGCTGCTGGGCCGCTTACCGTTAAGCCAAGTCCGCAAGCCGTCGGAGTCAACGCCATTGCCGATCGAACAATTCCGCCGTCAGGATGGCAGCGATCAGATTTTAAAGCTGTTCGATCATCTGCTGGAAAGTCACCGGCACTATTATAACGAACACCGCGTCTTCGCCCAGTTTCTGGAGCAGGGACTGACGCGGATGCGGGAATATTACGACACGATTATCTTTTCAACCAAGGAGGAGGACAGCCGGCTGGTCGTCATCGAAGCTCAGATCCGCCGTGAACTGGAAACGCTGGATCTGGATCAGCGGCTGACGCTGCCGCCGAACTGCAGCTTTGTGCTGGCCCGGATGACGTGCGCACTGGCGCGAATTCATTCCAGTCTGGCCGTCTGGGAAAGTCAGCGGCAGGAAGCGATTCAGGGCTGCCTGAACACCTTGCGTCAGCAGCTTCCGGAGGCAACGGCGTTAGCGGAGTCGCTGACTGAGAAAATATGCGGATCGCTTGAATTGCGTTCCCAGCCGTTAAACACGATCTTTCTGACGCTCAACATCCGCTTTTATAACCAGGAGCCGATACGCCGGCAAAACTGCGGCATCATCATCAGCCACGGCTATTCGACGGCGTCCAGCATCGCGGACGCGGCGAACCAGCTGCTGGGAAAACGAATTTTCGACGCGCTGGATATGCCGTTAGATACGGAGGTCGGCGAGATCGAGAAAAAACTGAACGAGTTTATCCGCTTCCATTCTTACCTCCGCTCGATGATCCTGTTGGTCGATATGGGATCACTGGAAGGAATTGCTGAGCATCTTGACTGTCCGATGGAAGTCGGCGTGATCAACAACATCTCAACCGGACTCGCGCTGGATATCGGAATGCGCTTAAGTCGGTGCGAACCGCTGGAAACGATTTTGAAATCAGCGTGCGAGAGTTATCAATGCCGGTACCGGATTCTGGCGCGCAAGCAAAAAGAACGGGCGATTCTCTTTACCAGCGATATTTCGGTGAAGATCAGCGGCAAGCTGGCGGAGCTGTTCGCCCGGTCGCTGCCCCGTCCATTAAATATCCGGTTTATTGAAGCCGATTACGCGACGCTGCAGTCACCGCAAGAACGGCAGGTCTTATTCGACCGCTACGAGGTTCTGATTCTGATCGGGCCGTTAGGTTTTCATCCGGAAAACGTCAATACGATGGCGCTGGAGGATATCGTCAGCTTCCGCTCAATGGAGCCGCTCAATCAGGCCTTGGAAGGTGAGCTGGACGCGGCGGAGCTGGAATTGTTTCAGCAGCAGCTGTTAAAGAACTTCTCACTGCAGAGCTTGATGGAAAATTTGACGATTCTCAATCCCGCGCGTCTGTTGGATTGTGTATACGAAGCGGTCAGCGCGCTGCAGCGGCAGATGAACCGGCGCTTTCAAAGCCGGACGCTAGTCGGCATCTATATTCATGTCAGCTTTCTTATCGAACGGTTAGTGACCCGCACGGCGATCGAATCGCTGGCGGATCTGACGCCGTTTGTCCAGGCTCACCGCGATTTCATCGAACAGGTCAACGCCAGCTTCGCACCGCTGCTTAAAAATTACAACGTCAGCGTTCCGATCGACGAGATTTCCTATCTCTACGACTATATCGAAAACGACCGACAGGACCCTTCAGGGGTTTAACTTTCAGGAGGAAAAATGATGAGAGAAATCATTCTGGCTTCGCACGGCGCGCTGGCATCGGGCATGGCGGATACCGCGCGGATGATCATCGGCGATGATCCGCATCTGAGCACGCTGGCCTTATTGCCCGGCAGTCATCCCGATTGCTTAAAGCGTCAGATCGAAGAACGGCTGGCGGCAGGGACCGCCGACGAATTTCTGATTCTGACCGATCTGTGGGGCGGCAGCGTCAACAACGCCTTGCTTGCCCTGGCGCAGGATCCGCGCGTGCATATCGTCGCGGGGATGAATCTGAATCTGGTGCTGCAGCTGTGTCTGAGCCCTGAACCGCTGGCCCAGGCGATTCCTGCGGCGCTGGCGGAAGCCCGGCAGGGGATGATCTACGGCAATGCCGTCCTGGCTTGTCCGCCAACGGAGGACGAACTGTTCTGACGCGGCCGAAACAACCGGGAAACAACAAGGAAATTCACCGGAGCGATCCGGAGGATAAAAAAGAAAGGAGGCGTGACAATGATTAAAATGCTGCGGATTGACGATCGGCTGCTGCATGGACAGGTGGTCTTCATGTGGACGAAACAGCTGAACATCAAAGGCATCATTGTGGCCAACGATGAGCTGGTGACGGATCCGATCCAGAGCTTAGCGATGAAGCTGGCGGTGCCGGAGCATCTGAAGCTGCTGATCAAGACGATCGACGAGGCGGCCAAGCTGATCAACGATCCCCGTGCGGCGGGCATGAACATTCTGGTCGTGATGAAAAATCCGGTCGATGCGGCGCGTTTGCTGCAAAAGATTGAAGACAAGTCGGTCATCGAACGGATCAACATCGGCAACAGCGGCCGGATCGACAAAGGGGACCGGATGATGATGACCAAGGAAGTCTATGTCGACGATGCGGACATCGCGGCGATCGAAGAAATTCTGGCAGCCGGTCTGCCGTTTGAAATTCAGATGATCCCGACGAGCAACAAGGTTCAGGTCAAAGAGGCGTTGAAAAACGTCCGGAAATAGGGAGGACTGTTTATGACACTGGTTCAAGCACTTCTGATCGCCCTGGTGGCGGCAGCCGGTCAGGCGGCGGGGGATATCGGCGGCAACGTCATGGTTAACCGGCCGATTGTTCTGGCTCCGCTGGTCGGCGCGATCCTCGGCGATTTACAACAAGGGTTAATCATGGGCGCAGCGCTGGAACTGATCTTCTTAGGCGTGGTGTCGATCGGCGGCGCAACACCGTCGGATTCCAACATGGGGTCGGTGCTGGGCACGGCCTTCGCCATGAGCATGCACCAGGGCGTGGAGATCGCGCTGGCGCTGGCGGTTCCGATCGGAATTCTTCAGCAGATGGTCAAATATCTCGTTTATTTCTTCCGTGCGACGACGATGCACAAGGTCGAGGAATTCGCCGAAGCGGGCGATTTCGGGAAGATCACGCGCTTCCATTTCGGTCACTGCGCGCTGTATGCCGCGCTGTACGGTCTGATCGCGTTTGTTTCACTGCAGTTTGGAGCCGGAGCGATGCAGGCGCTGGTCGAGAAAATCCCGGCGATCATCATCACCGGCTTGGGCGCGGCCAGCCAGATGCTGCCGGCTGTCGGCTTCGCGTTATTGATGAACATGCTTTGGGATAACCGGCTGTGCGTCTTCCTGTTCTTCGGCTTCATTTTATCAGTCTATCTGAATCTGCCGATTATCGCGATTGCCGGCATCGCGGCGACGATCGGAATCGTCATGATCGTTCAGGATATCAGCGCATCCCGCACTCCGCGGATGGCGGCGCAGCCGGATGCCCAAAGTGAAGAGGAGGCGTTCTTCAATGAGTAACGTGATGAAATCCGATGAGAAAAAACTGATCAACCAGCTGTTCTGGCGCTCCTTCGCTTTGGAAGGCTCGTTCAACTATGAAAAGATGCAGGCGCTGGGCTTTGCCTGAGCGATGTTCCCGGCGATCAAGCTCTATTGCAAAACGCCGCAGGAACAAGTCGAAGCGCTGAAACGGCATACCGCATTCTTCAACATCACACCGAACATCTGCACGTTCTCGTTAGGCATGGCCGCGTCGATGGAAAAAGAATACGTCGAGAAAAAAGATATGGATCCTTCGACGATCAACGCGGTCAAGGTTTCCCTGATGGGGCCGCTTTCGGGCATCGGGGACTCGTTTTTCTGGGGAACTTTCCGCGTCATTGCGGCGGGCGTCGGGATTTCGCTGGCGCAGCAGGGCAGCATTCTCGGCCCGATCCTGTTCTTGCTTCTGTTCAACGTGCCGCATCTGATCATCCGGTATTACTGCACGATCTGGGGCTATCAGCTGGGCTCGAAGTTTATTCAGACTTCGTATGAAAACGGTCTGATTCAGCACATGACCAAGCTGGCGACGGTGATCGGCTTGACGACGGTCGGCGCGATGATCGCGACGATGGTAACGTTCAACGTTGGGTTTACAGCGCAGATCGGTGAAACAACGCTGGTGCTGCAGGAGGTCTTCGATCAGATTATGCCGAAGATTCTGCCGCTCTTATTGACGCTGGGAGCCTTCGGTGCGATCCGCAAGGGCGTCAAGGTCAATACGGTGATTCTGGCAATCTTTACGTTCGGTTTGATCGGAACGCTGATCGGTCTGTTATAATAAGGTTAACCCGAAGCGGCTCGTTCCAACTGGGCCGCTTCTTCAACTGGGAAAGGAGTTGACGACATTGGGCAACGAAACAGTTTCATTTTACAGCCGCCGGATCCTGACGGAGCAGGGCATGGTGGAAGGGGTGCTGCAGGTCGCGGACGGGAAGTTTGCGGGTCTGATCGAAAATCCAAATCCGGCGCAGATCGCGGCCGCCCGGGACTTTGCGGATCAGCGGATCTTCGCGGGCATCATCGATCTGCACAGCCACGGCTATCGCAGCTGGTCAGCCAAAACGATCGACAAGGCGGAAATTCAGGGTTTATCGAAAATTCTGCCTTCGATTGGAGTCACGGCGACGCTGGCGACAACCTCGGGCTGGAAGGCGCATGAAATGGAGATGCTCAGCGCGATCGCGGAGGCGTTGGACGAAGGTGTAACCGGGGCGCGGATTTTAGGCATTCACATGGAAGGGCCGTTTTTCAATCCCGACAAGCACAACGCGACGCCGCGGGAAGAAGTCATTCTGCCAAGCGTGGAAAAGTGCGAGGCGTATTGGCAGGCGGCCCGGGGAAAGATCAAGTATATGACGCTGGCACCGGAAATGCCGGGCGCGGCGGAAACGATTCATTGGCTGCGGGAACACGGGATTGTCGCGGGGGCCGGTCATACCCTGGCGGATGACGAACAAATGCGTCAGGCAGTCCGGAACGGCATCCAGGTGTCGATCCATACCGGCAACGCGATGCGCCAGATCGACCGGCGTGATATCGGCGCTTTGGGCGCGGCGCTGCTGGATCCGGAGGTCGTCTGCGAAATCATCTGCGATTTCTATCATCTTGCGCCGCGGATGCTGGAAATCATGTTCCGGGTAAAGCATAATTTTGACAAATTCATCATGATTTCCGACTCCGACACGCTCTCCGGGGTGGAACCGGGCACCTATTTCGCTTATGGCAAGCGCGTCCACGTGCATTCCGACGGACGGATTCTGCTGGACGACGGCACGATTTCCGGCAGCTCGAAATATGTTCTCTACGGGATGGAAAACCTGATCGAAAAACTGGGGTTAGCACCGCATCTTGTCAGCCGGATGGCGTCGCTGAATCCGGCCCGGCTGTTGGGGATCGAAGCGCAGAAGGGTTCGATCGCTCTGGGGAAAGACGCGGATTTCTTCATAATCAACGACCGCTACGAGGTTCAGGAAACGTGGGTCGAGGGGCGGCGGGTCTTTACGTCCGCGGATCCGATTTTGACCAACGAGCATTTTTCACAGTTCTGTCAGAAGCTGGACTAAACGAAAAGGAGAAAGAAATTCATGAAAATACGCTGCAATGAAATCGTAACCCCGGCAGGCGTGATCGACGGACTGGTCATCGTGGAGGATGGAAAGATCACCCAGCTTGTGCCGGCGGCTGAGTTGAAGGAGGAAGCGTGGGATGAGGACTGGCGCGGGTACAAGCTGCTGCCGGGACTGATCGACATTCATACGCATGGTTATTACGGCTATTCGGCCTTGTCGACGAAACCGGAAGATTTTCACGCGCTGTCCAAACAGATGGCGGCGATCGGCGTGACGAGCTATCTGGTGACGGCGGGTGATCACAATGAGACGGAAATGGAAAATCTGGCGGCGATCGCCCAGGCGATCGGCGAACAAAAGCAAGGCTTAAACGGGGAAGCGCGGATGCTCGGCATTCACATGGAAGGACCGTTCCTCAATCCAAACCGGCGCGGCGCGTTTCAGCCGGAAGAGCTGCTTCCGCCCTCCATCGAGAAAATGCGGGCTTATATTGAAGCCAGCCAGGGCCAGATCCAAACTATGACGATGGCGCCGGAGCTGGATCCGCAGGGCGAACTGATCCGTTTCTGCCGCAGTCAGAACGTCTTGCTCAGCGGCGGGCATACCGTCGCGACGTTTGCGGAATATAACAGGGCGATCGAACAGGGGCTGGCGTGTTCAACCCATACCGGCAACGCGATGCGGCAAATGGACCGGCGCGAACCCGGCGCGTATGGCGCGGCGCTGCTTTCCGATCAAATCTTCAGCGAGGTCATCTGCGATCTGTTTCATATCAGTCAGCCGATGCTGGAAATCATGTTCCGGATCAAACCGATGTCGCGCTTTATCATGATTTCCGATTCCGGGCCGATGAGCGGACTGCCGGCGGGCGTTTATACGATCCGCGGACACAAACGGACGATCAGCGAAGCGGGGCTGGTGCTGCTGGAAGACGGAACGATTGCGGGCAGCTCCAAAAACATGCTTTACGGCGTCCGGAATCTGGCGGAAATACTGCTTAAACCGATCACAGAGATCGTTAAGATGACCTCGGAAAACCCGGCGGTCTTGTTCAGCCTGCCGCATAAGGGTTCGATTGCCGCAGGCAAAGACGCGGATCTGATCGTTATCGACGCTGATTTTCAACTGATGAAAACCTTTGTCGAAGGCCGCTGCGCTTATCAAAAAGGCGACGTCCTGACGGTCAATCCGGATTTCCTAAAAACCAGTGTTGCTTAAGCCAAGCTTGAGAAACCCGAAGCAACAAGAAAGAAAATCCAATAGAGGCTTCCATGATCACAATATAAAAACTGGCCGTGCAGCGTTTTATTTCCAACGTTGCACAAGCCAGTTTTTTCTGTGTTTTTAATGGTTAAGTTTGTTCAAGTCCGATTTCACAGCTTGGATTCAGGCTTGATTGTGCGCTTTCAGCTGCCGGTTCAGCAGGTTCACCCGGCGCTTCATCAGACTGTATTCAATCAGCCAGATCGCGGCATAAATTGCGAAGAACAGGCCGAAATAACAACCGAAACCGATCAGCGTGTGCGGCATCCACCACATGAAGTAGGCGATCGGCAGCGTTCCGGAAGAACAGACGATCAAATGAACGAGCGTTTGCTTGAGTAAGCTCCAGCTTTCGATGGACCAGATCTGACTGGCAGCCGCCCAGATCGCGCCGTAAAGCATCGAACAGAGCGTCTGCAGGAGCATCGCGCTGACCTCCGAGCCGCAGAAGGCGATCAGTTCCGGGACCACCGCGTAATAGTACCCGTTGTTGTGCATCAGCGAGATCGCAAGCGTGATCAGCGTGGAAAGGGCCACGCCGACAAGCGCTCCGAACAGACCGGTCAGGATCATTTTCTTTTTCATGATTTCACCTCATATTCCACATGTTTGTTTGATTTTAGAAACGTAGCGCCGGGAAACGTAAGTCTGCACGCCGTTGGTCAGCGTTACGCAGATCGTCCCGGAAAAGCTTAAGTCAAAATGGTTCACCTTGCTCAGATTGATGATTTCCGAATGGGAAATCCGGACGAAATCCCCGGGGCTTAACCGGGCCTGGACTTCCTGCAGACTCAGCCGGACGATAAACCGGCCTTTCTCGGCTTCCGCAATCGTTTTCTTTTCCTGGGCATAGATGCGGATGATTTCCCGGGGCTGAAGCAGGACGAGTTCATCCTCCTGAAACCCCGCAAGATATGCGGCGGGCGTATTGGATAAGGATTGAATCAGTGTCTGGATTTCGTCAGTAACCTGACGGGTGACGACGATGAGCCGGGGTTCGCCGCAGTTCTCGTCGATTTGAATCTCAACCTTCATGTTCATCACTTCCTTTGGCTGTTTTCTTGATCTGATCCTAGTATAGCGGAAATCCTGGCAGGATTCACCCGCTTTCCGACAGACGGTCGGTTTTGCGGGTCAACCGGTTAAATTCAGGGGAAAAAGAAGATGAAAAAGGATGAACGCTGAAACTGTGAAAAGATGAAACAAAACAAGGAAAGAAATGCGTGAAAAAGAAAGGTTTTCATTCAAATTTAAGCCGGGTTTTGATATAATGAAAAACAAGGTTTAAAAAAGGGGAAAAGGAAATGAATTCAAAACGAGGACAATGGGCCAGTAATCTGGGCTTTATTCTGGCCGCGGCGGGCAGCGCCGTCGGCTTGGGCAATATCTGGAAGTTTCCAGGCAAGATCGCAGCGTATGGCGGCGGGGCGTTCTTGCTTTTGTATGTGCTGATCGTTGCGCTGATCGGTTTGCCGGTGATGTTAGCGGAATTATCCATCGGCCGGGCAACGCAAAAGAACGTCGTCGGCGCGTTTCACAGCCTGAACCGGCGCTGGACCTTCTGCGGCGGTTTGGGGGTCGTCACGTTATTCGTGATTTTATCGTATTACTGTATTGTCGGGGGCTGGGTGACGAAGTATGTCTTTGTTTACTTAACAGGCGCGCATTTCCCGGCGACAGCCGCGCCGTTTCAGGATTTCTTCGTGCAGTTTATCAGTGCGCCGGTCGAGCCTTTGATCTGGGGTGCGTTGTTTTTCGGTTTGTGCATCTTCGTCGTGGTGCGCGGAGTTTCCAGCGGTATTGAAAAATTCAGTAAGTTTCTGATGCCGTGTTTGTTTTTGCTTCTGATTGCGATCGTGTTCCGGGCAGTCACGCTGCCGGGGGCCTGGGAAGGCGTCAAGTATCTGTTTGAGATCCGGCCGGAAGCCATCAACGGCGATACGCTGGTCGCGGCCCTGGGGCAGGCTTTTTTCTCACTGTCAGTCGGGATGGGCATTATGGTGACGTATGGATCGTATGTGCCGAAGAAAGAGAATCTGCTGCGCAGCGCCGTGATGATCTGCATTCTCGATACGCTGGTCGCGGTTCTGGCGGCGTTGGCGATCGTCCCGGTCGTGTTTGTCACGATGGGCGCCGAAGGGCTGGGCATGGGCGGCGGTTTTGCGTTTATGGCGCTGCCGGAGGTCTTTGCGATGATGCCGGGCGGCGGATTGTTCGGTCTGGCTTTCTTTCTGCTTCTGTTTCTGGCGGCGCTGACCAGCGCGATCAGTATCCTGGAAAGCTGCACAGCTTTCCTGAACGAAGAGCTGCATTGGAGCCGGCTGAAGTCGACGCTGCTTCTGGCGGCGCCGATGAGTCTGTTGAGCATCGGGTATTCGCTGTCGCAGAGCGCGGAGCGTTCGCTGAATTTGCCATGGCTGGATTGGAAGCACGGGCTGCAATGGCTGCCGATGAACGCGGTCATGGAAAAGTTCACCGATAACCTGATGATTCCGTTAGGTGCGTTGTTGTTCTGTGTGTTTGTCGGCTGGATCTGGGGTTCGCAGAAAGCGGCGAAGGAAATCAGCGGTGAGGCGCAGAAGCCGTTTAAGCTAAAGAAATATTGGAGCTTTACCGTGCGTTATATCGCGCCGGTCGTGATTTTAGTCATTTTGTACTTCACGCTGATCCAGGGGCAGGGGCTGTCCTAAACGAAAAAGAAAGCAAACTGCCCTCAAAGAAAGAGGACAGTCTGCTTTAAATCTGAACGGTTGGCCGCGATGGGAGATTAAGCCCGCATCGCGGCTTTTTCATCGGCCAGGATAATCTCCTGCATCCGCAGATAACGCTTCTTCACAAGCTCGCGGACAACCGGGTGATCGCTGAGATAATCCAGAATCAGCTGCATCCGCTGAAGGTTGGGATTGATCTGAAGCAGCTGGCGGACCGCCGGAGTCTGAAAATGAGGCCGCGCTTCTTTCCAAAACCAGCGGTATTGATCCTTAACGGACATCGGCAGCTGGAAGCTTTCCTGGATCGGCAAGGGTATTGTTTCTAATTCGATCAGATCGTCGAGCAGCGTGTCAGGCTCAAGATCCGACCAACGGAGCGATCGTAAAGCTTGCAGCTCTGATTTTGGCAGGGTAGCCTGCACAAAGGTGATGACCTTGCAATTGTGAAGCGGTTGCCCCGGTCTTTCTCTCGCCTGCAATTTTAGAAGGTCAAGGGTCAGCGCCTTGATCCTGATTTTGACTGAACGATAGGCACTGACGATCTGCATTCCGATCAGGCAGGAATCGTCGGCGATCATTGCCAGGCTGATCGATTTTTCAGCTTCGATGGTTTCCGGGCTTACGAAAATCCGGGAGATCTTGCCTGTCAGCGGATCCCTTTCCCCGGGGTAGCCGCTGAAAATGATTTTAAAAAGAAGATCGTTGGTCAAAGTGAAATACTCGTTGAGTGAAGGCTGATTCATCGGGATAATCCCTCGCTTTCCTGTTTAGGTGAACTTTTCATCATAAAATCACGCTCTCATTGCGGCTTTTTCTTCCTCTTGAATGACTTCCTGCATCCGCAGATAACGTTTTTTCATCACCTCGCAGATTTGTTTCTGATCGCTGAGCCTGTCCAGATTCCGCTGCATGACCTCAAAGACCGGATCCATCTTGAATAACGCTTTGATGATCGGCGACTGGGTATGCGGGCGGGCTTCTTTAATAAACCAGCGCCATTGATCTTCCTGACAGAGCGGCGGGGTGAAGCTTTCGTCCTCCGAAGGCAGCGGTATGACAACCATCGTGAGCTTGTCTTCAAACGGCGTAAACAATCCGAAATCCGATAAATGCAGAGTCCGCGGTGTTTTCCAGGTTTGCCGTGATCCGGGGTTCTGGACAAAGGAAACGGCGACGACCGGCTGCGCGTCCTCGATTTCTTTGATGCCGGGGGATTGTGCGCCGAGCAGCTCGCTGGCCAGATCCTTTGTCCGGAGATGCGCCGACCGCCAGGCGGTGACCGTTTGAACGCCCAGGGTCATGAAATCGCCGACTTGGAGGCCGACGCCAATGGAATCTGCGGAATTCATGGTTTCAGAATCAATGGAAAAAACCATTGTGGAACCGACATCTTTATTTATGGAATGGGGTACGCTGGAGACGATTAACTTGAAAAGTAAATCGTTGGTAAGGGTAAAGTACTCGTTGAGTGTTGGCTGTGTCATTGTTTGTCCTCGCTTTCTAACTTTAATATTGCGGTTTTTTTCAAAAAGCCTTGCTGAAAAATAAAAAAAGTTCATTTTTTTTCCAAAAAGTGAGTTTTTGTCTGAAAATAGTTACATTTGGGCATAAATTGAACTGAATTTTCCGGTTTGGATCCAGCTTAGAATGTAAGTAATGAATCATGCCAGGTTTGACTGCCTCCACATAACCTTGCCGGGATAACCTCGATTTAAAAAAACAATTTAAACAGAAGGGTTGCGCTATCTTTCTTAAAGGCAGAGGAGAAGGGGAAACCGGTCATTCTTGATTTACCATGAAAATGAAAAAACCTTCCGTGGTTGACGGAAGGTTTACGATTCGGTTTCAAGAAATTCAGCGTTTAATTTAACGGAACTTCCGGATTGGTCTGAGTTTCGCCGTTTTCATTCTGCGGAACTGTGGTATTCTTCTTTTCCTGCAGGGTCAGAGAAACGGTAACTGTGGATCCGCCGCGGCTGACCATGATTTCCACGGTATCGCCGACAGCGTAATTGTCTAACGCCGCGCTGAGATCCGCAAAGGATTCGACGACCAGGTTATTGATTGAAATGATCCGGTCGCCTGCCTGCAGTCCGGCTTTGTCCGCCGCGCTACCGCTTTCTACGTCCGTGATGTAAACGCCTAAGCTGCTGACGCCGTACTGCATCGCGGTCTGCGCGTTTTCAATGCTCAGAACGGTAACGCCCAGCGCCGGCCGGCCAGTGACATAACCGTTGGCGATCAGCTCCTGCGCGATCTTGCTGACAAGATTCGATGGAATCGCGAAGCCTAAGCCTTCGACGTCGCTGCCGCTGGATTTGGCGACGACCATGCCGATCAGTTCGCCGCGGGAGTTGAATAAACCGCCGCCGGAGTTGCCCGGATTAATCGCCGCGTTGGTCTGAAGCAGCGTCATCTGCTGATTATCGAGCGTGATCGAGCGATCCTTGGCGCTGATGATGCCGTTGGTCACCGTACCGCCCAGCTCGCCTAACGGATTGCCGATCGCAACGGCGGTTTCGCCGACATTCAAATTGTCTGAATCACCGAAGGTGACCGGTCTCAGTCCGCTGGCATTGATCTTCAGCACCGCCACGTCGGTCTTGCTGTCGGTGCCGACCAGCACCGCGTCGTAGGTTGTACCGTCGCTGGTGCGGACCTGGATCGTTGAAGCTCCGTTGATCACGTGGTTGTTGGTAATCAGATAGCCGTCTTCGGAGATGATCACGCCGCTGCCGGCGCCGGTCTGCACGTACTGCTGCAAGAAACTGCTGTTGGTGACTTTTTCCGTCTTAATTTCTACGACGCTCGGCTGATTCAGAGCGGCGACCTGCTCGACGCTCATCTCGCTGCCGGCCGAAACCGGCTGGACTTCCACCTTGCCGGCAGTGGAGCGGTACAGCGTTGTGGATGAACCGTTCATCTGATTGGCCAGCAGCCCGCCGCCGAAGCCGATGCCTCCGGCCAACAGGCCGCAGCAGAGAAACCCGGCGACCATCGTCCGTTTCATTGATTTGCGCTGTTTCGCTAATTCTTTCAGCACGGGATCGGGTTCAGGCTGGACATGGATATGTTCGTAGCGGGGTTGTTCCTTGGCATCCGCGCTTGTATGTTCCTGTGAGGCAGCGGTCATGCCGGCTTCATTTTCACAGTGATTTTCTTCTGGGATTCGATTTTCATGATTTTCATTCATCATCATCACACCTCTTTCTTTTTACGATTCTTATTCTAGCCCGGGGATGTGATTTCATATTGACTGAAACATGAAGATTAGGTGAAGGCTTAAAGATTTTGACGTTCACTTTCCTCGATCTGGAAAAAAAGTTCACGCATGACGGGAAATTCTCGGATATCCGCGGGTCAGGCGGCAAAGCACCGTTAAAAAAAGAAGCGCCGGAATGTCCGGGCTTCTTTGTGTTTTATAGGCTACAGAACAATCGCGATGACGTTGCCTTTGCCGCGGTTGATCAGTTTCGTCAGGATTCCCTGCAGGCGGATGCGGGCAGTTTCCGGAATCATCGACAGTTTGGAGTTCATGCCGTCCTTAATGATATCGGCCAGCTTGCGTCCGAAGATATCCGATTCCCAAATCGCCTGCGGATCGCTTTCCTGATCGCGAAGCAGATAGCTGACCAGTTCCTCACTCTGTTCTTTTGATCCGATGATCGGCTCAAATGTGCTTTCCACGTCGACTTTGATCATGTGAATCGACGGAGCGATGGCTTTGATGCGCACGCCGTAGCGGCCGCCTTGTTTGACGATTTCCGGCGTGGAGAGCTGGATGTCATGCAGGGAAGCAGAAGCGAATCCGTAGCCGGTCTGCTTGACCATTTTCAGCGCGCTGCTGATAGCGTCGTATTCCCGCTTGGCTTCGGCGAATTCCTGCATCAGCTGCATCAGCTGTGCTTTGTCGGTGATGTCCTGACCGATGATTTCCTTTAAGACCTGATTGTAGAGTCCGCTCTTGACCTCCAGATCGACGACGGCGACACCTTTGCCGGTATCAACAGTCGCCAGGTTGGCTTTCTCGACATATTCGTTCTCGTTGAGAATATCGACGATGCCTTCGACTTCCCGCAGCTTGGTGATCGCCTTCATGCTTTCCTCAATCGAACCGTTAACGCTCTGTTTGAGCCAATGTTCGTCGCTTAAAACGGAAACCCATTTCGGCATCTGAACGTTGATTTCCGAAACCGGGAATTCATATAACGCTTCCCGCAGCAGGGCATGGATATCGTCTTCGTCCAGGCGGTTGACTGCCATCGGAAGAACCGGAACCTGGGTCTTTTCCTTTAATTTATCGACGACGCTGCGGCATTGAATCGATGATGGATCCTTGGAGTTGACGATGATGATGAACGGCTTGCCGATCTGGGTCAGTTCGTCGATGACCTCGGCTTCCGCTTCGATATACGAGTCGCGCGGCAGATCTGCGATCGAGCCGTCGGTGGTGATCACGATGCCGATTGTAGAATGATCCTGAATGACCTTCTGCGTGCCGGTCTTCGCTGCTTCATTAAACGGGATCGCTTCGTCATACCACGGCGTCCGCACCATCCGCATGCCGTTTTCGTCTTTGTAGCCTTTGGCTTCCGGAATGACAAAACCAACGCAGTCGACTAACCGGACCTTGACCGTAAAGCCGTCGTCGAAAGCGATCGTCGCGGCGTTGTTCGGGACAAATTTCGGCTCGGTCGTCATGATCGTCTTGCCTTCTCCGGATTGCGGGAGTTCATCAATCATCCGTCCTTTTTCGTATTCGTCTTCGACATACGGAATGACGGCCTGCTCCATGAACTTTTTGATGAAAGTGGATTTGCCTACCCGTACTGGTCCGACAATGCCTAAATATATATCGCCGCCAGTTCTTTCACCGATGTTTTTCAAAATTTCTGTCGTTTCCATAACTTCCTCCCTTAGCTATTTGAAGTGTATGAATTTGACCGGGGCTCTATGCCAGCGCAATGTGAAAAATAAGTGGAAATCTGCCGGGCGGAAGGGGAGCGGCGGCAATCGGGTGAGGAACCGCGGCGGATACGCATGGGAAACAGGCAAACGAAGGCAGTGAACGCAGAAAAAAAAACAACCCGGACCGGCGGATTGTCTTTTCGTGATGAGTTTGAATCTGATAGATCCAGAAGAAAGCCGGTCTTCCTTGCGGAAGGGCTGCGCTATTTGATTTCCCGCTCGGTATATTCCGCGTCGATCACGTCTTTTTCATCGACGTGCGGACGGGACTGAGTCTGCGAGGAAGTGGAGTCCTGCTGCTGTTGCTGCTGATAATAATCTTGCTGCTGTTGCTGCGCTTTGTAGAAAGCCTCGCGCTGTTTTTTATTGCGGTACAGAAACCAGCCGATGATCCCGACCCATAACAACAGTCCGACGATCGGATAGGCGTAAAGCAGCGGCGAGAGCACCTGCAGAATAATTAACAGAATGAAAAAATAAACGAAGGATCCCATCATTGCGCCCTACGACTTTCTCTCAAAGGTCGTCTTGCAGCGCGGACAGGTGATTTCAATCTTCCCGTGTCCCCGCGGCACGCGGACCGTTTGATGGCAATGCGGGCAGCTGAAATATTTGTGTTCCTTATCGCCGGCATTTTTCTTGATCAGCGAGAAGGCGGACCGGACCGGCCGGGTCAGTTCCATAAATTTGATGTTTTCTTTCTGGCGTTTCCAGATGTTGCGGGAAAGCGTGCGGAACAGCGAACCGAAGATCAGCACGTCGCCCAGCAGACCGAGAAATACGCTTTTGAAGGTCAGTGTGTTGATCAGCAGGACGGCCAGGGATGCGAACAACAGGAAGTTGTTCAGCGCGTCGGTGCCATAGCGTCCGTTCATAAAGCGGAACAGTGCGTTTTTAATTTTTTCAAGCATGGTTATCGTTCTCCTTATAATGAAGCTTACGCATGATCTGCGTAATATCTTTGAAGCTGCGGTGCAGCGTCGCCAGTTCGTCTTCGCTGAGCTGAGCGAAATACGGCGTCAGATGGCGAATCTGCTTCTCCTTGTACTGCCGCATAATTTCGCCGCCCTGGGGGCTGACGGAGATCAGAATGCTGCGGCGGTTGTTGGGATTGGGTTTGCGGTCGACGATCCCGCGCGTAACTAAACCGTCGATCAGCTTGGACAGCTGCTGTTTGGAAATCAACGTCTGTCGGCAGCAGTCCGCCAGCGTCATTTCTCCGCGGCACTGCAGCGTGAATAAAACATATAATTGAACAGGGCTGAAGTTCTCGTTCTGTGCGATCCCCATGGACCGGTTGAGCATCAGCGGCTGCAGATCAAACAAATCTTCAAGTACACTGCGAATCGCTTCTTCCATCGTTATCACCTCATGCAAACTATTATACAGAATTTTGCGGTCTTGTAAACACGTGTTTACAGACTTCACATGATTTCACATGAAATGTTCACATAGTCTTCACGTTTTAAAGCAACAGAAAAGCCGTCGCGATTGACGGCTAATCCAGCTTTCTAAAATATTGAATCGCCTGCGTGTTCAAGCCGGTGTGAACGGCGACGACATTGACGAGCTTAATGATCTGAATTTCGGTTTTCGGGAAGGTGCGGCGCAGGATAGCGGCCAGCTGTTCGGCAGTCTGCGGCGCGTCGACGTGCGCGATGGTGATCGAGTAATGCTCGTCGATGTTGTCTTCCTTCATGATCTGCACAGCCCGCTCCAGCGCACGGGTATAGGTTCTGACCTTTTCCTTGACGTCGATCCGGCCCTGGGTATGCTGATTGATCTCCAGAATCGGTTTAATCTTTAATAACCCTGCTAAGGTAGCGGCCAGCGGCGTCAGCCGTCCGCCGCGTTTTAAATGCTGCATGTCGCTGGGCAGAATCAGCGTGTTGGTCGTGTCGATCACCTGCTGGCAGGCGGCCTGGATTTCTTCCATGGAGGCGCCGGCCTCGGCCATTTGCTTGGCGGTGCGGATCAGGTATTCCTGAACGACCGCCGTGACGTGCGTGTCGATTGTGATGATCGGCAGTCCGATCTGGTCGGCGGCTGTCTGCATCGCGCTGATCGTGCCGGACAAGCCGCTGCAGATCGGGACGGCGAAGATCAGTTCCACCCCCTCAGCTTTTAACTGTTCAAAACATTCCTGGATCCGGCCCAACGCGGGCAGCGATGTCGCCATGACCTTTTGCTCTTGAAGCAGAGCGATCAGCTGATCCTTGTCAATGTCTTCCATATCCTGAAGACTGCGGCCGTCCACGCTGATCTGAAGCGGCAGGCTGATGATGCCATCGGCTGCCATTTCCGCCGCGGTTTTTCCGATGCCGCTGTCGGTAACAAAGGCAATTTTCATAGTTCCTCACTCCTTATATGCTTAATTTTAACGCGATCTGAATTAGAAGTAAACTAATATCCACTTACAGAATCGGCGGTTTGTCGACTTTGTGAGAAAGGGTGAATTTTGATTATGACCGCAGGCAGGGAAAACCGATGCGGGGTAAAAGGTTTACAAATAAGGAAGGTGAATTCTTGAAGAATGGACTAGGAGAAAAGGGAGAAACTTCAGGCTTCAATCAGAACTAGAAAAAAATTCAATTTGAAATTGACGAGGCTTGAGGAATCTCGTATAATTAACTCAAAAGAAAACAACAGCGTAAAAAAAGAAAACAATGTCGTTCCGATCCGAGGGAACAAGTCGGATAAATCGGCTGACGGAAGTTCCCGCTGAGTTGAAGCAGTGGCTGAGCGAGCCGCTTTATGGTAAAATAAAGTAAAGAAGGGAGTGCTGAAAAATGAGTGTTCATCTGCATGCGCGAAGTTGTTATACCTTATTAAACAGCACCCTGAGAGTGCCGCAGTTAGTCGCGCTGGCGAAACAAGCCGGCTATGAGGCGATTGCCTGCACTGACGAAAACGTGATGCACGGCGCGATGGAATTCTGGAAGTGTTGTCAAAGAGAACAGATCAAACCGATTTTCGGTTTGGAAATCCTGGTTAAAATTGAAGAGGAAACGGTCGCCATGACGGTGCTGGCGCGGGATGACGAAGGCTTCGGCGGCCTGATGGCAGCTTCCAGCCGATTGTGCGACGGCCAGGACGCGCTGACGCTGGATCAGATTCAGCCTTATCTTGAGCATTGGGTGCTGATCGTCTATGGCGAAGGCGGTTTTGCCGAAAGTGAATTGATTCAGGAAGACCGCCGCGGGTTGGGCGATAAGCTGGGCTGGCTGAAAACGCAGCTGCCGCTGTTTTATATGGCGGTCTCGTTTAACGATGCCTCGTTCTGGAAATTGAAGAATATTTTATTAAAGCAGGTTTGCGCGGCGCAGGAAATTCCGACCGTCGCGTTGTCAAAGATTTATTATGGCCAAGCGGAGGATGCCCGGCTGTTTAAGATTGTCAACGGGATCCGGCTGTCCAAGACGATCAACGATAAAACGCTGCCGTCGGTCAACGGCCGTTATCTGCGCACCCCGGCGGAAATGGAACAGCTGTACGACGCCGAGGATCTGCAGGCGAGCGATCATATCGCTTCGATCTGCAATGTGACGATGACGCAGGCGAAGACGACGCTGCCGGCATTTCCCTGCCCGCAGGGCGTTTCCTCGAAACAGTATTTAACCCAGCTGTGTCTGGCCGGCTTGAAGAAGCGGCGGCAGGGACAGCCTGAGGATCCGGCGTATCTGCGGCGGTTAAAATATGAGCTGGACGTCATTCTGACGATGCATTTTGAGGATTATTTTTTAATTGTCTGGGATTTTATCCGGTTTGCCCGCAAGGCGGGAATTTATGTCGGACCGGGCCGGGGCAGCGCGGCGGGCTCATTAGTCGCGTATGTGCTGGGAATCACGCACGTGGATCCGCTGGAATACGGATTGCTTTTTGAACGATTTTTGAATCCGGAGCGAATTTCAATGCCGGATATTGATACCGACTTTCCGGATAACCGGCGCGACGAAGTGATTCAGTATGTCGCTGAAAAGTATGGCGAGAAGCATGTCGCGCATATTGCGACGTTTGGGACGCTGGGCGCCAAGCAGGTGCTGCGCGATGTCGGCCGGGTTCTGGAGATTCCGCTGAGAGAAGTCGACATGCTTTGCAAAGCTGTGCCGTTTGGGGTAAAGATGACGCTGCAGACGGCGATTCAGCAGAATCCGCGGTTTCACCAGATGGTCTATGCCGACCGGCGGTATCAGGAGCTGTATGAAACCGCCTTGCGGATCGAGGGTCTGCCGCGGCACGTTTCGACCCATGCAGCCGGGATCGTCTTTTCCCGCGCTGAGCTGGATCAGATCTGTCCGACAATCCGGATTGAAAACGATCTGCTTTCCACGCAGTACACGATGGAGCATCTGGAGGAACTGGGACTGATCAAGATGGACTTTCTGGGACTGCGCAACCTGACGATCATCGACGATATCGTTCAGCGCGTCCATCAGCGTCAACCCTTGAATATTATGAAAATCCCGCTGGACGACGCGAAAACCTACGCGCTGTTAAGGAAGGTTGACACCGTCGGTATTTTCCAGCTGGAATCGGAAGGCATGAAGAATCTCATCCGCAAGATGCAGCCGGCGTGTTTCGACGACATCGTCGCGACGATCGCGCTGTTCCGCCCCGGACCGATGGAAAATATTCCGGAATATCTGCGCTGCCGTACGGATCCGTCAGCTGTGCATTACCTGCATCCGGATCTCAAGCCGATCCTGGAAAGTACCTACGGCGTGATGATCTATCAGGAACAGATCATGCAGACGGCGCAGAAGATGGCGGGTTTCTCGCTCGCCCGCGCGGATGTGCTGCGGCGGGCAATGTCCAAAAAAAAGCTCAAGGAGCTGCAGTCGCTGCAGAAGGAATTCATCGGCGGCTGTATCCAGCAGGGCTATGAAGAAAAACTGGCGAATGAGGTTTATGAATTGATTCTGAAGTTCGCCAATTACGGCTTCAATAAATCCCATTCCGTAGCGTATGGCCTGCTTGCCTATCAGCTGAGCTATCTGAAGGCCAATTTCCCGTTGGAATTCTATACTTCGCTGCTTAACAGCGTGATCGGCGCGGAAGGCAAGACGGCCGAATATATCGACGAATGCCGCCGGCATCAGGTTCAAATTCTGGGCCCGTCGGTCAATGCCAGCGACGTGCGTTATTTAATCGAGGGCGAAGCGATCCGCTATCCGCTGCTCGGCATTAAGAATATCGGCTCGGCTGCCTGCATGCAGCTGTTGGCGGAGCGGCAGGAAAACGGGCCGTTTCAGGATTACTACGATTTTGTCACGCGGATGCTGACGCGCAGGCTTAACCGGAAAATGATCGAAGCGCTGATCGACGCGGGGGCGCTGGACGAGTTCCACGCCAACCGTCAAAGTCTGCGCCTGTCGCTGGAAGAAGCGATCAGCTACGGCGATTTAGTGCGGATTGAGGTTGGCGGTCAGGTGCGGATTGATTTAGGCCTGGTATCCAAGCCGGTGATGGTGATGGCGAAGGAAGATCCGATCGAACGCAGCGAACGCGAGCGGGAAGCGCTGGGCTTTTATCTCTGCTCGCATCCGATCCTGCAGGTCAAAAAGAAATTTCAGATCCAGACCGAACCGTTAGTCCGGTTAATGGCGAAGGGCGGTTTTATCGAAGGCTTCGTTTACCTGCAGCGGGTGCGCCAGCATCGCACGAAAAAAGGCGATCTGATGGCGTTTGCGGTTGGCGTGGATGAAACCGCGCAGATCGACTTAGTCGTCATGCCGAGCATTTACGCCCGCAGCACGGCCTTTTTGAACAAAGGCCAGTACGTGTACTTCCAGGGCAAGATGGACAAGGAAGATTCCTGTCTTGTCAACCGGCTGCAGCCGCTGAACACGGATTTCACGCAGAATTCACAATAAAACGATACACTGTTGACCATAAGGAAGGATGATGCACATGGCCAGAATACTCATTGTTGACGACGAACAGATGATCCGCGAGGTCGTCCGGGAATACGCGCTGATCAACGGCTATGAAGTCGCGGAAGCCAGCGACGGACTGGAGGCGCTGGAGTTAGTGGAGAAGGAAGATTTCGACTGCGTGATCCTCGATATCATGATGCCGAAGCTCGACGGCTTTTCCGCGTGCAAGCAGATTAAAAAGATCAAGCCGATTCCGATCATCATGCTTTCGGCCCGTCAGGAAGAATACGACAAGCTGTTCGGCTTTGAGCTGGGCGTGGACGATTATGTCGTCAAGCCTTTCTCGCCAAAGGAGCTGATGGCCCGCGTCAAGGTCATTCTGGAACGCTTCAAAACCAAGGATACCGAAGTTCTGCGCTTTGAAGGGCTGCAGATCAATATCGAGGGACGCTCTGTCACGGTAGACGGGGAGAAAGCGAATCTGACGCCGAAGGAAATCGATCTGTTGTTATACATGGTTAAAAATAAGAATATCGCCTTATCGCGGATGAAGCTGCTGGAAGAAGTCTGGGATTACGACTATTTCGGTGATGACCGGACGGTCGATACGCACATTAAAATGCTGCGGCATAATTTAAAAGACTACCGCAAGTTCATCGTTACCGTCCGCGGAATGGGGTATAAGTTTGAAGCTTGATTTTCATGGCATAAAGTTTAATATCTGGCTGTATTTCATGTTGTTTGCGGCCGGACTTTTAGCTTTGGTCGGCGGGGCGCAGCTGCTTTTGATCAAGCCGTATTATCGAAGCAATAAGATTTCGGCGATCAAAGAGGTGGCGGCGACGATTCAGGAGTACGTCATTGACAATCAATGGCTGGACGAGGCGACGATCAAGAAAGCTTCGCAGTTTGCGATTAACAACAATGTCTGCGCTGTCGTTTACAACGACAGCGGCAACGTGGTCTACAATTCCGATTCGCTGGGGGATTCGTGTATTTTCAACCAGACGATTACCGTCGGTTCGACGCAGCTGCAGCCCCTGACTAACGGAAAAGCGATGCGCGAGCTGCTGCTGTTAAGCGACGGGGAGCTCTCGGAAGTGCTGGCGAATCAGCGCAGTGATCAGGAAATGATTCTGTATGGGAAAATGGTGCAGGCCAACCTGGCCAACTTTTATCTGTTTGTCAACAGTCCGCTGGAACCGCTGGATTCCACGCTGACGATTTTTCAGGATCAGTTTTTCTTTCTGGCTTTTTTCGCGCTGATTTTATCGATTGTGATCTCCCTGTTTATATCGACAAAGCTGTCGCGGCCAATCGTGCAGATGAAGCACTCCGCCAACGAGCTGGCCAAGGGGCATTACGATATTCATTTTGAAGGCAGCTATTTCAGCGAGATCGACCAGCTGGCGGATACGCTGAACGATGCCACGCACAAGCTGAGCAAGGTTGACGAGCTGCGGCGGGATCTGATCGCCAACGTCTCGCATGACATCAAGACGCCGCTGACGATGATCAAGGCGTATGCCGAAATGATTCACGACATCTCCGGCGATATCCCGGCCAAGCGTGACGAGCATCTGGACGTCATCGTGCGCGAGGTCGATTATCTCGATCATCTGGTGACCGACATGGCGGAGCTCTCGAAGATGCAGTCGGGCAGCTATCAGCTGAAGGTCGGTACGTTTAACTTAAGCCAGAAAATCCAGAACATCGTCACGCTGTGCCAGGTCATGATCGACGAGCATCATTATCAGCTGGTGATCGAATGTCCGCGGAATTTGATGATGACAGCGGATGAGGTCAAAATCAGCCAGGTTATCTATAATTTCCTGTCCAACGCTTTCAAGCATACGCCGGATGGAAAGAAGATCACGATCCGCGCGTTTGAAAAAAACGACTGGATTCAGGTTGAGGTGGAAGACGAGGGCGAAGGAATCAAGAAAGAAGATCTGCCGTACATCTGGGACCGGTATTACAAGATTGATAAAAAATATCAGCGGGCAACCGGCGGCAGCACCGGGCTGGGCCTGGCGATCGTCAAGGCGATCCTGGACAGTCATCACGCGGAGTACGCAGTAGAAAGCGAGGAGGGCAAGGGCTCCCGGTTCTGGTTTAGGATCCGGCGCTCGGCAGAATGGAAAATCAAAATTTAACTGAAGAGGCGCGGCAGAACCTGCGCCAGGATTATCTGCCGAAGCTGAAGCTGCCGCTGTGGCAGCGCAAGGACATGTTCTGCATGAACACGGATACCGTGCTTTTGGGCGAGCAGATGGTTGTCAGAAAAGGCGAGAGCGTGCTCGATCTGGGCTGCAACAACGGCGCGCTGCTGCTGTACGCCTCGCGTTTTTCGCCGGGCTCCTTAACCGGCGTCGACCTGCTTCCCCAAGCGCTGGCCTTGGCGGCGGAAAACATGCGGATCAACGGTCTGGAAGCGGAACTGATCTGCGCGGATCTGGCGGAGTTCCGTCATCTGCCGTTTGATGTGATCGTTTGTAACCCGCCGTATTTCGCAACGCCGGATCCGGCTTCCATCAACCCCAATCCTTTTTTAGCGACAGCCCGGCATGAAGCGGGCTGCACGCTGGAAACGCTGTTTGCGGCGGGAGGGCGATTGTTAAAAGACAAGGGCCGGTTTTATCTGGTTCACCGCGCCGACCGGCTGGCGCAGATCATCGCGGCGCTGCAGAACTCGCCGTTAACGCTGCGCGAAGCGACGCTGGTCTTTGACCGCCGCACCCGTCAGGCCACGGCGGTGATCGCTGAGCTGCGCAAGGGAAAGCTCGGGCCGGTGCGTTTCCGCGAACCGTTGTGGCGGCCGGAATCCGATCAGGAATAAAGTGAAGACGTCAGCTGAAAAAAGCCGGCGTTTTTTGTTTCTGAAAAGGATCGTGTCCCGGTGTTGTTTGGACGTTGTTCATCTTCTGTAAGATCGTAAAAGAAAAATATTAAAAATGAGAATGGAGAAAAAATTTATCCCTGAAATGATTTCAGACCAAAAGCTTGAAAGGAGTCTGGATGAAACTGAGGGGAGACAGCGCATTCCTGCAGGTCAGCGCGCAGAACCTGCGCTTTCTTTTTCGCTTTGTAGTTAGCAGGAGGCGGCTAAAGAAACAACAATTCGTTCATTCCGACCTGAAATTGAAAGAAATGGCAGCGCGGTCGGAGTTGATTTCAGACGCTAAAACTTTTACAATGAATCTAAGCGAGTTCCCCCTAGCTTTCAGGAGGTCAAAAATGAGAAAACAAGGAAAAAAATGGGCGGCGTTTCTTTTGTGCTGCCTGTTGCTGCCGGTAACGCCGGTCAAAGCGGAAACGGCGGTGATCGAAGTTGTTGATTACCGCGATGGACAGGAAACGGTCCTGCAGACGTTTGGCACCGTGAAAAGTGCGGCGGATTATTATGCCAAGCACCGGGATGACGCCAGCGTCGCCAATCTGGGCGTGCGGCAGGATGGCAAGCTGATCGCTGTGGATCAGGGGATCGTCTTCTTCGCCTCGGAAGGCTGCAAGGTCAACACGGAATACAAGGATGCCGACACGGGCAACGACGGCTATCTCAACGGATGCTACGGCGCTGACGGTGCGGCGCTGGACACTGATTTCACACGCATGCAGGTGGATTTCAAAATTTCCGGCGTGCGCGGCCGGGTGAAACTGGCAGAGGTGACGCTGGTTCCGCTGGATCAGGCTGGCAATTTAAGCAGCTATACGATCCGCGACGGCCGGCTGTATCATCAGATCCGTCAAAGTCAGTCGTCTTCGCGCTATGCGACGATGATCGATCTGGGGCCGGTACCGGCAT
>NZ_GG657561.1:193035-213519 GCF_000157995.1 Holdemania filiformis DSM 12042
CTTTACAGCTATGACGGCCACTACTTCTATGAAGATCCGGCGGTGATGCTGCAGGATTATCGCAAGGGAAGCACCGCGTCGTCAGTCAATCCCGCCGAACCCTTTTATTTTTATTATCAATATTTATCCCATCGGTCCTTGTCCTTTTACACGGAAGCGGAACTGACGGATTATTTCCAGAAGACGCTGGGGATTGATCAGTCGATCGTTTCCTATCAGGACCGCGACCGCAATTCCGTTCACGATACGCTGAACCAGTCGCTGTATTATGGCGAGGAAGGCGCGTTCCTGCAGGCGCAGTCGCTGTATGGGTCCAATGCGTTAATGATGCTGGCGCTGTCGATGAACGAATCGGCCAGCGGCCGCAGTTCCCTGAGCTTTACGCGCAACAATCTGTTCGGTCACGCGGCGTATGACAGCGACGTCGAGGCCAACGCCAAGCGCTATTTCAAGTTAAGCAGCTCCATTTTATCGCATGCCAAAACCTATGTTTCCGCCAGTTATCTCAATCCGAAGAAGTTCCAGTATCATGGCGGATTCTTCGGCGACAAGGCCAGCGGGATGAACGTCAGCTATGCCTCTGATCCGTATTGGGGTGAGAAAGCAGCTTCCTATTATATGCAGCTGGACGAAGCGATGGGATTGAAAGATCTGAACCAGCTGACGCTGGGCATTCATACGGAAAACACCAGTCTTAAAATCCTGAGCGAACCCGCCGCTTCTGCTGAAGTACTCTATACGACAGGCAAGACGGCGCCGCTGGCGCTGGTATTATTGGAAAAGCTTGAGAATGGAGAAGGCACATGGTATAAGGTGCAGAGTGAAGCCGCGGTAGCGGAAGATTTTACTTATCGCTTTGAAGACTGCATTGGCTATCTGCCATCATCCAGCTTCCAGCTGATTTT
This sequence comes from Holdemania filiformis DSM 12042, assembly GCF_000157995.1. Classification (GTDB taxonomy): domain Bacteria; phylum Bacillota_I; class Bacilli_A; order Erysipelotrichales; family Erysipelotrichaceae; genus Holdemania; species Holdemania filiformis. Next base: position 193,941 of record NZ_GG657561.1, read on the forward strand.
AAACGCGGACCGATTGAATACGCTGCAGCTGAAATCCGCGGTCTTTGACGCGGGTGAAGGAACATTCCCGCAGGGCGGCAGCCGGATCGAAATCGATCTGTTGGAAAACAGCGAGCCGTATGCGCCGGAACCGACCCGGGAAGGCGGCGTCTTTGTCGGCTGGCAGGAAAACAACGGCGTTTATACGGCTGAATATAAGGAAATCCAATCCATTTCGATGATTTCGCTGCCGAAGCAACAATTTGCGAGCGGTTCGCGTATTGATCTTAAAGAGGGATCAGTCCTGGTTCAATATGCTGATGGAACGCAGGAAGAGAAGCCGCTGACCAGTTCCATGGTGAGCGGATTTGATATGAACACCGACGGGCCGCAGACGGTCACGGTGACTGTCGGCACGGCGACGACCAGTTACGACATTGAGGTGTCCGAGCTGCTGACCCAAGCCCAGGATGCGCTTAAAGAGGATCTTCAGGCGTTGATCGACGCGATTGATCCGGCGGCGGTCACGGAGCAGCAGAAGACTGATCTGATCCAGCTGAAACAGCGGCTGGACACGACGGAGGTTTCGGCCTGGACGATCGCTCAGATCCGTTCGCTGGATGCGCTGCTGAAACCGCTGCTGGACGGACAGCGCTCGCTGATCCTGAAATCCAAGGACAGCCAGTTTGCGGTTTCCGGACTGAGTCTGGCGCTGCCGCAGAAAAATCCGGGACAGAAAAAAGGCATCCCGGACACCTACAAGCTGACGTTGAAAGAAACCGCGCCGGAGGCGGAGGTCCAGGCCCAGGTGAAGACGATCGCCAGCGGCAACGGTGCGGAGATTGAACAATGGTTCAGCGTGTCGGGACAGAAGAACTATGACAAAACGCTGACGCTGCGCACGCCGCTGTGCGTGACGATGAGTCTGCCGGAGGGCTGGGACAGCTCAAAGAAGGTAACGGTGTGGCGGCTGGAGGCCGGCGACGTCATCCAGATGCCGACGACGCAGAGCGCTTCGACGCTGACCTTCTCGACGGAAGCCTTAGGTCAGTTTGTGCTCGTCAGCCGTCAGACGGTTAACCAATATGAAGACACGGCGCCGGTTGAGGTCATGACGATCGCCCAGAACGGTTTAGACTGGCCGCAGCTGATGATCAAGGCGCTGGCGGCCGTGATCGCGTTGTTAATCCTGTTTATCACCGTCCTTGTTTTACAACGGCGGGCGGATAAAAAACGCCGCCGGGCCCTGGCGAGAAGAGCGAAACGCCAGCGCGCCAGCCGCCGATAATTAAAAAAATCCGTGCCGGATGAATTTCAGAAGTTCATTCGCTGCGGATTTTTATTTTTTGCGGGATTGAAGGATGTTTTCATGAATCGCCCGGGTGATCACGGCAATCGCTTCGCCGACGTCCTGCTTCATCCCCAGATTGATCCAATCCTGAAGCAAGCCGACAATCGCATGCGTATAAAAACGCACGATCAGCCCCTGTTCCTTAGCGCTTAAATCCGGATGGCTGAGCTGCAGCTGCTGGCGCAGGAAGCCTTCATAAATCTCGCGCAGGACCGTGCCTAAATTGACCCGCCCGTATGTGTGCAGGGCATGAAGCGTAAACGCCGGATCCTGCCGCAGCTGGGCGGCCGCCGCTTCCAGCGACCGCGCCCAACGCTCCCGCGTCAATAGCGGTTCGACAACGGGGATCAGCCGGCTTTTTAACAGAGCGTCCAGAATTTCGTACTTATCGGAAAAATGATAATAAAGCGTATTGCGGCTGACGCCGGCCACATCGCTGATCTGTCCGATTTGCAGATCGTCCAGCGATTTCTTGCGCATCAAGTTTTCTACGGCATTGAAGATCGCCTGCCGGGTCAGTTCGGAAGTCGCCATCAGTCTCACTCCTTTTTCATTATTGTAACAAACCCCGGTTCCGCTGTCCAAATTCTTTTGGGCAAATTGAGAATCTGCCCAAAAATCGAACAGAACAGGAGAGTGTCCATGGACAAGCTGCAGTCCGTTTCTTATCATCAAGCACGGAGGGATAAGTTATGGAATACAACGATTTGTCAAAACCCGCAAGCGCGGCGACCCGCCAGATTCATCAAGCGATGAAGACATTGCTGGATTTTGATGATCCGCATGAGAAAGAATGCGCACTGCGCAACTGTTTGAAAAAAGTAGAAAACCTGGAAATTAAAAACGCGGAAGGCGAAGTAATCTGGAGTCAGAGAATCGCCTGTCTGGATCAGGAACAGGAAGTGGAAACGATCAACCCGAGCCTGTACCGCAACGCCTGGCTGAATCATCAGACCGGTTTGTTCAAGGTTGTCGACGGAATTTTTCAAGTCCGCGGCTACGATATGTCCAATCTGACCGTCATCGCCGGGGAAACCGGCTGGATCGTCTGCGATCCGCTGATCAGCTGCGAATGCTCAGCCGCGGCGCTGGCCTTAGTCAATGCCGTGCTTGGAACGCGGCCGGTTTCCGCCGTTGTGATTTCACATCCGCATCTTGATCATTTCGGCGGAATCAAGGGCATTGTCAGTGAAGAAGCGGTTCAAAATGGTTCGGTTCAGATCATTGTGCCCGAGCATTATACCGATTACGCTGCCAGCGAGAATGTCTATGCGATGAACGCGATGCAGCGGCGGGCCTGTTACCAGTATGGAACGGCGCTGGATTTTGGCGAAACCGGCGCGATCGCGATGGGGATCGGGATGGGGCAGTCGCGCGGGACGGTCACGTTTATCCGGCCTACGGATGAAATCCGGCAGACGGGGGAAAGACGGATCATCGACGGCGTGGAATTTATTTTCCAGATGACGCCGGAAACAGAATCACCGGCGGAAATGTGTTGGTATCTGCCGCAGTTCAAGGCCTTATGGATGGCCGAACTGTGCAATGCGACGATGCATAATTTATATACGCTGCGCGGCACGCAGATCCGTGACGGCAATGCGTGGGCGTTCGCGATCACGCAGGCCAGGGCGCTGTTCGGCAGCGAGGCCGAAGTGTTGTTTCAGGCGCATAACTGGCCGCACTGGGGAAATCAGGAAGTCAACGAAATTCTGGAGGAAACCGCGGCGGTGTACAAGTTCATCAACGATCAGACGCTGCTGTATATGAATAAAGGCCTGACGCCGAATGAAATTTCCCATACGATCCGGCTGCCGAAATCGTTAGAAAGAGTGTGGACGACCCGGCCTTATTACGGTACGCTGTCGCACAATGCCAAAGCGGTCTATCAGCGTTATCTGGGCTGGTATGACGGCAATCCGGTCAATCTGAATCCGCTGCCCCCATCTGAGCAGGGGCAGAAGCTGATCGAGCTGGCCGGCGGCCTTGAGGCTGTGTTGGAACAAGCGGAAAAAGCACTGGAAAAGGGTGAATATCAATGGGCGGCGGAGCTGGCCAACGCCGTTGTCTTTGTCCATCCTGACCATCAGAAAGCCCGCTATCTCTGCGCGGATGCCTTGGAACAACTGGGCTATCAGGCCGAATCCGGACCCTGGCGCAACTGTTATCTCAACGGCGCGGACGAACTCCGCCACGGGGTCAAAACAGGCCGGCAGGCGAAAAACTCCGGGGATCTGGCCCGCTGTATGGACAGCCGCATGATGCTGGACTATCTGGGTATTCTGATCGACGGCGAACAGGCGGAGGACAAGGATATCAAGCTGAACTTGGCAATCACGGACACCCAGGAAAAGTTTTGCGTGCATCTGATTCACGGCGCTCTGTTAGTTTATCCGGAGCTTCACGAGAAAGACGCCCGGGCGACACTGACGATGCCGCGTATGGGGCTGGCGGCCATGCTGACCCGCAATGTAGATCTGCAAGCAAAGCTGATTCAGATCGACGGCGATCCCCATTGTATCGCGGAGCTGACGGAGACCATCACCGATTTTGACAAACGCTTCGCGATCATCGAACCGTAGCGCGGAAATGAAAAGAAAACTTGGCGAGGACAGGAGGCCTTTCAAACAGCGAAGGCCACCTGCCGACCAAGTTTTTTTTGTTCGCTTTTCAAGATTTTTAACATTCCAGAATCAACGTTAGAGATCAACACCCAGAACCCGCGCCAGGTTGCCGCCCAGGATCCGCTGTTTTGCGTCTTCATCAATCGGCAGACGCAGGATTTCTTCGATCGCTTCCGTGATTTTTTCAGCGTTGTTGTAAGGAAAATCCAATCCGAACAGACACAGCTCATCGCTGGTCATGTGCAGCAGCGTCCGCACCTTCTCCTGGCCCAAATACCAGAAGCGGTTGCGGTCGTTGTCAAATACGCTCGTTAATCCGGCATAGACGTTGCATTTGCCGGTTTCTTCCGCGCGGTTGTTCAGGATGACGGCCAGCGCTTCGTTAAAGAAGCAATAGCCGCCGACGTGTTCCATCGAGAATTTCAAGTCCGGAAAATTCCAGGCGACTTCGTCAAACAGCAGCGGCTGATAATCCTTGATCCGATGCCAGTGCACGCCGGTATGAAACGACAGGAATAATCCCGCTTCTTGCGCGGCCGCATAAACCTGGAACGCTTCCGGTCCGTCGATCGCAAATTTCTGGAAGGCCGGATGCAGCTTGATGCCTTTCAATCCCAGTTCGCGGATTTCTCTGACCTGACCGGCCAGATCCTGCCCGTGGATGTCCACGACGCCGAAGCCCGTCAGCTCTGGATGGGCTTTCAGCTCTTCCGCCATCCACAGATTTGGGTTATAGTCCAGACCCCATTCGTAAAACGGCGCGAAACAGACGCATTTCTCAATTCCTGTTTTATCCATGACTTCAAGCAAAGCGCTGACCGTTCCGTCTGCCCGCTGATCTTGGCGGAACACATGCGCATGATTGGCAAATATTTTCATAAACCGATCTCTCCTTCTGTTTAGATTATACAAGGCTGATGAAAAAAGAAAAGAGGAGGGAGGGAGAAAAGCGTCAATTCAGGATTGACATTTTTCACTTATAGTAATACAGTTAACACAGATAGTACAGATGATACAGATTGGAGGCGGGAGCTTGTTTCTGATCAATACGCAAAGCAACGAACCGATTTACGAACAGATTAAACGTCAGATCGTCCGGTTCGTGGAAGCCGGCGTGCTGCAGCCGGATGAGAAGTTGATTTCGGTGCGCTCGCTGGCTCAGCAATTAAATATCAATCCCAACACCGTGCAGAAAGCCTATCAGGAACTGGAAGTGGAAGGCGTGCTGTATACGCTGCCGAAAAAAGGGGTGTTTGTCCGCGGCCGGCCTGCGAATGGAAAAGTTTGCGGTGTGGAAACGGAAGTCCGGCAGCTGCTGAAGTTATGCCGCACGCTGAAGATCAGCACGGACGAGCTGATCGAAATTATAAGGAAGGAAGGGGAAAATAATGTTGATTGTTGACAAGATAACAAAGTCGATTCAAGCGAAGGAAATCGTCAAGGATTGCAGCCTGAGCGTGCAGGCCGGTCAGATTTGCGGTCTGGCGGGACCCAACGGCGCCGGGAAAACGACGCTGCTCAACTGCATCGCGGGCGTGCTGACGCCGGAAGCGGGACGGATTGAACTGGATGGTAAAGATCTGATTCATGAACCGCTGAACCGGAAAGCGCTGTTTTTAATCAGCGAGGACTTTGACGAAGGTCAGTTTTTCACGATTCGTCAGATGAAGGAATTTTACAGCATGTTTTATCAGCTCGACGAAGAAACGTTTGCGCAGCATTTAAGGCATTTTCAGCTGGAAGAAAAGCTGCGGATCAGCAGCCTGTCGAAAGGTCAGAAACGTCAGGCGTTGTTTTCCATCGCGCTGAGTCTGGATCTGCGGCTATTGATGATCGACGAAGTGTTCGACGGTCTGGATTGGAACGTCCGGCGGTATCTTATGCGGTGTCTGACGGATAAGATCAGCGATGAATCGATGGGCGTGCTGCTGGTCTCACACAGTTTAAAAGAGATCAAGGGAATTTGCGATCATTGTTTCTTGATGAAGGATCAGACGATCGTCGCTCAGCAGGATCTGCTTGAGAATCATCTGTTTCGCGTGCAGCTGGTGTTTCTCCAGGAGCGCAAGCCGGATTTGAAGACGTTGGAAATCGTTCAGATGGAGCAGATCGGAAAGTGCTGGAACGCCGTTGTGCGCGGAGAGGAACAGGCGATCCGCAGCGCGATTGCCGGGCTGTCCCCGGCGTTGGCCGACGTTCAGCCGCTCAGTCTGGAGGATTATTTCAGCCTGATGACCGATTCGACTTGGAAGGGGGATGAGGAGAATGACGGAGAAGTATTTTAAATATTTGATAAAGCAATCGCTGCCGCTGTTTGCGTTGATTTTGATATTTGGACTGTTGTTCTCGCTCGGTTTTATCAATCCGGATAATCTTCCGGCCTATTTGGTCATCGTATCGCTGGCAATTCCGTTTCTGTTTCAGTTCTGGCAGTTCCGGCGAAAAACGGCGTACACCTACGGGGCGCTGCCGATGGATCGAAAGAAATTTGTCATTGCCCGGATCAGCGTCGTTCTGTTTCTGGTGCTGGTTCCGGCGATCCTTCTTCTGTTCGCGGTAGTCGTTCGCGAGAGCATCTCTTTTACCTCAATGATCTCGCTGATGTTGAACTGGATCTGCCATCTGTTTCTGATGACTTCGCTGAATCTGTTGATTCTGAGTATCTGTCATTCAGCGGCGGAAGGGATCATCGCGTTAGCTGGATATCTCTTGTTGCCGGTGACGATCCTTAATAATCTGTCTGATATCCTTCGTCAGCATCTTCTGTTTGGGTTTAACAGCCCTCAGTGGCTGGACTTTCTATCACCCTGGACCTATGGATTCAGTAAGATGAGCGGCGATTTTCAGGCGTTTTTAACCGGCGTTTTCACGGGAGAGCACTGGGATGGAATGGAATTAGGATTTGTCTTTCTGATCGGTGCGGCGGCCCTGACGCTGACCCTGCGGTTAAGCCGGAAATTCCGCAACGAGGAGGCCGGGAAAGGCTTCCGCTCAGCAGGGGTGCTGCCGGTTTTATCCTCGGCTTATGCGTTTCTGCTGATGCTGAACTGCACGCAGGGTTTGCCGCGCAACCGCAGCTGGATTTTGATGGCGCTTCTGATGATTCTTGTTTATTTTGGCGGGCTGATGCTTTACCGGCAAAGCTTAAGACCGTCGCGTAAAGAGGTCGTTGGTTTTCTGGCGATGGGATTGATCGCGTGGGGGATTAACCTGGGGATTCGTCCGCTCTGTTACCGTCTTGAGAAACGAGAAATTCAAAAAATGAACGAAGTATCCGTGGAATATTATTTATATAACGACAAGCGGATGATCCCCGAAAATTTGCTATGCAAGGTCGAAGTCGATCAGGTAAAGGATCCGTTAGTGCTGAACGAATTGCGGGGGTGGATGAAAACTTCGCTGGAAGGAATTTATCAAGATGCCAGCTATTATGAATATGATGACTGGAACGACGATGCTTCGCGGGCAATGCAGGTGCGTTTTCATGATTATAAAAATTTAACTTATTATAAGAATATCCCGGTGGATTTAATGTCGGGCAGCAAAGTCGTCCAGCTGTTTTATCAGCAGGATCTGCCGGCATGCTGCCAGCCGCGATGATCAGCGGAAGCTCGTTAAGCGGGATGAAGAATGCTTCTGTATAGAAAGGGGATGGGAAAATGACGGAAAAATATTTTAGATATCTGATGAAGCAATCGCTGCCGCTTTTTCTGATGATTTCAGGGTTTGAGTTGTTGTTTGCGTTTGATTTCATCAACATCGAATCCTTGCCGATGGTTCTTACCGCAATATCGCTGATCATTCCATTTGTGTTTCAGTTCTGGCAGTTTAGACGAAAAGCGGCTTACACTTACGGAGCGCTGCCGATCCGGCGGGAAACGTTGATCCTTGTGCGCTTTGGCGTTATCCTGTTTTTGGTTCTGGTTCCAGCATGCCTCCTCCTGTTCGTTGCTGCCGTCAGGGAAAACCTTTCGTTTGCCGCCATGACGGTACTGTTGCTGAATGAGTGCGGCAGTCTGCTTCTGATGACTTCCGTAAATCTATTCATTCTGAGCTTTTGCCGCTCTGCCGTTGAAGGCATGATCGCACTGGCTGGAGCAATCATGCTGCCGATCGCCATCGTTAACGATGGTACTGAGATTCTGAGCCGGCATCTTTTGTTTGACAATCGTTCATTCATGCCCGAATTTTTCTCGCCGTGGCAGTATGCTTTTAACAGAATGTCAGAAGATTTTGATTCGCTTTTAACTGCCGGGATTATCCGGATAAACTTGAATTGGATTGAATTCAGCGTCGTCTTTCTCATCAGTATTGCGGCGCTGTGGCTGACCCTGCGGATCAGCCTGCGGCAGCGAAACGAAGATGTTGGCAGAAACTTTCAATCGAAGTGGGTTCTGCCGGTTTTCTTATTGACGTATACCTTTTTACTGATGCTGAACTGCACGAGCGATATATCAGGATATCAAAGCCAGCCGTTTAAAGTGTTGTTGCTCATCGTTATTTATTTCGGCGGGATGATGCTGTACCGACAGAGTAAGAAGGTATCGCTGAAGCAAATCCTTGGTTTTCTCATTTTGGGATTAACCGCCTGGGGAATCAATCGGGGAATTCACACGCTCTGTTATCAAGTTCAAGTTCAGCAAATCGAGAAAATCAGCGAAGTGGATATGATCTACCTGCAGTATGACGAACAGCGTGGAGAAGGGGTGAATCCCGTCTGCCGGGCAGACGTTGAATCTGTTCGCGATTCAGCTGTTTTAAATGAAATTCGCAATGGCATGCGATCAGAACTGGACGAATTTTATCAGAATCATGACTTCAATACGCAAACCCTGGACATTAACGAAACTGCGAAGTCGTTGGACGTCTATGCGCTTGCGGGGAATATGGCGTATCATAAGACGATTTCATTGGAATCCTTGTCCGATGATAAAGTTGTCCAGCTGTTTTACAATCAAAATCTGCCGGAAGGTTGTCTGCCATAATGATTTGAAACAATATAAGATGTAACTGATGATTTAATTTTGAACTTAGCTAAAAAGCTGCACAAACTTTCTGTTCGTGCAGCTTTTATGGATAGCTTTATTAATGATTTATTTAACATTCAATATTAGATGTTTGCTAAGCGATTACCCTGTATATGGTCATGCAATTTACTTTGGACTAAATCAAGCGCATAAAGAAAGGTCTTCACTAACTTTCCTACTACAATTTTTTAAAACTGTGTGCGAAAAGTTGTTGATAAGATTAAGATGGCATGGTACACTACTTTCATACAACAAATCTAAAAATTTGTGTGTTAAAAGTTGGTGATGAAATGACAAAACTGGAAATTGCACAAAAAGTGCTAATCACGACAGGTGGAATTGCGAAAACAGCTGACTTTATAGCAGCGGGACTTGCGAAATATGAGGTGTTTAATTTATATAAAGCAGGATATTTAAAACGTATTCGTCATGGATTTTATAAATTGGCAGATAATTTGGATATAACTGAAGAACAGATATTAAATGTTTTGTTACCGGAAGGCATTGTTTGTGTTGAATCAGCTCTATTTTATTATGGATATAGTGATTTTACTCCAAGAATTTGGACGCTTGCAGTACCCAGAACTATATCGAGAGCAAAAATAAAATTAGATGATATAGCAATAAAGGTTTATTATATTCCTACTCAGTTTTATGAGTTGGGTAAAACATCGGCAAATATCGATGGTACGATACTTTCGATATATGATCGAGAACGGACAATTTGTGATTGCTTTAAATATCGAACAAAGCTGGACAATGAGCTTTTTAATAAAGCTGTTCGTTCTTATGTTGACGATGAACAAAAGAATTTGATTAACCTTTCAAAATATGCTAAGGAAATGGGCCTGTTAAAAAAAATAAATGATTTGATGGAGGTAATGTTAAATGGCTGATAGGGGAGCCTCTGTACTTGCGCGGTTAAAGAACAAAGCAAAAGAAAGTGGCAGAAGTTATCAGCTCTGCCTGCAATTGTTTTGCCAGGAAGAATTTTTACGTCGTTTGGAAAACTCTAAATATGCTGAAAACTTTGTGCTTAAAGGCGGATTGTTCATTTATTCTATTACCGAGTTTGACAGCCGTGTAACCGTGGATATTGATTTTCTCCTTAAAAAAGTTCCCAATACTCCTGAGCGGCTGAAGTCTGTGATGGAAGAAATAATCAATACGCCGACGGACAACAATTTTATAAAATTTGAAATTCGAAATGTGGCTCCTATTGCTGTAGCAAAGAAGTATGCTGGCATTGGTGTTTCACTTATAGCGCAGATTAACAATACAAAAACACCGGTTAGTATTGATTTAGGTGTAGGCGATATTATTGTTCCAAATCAGGAAAGACGAAGAATTCCTACGCAGCTTAACGATTTTTCAGCTCCTATAGTGAACACATATTCGCTTGAAACGACAATTGCTGAAAAGATCGATGCCATACTTAGCCTCATGGAATTTTCAAGTAGAATGAAAGATTACTATGATATCTATTATCTGGCCAATAAATTTGATTTTGATGGTGCGATACTGACCAAGGCTTTAAAAAGAACATTTGAAAATCGTGAACATATTTTTACAATCGAACAATTTGAACAGGTTGTATCTTTTGATCACGATGAAATGATGAACAAAAAGTGGAAGGCTTTTTGCCGCAAAATTGATGTGAAAACAGAGGATTACAGTACTATTTTGCAAACGATAAATGTTTTCTTAGCAAATCCGTTCAGAGCAGCTGCGCAAAGTAAAGAGTATATTGCTCATTGGTCAGCTTCAGAAAATAAATGGAAATAAGATAGGGGAATACCTGATTAATGGAGATGAAAATAGTTAAACCCTATTGAATCAGTTATGGAAGAAATCGTATCGTATTGGATGGCACACCCTGCGATTGTCTTTTAATTTCTTAAGCAAGTACACTCCTCCTATAGAAATATTTTTTCAATCTTCATGGATGACAAAGAAAGTAAATCGCAGATTAAAAACACTCCGCACGAAACGGAGTGTTTTATAAGAATTCAGCCAAGATATTTGATCGCCAACATGAATACGCCCAGAATAAACAGGACGACGCCGGTGACCTGATTGAGCTTTTTCGGTTCCGCCTTGTTGGCGAAGCGCGCGGCGATCATCGCGCCCAGATAGGTGAAGAAGACGCTGCTGATCAACGGGAACCACTGGATCGTGCCGCTGATCGCAAAATGACTGAGAGCGCCGGTTAAGGCGGTGAACGTCATGATGAACACGCTGGTGCCGACCGCTGTTTTTAAATCATAACCCAGCACGCTGACTAAGACCAGCAGCATCATCATGCCGCCGCCGGCGCCGATAAAGCCGCAGATCAGACCGATCAGGACGCCGCAGGCCAGCGATAACAGCGCTTTCTGTTTCGCGGTGCGGGTCTGATTTTTGGAGCTGGCGCTCATGACCGGCTTGACGATAAAGCGGATGCCGAGGATCATCGTAATCCAGACGGAGAAGCTGCCCAGCGTCGTCTGCGGCACCAGCGACCCCAGCCAGCTGCCGACCATCGTAAAGATCACCGTCGAGATCATCATGATCAAGCCGTTGCGGATGTCCAGATTCTTGTGTTTGTAATAAGTGAAGGCCGAAACAGCCGAGGCCAGCACGTCGGAGGCCAGCGAGATCCCGACGGCTTCATAAGCGTTGAAGCCCAGCAAGGTCACCAGCATTGGCGTGATGACCGCGGCCGCCGACAAGCCTGCCAGTCCGGTCGCAATGCCCGCGCCTAATCCCGCAATCATCGTAACAATCAAAATAGTCAAATTCATAGATTCAGCTCCTTTAAATGGTTTATTTGTAAACTATTTTATAAATTATAAAGAGCAGAGAAGGAATGTCAAGAGAAAATGTCTGTGAATGTTGACAAAGGCGATAATTTGTCAAAAAAACCGCTGAAGTTCAGCGGTTTTGACGTTGCGCAAGCGGGATATAATCAGCTAAGTCGCCGACGTATTTGCCGGCTGGCCGCACGATCTTGTCGCAATACAGCTTGTTTTCAATGTTGTGGGCAAGCCAGCCGACCATCCGGCTGGCGGCAAACAAAGGCGAGTAACAATCTTCCGGGATGTCCAGCATGGAATAGACCAGCCCGCTGTAAAAGTCGATGTTGCTGCTGACATGAATTCCTTTGCGGCGCAAGATGACTTGCTTTGCCAATTCTTCAGTGCGGCGGTAGAACTGATATAAGCGGGAAAGGTTTTTCTCCTGCGCCAAAATTTCAATCTGTGCTTTTAAGATTTCGCTGCGCGGATCGGAAAGGGTGTAGACGGCGTGACCCATGCCATAGATCAAGCCTTTGCCGTCGAAGAACTGCTTATCCATGATCTGTTCTAAAATCCGGGTGATCTGTGCGTCGCTGGCGTCCAGCCCCAGCTGCTTCAGCATCGCGTCCATCATCCGCCGGGCGGAGATGTTCGCTCCGCCATGGCGCGGACCCTTCAGCGAGCCTACGGAAGCCGCCATCGCAGAATAGATATCCGTACCGGTAGAAGCGACGACGATATTGGTAAATGTGGAATTGTTGCCGGAGCCATGATCGGCGTGCAGCACCATCATCAGATCCAGAATCTTCGCTTCCTGCGGGGTGAACTGTTGATCGGGTCTTAATAAGGACAGGATGTTCTCCGCGATCGACAGCTCAGGCTTCACCGGATGGACGATCAGACTCTTGTTTTCAAAGAAATGCGCTTTCGCGGCCATCGAGTAGCACAGAATCGCCGGCATTTTCGCCAGGATTGACAATCCCTGGTCCAGCGTGTTGGCAACCGAGATATCGTCAGCCAAAGGATCCTCTCCATACAACATCAACAAGGCCTTCTGGATCTGGTTCATCACGTTCATGCTGGGATAACGCAGGATGTTGGTCGCCAGAAAGCCCTCCGGCAGCGTGTAGCGTCCGCGCAGTTCAGCGGTAAACAGATCCAGCTCCGAACGGCTTGGCAGATGACCGAACAAAATCAGAAAGCACGTTTCCTCATAACCGCAGATCTGATCTTGATCTAGATTCCGGCACAGCTGGGTGATCGGAATCCCCCGGTAGTACAGCTCACCGCGATCGTCCACCTTTTTCCCGTCGATCAGCTTGTAGCCGACGACGTCCGCGATCCGGGTCAGACCGATCAAGACGCCGGTGCCGTCTTCATTGCGAAGACCTTTCTTTACGTCATATTTTGTGTATAATTCGTTGTCGATTTTATTTTCCGGGATCGATTCCTGGAAGATCTTCTGCAGCTGACTGTTCATGATTTCACCTCAATGGTTCTAGTTTACTACAAAAATGAAAGAAATGACACAGAAAAGAAAACAATTTACTTTTTGTGTAAAGACTTTCAAAAGCGGAAACGAGCTGATATAATAAAGTCTATGAAAGAAGGGGTTGGATGAAGACACTGGCGGAAAAAATTTTAGTGGCGCATTGCGTGGCGGGTGAGCTGAAGGCGGGAATGCCGATCGAAATCAAGATTGATCAGACGCTGACGCAGGATGCGACGGGGACGATGGCTTATTTACAATTTGAGGCGATGGGATGCGAGCGGGTTAAGACGGAATGCTCAGTGAGCTACGTCGATCACAACACGCTGCAGAACGGCTTTGAAAACGCCGATGATCATCAATATCTGCGCACGGTCGCGGATCGTTACGGCATTCTGTTCTCCCGGCCGGGCAACGGGATCTGCCATCAGGTGCAGTTGGAGCGGTTTGACAAACCAGGCAAGACGCTGCTGGGTTCGGATTCCCATACGCCGACCGCCGGGGCGATGGGGATGATCGCGATCGGTGCGGGCGGACTGGACGTGGCCTGCGCGATGGCGGGCATGCCGTTTTCCTTAACGATGCCGAAGATCGTCAACGTGCGGCTGATCCACCGGCTGCCGCATGGCGTCGGGGCGAAGGATATCATCCTGAAGGTTCTGTCGCTGATGAGCGTCAAAGGCGGCGTCGGCAAGATCCTGGAATATACCGGCGAAGGGCTTCTTGATTTTAAGCGTACCGGAGCGCAGTACGATCTGCAACATGGGCGCGGAGCTGGGCGCGACGACGTCGCTGTTTCCCAGCGATGAGAATACCCGTGAGTTTTTAACCAAGCAGGGCCGTGCCGCTGACTTTCTTGAACTGAAGCCCGATGCGGACGCTGTGTATGATGAAGTGATTGAAATTGACTGCGCCGCGCTGAAACCGCTGGTCGCTTGTCCGCATTCCCCGGATTTAGTCAAGCCGGTCGAGGAGCTGGCGGGGTTGAAGGTCGATCAGGTCGCAATCGGTTCCTGTACGAATTCTTCGTTTACCGATTTGCTGGAGGTGGCCCGGATTCTCAAAGGCAAGACCATTCATCCGGAAGTTTCACTGGTGATTTCCTTCGGCTCCAAGCAGGTGCTGCGGATGCTCAGCCGCTGCGGGGCGCTGGATGATCTGATCGCGGCAGGCGCGCGGGTACTGGAAGCAACGTGCGGACCGTGTATCGGAATGGGGCAGAGCCCGCAGTCGAACGGTGTCTCGCTGCGCACGTTTAACCGCAACTTCTATGGCCGTAGCGGCACGATGAGCGCGGGGATTTATCTTGTTTCCCCAGCTACTGCAGCCGCCAGCGCGATCGCCGGAGTCCTGTGCAGCGCGGAAACGATCGACTATGCCAAGCCGGAGATGCCGGACGCTTATCTGATCGACGACACGATGCTGATCCAGCCCAGCTGCGATCCGGCGGTGGAAATAAAACGCGGCCCGAACATCAAGCCGTATCCGGCCAAGGCCCCGTTAGCGGAAACGATTGAAGCGCAGGTCATGATCAAGGTCGGGGACAACATCACAACCGATCACATTATGCCGGCCGGAGCCAAGATTTTGCCGTACCGCAGCAACATCGAAAAGATCAGCGAGTTCTGTTACAGCCAGATCGATCCGCAATTCCACGACCGCTGCCTGCAGTATGGGGGTGGGTGGATTATCGCCGGGGAAAACTACGGGCAGGGCAGCTCGCGCGAACATGCCGCGCTGGCACCGATGTATCTGAAAATCCAGGCGGTAATCGCCAAGAGCTATGCCCGGATTCACCGTCAGAATTTGATCAACGCTGGAATTGTGCCGCTGGTCTTTGAGCAGCCGGACGACTATGAGCGAATAGCGATGCTGGATACGCTGGCGCTGGACTGCGGTAAGCTGGCGGAAGGCCAGCCGCTGACGATCACGGACGCGAAGGGCTTCTCTTTCACGGTCCAGCATCATTGTACTGCGCGGGAGCTGGAAATTCTGCGGGCCGGCGGTCTTTTGAACCTGATTAAAAGCAAAAACCAGAAAACTGAAGCATAACCCGAAAGCTGACGCAGGTCAGCTTTTTTGTATGTTTATCACCTCTTTGCGTCGCATCGCGATGCTTTTGCCGAGGAGCTGCGCTTATTAACAGAAAAACAAAATTGAACTTCCCGATAAGAAAGCGTATAATCAGACAAGTTCAGGGAAATGGGGGAAGACAATGTTTACCAATCAAAAGTTAAAACAGCTGATCATTCCGCTGGTGATCGAACAGATCCTGGCGGTGTTGGTCGGCATGGCGGACATCATGATGGTCAGCAGCGTTTCCGAAGCCGCGGTTTCGGGCGTTTCGCTGGTCGATTCGATCAGCATTCTGATCATCAATATCTTTGCGGCGCTGGCCACCGGAGGCGCGGTCGTCGCAGCGCAGTATCTCGGCCGGCAGGAAGAGGAACAGGCGTGTTTCTCGGCGAAACAGCTGATCTTGTGCACGACGGCGATTTCCGCGGTGATCATGGTGATGTTTCTGATTTTCGGCCGGCAGCTGATCGCGCTGATCTTCGGCAAGGTGGATCCGGAGGTGCTTGCCAGTGCGCAGACCTACCTGTTTATCACGTCGATGTCCTATCCGTTTATCGCTCTGTATAATTCCTGCGCGGCGTTATACCGGGCAATGGGCAATTCCCGGATTTCGATGGTGACTTCGCTGATCATGAATTCACTCAATATCGTCGGCAACGCAATCCTGATTTACGGTTTGGGCATGGGCGTGGAAGGCGCGGCGATCCCGACGTTGATTTCGCGGATCGTCTGTGCGGTGCTGATCGTCGTGATGCTCCGGCACCGGCAGGATCAGATTCGGCTGGATTCGTATTTCCATCTGGGCTTTGACTGGACGATGATCAAACGGATCTTACAGATCGGCATCCCGAACGGATTAGAGAACGGCATGTTCCAGATCGGCAAGATTCTGGTGCAGAGCTTAGTCGCGATGTTCGGTACCGCTTCGATCGCGGCCAATGCCGTCGCCAACAACTTCGCGTCGATGGAAGTCATTCCCGCTGCGGCCATCGGTCTGGGCTTGGTCACGGTGGTCGGCCAGTGCGTCGGCGCCGGGAAGATCGAGGAAGCACGATATTACACGAAGAAGCTGATGAAATGGGCGTATATGGCTTCGATCGCTTTGAACGTCTGCATTCTGCTGGGAGCGAATGTCTTATTGAAGCTGTATAACCTGTCGCCGGAAACGCTGGATATCGCGTTTAAGCTGTTGTTTATCCATGGTTTCTTCGTGATGGTGATCTGGCCGGTTTCCTTCACGCTGCCCAATGCGCTGCGGGCTGCCAACGACGCCCGGTTTACGATGAGCGTTTCGATCGCGTCGATGTGGATCTGCCGGATCGGTCTGAGCTATGTATTCGGTCTGGTTTTCGAGCTGGGCGTTGTTGGCGTCTGGCTGGCGATGATCTGCGACTGGTTTGTGCGTTCCGCTTTCTTTGCGGTTCGCTTCCGCGGCGACCGCTGGACCCGCCGTCAGCTGATCGAAGGCTGAAGCCGGGTGGTGAAATAGAAACAAGCCGATGAAGACCCGCCTTTCTTGACAACCAGGCAACCAGGGCATAGAATAGGTTTCCTTTATGAAGGAGGGATCGTTATGCCGCAATGCAATCCCGGCGGAAAATTCTGTTTCGGAATTTCTGTCGTTCATCAAGATCAAATCCAGCTGCCGCCGCTTGCCGTTGATGAATATCGCCTTGGTGAGGAAGCGAATGTCATCCTGAGTACGGGGAGCCGGGAAACCGGCGGGTTTATCGTGTACCGCAAAGGGTTGCTGGTAGGATCTTTGCTTCAGCCGATTCTTGACGAGCATCCCAAGCTGGCGCAGTTTCAGCTGCCGGCGGGGACGTTCGTTCGGCATAAGGGCCGGCAATATTGTTGGGTTCCAGTCACACCGTCAGGCTTGCTGAAGCTGGATCCTACGATGCTGAAGGTCTTTGAGCTGCAGGACGGCGACCGGCTGATCGCGATCCGCAGCAGCAATCTGGCGTTTACGATGGGCGCGCGAGGCCGCTTGATCGAACGGGTTCATCAATATCAAGGTGAAATAGAAGAATTCTGACCTGGCGCAGGATTCTTTTCTTTTTCTGCGGACCATTTTATCGGAATCAATTCTAAGAAAACTTGAAAATAATTCAACGTTTCGCTACAATGAAGAAAACGGTAAAAAGAAGGGGGAGATCCCGATGCATGATATCTGGAATCCATGGCATGGCTGTACGAAGATCAGCGAAGGCTGCGAGCATTGTTATATGTATTTTCTGGATCACCAGCGGGGCCAGGACGGATCACAGATCCGGCGGGTTGCAGGGGGGGTCGACATGCCGGTAAAAAAAGACCGGCGCGGATATTATAAGATCCAGAGCGGCGAGCGGGTGCGCGTATGCATGAACTCTGATTTTTTCCTGGCCGAGGCGGATCCGTGGCGGGATGAAGCCTGGCAGATCATGAAAAAACGGTCGGATGTCATCTTTTTCCTGCTGACAAAACGTCCTGAGCGTGTGGCGGCGTGTCTTCCGGCGGATTGGGGAATGGGTTGGGAAAACATCTTTTTTAATGTGACCGTGGAGAATCAGAAACGAGCGGAATCGCGGATGGACTGGCTGATGAAGCTGCCATTTCAACATAAAGGAGTGATGTGTGCACCCTTGATCGGTCCTGTCGACTTGTCGCCGTGGTTAGCCAGCGGCCAGATTGAACAGGTGATCTGCGGCGGGGAAAATTACGACGGTGCGCGGCCCTGCGATTATCGCTGGGTCCAGGATCTGGGGGCGCAATGCCGC
The DNA here is from genome assembly GCF_000157995.1 of Holdemania filiformis DSM 12042. GTDB lineage: Bacteria > Bacillota_I > Bacilli_A > Erysipelotrichales > Erysipelotrichaceae > Holdemania > Holdemania filiformis. The sequence goes on from NZ_GG657561.1 coordinate 212,023, forward strand.
CGGGCCGGAGTGACTTTTAATTTCATTGAAACCGGCTCAGTTTTTGTCAAAGACGGAAAAACGTACCCTTTGCCGTCCAAGCGCCTGCAAAGTGAAATGGCGTGGAAATCCGGACTCAGCTTCCGCGGCCGGCCGCAGGTCTTTCATCTGGAAGACGAATATGGTCCGATCCCGCCTGAACGGCTGTATCAGCCTTATTTTGGGCCGCATTGCCAGCGCTGCGGCGGACAGCTGACCTGCAACGGCTGTACGCGCTGCGGCCGCTGTGAGAAAAAGCGGGCAACGTCAGGACACTCATCGCGGCTTGATCCGTCTGCCGGAAAGAAGGACTGACGGATGTTAAAAATCGGCGAATTTTCCAAACTGACGCAGATCTCGATCCGCATGCTTCGCTACTATGATGAAACAGGCTTGTTAAAGCCTGCGGCAATCGATCCGCAGACGGGCTACCGGCTTTATTCCTCAGATCAGCTGACACGGTTAAACCAGATCCTGGCGCTGCGCGACTGCGGCTTTACGATCAGCGAGATCAGCGCGATGATGGGTTCGCAAAGTCTTTCACCGGCGTTGATTGAAGCGAAACAAAAGGAAATCCAGCAGATCATCGCGGCGGAACAGATCAAGCTCAAACGGCTGGAAAGTCTGAAACAGCGGCAAAGTCAGGGTCATTTTGCGGATCCGGTTCAGATTGTGATCAAAGCTGTACCCGCTTGTCATGTTTTGTCCTTACGCCGCGTCATCCCCGATTATTATGCCGAAGGCGCGCTATGGCAGGCAATGGCGGCCTTTGTCCAAACCGAACGGTTGACGGCAGTCGGCCAGGCATTTTCAATTTTTCATGATGAAGCGTACCAAGAAAAGAACGTTGACGTTGAACTGTGCCTTCCGGTGAAGCAAAGCGGAAAGAATCAGGGGGATTTCCGCTTTCGCGACGTTGAAGGCCGGGCGGCAATGGCCAGCACGTTTGTCTGCGGTCCGTTTTCAGAGATCGCCGGAGCCTATCGGGCGTTTGTCCGTTGGCTGGAAGAAAACGGAACCCTACTCGATGGTCCCGATCGTCAAATCGTACACCGCGGTCCTTGGAATGAAACGGATCCGCGGCAATATCTGACCGAGATCCAGATCCCGGTCCGCAAAGAAACTGAAGTTCCTCTTGGTTAACAAACAGGAGGAATTTTATTTCTATTAGGAAAGTGCATCGTAAAGGAGTAAGGAAAATAAAAACTCTTTAGAGTCATATGCTGCTAAAGAGTTTTAAAGCGATAGAATTCATCGTTTAGATATGCGCTGAAAAGATAGGAGGATTATGGGAACAAATTGAAAATAACCAATACCTTGAACGAGGAAAATGAAAAGAATGAAACAAACTCAAATGCGTTGAAATGTAGAAGGATGAATTGTATAATTAACTCATTAGAAATGATGAGTGTTCTCTGAAAGCGAGGTCTTCTTCATGAAAACGATAACGTGTTCTGACCGGATCTATGTTGATGAATT
>NZ_GG657561.1:214612-224023 GCF_000157995.1 Holdemania filiformis DSM 12042
GGGACTGCAATGGTATCTGGATCTGCGCCGTTACGGCGGCTGTCAGCACGCGGGTTTTGGGCTTGGCTTTGAACGGTTCATCATGTATGTTACCGGGATGCAGAATATCCGCGACGTGATTCCGTTTGCCCGTACGCCGAAAAACTTATTGTTCTGATTGAGTTTTTCTTCGATCAACCTATCTGCAAATTAAAATAATCTTACTGAAGATTACTCCATGAAAAAGAGTTAAAGATCGTTTGGATTTTTAACTCTTTTCTCTTTATACAATATTTCCAAAGTTAACGATTAAGAACGGTCTGTTTCATTTGAACCTTTTGATTCGCTAAGTCATGGATCTGCCTTTGAAAATCCTCCGGTGTATGAATCGCATCCAAGCTTTGAATAAGGTCCAAAAGCTTTTCTTCGTCAAGTTCGTCAATTTGTTTTTCTTCCCGCTCATTCAGTGCCATTCGCTGTCTTAATACAAGCTTAACCAGCATTTTCTGACCTTCCAATTTACCTTCCTCTTTACCTTTAGCGATTCCTTTTTCATAAACCATCTGTTCATCGCGCTCATCAAACTTTGCCCGCATCCGGGCCAGTGCCAGGTTGGTATCTCTTAAAAAATCCATCTTTTTCTCTTCCATCATTTGAATGATTTCCTCCTTTTCTGATAACTCCTGTATGATTTTTTGTTTCTCTGCAGCGTGACTGAATCGAACCGTGTAGTGTATTTTCTCTGATAACCTCCATTCTTCCACCGGCTTCTTTTTCAGCGCTTCCAGCTTGTCCATCTCCACCCAAAGAATCCGGCACCGTTCATCCGGTAATGGAACTGCCTTTTCTTCTTTAGTATAACGATAATCATGCAGATAACCGTCATTCTTTTGAATTTGCGGGACATGGTTGGTAAGCATGACCTGAATCACTGGATTAAATTCATACGGATCACCGACACAGAGCTGATCGGCAACGATGCGGGACAGATATCCCTGTGAGCGCATTGCCAATGAATCGCCCATCTGATAGTTCTGCATTTCAAGATTGATCACCAGGCTGTTCCCCTGATCATCTTCAGCTTTAATCAGTAAATCAAATCGAATCCCTTTCTCGCCCTGATGATTTTTTACAGGCTCGGTATTCATCATAGAAGTCCGGACAAACCGGCAGAGAAAGAGATCGGATAAATAAGCGATCCGGATCCTTCTGGATAGTTCATCCTCAGAGCCAAAAGTATGGCGGAAGACGTCGTTCTCTCGAAAGTCAATGGTGGCCAAAAGCTGACGAATCTGAACGGAATCCAGACAGAGCGTCAGCGATTGCAGGGGATTGTCGTTATGAAGTTCATTCGTATTTTCCATCGCAATAAAAACCTCCTCTACTTTAATATTGCGGAAAATCAGAAAAAGCCTCATAAAAAACAGAAATTTGTAAAAATACTTTTTTGAGTTTATCTTTCAAATTAATGTTAACTCTTTTGAATCTCAATTTCAAGAATAAACTAAATTAAAATTCCAGATGGGAAATGATCGGAAGGATCTGTCTCTTTATGCTTGGCAGAAGAATTAAATCCTTTAGCTCCGCACAAACTAAAAAAACTTGAGGTTGATCTTCAATTCTCTTATAATAGAGCGTAGGATGTGATGACATGAAAAAATACGTATTAAAAACAGATGAAAACGGCAATGAGATTACCGTGGCCGATGTCCATAAGGTTCTTTTGGAAATGCTTAAAATGATCGACGGGATTTGCCGGAAATACAACATACCGTATTTCCTCAACGGGGGCAGCGCCTTAGGCGCGGTTCGGCATCAGGGCTTTATTCCGTGGGATGATGATGCGGATATCGCCATGCTTTATGAAGACTACAAGCGCTTTATTGTCGCTTTAAAACAGGATCTTCCGGAAGGCTATACCTTTCAATGTTTCGATACGGATAAGCGCTATAATCCGTTAATCCCGGGGATGAAGATCCGGAAAAAAGGAACATATCTGAAAGAAGTCAATACGCTGTTAGCCAACCGCTGTACTGAATGCGACGGTATTTTCATCGATGTCTTTGTTTATGATTACTGCTCGGCAAGCAAAACGATGGATCTGCCGCTGCGAATGTTGAACCAGCTGATTATGCCGTTTATCATTCTCTTTGATAACCTCGGCATGAATCCGTTGTTCCTTAAGCGCTGGTTTGTTTCCAATGCCCGGATGTATGGCAAACTCAATGAAGGAAGCAAGAAGATCGGCTTTGATCTGACCTGGACGTTTAAGAGTCCGCTAAAACCATTTATCTTTGATTATGATGATATCTATCCTGTTCAGTATGTTCCGTTTGAGGATACACAGCTGCCGATCGCGCATCATCCGCACGAATATCTGTGCACGGCGATTGCGCCAAGCTACATGACGCTGCCTCCGGAAGAAGAACAGAAACCGAAACATATCGTCGATATCCGGTTATAAGGAGTTTTGGAAACCATGACAGTGGAACCAAGCTATGTCCCGCGCGGCTCCAAACTGCGCTGGAAATCTTTCCTTTTCATCTTTATCGCCTGCTGCCTGATCGCATACGGGGGGCAATGGCTGTTGAATCAGCGTCAGAAAAAACAAGTCGATACCTATGGTGTTTGCGGATTGAGCAATCAGAAAACACGGCAGCTGTTTGAAAATCAGATCGTTGATGAAGCGCAGCTGTTGTCATTGGGCGATTATCTTTACTATGGAGAAACGCTCAATCTTTATCATGAAACCTATAACCGCAACGGCCAGGATCTTTTTGCCGGGAAGACGGTCATTCTGCGCAATGTATGCAGCGGACTGGATTTTGTTTACATGATGGAAAAAAATGCCGACGGTCAGATTCCTCTGGAAGATCTGGACGAAGGCTTTTATCAAGTTTTCATCATGCAGGATCTGAAAGAAAAACAACTCGTCAGTCATGAAAAACTGCACGATACCTTCTATACGGTTACACGGGAAAATACAAACAAAAAGATCGAGTTAATCGCCGATCAGAATCTTTTCGACAACCCGGATGAAGAACCATTTTTACAAAAAAACTATGTGTTTGTTCAGGTAAGCACCCAACCGCAGCCGGAAGACTGGATCGATGTGATGATCGATCCCGGCGCGATGCACCAGGATAATGGCTATACTGATAAAGGCGTTCATGGAAACGGCTTGTTGGCGTATGAAGAAAATTACAGAATCGCGGTCAAGCTGAAGGATCAGCTTGAAAAACTAGGTTTAAAAGTTGAATTGACACGGGATCTGGACGAAATCGTCAACAGCTACGGTGAAGATGGGCGGCTGGACCGTGCTTATTCTCAACATGCGCGGTATTACATCAATATCGAAATGAAAAGCGCGACAAACGTCAACTTGCGGGGAACAGATATTGTTTATTCTTCATTTTCCTCTAACCGGATGGCTTCTACTGTGCTTAAATCCATTGTCGAAAACACTTCGCTGACGTATGCCCGGGAAGCGACGGGGTCGGCCAGCGGAACAAGCACGGGTGAGGATGGAATGGCGTATGACGGCCAGAAAATTATCCGCGAATCAGGCGGACGAATCCTGGGCGCAGGGACATTCTCTGAGGCTTCCCGTCAGAATCAGGCGTTTGCGGCTGAAAATCGTTGCGGTATGCAGGCGTTAACGATTCAGTATTTGTTCCTAAGCAACAGTGAAGATGTCGCAGCGTGGCAAAATGAGCTGGACAGGATTGCGGAAGCAACGGCTTCCGGATTAGCGAAAGCGATGCGGATCCCGACTGGCAGTTAAACCGGGCAAGCGTAAAGTTTTAGCTGAAATCGAGATAAAAAGGAAAAAAATTCGGTAACCTGCCCATTCAGACGGCAGGTTCCTGTTGTGCATTTAGAAAGGGAGTGACATCCATGCTCTATCAAATCAGCCGCGGAAGTAAAGCCTTCGGCACGGAGACTGTGTTTGAGGACATTCAGTTTGAAATCCGGGGCACTGAAAAAATAGCGGTCGTCGGCCGCAACGGATGTGGAAAATCGACGCTTTTAAAAATTATGACCGGCGAGCTGGAACTGGACAAAGGTGAAATCCATAGTACCTCCGGCACGCGGATCGGTTATTTGGCCCAGACGACCTTTCCGGATGAAACGTTAACGGTCCGGGAGGATCTTGAAAAAGTATTTGAACCCCTGCAGAAATTAAAAGCTCAGCTCGATAAGCTGACAGAACGCATGGCAACGGATTACAGCGAAGCCGTACTGGATCGCTATGCCCAGCTGGAAACGCAGTTTGAGATGGCCGGGGGATATACGTGGCAGTCGGAATTAATGACGGTGTTTACGAAATTCGGCTTTCAGGAAGAAATGTTGGATCGGATAATCAACACATTTTCCGGAGGTCAGAAAACGCGTCTGGCGTTTGTTAAGTTGCTTTTAAGCAAGCCGGACATTCTGCTTCTGGACGAACCGACCAATCATCTGGATTTGGAAACGATCGAATGGCTGGAAGGTTATTTAAAGCGATACAGCCGGGCTGTCGTGCTGGTTTCTCATGACCGGATGTTTCTCGATCACATTGCGGAAGAAGTCTATGAGCTGGAATATGGTTCGATGAAGCATTATACCGGAAACTACACAAGCTTTCAGAACCAGAAGCAGCAGGATTTAATCCGGCAGCAGCAGATGTATAATCGGCAGCAGAAGGAAATTGAACGATTGGAAGGCTTGATCGAACGATTCCGCTACAAGGCGACAAAGGCGGCGATGGCGCAGTCGAAGATCAAAGCGCTGGAACGGATGGAGAAGATCGACGCTCCGCAGAAAAGCGATACCAAGAGTTTTTCCGCTCATTTTGTTCCGCGGTTAAAAGGCGGAAAAACCGTGCTGGAGATCAAAGAGCTTAAGGTCGGCTATGATCGTCCGTTATGTGAAATTTCCCTGGAAATTTTAAGCGGACAGCGGATTGCGGTGCTGGGGCCTAACGGCTGCGGCAAGAGTACATTGATGAAGACGCTGGTCGGCGATCTGCCGGCGCTCGGCGGGGATTATCTGTACGGACATCAGATTGAAACGGGTTATTTTGATCAGCAGCTGGCGCAGTTTTCCTCCGGAAAAACGGTGCTGGAGGAATTGTGGGACGACTATCCGGAATTAGATCGAACACAAATCAGAACTGTACTGGGGCGGTTCCTGTTTACCAGCGACGATGTGTTCAAAACGGTCGACGTCCTTTCCGGTGGGGAAAAGGTTCGGCTGTCCCTGGCGAAATTGATGCTGCGTCAGGCCAATTTCCTGCTTTTAGACGAACCGACCAATCACTTGGATATCGTAGGCAAGGAAGCGTTGGAAGAAGCATTAAACGGATATACCGGAACAATCTTGTTCGTTTCTCATGACCGTTATTTCATTAAGAAAATCGCTACGGCGATTCTGCATATTGATATGCAGGGGAAGGCTGTCTATTATCCTTTCGGCTATGATCAGTTCGATGAGGATCAGCAGGAGAAGGAAAAGGAACTAGCGCTGAAGAAAGACGCGGAGATTCAACGGCAGACCCCGAAGCGCAATCCGAATGCCCGCGAAGCGGCTAAGCTGGAAAAGCAGATTGCGGAAAAGGAAGAACAGCTGGAAGAATTACGCCAAAAGCGGTTTGATCCGGAATACTATCATGATTATCAGAAAATGAACGAACTGGATGAACAGATCGATGATCTGCACAACGAGATTGAGCATTTAATGCAGCGGTGGGAAGAATGTTTGGAGGGATAGAAATCCGGACTTGTCCAAACCCTGTCAAAACGCTATAATAAACATGAGAGAAAAAAAGGAGAACACAACATGTCTGAAGTAAAATTAAATCATTTAACAACCGAACGTCGTAACGAGAAAACCATGAATCTCGATACGCTGTCTACTCACGAATTGCTGGAAATCATGAATGAGGAAGATCATAAGGTTCCTGAAGCGGTCCGGGAAGCGATTCCTGAAATTGAAAAAGCAGTCCAGGCGATCATCAAAGCGCTGCGCAGCGGCGGCCGTCTGATTTATATGGGCGCTGGCACATCCGGCCGTTTAGGCGTTATCGATTCCGCTGAATGCATGCCGACCTTCGGCACAACGTATGAAGTCGTCGGTTTACTGGCGGGCGGACCGGACGCATTCTTAACTGCTGTAGAAGGTGCTGAGGATGATGCGGAATTAGGCAAGCAGGATCTGGTCGATCAGAAACTGACTGAAAAAGACGTTGTCTGCGGCATCGCGGCCAGCGGCAGAACTCCGTATGTTATTGGCGGATTAGATTATGCGCGTTCCATTGGAGCGACCGCGGTTTCTGTTGCCTGCAACAAGAACAGTGAAGTCGGCAAGCATGCGGACGTTGCCATTGAAGTCGATGCGGGACCGGAAGTTTTAACAGGTTCGACACGTCTGAAATCGGGAACTTGCCAGAAATTAATCCTGAACATGTTATCCACGGCTTCGATGGTTGGCTATGGCAAGGTTTACGGCAACCTGATGGTAGACGTCAAGGCTACGAACTTAAAGCTGGTAGAGCGTTCCAAGCGCATCATCATGATGGCAACGGACTGCGATTATGAAACAGCGGCCAAGATGTACGAAGTATCCGGCAATTACCCGAAGGTAGCCATCGTCATGATTCTGACAGGCTGCACTAAAGAAGAAGCGGAAGAACGTCTGAACAACAACGAAGGCTTTGTTCGTCAGGCAATTAAATAAGGAAAAAAGAAACTGTAGCGCTACGGGATAGATCAATGAATCCCAACGCTACAGTTTTTTTTATTTTCGATGTTTTTGGTTCCAGGAACGGTATTCTGCCAGCAGCAGCGCCGATAAAGTTTTCAGATCATAGTCATCGTTGATCAACAAGGATTTCAGAGAATCGCTGCTGGAATTAAACGGATATTTCATACGCAGCGCCATAAGCGGCAAGGGATCCGCCGGATCTTTTTTCAGTTTCTCCTTCAGCTTCCGTAAATCGTTTTCCATCTGGATTCTTAATTCTTCATCATTGCTCATACTGCATACCTCTTTTGTTTAACTCATTTAATTTCTTAAGATATTTAACTTGCTTGACGATGGAGCGGGTTTCATAATACTGAATCAGTTGTTCATATATGAAGATCATGCCTTCTGAACTTCCTTCACGATTTAAATATTTCTCACATGCTTTAAGTTTTGTTTCTATCTCTTTCTCGTTGTTTGGTTTTCTCTGAAGGTTTATTATCTCCAACATATCTTTTATAAATTTATTCTTTGGATATTGTTTACTGTATTTAAGGAATTCATCTAGTTTATCATGTTGATCAGTTTGCAATAGTGTCCAAGCAATTCCATAAAAGATTTCAGGTATATTTTGCCATCCTGGTTTTAGTTGTTTATAGATATTCTGGGCTTTATCATATTGTGTGGCATTAACATAATTATTCCCGGCATTACTTAATATAATATTAATATCTTGATCAGTTAAATATTGAGAATAAGTTTTCAATAATTTTTCATATATTTTTCCTGCTTCTGTGGGATGATTTTCATGAGTATATATTATAGCCTCATGCATTTGTGAAAACGCCGCACGCTTAAAATTGTCATTCTCTTTAAAAAGATTCTCAGCTTTATTATTATATTTGTGAGCTAATGCCAAATGACCTATTTGAATTAAGCATATTGCTGTTTGATAATATAGTAAATCAACAAAATAATTGATGGAATAAGGATTATCAAATAACGTTTGAAAATAATCTAAAGCCTTTGACGGATGGTGTAGATTTTTTTCCAAAATTCCTTGGTATAAAATGAATTGATATATTTGGGTATTATCTAAGCAGTCTATATATTTTTTTAGATATTTCACTTTTTTTGTTTCCTTGTTGTTGCTAAAGGTAACATTATATATGAAACTGGTTAAATTATATTCTAAAAAGAGTATAGAATTATTAAGTAATTCATCTTTGAATTGTAAATCTTTATATAGAGAACATGCTTCTTTATAATCGCAGAAGTATAGTTTTTCTTTAATCAGATCCATTAAAAATCTTTGTTCTTTTAACCATTCTGTGGTTAACGTAGGTAACTTTAATTTATTTGCAATATTTTTATATAATTCTTCAGTAATAGGACGCATTCCTCTTTCCATTTCACTAAAAGAAGAATTAGCCATAGGTAATGATTTTGCAAAAGCTTCTTGCTTCCAATTTAGTTCGATTCGTCTTTTTCTAATTAAAGCTGCTTTTAGTTTACTTTCATCAGTATTCATCGTATCTTTAGCCTTCTTTCGTAAAAAAGAGTTAAAACAACTGAATTTTTACTGCTTTTTATAAGTCATTCACGCCGGATTTTCAAAAGGGCTTTCGTTGTGGTTTATCTCTATGAAATCTATAATTATTACAGACAAACGTTTGTCCTGAAGAAAGGACAGAAAAGATGAAAAAGATTTTAGTTAGTCTGATGCTGATTTTACCGTTGTTGGCAGTTGCACCTACAGCAGCGCCTGTAATGGGAACTTATGGCTTCAGTGTTTTTGGTCCCAATTAAATAGCTAAACTAAGGGCCCTTAGTTTTTAATTCTTCTTAATCTGTTATTTGTTCTTTTATTTATCTTCTTTTAATTTCATTTCAAGTACAGTATCACTTCCAATAATCCAATTTTCCATATTATACCAAAATTGTTCATTTTAATAAACGGTCAAAATAGTCGATTGCTAGTCTTATATGTAAATTTTACGACCGCTATAATGAAATTAATGAAAGCGGGAGAGAGCAGTTATGAGTGAAAATGAACAAATTTTAGATCTGAACTATGCTGTCTATCTGCGAATTCAGGAAGTTATGTCTATTTTAGATATTAAAAGTATTAGTAAACTGGCCGAGATGTCCGGCGTCAATAAATCAACGATCAGTACGCTGAAAACAAAAAAGGATAAAACGGTGACTTTGCAGACAATTCGCTTGATCTGTAAAGCTGTTGGGATGACGCTCGCGGAGTTTTTCGATTCACCGCTGTTTCCAAATGATAAAGAGAAACTCTTGATCGAGGGATAATTCCTTCGATTTTTTCATATAGTGGAAGTGAAAGAGGGATGGAAACATGGATGAAATGATGGAACTCATGCATCAATTATTACTTGGCAACGGAATTTTAATCGCAGGCTGCGTTTATGTCTGTGCAGAATTACTTAAATCATTTTTACCGCGGATGAACAGTACCTGGATTCCTCTGATCGGCGCGATACTGGGCGTGGTGCTGGGATTGATCATTCCCGATTTTTCAGTAGGGCAGGGAATGTTGGTAAAAGCGATCAGCGGTCTATGTTTGGGGTGGGCTGCGACCGGTGCTTTTGAATCCATGAAGTGTATTAAAAACCGTCAGCGTAGTTAAACTATTAGTATGAACTGATAGATAAGAGGGGAACTGAAAGCAGTTCTCTTTTTGCT
>NZ_GG657561.1:224232-234386 GCF_000157995.1 Holdemania filiformis DSM 12042
CAGAATGATGCTTGCATCATTTTCTTGTATCGCTTGACTCTCACAACGTGTCAGGGTTTATCGTGAAATCACACGAAAGGAAGGTAAAACAATGACAACCTATGAAGTAAACCCGATCGGCATCATCCGCTGCAATGAGGAAGGCTTTTTCCTCTGCCTGGACAAACGCTTCATTCCCGCGCTGGAGGGATTGGACGGCTTCAGCCACCTGCAGGTGCTGTGGTGGTTCAGCGATCTTGACAGCGCTCCGTACAGATCGGTGCTCCAGACAGAACAACCGTACAAAAACGCGCCGGAACGGATGGGGATCTTCGCGACCCGTTCCCCGATCCGGCCCAATCCGATCGGTTTGACCGCCGTAGAAATTCTGGACCTCGACAAAATGGAAGGCATCGTGCGGATTGCCTATATCGATGCCCATGACAACACGCCGATCCTGGATCTTAAACCGTATACGCCAAGCTTTGACCGCCTGGAAGCGCCGCGGGTGCCGGACTGGTGCCGGCACTGGCCGATGAGCCTGGAACAATCCGGCGAGTTTAACTGGGATAATGAATTTAATTTTTAAGCAAGATCGCGGACAGAAAAGCATAACTGACTAAGCAAGAAACTGCCTGACCGGCAGTTTTTTTGATCAGAAAAAACGGCGGAGAGACTCCGTTTGTAAAACCGCGCAAATCCAGCCGGAACGGCTTGGGTGCTGAATCTTTAATAAGTCCAATCCGAATTTAGAAAAGAACCGTCATTGAACAATTTCAACCCCGGTGAAAAAGACCTGATTCTTGATCGGCGGGCTGGAACATACACTGTCAAACAGGAGGCGCTGTATGAAAAAGATTGCGGTATTTTTTCTGACGCTGACATTGTTCTGGACGCCGCTGCACGCGGACGGTTCGTACATTGTGATCAGCGGCAACGACGGCAATGTCCTGGAAGCTGAAAATGAACACGAAGTTCGCTCGATCGCCTCGATCTCAAAAATCATGACCGCGGTGGTCGCGCTGGAAAACGGGGATTACATCGACCAGTGGATTATCGGCGACGAAGTGACGAATGTGACAGGAAGTATGATCTGGATTCAGAAAGGGCAGCAGGTTTCGATGCGCTCGCTGCTTTACGGCATGATGTTAAAGAGCGGCAACGATGCGGCGGTTGCGATCGCCCACCGGGTCGGGGGCGGATCGGTTGAAAAATTCATTCAGATGATGAATGAAAAGGCGGTGGCGCTGGGGATGAAGGATACGGAGTTTCATAATCCCAACGGCATGGACGTTGAGGAAGAAGGCAATTATTCCACAGCCTATGATATGGCGGTGTTGATGCAGTACGCGATGACGCTGCCGCAGTTTCGGGAGATCGTTGCGACGCAGTACTACACAAGCGAATGGGGCTCACGCTGGAAAAATTCCAACAAGCTGCTGAGCAATTTTGAATTCTGTACCGGCGGCAAGACCGGTTTCACCAACAAGGCCGGGGAAACGCTGGTCACCGCGGCGCAGAATGGCGAGCTGGAATACATCGTCGTGACGCTGGCTGTGCCGGACCGCTGGACGTTTCACGAACAAAAGTATCGGAAAGCGATGGAAATGTGCGAGCTGATCACGCTGCAGCCGGCCGGCCCGATCGAACAGGAGGGCTATATCGCCCAGCTGGACAAGCCGTTTGAAGTCGTCGTTAAAAAGGAAGAAGCGGGACAGGGACAGTACACGATGACGCTCAATAAAAGTAAAAATGAGCTGACGCTGTGCTGGACTGATCCTTCGCACACGGTGGTCAAGACACTCCCGGCTGTTAAGCCGCCGCGGAAGTTCTGTTTCTGGAGGTGGTGCATATGAATCTGATCTGGATCCTGTTGATTCTGGCTTCACTGGCGTATGGTCTGTTGACCGGATCGGTCAGTTCTGTGAATCAGGTGATCGTCAACGTCGGGCGCGAAACGCTCGAGCTGGCGCTGCCGTTGGTGGCGGCAACCTGTTTCTGGAGCGGAATTCTCAATATCGCGCGGGAGGTCGGTCTGCTGAATATGCTGCAAAAGCTGTTGTCTCCTTTGCTGCGGTTTCTGTTTCCGGATCTGCGCGACGATCCGGAAGCGCTGGGCTACATTGCCGCCAACATTACGATCAATGTATTCGGACTGGGCTCGGCGGCGACGCCCAGCGGCCTTAAGGCGATGGAGTGCATGCAGCGGCACAATCCGGATAAGAAAACCGCCAGCCGCGCAATGGTCACGTTTTTAGTCCTGAACACCGCCGGGGTGACCATCTTGTCAACGACGATCGTTTCACTGCGCGCGCAGTTCGGTGCGCTGAATCCGACCGATTTCATGCCGCTGGCGATCATTGCGACCAGCTGCGCGTCGATCGGCGGCCTGGCGCTGGATCGGTGGGTGAATTACCGTGGAAAGTAGCCTGTATATTCTGCCGATCTTAATCCTTTTGATCTTCGCGTTCGCCTTGCTGCGGAAGTTCAACGCCTATGATGCGTTTGTCAGTGGTGCGAAAGAGGGACTGTCGTTGTTTGTCACGCTGTTTCCGAGCTTACTGGCGATGATGTTCGCGGTGTCGCTGCTGCGGGAAAGCGGGCTGTTTACCGTGATGGCGCAGCAGCTGGGCAAAGTGTTTCCTGCGATTCCTTCGGATATCTTCGCGCTGGCCTTCTTCCGCCCGATCTCCGGCAGCGCGTCGCTGGCAATTCTCGTCGATATCTTGAAAACGCTGGGACCGGATTCGCTGGCCGGCAAAATGGCAAGCGTGATCCAGGGCTCGACAGATACGACGCTCTATGTCATCACGCTTTATTTCTCCTCGGTGGGAGTGAAGAAAATCAAAAATTCGCTGCCGATCGGTTTGTTCGCGGACGTGATCGGCATCGGCGTGGGCATCTGGCTGACGCTGCAATTCCTTGTTTAACGCCGATTTTTCTGTTCTTTCCCGGTCTTGTCTGGTAAAATAAGAAGGCAAAGGATGGAGATAAACGATGGATCGATTACAAAAAATTATTGCGGCCAGCGGTCTGACCTCCCGGCGCAAGGCGGAAGAATGGATTCTGCAGGGACGCGTCAAGGTCGACGGACAGGTCGTAACGGAGCTGGGTGTAAAACCGCGCAAAGGGGCTTTGATCGAAGTCGACGGCAAAGCGATCGCGCGTGAAGATAAAGTCTATTATGTCATGAACAAGCCGAAGAAGGTGCTGTGTACGCTCAATGACGAGCATGACCGGCGGACGGTTGTGGATTTAATGATGGATGTACCGCAGCGGGTGTTCCCGGTCGGCCGGCTGGACTACGACACGACCGGCGTGCTGATCATGACGAACGACGGAGAATTCGCGAATGAAATTATTCATCCCCGCTATCATATCGCCAAGGTGTACGAGGTGACGATCAACGGGATTTTGAAGACGGAAGAAATCAAACAGCTGGAACAGGGTGTCGTGCTGGACGATGGAATCAAGACACTGCCGGCGAAGCTGTGGGTGACGAACAAGGATTTTGCGCATGAACAGACGATGTTTGAATTGACGATTCAGGAAGGTCGCAACCGGCAGATCAAGCGGATGCTGGAAGTCTTCGGCTACGAGGTGCGCCGGCTGCACCGGCGCTCGTTGGGCCCGATCACGGTCCGCGGCTTGAATCCTGGCGAATATCGGCTGATGAAACCGTTTGAGGTTAAGCAGCTGCGCCGGCTGGCGAACGAGGGACGGCTGAAATAATGCGGTACAGTACATTATTGTGGGATCTGGACGGCACGCTGTATGATTTTGAGAAAAATCAGGAGCGGTCGCTGCGGCGGATCCTGGAGGAATTCGGCGTAGACGCCAGCGAGGAAAATGTGGCGTGTTATCTGCGGATCAATCATCAGCTGTGGTCGGATTACGAGCAGGGGCTGATCGGCAAGCAGGTGATCGAGGATACCCGCTTTCAGCGGACGTTTGACGAACTGGGCATTGCTGCTGATGGTCTGGCGGCCTCCCGGGCTTACCGCAAACTGTTGATGCAGGGCTACGATCTGCTTGCGGGCGCGCGTGAAATCATGGAAGCGCTGCAGGGAAAAGTGGAAATGGACGTCATTACCAACGGCGACGGTCCGACCCAGCGGCAGCGGTTAGCGGGCGCGGACATGGCGAAGTATTTTACGCATCTGTTCATTTCCGATGAGCTGGGTGTGCAGAAGCCGCAGGCGGAATTCTTTGCGCCGGTGCTGCAGACTGTCGCGGAAAAGGATCCGCGGCAGATTCTGGTGATCGGCGACTCGTTAAGCTCGGATATCGCCGGCGGCCAGGCGGCGGGACTGGATACTTGCTGGTTCAATCCGAAGCATCTGCCGCTGACGTTAAAACAACAGCCGACCTGGCAGATCGACGCTCTGGATCAGCTGTTGGAAATCTTATAACACATCCAGGCTTCCTGATTAGGAAGCCTTTTTCATGAATATAAAAAAGGCGGTTTCCCGTCTTTTACAAAACATATTTATGGATGATTTTCATTTTTAGGCGGCAGCCGGAAGGACAGAAACAGCTTGCCCAGGATCTGATCCCATCCCTGCATCTCCGGTTCGATGATCCGCAGCTCTGTTTCAGTACGCAGATGATCGATGATCAGCACGGTATTTTCCGGTTGATTTTCAACCTGTAAAAGCAGCACCGTCACCTGGGGACTGACCTCAGCCTGACTTAACAGTGTGCCGCGGATGCAGCCCCAGCGCAGCTCATATTTCAATTTCTTAACGACCTCCAGATAGGGCAGGGTTAAGCAGTAGCGCGTCGTTTTCATGCGTTTTCTTTCAACAGATTATCGATCACGGCTTCTTCCGGATCGATATAGATCGTTTTGTAACTGGTCAGCGAGACGAAGCCCGGTTTGGCGCCGGGGACCCGCTTGAGATTGCGGATCGGGCAATAGTTGACCGGGACGCTGCTGGAATAGCGGCCTTTGGAGTAATAGGCAGCCACCATCGCGGCCAGCCGTAGCGTTTCTTCGTCAGGCTGTTCGCAATCCAGAACGACATGCGAGCCGTGGAAATCCTTAGCGTGGAACCACAGGTCGTTTTTGCGCGCCAGCTTGAACGTCAGCGCCTCGTTCTGAAGGTTATTCTTACCGAAATATAACGTAACGCCGTTCGCCAGGCGGATCGACGTGATCGCCGGCAGGGCCTTCGCCTTTTTGCGGTTGCGGCGGATTTTTGACTGGATCGGCTTCATGTAGCCTAGCGCTGCCAGCTCCTCACGGATTTCACGGGCATCTTCAAAGTTGGCCAGCTCCAGCTGCTGCTCAAGACCCTCAAAATATTCGATCTCTTTCTCGCACAGGTCGATTTGTTCCAACAGATGCTCCTGACCTTTTTTTCCTTTGTTGTATTTCTGAAAACACTTTTTCGCATTGCCGCGTCCGTCGAAGCGGACATCCAGATCGATTGTGACCTGCCTGCTCTGATCGAAGGTGGTTAAGGTTGCCGACGGCGTGCCTTTGGGAATATTTTGCCCATACGCATATAACAGATCGCCGTATTCCCGCCACTTTTCGCAATCCAGCGCTTCCTGCATCGCATCGAGTAGCTTCGGCAGTTTCTGGCGGTAATGCTTGAGCTGCTTGCGGACAAACTTGAACAGATCGCCAGTCATCTGCCGGATCCGGTCTTTTTCTTCCTTATGATAATACAGGACGTCCATGCCCTCCATCAACGGGTATGCCTTGGCCGGCTGTTCATACTGGGTCAGCGGAATCAGATGAAACTGTGTTTCCTTGGGCGTGTTGGTGATGAACAGCGAATCGCTGCTTTCGATCTGAGCCATGATCTCCGGGAAGGTTTCGCCCCGGCGCATCCGTGCTTCGACCTCCCGTCCAAGCAGCGGAGAGAAGCCGTCAAACTGCTGGTGCAGCGGCTGTTGCGGATCGACGGTCTGCGCTGTGAACGGATCTTGCTTCACCGCTTGTTCGGGCAGTGTGAACTGCGCGCCCGGCTGGATCGTGCGCTTGGTGTTTTCAAACGGCGGAATCCGCTTGAGCGCGTCGAGAATCCGGTTGTCTTCATCGACGAGGATGACGTTGGCATATTTGCCCATCAATTCCACGTAGAGCTTGCGGAAGACCTTATCGCCGATTTCATTGCGCAGCGAAACCTCCATCACCAGCCAGCGATCCAGCCCGCCCTGTTGGACGGACAGAATTAAGCCGCCCTCCAGATGCTTGCGCAGAAGCATGACGAAATGCGACGGCTCCTCCGGAGTCGGATAGGTGCGGTCGGTGAGATTGATGCGGTTGTATTGTGAATGACAGGAAATCAGTAAATTCTTTTTCTCGCGCTGGGTGCGCAGGTGAAACAACAGCTCCGTATTGGAGATCTGATGGATTTTATAGATTTTGCAGGGAAGTATTTCCTGAAACTGCCGGCACAGTGCGTGCAGCAGGAGTCCGTCTAAAGCCATGGTGATCAACCTTTCCAAAATGTGTTCCTATTATACCATGATTCTGATAAAACCCCAAACCGGACCGGCCGTGGAATTCGTTGACAATCGCCGGGAAGCTTTGTATTATTAAACCAGGACAAAAGGAGGAAGGAAGCATGAAAAAGGGGTTGCTGATCGTGCTGAGCGGACCGAGCGGAGTCGGGAAGGGGACGATTCTGAAGGAGTTCGTGAATGATCCGGAATTAAACCTGGCGTATTCGGTTTCCATGACGACCCGCAAAATGCGTCCGGGGGAAATCGAAGGCGTAAATTATAACTTTGTCGACCGGCCGGCCTTTGAACAGGCGATCCGCGACGGCGAACTGCTGGAATATGCGGAATTTGTCGGGAATTATTACGGCACGCCGCTGAAAAACGTCGAAAAGCTGCGCGCCGAGGGGAAGAACGTGCTGCTGGAAATCGAAGTGCAGGGCTGTCAGCAGGTCATGGAGAAATGTCCGGATGCGCTGACGATTTTCATTATCCCGCCGAGCATGGAAGAGCTGGAAAAGCGGATCCGCGGGCGGGGAACCGAGCCGGAGGAGATCGTGCAGCAGCGCTTAAGCAAGGCGAACCGGGAGATGGAACTGGTCGATCAGTACAAGTTCATCGTCTGCAACGAAGATCCGAAGCTGGCGGCGTCGATCATTTCTTTAATTATAAAACGACATATGGAATAGAGGAGAGTGCGGAGTATTGAAATTCGCACTTTTTTTTCGCGGATTGCCGCGTGGAGGAAGGCATGTTAAAATACTATTGTAAGCGGTTTAATTATGAGCGAGTGAATTTGATATATCCATTCCCATTTGATATAAATATGTAATTTCTGCCTCTGTCAGTTTGTTCATTTTACGACTTGAAAAAGTGGAAATTGAGACAGGAGCATAATTACTGGAATTGACTATCGGGGAATGCGACATGATATTCCGTAGATGTGTGTTTCTGAACGAATAGATTTACGAAAAGGATCAAATCGAATGGGGATGAAGGCGGGGTTCTAAAACTGTGGTTTAGAAACAAATCGAAGACCAAAAATGTTGATGTTTCTGATTTACTTTACACATGACAGAACACGATTTCCACGTTGCAGGAATCGTTAAACGCTAAAGACAAGCAAATCCAAATGTTAAATGATGGATTGTCTGATATAACCTCTGCTTTGGCAGCGGCATAACGGACTGCAGCTGCAGCACAGGCTTTGCATGCCGGCACGATTCGAAGGCGAATCGAATATAAAGAAAAAGCTCGACAAGGAGAGGAAAAAATGAAAAAAAACCTATTTTTATTCTTATTAATTTTGTTGTTAGTCGGATGTTCAGTCAATCAAGCAGAATTGGCGGTTACCTCCTCTGATCCAGAGCCAACAATTAGCAGTACCCCCCATCCCGAGCGTGGATCAAAAGGAACCATCTTTTTTAGATTATCCGGACACAGTGTTTGCTTATGTGTGTCATCAGTGGAAAGAAAAAGAAATTGATAATCGCTTCAATTTGCCGGAAGGAGAATCTGCTTTTTTAAGAGACAGCCTCGTTTTTAACTTGTTTCCTTTAGACAATGATTACGCGCGAATTCACATTACAAGCCGTATAGAAACAGAATATTCTGAATGGCTGGATGGTGAATATTTCTCATTAGGGAGTCATGCCTATTCGTTTGCAGTAAAATATGCGAGTCCCAAAAGTACTGGCCCTGATGGAGGTTGGACTGAATTTATAACTGAGGATGAAGAATTTCAAGGCTTTTTTGTGATTAATGGAGATGAATTATATTATTTAGGGGAGTCTGACGATTTCACAAATTATCAAAGTTATCCTGCTTGTGAATTTTATTACTCTGTAAAAAATGAATAACGGAATTCCGAGGTTGTTGAAAAGTATAAATGAAAAAGAACGAGAAGAGATGAAATTATGTTATACTTCAAATCTTGTCTTTGGAGAAGACGCTGAATCAGATAAAACGAGCTGAAACGAAGGTACGGCCACTTCAGTTAGCGGGGAAAGCAACAACGTTGGTCAGCAGCATTGACATGAAGATTCTGGTCAAGATAAGCGATCAGGAGCGTGAATTACTAAGAAGTCAATTGATAAATCTGCTTGAAAAAGCGGATAGAATAAAGGGGGCGTTGGAAGAATAAGCGTTTCTTTCATCAGCGGTGTAAGAAGAATCGGAACCAAGGTTCTTCTTTTATTTTGACCGCCGGCTCATGCAAATTATTTATTCTATAAGTAATCTGACAATTTGATTAAATTATCCAAAAACATCGTGAAAGCGGTTGACACTGAAAGCGAAAATAGCTATCATAAAGTCAGCGTAAAGGGTCATTCGCGGGAGTGATTCTGCGTGAAAGGGAGGTTTCAGTATGGCTGAAGCAAAAGAGTTTTTCTCAGCCGCTAAGCACGCTCTGGAAGAGGTTAAAAACACTCAGAGAGAGGCGGTTTACGAAGCGGCGAAAATGATGGGCGACTGCATGCTGGAAAACGGTCTTGTCCAGCTGTTCGGTTTGGGACACGGATTGGCGTTTTCCATGGAACTGGGGTATCGTGCCGGCGGGTTGATGCCGTTCCACCAGATCAAAATGGAGGATTTGCTGCTGCGCGGCGTCGTTTCTCCGGAAGAAGCGAACCAGCCTGATTTCAACGACCGCACGGATTTAGCGGATAAATTATGGAACATGTATAACATAGACGATCATGACATGTTCATCCTGATTTCCAATCCGGCGAACAACGGCGTGATCGTTGAATTCGCCAAGAAAATCAAGGAAAAAGGCCGCAAGCTGATCGTAGTGACTTCGAAGGCGGAAGCGGAAGCTTCGGTTTCACGTCATCCGTCCGGCAAAAAGCTGACTGATTATGCTGATCTGATTCTGGATAACTGCGCGCCGAGCCCGGATATGGTGGTCACGCTGGAAAACGGCCAGAAGATCAACCAGGTGTCGACGGTCACCGGCAATGTGATCGCGCAGATGCTGTGTGCTGAAACATATCGTTATCTGACCGGACTGGGGCATGACTGCCCGGTTCTGCTGAGCGCCAATGTCAAGGGTGCCGATGTCCATAACCGCGAAATCTCAGACGTGTATCTGGGACGCTGGAATTCCTAGGAGGTGCACTCATGAGAGAAATTAATATGGATTTATTCTATGAAGAAATGATGAAGGTTGTCGATGTTCTGGAAGGCAAGGAAATGGACAACATCCGCAAGGCTTCCGAGGTTTGCGCCGATACGATCGCTCAAGGCGGCGTCGTGCATGTCTTCGGTTCTGGTCATTCCGTGGGCTTCGGGATGGAATTAGCCGGCCGGCCGGGATCGTTAGTGCCGTTCCATACGATCGTCACCAGCGATTTCGTTCTGCATGGTAAGGTTTCGTTAGCGGAATTCAAGGATCCGGACAACATTTTTGAACGTCGTGCGGATATTGCGGACCGGCTGTACGATTTATACGACATCCGCCCGCAGGACAGCTTTATCATTATATCCAACTCCGGGATTAACGGCGTTGTCATCGACTTTGCGATCAAGGCAAAGCAGGAAGGCCATAAGGTCATCGTCGTGACCAGTTGGCAGCATACCAGTGCGGAAGCCAGCCGTCATCCAAGCGGAAAGAAACTTTATGAAATGGGCGACGTAGTCATCGACAACTGCGGGCCGCAGGGCGACGCGTTGATTGAAACGGGCAAAATCGAAAAGATCTGTTCGATTTCCTCAAT
>NZ_GG657561.1:234469-238520 GCF_000157995.1 Holdemania filiformis DSM 12042
AGTCGATCACGACTGAAACCTGCCGTCTGTTAAGCGAGAGAGGCGTGGAGCTGCCGCTGTTGCTGAGCGAAGACAGCGAAGAAAACCGCAAGCATAACGCAGAATTAAGGCAGAAATACGCAGGCCGTATTTAATAAAGGAAAAGGGAGGTACTAAAAATGTACAATTTTGAATACATGAACAAGGTCGAAGAACTGCTGCACAAAGTGGATGACGCCAACAAGGAAAAAATCCAGGAATTGGCTGTCAAGTTCGCCGACAACATCAAAAACAATCACATCATCCATGTCTTTGGCACAGGTCATTCGCACATGATCGGCATCGAGCTGTTCTGCCGTGCCGGCGGACTGGGCAATGTCAACGCCATTCTGGATCCGGATGCACTGACGAACTTCGGCGCGCGCCGCAGCGGTGCGATGGAAAAGGTTTCCGGCCTGGCAAACGTTATCTTTGATCAGTACAAGATTGACAAGGACGACATCATGATCATCATTTCCAACTCCGGCCGTAACGCGGTTCCGGTTGAAATGGCCATGCGCTGCCAGAAGGAAGGCGTCTACACGATCGCGCTGACGAACCTGCATCAGTCGCAGAACACGACCAGCCGTCATCCAAGCGGCAAGCGTCTGTTCGAATGTGTTGACTGCATTCTGGATAACTGCGTACCTGACGGCGACGCGCTGATGAATGTCGGCGGCGTAGCGACAGGTCCGGGCAGCACGATTTCCAGCATCTTCGTTCTGGATACAATCGTAAACGAAGCGTTAAAGATCCTGGCGGCAGAAGGCTGCGAACTGCCTGTTTTCCAGAGCCAGAACGTCGACGGCTTCAACAACGATGCGATCTACTCAAAGTACGAAGACCGCGTAAAACATTTCTAAGCAATAAGTTAAGGAACTCTGCGGAGTTCCTTTCTTTTTGGTTAGTTTCAGTGATCTCTGAGGAAACTCAGAGTTTTTTTATATTTTAATAGGTTATCAATGAAAAAATACATAACCATTCAGGACATAAAACGTGTTGTTGATGACATTTCAGATGTTAATTATGTAAAAAAAAGCAGACTTTTTGTGACTGTGAAATAAAACTGGAAAATAATGTAAAAATAACACTTTCTCAGCCTTTAACTCATTATATAGACCCTTGTTTATTATGTCAATAAAAGTCTACTTTAAATTACAGACTTGTTGACAACTTCGCAGGGGCGAGAGCGGCAGTTCTTTTTTATTAGAAAGGGGTGGGGGAATGAGTTGGTACTTTATTGAAACGGAGCGCTTCCAGGAAGAACAGGTTAAAGAAACACTGTTGAATTCTCAGTTTGATGCCTTTGCTCCAAAAAAGGAAATGTATTTTAAAAAAGGGGATCTAACAACACTAACACTAAGATTTCTGTTTCCAGGAACAGTTCTGATTCATGATCCGGCATCACCGCCGCAGTTTGCGAAGAAGCTGAATGCATGGCTTGATCGAAATCAGCCGGGCTCAGAGGGAATTCACCGGGAAGCCGACGCTTATTTCTCTTTAGCTTCCGATGAAAAAGAAACTTTGGAACAGCTGTTGAATGAGAAAAAGATCCTCCAGTTTTCAACAGGAATCATTCGAAACAAGGAACTTCATGTATTAAAAGGTCCTTTACAAGGCCACGAAAAAGAGATTCAAAAAATCAAACGTCATCAACGCTTAGCGACATTGCCCATTAAGTTATGCGGGCAAACGATTCCTTTAATTCTGGGATTAGAAGTGATTGAAAAAAACGGATAGAAATCAAATAGTTGTTCAGGCACTTTTGATCTCATTCGCGATTATAGATTACAAACTCATCGAAAGCTTGAGGTGGCGAAGCCTACCTTTTTATTTTACTTCAAAGGATGTGACAAGTTGAAACGAAAGAAACAGCGGAATAAAACAAAGACGCTATTACTAATTGCAGGGGTTCTCATCACATTAATCGTAGGACTAATTCTGAGCGGAAATCTCTATATTGATTCATTATTGAATAAAACAATTCGATCTCGAAAACTTACAGATGAGGACGCAATGATCAATCAGGAAGTCTTAGACCAAGTGAAGAATCATCATATTGTAAATATCGCTTTATTCGGAGCGGACAATGAAGAGAAAGCGCAGTGGAATAATTATGAGATGGAACGATCCGATGCCACAAAGATTATTTCATTGGATTTTGATGCTAAGAAAATTAAGATTACTTCATTACAACGTGATACGTTAATCTGGATACCTGAGCCCTACAACGATTATGATAAGCTTAATCACGCCCATTGGCGAGGCGGTCCCGAGTTGGCTGTCAAGATGTTGAATTATAATTTTGATTTGGATATTACACAGTATGTTGGATTTAGTTTCGAAGCTTTAGAAACATTAGTCGACTTAGTGGATGGGATTGATATTACACTACCTGACGGACTATTAGCTACACAAGTAGTAGAGTTAGGGGCAACAAGAGAAGGCAACGTTTTTCATTTAAAAGGAAAACAAGCACTTGATTATTGCAGATTAAGAAAACTTGATGATGACTTTCACCGGATGGATCGTCAGAATGAAGTTATCTTAAAGATTGTAGAGAAACTCAGTAAAAAGAATCTGATTGATTTGATGGATATTGTCAATGAAATGCTTCCATATGTAGAAACGAATCTGACCAACAACGAAATTAAGAATTATGTCAGCTCTTTATTGAGTTTTGATTTAAAGCTGCTGAATCAGTTTCAAATTCCATCAAAGGGTATGGACTCGATCGAGAAGGTAATCGAATACAACGGATTCAGTCCAATTTACATGATGGAGAATTATGAAGAACTGGCGAAAGAACTTCATTGGAATATTTATGAAGATGAAGATTATCAGCCAAGTTCAACGATTGTTCAACTTGAACAAAACATCCAGGAACGATTCGGATCCTGAATGGGATCTTTTTAATTAGAAATAAAGAAGAAATAAGAGGAGAGTAGAGAATGTACGAAAACGACGAAATTGAAATTGATCTGTCGCGGGTGTTTGAAATTATCAAAAAACATTTCAAACCTTTCGCACTGATCATCCTGGCCACTTCCATTGTGGCGGCTTTGATCACGCTGTTTCTGATACCGAAGAAATACACAGCGGAAGCAAAGCTGATCATTGTCCAAAAGTCTAATCCAGATAGTCAACAGATTAGCTACAATGATCTTCAAACATCTCAGAAGCTGGTGAACACCTACAGTGAGATCTTGAAGAGTGAAGCGATCAGTGATGAAGTCATTCGAAATCTGAAATTAGAAGAGCTGGATACAGAAGGATATCAGAAGATTGTTAAGATCAGCTCAGTGAAAGATACGGAAGTCATCACGATTGCGGTAACGTCAAAAGACCCAAAAGAAGCTGCAGTGATTGCGAACGAGATTGTTTCTGTGTTTCAACGGAAAATTGTCAAGATTATGAATATCGAAAACGTAACGGTATTGAATTCTGCGAAAGTCCCAGAACAGAAATCGAGTCCCTCCAATGTTAAGAACACGATGATTGGTTTCTTACTGGGGTGTGTTATTGATGGCTGTATTGTTATATACATTCTATTGAATGATCGAAACGTCCGGACCGAAGAAGAATTAAAACAAATCTTTGATTATCCGATTATCGGTTTAATTCCCGATATGACGCATGGGACAGGAGGTGCTGAGTAATGTTAAGAGTCGGCGATGAATTGATTACCTTAATTGATCCGGATGCCCCTGCATCCGAAGCTTACCGGACTTTAAGAACTAATATTCTGATGCGGAACTTCGATCGGGATATGAAGGTCATCAATATTATATCAACAACTGCCCAGGAAGGGAAAACGACTTGTGTTCTCAATCTTGCGATGGTTTACGCCCAATTACAGAAGAAAGTCTTAGTCATTGATTTAGACTTAAGAATGCCAACAATTCATAAAAAACTGAAGTTAAAGAATAAAAAAGGTATCTCGGATATCATCGGGCATCAAGCAGATTTTGAAGAAGTGGTTCTGCAACCTTATGAAAATGTGGACGTGATTACCGCAGGAACGAAGATTCCA
>NZ_GG657561.1:238540-285231 GCF_000157995.1 Holdemania filiformis DSM 12042
TTCGCTTCCGAATTTATCCAGTCGAATGCGCTAAAAGAATTTATTGAGGAGAGAAAGAAAGAATACGACTTAATTCTTTTGGATTGCCCTCCGGTTGGATTGGTGACCGATGGAATCGTGGCAGCTTCGTATTGTGATGGAACGATTTTAGTCTGCGCCTCAAATCGGAATGACCGGAAAGAATTGCTTCGAGTCAAGGATCAGTTAGAACAGACACAAGTGAATGTTATTGGAATCGTCATGACCATGATGCCTGTTCAGCGAAAATACTATAACAGCTATGGCTATCGATATAGTGATACTCAAAAAAAGATAACACAGAAGAAAAAGAAGAATTCAATCATTTCATCCATTACGAAAAAGAGTGATAAAAAGAAATGATCGATATTCATAGTCACTTGATACCAGGAGTGGATGATGGAAGTCAAAGTTTGGAAGAATCGCTCTCTTTGTTAAAGCAAGCTGAACAGGACGGCATCACAGAACTGATTACAACACCACATTTCATGAAAAATGGAGAATTCCGGATGAAAGCACCTGAGCTTGTACAACGATTCAATGAACTAAAACAAGTTTACAAAGGGCCGATTAAGCTTCATTTAGGGAATGAGCTCTATATTCATCCAGACTTACCAGAACTGTTAGAAAAGGGTGAAGTCTTAACACTTGCGGAATCAGAAACTATCCTAGTCGAGTTTCCATTCCAAGACTACAAAGATGAATATGATGAAATTCTTTATGAGCTGGCACTAAGATATCGAATCATTATCGCGCATCCAGAACGGTACAGTTATGTTCAGGATAACCCGAACTTTTGTCTTCGATGGCTGAATGAGGGCTATCTTTTACAAGCAAATCAAAATAGTTTATTCAAGAAAGAGACAAACAAAACTCTTATTCCGATGATTGAACATGGTTTCATTAGTTTTATTGCTAGTGACGCTCATAATCAACATAGAAATTTGATGCTAAAGAGTGCAATACAATTGATTACCAATGAATTAGGAGAAGAAAAAGCGAGACTCTTATTTAAGGAAAACCCGAAAGCTGTGATTAATAATCAAAAATTAAGAAATTCAGAATATAAAAAGATTAAGAAAAAATCTTTTTTATTTTGGAAATGAATATCACGAATATTGTTGAGTTTCAAGGGGTAAGTAAATAGAATTTGGAGGGAAGGTTATGGCTAAGTTTAAACAAGATTTATTACTTCAATTTGTCAAAATCATGAATGTTGTTATGGTTACAATTCCTTTTGTTATAAATTGGCTCGCATATTATGCAGACGGAATAACATCAAAATACTACATAAAAAATCTGCTTTTGATAATATTAATTTTTACCATTCTCTTTGTCATTTTAGGAAAAGTTTACGATAGTTTTACTATTTCCACGCAGAGAATATCAGAACTTGTATATAGTCAAATTATAACGATTCTGTTCTGCGACTTTATTATGTTTATCATTATATTGTTGATATCTAATCAATTATATAATATTTTGCCAATGATCGTTATGTTTATTGAGCAAGTATTAATGGCTATTTTATGGGCTTATTTTGTGCATCAATGGTATTTTCGTACCTTTCCACCTAAGACAACTGCAATTATTTATCAGCAATGCAATAAAGTAGGAAATTTAATTCATGATTATGGATTAAGTAAAAGGTATGATGTGAAACGTGTAATTAATGTGAGTGAATGTATTCAAGATTTAGCTGCATTATCAGGAATTCAGGTTGTTTTTTTAGATGAAATACAAGAGCCAGCGCGGAATAAAATTTTGAAATATTGTGTTTCTAAAGGAATTAATGTTTATGTCATGCCTTTTACGGAAGATGTAATCATGTGTGGAGCTGCTTCATTTCCAATGTTTCATTCAGCAATGTTTCGAGTAGGAAGATATAAACCATCAGTGGAGTATTTGATAGTAAAACGTGTCATGGATATTTTATTATCTGTAATAGGAATCGTATTAACAAGTCCAATCATGCTTGGAACAGCTATAGCAATTAAGTTTACTGATGGAGGACCTATTTTTTATAAACAAACACGGCTAACAAAAGATGCAAAGGTATTTTCCATATTAAAGTTTAGAAGTATGCGGGTGGATGCTGAAAAAGATGGAATCGCCAGATTATCAACTGGAGATAAAGATAATCGTGTTACTAAGGTAGGAAGAATAATTAGAAAATGCAGAATTGATGAGTTACCACAATTGTTCAATATATTACAAGGAACTCTTACACTTTGTGGACCTCGACCGGAAAGACCAGAGATTGCGGAACAGTATTGTAAGGAAAATCCTGATTTTGCTTTACGATTGCAGGTGAAGGCTGGATTAACCGGTTATGCTCAAGTATATGGAAAGTATAATACTTCGCCTAAAGACAAGCTAATGATGGATCTTCTTTATATTGCTCATCCTAGTATTATTAAAGACATAAAATTAATATTGGCGACAGTTAAAATTTTATTTATTCCTGAGAGTACAGAAGGGGTTTCAGAAGGGCAAATAACAGCAACACAAAGTATATCTGAAATAGGTAAATAATCTTCCTTTTATCTAATAGTATAGAGGATAGATATTGGCTTTAAGTGTAGCTAGAAATGAATGTAGGTCTTCGATAGGCATACCATTTGGAGTTGTAGCCCTGTTTTGGAGATAATTGTGATAAGGATATGATAACTTTTATCTAATGTATATTGAATATAAAGCTGAGGATTATCATCTCGAGAAAAACACTAATATTATAATTTTTTTCTAAACTTGGTGGAGAAGTTTTTTTAATTTAAGAAAAAGAACGGATCGGACTCCTTGGGTAGAATATAAATGGTTTTTAGTAGGAGAGGAATTAGAAATGAAGAAAGTGCTTCTTGTGACATTTTCAGATAATGCGGATCATCAAGATACATTATTTGGAATGTATGAAGAAATGAAAAAGCAGAGTACGTGGGACGCTTATTTGCTTTGTATTAAAACTCCAAAGGTCGAACTTCAGATGTCGGATCATACATGGCTGGTTGATTGTCCAGATCGTCCTGGTATAACTAAAAAAACTTTCGATCTCCTAATGTTGTTTTCAATAGTTCGTCATATTCAGAAAGAACGTTTTGATGCAATCTATTTTGAAAGTTTACATACGTGGAATCTACCTATTATGATGATGTCCGGCAAAGTTAAGATTTTTCAGGTGATCCATGAGGTTATTCCACACGAAGGGGACAGTCAAGTTAAGATGATTAATCTGATGAACAAGGCAGTGGTCAAGTTTGCAGATACGATTGTTCTACGGAATAAGAAATACATTCAAACTATGATTGACAGATATGATATCAGTCCTGATCGTGTAAAATATTTGGAATTATGGCGTCGATATCCTGAATATATAGCTCCTGTACATAGCGGTCGTGTTTTATTCTTTGGGAGAATCAATCCATACAAGGGTGTTGACAACTTGTTAGAAATAGTCAGGCTGTGTCCAGAAATTCAATTCAATGTGATTGGACGGGTTGATCCACAGATGCAAGATGTTGTGGATCAGCTTGCCAAAGAAATGAATGTGAAGCTAAACAATGATTATGTCACTGATGAAGAAATGCGAAAAGCATTTATTAATTGTGACTGGGTAATTGTGCCATACAATTCAGCTTCGCAGTCAGGGATTATTATCGATGCTTATAAATATAGTCGTCCTGTAATTGCTTTTGTCGTTGGTGCAATTTCTGAACAAGTTGATAATCATAAGAGTGGATATCTCGTGAGAGCAGGCGATAATAAAAAGTTTGCAGATATTCTGAAAAAAGCTATGAATCTGAATATAGATGAGTATAATGCGATGAGTCGATATGCTTATCAGTATGGTAGCAAAAAGTATGCAACACCTGGTGCTGTAGAAAGATTTGTTAAATTGTTGGAGGAAAAGTAAGTGATTATTACAAAAACACCTTTCCGCATGTCTTTTTTTGGCGGTGGTACTGATATGGAAAGTTTTTTTAAAGAATATGGTGGAGCAGTTCTATCAACAACATTCGATAAGTATTGTTATGTCAATGTTCGTCATTTGCCACATTTTTTTAACTACTCTACAGAACTTTCCTACTCGAAGACAGAGCGAGTGACTGATATTGACGATATACAACATCCCGCTATTCGTAATGCTATGAAATTGCTTGATATGCATGAAATTCGTCTTACATATGAAGCAGATCTTCCAGCGCGTTCGGGTTTGGGAACTTCTAGCTCTTTTGCAGTTGGAATGCTGAATGCATTCTATGCCTTAAAAGGAAAATATGCAGATAAAAAAAAGCTGGCCGATGAAGCAATTTATCTCGAACGAAATCTTTGTCAGGAAGCTGGTGGTTGGCAGGATCAGATTGCAGCCTCTTTTGGCGGATTCAATCGCATTAACTTTAGTGCTAATGGTTATGAGGTACTGCCAGTCATCATTTCTCCAGAGCGTAAAAGGCAGCTTAATAATAATTTGATGATGTTTTTTACTGGGTTTACCCGCTTTTCATCTGATGTTCAGAAGGTAAATGCGCTAGGAGCGTTGGATAAAACTGTACAGTTAAAAGAAATGCTGACGTTAGTTGATGAAGCTGAACGTGTTTTGACAGATGTAAATGCAGATCTTGATGATTTCGGACGAATGCTTGATTACACTTGGAAGTTGAAGCGACAGATTGGTTCTGCAGTGTCTAATAGCAGTATTGATGAACTGTACGATAAGGGGATAGGTGCCGGTGCGTTGGGAGGGAAGTTGCTGGGGGCTGGTGGCGGTGGATTTCTTGTTTTTTATGTACAGCCTGATTATCAGGACTCTGTGCGCTTGGCAATGCGAGATTTAATGCACATTCCATTTGAGTTTGAAAATGACGGTACAAAGGTGATTTACTATACACCCGAAATATATGAACCGAAAGGATATTAATAATAATGAGTAGAATGCAGTATAACAAAAATCTTGATGATGTTCTTTATGGGGTTTACGCGCTTTTCATTTGATATTCAGAAGGTTAATATTGAAAAGGCCTAGTTAAATGATTTAACTGATTGTTCGAGGCAGATATAAAAAGGCTTATTTTCTAATGAAAAAAGTCTATTTAAAGAGAACCTTGTTATTTTCGGGTTCTTACTCGGTTTAGGGTAGATATAGAATATCTATACAAAGAAGCATGTAGAATAAAACGCTAACTAAAGCTTTATCCTGTCTGACCATTTTCCTTTGCCCAAAATCGATTAAGAACCTATTTGTGACCGTGGAATTTTAGAATAAAATTATATTTAATAAGTTTTAGAAGCAATGTTAAAATAGTGAGTGGTATAACTTTTGTTAAAAGCGATATAACTGTGCTTGTGTTTAGCTTTATAGAAAAAATTAGACTATTCACAACGGAAAAGTCGATATATTAGTAATGATATTTTTATTAAAATTTGAAGATTATAAAGAATGTATTATAAGTGAGTTTTATGATTTTAAAAGTTATATGTTACTAATGTCTGGAATTTAATAAAAATTAGTGTATTGGATAAGTTATAATATAAATTTACGGATTTGTGAGCTAAAGAGCAGTAAGTGGTTAGTTGATATAATTCAATATATTTTAGGTTTCGACAATTATCAATATGGAGTTCTAACATCTTACGCATATAATCCTTGGAAATTTCTTAAAGTAAAGGAATAGTACGTGAAATGTAATTAGGTGTTCTGGTATACTAGCTTGGGCATGAATACGTTGAAATCTCAAGTTAACAAGATTTTTGATGTGAATTTTTTAAATATCTATTTCATGCCTTTTTTATTTATTATAAAACCATTGTATTGAATTATTACAAAAATGAAGCCAGCAAAAATAGAGCGTGTTCTAATACTTTTTTGCATGATACTAGAAATTAAGATTTGAGGAAAACATATCGAGGTATGAAAATTTTATTATTGATGTATTTCTTATTGTGCTTTTTAATTACAACAATGTTTTTAGTGTGCACCAAAAGAAATATAGTATTCAAAAAGAGCTGGTAAGATATTGAATATTTGTTTTCGAGATATTGCTCTTTTTCATCAAATATAATGTTTTTTCTGCGATAAAAAAAGAATGACAATATTTGATTATATTTAATAGTTTGGATTCCAGAACTATTAAAATACAGAATAAACCTAAATAGCAAAAGTATAGTTATGCTTGGGTGTCTCTAGCATTAGGTGGAATATACTGAAACTGAAATAAACTGTATTGATATTCAATAAAATAAGGCTCAGTTCGCGCGAATCCATTCACTGGAGGTTTATGTATGGTGACTATTATAAGTATTATTTCTATTTTGGCATATATAATTTCATTATTTAAGCTTAAAAAAAAATGGCTTGAACAACAGATAATATTTTTGATTATTTATCTTATTGGATTGGCAATTGTAGGTGAATTGGATGTTTTGCTTCCGATATATTTTGTCGTTTCATTATTTCCTTTTATAAAACATATAAGAAAAATATCTTTTTTTACGGGAATGATTATACTATACTTTGGCTTATATTTGATGTATGGATTAATAGTTCAAAATACAATAGGAACACTTGTTACATTCATTGCAAAAATATGGCAATTTATCGTGTTCTTTATAGTATATGATTCTGATATAGTCTTTGAAAAAGAAAATTATAAAAAAATCATAAAGATGTCAGTAATCACAGAAACTTTATTAGGATTTTATTTGATGATGACTAGTACAATTGTAGACGCAAATGGACTGGTTCGTTTAGTGTCAAATGCACAACCAATTACAGGAAATATTTCAACGGTAATTTTACCGATATCGGTATATTACTATTTGAAAAATAGAGAGAATAGCAAAAGAACAAAGTGGTTTATGTCTGTTAGTTTAATTATGCTAGTGTGGATTGTCCTCTCAGGTACAAGAGGATATACTATCGAATTTGCTGCATCAATGGCATTGATTTTCTATGATTACTTTACAAATGGAAAAGTTGGACGAATCTCACAAAAAAATCGGATACTCACAATTGTTCTGTTAGTAATAATGATTTTTGCTAGTACTGTTGCTGTGCCTGAAATTTTTGAGAAAGTCCAAGACATATTGAGACTGAAATCTTCTGTTGGGATACGGACTTTTGAAAATGCTGCTGTAATAGAATTTATGAAAAATGCGTCATTTTTTGCAGCAGTGTTCGGAATTGGATTAGGCGGACAAGGTGGAAGCTATCCAGAAATGCAGGAGGCACTATATAGACAATTCAATCTTGGTATGTGGAATAGAAATCATTATCTAAGTGATAGTGGTGCATTATTTCATAATCTGTATGCGAATGTGTTTATGTGCTTAGGCATTTCTGGATTATTTATTTTGATAATTATAAGTATAGCACTGTGGAAGCGAATTACATATTCATGTAAAAGCAGTGCTTGGATTAGAAGAATAATGCATTTATTTCAATTAAGCTTTTTATTTGTGAATTATTATCGTTGGTCAGCTGTTTGCGGAATTTCTGAAATGATTATATTTGCATTGGTTCTTAAGCTTTTAAAGAACGATACGATGGAACAAAATTTGGAATAAGGAGAGCGGGATGGGAAATTAGTAGTATAGTACCAGTTATAATAATCGGCGAATTCGTCAAAAGTGTAGTCACTATACTAAATAGGGGCTGATTATGGAGTAGTAGTCATTGGTGATAGTTCAGACAGAATAGTTAATATTCTTAAAAAGAAACAATAGGTTCTGCAAGGAATATTAGGTTTAAGCATTGCTGTTAGAAAATATATAACTCTGTTGTCATGAAAGACGAAGAGATTGAGAATACTTTAATAAAAGTATCGTATATCTTACTGGCTAAATGCTGATCGGATAGAATATTAAAATACATAATTTCAAAGAAATGAAATTCCAAGAAGTGGATGTATAGGTATGCGATTTTTCTTGCGTGAGGAGCTGTTTAGTTGTATTGAATAAACCTACTAACTGGAATTTCTTGGTCTTATCAAAATCTGTTTGATGAAGTTTTTATAGTAAATAAAAATGAACTGTGGTTATTCTTTTGTTATTATCAGCCAATGGGCATCTTAAGTTTTTTTTGATAATTTAGATAACAGAATATTGATTGGTTTTTATTTTCAGGCATAGACAGTCATATATTAAGAGTCAAAAGATTTTAATGATTAGTGCGAATTGAATGCGAGGAAATTCACACTGGAGAAGCTCTTAACTCTAAGAATCTTCCATAGTTTAAATGAAAATGTAAATTAAAAGATTGTAATATTGATTAGCGAAAAGATCGCAGAGGTGTATAGTGAATATTGTATTTGCAATGATATTAAGCGTTGGAATTAAGGCAATTTCCGCAATAGTGGAAATTGCTATTCAAATGCTCATAACAAATGGAGTGGGTGTGAGAGAATTTGGAGAGTATACATTTTTTGTTAGTTTGATTGAAGGAGCATATTTCATACTATTTTCAGGGAGCATAAAACTAAATACATTTTATCTGTCAACGCCATCTATAAACTTGTCAAAGTTTAAAAAGAAATATAGATTGTATTTTGTCACTCCCATTATTGTCGCAATTGTTACGATATATGCGCTGATGAAAAACCCATATGGTATACTAGCGGGGATTATTCTTTATATTTATTATTTTGCTTTTGATACAAGTAGTGTGTTCTTCTCAAGGGGAAAACAACTTCCAGCATTGGTAGGAGAATATTTGTTAGGAAGGATTGTTTTATTAATCGGGATGCTTGCAGTTATGAAGTTAAATATGGCATCTGGAATGATACTTTTAATGCTTTATGGTTTGCAGTTTATTACGATGCTTTTGTGGTTCACACCTTACAAGAAAAAGTTGCAATTGGGTAGAGATGAAGTAGATGTATCATTAAAAAAATTAATGGAATATCAAATTTCAGACGTCGCTAATAGTCTCATTAGCTATTCGCCGACAATTTTGCAGTATTTTGTTGGTGGTGCTTTCACTGCTGGTTTTACAGGGATTATTTCTATTGTTAAGCGTTTCATAAATTTCATTTCAGGACCAACAACAAAGGTATTCTTGCCGGAATTCTCTAGATTGTACAAAACTGGACAGCAAGAAAAATTGGAACAATCCTATTTGATGATTGTACGTATCCAGATGGTTTTTATTGGAACTATTGGCTGTGTTTTGATTGGGTTTCCTAACCTTATTTTAAAAATGTTTAGTCCAGATTTAATTCAGTATTCGTCTGTTTTTACTATAGCCGCATGCAGTCTGCTCCTAGTGGCAGGTATAGGGCCGGTAACAGGCATATTGCAAATGACGGGCGGAGAGAGGATTTGCAACCGAAATCAGTGGATATCTATCGGTGCAATGATAACAGTATGGTTTTTCTTTCGTAAAGAATCATTATTTGCAGTGTATGGCTTATGTATTCAGGCGATTATAGAGGGGGGAATGAAATATTATTCTGTTTGTAAGAGATTCAAAAAAAATATTGTTCCAGTAAAAAATTATGTACTTTTGTGGCTTCCGGTGGGAGTTATTAGAATTGTTGTTGATGTAATTGGATGGCAATATTCTTTTGTTGTACTTATTTTAAGTACGTGTGCTGTGCTTGTATGGAATGCAACGTTTGCTATGCAAGATCCAATGATAAAAAAAGCAATCATAGAAAAGATGAAAAAATAACAAAATAAGAGGGTGTGAAAATGAGAAAAAATAGGATAAGTCGACAGATGAGGGATAAGCGATCTGGGGTAACCACGGCGAGCAAGGGCGGGATTATGCTCTGGGGGTGGTATGGATTTGAAAATCTTGGTGATGACCTTCTTCTTGAAACGATGATAAATCATCTGAATGGAGATATCACAATTCCTATGAAAGTTCCATATGCATTGCCAAATGTAAATCAAGTGACACGAAATTACAGAGTATTTGCATTAGGGGCATTTCAACATGATGTAGTGATCATTGGGCCAGGAGGATTGTTCCCCTTTGATAATAAATTTAAAGTGTTACTCTATTATATAATAACAAAACTGTGGATTTTGATGGGACGAAAGGTAATCTTTTTCGGCATTGGTATTTCGGAAAAAATGAGTGATCTAAGCGCATTCTTATGGCGTAGAATGGCGAGAACTGCTGATCTCTTTATTCCTAGAAGTGAGAAAGTTCTAGAACGGCTTGGATTACCTGAATCAGAGACAATTCATTCGATGGCTGATTGCGTTTTCGCTTCTGAGGCGGCTCAAGAAAACAAATGTAATGAAAGAAACAGAGTAGTGATATCGGTAGCAAACCTTCAAAATGATAACAATGAAGCATTTAAAAATGCTGTTGAAAAATGGAGTAGCGTAGTGAATGAACTCATTAAAAAAGGTTTTCTTGTTGACCTAATAGCGTTTACGAAAGAAGCAGATGATAAAATGATTGATGCTATATTATCCACCCTCAAAATGGAGGGGGGAAGACCAATATACTACAAAGAAGCGGCCAAAGCTGTAAGAAGCTGGAATAAGTATAAATTTGCGATATGCATGCGTTTTCACTCGCTTGTTTTATCAATTTTAAATGATGTTCCAGCTATTCCTATTGCTTATGGTCACAAAACATTTATATTGGCAGAAAAATGTGGACTGGAAATTTATACATTGGTTTGGAATACATATCAAAGTGAATATTTTGGGCGAAGTTTTGATATCTCCTCGGAAGAAATAATAAAAAAAGTTAACATGCTTAATTTTAACATAAGTGATGTTAAGAGAAAAATTGCGATACATAGGGAAGACCTTATTGCATCCTCATCTGAAGCATTTGCTCAATTAGAGGCTGTATTGTCTAAATAAAGCATATTAGAGAGAAGATCTGAAAGAGACACGAAAACCTTGAAATAGAAGCGCAGAGTACTTAGGAAACGCATTAAGTAATAGAATTAAGTGAAATTCAGGATTTGATGCTTGAAGTTATAATATGTATTAATGAAATTTACAAAGTAAAAGAAATTTCATATTATTTTCGTATATAAGTCGTTTCAGGATAACTTTTTGTGATGGGTTTATCCTGTGCAAATCTTTGCATAAAAAGAGCGTTCCAATTGTTTTAGCGTAGAGTTTTTAAGCCAAGGAAAACATCGATCATATACGGACTTATTTGAAATTTTTGAATTGTAAGCTAATTGCCGTATAGATATTTCTTGAGAACTAGTTATTTTGTTTTGATTAAAAATAATGGATTGTCGCAACGGATGCATATGACTCACTTTTTGAATATGATTCAAAGCAAAAACTAAGAGTCTAATTTTATGTTTCAAAAGTCCGTAATTCCAGTTTCAGATGTGAGTGTGTAACAGAAGTGTCCGTAAGTTGTTTAAATTTGTTGGGGATGCTAAGTTATAATACTTTTACGAACCCTTTTCAAGTTTCTTTCGTGACTTATGCGAGAAAGAAATCAATGCGAATCAAACAAATATTAATATTACAACAAAGAAGACTTAGCCTGCTTGAGGGCTATATTTTTATGAAAAAGAGATATTAAAAAAACTGAGTGAGGAAAAGCTAAGATGAAAACAGTAATAATGGCAGGTGGCAAAGGAACACGTATTTCTTCTGTCGCTAGTGATATACCAAAACCAATGATAAAAATAGAAGGGAAACCAGTTCTGGAACATGCGCTGGAATGCCTGAGGGATCAAGGATTTACGGATATTATTTTGACTATTTCTCACCTTGGCAACATCATTATGAACTATTTTGGGGATGGTTCAGTCATTTCTCCCGCAACAGGAAAACCCTTTGGAGTTCATATTGAGTACTACTTTGAGGAAAGACCACTAGGTAATGCCGGTGCACTTTTTAAAATCAAGAACAAGTTGGATTCAGATTTCCTTTTGCTAAATGCAGATTCTATATTTAGTGTTGATTTTAATCGCTTTGTAGATTTTCACAAGAAGCATGGTGGGCTAGTTACTCTCTTTACACATCCTAATAGTCATCCTTATGATAGCGGACTAATTGTTGCTGACGAAAACAATATGGTTGAGAAATGGTTGGCAAAGGAGGATAATCGTCCAAAATACTATCATAATCGTGTCAATGCAGGGCTTCATGTCATTAATCCGAGTGTTTTGGAACAGTGTGGAATTATTGGAGACGATGTTGGAGCAATGACTGATAATGGAAAAAACTACAAAGTTGATTTGGATCGCCAACTACTAAAGCCACTTGCAGGTACAGGAAAGATGTTCTGTTATAACAGCCCTGAATATGTTAAGGATATGGGAACACCGGATCGCTATTATTTAATCTGTGATGATTTCAAAACAGGACGTATTTTAGCAAAAAATTTAAAAAATATGCAGAAGGCGGTATTCCTTGATCGTGATGGAACCATCAATAAATATGTAGGTTTTCTTCGAAATATCGATAATTTTGAGTTAATAGACGATGTAGCGAATGCAATCAAAAAAATCAACACATTAGGCTATTTGGCTATTGTCGTCACCAATCAACCTGTAATTGCGCGAGGAGAAGTATCTTTTAAGGAATTAGAAGATATACACAGCAAAATGGAGACTCTTCTAGGTAAAGAAGGTGCATATTTGGATGCTATTTACTTTTGTCCTCA
Organism: Holdemania filiformis DSM 12042; assembly: GCF_000157995.1. Classification (GTDB taxonomy): domain Bacteria; phylum Bacillota_I; class Bacilli_A; order Erysipelotrichales; family Erysipelotrichaceae; genus Holdemania; species Holdemania filiformis. The sequence goes on from NZ_GG657561.1 coordinate 251,157, forward strand.
TTATCCGCATAAAGGATATGTGGGGGAACGTCCAGAGTTGAAGTTTGATTGTGATTGTCGCAAGCCAAAGCCAGGAATGCTGCTAAAAGCTGCAAAGGATTTCAACATTGACTTATCGCGATCTTGGATGGTTGGCGATAGTAAAAATGACATTATAGCGGGACTAAATGCTGGTTGCCGAACTGCTTTGATTGGAAGTGAGCCCTATGGTCAGACAGTAACGGTTTCTTCACTTAAAGACTTTGTAGATCAGCATCTGATATAAGAGGGGGATTATTAAAATGCTTGAACTGGAAAAACGATTGTTGAAACATATTGAACTGTTGTTAGAACGATATCCATCTCTGAAAATTGTAAAAGATGATATCATTGGTGCATATCTCCTGTTAGAAGAATGTTATGAAAATCACGGCAAATTGCTTGTGGCTGGCAATGGTGGATCCGCTGCAGATGCAGAGCATATCGTTGGCGAACTGATGAAAGGTTTTAAAATGCCACGAAAGTTGAAAATTAATTTTGCAGAGAAACTTGTTGCAGAAAATCAGGAACTAGGCACTGTCTTGGCTGAAAACCTACAGGGAGCTCTACCCGCAATTGCACTGGATGGTCATCCAGCGTTGTCAACAGCTTACATGAATGATTGTGAGCCGTTGCTTTGCTTTGCACAGCAAGTAAATGGATATGGCAAAGTTGGAGATGTTTTCCTTGGTATCTCCACGAGTGGTAATAGTAAGAATGTTCTGTATGCAGCAACAACAGCACACGCTAAAGGCTTGAAAGTTATTGGTTTAACAGGCGCAAAAGAAAGCAAACTGATAGATATGAGTGATGTTTGTATCCGAGTTCCACAGATTGAAACTTATATGATTCAGGAACTTCATCTGCCTATTTATCACTGTCTATGTCTGATGCTTGAAGATAAGTTTTTTACAGAAATAACTTAAGAGTCGAGGAGTATTATATGAAAATTATTGTTGTTAGTACTGGCCGTATCGTCGTATTCGTTGCAACCTTATTGCTTCAATTTAGTGAGGTTATGATGAAAGACGTTTAATCTCGTTAAGCATAAAAAATTACAATTCAGAATGAGTACGACATTGATTAATGAAAGTATATATCGTTAGTTTATATAAAATAACAAATCTTCTTCAAAATCTTTTTTAATAGTAATAACTCTTCGATTACGTTACAATATTCCCTAGATACAGAAAGGGATGGCAATATGGTAAATAAACCGATCCTGCAAGGAACGCACAACACCCGCGAGTTAGGCGGCTATCCACTTAAGGATGGTGGACAGACAAAGAGAGATCGTTTTCTTCGCAGTGACTCTTTATGCGGTTTAACGCTGGAAGACCGGCAGATTTTAAAGGAAAAAGGATTATCGTTAGTCATTGATTTACGCTCTGAGTTTGAACAGGAACAAGCGCCGGATCCGAAGTTGGGCGTAGAGCATCTGAGCTTTCCGCTGTTGGATCAGGTGAATTCCGGGATGAGCGCATCGGGTTTTCCCTCTGATATGGGCCAGGTTTATATCGGCCTGCTGGATCACAGTCAGAATACGATAAAAAGAGTATTTGAAGCGATGGCAGACACCGCAGGGTGCGTCCTGTTCCATTGCACCGCAGGAAAGGACCGCACGGGCGTAACGGCAATGCTGTTGCTGGACTTGGCCGGGGCTGACGAAGACCTGATCGTCGAGGATTACGCGGCAACCGCCTTGTATCTGAATCCACATTTGAAGGATCAGCTGGCAATGCTGAAAAAGATGGGAATTCAGGATCCTGACGCCGTTTTGGGATCGCCAAAATCCAATATGATCCGCACGTTGGACCACTTGCGGAAAACGTATGGGTCGGCTGAAAAATATTTAAGACAGATCGGCCTGAGTGGTGCTAAAATAGAAGTGCTGAAAGAATCATTGCGGGAAAGGGTGGAGTGATAATGGATAAGCATACGCAAACGCTGCGGTGGACGCAGATGCTGCAGGCGAAGAAAAAACTCGAAGACCATCAGTTTCAAGTCGATCTGTTTCCGACACAAAAAGAATGCCTTGAATATTTGAAGGGACTGCTGAAAGATCAGGTATCGGTCAGCGTCGGCGGGTCCATGACGTTATTTGAAACTGGCATTATTGATTTTCTTGAAAACAATCAGGACATACACTATCTGGATCGTTATCACAGCGATCATCCGCACGAGATTTATCACGCGGCGCTGTCCTGCGATTATTTTCTGACCAGTACCAACGCCGTTACGATGACCGGTGAATTATACAATGTGGACGGCAATGGAAACCGTGTTGCTGCCATGATTTATGGACCGGAACACGTTTTGGTCATCGCCGGCTCCAACAAGCTCGTCAAGGATCTGCAGGCAGCTCAGGATCGTGTGAAGACCCTTGCGGCTCCGGCGAACTGTGTCCGTTTAAATAAGGATAACCCGTGCACAAAGATCGGCTATTGCGCCGATTGCCAATTACCGACCCGGATTTGTTCCGCCGCAGTCACGCTGCAGCGCAGCCATGTTCCAGGACGCATTCATGTCTTGTTGATCAACGAAGATCTCGGTTATTAATTCAATACTCTTCAGGCGGTCGAATTCGGCCGCCTTTCTTTTTGAATCCGACACTTTAAAAAAGGAAATAGAAGTCTGCCAAAGCCGTTGAGAATCATTCTTTAAAAGCTATAGCGAAGTCTTTCTTTCCCAGAAACACTTTGTGAAAGTAGAAACAATAGGGTTTGTTTCTTGACATTTCCGGGTGAACTTTGTATCCTTTAAAAGATTCTTGTCGAAAGGGGAGATCGAATGAACTGGTATGTATTGTTTGTCCGCGGCGGCATGGAAGAAAAAATCCGCGATTTTTTTCTCAGCCAGGGACTGAACGCCTTCATTCCGAAGATGAAGGTCGTCTTCAGAAAACAGGGAATCTCCGAACTCGTTGAGAAGATTATGTTTCCCGGTTATTTGTTCATTGAAAGCGAGCTGGAACAAGCGGCGATGGACGAGCAGATTAAGGAACTGCGGATGCAGAAAACGGGAATCGTCAAGCTGTTGAAATTTGATAAAGAAGGAACCCCGGCGCTGCGCAGCGAGGAGAAGGACTATCTCGAGCGGCTGCTGGGCAAAAATAAGGTGCTGGAACACTCCACCGGTCTGATTCAGGGCAATCAGGTCATCATAACCGAAGGTCCGCTGCAAGGCTTCGAGTCGCAGATCGTGAAGATCGACCGGCATAAGCGGAGAGCTGTGCTGGAACTGGAGCTTTGCGGTCAGCCGAGGCGCGTCAGCGTTTCGCTGGAAATCGTTCAAAAGATTGATTAAGGGCAGGAGAAATTCCTGTCTTTTACTTTTGTTATGACGAGGATGCTGGTATAATAAAAGACAGTTTTGAAATGGGGGATACCATGTCGATCGAACACTGCATACTGCCTGAGCATTACCGCTCGCTGCTTAACCAGAAAGAAACCCAGATGGCGATCAAATTCGTCAAGGATACCTTTGAACGCAAGCTGGCGGACAACCTGCGCCTGATCCGCGTCAGCGCTCCACTGTTTGTCGAAGCCGCCAGCGGTCTTAACGACAACCTCAACGGCGTGGAGCGCCCGGTTCACTTTGACGTCAAGGAAACGCAGACGGAAGCGGAAATCGTTCATTCGCTGGCGAAGTGGAAACGGCTGGCGCTTAAACAATATGACTTTGGTCCCGGCGAGGGTTTATATACCGATATGAACGCGATCCGCCGCGACGAAGATCTGGACAATCTGCACTCGATTTACGTCGACCAGTGGGATTGGGAAAAAATCATCCTGCGGCCTCAGCGGACGCTGGAGCAGCTGGAAGAAACCGTGCGCCTGATCGTGCGCAGCTTAAAGGAAACCGACGAGGTGCTGTGCGCCAATGTGCCGCAGATCACGCCGATCATTGAAGAAAAAGTCAAGTTTATTACCGCGCAGGAACTGCTGGACCACTATCCGTCGTTGACGGCGAAGCAGCGGGAAGACGCGGTCACGAAGGAATACGGTACGGTCTTTATTGAACAGATCGGCGGTCAGCTGAGCAACGGTCAGCCGCATGACGGCCGGGCGCCGGACTATGACGACTGGAAGCTCAACGGCGACTTGCTGATCTGGGACGCCGTTTTGAATCGGGCGATGGAAATCTCATCGATGGGCATCCGTGTCGATGAGGCCAGCATGATCGATCAGCTGAACAAGGCCGGCTGTCCGGAACGTTCAGTGCTGCCGTTTCACCGCGCGTTATTGGCGGGGGATCTGCCGTTAACGATGGGCGGCGGCATCGGTCAGAGCCGAATCTGTATGCTCCTTTTGCATAAGGCGCACATCGGTGAAGTCCAGGCTTCGCTGTGGCCGCCGATCATGCGCAAGCTGTGCCACGATAACGGAATCGAGCTGCTTTAATAAACCGCGGCCATCCAATAAAATTACAACACAAGGAAGGAACTCTATGGAAATTTTTAATCTTATTTTACTCCTCTTTTTTGCCGGAGCCTGCGTCTGGCTGATCCGGATTCTGCTGCGGCAGAAGAAAGCGATTCAGATTTACTGCTGCTTCTGGACGGCGTCGCGGATAATGATCCTGATCGCTGCTTCACTTTGCTTTCTGCCGTTTCTGGCGATGGACTTCAGCCCGATGACGGTTCTGCGCTCGGTCCTGATGGCGGTGGTCATTATCATGTTTGCGCTGATCAGCGACGGTTTAGGCAGCGACGGCTTCATGTATATGGGCAGCGCGGTGCCATTTGACGCGATTACTGAGTATGATGTGAAGGAAGTCAAGAATAAATGCAAGGTTGTGATGACGGTCAAGGAAGTGGACAAGAAGGGCAAAACCTCGTTGACGCAGCTGACGTTTGACTTTAAGAAAGAACAGAAGGACGAGGTCGCCAATCGTTTAAAAGTGGCGATCGGCAAAAAATACCGCCGGATGAAGCTGGAGCGTTAAGGCTCTCGCTTCTTTTTTTCTGTGGGGATTGCGGCGCTGTCATCTGAGCTTTTCAGCTTTGATTTTCTATCCTTATATTATAGGGCAGCGAACTCTGCGGCAGAAGCAGCCATATCCGTCGCCGACACACGGTGGCTTAAGATCCAGTATGCTTCTTTCGATGACGCGGCAAAGCGGGAAGATCGAGGCGGCTTTGCCGACGCTGAGGCAGCAGCGGCCTGAAGCTTGCCCTGATTTTAGGTAAAATCTCAACAAAACCGAAGAAAAAGCCTTTTTTTGCCTGCGCGTTTATGGTATTATATCCGCGTGAAAGGTGACTGGTGAGCAATGACAAAGATGAGCATTTCCATGGAGGATACTTTTCATAAAAATCAAAATTAAGCATGGGTGTTTTGCACCTGTGTTTTCTTTTTGACGTCTTGGTGATTTTGTATAATCGTGGGAATAAGGCTCACAAGTTTCTACCTTGCTGCCGTAAACGGCAAGACTACAAAACGAAGGCTTTTTTGTTTTTGTTTTGTAGACATTGGAGGTTCTCTGATGTCTTTTTCTATTTCTAAATTCAAGGAGGAGTATGAAAATGGAAGAAAAAGCAGTAGTTGGGATCGTCATGGGTTCAATGAGCGATTATGAGGGAAACGTTTCATTCACCTGTGAAACACTGGAATCCTTCGGTATTCCGTATGAAAAGATCGTGCTGAGCGCGCACCGCACACCGGATGAAACGATCGAATACGCAAAAACGGCGTATGACCGCGGGTTAAAGGTGATCATCGCGGCGGCCGGAGGCGCGGCGCACCTGGCGGGTGTGATCGCCGGCTGCTCGACATTGCCGGTAATCGGCATCCCGATGAAGACCAGCACGCTCGATGGTCTGGACAGCCTGCTTTCCATCGTTCAGATGCCGGCCGGGGTTCCGGTAGCGACGGTTGCGATCGGCAAGGCCGGATGCAAAAACGCGGCTGTGCTGGCGGCGACGATGCTGGGGGCGTTTGATCCGGAAATGCACAAGAAGATCGAAGCGCACAAAGCGGACATGAAGAAAAACGTCTTAGAAAATATGAAATTCTAGAAATGGAGAAGACCATGAGTTTGATAAACAAGCGTATCTTTGTAGAAAAGAAAGACCGCTTCCGCACGGAGGCCCAGGATCTGTATAACGAATTAAAGGAAAATCTGCAGCTGAGCGCCGAAGGTCTGCGGCTGTTCAATATTTACGATATCTTCGATATTGACAGCGAAGATTATGAAAAGGCTAAGAAAACCGTCTTTACCGAGGTCATGACCGACACGCTTTACGAAACACTGGATTGCCAGGGCAAGACGGTTGTCGTCTGGGAAACTCTGCCGGGTCAATATGATCAGCGCGCCGACAGCGCGATGCAGTGCGTCAAGCTGCTCAATCCCGCTTCCGCCTGCCGGATTACGACCGGAAAGCTGATGATGCTGGAAGGGGAGGTCGACGGCGAAATGCTGAAGAAAATCGAAGCCTACGTCATCAACCCGATCGAATCCCGTGTCAAGGATCTGTCCCGCCTGGCGGTCGATCAGAATGTCGACGTCAAACCGCTGGAACAATTCCCGCATTTCATTGAGATGAACGCCGCACAGATTCAGGCGTTTGTGAAAGAACATGGCTTAGCGATGAGCGAAGCTGACCTGGCCTTGGTCCAGCGCTATTTCCGCGAAGAAGAAAAGCGCAATCCGACGGAAACGGAAATCCGCGTGCTCGATACCTATTGGTCCGATCATTGCCGGCATACGACGTTTGAAACCTGCTTAAAGAACGTAACGATCACGACCGACCGCTTTGGCGAGCAGATCCAGCAGGCCTATGACCGCTATCTGCAGCTGCGGCACGGGTGCAACCGGGATGAGAAGCCGCAGACGTTAATGGACATGGCGACGATCAACGCGCGCGACCTGCGCCGTCAGGGAAAATCGCCGGAGGTTGAGGTCAGCGAGGAAATCAATGCCTGCAGTGTTTTTATCGACGTCGATCATGACGGCCAGACTGAAAAATGGCTGCTGATGTTCAAAAATGAAACGCATAACCACCCGACTGAGATCGAACCGTTCGGCGGTGCTTCCACCTGCATCGGCGGGGCGATCCGCGATCCGTTAAGCGGACGCAGCTACGTCTATCAGGCGATGCGCGTCAGCGGCTGCGGCAATATTTTAGAGAAACTGGAAGACACGATCCCGGGCAAGCTGCCGCAGAAAGTGATCTCCAAGAAAGCGACACACGGCAATTCTTCGTACGGCAACCAGATCGGTCTGCCGACGACGCATGTCCGCGAAATCATCCATCCGAGCTACGTTGCCAAGCACATGGAAGTCGGCGCGGTCGTCGGGGCGGCGAAGGCGGAAAACGTCGTGCGCCAGTCTCCGGAAGCAGGCGACGTCGTCATTCTGTTAGGCGGCAAGACCGGCCGCGACGGCATTGGCGGGGCGACCGGGTCCTCGAAGGAACACAATTTAAAATCCTTAGAAGTCTGCGCCAGCGAAGTTCAGAAGGGCAACGCTCCGGAAGAACGCAAGATTCAGCGGCTGTTCCGCAATCCGCAGTGCACCCGTCTGATCAAAAAATGCAACGATTTCGGTGCTGGCGGCGTCTGTGTCGCGATCGGCGAACTGGCTGACGGATTGGAAATCCATCTCGATCAGGTCCGCACGAAATACGCCGGCCTAAATGCGACGGAAATCGCGATCAGCGAAAGTCAGGAACGAATGGCCGTTGTCGTCCGGGCGGCGGATGAAGCGAAGTTCATTCAGCTGGCCGCGGAAGAAAATCTCGAAGCTTACCGTGTGGCGGAAGTCACCGATACCGCCCGCTTGGTCATGAAAATGAACGATCAGACGGTCGTCGATCTGGCGCGCCGGTTTATCGACACCAGCGGCGTGCGTCAGGAAGCCAACGTGGAGATTGCCACGCTGGAAGGCGCCAATCCGTTTGGCTGCGATAAGCCGTTAACCAAAGAGGCGATCCTGGCAACGATGGCGGAACCGAACGTCTGCTGCCAGAAGGGCTTGGGCGAAATGTTTGACGCGTCGATCGGCTCGACGACGGTCTTAATGCCTTACGGCGGCAAGACGCAGCTGACGCCGGCTCAGGCGTCTGTTCAGAAGCTGCCGGTTCTGGACGGCAAGACGACGACCTGCAGCGTGCTGACCTACGGTTTCAATCCGCGAATCATGGAATACTCGACCTATGTCGGAGCGATGGACAGCGTGCTGGAATCCATGGCCAAAACGGTGGCCTGCGGCGGCGATTGGGAACGAATCCATTTCTCGTTCCAGGAATATTTTGAACGGCTGAATCAGGATCCGCAGCGCTGGGGTAAGGTGACTGAAGCGCTGTTAGGCGCGATGCAGGTGCAGGACTATTTCCAGAAGGCCGCGATCGGCGGCAAGGACAGCATGTCCGGCACGTTTAACGACAAGCACGTCGTGCCGACGTTGATTTCCTTTGCCTGCAGCGATGCGAAGACAAACAATATCATTACCCCGCAGCTGAAAACCCCGGGCAACCGCCTGGTTGTCTTCAAACCACAGATCAGCGAGGAGGGACTGCCGGAGCTGTCCAGCTATAAGACGATGTTTGCGGCGGTCAGCGAAGGGATCCGTCAGGGCACGATCGTTTCCGCCTATGTCGGGGAAGAAGGCGGCGCGCTGGCAGCCTTGTTCAAGATGAGCTTCGGCAACCGCCTGGGCTTTGCCATCGAGGGCGGTCAGGAGCTTCTGCAGCTGCAGCCGGGATTGATCGTCGCGGAAGTCACGCCGCAGTTTGCGGATGAGCACGCGGCGGTGATCGGTGAAGTGAAGGCCGGACCGCAATACCGCATCAATGAACTGAAGCTGAGCCAGGACGAAGTGCTGGCCGCCTGGATGGGGACGCTCGGGTCGCTCTATCCGGTTTACAGCAAGGGCGAAGCACAGACGCTGCCGATCCGCGATCAAAAGCGTAAGCAAGATTACCTTTGCCGTCAGTCCAGCGCGGAGGTCCGCGTCCTGATTCCGGTTTTCCCGGGCAGCAACTGCGAATACGACACCCGCCGGGCGTTTGAGGAAGAAGGCGCGAAGGTTACGATCTTCGTGTTCCGCAACCAGAACGAACAGGCGATCTTCGATTCCATCGATCAGATGGCCGCGCTGCTGGACAACAGTCACATCCTGGCGATTCCGGGCGGTTTCTCTGCCGGCGACGAACCGGACGGTTCGGCGAAGTTCATCGTCAACATTCTGCAGAATGAAAAGATCAAAGCGGCGGTGACCCGCCTGCTGGACCGGGATGGTCTGATCTTGGGCATCTGCAACGGCTTCCAGGCGCTGATCAAATCCGGACTGCTGCCGTATGGCGAAATCCGCACGCTGGACGAAACCAGTCCGACGCTGACCCGCAACCACATCAACCGGCATATCTCCAGCGTCGTCAGAACCCGCGTCGCCAGCACCTGCTCCCCATGGCTGCAGGGCCTGGAATGCGGCGAAGTCTATTCAATTCCGGTGAGCCACGGCGAGGGCCGGCTGGTCGCGGACGAGGCGATGATCGAGCAGCTGTTTGCCAACGGCCAGGTTGCGTTCCAGTATTGCGATGAAACCGGCACGCCGACGATGGATCCGACAGCCAACCTCAACGGTTCCGACTGGGCGATCGAGGGCCTGGTTTCCCCGGATGGCAAGGTATTGGGAAAAATGGGTCATTCCGAGCGTTACTTCACGGATGTCTTTAAAAATATTGACGGAGAAAAGAAACAGAATATTTTCGCCAACGGGGTAAATTACATCCGGGGCAAGGGAGGAAAAGCATGAGCACACAGTACGAAAAGGCCGGGGTATCCCTGGAAGCGGGGTATGAATCGGTACGGCTGATTAAGAAACACATTGAGAAAACCCGCCGCTTCGGCATGATGGGCGGCATCGGCAGCTTCGGCGGCATGTTTGATTTAAGCGCACTGAACATGAAGGAACCGGTGCTGGTCAGCGGTACCGACGGCGTCGGCACCAAGCTGAAGCTGGCCTTTATGATGGATAAACACGACACGGTCGGACAGGACGTCGTCGCGATGTGCGTCAACGACATCATCGCGCAGGGCGCCGAACCGTTATTCTTCCTCGATTACATCGCGGTGGGTAAAAACCATCCGGAGAAAATCGAGCAGATCGTCAAGGGCGTGGCCGAGGGCTGCGTGCTGGCCAACTGCGCGTTAGTCGGCGGGGAAACGGCGGAGATGCCGGATATGTATGATGAAGACGATTACGATATCGCGGGCTTTACGGTTGGCGCGGTGGAAAAATCCAAGATGATCACCGGAGAGAAAACCAAAGCGGGCGATGTGGTGATCGGTCTGGCTTCCAGCGGCGTGCACTCCAACGGCTTCTCGTTAGTCCGCAAGATCGTTCTGAAAGATAACCACCTTGATTTGAACACGAAGTTTGACGAATTGCAGGACTCCCTGGGAAATACGCTGCTGACGCCGACACGGATTTATGTCCGTCCGGTGCTGGAGGTGCTGAAGCAGGTTGATGTCCACGGCGTCGCGCACATCACCGGCGGCGGATTTTACGAGAACATGCCGCGCTGTCTGAACCCGGGCTTAGGCATTGAGATTCATCTCGGCACATGGGAAGTGCTGCCGATCTTCCATGTTCTGCAGCAGCTTTCCGGCATGGAAGAAAAAGAGATGTACAACGTCTTCAACATGGGGATCGGCATGATTCTGGTCGTCGATCCGGCGGATGCGGACGCGACGCTGGAAATCTTAAAAGCTCAGGGTGAAAAGGCCACGGTCATCGGGGTGGTGACCGATCAAGAAGGGATTGACATTCAATGAAGCGCATCGCCGTCTTCGCTTCCGGCACCGGCACGAACTTTGAAGCGATCGCCGACGCGATCGAAGCCGGTCAGCTGAACGCGGAAATCACGTTGGTCGTCGTCGATAAGCCAGGCGCACCGGTCATTGAAAAGGCGCAGAAGCGCGGCATTGACGTGTTTGCGTTTAATCCGAAGGACTATCCGTCCAAGCCGGATTACGAACGTGAGATCATCGCCCGCTGTCAGGCTCACGGTGTGGAGTGGATCGCGCTGGCCGGGTATATGCGGCTGTTGTCGCCGGTGATGCTGGAAGCGTATGATCAGCGGATTGTGAATATCCACCCTTCGCTCTTGCCGGCGTTTAAAGGCAAGGACGCGATCGGGCAGGCGATTGAATACGGCGTTAAGGTGATGGGCGTGACGATCCATTATGTCGACGCGTCAATGGACGGAGGCCGGATCATCGCTCAGCGCGCCTTCGCGGTGCAGCCGCAGTGGAGCAAGGAAGAAATTGAAGCGCAGGTGCATGCGATCGAGCATGTCCTGTATCCGGAAACGTTAAAAACGCTGGTGGAGGAATAAAGAAGCTATGGCAAAAGTATTGGTGATTGGCGGCGGCGGGCGCGAACATGCGCTGGCCTGGAAATTCGCGCAGAGTCCGCAGGTGGAAAAAGTCTATGCGGCACCGGGAAATCCCGGCATGGCGGCGGTAGCCGAATGCGTAGCCATCGGTGTGCTGGAATTTGACAAGCTGATCGCGTTTGTTAAAGAAAAGGCGATCGACCTGACGTTCGTCGGACCGGAAGTTCCGCTCTGCGAAGGAATTCAGGACGCGTTTGCGGCCGCGGGGCTGGCTGTGTTTGGACCGAGCAAGGCGGCGGCTCGGCTGGAAGGCAGCAAGGTGTTTTCCAAAGCGATGATGCATAAATACAACATCCCGACCGCGGCGTATGCCAGCTTTTCCGATTATGAAGAAGCGAAAGCGTATTTAGAGAAGCAGCCGGTTCCGGTCGTTTTAAAGGCGGATGGCTTGGCCGCGGGCAAGGGCGTCATCATTGCCCAGACGCAGGAACAGGCCCAGTCTGCGCTGAAAGAAATGATGTGCGGGGGTCTGTTCGATCAGGCTGGATCTTCGGTGGTCATTGAGGAATACTTAGAAGGCGAGGAGTTCTCGCAGCTGGCGTTTGTCAACGGGACGACCGTGATCCCGATGGAGATCGCACAGGATCACAAGCGGGCTTTCGATCATGACGAAGGCCTCAATACCGGCGGCATGGGCGCTTACACGCCGGTGTCGCATCTGTCGCGGGAAGTCGTGAGGGAAGCGATCGACAAGATCGTCCGGCCGATGGCTGCGGCGATGGTGGCGGAAGGCTGTCCGTTCACCGGAATTCTCTACGCCGGCTGCATGGCAACCGCGCGCGGAGTGAAGACGATCGAATACAATGTGCGCTTCGGCGATCCGGAAACGGAAGTGCTGATGATCGCGCTGCAGGACGACCTGTATGAAATCTGCACGCAGGTGCTGAAGCATCAGGAAATGCCGCTGCATTGGTCATCGGAACCAGTCCTGGGCGTCGTTCTGGCCAGCCAGGGCTATCCGGAAAGCTCGACCAAAGGCGCGCCGATCCGGAATCTGGAAACGGTAAACGCAACGGTGTTCCACATGGGAACCGCGGAAAAGGACGGTCAGCTGGTTACCGCCGGGGGCCGCGTCTTGTTTGTCGCCGCCCAGAGGCCGACGCTGAAGGAAGCACAGGCTGCGGCGTATGCCGAGATCGCAAAAATCGACTGCGACGCGCTGTTTTATCGTCATGATATCGGCGCCCGGGGACTGGCGGATTAGTTGACAGCGCCCGCTCTTTGCGGTAAACTAGCGATACGGATAGGAGGGTGTCATGACGAAACCCAAGAAAACATTTCAGAAAATCATGGTGATCGGCCTGGTCAGCTTCATCTGTCTGATGATGATCCTGAATACCATTCTGATGTTCTAACCGTTAAGGACAGTCAATCAGGTCGTTCATAAAAGACCGCCGCGGTGAAAGCCCGGGCGGGAATAGAAGCTAACAATGAATCAGGAAGCGGAAGGACAATGCGGAACTTCCGCTTTTCTCTATCGTATCCCCGCTAGGATCTGGATAAGGAGAGGGAGACGATGGAAGGTTAAGGTTTGATAAGGGGGAAGCAAGGTATGGATCAAACAAAAAAAGAGGCGCTGACATCTTCGCTGGCGGTGTTTCCCGGCTATCTGGTCGTCGGCATCGCGTTCGGGCTGCTCGCTCAGCAGCATCAGATCGGCTGGGGCTGGGCGCTGATGATGAGCGTGCTGGTGTATGCCGGTTCGATGCAGTTTGTCGGGATTCAGCTGCTCGCGCAGGCAGCCAGTCCGCTGCAGGTCATCCTGATGACGCTGGCGGTGAATCTGCGGCATCTGTTTTACGGTTTTTCGTTTCTGCGGGAGTTCGGCGAACGGGGAGTGCGCCGCTTGTATCTGATCTTCGGCCTGACGGATGAAACGTATGGTCTGTTATGTCAGAAGAAGCTGGAGAACAAAGCGGAGCCGCAGCGCCTGTATTTCTGGATTACGCTGCTGGATCAGCTGTGGTGGGTTCTCGGCACGCTGATCGGGGCGGCCGCCGGGGCCGTCATTCCCTTTGATACGACCGGGATCGATTTTGCGATGACGGCGCTGTTTTTTGTCACCTGTCTGGATCAGCTGAAATCAGCGGTCACTCCGATTCCGACGCTGGTGGGTTTGATCAGCGCAGTCGCGGCGCTGGTCCTGTTCGGCGCGGACGGGATGATTCTGCCGGCGCTGGTGATGATTGCCGCAGGTCTGCTCGGCCTGCGCCCGGTTTTGGAAAGAAGGGGGCTGAAGGCATGAATTCATCAATGTTTTTAGCGATTCTGTTGATGGCGGCGGTGACGTTTCTCACGCGCTGGCTGCCGTTTGCGGCGTTCCGGCCAGGACAGCCGATCCCGAAGACCATCGCGTATCTGGGGCAGGTGCTGCCGTTAGCGATGATGGCGATGCTGGTGGTGTACGGCCTGCGCTCTACGGACTGGCTGGGATCCAATCACGGCCTGCCGGAGCTTTTGGCGCTGGCCGTGACCGGTGTTATTCATGGCTGGAAGCGCAACAGTCTGCTCAGCATCGGCTGCGGCACGTTGTTCTATATGGTTCTTGTCCAGCAGATTTTCCGGTAGTCTGAAAAGTCAGAAAACGCGGAAATCGAGAAAACAGGGCTTGAAAATTTTCCATTCAAGCCCTGGTGAAAATCTGGTATAATGGGAATACTCAAAAAGGGAAAGGAACTCAGTTATGGAATATTTGAAACTCATCGGCATTCTGATCATCGTGGTCGGATTTGCCTTAAAATGGGACGTCATTGCGGTCGTCCTGATTTCTGGTCTGGTCACCGGCCTGGTGTCCGGTCTGGACTTCGTTCAGATCCTGGAGATCATGGGCAAGGCGTTCGTCGACAACCGTCTGATGTCGATCTTTTTGATCAGCTTCCCGGCGATTGCGCTGATTGAGCGTTACGGCATGAAGGAACGCGCGGCGGAATTGATCGGCAAGATTAAAAACGCAACGGCAGGCAAGGTCTTATCCATTTATATGGTCGTGCGGATTCTGGCTTCGGCGATGTCGATCCGGCTGGGCGGCCACGTGCAGTTTGTGCGTCCGCTGATCCTGCCGATGAGCGAGGCGGCCGGCGAAACGTCGATTAAAAAAACGCTGAACGAAAAACAGAGCGAGCGGATTAAGGGCTTGGCGGCCGCGGTTGAAAACTACGGCAATTTCTTCGGTCAGAATATCTTTTTAGGCAACAGCGGCGTGCTGTTGATCCAGGGGACGCTGGCGGCGGCCGGTTATGAGGTCACGCTCGGCTCGATCGCGCAGGCGTCGATTCCGGTCGGCATCGTTGTGACGATCTTTACGATCATTCAGGTTCTGTTAGCGGACCGCAAGCTGAAAAAGGAGGCGCAGGCGTAATGGATTTAAAAACACTGTTAAACTGGGGCAGCGAGATTGTATTCTGTCTGTGCGGTCTGGTCAGCTTCAACGCGGCCTGGCGCGGTCTTCAGAACGAAAAATGCCGGATCGGCACGTTTGTGTTCTGGACGATTCTTGGATTGATCTTTATTTTAGGCCCGTATATCCCGTATGCGCTGACCGGTGCGCTGCTTCTGGTGCTGGGCTGCCTGACGGCGACCAAGCAGGTGCAGATGGGCAAGTTTGTGCCGTCGGAGGCGTCGTTCCGCAAGGCGCAGGCGGACAAGCTGGGCAATAAGATTTTCCTGCCGGCGATCACGATCGGCGTTGTTGCCCTGGCTTTGTCAATGCTGAAATTTTCAGATAAGACGCCGGTAATTTCTTTTCCGATGTTATGGGGCATGATTCCCGCGGCTGTGTGTGTGATCTTGGCGGCTGTGAAAGGAATCCTGGCGAGAAAGCTGCCGTCGGAGGAAAAGAAACGCGCTCAGCGGCAAGCGGTACAATGGGCCATCGCGGGTGGAATCTTAGCGGTGATCACGGTGATTTTAGCGCAGCTGAAATTCAAAGTTGCGGAGGGCGGCGTGACCTTCCCATCGGCGCTGGCGATCGGTCTGGCTTCGATCCTGGCGTACTTGATCGGTGTGGCGATCACCCGGCCGAAGTTCGCGGAAACGCGTGACGATACGGCACGGTTATTGATGACGGTCGGTGCGGCGAGCCTGCTGCCGCAGCTGTTAGGGGCGTTGGGATCCGTCTTTACGGAGGCTGGCGTCGGAGCGGTGATTTCCAGCATTATGGCGAATGTTGTGCCGCAGGGCAGCGTGGTATTGGGCGTGATCGTTTATGTCGCCGGGATGGTTCTGTTTACGATGGTTATGGGCAATGCGTTTGCGGCGTTCTCCGTCATCACCGTGGGGATTGGCGTTCCGTTTGTGATCCTGCAGGGCGGAGATCCGGCAATCGTCGGTGCCCTGGGAATGACGGCCGGTTTCTGCGGCACCCTGATGACACCGATGGCGGCGAACTTCAATATCGTGCCGGCGGCAGTACTCGAAACGAAAAACAAATACACGGTGATCAAGGCGCAGCTGCCGATGGCGCTGGTCATGATCGTCGTTCACGTCGTGCTGATGCTCGTATTGGCTTTCTAAGCTTAATAAATTAAGATCAGGGGAAAGGGCGCAAGCGGATTCCCCTGGTCCGCGGATAAATAAAAAGGAGGACGTTGTGATGAAAATATTAGTGACAGGTTTTGATCCGTTTGGCGGTGAGAAAATCAATCCGGCCATTGAGTCGGTAAAACGGCTGCCGGAGGTTATTGGCGGTGCGCAGATCGTCAAGCTGGAAATCCCAACGGTTGTTCATCAATCGCTGGCCGTGATCCGGGAAGCGATCCGGAAGGAAGACCCGGATATGATTCTTTCGATCGGTCAGGCCGGCGGCCGGCCGGATATCACAGTGGAGCGTGTCGGCATTAATGTCGACGACTGCCGGATCGCGGATAACGCGGGCAACCAGCCGGTGGACGAACCGATTTATCCGGAAGGGCCGGACGCGTATTTTGTTACGCTGCCGATCAAGGCGATGGTCAAAGCGATGCAGGAGGCTGGAATTCCGGCTTCCGTATCCAACAGCGCCGGGACGTTTGTTTGCAACCACGTGACCTATGGCGTACGTTATTTGATCGAGACGGAATTTCCGGGCAAACGCTCCGGTTTCATTCACATTCCGTATCTGCCATCGCAGGCGGCGACAAAAAAAGGCATGCCGTCGATGGAGCTGGATACGATCGTAAAGGGTCTGATCGTGGCGATCGAAGCGATGATCGAGCATCAGGAAGACGTGAAGATTACCGGCGGAACGATCTGTTAAAAAAGAAGCAGCGGGGGCAGAAACATGAAAATCGCGTTAGGACAAATTAACGTTAAACAGGGCCAGCCGACGGAAAATCTGGCGGCCATGCGTGAAATGATCGTACAGGCGAAAGCGGAGAAAGCAGATCTGATCGTCTTTCCGGAGATGGCGCTGAGCGGCTACTGTCTGCAGGACAAATGGCTGGATCAGGATTGGTGCGCGTATCTGGAAAGTCTGAATGACGAGCTACTGGCGCTGTCACAGGGGATCGGTATCCTCTACGGCAATCTGGGAACCCGGCCGATCGGCCAGGCCCAGCGTGGGCGTGACGGACGCCCGGTGCGCTACAACGCCGCTTATTTCTGTGCTGACGGTCAGTGGGTGAAACGGGAAAACAGCAGTTTGGATGGGATGTATATCAAGCATCTCAATCCGGATTACCGGGTGTTCGACGATTCCCGATATTTTCTGTCCGGAATGGAAATCGCAATGCGGAATCAAACACCGGTTGAGGAAGGACTGCGGCCGTTTCTGTTTGAGAAAGACGGAAAGACCTGGCGGATCGGCGTTGAGATTTGCGAGGATCTGTGGAGCGAGGATTATGCGCTGGATGTGACGGACGCCTATTTAAAGCAGGACGTCGATCTGATCGTGAATCTGTCCTGCTCCCCCTGGACGCTGAATAAAGAACGCTCGCGGGATAAACGGGTGCGCCAGCATGCCGCTTCGGCGCAGGGAGCCTTTGTGCCGCTGGTTTATGTCAATGCCTGCGGGATGCAGAACAACGGCAAAAATGTAATGGTGTTTGACGGCGACAGCACGATTTATGATGAACAGGGTGAACGCCAGCTTTCGCTGAACGATCAGTTTGAGCCGGAGTGCCGGATCGTCGGCCTGCATGAGCGCGAAGTTCTTACACGCCAGCCGGAAACCAAGCTGATGCGCGCGTTGGTCAGCGCGATCCGGGAGTTTGACAAGCAGATGTTTTCACCGAAGATGAAATGGATCGTCGGTTTGTCCGGCGGGCTTGACAGCAGCATCACTTCGGCGCTTCTGGTTTACGCGCTGGGCGCTCAGCGGGTTGTCGGCTACAACATGGCCAGCCGGTATAACAGCCTGACGACGAAAAACAACGCGAAGGCGCTGGCGGAACGCCTGGGGATTTTGATCCGCGAAGGCAGCATTGAAAAGATCGTCGACGCGACGGTCGATACGCTGCAGGACTATGGCTATCCGCAGGCGGAAGGGCTGGCGCTGGAAAATATTCAGGCCCGGCTGCGCGGTCATTTGTTGTCAAGCTTTGCTTCAATGGAAGGCGGCGTGATCGTCAACAATGGTAATAAGGTGGAAGCGGCGCTGGGGTACTGCACGCTGTATGGCGACGCGATCGGCGCACTGTCGCCGATTGCCGACTGCACGAAGGTCCAGCTGTTTGACCTGGCGAAGCAAATTAATGCGGCGTTTGGCCGCGAGATCATTCCGGCTAACCTGCTTCCGGAAATGGACGGTGACCGCCTGATCTGGGAATTCCCGCCGTCAGCCGAGCTGAAAGATGACCAGCGCGATCCGATGAAGTGGTTTTATCACGACTGGCTCATTAACCAGCTGACGGAATATCCAGGCGGCCGGGTTGAGGAAATCATGGACGATTATTTGCAGGGGCGGCTGCAGACCAGCGAGATCGGACGGTGGCTGCGATACTATGGGCTGGATGAGCCGCAAGCTTTTGTTCAGGATCTGGAATGGGTGCTGCGGACAATGCAGGGCGCGGTGTTCAAACGCATCCAGTTCCCGCCATTGATTTTGATCAGCCGCGGTGCGTTTGGCAGCGATGTGCGCGAGGCGCAGATGTGCCCGGAAACAACGAAACGCTATCGTCTGCTGCGGGAACAGATTCTGGCCTTGCCGAAGCCGTGTTAATGAATTAAGCGCATACTCGAATTGAAAAGAAAACGCTGAGGTGAACAGGATTACTCCTGCACGGCTTCAGCGTTTTTTATTATTGTACGTTCGGATCAGTGTTTTCGGTCAGCGCTCAAATCGATCATGTCGGCATAGACCGGTGTCGGCAAGCCGAATCCGCCATGCACCGCCATGACCTGACCGGTCGTGTAGGCCGCATCATCGCTGGCGAAATAAACCACGGCTGCCGCGATTTCCTCCGGTTTGCCCATGCGCTGGATCGGCGTATGCCGCAGGAAGAAATCCTGGAATTCCTTGGACATGTTGTTCATTACGGCATCGGTTGCGGTCTGGCCCGGGCAGACTACGTTGACGCGGATGTTGCTGCGGGCGGTCTGCACGGCGATATTTTTTGATAAGTAGATGATCGCGTCCTTGCTGACGGCATAACCGATCCGTGCGATATCCGGCGTCAGCCCGCCGATGGAGCTGATGTTGACGATGCTGCCGCCGCCTTGTTTCTTCATGTGCGGAATGACTGCCTGGCTGCTGACGAAAACGCTGGCCAGATTGATATCGACCGTGGCCTGGAAATCCTCCCAGCGCGTGTGCTCAATGTCTAAATCCGTCTTGGGATCCGAGGTGCCGAAATTGTTGACCAGCACGTCGATCCGGCCTTCCAGCTTGACGACTTCTTCGATCATTGTGCGGTAGGATTCTAAATCGGTCGCATCGTTATAAACGGTGCGGACGCGGTAGCCCATCGCGTTCAATTCCTCAGCCCGCTGGCTGGCCCGTTCTAAATTCCGCGCGGCCATGTAAACAATTGCGCCTTCCTTCGCGCACGCCTGCACCGTCGCTAAGCCGATGCCCCGCGTCGAAGCGGTAACCAATACTACTTTGTCTTGTAATCGCATAGTTTTCTCCTTTACGTGATGCTTTAAATTATAAGCACGAAGACTGGAAAAAAATATCGAAATGCCCGGCTTCCCGGTAGAAAGTAAAACAAACAGAGGCAAAAGAACGAGGGAAAGAATTGAAAAAACAGGGCGGAATCCGGGAATTTCCCATATCCGTCCTGTTTGCAGAGGTTAAGCTTCGTTTGTCTATTGGATGGAGGCGTCGTAAATTGTCTGGATCGATTCCTGCAGCAGCGCGTTGAATTCGTCATCAGTCTGCTGCGCCTTAAGACCTTCGGTCAACGCCCGGGAGAAGCTGGCGATTAAGCCGGGGTTGCGCGCCAGTTTTTCGTTGGCTTCCTTGCGGGAGTAGCCGCCGGACAACGCGACGACGCGGACGACATGCGGATCATTCATCAGATCGCTGTAGAAACCATCAAGCGTCGGGATTGAAAGCTTAAACATTAAGCGGACATCCGCTTCGAGTGTTTTCAGATGACGCTCAATTTCGGCTTTCAGCAGGATCTCGCATTTTTCCTTGTCCGGCAGGGTAATGTCGACTTCCGGTTCCAAAATCGGAACGAAGCCGGCTTTCGCGATTTCCAGGCCGATTTCAAATTGTTGATCAACAATCGCGCGGATGCCGTCCGGATTTGCACCTTTGATCACGGAGCGCATCTTTGTGCCGAAGATATGCCGCTGGCCTGCTCTCTCCAGCAATCCCTTCAGATTGCCGATCGGCTTCATCAGCTGAACGTCGTTCTCTAACGGAGCCAGACCTTTGTCAACCTTGAGAATTGGCAGAATGCCTTTCTTTTCCCATAGATAGTCGGCGGTGTACTGGCCTTCAATCTGGCGGTCCATCGTCATTTCAAACAGGATAGCCGCCAGGATATGCTCGCTGGTGAAAGCCGGACTGGTGATGATTCGTGAGCGCATCTGATGGATCAGATCGAACATCGCTTCCTCGCCGTTGTACTGATCTTCCTCGATTCCATACAGCCGAAGGGCTTTCGGCGTACTTCCTCCACTTTGGTCCAGAGCGGCGATAAAGCCTTTGGCGGAATGCATTCGGTTCAGTTGTTCTTGATTCATGCGAAACCCTCCTTTTCTCTTGCCCGGGATGAATCAGTTCATCTCTAAGCTCATGATAGCACTTTCTTTGTGAAAATACCATGCCCGCAATGCAGTGGTCAGAAACAAAGCACTGCCGTCTGCGGTCATTTTATGATATGATGGTACCGGTGATAGAAATGAAAGAAAAGAAAAAGGATCCGATCTCTTCAGTTCGGACAAAGTGCATTCAGCTTGATGCTTCCGGCAAAGGGCTTGTTAAAATAAAAGACGAAAAGGTTTTGATCGAGAATCTGCTTCCCGGCGAGGAAGTTGAATTGGAATATACACGGGGAAGGGGCGTTCGAGTCGTATCCGCGGTTCGGCTGACGGACAGTCCGCTGCGGGTGAAACCGCGCTGCCGGGTGTTTGACCGCTGCGGCGGATGTCAGCTCCAGCATGTCGATTATCCTGCCCAGCTGGACTGGAAAAAGGAAAAGGTCCAGCAGCTTTTAGGGCGGTATGGCCGGGTGCATGATGTTTTGGGCATGGCAGAACCGTGGGCTTACCGCAACAAGGTGATCGCGACGTTTTCGCTCAGTAAAAAAGGAAAAGTCATCGCCGGGATTTATGAGGAGGACAGCCATCAGCTGGTCGCGTATTCGTCATGCTGGATCCAGGATCCGATCGCAGAGAAAATTCTCGCCACGGTATGCGAGCTGATGACGGAATTGCGGATCGAACCGTATGATGAGGATCAGCGTACAGGGTTGGTCCGGCATTGTTTGATTCGCGTCGGGCATGTGAGCCGCGAGGTGCTGGTGTGTCTGGTCTGCGCTTCGCCGATCTTTCCGGCCCGCAAGCAGCTGATTCAGCGGCTGCGTCAGCGGCATCCGGAAATTACGACTATCGTCATGAACGTGAATTCCCGCAATACCAGCGTCGTTCTGGGATCGCAGGAGCGAGTGCTCGTGGGGACCGGAAAAATCCAGGACGAGCTTTGCGGACTGAAGTTTTCGATCGCCGCGAAGTCGTTTTATCAAATTAACTCAGTCCAAACCGAGGTCCTCTATGGGAAAGCGATGGAGCTGGCCAATCTGACCGGCAAGGAACGGGTGCTGGACGCGTATTGCGGAATCGGGTCGATCAGCCTGGTCGCGGCGAAGGCGGCCAAGGAGGTCGTCGGCGTAGAAGTCAATCCGGTATCGGTCACAAATGCGATTGAAAACGCGCGCATGAACCATCTGCGCAATGCTTGGTTTGTCGAAGCGGATGCGGGTTTGTTTATGGAACAGGCAGCGCGGGAAGGGCAGGCTTACGATGTCGTGTTTATGGATCCGCCGCGGGCTGGTGCGGATGAGCGTTTCCTGAAGTCGTTATGCCGGTTAAATCCGGATCGGATTGTGTATATCTCGTGCAATCCGTCAACGCAGGCACGGGATCTGCGGCATCTGACACATGAGGGATATCAGGTGCGGACGATCGTACCGGTCGATCTCTTTCCGATGACGTCGCATGTGGAGACAATAGTGTTGCTACAAAGAGGAACCTTGTAGAAATCCTTAGATTTAGGCACTTTTCCCGCCATGTGGTGTTTGACGCCGAGGGTGATAAGTTCCGCAATAAGCGCATTGAGGACTATATCACGGTTTCGGTAGTCATTGATATGGAGTGTGGGAACACAAAAAAGTAAATAGTTGATTGAAAAGGACATTGTGAAAACAGTGTCCTTTTCTTATGGGCTGTGCCGCAGATTTTGAAAAAGTCTGCGGCTTTTCTTTTGCCCAAAACCAGAAAGGAGGCGACCGCCTATGTACTTTACTTCCGGCAGCGACCGGGCCTTTGAACAGCTCATGCAGACGAGGCCGGGCGCAGATCATTTTGACAGCGGCGAGGCCGGAGCGCCGGAGGACTGCGGCACCTGCCGTTTCTACCGCCCGCACTGGAAGTACCAGTTTTGTGTGTATGAGGAATGTCCCTACCAGCCGGGCAAGCGCACCGCCCTTGACGGCGCGGTGAAATTTCAAGTGAAAGGAGTGGACGACGAGATGGCAGTTTTTCGAGTGGAGAAAAACCGGGGCTACACGGTGATGTCCAACCACCACCTGCGGAACAAGGACTTGTCCCTGAAAGCCAAGGGGTTGCTGTCGCAAATGCTGTCCTTGCCGGAGGATTGGGATTTTACGCTGAAAGGCTTGTCCCTTATCAACCGGGAGCAGATCGACGCGATCCGGGCGGCGGTTAAGGAGCTGGAACAGGCGGGCTATATCGTGCGTTCCCGTGAGCGTGACAGCCAAGGCCGCCTGCGTGGGGCGGATTACATCATTTACGAACAGCCCCAGCCTGTGCCGGATTCGCCTACATTGGAAAATCCAACATTGGATAATCCAACGCAGGAAAAGCCTACGCAGGAAAAACCAACGCAATTAAATAAAGATAGATCAAGTAAAGAGAAATCAATTACGGATGGATCAAATACCGATTCCATTCCTATCCTTTCCCCTCCCTCTCCTTTGGGGGAAGAAGCGGCTGCGCCGCCGGAACGGAAAGGAACGGGAGCGAAATCACAGAGCGCCGTAGAGATTTATCGGGAGATCATCAAGGACAACATTGAGTATGAACACCTTTGCCAGTACGCCAAGGGGATTGACCGGGATATGCTGGACGAGATTGTGGACTTGCTGGTGGAAACCGTATGCAGCGCCCGAAAGACTATCCGCATTGCCGGGGACGATTACCCCGCCGAGCTGGTGAAATCCAAGCTGATGAAGCTGAACAGTTCTCACATTGAGTTTGTCTTTGACTGTATCAGCAAAAACACCACGGAAATACGGAACATCAAAAAATACCTGCTGGCGGTTCTGTTCAACGCCCCAAGCACCATCAACGGCTATTACACGGCGCTGGTGGCCCACGACATGAACACAGGCAAAATCTGAAAGGAGGACGGCCCTATGAAACAGGGTGCTTTGATTTTTGACGAGCAGACAGACCGCTACGACATCCGCTTTGACCTTGCGGACTATTACGGCGGCCTGCACTGCGGAGAAACTTTTGATGTGATGGTGGGCGGCAGATGGAGGCCGACCCGCATTGAAATGGCCGAGAACTGGTATCTGGTGGGAATCCATGCCGACGACCTCTCCGGCCTGCGGGTGCGGATTTAAGCCATCCGCCTGCCTGCTGACTTTCCAAGGAGGGATAGCAGTTGCAGGAAGAAGTAGACCAGAAAACCATAGCGTTAGCGGTTAAGACGGGCAAGCTCACCGCCCAAGTGCTGCAAGCGGCCATCCGAAAATATCTGGCCGCCCGGCAGAAAGGGACGGGCAAGGCCCATCACGGCCAGCAGAGCTTACGGCAGCTCAAAAAGGACGGTTCCGCCCTGTCCAACATTGAGATCACCGACGCCAACATTGGCTTATTTAAGCCCTGCGCCAAGAAATACGACATTGATTTTACCTTGCGGAAAGACCGCACTACCCATCCGCCCCGGTATATCGTGATCTTCAAATCCAAGCAGGCGGACAATCTGGAACAGGCGTTTAAGGAGTTTACGGCCAAGAAGCTCAAACAGCAGGAACGCCCCTCCATCCGAAAGACCCTTGCCGTCCTGAAAGGAAAGACAGCGGCCAGAAGCAGCCAGCAGGCCAAGGAGAAAATCAAGGAAAGGGGGCTGTCACGATGAAGCCGGAAATGAAAAAACTGATAATTGCCAACCTGCCCTACCTGCTGTTTGTTTACCTGTTCGGCAAGCTGGGACAGACCTACCGGCTGGCGGCTGGGGCGGACTTGTCGGAAAAACTGCTGCACCTTGCGGACGGCTTTTCCCTTGCCTTTGAAAGCGCCGCCCCCAGCTTCCACCTGTTCGATCTGGCGGTGGGCGTGGCCGGTGCGGTGGCATTGCGCCTGATGGTGTACTGCAAGAGCAAGAACGCCAAGAAATACCGCCGGGGTGTCGAGTACGGCAGCGCCCGTTGGAGTGCATAATTTTAAGTGTAAATGACACATACATGGACGCACAGGAGGTTATGCACATGACTGATTATAGCAAAATTACAGCCCTTTACTCCCGCCTTTCCGTGGGCGACGAGGACAGGGACGGCGGCGAGAGCAACAGCATACAGAACCAAAAAATATTTTTGGAGAACTATGCCAGAGGGCAGCACCTAACCAATATCCGGCACTACATTGACGATGACGAAAGCGGCAGGTTTTTTGACCGTTCCGCCTACTCCCGCATGATGGACGATGTGGAAAACGGGAAAATCGGTGTCTGCATTATGAAAGACCTTACCCGCTGGGGGCGTGACTATCTCCAAGTCGGCAACGCGATGGAGATATTCAGACGGAACAATGTGCGTTTTATCGCGGTCAACAACGGGATAGACAGCGAGAAGCCCGACACGCTGGAGTTCGCGCCCTTTATCAACATCATGTCGGAGTGGTACGCAAAGGACATCAGCAAGAAAGTGAAAACAGGCATTAAGACCAAAGGCATGAGCGGAAAGCCGATTGTCACCGAAGCCCCTTACGGTTATGTCAAAGACCCGGACAACAAGGATTTTTGGATAATCGACGAAGAAGCCGCCGAGGTTGTCCGTTTGATTTTCCGTCTGTTTATCGGCGGGAAGAACCGAAACCAAATCGCCGTGCATCTGAAAAACGAGCAAATCCCTACCCCCACTTTCTATATGAAAGACCGGGGGCGGGGAACCTGTAAAAATAAGACACTCAACGAGGATAACCGCTGCAAGTGGAACAAAGCCACCTTGACCAATATCCTCACACGGCAGGAGTATTGCGGCGATGTGGTCAACTTCAAGACCACAAAGCATTTCCGGGATAAACATAACCACTATGTAGACCGGAGCCAGTGGCACATCACAGAAAATGTGCATGAGCCGATTATCAGCCGCAGCGATTTTGAAACCGTACAGCGGATTTTGGAAAACGCACCCGTCAAACGCCCCAACGGGGACGGGGAAATCCACCCTCTGTCCGGCTTGCTTTTCTGTAAAGACTGCGGCGCAAAAATGCACATTCGCATAGATTATCGGAACGGCGGCAAGCGGCACGTTGCTTTTTGCAGCGAGTACCACAAGGGGAAAGCCAAGAACCCCAAATGCCATTCCCCGCACATCATGGACGCGGATTTGCTCATGCAGACCATCGCGGAAGTGCTGAAGAAAATCGAGGACTATTCTATCAGCAACCGGGCGGAGTTTGAAGCCTTAGTGAAAAAGAACCTTGCCATGCAGCAGACCGACCAGACCAAAAAGCAGCAGAAGCGTATTCCGCAAATCACGACGCGCCTTGAACAGATTGACAAGGTGCTGAATAAGCTCTATGAGGACAACGCCCTCGGCACGATCCCGCAAGACCGTTATGAGCAGATGTCGCAGAAGTATTCGGAAGAATACTACGCGCTGAAAGCGGAGCTTGCCACGCTCCAAGAGCAGCTATCCGCTTACGAGAACGCGGGAGGACGGGCGCAGAAGTTTTTGAAGCTGACGGAACGCCATGCCGCCTTTACCGACCTGACCCCCGCCATTCTCAACGAGTTTATCAGCCGGATTGAAGTGCATGAGCGCGACCAGAAAAGGGCGAGATACGCAATCCAGCACATCAGCATATATTTCAATTATATTGGCAAGTTTGAGAATGAAGTGACACAGCTTGCAGAGCCGACCGAGCAGGAAATCCGGCAAATGCGGGAGGAAATCGAGGAAGCCAAAAAGGAAAAGAGCCGCGCCTACCACCGGCAGTATTCAAGGGAGTACCGGGCGAGAAACCTTGAAAAGCAGCGGGAGTATGACCGCATGAAAGCGAGGGAATACCGGGCAAGGCGAAAGGCACAGGCAGCCGCACAGCCCGCACAGTAAAACAGAATAACCGTCAACCAAGAGGGATTTTCCGAACTACGGGAAATCCCTCTTTTGCGCCCAAAGAAAGGAGCCGCCTATGGCAGAACAGACCCCCGACAGTATCATCACGACCCAGAGGAACGGGCAGACCATTGTTGCGGAGTTATTTTTCAATCACAGCAGCACAGAAACATTCCGCGACAAGCTGCTCAAACTGGTGCTTGCCGACAGCTCACGTTTATCCGCGTCTGACGGTCAAGAGCCGGAAAAAACAGAAATCTTGCGATAACAGCCGCCCTGACGAACCATTCCCTGTCCGGGCGGTTTCTATTTGAAAATCCTTATTTTCCCCAAGTCAAGAGCCGGGAAAAACACCCGAAAAATGCCCCTATTGCGTAACAGGGGCGCAGAAAGGAGAGTTTATGAGAACAGGGCTTACGAAGCAGGAAAAGACCACCGATATTTGGTTTGACGAGAAAGACCCGCTAATCCATATCCGCACCCACAACACCGACTTAAAGAAGCGGCTTGCCGCCTATGCCGGACAGCACCCCGACCAGTGCCGCCAGACCGACGCAGACCCGGACACGGGCTGCATGGAGTTTGAAATCCGCAAGGGGCGTTTCTCTTTCCGTCTGACCGCCCCATACAGCGAGGAACGCCGGAGAGCCGCCAGCAAAGCAGCGAAAGCACATACCGATAACTTGTCACGCACTATTCAAAAAAGTGTGATATAATTTTTTTGAAAAAGTTTGAGATTTGATGTAGTATTTGCAGCTAAAACCGTAGTATATAGGTGAAGCCGGAAAGGAGGCGATGTGATGATAACAGATGAAAATATCATTGAATTGTTTTTCGCGCGTTCAGAACAAGGCATACGGGAACTGGACACAAAATACGGAAAAGACTTCCACAATCTTTCCTACCATATCGTAGGGAGCAGGCAAGATGCGGAAGAATGTGTAAACGATGCCTATTTAGGCGCATGGAACGCGATTCCCCCGGCGCGCCCCAATCCACTGCTGACTTATATCTGTAAAATAGTTCGGAACATTTCATTGAAGATTTATTACAGAAAGGAAGCAGCAAAACGAAGCAGCCATTACACGATTGCTATGGAGGAAATCGAAGCCTGCATAGCAGCCCCTAACACAGTAGAAGCAGAGATTGAGGCCAGAGAATTAGCCCGTATCATTGGGGAATTTTTGGACACGCTGACCCTCGAAAACCGCGTTATCTTCATGCGCCGCTACTGGTTTTCCGATAGCTGCAAGGACATAGCCGAGTTTGTAGGGCTTTCGGAGAAAAATATCTCCGTCCGGCTGACCCGTATCCGTCAGAAAATGAAAAGCTATTTAGCAGAAAGAGAGGTATTCGTATGAACTCTAAGAAGTTTTCCGAGGCCATGAGCGAGCTTGACAGCAAATACATTGACGAAGCCCTCAACTATAAAAAGAAAGCGAGAAAGCCGGGTTGGATTAAGTGGGGAGCTGCGGTAGCTTGCCTGTGCCTTATTATTAGTGGTATGTATTTGTTAAGACCAAATGATTACAACGAGGCTGGAAACAATGGCGGTATCGTAATGCTTTTTACTGAGGCCAAAGTTGTTGAGGTGTTCTCTCCACGATCTGTTCTCGTCGAGATTACAAAGGAGAATATATATAATGCAAATACCGACGAAAATCTATTCAATGTTGGCGATAT
This sequence comes from Holdemania filiformis DSM 12042, assembly GCF_000157995.1. GTDB lineage: Bacteria > Bacillota_I > Bacilli_A > Erysipelotrichales > Erysipelotrichaceae > Holdemania > Holdemania filiformis. Next base: position 279,216 of record NZ_GG657561.1, read on the forward strand.
GGTGCAAGCCGAATTTAATGAGGATATAGTGCTGCATTTTGTTAGCGGTGATGTCGTTATAATTGGCAGGGGCAATACCGCAAAAGTTGATTATTCGCAGAAACCATATATTGCACAATGCAACAACATTAAAATCAAAGCGAAAGAAGATTACCGAAATATTTGGGTTAGTGCAGAAACTGACGAGGGAGCAGAAGAAGCTGGGATTACTTTCGTAGAAAATACTTACGGGGAATATTTGGAAAACCTTCCGTCGGACAATAGCTATCGGATTGAAGATTATAAGCTGTTAGACCATACCCTTTTAGAAACCACGGAAACCTCGGTGTCGGGCGAGTTCACATTTGCCGTTAAAGCCACAGATGCTGAACAATACGCGGGGGAATATACTTTGAATGGTACAGGGGATTATGAGGGCTGGTTAATACTTCGACGGAGCTTTACTTTGGAACATCGTAATAACCCATATTGGAAGTGCATAGAGCTAAAAGATGTACCAATTTTAAATAGCGAATATGTTAATGTAGAATAACCAAACATACGGGCAACTGATTTAATCGGTTGCCCGTATGTTACATTTAGAAGCAGAAAGGAGCGACCAACCATGACAAAGCCAAGAGAGAAAACCCGCGAGGAGCTGCAAGCCGAGATTGAGGACGGAAAGAAGAAAATCCGGCAGTTTGAGAACCGGGAAAAGATGTTGCGTCAGAAGTTATCCAAAGAGGAACGCCGGACACGCAGCCACCGCCTTATCGTCCGGGGCGCGGTCTTTGAAAGCATTGTGCCGGAAGCAAAGAACATGACCGACGAGGAAGCCGCAGCACTTCTCCAGCTTGCATTGACGAGTGAACCAGCGCGGGAATATCTGAAAAAACGAGCCGAAAGCGGGAACGCCGAATAAATCCCTTTGGAACAAAGGGCGCACTTATACACCCTTGCGGGCGTGTGCGCTCTGCCGAGGGCTTTATCTCCGCACAGGGAGATTTCCCCGCGCTCCGATATGGCGGCTTTGCCGCAACAAGGGGCTGCACCCCTTGCGCCGCTTCGCGGCTATCCCTGCACACCCACAAAAACAGTACACCCGCCGTTGGCGTCTGTACCATTTTTGTGGGTTTTATTATCCTATCCGGGAGGTGATACCCATAGCCATTTATCATTGGAACATCGGCATTGTGAGCCGAGGAAAAGGCAAATCAGCCGTTGCCGCAGCCGCCTACCGAAGCGGCGAAAAGCTGACAAACGAATGGGACGGAATGACCCATGACTACACCCGCAAAGGCGGCGTTGTCCATACAGAAATCATGCTGCCGCCCCATGCCCCGCCCTCATTCTCTGACCGTTCAACCTTGTGGAACAGCGTGGAGCTTTACGAGAAAGCCGGGAACGCCCAGCTTGCGCGTGAGATTGACGCGGCGCTCCCCATAGAATTATCCAGAGAGGAACAGATCCGGCTTGTCCGGGAATACTGTTCCTCTCAATTTGTTTCCAGAGGAATGTGCGTTGACTTTGCCATTCACGACACCGACAGCGGCAATCCCCATTGTCATATCATGCTGACTATGCGACCACTTGACGAGCACGGCGCGTGGGCGGCAAAGTCCAAAAAGGAATATGACCTTGACGAAAACGGCGAGCGTATCCGCTTGCCAAGCGGCAGATATAAGACGCACAAGGTTGACCTCACGGGCTGGAACAGCCAAGAGAATGCGCTTGTTTGGCGCAAGGCATGGGCTGATATTTCAAACGACTATCTTGAGCGTGCCGGAAGCCCGGAGCGTATCGACCACCGCAGCAACGCCGAGCGCGGCATAGACGAGCTGCCCACCGTCCACATGGGCGTGGCGGCTTGCCAGATGGAGAAGAAAGGTATCGCCACCGAGAAAGGCGCACTGAACCGCAGTATTCAAAAGACAAACCGCCTTATCCGGGAAATCCGGGCGCAGATTGGGAAGCTCAAAGAATGGATTGCCGACCTGTTCAAAGTGTGGGAAACCGCCCCGAAGCAGCCGCCGCAATCTCCCAACCTTGCAAATCTGTTGATGAAGTATTTGAGCGTTCAGAGAGAAAAGAGCCGGAAGTATTCGCAGCGTTGGCAACAACAGCACACAGCCGATGAACTGAAAACCATAGCGGCAGCGGTCAACTATCTTTCCGAGCATGGTATCTCTACCCTTGACGAGTTGGACGCAGCCCTTTCCTCTGTCAGCGAACAGGCCGACGCTATCCGGGAGGGAATGAAAACCGCCGAGCAGCGCATGAAAGAACTGCAAAAGCTGATAGAGAATGGCGAGAATTATTTGCAGTACAAGCCCATTCATGCCGAACTGAAAAAGTTGAAAAATGGCTGGACGAACAAACGGGATAAGTATGAGGAAGCCCACCGCGCCGAGCTGACCCTATGGAACGCAGCAAGCCGCTATCTCCATGCAAATCTGACGGATATAAAGACGCTGCCTATCTCCAAATGGAAACAGGAATACGCCGACCTCAAAGAGCAGAGAGATACCGACTACACCAAACTGAAAGCTACCCGCGCCGAGGTTGCCGAGCTTCAAAAAATCCGCAGGTGCGTGGATATTGCACTCCGCGCCGACCAGCCGGAGCAGACGCAGAGCCGCACCAAGCGGCACGATATAGACCGCTGAAAGGAGTTGAACTTTTATGTATTACACCCAAGAACAGATAGACCGCGCCAACCAAGCCGACCTTGTTTCTTTCCTGCAATCACAGGGCGAGCAGCTTATCCGCGCCGGAAACGAATACCGCTGGAAGCGGCACAACAGCTTGACCGTCCGGGGAAACAAATGGTATCGCCACAGCCAGAGCAAGGGCGGCGCACCCATTGATTTTGTCATGGAGTTTTACGGAAAGAGCTTTACCGAAGCCGTTGAGATGCTGACAGGAGAAAAAGGCGCAGCCCCGCCGCCGGACAGACCAATCCCCGCGTCCTTTTCTGACTTCCGACTGCCACCCCGCAGCACCGACAACCGCACAGCGAGGAACTACCTCACAGCCGCCCGCCGCATTGATGAAGATGTGTCGGGCTTTTTCTTTGCCAGCGGCGATATTTACGAGGATGCAGCCCACCACAACGCCGTATTTGTGGGGCGGGACGAGGACGGAATACCGCGCTACGCCCACAGCAAGGGAACGGCGGGAAACTTCCGGCTTGATGTGAAAGGCAGCGACAAAGCCTTTAACTTCTGCTACCGGGGCGAGGGCGAAAGATTGTTTGTTTTTGAAGCCCCGATAGACCTGTTATCTTTCCTCTGCCTGTTCAAAAAGGAATGGCAGAAACAAAGCTACCTTGCACTGGGCGGCGTGGGAGAAAAAGCCCTGCTGCGTTTCCTCTCTGACCGTCCAGACATTCAGACCGTCTATCTCTGCCTTGATAGCGACCAAGCCGGAAACGACGCTTGCAGCCGCCTTGTGGAGCTTATGCCGGAGGGCTTGACCGTCCACCGCCTTATCCCTCTTTTCAAAGACTGGAATGAGGTACAGACGCGCAGGGGAGAAATCACAGACGGGAAGTATCTCCGCGAAGCGGTCTATGGACTGAAAGAGCCGCCGCAGGAAGAAACGGTTGAGATTATCCGCATGAGCGAGGTTGACACACAGACCGTCGAATGGCTATGGGAGCCGTATATCCCTTTCGGGAAAGTAACCATTGTGCAAGGCAACCCCGGTGAGGGAAAGACCACCTTTGCCCTGCGCCTTGCCGCCGCCTGCACCACCGGGGGAACACTGCCGGGAATGAAGCCCTTGCCGCCATTCCAAGTGATTTACCAGACCGCCGAGGACGGGCTGGGCGATACCGTCAAGCCCCGCTTGATGGAAGCAGAAGCCGACCTTGACCGCGTACTTGTGATTGATGAAGCAAAACGGGAGCTTACCCTGTCCGACGAGCGCATAGAGAAAGCAATCATGCAGAATGGAGCGCGTCTGATTATCCTTGACCCCATACAGGCGTATATGGGCGACAAAGCCGACATGAACAAGGCAAACGAGGTGCGCCCCATTTTTCGCCGCCTTGCCGAAGTTGCCGAGCGTACCGGGTGCGCTATTATCCTTATCGGACACCTGAACAAAGCCGCCGGAGGACAGAGCGCATACCGGGGTTTAGGTTCTATTGACTTCCGCGCAGCCGCCCGGAGCGTGCTTCTTATTGGGCGCGTAAAGCGAGAATCGAATGTGCGCGTTATCGTCCATGACAAATCTTCCCTTGCGCCGGAGGGAAAGCCCGTAGCCTTTTGCCTTGACCCGGAAACGGGCTTTTCGTGGATAGGCGAATACGACATCACCGCTGACGAGCTGCTGTCCGGCGCGGGTGGGAACACCGCCACCAAGACCGAACAGGCTGAACGGCTGATACTTGACCTGTTGGCAGACGGGAAAGAGCTTGCCAGCGAGGACATAGAGAAAGCCGCAGCCGAAGCCGGAATATCCGAAAGGACGGTACAGAACGCCAAGCGCAACATGGGCGGCATTTTAGGCGCAAGGCGTGTCGGCGGTCAATGGTATAACTTCATCAAGAAGAAGCAACCACCCGAACCCGCAAGCTGAAAGTGCAAAACGCAGACCCTTTGCACTTTGCACTTTCGCACTTTCACGATAATTTGCGTCAATAACTCAAAAAAGCACTTGACAAAACGCTTCATGGGGCGGCCCCAAAGATATAGCCCCGTACATCGACCCGGTGTTTGACAACAACATCCTCCTGACCCAGACGGAACGCCTCACCATGAACAACCGGCCCAAAGACCCCAAGACCGCCCGGAATAAAAATGTGCTGGTGATCGGCGGTTCCGGCAGCGGCAAGACCCGGTTCTTTGTGAAGCCCAACCTTATGCAGTGCGTGTCCAAGGACTACCCGACCTCATTCGTAATCACAGACCCAAAAGGAAGTCTGATCGGCGAGGTGGGCCAGCTCCTTGTGCGGTGCGGCTACCGGGTGAAAGTGCTGAATACCATCAACTTTTCCAAGAGTATGCGCTACAACCCGTTTCGCTACATCCATTCGGAAAAGGACATTTTGAAGCTGGTAAACACGCTGATCTGCAACACCAAGGGCGAGGGCGAAAAGAGCGCCGAGGATTTTTGGATCAAATCGGAACGCCTGCTGTATTCGGCCCTCATTGGCTATATCTGGTACGAAGCGCCGGACGATGAAATGAATTTCACTACGCTGCTTGAAATGATAAATACCAGTGAAGCCCGCGAGGACGACCCGGAATTTCAATCCCCGGTAGACCAGATGTTTGAACGGCTGGAAGAAAAAGATCCGGAACATTTTGCGGTGCGTCAGTACCGTAAATTCCTGCTGTCGGCAGGCAAGACCCGCAGCTCCATTTTGATAAGCTGCGGAGCCAGATTAGCGCCCTTTGACATCCGGGAGGTGCGGGAGCTGATGGAGGACGACGAACTGGAACTTGACACCATCGGGGACAAAAAAACGGCCCTGTTCCTGATTATGTCGGACACGGACACGACCTTTAATTTCATTCTGGCAATGGTGCAAAGCCAGCTTATCAACCTTTTGTGTGACCGGGCCGATGACAAATACGGCGGGCGGCTGCCCGTCCATGTGCGGCTGATTCTGGACGAGTTTGCCAACATCGGCCAGATTCCAAACTTTGATAAGCTGATCGCCACCATCCGAAGCCGGGAGATCTCGGCTTCTATTATTTTGCAGAGCCAGTCGCAGCTAAAGGCCATTTACAAGGACGCGGCGGAAATCATTTCCGACAACTGCGACTGTACACTGTTCCTTAGTGGCAGGGGCAAGAACGCCAAGGAGATCGCGGAGGTGCTGGGCAAGGAAACCATTGACAGCTACAACCAGAGCGAGAACCGGGGCGCGCAGACCTCCCACGGACTGAACTACCAAAAACTCGGAAAGGAGCTGATGAGCCAAGACGAAATTGCAACGATGGATGGAGGCAAGTGTATTTTGCAGGTGCGTGGCGTAAGGCCGTTTTTCAGCGAGAAATACGACATCACCCGCCACCCCCGCTAT
>NZ_GG657561.1:285546-292354 GCF_000157995.1 Holdemania filiformis DSM 12042
TACGACATCACCCGCCACCCCCGCTATCAATACCTCTCGGACGCTGACAAAAAGAATACCTTTGATGTGGACAGCTACCTGTCGTCCCTGCGCCGGAAAAAGCGGCGCGTGATAACAGAGGACGAACCCTTTGACCTCTACGACATTGAGCTGTCGGATGAAGATTTTGCCGCAGAATAAAGCGGCCATAGAGAAAGGAGCGTGACCGATGGGACACTCGGACGAATGGACATTTGCGGATTATTTCAGGTATGAGAAAGAAATCTACCGGGCGATCATTTCCGCTGCGGTTCTATGCCAGTGGATCGCGGAACATGATACCCCGCCCACGGACGGGGAAGCCGAAGAACTTGCAAGGGAAATAGACCGCAGACTGTGTGAAGCATGGGGCGAAATTTTTTCGCTGGCTGTGCTGGAATGGCGGGACGGCCAGTAACTCCGGGCCGTCTGCGGATTGTGAGGCTGCCGCTGTGAACGGCGCTTTTTTTGCACCCAAACACCATCACAATCTGAATTTATGGAGGTATATTTATGGAATTTTTCAATAGTGCAGTTGATACTTTGCAGACCATCGTTGTGGGCCTCGGTGGAGCGCTTTGCGTATGGGGCGGCGTCAATCTTTTGGAGGGATACGGGGCGGACAACCCGGCGAGCAATGCTCATGTGCGATAAAGTAACAAACAAAGATTTTGATAGGCAGCCGCCCACTATTCCTTAAATATTTCAAAATCTTTATTTCACAAAATGCAAGAAATATGTTATACTCATATTTACACAGTACCACTAAAATCAAAGAAAGGTGGCGAACCAATGGCAAGTAACAAATACCGATTTGAAAGCAAAATCCATGTTTATAGAGCTACAAAGAGAATGACACAACAAGAACTTGCCGATTTGGTGGGTGTTTCAAGGCAGACTATTATGCAGCTTGAAAGAAATAGGTACAATCCTTCTATGTTGTTAGTTTATAATATTGCAAAAGTCTTTGGTGTGACGATTGAAGATTTATTTGATTTTGAGGAGGTATAATAATGTCAGAGTTAATATATAAATTGATGAACGATATGACATTTACATGGTTTCTTTGGGGCGTAACAATTCTTCTTTCCATTTTATTTTTTGCCTACTGCCTTTCAAAAGAGGGACGTGATGAACATGGTAGGACTATTATTGGTACAGCTTGTTTTTATGGAATAATCGCCATGTTTATCTTCATGAATATATTAAGCTATTTTATGTACGCTGCGATAGAAAACATAGTGATATTTGCTAATGCTTTACGGTTAGTGTATGACGGCTTTTTGATTGTAGTTTTAATTTCTATTTTGGTTTTAAGAAAAATTCGATAACATAGTATTCGCCGCTCAAATATCAAAGTCTTATTATTCCGAGTGGCGAATTTATTTACCCTTTAAGTATGAAATACTTTACATACAGCAAGAAATAGTATATAATCGAGAGGTGGGTGAGCTATATCCAAAAGGTCAATATCAGTCAGGAGGAACAGAAACATGGTTGGTTCAATATCTTTAATTCTCTTTTTGATTTTCGCCGTATTGTTACAAATAGTCGTACATGAAGCTGGACATCTTGTGTTTGGGCTAATGACAGGATATAAATTCGTTTCTTTTACAATTTTGAATATTCGGATATACAAAAGAGATAAGAAACTTACTGTAGGACTCTCTCCGGTAATCGGTGCGGGTGGTCAAGCTGCTATGGAACCTAATTTTAGTGAATCTGATAATATTCCGGTTTTCTGGTATAATGCCGGCGGAACAGTTTTTAATTTGCTTTTAAGTTTTCTTGCGGGATGGTTTGTTCTATGGCTTAATGATGAATCGTTTATAAGAACTTTTTTTGTAGCCATTGCCATTGTTGGACTATTTTTTGCCGTTTCTAATGGCATACCAATGCGAACACATTTGCAAACAAATGACGCTTATAATATTTTAATGATGATAAATAATCCAAGTGCAAAACGGGCTTTTTACAGAATTATGAAAATAAATGCGTTTGGCATGGAAGAAAGAATCATTTTGGACTATCCAGCAATTTTATTTTCTGACTTGCCGGAAAATGACTATAATAATCCTCTTATTTGCTGTTTTGCCATTGATAAGATTTTCTATTTTTTAGAATTGGAGGAATATCAAAAGGCATTGGATATATGTAATGAAATGCTTAAAGCAAAAAATATTCCGGGCATTTACAAAAATGAAGCAACCTGCGAGAAACAGTTTTGCGAAATAATGTTAGGAATAACATCAACGAATAAACCGTACTTTCTCAAAAAAAGCACGACAAAGGCAAGGCTTGTTCCACTGGCTTCGTATCATACACAATATTCCTATGCAGCGTTTATCTCGCATGATAAAGACAAAGCCGAAAAGATATTAAATAGCTTTGAAAGAGATTGTAAAAAAAGCTGCAACAGAGGAATCATCACACATGAAAGATACATATTTAACTTATTAAAGCAAAGGTCTGTATAAAATAGCAAAACCAGTCGAGCCAGTCAACGGTCAAGATGAACGGCGCATACTGCGCCGCCGTTGACAGCCCCGCCCGCCTTTGCTGGTAGGCAATCAAGGGGCGACAGCAAGGAGTGCTGCCGCCCCTCACATTATTCAGAAAGGGGGATTTTCCATGACCGAATTTGAAGAATATCAAAAGCATATCCAATACACGCATAATGCTTTTTGCAGGATTGTTATTCGCCATGCGTCCATTGACGCAGCCCGCAAGCTGTATTCAAAGTGGAAGCGGGAAATCTCCCTTGAATACCTGTCCGAAGAAAAATTCATGCCGTTTGCCGCCACAGATGAATACTTTGCGAAGCCGCCGTCGAGCGAGGAATACCCGTTCACGGTCTGCGGTCAGACTGTCATGTTAAGCAATCCAGATCTTGCCGCAGCCCTGTCCTCTCTGCCGGAAACAGAGCAGGAAATCATCTTCCTGTACTTCTTTGAACATCTAACCCATGAGGAAATCGGCAAGCGGTACGGACGGACACGCAGCACAGCCGGACGGCACATTTATCTTGACTTGCGCCGACTACGGGAGGAAATGGAGGTGTTAGCCCATGAGCAGGCTTCTCCCCTATGAAACAATCATACAGGCTACCAACGGGGAGCCGGAAGCGGTCAACGCCGTTCGTGCCCATTATGCCGGATATATCCGCTATTACTCCCACATCTACGGACATTACAACGTGGATATGGAGGACTACATCAAGACGAAGCTGATAGAAAGCCTATTCAAGTTCCGGCTTGACCGATAAACTCACAACTGAATAACCGCCGCCATACAGCGGCACACGGAGCAGGAAATCAGTGATAAGGTTTCCTGCTTTTTTGCGCTCATTTTTCGCCGGAGAGCCAGCTTGCCGCTCCTTGATAAAAAAGTTCCGGTTTTATTCGGCGTTTTTGAAAAAACCCTGTATTACCCCACGAAAAGGGAAAATAAGATAAAAATTTCTGAAATCTCCGTCTATTTTACCTTTTGCTGGTTTGTAGGTATTAAAGAGAAAAATATCCGCCGCAGCATTGGCAAAAATTTTTCTTCTCCGTGGAGGGGAACAGCGGGCAGAAAAGGCATTTTGATTTGTCTTGTTAGTGAAAAGCGGGCAGAAACTGCCGTTGCAATCGCTTTGTTAGTGAAGTCAGAGAAGCCAAAACGCCCCGCCGGAATTGTAGTAGTAAGTGAAGGGAGCCGGAAGCTGCCACTTTTTTAGAGCAAGATTCTACCACAGTACCAAAATTCGCTTATCCGCTCATTTTGCCCCTGCGGGAATCTTGTTGGGGAGTGCCTTCCCCAAACCCTGCTTTACGGCTTGCGCCGCTCATACCGCCGCCGTTATGCGGCAACCGAAAGGAGGTCATACCATGCGAAAGAAATACAACACGCCCCACCGCTGCCATGTGATAAAAACCCGGCTGTCCGATGAAGAACACGCCGACTTCATGGAGCGGCTGGCGGCTTATCAAATCAGCCAGTCCGAGTTTATCCGGCAAGCCATACAGGGGGCAACCATACGCCCCGTGATTACCGTTTCCCCCGTCAATGATGAATTGCTTTCCGCTGTCGGGAAGCTAACCGCCGAGTACGGACGGATCGGCGGCAACTTAAACCAGATAGCCCGCTTTTTGAATGAGTACGGCGCACCCTACGCCAACTTATCCGGCGAGGTACGGGGAGCCGCCGCCGACCTTGCCGCCCTCAAGTTTGAAGTCCTCAAGAAAGTAGGTGACGCTATTGGCGATACTCAAACATATCAGCTCTAAAAATGCGGACTACGGGGACGCTGAAAAGTATCTCACATTCGAGCATGACGAGTTTACCATGAAGCCCACCCTTGACGCAGACGGGCGGCTGATACCAAGGACAGACTACCGCATTTCTTCTTTGAATTGCAACGGGGAGGATTTTGCCATTGCCTGTATGCGTTCCAATCTCCGCTATGGCAAGAACCAGAAACGGGAGGACGTAAAGAGCCACCATTATATCATCAGCTTTGACCCCCGTGACGGCCCGGACAACGGCTTGACCGTAGACCGGGCGCAGGAGTTGGGCGAGAAGTTTTGCAGAGAGCATTTCCCCGGACACCAAGCCCTTGTATGCACCCACCCGGACGGGCATAATCACACTGAAAACATCCATGTGCATATCGTCATTAACAGCCTGCGGATTGCGGAGGTTCCCATGCTGCCCCACATGGACAGACCAGCGGACAGAAAAGCAGGCTGCAAACACCGCTGTACAGACGCAGCCATGAACTATCTGAAAGCCGAAGTCATGGAAATGTGCCACAGCGAGGGGCTTTACCAGATTGACCTTTTGAATGGCAGCAAGGAACGAGTGACCGACCGGGAATACTGGGCGCAGAAGAAAGGACAAGCCGCACTGGACGAGCGCAACGCCCCCATGATTGCGGACAGTATCACACCCCGCACGACCAAGTTTGAAACAGACAAGGCGAAGCTGCGCCGGACTATCCGGGCAGCACTTTCCGAAGCGACCAGCTTTGACGAGTTTTCTTCTCTGCTTCTCCGGGAGGGCGTGACCGTCAAGGAGAGCCGGGGGCGACTGTCCTACCTCACGCCGGACAGGGCAAAACCTATTACCGCCCGCAAACTGGGGGACGATTTTGACCGCACCGCCGTCCTCTCCACTTTGGAGCAGAACGCCGCCAGAGCCGCCGAAAAAGCCGCAGCCATACCGGAATACCCCGCCAGTATCAAAGAGCGGTTACAGAGGACAAAACCAGCGAAAAACGCCCCGAAGAATGACGGTGTGCAGCGCATGGTTGACATAGCCGCAAAGAAAGCCGAGGGCAAGGGACGGGGCTATGAGAAGTGGGCGACCATGCACAACCTAAAGCAAATGGCGGCTACCCTTGCCGCCTACCAGCAATACGGCTTTTCTTCCCCGGAAGAACTGGACGAAGCCCTCACAGCCGCCCATGCGGATATGCAGGAAAGCCTTGCTGGACTGAAAGCACTGGAAGCCGCCATAGCAGACAAAAAGGAATTGCAGCGCAATCTCCTAAGCTACATCGGCACCAAGCCCGCCCGTGACGGGCTGAAAGCGCAGAAATCGGAGAAAGCCCGGAAAGCCTACCGGGAGCAGCACCAGAGCGACTTTATCCTTGCGGAATCCGCCGCCCGCTATTTCAAGGCACATGGAATCACGAAGCTGCCAGCCAGCAAAGCCCTACAAAGAGAGATTGAGCAGCTTACCGTCCAGAAGAACACCGGATATAACGACTACCGGGAAAAGCGTGAGCGTGTCCGCCAGCTTCAGACCGTCAAGGGCAATATCGACCAGATTTTGCGCCGGGAGCCGAGCCAGCAGAAAAAGCAGGAACAGGAGCGTTAAAGACTGCCCCGAAATGATACCGAAACCATACAAAAACGAGGGTGTGGGCTTTCCCCTTACCGCAATACTCCCCGACTTCCAAACGGGGCTTACAGAGCGGAAAAAGCCCGAAAATGACACCGAGAACATACAGAAAATGCCGCCTATCCCGCCACGCCGATAGAAACGGCAGAAAGGAGCCTACGATTGCCAAGAATGAGCAAGAAGCGGAAAGAGGAATGGTCTTTCTTCCTCAACCACCGCAACCGTATCACATACAACGACCTATGCCGGGGCTGTACCCGTGACTGCAAGCAGAGCTTCCGGGCAATTATCATACTCTGCCCCCGCTACTACTCCAAACGCTGGAAAAAGGAGGGCGCAGCCAATGGCAGATAACCGCAAATACTACTACCTCAAGCTGAAAGAGAACTTTTTTGACAGCGACTCCATTGTGCTGTTGGAGGATATGAAAGACGGGATTTTGTACTCCAATATCCTGTTGAAGCTGTACTTAAAATCGTTGAAAAACGGCGGAAAGTTGCAGCTTGACGAACATATCCCCTATACGGCGCAAATGATTGCGACGCTTACCCGCCACCAGATAGGGACGGTTGAACGGGCTTTAGAGATTTTCCGGCAGTTGGGGCTTGTGGAGCAGCTTAACAGCGGGCTTCTCTACATGACCGACATTGAACTGATGATAGGTCAGTCCTCTACCGAAGCGGAACGGAAACGGGCTGCAAGGCTGGAAAACAGGGCGCTTTTGCCGCCCCGGACAAACGGCGGACATTTGTCCGACATTCGTCCACCAGAGATAGAGATAAAGAAAGAGATAGATATAGAGATAGAAAAAGAGAGAGAGTTAGAAACGGGACACCCCGCCGCCTATGGCAGATATAACAATGTATTTCTTTCAGACAAGGAACTTGCCGAACTGAAAGCAGAA
>NZ_GG657561.1:293385-294999 GCF_000157995.1 Holdemania filiformis DSM 12042
ACTGCAAGGCGAGAGCAATTCTATTTCAAACCAGAAACGTATTCTTGAAACCTATGCAAAGCAGAACGGCTTTTCTAATCTGCAATGGTACACAGACGACGGTTATTCTGGGGCGAACTTCCAAAGACCGGGCTTCCAAGCCATGCTTGCAGACATTGAAGCCGGGAAAGTCGGCACCGTCATAGTCAAGGATATGTCACGATTAGGGCGAAACTACCTGCAAGTGGGAATGTACACAGAAATGATATTCCCGCAGAAAGGCGTCCGCTTTATCGCTATCAATGACGGAGTGGACAGCGCACAGGGCGACAATGATTTTGCCCCGCTGCGGAACATTTTCAATGAATGGCTGGTGAGAGATACGAGCAAGAAAATCAAGGCAGTAAAACGGTCTAAGGGCATGAGCGGCAAGCCTGTCACAAGCAAGCCCGTGTACGGCTACCTCATGGACGAGGACGAAAATTTCATCATTGACGAGGAAGCCGCCCCCGTAGTCAAGCAGATATACAGCTTGTGCCTTGCCGGGAACGGGCCGACCAAAATCGCCCGTATGCTCACGGAGCAGCAGATCCCCACGCCAGGGACGCTGGAATACCGCAGGACGGGCAGCACCCGCCGCTACCACCCCGGCTATGAGTGCAAGTGGGCGACGAACACCGTTGTACATATCCTTGAAAACAGGGAGTACACGGGCTGTCTGGTAAACTTCAAAACGGAGAAGCCGTCCTACAAGACCAAGCACAGCGTAGAGAACCCCATTGAGAAACAGGCGATTTTCCCAGACCACCATGAGCCTATCATTGACGGGGATATTTGGGAGCGAGTGCAGGAGTTACGAAAGCAGCGCAAACGCCCGAACCGCTATGATGAAGTGGGCTTGTTTTCCGGTTTGCTGTTCTGCGCCGACTGCGGTAGCGTCCTTTATCAGCAGCGTTACCAGAACGCCGCCCGGAAACAGGATTGCTACATCTGCGGCAGCTACAAGAAGCGTACCCATGACTGTACGGCGCACTTTATCCGCACCGACCTGTTGACCGCCGGAGTGACAGATAATCTGCGGAAAGTTACCAGCTATGCGGCGAAGCACGAAGCCCGCTTTATGAAGCTGCTGATTGAGCAGAACGAGGACGGGGGCAAGCGCAGGAACGCCGCAAAGAAAAAGGAACTGGAAGCCGCCGAGAAGCGTATCGGCGAACTATCCGCTATCTTCAAGCGGTTGTATGAGGACAGCGTGACCGGGCGCATTTCTGATGAACGGTTTACGGAACTGTCGGCAGACTATGAAGCCGAGCAGAAAGAACTGAAAGAGCGAGCCGCCGCATTACAGGCGGAACTTTCCAAAGCACAGGAAGCCACCGTAAACGCCGGAAAGTTTATGAATATCGTCCGCAAGAACATGAATTTTGAAGAACTTACCCCTACCCTGTTGCGGGAGTTTGTAGAGAAAATCATAGTGCATGAGTGCAGCTATGACGAGAACGGAACCCGCAGACAGGAAATTGAAATCTATTACTCTTTCGTCGGCAAAGTAGACTTGCCCGAATGACCGCCCGACCTATCCGACACAATGCGCAAGTGCCGGATAGGAACGGCAAAATTTTTTACACTTCTTTT
>NZ_GG657561.1:295277-299310 GCF_000157995.1 Holdemania filiformis DSM 12042
GAGCCAAGGAATCAAGCAGTTGATGGCTAATTAAAGGGAACAAAAAGAAAGGAAAAGCACAATCCAGACGGTATCAGCGGCAGGCTACAAGAATAAATTGTGATTTCACAAGATTGGTGTTATAATAAGAGAAAAGCTCCTGCCGGGGCAGCCGCCCCGGTGGTATGGGTAGAAAGGCAGGAAAACAATATGCACATCAGCTATAAACCACTCTGGCACACACTGTTAGAGCGTGATATGCGAAAAGAAGATTTAAGGCTTGCCGCTGGTATGACAACGAATATGATTGCCAACATGAGTAAAGAGGGAAAGCACATCAGCATGGACACATTAGCCCGTATCTGCGAAACGCTGAATTGTGAGATTACCGATGTGATTGAGTTAGTACCAGACGAGCCTACTTCCACAGGAGGTAAGGAACATGAGCGAACTGAAACCAAGAATAACGGAAAACGGAATTGATTATATCCTTGTCGGAGATTACTATATCCCGGATTTGAAGCTGCCGAAGGAACACCGCCCTATTGGAAAGTACGGACGGATGCACAGGGAATATTTAAGGGAAGTCCACCCAGTCAGATTGAACACATTGACCTTGACCGGGGAGTTATGGACATACCTTGCAGACCTGAACGAACAGGCACAGGAACGGTTAGACACCATCATGGAGCAGATGAAAGATGCCGAGGGCGTGACCGAGGAATTGAAACGAACCCAAGAAATGGAATGGGTGCGGCGTTGCAATAACATTCACAACCGGGCAGAAGAAATTATTTTGCAAGAGATGATTTATTCATAACGGTATGATAGAATGATTATGACAAATCGGGATTTGCAAAGGAGCGTGATTGTATATTTTGTTGGACGCGTTGTTGGAAATGTTGTGCCGTTTAAGTTGGATAGGTAGACGAGCGACAATTTGAAGTTGTGGAGGAAAAGCATTATGAAAAAAATTATGTTTGGTAACAGTTTAATGCTCTTAGGTATTGCAATAATGATTCTTGCAGGTTTAGAGCTGATATACATTGGTATTGTGTGGGCGTCTTTTCTTTTAATACCTGTAGGATTTATTATGGCTGTTATAGGGTTTTTTAGCAAAGACAGTTAAATACCGGTTTGTCGAATTAAGAAAATCGGTAGTTGACAAGGAGTTTTGATAGCATGAAAAAAATATTTCTTAAAATTGTGATAGGGGTTGTTCTTGTTTGTATTTTATTTGTTTGTTTTCTTTATACGAACAATGAGATCGGCGTGACTTCATCTAAGCTGGAGACAGATATTCGTTCGTCGCAGAAGATTAAGGATGATTGGACGGTCGATGGAAGCGTTTCCAGCACGATGGCTGCATATATTTCTTACCCTCAGGATTTGAGTGACCATTCTTTTTCCGTCTATGTCAACCGCCCTGGTCTTTCCTTTGGATACTTTTTCCGTGGGGGTGGAAAACTTTCGGGGGTTCAAAGAGGAATTGCCGAGTACACTGTAGAAGGATATAATGAGCGAGCATTTATTTCTATGAATCAGCAACAGGTAACACAGCTTGAAATAGATGACGGCAACACAATTCAAGTGCTTGACATTGACAGCAATAAACCTTTTGCGATTGTTTTGCCTATAAATGCGGGAACCATTACATTCTATGATGTGAATGGCAATACTGTGGAATACTGGAACAATTCTCTTTGACAACTTCCAGTTTGTCGTTCTAAAAATTCAACTGAATAATCCCAGCAAAAACCGCTGCTACATGGAAGCCAACAAACCATGCAACAGCGGTTTTTCTTTACCGTTTTTTCCTTTGGCTGATAGGCGTTCCCATTTTCTTTGATTTTTTGAGAATCCGAATCAGCCAGCGAAATTCTTCATCTGACAGATTTTTATAGTTGATGCCGAGCTGTTTGCAGTAAAGTACAACGAGCTTTTCATCCCGGCTGCCCTTGAAATTTTCGACCGCTTCCAGATTTTCTTTCAGTTCATCGGCAACGGTGGTCTGGGGCGCACTCTCACTGTCCTTTTTATGGGCTTCTCGAATATCCCGGATAATGAGGTTGAGGTCATCCAGAACCATGTGACTGAAATACTCATCATCACTGATATGGGCGGCTTGCAGTACCTTCAAATGCGGGTCATCTTCGCCGGGGCGATACCGTTCAATGATTTCATGCCGGACGGTATCGACAAGGGCGTTGAGGTTTTGAATCTGCATGGTGGCAATCCCATCCACATAAATCTCAATGTCCGCAAGAAACTTGATAAAGTCCTTATGGGTGGCAAGTTCGCACAGCAGACGGTTGTTAATCCGACCGCTTTTCAGAAGTGCTACCATCTCATCACTCAAATGCAGCTCCCTTAATGGCGTGTTGATCTCCGCCCGGTTCTCTGTCCGGCAAAAGAGATAATCGAGGGACACCCCATAAAAATCTGCCAGCAGGATAAGGTTGCCATGATTGATTTCCTTATAGTCATCTTTTTCATAACTGCCAAGAGCCGATTTTGAAATACCCGTTTGCTCTGCCAGTTCTTCCAGTTTTAATCCTTTGTTTAATCGTAAATCTTTTAGCCGTTCCTGTATTGTAGTAGCTCCGTTCATTGAAGCAGTTCCCCCTTCTGACGACATTTATAACCGTTGAATTGATTATACCATATCAATTCCGCAATCGTGGAAATTTCTGATTTTTCCCCGAATTCCTACTTTGTGGACATACGGCACAGGGCACAAAAATGTTCTATGATACAGGTAGTTCATCGATGGATTATTCCAATCGAATGACCAGCCTGTGTGGGATATGCTTCCCCGGCGATGTAGTGCCATGACTTTTGGCAGGGATATGGAGGAACCCTGACCAAAACGAGCATACCAAAGGGAGCGATACGCCGCTGTGAGATTCAGGGGAGGAACGACACCGGGGAGAACTGGCGAACTGACACCGAAATGATACCGAAACACGACAATCTGATAGGGGGATAGTCTACCCTATCGCTGATACTTCGGGAGATTTTAAGCGGCTATATGGCTGTAATTTTGCCGAAAATCGCCCCGAAACTATACACGAAAACGGGAGGAAGCGCAATATGCCGAGAATGAGCAAAAAGAGGAAGCATGAGCTTTCCTTTTACCTCAATGACCGGGGGCGTGTCACTTACAACGAATTATGCCGGAAATGCCAGCATGGGTGCAGGCAGAGCTTCCGGGCGGTTGTGGTTGACTGCCCCCGTTATTTATCCAAACGAGCAAGGAAAAAGGAGGAACACACCGAATGAATTTTGAATTTATGACGATAGACACACCATTGCCGCCCTGTATGCCCTTTCCCAGAGCGTTGACAGGATTTCCAGTCAGCAGCACCGCAAAGGTCATGTACTGCCGGATGTTGGACGCTATGCTATCCAAAGGGCAGGAGGACGAGAACGGAATCCTGTTTGTCTGCTTCCCTGTCACAGCCATTGCCGCAGTCCTGTCCCGCAGCTCTATGACGGTCAAGCGTTCTTTGAATGAACTGGAAAACGCCGGACTTATCATGCGGGTGCGTCAGGGCGTTGGAGAACCAAATAGGATTTATGTGCTGATACCGGGAAAGGAGGACGCTGCCCTTGCCTGATACCTCAAAGCTGGAAAAACTCAATCGGGAGTTGGAGAAAAGCGAAAAGAAACTGCGGAAAGCCATCAATGATGAAAAGGCATTGCAGCACCAGTTAAAGCAGCTTACCCGAAAGGAACGGACGCACCGGCTCTGTACTCGTGGCGGTATGCTGGAAAGTTTTCTGCAAGAGCCGGAACGCCTGACAGATGATGATGTCATGCTGTTGTTGAAACTCATTTTTCACAGGCAGGACACGCAGGAACTATTGAAAAAACTGCTGGAACGGGAGAAGCCGGAAACCCCTTAGTTTACTAAGGGCGCAATTATACACCACCCAGAGGTTGGTGTATTGCGTTCTCCGAAGGCTCCTCGCCGGAGGGCTGTGATTTTCCGCAGTCAAGGTCTGCTCCAAATCATACAGGGGACGCTACGCTTCCCCTGCGCTGGCTGCC
>NZ_GG657561.1:299471-326290 GCF_000157995.1 Holdemania filiformis DSM 12042
ACTTTGACGGTCGAATAAAGTATAATGAAGTCAACGACTAATCGGAAGTTCAATGTGAGGAAAATTAGATGAAGAAAAAGTCTTATTGGTTAAGTATTAGTGTGTTCGTATTGATACTGATATGGACGGTTTATTATTATGCAATGCAGTACACAGGAGGATTTGCAGACTTAAAGGACTCTATTGTTTGTGGGATTGTAGGTTTGATATGTATCGTATTTATCGTGAAAAGAACTATTGACTTTTTGAAAAACAAAAAATCGTAAAATTCAAGTTTGCCACCCACACATCGGGTCAACTTGTCCCGAACTTTTACAGCTAAATATCCGCCGCCTTCACAGCGGCACACCGAGCAGGAAATCTGAAAAAGGTCTCCTGCTTTTTTTCTGCCAAAATGAGGTGGTAAAACGCCACCCCATCCACCAATTACCGAAAGGAGGGACACGAAATGCCCTGCCCACACAACGAAATCACGATTGTTCAGCGCAGCCAGCGACAGTCTGCGGTTGCCGCCGCTGCTTACCAAAGCGGCGAAAAGCTGTTCTGTGAATACGACCAGCAAGTGAAGCACTACCCGGAAAAGCGTGGTATTGTCCACAATGAAATTCTGCTCCCGGCAAACGCCCCACGGTCGTATGCAGACCGCAATACCTTATGGAACGCCGCCGAAGCGGTGGAAAAGCAATGGAACTCCCAGCTTGCAAGGCGGTGGGTGCTTACCATTCCAAGAGAGATACCACCCGACCAGTATGCTGTCCTTGTCCGGGAGTTTTGTGAGCAGCAGTTTGTTTCCAAAGGCATGATTGCTGATTTTGCCATCCATGACCCCCATCCGCCGGGACACAATCCCCACGCCCATGTCATGCTCACTATGAGGGCAATGGACGAACATGGAAAATGGCTTCCCAAGAGCCGCAAGGTTTATGACCTTGACGAAAACGGGGAACGGATAAAACTTCCGTCCGGCAGATGGAAAAGCCACAAGGAGGATACGGTGGATTGGAACGACCAGAAGTATTGCGAAATCTGGCGGCATGAATGGGAGGTCATCCAGAACCGCTATCTGGAAGCCAATGACCGTCCGGAGCGTGTGGACTTGCGTTCCTATGCCAGACAGGGGCTTGATATTGTCCCCACTGTCCATGAGGGGGCTGCTGTCCGGCAGATGGAAAAGCGTGGTATCCAGACGAATATCGGAAACCTGAACCGGGAAATCAGAGCCGCCAACAGTCTGATGAAGTCCATCCGGCAGCTTATCCAAAACCTCAAAGGCTGGATTACCGAGCTGGGAGAAAAACGGAAAGAGCTGCTTGCACAAAAAGCGGCGGAGGAAGCGACACTTCTTCCCAATCTGCTGATGAAGTATATGGAGATACGAAAGGAAGAACGGAAGGACTGGACGAGGGCTGGACAGAACCGGGGGACTTCACAGGACTTAAAGGCAGTCAGCGAAGCCCTGTCCTATCTCCGGCAAAAGGGGCTTTCCACTGTGGAGGACTTAGAAGCATTTCTGGAATCTTCCGGGAAATCAGCCGCAGATTACCGCAATCAGATGAAGCCAAAGGAAGCCCGCAGCAAAGTGATTGACGGGATTCTTGCCAGCCGGACAGACTGCAAGGAATGTAAGCCTGTCTATGAGAAGTACCAGAAGATATTTTTTAAGAAAACAAAGGAGAAATTCAAACAGGAACACCCGGAGGTTGCCCGGTATGAGAAAGCCGCCGCCTACCTTGCCAAGCACCCGGACGATAAGGACAGTACCCAAAATGAGCTGCAAGAGGAGCAGGAAAAACTTCTCAGCGAAATCGCAGAGCTGAAAGAACCTTTGACCGAGGTACAGGCTGATTTGAAGAAGTTGCGGGACATCCGCTACTGGGTACGGAAAGCTACACCCGGCACAGAAGAAAGCAAAGAGCCACCCAAGAAGCAGCCTATCAAGGAAGTCTTGCAGGATAAGGCTGACGAGAAAAAAGCACAAAGAACTGTCCCGGCACAGACGAAACACAAACAACAGGATATGGAACTTTAACAGGCACTTGCCATTTTCAATCAGAGAATGTCAGGTGCTTTTTTGTTTTCAAGGAGGGATAGATTTGAATGTATTTGAAGCTGTGAAGCAGTCCGTCACAACAAGACAGGCTGCGGAGCATTATGGAATCCATGTAGGTCGGAACGGGATGGCTTGCTGCCCGTTCCATAACGATAAAACCCCAAGCATGAAGCTGGATCGGCGTTACCACTGCTTCGGCTGCGGTGCGGATGGGGATGTGATTGATTTTACCGCCGCCCTGTATGGGCTGGGAAAGAAAGAAGCCGCCGTACAACTGGCACAGGACTTCGGGCTTTCCTATGAGGACTGGAAACCGCCGGGAAAGGCAAAAAAGCCCAAGCCCCGGCAGAAATCCCCGGAGGAACAGTTTCAGGAAGCAAAAAACCGTTGCTTCCGTATCCTTGCCGATTATCTCCACCTGCTCCGGGCATGGAGAAAGGAATATGCCCCGCACTCCCCGGAGGAAGCCTTTCATCCCCGGTTTGTGGAAGCCTTACAGAAGCAAGACCAAGTGGAATATCTGCTGGATGTGCTGCTCTTTGGGGAAACGGAGGAAAAAGCGGCTTTGATTACGGACTACGGAAAGGATGTGATACAGCTTGAACAGCGAATGGCAGAACTTGCAGCCGCAGCAAGAACTAAAAAACACCATGAACGCCATGCAACCGCCCCAGAGCATTGAGGAAATCAAGGCGGGGCTGGAAACCACCGAGAAAGGCGGTGTCCGTCAGAGCATACGGAACTGCCTGACCGTATTCCAGCGTGACCCGCTGCTTTCCGGGGCTATCGCATACAACATCCTGACTGACCGCAAGGACATCATAAAGCCCATCGGTTTTCACAGGGAAAGCACCGCCCTGAACGATACGGACATGAAGTATCTGCTTCTTTATCTGGAAGAAACCTACGGGCTTACCAATGAGAAAAAGATTGATAATGCCATCGGGATTGTGGCGAATGAAAACAAGTACCATCCCATCCGGGACTATTTAAGCGCCCTTGTGTGGGACGGTACAGAACGAATCCGTTTCTGCCTGCGGCACTTTCTGGGGGCTGACGCAGACGATTACACCTATGAAGCGTTGAAGCTGTTCCTGCTGGGTGCAATCTCACGAGCCTTTCAGCCGGGGTGCAAGTTTGAAATCATGCTTTGTCTGGTAGGCGGTCAGGGGGCTGGAAAGTCCACCTTCTTCCGTCTGCTGGCAGTCCGGGACGAGTGGTTCTCCGATGATTTGCGGAAGCTGGACGATGACAATGTGTACCGTAAGCTGCAAGGTCACTGGATTATCGAAATGTCGGAAATGATGGCAACCGCAAACGCCAAGAGCATTGAGGAAATCAAGTCATTTTTAAGCCGACAGAAAGAGGTTTACAAGATACCCTATGAAACCCACCCAGCAGACCGCCCCCGTCAGTGCGTGTTTGGCGGCACTTCCAATGCCCTTGACTTCCTGCCCCTTGACCGTTCCGGCAACCGCCGCTTTATCCCCGTCATGGTGTACCCGGAGCAAGCCGAGGTTCACATTTTGGAGGACGAAGCCGCTTCCAGAGCCTATATCGAGCAGATGTGGGCAGAAGCGATGGAAATTTACAGAAGCGGCAGGTTCAAGCTGGCTTTCAGCCCTGCCATGCAGCGGTATCTCAAAGAACACCAGCGGGATTTTATGCCGGAGGACACCAAAGCCGGGATGATACAGGCGTATCTTGATAAGTACACCGGGAGCATGGTCTGCTCCAAGCAGCTCTATAAGGAAGCCTTGAACCATGCCTTTGACGAGCCGAAGCAATGGGAAATCCGGGAAATCAACGAGATTATGAACCAGTGCATTTCTGGCTGGCGGTACTTCCCGAACCCAAGAATGTTTTCCGAATATGGCAGACAAAAGGGCTGGGAGCGTGAAAACCCGGCAACGGACTCCGGCAACCCGTCTGAAAAAACGATGGACGGTTTTGTGGAGGTCACAGAACAGATGGAGCTTCCGTTCTGAAAATGGTAGCCCGTTGCACCCTCTGTTGCTATCCCGTTGCCGAGCCGGTTGCCGGGGAAAATCCCTTATTTCCGGGCTTTTCTCCCTTATAACAACCAAAACAACAGAAAAATAAAAGAAAAGTATAAATAGTAACCATCGCCAGATTGAGATTGTTTGCAAGGTCTTTTGAAGCCCGTTGCCGGACTTCGTTGCCGACACCCTCTGTCTGGCTATTTTCATGTATGGAGGATAACTGCCTATGGCAAAAAACAAAACAGAGATTCATGTTACAACAGTGTTTGACGGGGAGCTGGACGCAACTGATGTGTTCGTCAGCCTGATTTCCCAGAAATACGGAAAGACAAACACGAAAGAATATCTTGCTAAAAGGAAAGATATGAGCTATAATGAAGATGAGGTTCAAAAGAGCCAGATACCGTCTGGATTGTGTGGGTAAATGGCTATGATGAACGAAATGGAATACAGAACAATCGGTTCGGCACTTGCCGGAGGGTATCGTGCAGCGGTCTATTGCAGGCTGTCAAAGGACGATGACCTGCAAGGCGAAAGTGCCAGTATCGCAAACCAGCGTGATATGCTGGAAAAATACTGCGAAAAGCAGGGATGGGAGGTTGTGGCAGTCTATCAGGACGATGGCTTCACAGGTCTTAATATGGAGCGTCCTGATTTACAGAGAATGTTGAGAGCCATTGAGCGCAGGCAAATCAACCTTGTCATTACGAAAGACCTCAGCCGACTGGGGCGTAACTATCTGCAAACCGGGCATTTGATTGAGGACTTTTTCCCAAGAAACGGTGTCCGCTATATCGCCATGAATGACGGTATCGACACCCTGCGTGATAACAACGATATTGCCCCGTTCAAGAATATCCTGAACGAGATGTACAGCAAGGATATTTCCAAGAAAGTCCATTCCTCTTATCTTCTGAAAGCGCAGAAAGGACAGTTTACCGGGTGTCTTGCCCCGTTCGGGTATCGGAAAGACCCGGAGGACAAAAACCATCTGCTCATTGACGAGGAAACCGCCCCGATTGTGCGGCTGATTTTCGGATATGCCCTAAACGGTCATGGTCCGAACTATATCCGCAGACGGCTGGAGGAAGAAAAAATCCCCTGCCCCACATGGTGGAACCGGGAACGGGGGCTTCGCAATACCCGCACCAAATGGGAAAAGAAAGACCCGGAAAACGGGCGGTATATGTGGGACTTCTCCGTTATCAAAGACCTTTTGATGAATCCCGTCTACACCGGGGCGATTGCTTCCCAGAAAAAGGACTACCGTTTCAAAATCGGCACGATTGGGGAAAAGAAGCCGGAGGACTGGATTGTGGTGGAGGGACAGCATGAACCGCTGATTGACCGCATGAGCTTTGACATTGTGCAGAACAAGCTGAAATCCCGCCAGCGTCCGGGGCAGACCAATGAAATCAGCCTGTTTGCCGGACTGATAAAATGCGGTGAGTGTGGGAAGTCACTGACGATACGCTACACAAACGCAAAACATCCCCAGCAGATTTACTCCTGCAAAACCTACAATGCCTTTGGAAAGAACCACTGCACCCAGCACCGGATTGATTATGACACCCTTTACAGCCATGTGCTGCGGAAAATCCGGGAATGTGCCAGAGCCGCCCTGATGGACGGGGAAGCGGTTGCCGACCGCTTGACCAATACCTGTGAAGCCGAGCAGCGGGAACAGCGGGAAGCAATGGAACGCTCCCTCACAAGGGACGAGGAACGGATTGAGGTTCTGGACAAAATGGTAATGCGGCTTTATGAGGATATGATTGCAGGGCGTATCAGTGAACAGAATTTCAACACCATGCTGGAAAAGACACAGACCGAGCAAGCGGAGCTTAAAGCAAAAGTGTCCGAGGGCAGAAAGCGGCTGTCCGATGAAGTCCAGCTTGCCAATGACGCAAAACAATGGGTGGAAGCCATTCAGGAATACGCCAATATCACAGAGCTGGACGCAGCCACCCTCAACCGCTTAATCAAAGAAATCGTCGTGCATGAGCGCATTGACGAAGATAAAACAAGACACATTTCTATCGAAATTCATTTTAATCTCAAACCCATCCCAGAGGTGGAACAGGTCACTGCCTGACCTGTCCCGCCGGGACGGTTCTCTTAAAAACACCATATAGATTTTTTGTACGCCGCCGCCCGCCATCGAGCAGAGTTTTACACCTAATTGGGTATAAAACAGCTTGTCGCCGGAGGTGGCGTTGCCCTGATCGGCATGACCCTTGTTCCGCTGCTGTCCGGGCTGCTGGGATAACCCCATGTGTGTTAGAAAACCCTCCGCGCCCTCTCTGATCTGGGAGGGCGCGGGAAAGGAGGTGTCCCCACATGATCGGTGATTTAATCGGGGAATGGATCAAGGGAATCCTGATCGACGGTATCATGGGCAACCTGTCCGGCCTGTTTAACACAGTTAATACCAAAGTCGGGGAAATCGCGTCGGATGTGGGCAGTACCCCGCAGGACTGGAACGGCGGCATTTTTTCCATGCTGCAAAACCTGTCCGAAACGGTGATCGTCCCCATTGCGGCGGCCATTCTCGCCCTTGTGATGTGCTATGAGCTGATTGACATGATTGTGGAAAAGAACAATATGCACGACTTCGACAGCTCCATGTTCTTCCGCTGGATTTTCAAAAGCGCCTTTGCCATCCTCATTGTGACAAACACATGGAATATCGTCATGGGTGTGTTTGACGCCACCCAGCAAGTCGTCAACCAGAGCGCCGGGGTGATTATCGGAGATACCAGCATTGATTTTGACACGCTGCTCCCTGATCTGGAAAGCCGCCTTGAAGCAATGGACATCGGGCCGCTGCTGGGTCTGTGGTTCCAGACCCTTGTTGTGGGGCTGACGATGAACATTCTTTCCATCTGCATTTTCCTTGTGACCTATGGAAGAATGATTGAAATTTACGCCGTGACCGCGTTGGGGCCGATCCCCCTTGCCACACTGGGCAATGCAGAGTGGCGCGGCATGGGCCAGAACTACTTGAAATCCCTGCTTGCGCTGGGCTTCCAAGCATTTTTAATCATGGTGGTTGTCGGGATTTATGCGGTGCTGATCCAGCAGATCGGAACCGCCGACGACATATCCGGCGCGATCTGGGGCTGTATGGGCTATACCGTTTTGCTTTGCTTCTGTCTGTTCAAGACCGGCAGCATATCGAAAGCCGTATTTACCGCACATTGACAGACAGGAGGAATACCAGCTATCGAGGAAACACAAAAGAAAACCTACAACATCCTTTACGCCGACCCGCCGTGGCGATATGAGTGCAAACGGACAGGGGCGGCGGAACATCACTATCCCACCATGAGCATTGATGAGCTGTGCGCCCTGCCGGTGGAAACGCTGGCGGAAAAAGACTGCCTCTTGTTTTTGTGGGCGACTTTCCCACAGCTCCCGGAGGCGCTGCGTCTGATTAAGGCGTGGGGCTTTTCCTTTAAGACCGTGGCCTTTGTCTGGCTGAAATTGAACCGCAAAAGCCCCACATGGTTTTACGGGCTGGGCTATTGGACGAGAGGAAACGCGGAAATCTGCCTGCTTGCCAAGCGGGGCCATCCCAAGCGTTACTCCAAAAGCGTCCATCAGTTTATCATTTCCCCGGTGGAGGAACACAGCAAGAAACCAGACATTACCCGCGAGAAAATCATAGAGCTTGCGGGCGACTTGCCCCGCGCAGAACTGTTTGCCAGACAGAAAATCCCCGGCTGGGATGTGTGGGGCAATGAAGTGGACAGCGATTTTTCCCTGTCCGTACCAGAAACGAGGTGACTTTTTATGGCTTATGTAACTGTCCCCAAGGATTTAACCAAGGTCAAATCCAAGGTGGTATTCGGGCTGACGAAACGCCAGCTCATTTGTTTTGGCGGTGCGCTGCTTGTAGGCGTCCCGCTTTTCTTTTTGATCCGGGGCCGCGTCCCGACCAGCGCGGCGGCGCTCATTATGGTGTTCGCCATGCTGCCGGGCTTTCTGCTGGCGCTTTACGAAAAACACGGCCAGTCCCTTGAAGTGGTGGTGCGCCAGATCGTAGAGTGCTGCTTCATCCAGCCCAAGGAACGGCCCTACCAGACCAACAACGCTTATACCGCCCTTGTGCGGCAATCCCAAATGGAAAAGGAGGTCAACGCCATTGTCCAAAAAGCAAAAGAACGAAACGAGCGCAAAAGCGCCGGTCAAGCTCACCCGCGCCGAAAAGAAAGAGATTCAGGCCGTCATCCGAAAGTATAAGGGCGACGGCAAGCCCCATTCGGCACAGGCCAGTATTCCCTATGAGGCCATGTATCAGGACGGCGTATGCCGGGTGACGCCCCGCACCTTTTCCAAGTGCATTGAGTTTACGGACATCAGCTACCAACTGGCGCAGGCGGACACCAAGACAGCCATCTTTGAAAACCTGTGCGACCTCTACAACTATCTGGACGCTTCCATTCATGTGCAGTTTTCCTTTATCAACCGCAAGATCGACCCCAAGCAGTACGCCAAGAGCTTTGAAATCCGGGCGCAGGGGGACGACTTTGACGACATCCGCAGCGAGTATTCCGACATTTTGCAAGACCAGCTTGTGAACGGGAACAACGGCCTGATGAAGCGGAAATTTATGACCTATACCATCGAGGCAGACAGCCTGAAAATGGCCCGCGCCAGACTGCGCCGGATCGAAACCGATCTTTTGGGCTATTTCAAGAGCATGGGGGCCTCCGCGTGGGGACTGGACGCAAAGGAACGGCTGGAAGTCATGCACAGCATTTTCCACCCGGACGGGGAACCGTTCTCCTTTGACTGGAAGTGGCTTGCTCCATCGGGGCTTTCTACCAAGGACTTTATCGCCCCGTCCTCGTTCCGCTTCGGCAATGCCCGGATGTTCGGGCTGGGCGGCAAATACGGGGCGGTGAGCTTTCTGCAAATCCTCTCCCCGGAGCTGTCGGATGAAATGCTGGCCGACTTCCTCAACACGGAAAACGGTATTGTGGTGAACCTCCATGTGCAGGCCATTGACCAGAGCGACGCTATTAAAACGGTCAAGCGCAAGATCACTGACCTTGACGCCATGAAGATTCAGGAACAGAAACGGGCTGTCCGCAGCGGTTATGACATGGATATACTTCCCAGCGACCTTGCCACCTACGGGCAGGACGCCAAGGAGCTGCTAAAGACCTTGCAGAGCCGGAATGAACGGATGTTCCAGCTTACCTTTTTGGTGCTGAACACCGCAGACACCCGGCAAAAGCTGGAAAACGATGTGTTCTGGGCTGCCGGGATCGCCCAGAAATACAACTGTTCCCTTGTGCGGCTGGACTACCAGCAGGAACAGGGGCTTATGAGCAGCCTGCCGCTGGGGGCCAGCCACATCCAGATTGAACGCTCCCTGACGACTTCCAGCGTGGCCGTGTTCGTCCCCTTTGTGACGCAGGAGCTTTTTCAGGGCGGTGACGCCATGTATTACGGGATCAACGCCAAGACCGGCAACATGATTATGCTCGACCGCAAACGGGCGAGGTGTCCCAACGGGCTAAAGCTGGGGACACCGGGAAGCGGCAAAAGTATGAGCTGTAAATCAGAAATTTTGAGCGTGTTCCTCTGCACCCCGGACGATGTGTATATCTGTGATCCAGAGGCCGAGTATTACCCCCTTGTGAAGCGGCTGCATGGGCAGGTGGTGAAGCTGTCGCCTACCAGCAAAAACTATGTGAACCCGCTGGACATCAACCTGAATTACTCCGAGGACGAAAACCCACTGGCCTTGAAATCCGACTTTGTGCTGTCGTTCTGTGAGCTTGTCATGGGCGGCAAGAACGGGCTGGAAGCCATTGAAAAGACGGTGATCGACCGGGCGGTACAGGTGATCTACCGGCCTTATCTGGCAGACCCCAAGCCGGAAAATATGCCCATCCTTGCAGACCTGCACAAAGCCCTGTTAGACCAGCATATCCCGGAGGCCGACCG
This sequence comes from Holdemania filiformis DSM 12042, assembly GCF_000157995.1. Lineage (GTDB taxonomy): Bacteria > Bacillota_I > Bacilli_A > Erysipelotrichales > Erysipelotrichaceae > Holdemania > Holdemania filiformis. The sequence continues at coordinate 309,486 of NZ_GG657561.1, forward strand.
GGTGGCGCAGGCCCTTGACCTGTATGTGTCCGGCAGCTTAAATGTGTTCAACCACAGAACCAACATCGACATTCAAAACCGCATTGTGGCCTTTGACATCAAGGAGCTGGGCAAGCAGCTAAAGAAAATCGGTATGCTCATTGTCCAAGACCAGATTTGGGGGCGCGTCACCCAAAACCGCAGCAAGGGCAAGGCGACATGGTATTTCTGTGATGAGTTTCATCTGCTTTTGCGTGAGGAACAGACGGCGGCTTTTTCCTGCGAGATTTGGAAGCGTTTTCGTAAGTGGGGCGGGATTCCCACAGGTGCGACGCAGAATGTGAAAGACCTGCTTTCCTCCCCGGAAATTGAGAACATTTTGGAAAACAGCGACTTTATCTGCCTGCTCAATCAGGCCAGCGGCGACCGCAAAATCCTTGCGGAACGGCTGAACATTTCGCCCCAGCAATTACGGTATGTGGACAATTCCGAACCCGGCGAGGGGCTTCTCATTTACGAAAATGTGATCCTGCCCTTTAAGAACCCCATCCCGAAAAACACCCAGCTCTACCAGATCATGACGACCCGGTTAGGCGAGGGGGCGACGGTATGAGGCACAAGGAGGTGAAGTCATGGAACCCTTAAAACCCCGCGACAAGGTAACGCAGCACATGACCCGCGACGGCCTGACGCTGGATAACCAGACCACCGGCGAAAGCGTCAATGTGTCCAGCCGGGAGGCCGAGCAGGAATACACCGCCCAGCCAGAGGGCGCGGCGGAAAAAATACTGGAACGGGCGGATGAACTGCACGACCGCCACAAGGCAAAGAAAGCGGCCAAGGACGCCGGGGAAACCGTGGCGCAGGCCACCAGCCCTGTTTCCCGGTTGCAGTTTACCGCCGAGGAACGGGCTTCCCCGGAGCTTGCCCCGTATATCAAAAAAGCGGAAAAGCGGGCGGATAAGCTGGAAGCGGCCAAAGAAGCCCTGCCGAAAAAGCGCGTCGTCACCAAGGAAACCGTCTATGACGAAGCCAAGGGCAAGGCCAAAAGCAGGCTGTATTTTGACAAGGTGGAGAAAGCCCCTCCCCAGCTCAAACCAAACCCGGCCAGCCGCCCCATACAGGAAGCCGGGCTTTACCTCCACGGAAAAATCCATGAGGTAGAACACGAAAATGTGGGCGTGGAGGGCGGCCACAAGGGGGAGGAACTGGCGGAACGGCAGGCGGGCCGCATGATCCACAGCGGCGTCCACCGCCATAAGCTCAAACCCTACCGGGCCGCAGCCAAGGCCGAGCGAAAGTCCATTGCCGCCAACGCCGAGTTTGCGTATCAAAAATCCCTGCGGGACAACCCGGAGCTGGCGCAGGCGGCCAAAAATCCCGTTTCCCGCTTCTGGCAGAAACAGCACATTAAGCGGGAATATGCCAAGGCAGCAAGGGCGGCGGGCCAGACCGCACAGGGGGCGGCAAGCACCGCCAAGACCACGGCTGCCGCAGCCAAGAAAGCCGCAGAGAAAAGCAGACAGGCCGCGTCCTTTGCCGCCCGGCACTGGAAAGGGGCGCTGATCGTCGGCGGCGTGGGCCTCATGCTCCTGCTGGTGATGGGCGGCCTGCAATCCTGCACCGCCATGTTTGGCAGCACTGGAACGGTCCTTGCCGCCACCTCCTATCTCTCCGAGGACAGCGATATGCTGGGAGCCGAAGCCGCCTATGCCGCGCTGGAAGCAGACTTGCAGCACGAACTTGACAACTACGAAAGCCTGCACCCCGGCTATGACGAATACCGTTTCGATCTGGACGAGATCAAGCATGACCCCTATGTGCTGACCTCCATCCTCTCCGCGCTGCATAACGGCGTGTTCACTTTGGGGGAGGTACAGGGCGACCTTGCCATGCTCTTTGAAAAGCAGTACATCCTGACCCAGACCATCGAAACGGAAACCCGCTACCGCACCGAAACGAGGACGGACAGCGAGGGAAACACCTACACCGTGGAAGTCCCCTACACCTACTATATCTGCCATGTGAAGCTGGAAAACTTTGACCTGTCCCACCTGCCCATCTACATTCTCACCGAGGAACAGATGGGCTTTTATGCTGCCTATATGCAGACTTTGGGCAACCGGCCAGACCTGTTTCCCAACGGCAGCTATCCCCATGCCTCCACCCCGAAAGAGCCGACCTACTATGAAATCCCCCCGGAGGCGCTAAAGGACGAAGCCTTTGCCGCCATGATTGCCGAGGCGGAAAAGTATGTGGGCTATCCCTATGTGTGGGGCGGCAGCTCCCCAAGCACCAGCTTTGATTGTTCCGGCTTCATTAGCTGGGTCATCAATCATTCCGGCTGGAATGTGGGACGCCAGACGGCGCAGGGGCTTTACAACATCTGCACCCCCGTTTCCCCGGAGCAGGCCAAGCCCGGCGACCTTGTATTTTTCGTCGGCACTTATGACACTGCTGGGATGTCCCATGTGGGGCTGTATGTGGGAAATTCGGTCATGCTGCACTGCGGCGACCCCATTTCTTACACGAACCTCAATTCAAGCTACTGGCAGCAGCATTTTTATTGTTACGGGCGTTTGCCTTAAACGCCAGAAAGGAGTAAATCACTATGGCAATGAACAAATTGGAACGCATTGAAAAGGATATTGAGAAAACCAAGGGCAAGATCGCGGAGCTGCAAAAGCAGCTTCGGGAGCTGGAAGCGGCCAAGACCGAACAGGAAAACTTGCAGATCGTCCAGCTTGTGCGCGGCCTCAACATGACCCCGCAGGAGTTCGCCGCCTTTGTGCGCGGCGGCGCATTGCAGGCGGCCCCGGCCCCGATCCCGGACTTTGAACAGGAGGACAGCGCCCATGAAGAAATCTAAACTGTTCCGCACCTTGACGCTGGCTGTGGCCGCTGCGCTCTGCATGGCGACCACGACCGTTACCGCCTATGCCGGAGGCGCTGACCCTGACCCTGTGCCGCTGCCGGAAACCACCGAAGCCCCCGCAGAGGTGCCGGAGGAAACCGAAGAACCCACCACCGGCGGCATGGAGCCGGAGGGCGTACCTGTTACCCCGCAGGGCAACGCTGCGCTGGTGGATGATTTTTTCGGGGATAAACAGCTTATCACTGTCACTACCAAGGCCGGGAATTATTTTTACATCCTGATCGACCGGGCCAACGAGGACAAGGAAACAGCGGTGCATTTCCTCAACCAAGTGGACGACGCCGACCTGCAAGCCTTGTTGGAGGACGGGAAAAAAGAGCCGGAGGTCTGCAACTGTACGGCCAAATGTCAAGCCGGGGCCGTCAATACGGCCTGCCCGGTCTGTAAAAACAACCTGACCGCCTGCAATGGGCCGGAGCCGAAGCCCCAGCCGGAGGAAGAAAAGCCGCAGGAGGAAAAGCCAAGCGGCATGGGCGGCCTTGTGGTGCTCTTTGTGGTGGTGCTGCTGGGCGGCGGCGCAGCCCTCTACTTCCTGAAATTCAAAAAGGAAAAAGCCGACACCACAGGCAATGACGATCTGGCCGAGTATGATTTTGGCGAGGACGAGGACGACGAGGATGAAGCCCCGGAGCCGGACGAGGATATGACAAGTGAAGATGGAAATAAGGAGGACGAAGTATGAGCTATCAGTTAGTAATTGCAGAGAAACCAAGCGTCGCCCGCAGCATTGCGGGCGTGATCGGCGCGGACAAGAAACAGGACGGCTACATGGAGGGAAACGGCTATCTGGTGAGCTGGTGTATCGGCCACCTTGTTTCCCTTGCCGACGCCGGGACTTATGACGAGCGTTTCAAAAAATGGCGCTATGACGACCTGCCGATTCTGCCGCAGGAATGGCAGTACATCATTCCCGACGATAAGAAAAAGCAGTTTGACACCCTGCGTTCTTTGATGGAGCGCCCCGATGTCACCGGCCTTGTGTGCGCCACCGACGCCGGGCGCGAGGGGGAATTGATTTTCCGCTTTGTCTACCAGATGGCGGGCTGTAAGAAACCGTTTCAGCGCCTTTGGATTTCCAGCATGGAGGACGCGGCCATCAAGGACGGCTTTGCCCACCTGAAACCGGGAACCGACTATGATAACCTGTATCAGTCGGCCCTTTGCCGGGCGCAGGCGGATTGGCTGGTGGGGATCAACGCGACAAGACTTTTCTCCATCCTCTACCACAAGACCCTGACCGTGGGCCGTGTCCAGACGCCGACCCTGAAAATGCTGGTTGACCGGGAGGCCGAGATCAGCAGCTTTCAGAAAGAGAAATACCACATCGTCCAGATCGCGGCTGGCGGCATGGAGGCGGCCAGTGAACGCATAGGAAACGCAGACGACGCCAAGGTGCTGAAAGCCGCCTGTGAACTGGCGCAGGCCGTTTGTGTGTCGGTAACACGGGAGAAAAAGACGGAGCAGCCGCCCCGCCTCTATGACCTTACCACCTTGCAGCGGGAGGCAAACCGTCTGTTTGGATTTACCGCCAAGCAGACCCTTGACTATGCTCAGCAGCTTTACGAAAAGAAGCTGCTGACCTATCCCCGCACCGACAGCCAGTATTTGACCGATGATATGCTGCCAACGGCGGAAAGCCTTGTGTCCGGCCTGTGGCCTATGCTTTCCTTTGCGGCGGGGCTTGACCTGTCCCCGCAGTTTGGCCGGGTGCTGAACAGCAAAAAGGTGAGCGACCACCACGCCATTGTCCCGACAATGGAATTTGTGCAGAAAGGCTTTGACGGGCTGGTCGAGGGGGAAAAGAAACTGCTGTCCCTTGTGTGCTGCAAGCTGCTGTGCGCCGTGGCCGCGCCCCATGTGTACGAGGCTGTCACCGCCACATTTACCTGTGCCGGGAACACCTTTACCGCCAAGGGAAAGACCATCCTGACCCCCGGCTGGAAAGAACTTGACCGCCGCTTTAAGGCGTCGTTCAAAACAGACGCCGACGACACCGCCCCGGAGCCTGCGCGGGAACTTCCCCAAATTACCGAGGGACAGACCTTTGACAAGGTAACTGCCGCCGTCACCGAGCATTTCACCGCACCGCCAAAATCCTACACGGAAGATACCCTGCTTTCCGCTATGGAGCGCGCCGGTACGGACGATCTGCCGGAGGACGCCGAGCGCCAAGGTTTGGGAACCCCAGCAACCCGCGCTTCCATTCTGGAAAAGCTGGTGCAGATGGGATTTGTGGAACGCAAAGGCAAACAGCTACTTCCCACCAAGGACGGCCACAACCTTGTGTGCGTCCTGCCGGATGTGCTGACTTCTCCCCAGCTCACGGCGGAATGGGAAACCAAGCTGACGGCCATTGCCAAGGGCGAGGCCGACCCGGAGGGCTTCATGGTGGGCATTGAAGAAATGACCCGAAACCTGATTTCTCGTTATTCGCAGATCAGCGAGGACGCGCAAAAGTTGTTTCAGACCGAGCGTGTGGTTATCGGCAAGTGTCCCCGCTGCGGCGAAGCTGTCTACGAGGGCAAGAAAAACTATTACTGCGGAAACCGGGCCTGTCAGTTTGTCATGTGGAAGAATGACCGATTTTTTGAGGAACGAGGCAAGACGTTCACCTCGAAGATCGCCGCCGCGCTGCTCAAAGACGGAAAGGCAAAGGTAAAGGGCCTGCGCTCCATGAAAACCGGCAAAACCTATGACGGGACGGTGCTTTTGGCCGATACCGGCGGGAAATACGTCAATTACCGCGTGGAGAAAAAGAGCTGACGGAGTAACGTAGCAAGCATAGGAAGTGTAGCCACACTTCCGATAAATCCCTGACCCGGCCACCCTGCCGGGCCGGGGATTTTGCTTGTTGGGGAAAGCCCCAAACCCCTATGAATATGAAAGGAGTGAACCCATGAGCGAAGTGTTTTCTATCCTGCTTCATAACCGACAGCGTTATGAGCAAGGCAAAGAGGGCCTTTGGTTTTCTTTGCCGACCACAACCGAAAAGCTGCAAGAAGCCCTGCGGGAAATCGGGATCAGTGCCGACAATCCGCAGGACTTTTTCTTGTACGACTACCGAAGCCCGCAGGAGCGTCCCATTAAGCTGCCCCGCGATCTGGTGCTGTCCGCTGACGTGGACGAGCTGAACTTCCTTGCCGCAAGGCTGGAAAAGCTGGACGCTGCCGAGCTTGCGGAGCTGAACGCCGCCCTGACAAGTCCGCAGAGCGACTTCCACAGTATCGGCCAGATCATCGACTACCCCGACAACGTGGACTACTATGTGCATCTGCCGGATGTCACCGGCACGGGCCAGTTGGGTGACTACTATCTGAACCGTTCCGGCATGGTGGATATGCCGGAGGAATGGAAAGTGGGAATTTTCCTGCCCCGTTTCGGCCTGCATATTGCCAATACGGAGCATGGTGTTTTCACCGATTACGGCTATCTGGTGAAAAGCGGCGACGAGTGGCAGCGTGTCCATGAGGGCCAGCCGGTGCCGGAGGAATACCGGGTGATGGCCTATCCCGCGCCGGAAATTCTGCGGGACGAGGCCCCGGCCCGGACGGTGCAGCCGGAGGCAGCACCCACCGCCGAAGCTGCGGCCCCGCCGCCCGTCGTCCCCATCATTCTCAACAGCCAGAACAGCGCCGACCGCATGAAAGAGATCACCGACCGGCTGGAAACCGGCATACAGGAGCTTTTCGAGAGTGAACGCTACAAAGCCTATCTCACCTCTATGGCGAAGTTCCACAGTTACAGCTTCAACAATACGCTGCTGATCGCCATGCAGGGCGGCCAGCTTGTAGCGGGCTACAACAAGTGGCGGGATGATTTTCACCGCAATGTGAAGCGGGGCGAGAAAGGCATCAAGATTCTGGCCCCCGCCCCCTACAAGGTGAAAAAGGAAGTGCCGAAGCTGGACGAACAGGGCCAGCCGGTCATGGACAAGGACGGCAACCCCGTCACCGAGAAGAAAGAAATCCAAGTTCCGGCGTTCAAGATCGTGTCTGTCTTTGACGTGAGCCAGACCGAGGGCGAACCGCTGCCCTCTATCGGTGTGGACGAGCTGGCCGGAAATGTGGAGCAATACGAGGACTTCTTCAAGGCGCTGGAACAGACTTCCCCCGTCCCGATGGCCTTTGAGGACATCCCCGGTGGTTCTCACGGCTACTACCACCTGACGGAAAAGCGGATCGCCATACAGGAGAACATGAGTGAGCTGCAAACTTTGAAAACAGCCATCCATGAGATTGCCCATGCCAGGCTCCACAACATTGACCCGGAGGCCCCTGTGACCGAGCAGGCCGACCGGCCCGACAGCCGCACCCGCGAGGTGCAGGCCGAGAGCGTGGCCTATGCCGTCTGCCAGCACTACGGGCTGGACACGTCCGACTATTCCTTTGGGTATGTGGCCGGTTGGAGTTCCGGTAAAGACCTGAAAGAGCTGCGGGCGTCCCTTGAAACCATCCGGGCCACCGCCCATGAGCTGATTACCGCCATCGACGGCCACCTTGCCGAGCTTCAGCAACAGCGGCAGGCGCAGCAGGCCGTGGAGCAAACTGTGGAGCCGACCGTGGAACAGGCCGCCGAGCAGCCTGCCCCCGACAGTGTGTTTTCCAAGCTGCCCCCGGAACAGCAGCAGGAAATGACCGACAGTGTGAAAGCCATGCTGCAAACCCTGATTGACGCCGATGTGAAATCCACCGGCGAAGTGACGCAAGGCACTTTGGACGCCATTCAGACACAGGGCTTTGTCCTTTCCGGCGACGGGACGCTGCAACGTGCCAAGGCCCAAGAAGCTGCCTACCGTCTGGAAAGTGGCAATATTCTCTTTATCCAGACCAGCGAAAACGGCTTTGACTATACCATGTACGGCCCTGACTACAAAGAGATCGACGGTGGACAGTTGGACAATACGGAATACTCTTTGTCGGAGGCCCGCGACGAAATTCTTTCCGGGATAGCACCGCAGGGCCATGTGACGGAAACCATTACCGGCGACGCACTGGAAGATTTTCAGGAGGCCGTAGAACAGGCCAATGCTATTTCCGTACAGCCGGAGCCGCAGCCGTGGAATGGGATTGACGGCCTTTTGAACAACAAGCCCATTATGCCGGAGGCCACCCCAACGGAACGGGCCAACGCCCTGATCGACTGGGCCGAGCGCAACGGACAGCGCATGGGCAACGAGGAACGCCGGTTGATCGTGGAGTACGCCGAGGCTGTGGGCGATACGGACAAGGTGATCGAGCTTATCAACCGTCTGTGCGAACAGGGCTATGAAATGCAGCACGGCCACATGGATGATTTTGTGAGAAGCAAGATCGAAAGTGAGATTGCCGTTGCCAAGGCAGAACAGCAAACCGCCCTTGATCCGGCAGCGGAGCCGGTTGTCACGATTATTTGGAGTGAAAGCCCCCACCTGAAAGACGGCCAGCAAATGCCGCTGCATGAGGCCGACACCATTTTCAAAGAGCTGGACAGCGCCAAACGCTATGAACGGGAGCAGCCCGACTACAAGGGAAGCTGGTACGACAAGACCAAGTTCCGCATCGACTTCACCTTTCAGGGCCAGCCGGACAACTACGAGGGACGGCAGGACTTTGGCGACGGCGACGGTTCTCTGATCGAGCATATCCGTGGTTATCACGAATACTACGCACAGGACGAGAGCTGGAAAAACCATGTTCTGAAACATGATGGGCCGGAAGCATGGGGGGCGGACAAGGCCCAGCGTGATATGCTGCTGCATGAATTTGTTCCGTATATGTCGCTGCACTGTAATCTGGCCGCTATGGAGCATGAGGCCCGTCGTCCTCTGCAATCTGGGGAAACCCTGACGCCGGAACAGACCGCTTATTTCAACGCGGTTCTGGACTATGTAAAAGAGTGCCGCCCGCTTCTCAATCAGGGCCAGTACCACTTGCCGGAGCCGCCGCAGCTTTCCGACTTCGACCAGAGCTTGCAGGACTACAAAAAACAGATCGAGGCAGAGCTGGAACAGGAGGCCGCCGCTGCCGGGCTGACGGTGGAGGAATATGTTGCCTCTGACTATGAGGCCCCGGCGCAGCCCAACTTTTCCATCTACCAAGTGCCGCCCGGCCCGGAGGGGCGCGATTTGCGCTACCGTTCCTATGAGGAATTGCAGGCGGACGGGCTTTCGGTGGACAGGAAAAATTACCAGCTTGTCTACACCGCGCCGCTGGACAAGGACACCACACTGGACGAGATTTACCGCCGCTTCAACATAGAACATCCCGCCGATTACAAGGGACATTCCCTCTCTACGGGGGATATTGTGGTGTTCCGGCAGGATGGGAAACAGACCGCCTATTATGTGGACGAGGGGGCCGACTACCGGCAGGTGCCGGAGTTCTTCGCCCAGCCGGAAAAACAGCTCACGCCGGACGAGTGCATGACCGGCGAACAAATCCAGACGCCAAGGGGCCGTTTCTATCTGACCGACAGGAGCCGGGAACAGATGGAGGCCGCCGGGTATGGATTCCACCACCAGTCGGAGGACGGCAGGTATCTGATTATGGCAAACGGCACAAGGGCCTTTGCCATCCCCGCCCAGCCAGAAAGCCATATCAAGACGGCGGAAATGTCCACCGAGCAGAATTACAACATGATCGACGGCATGATGAACAACGCCCCGTCTATGGGGGAACTGGAAGCAAGGGCAAAAGCCGGGGAACAGATTTCCCTTTTGGATGTGGCCGAGGCAGCCAAGGCGGAGGCCAAAAAGCCCAAGCAGACCCGAAAGACGACGCAGAAACAAAAGAAACCGTCCATCCGGGCGCAGCTTGCCGCCGCCAAGGAGGAACAGAAAAAGAAGCCCCCGGCGCGGGAAAAATCAAAAGAAATGGAGGTATGAGGAATGTATTTCACCGTGGAAGAAGAAAACCTGTTCTGTCTGTACCACAATGCCGACCGCCGCAGGACGGCGGCAAATCTCCGGGCAGCACTGCCGGACATGGACAAGGAAATGGCGGTGCTTGCCTGCCAGACCGCCGATAAGCTGGACGCCATGAGCGACGCCGACTTTGCGGCGCAGCGGTTCCACTTCACAGACGAATAAGTAAAACGCCGGACGCGGAGGTGTCAAAGCCTCTGCGTCCGGCATTTTTATATGGTCTTAAATGCTGAAATCATATCGCGAATATTTTGAAATCTTTTGGTTTTATCTGGGTTCAATCCTTTCTCAACAAAAGCTCGTAAATTCTGATTCGTAATTTTTTCTGTATTGGTTTTACCTGTCATTACAAAATAAATAACTCTAGTGAGCGCATAAGTTTCGTGAACTATGCCATAAGTGTTAAACCCCTCGACAACCAGTGCAGGATCATTAAAATAGCCCTTGAACTCCGTATTAACCGTTGTTAGCGTACTATCAGGAATTTTTACAAGTCCAAAATCCGAAAGTTTCACTACAAGGGTATCATCGTACTCTTTTATCAAAATATTTTTAGGACTTATATCACGATGTAGATGTCCTTTTGAATGAAGATAATCAAAGGCGCGCAATATTTGTTGGGCGATTCCTTTTCGTTGTATAATTGTTAAGGTGGAGTTATGAGCAGCGATATATCCGTCCAGCGTATAATCCATATATTCCATAATATACTCATTTTTATCTGGGTTGTAGCAGTAAACTTCAAGTATGTATGGAGAAGATAGACCATTCATTACATCAAATTCTCTTTTGAACCGGGCGACTTCTTTATCTGTAAGTTCCTTTTTTGCACGCTTCAAAATAAAAGGCCGATTATAAAAAGTGTCCTTATACTTATAAACATTAGCGTAAGAACCACTTCCGATTAGTTTCAGATCAAATGTAAAATCTTGTTGCTTATGTGAAATGGTTATGCTACTAAGAGGTAGAAAAATAGGAAGCGTATAATATAATTCGACCTTTGCCATATTGGGTGGCAATGAACTTCCACCGCTTGAACTAAGAAAATCTCGACAGCGTGTGAGTAAATCTAAATAGTATGGGTCTATTTGAAAGGCTAAAGGAGTTTCCTTTAGTGAACTTACTAAGCCGAATATCATTTCAATTCTCTTAATTAAATCTCTACTCGGTTCTGCCCAAAAGTGCGCTTCATGTTCCCCGGTTGGTAGTCTTTCGTTCATTGTTCTAAAAAGCCCAACCAGATCATGATGTAGGGTCATAAGAATTTCCCGCAGTTTTTGATTTCTAAAGGATTTATATAAATCGGAGTATTCCGCATTTATTTGACTACATGATAATAACTCTCTGTACTGTGATTCAATATAGTTTTCAATATTCATATAAGTTCCACCGTTTCCCGCTTTATTTTACTGTATTATATCATGCTATTATGTAATCGGCAATTATCCAAAACGCCGGGCGCGGAGGTGTCAAAGCCTCTGCGTCCGGCGCTTCTTTTTTTGTCCATTTTCCCGCATTTAGACCCCCGTTTTGAGGGGAACAGGATAACTTTATCCACCTGCCTGCCGACCATGCGGAAAAACCCTTGATTTCCGTGGACTTTTACCGCCCTAAATGCGTAGACAGGAGGTATCTTTTCCGCTGGCGTTCCGCCTCTTTCTTCCGGCGCACCTGCACCGCGCAATCCGGGCAGTATTTAGCCCGGTTGGAGTTGGGCGTAAACGCCGCCCCGCAGACGGCGCAGCGTTTGATCTCGTCCCGGCTTTTGGTGATCTCGGCACACAGGGCCGCGTCCAGCGGCAGGACGGCCACCTTGAACCACCGGCACAGCAGCGAATAGGAAATACTCTGCACACAGACACATTCCTCCCCATCGTCCAGCAGGAGGCAGTTTCCGTTACAGTAGTTGCAGCACTCATGGGTGAGCCTGCGGGCCTTGCGGTATTGGGGGTAACTCATTCTCGGTATGTTCATCGTTCCTGCGTATGCTCCTTTCCCGGCGCTGTCCGCAAAATGCTGTCTACATTCTGTTTGACAATGCCGTATTCTTTCAATTTCTGTTTCGCTTCGCTGTACTGTGTGGACAGCCGTTCCCGTTCTGCGTCCAGCTTTTTATACTCGGTTTTGAGGGCGTACAGGTTGGGGAGCTTTGTGACCCCGGCCTCTTTGAGCGCCTTTGCCGCCGCCTCATACAAGATCAGTTGGCTTTCATGCTGCCGCCGGAACGCGGCCTTGTCTTTGGCGTTTCGCAGTTCCAGCGCCACAGGCCGGAGCTGCTTGTAGGCGGAGAGGTTTTTTATCAGCAGCGCCATATCCCCAAGGCGGCGTTCTGCGTCTTTCAGGGCGGAGGCCGCCGCGTCGTTTGCCGCGCTGATCTCGGCCAGCCTGCTTTCCAAGCCCTCGTAGCTGTCGATCTGGTGTTCTGTGATGAAGTTTAAGGAATTGGCGGCCTGCTTCAAGTTGTGCAGCTTCGCCCACCGCGCATAGCCCGCCGACTGCTGGGCCTTGATACTGTCCTCCAAGGCGATCCGCAGGGAGATTTCCCCGGTGCTTCTTCTGCGCGGCCCCCGGTCGATGGCAATACCCTTGATTCGCTGGGTGATCCGTTCCTCGGTGTAATCCTCCCCCAAGGTCTTGCAGCGGGTGAAGCGTTCCTGTCCGGGGGCGCGGAATGAAATAAACTTGCCCTGTTTGACTTCATAGCCCTGCGCCTCCATGAGCCGCAGAAAACTATCAAAGTCTTTGGCCTGCGGGATGGCCGCGTCAATGGCGATTTTCAGTTTTGCTTTCCAGCTCTTGCCCTTTTTCTGTGCGTCCCACTCGGCGTAGGTCTTGCCCTTGTCTTTGCCGGGCTTTACCACAGACAGGCCGTGTTCCTTGCACAGCCGGTCGCTGGTTCGCCGGATAAAGGCGTAGCTTTGGCGGTTGGAAATGTACTTGCGCTGGTTCGCCATATCCACGGCGCAGAAAATGATGTGATTATGCAGATGGCCCTTGTCAATGTGGGTGGTAATCACATAGGGGTATTTGCCTTGCAGCACTTCATCGGCAAGCTGCCGCCCGATCTCATGGGCCTGCTCCGCCGTGGTTTCCCCCGGTTCAAAGGCTTGTATCAGGTGGTGGGCCAGATTGTTGCCCTTTTGGTACGCCTGATCTAACAGCATTTGAAATTCAATATCCGCCGTTTCATAGGAACAGCCATAGGAAGAAACGAACAGCTTTTCATCGGTCTTGTCCGGGTTCTCGATGTAGTCCAGCGCCTTTTTCAGCGTTGACTTGATAGGATGGATCTTTGTAATTGCCATATCTGTGCCAGCGCCCCCTTGATGTCCTCCAAGTCCTGCGCGTACACAGTCCCGGTACTGTTGATACGCCTTGCAATCTGGTTGATGTTGACGCCGATCTTTTGCAGCTCTGCGGTCTGCGCCCGGACAGGGCCGGTGTCGATATGGACGATATAGCCGTCAATCAGCATTTTCCGGGCGTAGGCAGAAAAGTTCTTTGTGCCAAGCTGGGCCATCTTCTGCTGGATCAGCGCCCGTTCCTCCGGCGTCACCGGGACGCGCAGCACAAACTTCCGTTTTCGGTTTGCCACTTTCGCACCTCCATTCATTCAGGGGTTTGGGGATTTCCCCAAGATACAAACGGGAAGCCGTTTGCCGGGAGTGTGGCTACACTCCCTATGCTTGCTGTCTTTGTTCTTCTTCCCCTAAAAAGCGTTCTGCCCCCAAGGAAATACCCGCAAAATCCCGGTTTTTCCGAAAACCGCACAAAAAAAGAGAGGGCGCAGCTTGCGTCCTCCCAAAAACAAAACAGAGGGTTGTCATGCACCCTCCGTTTCGTCATTCTTCTGTTGAATTTGAATGGCCCTGTCAATCGCGCCCTCGATGACCGGCAGAAATTCTTCCGGGCAGAGTTTCAGCTTGTGGCTGACCCGCTGCCGCTGTGCGCTTTCCTCCCGCATGATCTCCGGGTTAAAATACCGTTCCACGGGAAGCCCGCAGATTTTGATAAGCTGTATGATAACCGGCAGGCTGGGAATCGTGCCGTCATTTTCGATGTTGGCAAGATAGCGCCAGTCGATATTGACCTGTTCCGCCAGCGTCTTACGCGATAACTGTTTGACTTTCCGCGCCTCTTTTACATCCGCGCCGAAAGTTTCAAAGCCGGGACAATCTTTGATATTTGCCATATAGCACCACCCATCTACATTGTATATTTCATATTTTCTCAATGGAATGTTGCTATATGCAGCAAGATTAAACTTTATAATTCATATTTTGTGCCTTGTACGGAAAAGCGGGCTATCCTATAATAAAGGAAAAGCACTTTTTTGAAAAAATCCGTCCGCTGTAACATTTCGCGGACATTTGCCTGTTATACTATCTGCAAAAAGCAAAGGAAGTGAGGATATGAAGCAGATTTTAATTGTCGAGGACGACAGTTTTTTGAATAAGATGTTAGACTATAACCTGACCGCAGACGGCTACGGCGTGACTTCTGCCCTAAATGCCAGAACCGCAGCCGACGCCATCCGCCAGCGGGAATTTGATTTAGTGCTGCTGGACATCAACCTGCCGGATGGAAATGGTTTTGAGCTGTGCAAGCTGATAAAGCCCCAGCACCCGGACACCATTGTAATTTTCTTGACTGCCAACGATCAGGAGAGCGACCAGATACGGGGCTATGAGGTGGGCGCGGTGGACTACATCACAAAGCCCTTTGTGATCGGGGCCTTGCAGCGGAAAATCAAAGCCATGTTCACTATGCTGGAACACCACAAACCGGCCAAGGACATTTACGACGACGGGCGGCTGTTTCTGGACTTCTCGGAGCAGACAGCTTCCTTAAACGGCAAGCCCCTGACCCTATCCCCGATGGAGTACAAAATGCTGAACCTGTTCCGCAAAAATCCCCGGCGAGTGCTGACCCGTGGGCAGCTTTTGGAAAAGCTGTGGGATATAGACGAAAGGTTTGTGGACGAACACACCCTGACAACTTCCATCAGCCGGATTCGCAGCAAGATTGAATCCGACGGCGGCGCGCCCTACATCAAGACCGTTTACGGCATGGGGTATCAATGGACGGGAGGCGAGGCGAAATGAAGTTTAAGAACCTCTCGGTAAAGCGGCTGTTTGGTCGGGTGGCAATAGGGCTTGTCCTCTCCATGTCCGGGATCACCATAGCCCTGTTTCTTGTGACAAAACAGATTGCGGTGCTGCTGACTGGCGGGGCGCTGCTGCTGTGCGCCCTTGTGGGGATTTTTGTACTGACGCAGGCGTTTGGAAAGCGGCTGTCACAGTTTACCGCTGACCTGTGCCAGACCTTAGACCACATGATCGCCGGGAATGAAGCGCCCCAGCGCCCAGAGGACAGCGAAACCCAGCTTGCCAGAATCGGACATCGGCTGGCAAGGCTTTACCAGATCATGCAGGAGAACCGCCGCCGGGTGGACGAGGAACGGCAGGAGTTGCAGACTCTTGTATCAGATATTTCCCATCAGGTGAAAACGCCGGTAAGCAATCTGAAAATGGCGACGGACACCCTGCTGGAAAAGCCTATGACCGAGGCAGAGCGCACCGACTTTATCCGGGGAATCCGCAGCCAGACGGATAAGCTGGACTTTCTCTTTCAGGCTCTTGTGAAAACCTCCCGGCTGGAAACGGGCGTGATCCAGTTGGATAAGAAGCCGGGCCGCCTCTTTGATACCGTGGCGCAGGCCATGAGTGGGATCGTGTATGCAGCGGAGAAAAAGGAAATTGCCGTGTCCGTGGACTGCCCGGAGGATTTGACCGTTTCCCATGACAGCAAGTGGACATCCGAAGCCCTTTTTAACCTGCTGGACAATGCGGTGAAGTACACCCCGGCAGGCGGGAAAATCGCTGTGTCGGTGGTGCAGTGGGAAATGTATGTGGAGATCAAAGTGACCGACACCGGCAAAGGCATTTCCGAAAGCAATCAGGCCGCCATCTTCCGGCGCTTTTATCGTGAGGAAGAAGTACACGAACAGCAGGGCGTGGGCATTGGCCTGTATCTGGCCCGCGAGATCGTAACGCGGCAGGGCGGCTATATCAAAGTGGTTTCGGAGCCGGGCAAGGGTTCGGAATTTTCCATTATGCTGCCGACTAAATAAAGCACACTTATAACAGGAGAAAACACCATGAAAAAAATCAATTTTTGCAAAGCAACAACAATCATCTTAATAATCAATGTTATTTTATCTATTGTTTTATTTTTCGTTGTTCCTGATAATATAGCAATTCAATGGGCAGGTACAACCCCCAGCAATGCAGTAGATTCTTACTATATATTTTTGGTGCCGATATTGTCAGTGCTTTTTGCTTTTTCTGGAAAACCTATTTTTATAATGTTCCTGTTTAGATTGTGGAATAGAACTAACGAGCATTTAGTGACATACTTAAATTTGTGTCTGCAAGTTGTATTTCTTACTTGTGAAATCTATATCGGATTATATAACCTATGTAATTTTAATTTTGCCATTAGTATAATTCTCATTGTGGAACTTATGATAGATGTGGTGATTGGATTGAAATTATTTCACAATCAATCTATCCAAAAGATCGTGTAGTATGTTTCGGCGGACGGCCATTTCCGGCTGCCCGCCGTAAATTTTTTTGAAATGTCCGAGCGTTGTAACATTTCACCCCGATTTTCAATGAAATTTTTTTGCCGCTGTAACATTTCGCGGACATTTGGGTTTTACAATAGCCTTATCAACAGGCAGAAAGCCTTGAAAGGAGTTTTGAGTATGAGCGTTTTGCAGACGATTGATCTGAAAAAGTATTACGGCACAGAGTCGAACATCACCCGCGCCCTTGACGGCGTGAACTTCTCCGTGGAGGACGGCGAGTTTGTGGCTGTTGTGGGAACCTCCGGCAGCGGCAAGTCAACCCTGCTTCACATGATGGGCGGGCTGGACACTCCCACCAGCGGAACCGTGATCGTCCGGGGCGAAGAACTGGCAAAGAA
>NZ_GG657561.1:326772-329833 GCF_000157995.1 Holdemania filiformis DSM 12042
CACCAGTGCGGTTGTTAAGAAATATGCGAAAAGAAGTATGCGAAAAAGTCGCATTAAAACACTGCTATCTGTATTGACCATCATGTTATCTGTTGCATTGCTATCAGGGTTTATTCTTTCCGCGGTAGGGATGGCAACAGAAACCAAAAGAGAATTGCAGACAGCGAACCATGCAATTTATTACAATATCAATGATAAGCAGATTGAAGAATTGCGGCAAGATAACAGAATTGCTGATTCAAGAATTTATATTCAGGCTGGCAATACACAGGTTGATGATTATTTGATAATTCCAGTTTACATTGAACAGAAAGACAGTAATATTGCCGTAGAAGAACTCGTGGAGGGGCAATACCCCATCGGTTTATATGATGCGGCTGTGGATAAAGCCTATTTGTCACGATTAGGATTACCGGCTGAATTAGGAACTAAAATTACAATTCCTTTTTATGATGGAAGTTCCGAAACTTTTACTGTTGTTGGCCTTACAGACAATGGATCAACAGAACGGGTATACTCCTTGTACTGCTCTGAAAAATACGCTCATACAGGCAGTCAATTTGAAACTTCTGTAACAGCTCTTACTGTTCAATTAGCAGATGCCACTCAAATGTCATCAGAGAATTTCAAGGAGACGGTTCAAAAAATCGGGACTGATTATGGTATTACAGCACAATATTCTGATTACAACGATGGATTTGTCGCTTCTCTTGAGCCGAATCAGGAAGATATTATGATTATCAGTATTTTTTCGATTACGGTTCTATTTGTAAGCTATTTGGTAATTTACAGTATTTTTTATATCTATGTTCAAAATCAGATTAGAGAATTTGGACAGTTGAGAACAATGGGAGCCACTCCAAAACAAATTAAAACGATTTTGCGGACACAGGGAAAAATTCTTTGCATTTTAGGAACAATTTTGGGACTTATCATCGGCGGAACGGCTGCCTTTTTATTTAAGCCTGACGGGTGGAGTTGGCTTAACACCGCATTGGTAAGTGTACTGATTTTTAGCCTTGTATATGCAATGGTTTGGCTGGCTTTAAGCAAACCTGTTAAAATCGCCGGAAGTGTATCTCCGATTGAAGCTGCAAAAAGTACGGGGTATCAGTCTGCACAGTTGTACTCTAAAAAACTCCATAGAAGAATTACTCCATTTTCAATGGCTGTTATGGGAAGTTCACGCAATCGCCGTAAGTGGGTAGTGACCGTTCTTTCTTTAGGCGTAGCTGGGATTATGTTTATGGGCGGTACGACATTATTATCCTCTTTGGATATGGAGCGTTTTGCACGACAGGGATTATTGGAATACGGAGAATTTGAAATTGACTTGTCCAGAAATGCAGTCCGTAATGATCCTCATGGAGCAACAGGGGTTCAGCTCAACAATCCATTAAATGATGAGCTTATTCAGAATATCACACAGATTGAGGGCGTAAAAGAAGTTACGCAATATAAAACTTTGGAGGCAAAATTTGAATACAATCATGCTTCCAGAAAAGATAAACTTGTTCCATTTACTTCTGAACAGCAGAAAATTTTGAAACAGTATCTTTCTGCTGGCACGATAGATTATAAATCTATGATTGAGAATAAGGAAATACTTGTGTTGCGTAATGAGTATGCGGATTATGTTTTTGACTGGACATTCCAAGTGGGCGATACCGTTAAATTCCGTTGGTTCGATGGACAATCATATCAGGAAACAGAATACACCATAGTCGGTGAAATCAGCGATGAAATATTCAAAGATCCATTAGGCGGAAAACTATTTGGGAAAGCCGGATTTTTCCTATTGCCCGATCAGCTATTGCAGAAAATGGTCGTTCCTAACTTTAATTTCAATAGCCATCTCTTAATCAGCATTAACGATTTTTCTCTGGAACCAGAAGTCCGGGAGAAAATGAATAGTTTGATGGAAACGATTCCTACTGTTACAATGGAAACTCTGCACAATCTCTATCAGGATAGCGAAGCAATGTACCAGCGTACAAGTCTTGTCATTTGGGGCTTGAGCAGTTTTATTATGTTGTTTGCAGTTATTAACTTGATTAACACATTGATTGCCACAACGCTTTCCAGAAAGCATGAGTTTTCAACTTTGCGTTCGATTGGTATGGGGAAAAAGCAGTTACAATGGACAATACAATGGGAGGGAATTTTACTGGCTTTTTGGAATATCGGTATCACATTGGTTGCAGGAACGGCGGTAGGTTATGGCATTGTCCATTACTTGAACAGTGTCGGGGATGATTCATGGGTATGGCAGTTTCCGTTAGTGTATTTTATGGGTTATGCCATAATTTCTATTATGCTTCCTATGATTATCTCTGCTGTAATTATTCATATCTTGCAAAAGAAGTCGATTGTTGAGCAATTAAGGGAGATTGATTAACTTCTTATTGGCGGGGTTCCGGTGTGCTACCCCGCCTTTTTCAAAGATTTTTTTGAAATGTCCGAGCGTTGTAACATTTCACTCCAATTTTCAAAGAAATTTTTTGGCCTCTGTAACATTTCGCGGACATTTGGGTTTTACAATAACCTTATCAACAAAAGCGAGGAGGCGACGCAATGGAACTGACCCCGACCTTGATTTTGAATCTGGCGCTGCTGATCGTCCCGCCCGTTGTCCTTGTGCTGGTGTTCCGGCAATGGCTGGCCCGGCACATCCGCTGGACGGTTGCCTTGACTGCTCTCTGTGATGTTCTCCTGTTTTGGGATGAATTGTTCTACTATGAGAGCTTCGGCCTGTTCGCTGTACTGATTCTGGTGCAGTTGGCGGCCACCGGCGCAGCAGCGTTCCACATTTACAACAAACAAAGAAAGGATTGAATTTTATGAGCATTTTACAGACTATCGACCTGAAAAAGTATTACGGCACAGAGCCGAATATCACCCGCGCCCTTGACGGCGTGAACTTCTCCGTAAATGACGGTGAGTTTGTGGCCGTTGTGGGAACCTCCGGCAGCGGCAAGTCCACTCTGCTTCACATGATGGGCGGGCTGGACACCCCTACTTCCGGCAATGTGATTGTCCGGGACAAAGAGCTGTCGAAAAT
>NZ_GG657561.1:330315-345596 GCF_000157995.1 Holdemania filiformis DSM 12042
TACCAGCGCCATTACAAAGAAGCTGGCAAAGAAAAGTTTGCAAAGCGAGAAGCGCCGGAATCTGATGGTGGTGATTGCCGTTGCGCTGGCGGCATTTCTGATCTGCTTTACGGGAATTGTGTCTACCTCCCTGACACAAATGCAGCGCAATCAGGTTGTCGATACTTATGAGGCGGTCTGGCTGGGCGTAGAGGAAAACGACATTGAAACCCTGAAAGGACTGCCGGAGTTTGAGCGCGTAGGCGGCTACTATATGCTGGGTGAGGAGCTTTCAGAACAGGGCTATCATGCGTCCTATGTGTATTGCGACGCGCAAATGATGGAGATTGCCAAGGCGCAGATGGAGTTGTTAGAGGGCCGGGTTCCTGAAAAAGCAAATGAAGTTGTTGTAAGCGAATACTTTCTTTCCACCTATGGAAACAATGCCAAGATCGGGGACACTGTGACCTTAGATACAGAGAGTTTTCATGGTGATTATGTCGTTACCGGCATTATGGACAGCTTAAATGAAAAAGAAGCGAATACCTGCGCTATCATTCTTTCCAACGCTGCCCTGACAGAATGGAACGGGTTTGACCCGGCTGGCTATCGCGCCTATGTCCATTTCAAAAACAGCGACCAGTTGGGCGAAGAACTGATGACCTCTTATTGCAGGAAGATTGCAGAGGAATATCAGCTTCCTATGCCCAAAATGAACAGCAAGTATTTTGCCTATACTTCTAAATCCTTTGATTTTGCACTGATGGCTGGCGTGATTGCCATTGTTCTGATCGGCGGCTATATTGTGATCCAGAGTATCTTCCGTATCTCCATCAATGACAAAATCAAGAGCTACGGGCAGCTTCGGACGATTGGTGCGACACCAAAGCAAATCAAGCGGATTGTAAAGCGAGAGGGACGCAAACTCGGCAGTATCGGGATTCTGATTGGCACAGTGCTGGGCGTATGCGACGGTTTCCTCCTGTTTTCCAAGGGTTCTAACGCTGTTTCCTATGTGGCAACGGTTATTTTAACGCTTATAAGCAGTTGGATCATGGTATCTGTTTCCATCCGTAAGCCGGTGAAAATTGCGGCAGGGATTTCCCCCATTGAAGCCGTCCGTTTTGCCCCGGCGCAAAAGGACATCCGCAGCCGGAAAAAGAATATCAAGCTCAATCCTGTTTCAATGGGAATTGCAAATTTTAGGCGTGACCGAAAAAAGACCGTTGCTATTGTAGCCTCATTGAGTTTGGGCGGAATTATCCTGCTTGTGGTATCCTCCATTGTTTTGCTGCGCTCACCAGAGGCGCTTGCAAGACAGTTTTTCCCAGACGGCGACTATAAAATTTATTTGGATTCTGAAATGACAGAAGAAAAGGTTATGGCAGCGGGAAATCCATTGAATGAGGAATTAAAGCAGGAAATCTTATCTATTGATGGCGTTACAGATATAATTCCAAGCAGGCAATCTCTCCATGCAACTTATAAAACAGAGATTCATCAAGCTGGTGGTATGTGCGATATGCTGACCGACCAGAATTATGCGGCAGTTGAAGCGGCTCTGACAGAGGGAACCATGCCAACAGATTCCCGTAGTATTGTAATTGACTATAATGTGCTAAAGCAGAATGAGGATATGGGTGTTGGTTCAACGGTTGAGATTTCTTTGGGAGAAGAACAGCCATCCGTTTCTGTTACCATATCGGGGTTATACGCTCCTGCAAAGGTATATTCAGGACATGGCAGGATGCCCTTAGATGGGGCAACTCTTTTTGCACCAGAAGCGTTGTTCCACGAACTGCACCCGGAAATCACCTCTTTTGACTATTCATGGAGCATTGTAAATGACCCTAAAAAAACGGACTATGTGGGAGCTGAATTGAAAAATATTGTTGCCAGCCATAGTAATATTGCCTTAGATGAAATCAATACAGTGATTGAATATGAAGAAATGACAAATTCTTTTGCGTTTGGCAGTATGGAGATACTTTCATGGTTGGTATTTCTCTTTGGCGTTATCAACCTTATCAATACGACACTCTCTAACCAGATAGCCCGAAAGCAGGAAAACAGTATTCTGCGTTCTATCGGCCTAACACAAAAACAGCTATGTAAAATGAACATCTGTGAGGGGCTGTGCTATGCGCTCTTTGCAACATTGGCGACGCTGATCGTTGGGCTTCCGGCTTCTATCTTTGCTTGCAGAAAAATGAGTATAGGAGCTTTTGCCGGAAATGTAGTGCCTTACAAATTCCCGGTTTTGGAAATGGGTCTGTTCATTCTGGTATTGTTCGGAATGGAACTGATCTTGTCTGTATGGACAATTCGCAGACAGAAAAAACAATCCCTGATCGAACAAATGCGGGCGATGGAATAACCGTATGGGATCGGCGGGGCGGCGTGTGCTGCCCCGCTTTTTCCGCCATTTCTCAAAGAAATTTTTGAAATGTCCGAGCGTTGTAACAATTCAGCCTATTTTTCTGCCGAAATCAAAGGCACCTCGGACATTTGTGTAACATTTGTAGTGTATGCTTGTGGTAAATCAATATTGGGGGTGAGGACACATGAAAAAGATACTGCTGATTGACGACAGCGACACCTATACATGGTGCTTGCAAAAATACTTACAGCACCGGGGCTACCCGGTAAAAACGGCTTCCACGCTGAAAGAAGCGCGGGCCGCCATCCAAGAGGAAATGCCACTACTGATCTGCTGTGATCTCGACCTGCCGGACGGCTCCGGCATGGACTTTTTGGACGAGGTGCGGGCCGCAGACAAGGAACTGCCTTTTATTCTGGCGTCCTGCCATGACAAGGACGACTATGAACAAGAGGCTATGCGCCGGGGCGCGACGCTGTGCATGGACAAAATGAAAGGGTTGCTGCTGCAAGATAAGCTGGTGGAATACGCCTACCGGCAGTTATCCGGCGAACAGGCTCCAACTTTTCACAAGCTGCTCTTTGTCCATGCGGAAGATACCAGCGCCGAAGTGCTGCGGGCTGCCATGCTGCAAAAGGGCTTTGACCTGATTCTGGTTTCCTCGATTGCAGAGGCTAAACGCCGGATTTTTGAGGATAAGGAAATAGAACTGATCTTGTGCGGTCTGGAACTGCCGGACGGCACAGCAATGGAGCTGTTTCATACGCTACGGCGGGTGGCTGGGATGTTCCAAATGAAGAATCCCCCTGTCCGGCTTCTGCCGTTCTTTATCCTCACCGAGAACAACGACCTTGCCACGGAATATGAATACCGGCATGAGGGCGTGAACGACTATATCACCGCCCCGGTCAATATCCCGGAGCTGATCCGGCGGATTCTGTTCTTTGTGGAATGAAATGAGCTACCATATTCAAAACATCTGCCTCCCCAGCGGGGAAAAGAAAAAAACCGCTGGCAGGCAGATCATTTCCCATGCAAACCTACATAGCTGATACGGCGGTTTTGAGTAAATCAAGGCCGCCGTTTCTGTTTGCTTCGACGACCCCTGCACCGTGTTCTGGCATGGCGGCTTTAGGAGGGAGCCGCCATGCAATGTAAACCATATCGACAGAATCCGACAGGGATAAGCCTGTCAAAAAAAGTCTGTCCCCGCCATCGGGGACAAGCGGCTATGAGTATGTACTATACCATGTAAGAAAAGATCATATTGCTTTTTGTTTCGCCCTGTGGGTCTTTGACCTGCCGGGCGAATTTTGTTATTTCCTGCGGCCTGCTATCCGGCGCAAAAAGAAATTTCAAAAAAATGAAAAAAGGAGGCGTTTAGCGGGCAGCCGGAGAGATTCCATTCGCTCTATTGGCGGAAAGGGAGAGAACCACCACATCCCCCACAGAAAGGGGGTGAGAAGATGGAAGCGATCCCCCGCAAATACGGTGAATGGGGCCAGTTTGACCGCTATTGCAAGCTGGTTCTGTACCATGAGGCGATAGATTATCTGCGGGAAATGAAGTGCCGCCGCGACCGTGAAGTGTCGCTGGACGCTGTTTCCCCGGATGATTGGGACAAGCTCTCGACCGTAGATCGGTATTCCTGCGACAGCTTTACATTCAGTTCGCATGGCTATGACCTACATATCGACAACGAGCTTGTGGCCGAAGCGTTTGCCAGCCTGCCAAAAGACGAGCAGAGTATTTTGATTCTCCGCTTTGTTCTGGATTTGACTGACGAAGAAATCGGCCGCCTGATGGGAATGTCCCGCAGCGCAGTACAGCGCCACAGGACAAGCACCCTGAAAGACCTGCGTATAAAATTGATGGCGTTCATGCCGGAGGGAGGTTAAACGCGGATGAAACAATCCAGTTACAAGGGCAAAAGCCCTCTGCCTGATTTTGTGATCGACGCGGCCTGCGCCGGTAACGCCGAAGCCGTGGAGCGTGTCTTGCAGCATTACGACGGCTATATCAATAAGCTGTGTACCCGGACGCTCTATGACGGCAGCGGCCAGCCTCATATCTGCATTGACGAGTATATGAAGCGCCGATTGCAAATCAAGCTGATCCATTCCATCGTTAGTCCCATTGGCGACTGACGGTTAAGGCCCCGACCATAGACAGGCGGCTTTCCCTTTCCCCGCCTGCCTGTTTTCCCGGCGGCCCCTTTGCTCCTTGACAAATACGCCCGCAGGACAATGGCGGCGCGTCATAGGGCAGACGGATACATTCTGTCTGTGCCGAGCCGGGCGGCAGGTGCGCCAAGAGGCTTTCCCTCATTGGGATAAGCGGAGCGATTTTACCGGGCCGTAAAGCAGGTGTGGCAGCCTGCGGGCGACGACGCGCAGACAGGACAATGATACTCCCTTGCCGTCGTAGTCCGAGCGTTTGAAGCGTCGCAGGCAACGAGCAGGGCCGCGTGAGAACCACGCGGGGGTGAGATTCCCGTGGAGCTGTGCCAGCAGCCGTCCGTTTTGCCCCTTTTCTTTGTTATGGAAAGGGGGAATTTTCTTTGAAAAAAGACAACTTGATTCGATATAGTATGCAACTTGCTTTTCTCAAGCAGCTTTTGGAAAAGAAGCTGATTTCTGATAGAGAATATTCCCTAATCAAAAATCGTCTTATGAAAGACTATAAAATCGTTTCTGATCTATTATCTTGAATTGTGGCTTTTCTTGTGTTATAATAACACTATGATAGGAACACAAAAAGGAGGGCCGCCATGAAAGATGTAGAAATTATTAAGGCGCGAAATGTGCTTTCGTCCAGAACGAGAGCTAATTTAGCAAAGCGTCTGCGAGTTGCTGCTTATTGTCGAGTAAGTACCGATAGTGAAGATCAGCTCAACAGTTACAAATCACAGGTTCAGCATTATACGGATTTGATTAAAAGCAAACCTGAATGGGACTTAGCTGGTATCTACGCCGATGAAGCGATTACAGGTACACAGGTGACGAAGCGGGAAGATTTTCAGCGTTTGATTAACGACTGCATGAATGGTGATGTCGATATGATAATCACAAAATCCATTTCCCGTTTTGCAAGAAATACACTGGACACATTGAAGTATGTTCGTATGCTGAAAGAAAAAGGGATTGCCGTTTTCTTTGAGGAAGAAAATATAAATACTTTAACGATGGACGGTGAATTGCTTCTTGTTATTTTAAGCTCTGTTGCACAGCAGGAAGTTGAGAATATTTCTGCAAATGTTAAAAAGGGCTTAAAAATGAAAATGCAGCGTGGTGAGTTGGTTGGGTTCCAAGGATGTTTAGGATATGACTATCATCCAGAGGATAAGAGCATTACAATCAACGAAGAAGAAGCCGAAATCGTGAGATATATCTTCCGGCGCTATATCGAGGGAGCCGGAGGTTCTGTAATTTCGCAAGAGCTTGAACACTTAGGGTATAAGACAAAACGCGGCAGCACCCGATGGGCCGAAACAACGGTAATTGGCATAATTAAGAACGAAAAATACAAAGGCGATATTTTGATGGGGAAAACATTTACGCTTGACCCTATCTCTAAACGCCGTTTGGATAATTTCGGTGAAGAAGATCAGTTCTATATCCGAGATCACCATGAGGCCATCATTTCAGAAGAAATGTTTGAAAAGGCACAGGAGATTTTGAAGCGCCGCGCAAAGCCGCGTCGTTTAGGTACGGATGGAAAGCGTGAAAAATTCAGCCGGAAATATGCCTTTAGCTGTATGCTGGAATGTGGCTTCTGCGGAAGCACACTTACAAGGCGGAGCTGGCATAGCGGTTCACAGTACAATAAGGTTATCTGGCAATGCGTGACCGCCACCAAAAAAGGTAAGAAGTTTTGTCCCGACAGTAAAGGAATTGCCGAGGAAACCATTGAACAGGCATTTATCGAATCCTACCGGCTTCTGTGCCAAAATAACAAAGATGTGTTAGACGAATTTATTGCCCGGACAGAAGAAACACTTTCGGACGGTAATGCAGGCAAACAGTTAGCCAAAGTAGAAAAAGACATTGCTGCATTGGATGCGAAACGGGCCAAGCTGGTTGATATGCGGCTGGAAGAAATCATTGACAAAGATACTTACGAACAGAAATATTTTGATTTAAGCAGCCAGATTGAACAGCTTCAAAAACAACGGGAGGATTTGCAAGAATCCGCCGAAACGGAAAGCACTATGAAAAAGCGAATTGCAGAGTTTCGCAAGACGCTGGAAGAAAACGAAGTGCTGGACACCTTTGATCGCTATGTCTTTGAAAGTATAGTTGAAAAAGTTATTGTTGGAGGGTATGATGAAGATGGCAACAAAGACCCGTCCATGCTGACATTTATCTATAAGACTGGATTCAAAAATAGTTTGGACGGAACAAACTTTAAGCCACCGAGAAAGAATAGTAAGACGGCAAAACAGAACGCCGGTTTGTGTTCCCATACAACCGACGAGGCAAAGTCAATGTATTCCTATCATAGTAACAACACACGTGGAGACAATTTGTTTGTTGGTCAAAACCCGGCCGAGCAGTAAAACTTCGGCGCCGTTAAGCCAGCGGCGGCCGTCGGCGGAGATTCCGCCGGTTTGTGCAGAGTGCAAATAATTAAACTTTCAGAATTAAGGCTAAGAAAAGTAGAAGAATACTTTTGAATTTCTGGCCCTATTTTTACCTGTTTTCTATCTCTGAAATATATCATCGAAACAGAGAATCTAGGAAAAAAACTAAAAATAGAGAAGCGATATCCCAAAAAGTTGCGCTGAAAGTGTGAAGAAAGAAAAAGGAGGCTAAACGATGTTGTGTATCATCGCGCCGGCAAAGCGCATTAAAACCGACGAAGTTTTTATGTCGCCCAGACATCAGCCTTTCTTTCTTGAAGATAGTTGGAAATTGCTGCCAACCCTCAAAGCGCTCAATCAGGAACAACTGCGCAGACTGTTAAAATGCAGTCCACAGATTGCCGAAGAAGCAAGAAAGCAGTATCAAATCCTGGATCTGAATGAGGAAGGGACACCTGCGATTCTGAGCTATGACGGTATTCAGTACCAGACGATGGCGCCGCACGTATTTACGGATGAGCAGCTGGACTATGTGGAACGCCACGTCCGGATTCTCTCCGGATTTTATGGCCTGCTGCGGCCGCTGGATGGTATTCATCCGCATCGCCTGGAAATGGATTCTCCATTAAAAACACCCGAGTTTCACAGTCTTTATGAATTTTGGGGCGATCGTTTATATCAGCACCTGGCCCAGTCAGATTCTGTTTTAATCGACTTAGCCAGCGCTCAGCATGCCCGCAGCGTCAGCCGCTATGCGGTTTCGCCTGTCCGGTATATTAAATGCTGGTTCTATGAAGAAACCGAGATGGGACTGCGGGAGAAGGGTGTTTATGTAAAGATCGCACGGGGTGAAATGATCCGCTATTTAGCGGAAATCCGAGCGGAAAATCCAGAACAGCTGAAAACATTCAATCGGCGTGGTTATCGTTATCAAGCCAAACTTTCGAATGATCATAATTTTGTGTTTACCCGTGACAAAGGAGAAACCTATGAAACAAAAAATCGGAAGTATCGCGGCGGCCGACGATGAAATTCAACCGTTGATCGCGCAGATGCAGATCGAGAAAACAGAAGAAGCCGCAATGCTGAAACTCATCGAGGGGACATGGCAGGGACAATCCATCACCGCAGTACGCTGCGGCGTCGGCAAAGTGAATGCAGCTTTAGCAACACAGCTGCTGATCGATAAGCAGGTATCCGCTGTGATCATGATCGGAACGGCGGGGGCGTTGGATCCGAACTTAAGGATCGGGGACGTGATCATTATCGAGCGATGCACCTATCACGATGTTGATCATTCGGGTGTTTTGATTCATTATCACCCCTATATGAAAGACCTGTGGTTTCTCAGCGATCCGGACTTGGTTCATCTGGCAGAACGCGCTGCCGGTCAAGGAAACGGAGAAGGAAAAATCCGGACAGGCCGGGGCGTCAGCGGCGATCAGTTCATTGATCAGGCGGGACGCTCATCAATAATTGAAAAATTCAATCCGGATTGCGTCGATATGGAGAGCGCCGCGGTAGCTCATGTTTGTTATGTCAACCAGATTCCGTTTTTAGCATTGCGCGCGATTTCCGACACGCCCCATCAAAGCGGTTCAAAAGCATATCATCAGAATTCTTCCTGGGCCGCGCTTCAGGCGCTGACTCTGCTGGAAAGAATGATGGGCGAGCTGGGAGAAAATAGACCGGAATGAATGAAAAAGAAAAAATGATTGCCGGCATGAATTATGATCCGCTGGATCCGCAGCTGATCCTGCTTCGTGACCGGGCTTCCCGGCTCTGTCATCGCTATAACAAGAAAACCTTTCATGAAGTGAATCTGCGCAGCCGCCTGTTGCGGAAGCTGCTTCGGACTGAGGGCAACTTCTGGGTAAAGCCGCCGTTCTATTGCGATTACGGCTTTAATATTACATTGGGAAACGATGTGATGCTGAACTATGGCTGCGTGCTGCTGGACGTCTGTCCGATCACAATCGGCGATAAAACGCTGATCGGTCCGAACGTTCAGCTGCTGACGGCCTGTCACTCGCTGGATCCCAAGCTGCGCGAACAAGATGTGGAATTCGGAAAACCGATCACAATTGGCCGAAATGTCTGGATTGGCGGCGGAGCGATCGTCTGTCCGGGGGTGACCATCAGGGATAATACGGTGATCGGAGCCGGCAGCGTCGTCACGAAGTCCATGCCGGCGAATGTCATCGCCTATGGAAATCCGTGCCGGGTGCATCGGCGGATCGATTTTGATCAGAAAGCGGATGAGTTTTAACCCGATAAAAAAGAGAAATTCCAGTTTGGCGTTGGAAGCCGAAAGCGGAATTTCTCTTTTTAATTGACTGTAATGAAAGCAAGCTGAGATCAGAATTTCTCGGACAGCTTAAAGCCGAGCGATCAAAGCGTCGGTAAACGCGGTGGTCGTCGCGGTTCCGCCTAAATCACGCGTGCGGATCGAAGTGTCGCACAAAACGGAAACCAGCGCCTTGTGAATCCGCTGAGCGGCGTCTTCATAGCCTAAATGGTCCAGCATCATGCAGGCGGATTGAAGCAGGGCGGTTGGATTCGCCAGGTTCTTTCCCGCGATATCCGGGGCGGAGCCATGCACCGCTTCAAAGATCGCGATTTCCTCATTCCGGTTCACGCCGGGAAGCAGTCCCAGTCCGCCGATCAATCCGCTGGACAGATCAGAAAGGATATCACCGTATAAATTCGGCATGACCATGACGTCAAATTGCTCTGGGTGCATGACCATCTGCATACACGCGTTGTCGACAATCAGATCAGTGGCTTCGATCTGCGGATACTGCGCGGCGATCTCCCGGAAGACTCGCAGAAACAGGCCGTCGCTTTGTTTTAAGATGTTCGCTTTATGCACGCATGTAACTTTCTTCCGCTGATGAGCTGCCGCGTATTCAAACGCCGCCTGGATGATTCGCTGCGAAGCGGGACGGGTGATCCGCTTGATCGCTTCTACCGTATCCTCGTCGATCTTCCGTTCCTCTCCGATATACAGATCTTCGGTATTTTCCCGGAAGATAATCAGATCGACATTTTCGTACCGGGTTTTCACGCCTTCCAGCGAACGGGCTGGCCGGATGTTCGCGTACAGGTCAAACGCCAGACGCAGCTGGACGTTGACGCTGCGGAAGCCCTGACCAACCGGCGTCGTGCATGGCGCTTTAAGTGCAATGTGATTTTTGCGGATCGACTGCAGCGTGGCTTCCGGAATCAGACTGCCGGTTTGTTCCAGCGCGGTCTGTCCGAGCGTTTGGCGGTCAAAGGTCAGGGGGAGCTGGAGCGCTTGTAAGACGCGGACAACCTGGGCGGAGATTTCCGGGCCGATCCCGTCGCCTTCGATCAAAGTAATTGTTTGGGTCATGGCCGATGCCTTCTTTCTATTTGCTTTTAAGTGTACCGCAGGAAAGAAAAAATGAAAAGAGCAAATTGAAAAAACAAAACATTATCTATGAAAAAGCTTTCTTTATGAAGAAGTCTTCCCAGGCAGTCCCGCTTCTTTCTCCAACCGGCTTAAGCGCCAGGAGGTTCCCAGAATCAAGACCGCACCAACAAGCTGAAGGACGTTAAGCTGTTCGTGAAGGAAGATAACAGAAAAGAAAATCGCACTGACGGGATCCAGATAACTGGAAAATGCGGCCGTGGTGCTGTCTAAACGCGGCAGCGCGCTGAAGTACAAGGCGTAAGCCAATCCGGTGTGCACGATGCCCAGCAATAGAAGAAGTCCCCATTGCGAAAGCGATATTTCAAGTCCGTTCCACAACGCCGGCTGAACTAAAAGATAACCGAATAAAACCGCGGCCGCGATCAAAAGCTGAAGGCAGGAGCTGTCCAGACCGTCGACCTCTTTGAAATAGGGGTTGATCAAAATGATCCCCGCATACATGAGTGCGGCGATGAGGCCAAGCCCGATGCCAAGTCCAGGATGGATTCCCAGAGCGGAACCGGGATTGATCAACAGGCAAAGACCCGTCAGCCCCAGAATTAAAAGCAGCGCGGCTTTTCCGGAAAAACGACGGGAACGAAACAGCACAAACAAAGCGACGAGAATCGGCGCCAGATAATAACATAAAGTGGCGATCGAGACCGTCGTCAGCCGGTAAGCTTCAAACAGGAAGACCCAGTTGGAGCCTAATAAAATGCCAGACATCAACAAGGCGATCCGGGATTTGCGGCTTTGCGGAAGGCGCGGCGGTTTGCGGCGAAGGCATTGATACAGGAATAAAAAACAACCGCCGATCGCGGCACGGAAAAAAGCGATAAGCGCTGAGGACAGAGTGAGCTGGCGGACAAACAATCCCAGACTGCCGAAAATCAACATCGCGCTGATCAGCTGGATCTGACTTCGTTTCATACCGGATTCACCTTGCTTTCCACTTCTTCTTAGTTATAGAATAGAAAAGAAGCAGATCGCTGTCAATGAAAAGAGGGCAAGAATATGATTACTTTTATTCATGGGGATATCACTTCAGTGCCGGCCGAGATCATCGTCAATGCTGCGAACCGCTCATTGTTGGGCGGCGGAGGCGTCGACGGGGTAATCCACCGGAAAGCGGGTCCGCAGCTGTTGGCGGAATGCCGGACTCTGCATGGCTGTGAAACCGGTCAGGCGAAAGTGACAAAAGCTTATGATCTGTCATGCCGCTGGATCATCCATACTGTCGGTCCAGTGTGGAGCGGAGGACGACATCAGGAAGTGGATTTGTTGGCAAGCTGTTACCAGCAGTCGCTGCGTCTGGCCCGCCAGCTGCAAAAGGAACATAGACTGTCCTCGCTGACGATTGTGTTTCCGTGCATCAGCACAGGCATCTATCATTTCCCTAAAGCGCTGGCCTGTTCGATCGCTGTGGACACGGTGCGGGATACGTTAAGCGAGCTGCAGGCTGAAAAGGAGATCGATGTCATTTTCTGCTGCTATGAAAGCGAAGACGCGCAGCTGTATAAAAGACAACTGGATAATAAAGGCGATCAGACGGCAGACTCATAAAAAAAGAGACTTAAAAATGGGAAACTAAGAATTTCAGAATCCGCGGATTCGCAAAACGCGGTATACTGATGAAAAGAGGGAAGGGCGAGAAGATGAAAAAATTTATGGACGAAGATTTTCTGCTTCAAAATGATACGGCGAAACGATTATATCATCAGGCGGCGGAGACGATGCCGATCCTGGACTATCACAATCATCTGGAACCGCAGGTTATTTACGAAGACCGCTGTTATCCGGATATTGCGGAAGTCTGGCTGGGCCGCGACCATTATAAATGGCGGGCGATGCGGGCCGACGGTATCGGCGAGAATAAGATCACTGGCAAGGCCAGCGGTCGGGAAAAATTTGACGCCTGGTGCGCGGTGATGCCGGATTTGATCGGCAACCCGTTGTATCATTGGACACATCTGGAATTAAAACGGTATTTCGGCATGGATACGATCATCTGTCCGGAGAATGCAGATCAGATTTGGGAACAAACCAACGCGATGCTGAACACGCCGGAATATTCGGTGCGGAACCTGCTTCGGAAAATGAAGGTTAAGACGCTGTGTACAACGGATGATCCGCTGGATGATCTGCGCTGGCATAAATTGTTGAAGACTGACTTTGAAATCCGGGTGCTGCCGGCCTTCCGTCCGGATCCTGTTTTAAACATTGAGAAAGAGGGTTATCTGGAGTATCTTGAAAAGTTAGCTGAGCTGACCGGCGAAGACTGCGGCAGCTGGGAAGGGCTGAAGGCTGCGTTGAAAAAACGTATGGATCATTTTGCCGAACAGGGTTGTAAATTGAGCGATCATGCGTTAAACGGAGATTTTTATGCGCCGGCGGATGAGGCTCAGATTCAAAAACTGCTGGACCAGAAGAAAGCCGGCCAGCCCCTTACTATTTCGCAGCTGCGTCAATACCGCGGCGCAGTGCTTGTCTTCTTAGCCAGTGAGTATGTGAAGCGGGGGTGGGCGATGCAGCTGCATATCGGCGCACTGCGCAATAACAATTCACGAATGTTTGCCAAGCTGGGGGCGGATACCGGATATGACAGCACAGATGATCCGATGATCGCGGGTCAGCTGAATTCGCTGTTGGACGCGATGGAACAAAACGCAGGCGTACCGAAGCTGATTCTGTACAGTCTGAACTCCAAGGATTATGAAGTGCTGGCCACCGCCGCCGGGAATTTTCAGGATGGAAGCCTTCCTGGCAAGATCCAGCTCGGTTCGGCTTGGTGGTTCTGCGACCAGAAGCGCGGTATGGAAAAGCAGCTGGATACGCTGGCGGAGGTCGGCTTGTTATCCCGGTTTGTCGGGATGTTGACAGATTCGCGCAGCTTCCTGTCCTTTCCCCGGCATGAATATTTCCGACGGATTCTCTGCAATAAATTAGGAACCTGGGTTGAAAATGGGGAAGCGCCGCAGGATTGGACGCAGCTGGAGAAAATGGTCAGAGATATTTGTTATGACAACGCCGTTCGGTATTTTGAGTTTTAAATTTAGAATATAGGATAAAGAATAAGCGGTTTTAACTTTAAAGTCGGGAGCTGGGGTTTCCGGCTTTTTTTATCAGGAAAAGCGCGATCCTGTAAATCAACGTTGATTTTATTATTTCATAATAACTATATTGCAAAACTATATAGTATATGTTAAATTATAGATAACCGATAAACAAGGAGGGACTCAGCGATGAAAATCATTCACCTGCATCTATTTGAACAAACCTCGGATCTGTTCTTTCGCTGTCAGCTGTATTTGGAAAAGGGTGAAAGCTTCTGGCTTTCCGATCAGCTGACCCTTCGCCGCATTGTGAGCCAGGATCAAGAAATTGCCTTCGAAACGGGCCCCTCGGAACCGATGCTATTCCGCTCGGCTGCCCGCAAGATTACGCCGCAGATCGTTCAGGCAGGGGAAATTGTGATCGAATATCAAGGACAGCCAGTTGGATGGGGGAATGTCAACCGTTCCGATCTGCTGGCCCTCAACACTTATTCCGTTTACTATCCACAGCCGAAGACCTTGTCCCTCATTCCGTTTCCACTGACATATCAAGGCCGGCCGGGACAGGTCATGCTGGAAGGACACTGGGATGAAGCTCAGAAGGCCTGGTTTTCTTCAGGACTGGCCGGGGATCCCGGCAATGTCGTGATCTATAAGCCGGCAAGCAAACTGACGCAGGAAAATGCCGCAGCGCAGTTTGTCTATTTTAATCCGGACGAAACAGAAATCATTTCCCGCATGGTCGAGGAAGTTGAACAAATTCTGATGGAATATCAGACAGCCTATGGCGCGCGGAAGCTGCCGCAGCGTAAAATGATATCTTTGGATATTCCCGACTATCGGAATGCCGGCGCTTTCCAGCGCGGGGAGTGGACGTTTTACACGCGGATTCTGCCGGAAGATTGTTCTCAAATCCAGAAACATGCCGATCAGATGATTGGCTTGATGGCGCATGAACTGGGCCATCTCTGGTTTACCGGCGCCGACGTTTCTTCCTGGGAGGACTGGCTGAATGAAACCGGGGCAGAATGGGCTTGCCTGCGTTACTTGATGAAACACGGTCCGACCTGGCTGCTTAAGCAAAAATTGAACATGCTCGTTTCCACATATGCACCGCTGCAGCCAATCCGCACGCCGGAAGGGAAGAACGATGCAAAAAGCATCCATCAAAAAGGAACGGCTTTGTTTTTAAAACTGGCGTTTGATCATGGAATGACGGTCGTTGATCAAATCCTTTCCTTGTTAGCGAACCTGACGGTTAAGTCCACGGCAGCTCTGCTGGAAGCAATCCGCCGGGAACTTTCCCTGGAGCTGGCCGCGGAGATCGAGAAATTTTTGGATCAGGCTGATTTTGGACTGCATGGGGAGGATCCAATCTTAAAAGAATGGATTGAAGCCGTAAGTCAGGCACCCGCGGAATAGAATGGAAATTAAGTAAGAAAGAAAAGCAGAATTTCAGAACACAAAAAGAGGAGCGCATACTCCTCTTTGTTGTCTATGTCAGAACCTGAGGCAGAAGATAATTTTGTCCATGCTTTCCTCAAGAGCTTTAGAACTTCCTGGTTGGAGAAAGTTAGATTGATTTCCCCGCGACATAACCGGTCCGCACGGCTTCTAGGACACTGCCGATCCCCTGGGCGTCGCCGATCGTGATGACCTCAGGGCACAGATCCTGAATCTCGTTTGCTAATGCGTTGTTCGGCCGGTCGCCGACTGCGATGATGACATTGTCTGCCGGAATTGTCTGTTGTCCTTCGGCCGATTCGACGACGACGGCCTGATCCTGAATTTCCACGCAGCGGGTATTCAATAGTTCGCGGCAGTTCAGCTCGCGCAGATGTGCTTTGAGGA
>NZ_GG657561.1:345925-369518 GCF_000157995.1 Holdemania filiformis DSM 12042
CGGTCGCTCATTTCCACGATCGTGACGGATTTGCCCGCGTCCAGCATCCATTCCGCCGTTTCGCAGCCGACCGTGCCGCCGCCGATGATCACAATGTTTTTGCCTGTCGGCTTGCCCAGCAGCGCTTCTTTGGCGTTCATGACCAGCGGTTTGTCAAAGCCCGGAATCGGCAGGACTGCCGGCAGAACGCCAGTCGCGACGATGACGACGTCCGGTTTCAGACGCGCGACTTCCTCGCGGGTGATCGGATGATTGAGTTCGACCGTGAAGCCGCGGTATTCGGCCTGGCCTTCCATATAAGGAATATAATCAGCAAGATTCTGCTTATAAGGCGGAACGATGGCTGGGATCAGCTGACCGCCTAACCGGTCTGCCGCTTCGTAAACGGTGACATGATGTCCGCGGATCGCTGCCACTCGGGCGGCTTCGATGCCAGCCGGTCCACCGCCGACTACCATCACGTTTTTAATTGTTTCCGGTTCCGGCAGCGACGCGTCGTTATCATCATGGCCGAATACGGCATTGCCGCTGCAGATCAGTTCTCCGTCATGGTGCAGCTGGTTATCCATGCACTTCTGGCAGCCGATGCACGGCCGGGCATATTTCCATGTGCCGTTGAGGATCATGTTCGGTCGGTTCGGTTCTGTCAGCAAGCCGCGTCCCATGTGGATGAAATCGCAGACTCCCTGGGCCAGCGCGCCTTCCGCCAATTCCGGATCATAGGTTCGGCCGCCGGAAATCAGCGGAATCGTGATCGCCGGCCGGCCGCGGCCTTCCAGATTCGGCCGGTCTTCGTTTTCCGCGATCATCGCTTTGCGGATCATACCCGCTAACGGGAAGGTCATGCCTTTCGGCTGACCACCGGCTGGAATATCCTTCAACGTCGCCACATCGCTCCAGTTGCAGGCAATGACCTCGATCGCATCCGCGCCGGCCTGCTGCACAAGATAACAATTCAATAAGCCGTCCATGACGCTGACGCCGCCGTTGAGGCCGCCGTCGATGACGTTCATCTTGATCAGAACCGGGAAGTCAGCTCCGCAGCGAGCTTTGATCTTGCGGATGATGTTGCAGGCAAAACGCGCCCGGTTCTCCGCGCTGCCGCCATATTCGTCAGTCCGCAGATTCGCGGTGGCGGAGAAGAACTGAGCGACCAGATAATACCCGGCCCCATGCACCTCTACGGCGTCGTAGCCGGCCTGCTTGGCACGGTAGGCGGCGTCCGCAAATTTATCCTCCAGTGCAACGATTTCATCGTGCTCAAAAGCCCGCGGCGTTTCTCCGGTCAGCCCGGTCAGAAAACTATACGGCATCGCGACTGCGGAAGGGGCTACAGCCGGCTGGTTCAGCTTGTGCAGTACATCCAGATTGGCGCCGCGTCCGGCATGGCTGAGCTGGATCGCGCACTTGGAACCATACTGATGAATAACGTCGGTGATCCGGCGGAAGCCCGGAATGTACTTGTCGTCGCTCAGCGCGATGTATTGGGCGGTGTTGATGCCCAGCGGCGGATCGACGCAGGTGACCTCGGTGATGATCAGGCCGGTGCCGCCTTTGGCGTTTTCGGCGTAGCGGTTGACGATCGCATCCGTGACGAAGCCGTCCCGTCCGGCATCGGTCCCCATTGGCGGCAGCACGATGCGGTTTTTCAGTTCCAGTGTGCCGATTTTGCCCGGCGAGGTGAGGATTGGAAATAAATCAGACATAAAATTCTCCTTTCTTGTGAATGTGATTCACATTGCTGCCTTCATTATACGAGCATGTGCAAATATTATCAATGCGAAAGTGAATTAGATTCGCAAAGTCTTTAAACATGCGTTCCCTCCTGACGCAATCTTGACACCACCGGTGGGCTGGGCTATAGTTAAGCACAGAAAAGAGGGATAGTATGCCGCGATCCGCACGCTTTACGACAACGCATGACCTGCTTAAGAAACAGGCGCTGGCGTTGTTCCTTGAAAAAGGCTATGAACAGACGAGCATTCAGGAAATCACGGAACGCGCCGGGTTAGCGGTCGGTTCCTTTTACCGGCATTTTCCATGCAAGGAGGAGATTTTTGTCGAGATTTGGGACGAATATGCGGCAAAGAATATCCGTGAAACGTTGAAGAAGGCGGAAGCGGCCGGGGACCTGAAATCGTTTCTGGATATTCTGATGCAGGAAAACGAACTGTTCGCGGATGATCCGGTCACGGCGGCACTCTATTCGACGCAGGCTTCCTTGATCAGCTCCCACCGGGTCGATAATTTTCCGGCGATCGCGGAGTGGTCGATGCGTTACCGGCGTCAGCTTCAGGAATACATCCAGCGCCATGATCCCGACTTAAGTGAAAGCGAAGCCCGGACCCGGGCGAACGTCGTTCATTGTCTGCTCAACAGCTATGCGATGCGTTATGCCGATCGGCTGCAGCGCTTCACCTATGATGCCAAACCGTTCCGTGCCATACTTTATTCCTTATTAAAATTGGAGGATTACGATACCAAAGATCCGCTGTCGTCCGCCGTTTGATCTGTTTTTCAATTCCTTGGGAAATTCTGTCAGAATTTCCTTTTTTCTTGTGTTTTCCGGTTGAAATGTAAAATTGAATATGGTAATCTAAACATGCTTGTGTGAAAGCACAGCTAGAGGCGCGGAGATTAAGAGTACGCTGATGGAGGCCGAAAGCCTGAGAAGTCAGCCGGAAAGGATGATCCGCCGAAGTCGCTTTGTCATAAAAGCGGCTGGGGACCTATCGAACAGGTAGGTCACTGTCTTTGTAAAGATGCCATTTTACAAAGGAGCACTATCTTAAGGCATATAGGGATGAATGATGATTTCCATTGATCTTTACATGTTTTAGGATGTAAAGATTTTTTTTGTTGAGGAGGAAATTGTATGCGCAAGAAAACTGCCACATCATTCAAAATGCCCCATACCTATGTCATTATCTTCGGCATGGTTCTGCTGACCGCGCTGTTGGCGAACATTGTGCCGGCCGGGGAATTCACCCGTGTCCTGGACGAAGCCAGCGGCAAGATGGTCGTCGTCGCCGATTCGTTCCATTACCTGCCGAAAACCGGCTGCAGTCTGTTTGAAATTTTCACTTCGATTCAGTTAGGCTTCATTGACGCTGCTCAGATTATTTTCTTCATCGTCTTTGCTTACGCCTTTGTTTATATGTTATTGAAAAACGGAACGTTCGACGCGGTCGTCGGCGCCGTTTTGCGAAAGATCGGCAACCGCGTACACCTGTTGATTCCGATCTGCATGATCGCCTTCGGAATTCTCGGCTCAACCATCGGTCTGTTTGAGGAAACCTACGGCCTGCTTCCGATCTTCATTTCAATTGCGATCGCACTAGGCTTTGATGCCATCGTCGGCGGTTCGATCGTCTATATCGCAGTCGCAGTCGGCTTTGCGGCGGCGACGATCAATCCGTTTACGATCGGCATCGCTCAGGAAGTGTCTCAGGTTCCGCTGTTTTCCGGCCTGGGTTACCGGGTCTTCTGCTTTGTCGTTTTTATGGGCATCTCAATCATTTATGTCTGGCGTTATGCGGAGAAGGTCAGAAAGCATCCGGAAAAATCAATTCTGGCCGGCGAAAGCCTGAATTTCCGTGAAGTCGGTACTAAGGAAGAACTGATGAAGCGTGATTTTACGCTGACGCAGAAAATTTCCGGGTTGTGCTTCATTTTCACCGTCGTCATGCTTTTGGTTGGCACAATCAAGCTGGGCTGGTATATCAATGAAATCGCGGCGCTGTTCATCATCATGATGCTTGTGATCGGTCTGGTGTCCCGGTTTACGCC
Organism: Holdemania filiformis DSM 12042; assembly: GCF_000157995.1. Taxonomy (GTDB): domain Bacteria; phylum Bacillota_I; class Bacilli_A; order Erysipelotrichales; family Erysipelotrichaceae; genus Holdemania; species Holdemania filiformis. The sequence goes on from NZ_GG657561.1 coordinate 349,715, forward strand.
GAGTCAGATCGCGCAGTATTTCATCGAAGCGGCGAAGGATATGATGTTCGGTGCATTGATTGTCGGACTGAGCCGGGCGATACCGGTCATCATGGACAACGCACACATCATCGATACGATCGTTTACTGGCTGTCGACCGGCTTGGCGCAGTTTCAGGGCATTGCGAGCGCAATGGGCATGTTGTTTGTGCAGAACATCATTAACTTCTTCATTCCGTCCGGCGGCGGACAGGCGGTCGTTACGATGCCGATTTTAGCGCCGGTTTCTGAGATGGTCGGCTTGAGCCGGCAGATCGCGGTTCTGGCTTTCCAGTTCGGCGACGGGTTCTCCAATATTTTCTGGCCGACCTCCGTCTTTATGATGTGTGGAATTATGGGTCTGCCGGTCAACAAGTGGTATAAGTTTGTGACGCCGTTGTTCGGTTTGTTGTTCATCGCGGAAATTGTGCTCTTAACGATTGCCGTGCTGATCGGATACTAGACGGGAGGAAATCACGATGGAAAAGAACTTGGCGACGCTGCGCGAGGCGCTGTTTGCGCGGGAAGCGGAAATGGCTGAACAGTTTGAACGAGTCCGCGATGAAATCTACGCCCATCCGGAACTGGGATGCGATGAGGTCTGGTCGTCGCAGTATTTGTGTGAAAAAATGCGCGGCTATGGCTTTGCGGTTACGCAGTCTTACGGCGGTCTGGCAACGGCGTTTCGCGCTGAGCTGAACTGCGGTGATGGTCCGAAAATTGCTTTCCTGGCGGAATATGACGCGCTGCCGGGTTATGGCCCGGAGCATAACCAGAACGCGCATGCCTGCGGTCATAACTGGATCGCAGCTTCAACGCTGGGCGCAGCCGCCTTGCTGGCGCAGTTCAGCGAGGAATTCAGCGGTACAATCGTTTTGATCGGCACACCGGCGGAAGAAACGCTGGGCGGCAAATGCGACCTGGTTGACGCGGGCTGCTTTGACGATATTGACGCGGCGTTTCAGATGCATCTAGGCGCGGAAAACAACATACATGTCGTGTCGCTGGCGATGGATTCCCTGCAGTTCGACTTCACCGGGAAAGCGGCGCACGCCGCGGCGTATCCGCATTTAGGCATCAATGCTCTGGATGCTGTCCAGCTCACGTTTGCCGGGATCAACGCTCTGCGCCAGCACATGCAGAGCGACGCAAGGGTGCATGGAATCGTAACCAACGGCGGAGCGGCGGCCAACATTGTGCCGGAAAGCGCGTCCTGTCAGTTCTATATCCGGGCGAAATCCCGCGCTTATCTGGAAGAATTGACGCAGCGGATCATCAACTGTGCCAAGGGTGCGGCGCTGATGACGGGCGCGTCGTTAGCTTATCATAACTTTGAGAATTCGTATGACGATCTGGTTTACAGCGAGCCGTTACGGAAGCTGTTGAAGGAAAATCTGGAAGCGCTGGGCGTGACCCATTTTGTGCCGCAGTCCAATGAAGCCTCCGGCTCGACCGATATCGGCAATGTCTCGCATGTTTGTCCGACGGTGTATTGCGAAATTGAAACTGACGCTTGTCCGCCGGTGTATGCGCACAACGAAGATTTTCTGGACTATGTTCATGGTCAGGCCGCCGATCATTCGCTGCACACAGCGATTAAAGCGATGGCCTTCAGCGCGCTGCAGGTCTTTCTGAACCCGGAACTTTTAAAAGGCTGACTGTAAAGCGTTCCCAATGCTCAGCAATCAGCGGGATTCAGAAGTTTTCAAAACAATTGGCAAAATAAAGCCAAGAGCCGCGGTAAGCGGCTTTTTTAACACACATGATGAAACGGCTGAAAACTTTGGCATTCTGTCTGAAAAACCAAGCGAAGCCTTACCCGAGTGCAGGCGGGACTTGTGTTTGTCGTGAGAGATGTTTATAATCGGATTGAAGTCATCGGACTTGAAGGAGGAATTGAACAATGCAGAGAATCGTAACCATTCAGGATATTTCCTGCGTCGGCAAATGTTCGCTGACCGTGGCGCTGCCGATCATTTCGGCGATGGGCGTGGAAACGGCGATCATCCCGACGGCGGTGTTGTCGACCCATACGATGTTTCAGAACTATACATTTCATGACCTGACCGACGAAATCGCGCCGATCGCGCGGCATTGGCAGCAGGAACAGATTGATTTTGCGGCGATCTATACAGGGTATTTAGGACCAAAACGGCAAGTTCAGCTGATTTCCGATTTCTTTGATCAATTCAAATCTGAGGATAATTTTATCTTTGTGGATCCGGTCATGGCGGATAACGGCAAGCTTTATCCACTGTTTGACCTGGACTTTGCCGCCCAGATGGCCAAGCTGTGCGCCAAGGCGGATATCATCGTGCCGAATCTGACGGAAGCATGCTTTCTGACGGGGACGGAATATCGTGAGCACTATGACGAGCAGTACATCGAAACGCTGCTGGATAAGCTGGCCGCTTTGGGGACAAAACGCGCGGTCGTTCTGACTGGCGTAGCTTTGGAACCCGGCAAGACCGGCGTCGCCGGCCGGGATCTTGTAAGCGGGGAGAAAATCCGGTATGTGCACGACCGGATTCCTGTCAGTTACCATGGAACCGGGGATATTTTCTCAAGCACGACCGTCGGCGCTCTGGCGCTGGGAAAAAGCTTGCAGGAAGCGCTGGAGATTGCGGCCGACTATACTGTCGCCTGTATCCGCGAAACGATGGAACACGATGCTGAAAAGAAATACGGCGTGAATTTTGAACGGGTGCTGCCGCAGCTGATCCGCCGTCTCGGTTTATAAAAACGTCAGAACCGCAGAAGATCGAACAGACTCTGTCTTGCTTGTTCGTTCAGATGATAACGCAAAATTAGCCTGCGAAGAATCGGGAAAGGTGAGGAAACATGAAACGGAATAAAAAGAAGCGCAATCAAACGTTGCTCCACGCGAAGCTGAAAAGTGCCGCGACCCCCGTGTGGAGCAGAGTGTAAAACGAGTCGCTGGCGAACTTTCTGCTTCGCTGCTTGAAATCAAAAAATCAAGGAGTGAGCTGAAAATGAAGAAAACCAATGCCGCAAAAGTGCTGCCTGTTTCTCTGCTGCGCCAGGTGCAGTGTTATGTTCAAGGAGAAACCTTATATATTCCAGCATTAAAGGAACAACGGAAAGCCTGGGGTGAACGCAGCGGTATCCGCCGTCAATTGCAGAAGCGGAATCAACAAATTATCGCTGATCATCGCCAGGGAGCGACGGCTGAGCAGCTGTCCCAAACCTATTTCTTATCTGTGACGACAATCCGGAACATTCTTTATCGGAAAGACTGCTTAGAGAAATAGGGATCTGCACTCTGGTGCTCAACGAAAAACGTTAAATTTTGAAATGAAAACAGGTAAACAAAATTCGGTCTGATCTGAAGAATTCAAATCCGGAGGTTTGCCTGCTTTTTTATTTGAAAATTGGGAAGGAGTTACGAATGCCAAGCTGTTTCTAGATAAAAAAGTCGAAAAAGAATTTTGTTCAAGTTTTGCCATACGACGTTCGGCAGCTTTCAGTTTCCTCTCTCGATTTTACTGGGGACTTATTTTCGGTACTTGCCGCTCAAACAGTCCTGCGATAAACTCAAGCCGACAGGCCGGTGATCAACGTAAAGAGAGAGCGTTGAGGCCAGGAGGTTAAAAAATGAATGAAATTACAATGGGGTTTGCTCAGGTCGATATTACACCCACGGCTTCCGTAGAACTGGCTGGTTTTTACCGGCCGGACGATCATTCCCGCGGCATCCTGGATCCGCTGGCTTTGCAAGTGCTGCTCTGGCGGCAGGGGGAGGAGGCGGGCTGTTTGATCGCCATCGACAGTCTGGGATGGACTGTGAAGCTGGCAGAGTATTTGCGCGAGGCAATCGCAGTTCTTTTGAAGACACAGCGGGATCATATTATGCTTTGTTTCTCCCATACTCATTCCGCACCGAATGCGGCAAAGGAGCCAGCTTATTTCAAGCAGGTTTGTGCTCAGGCTGAAGCGGCGGTAAGACAAGCGTCGATGTGTCTGCGCCCGGTTAAAGCGGTGTGGGGAAGCGCCGAGAATCCGATCGGTGAAAATCGATGTTCTGATCCGGATGCGATGGATCGCCGCCTGGGTTTGCTGAAGCTGACAGATCTTGAGGACCATCCGGTTTTAATTCTGCTGCGCGTCAGCACGCATGCCAATATTTTATTCAGCGATAATTATTTGATTTCCGCAGATTATTTCGGACGAACCCGGCAGCGATTAAGCCGGCAGGCGGGATGTCCGGTCATGATGATTCAAGGCGCCAGCGGCGATATCCGTCCGCGGTACTGCCAACAAAATACACGTTGGCTGGAAGTTCACAGCTACGAGGCGGCGCTGCATCCCCTGCCGTCCAGCGAACAGGAAGGCTATCGAGTGGAAAGTCTGCAGGCCTTAGAGAAAACCGCGGAGCTGTTAACTGAAGCGGCCTGGGCGGGTTTAAAAGATTTGAAACCTCGATCGCTTACCTCGGTGCAGATGACGTCGGTTTTCTGCAGCGTACAAGCGAGCGTCCCTGACTGGAATCAGGCGGAAACGATTGTGAAAGAGGCTTGGGCGGAAGCGGGGATTGATGGACGTGCGTGGCTGGAGGAGGTTCGCCGGTTGCACCAGGAAGGCGTTCAGGCTCAGCAAGCGGTCATTGAGCTGCAGCTGCTGAAGATCAACGACGGAGGCCTTTGCGGTGTTGCGAATGAAATCATGTCCAATATCGCTTTGCAGGTACAGGCACGCACCACACCGCTTTTGTTTTTCAATGGCTATACCAATGGCTGCAGCAGTTATCTGCCCGACGCGAAGGAATATGATGCAGGCGGTTACGAAGTGCTGTGGTCCAATCTTATCTATTTTCAGTATCATGGGCGAGTAATGCCGCTGGACCGTGATACGGCGGTTAAACTTGCGGATGCTGCCGCCGCGCTCTGGTGCACAAGGGATGAGGAAGAAAAAAACGCCAAAAAGCTTGAAAACAAGCGGACAGATTGGTAAAATTACATTGACTGGAAATAGCTGTTGTGCTATTATTATCACGTTGTATGCCCCTCTGATGGCTGCAACCGCTCATAACAGGGTTTTAAGACGGGAAATCGTCCCCTGCGCTGGCGAGTCTCTTTCAGAAATACATGAGAATATGAACGGAGGTGCAAGTCATGTACGCAGTAATTGAAACAGGCGGAAAGCAGCTGCGCGTTGAAGTCGGCCAGTCGATCTATGTAGAAAAGCTGGACGTTCAGCCGGGTGAAGAAGTAGTCTTCAACACCGTTGTGCTCTATGCTAACAGAACAACAAAAATCGGTACGCCGTATGTCAAGGGTGCTAAGGTCACCTGCAAAGTTGAGAAGCAGGGCAAGGAAAAGAAGGTCACGATCTTCAAGTACAAAGCCAAGGACGGTTCTTCTCACCGCAAACAGGGCCACAGACAGCCGTATACAAAGCTGACCGTTGAAGCCATCGAAGCTTAAGTCCCATGATTCGGATCAAGCTGACTGAACGTCAGGGAAAGGCGGAAACCTTACTGGCGGAGGGTCATGCGGGCTACGCTGAAATGGGACAAGATCTTGTCTGTGCCGGCGTCAGCTGCATTACGATCGGAACCAATAATGCTTTGGACGAATTAGCGCCCGGAACGTTTCAATCTGAAACCCGGGAGGGATATCTGAAAATCCGGATTCTGAATCTGGACGATCCGACAGCCCAGCTGGTTCTCCGAACAGCCTGGATACAGCTGCAAACCATTGCAGAGAGTTATCCAGAATTTATAAAACTCAAAAAACAGGAGGTGTAAGCCATGAAGTTAGTATTGAACATTCAGTTGTTCGCTTCCAAAAAGGGTGTCGGTTCTACAAAGAACGGCCGTGATTCTCATTCCAAAAGACTGGGAGCCAAGAAGGCGGACGGACAGTTTGCGACAGCCGGTTCAATCTTATACCGTCAGCGCGGCACAAAGATTCATCCGGGTGTGAATGTCGGACGCGGCGGCGATGATACCTTATTCGCAAAAGTCGACGGAACTGTAAAATTCGAGCGCGTAGGCAAGGACAAGAAGAGAGTTTCTGTCTATCCAGCAGCGTAAGTTAACAAAATCCCCGGTTGGGGATTTTTGTTTGAAGAAGTACGATCGAGGTTATTCTAAGAGGAAAGGAGGCGTTTTCCATGTTTATTGATCGTGTTAAAATGAAACTCAAGGCCGGCAACGGCGGCAACGGATTGGTTGCGTTCCGGCGTGAAAAATATGTACCCCTGGGAGGACCGGCAGGAGGGGATGGCGGCGACGGCGGCGATATTATTTTTGAAGCTGACAGCAACAAGTCAACCCTACTGGATCTGCGCTATTCCAAGCAGCTGACTGCGGGCAACGGCGGTGTCGGCAAGCCGAAGAAAATGCACGGCGCGGATGGCGACGACGTCTTGGTCAAGGTCCCGCTGGGTACGCTGGTGAAGGATCTGGCGACCGGCGGACTGATCGCCGATTTAACGAAACCCGGCCAACGCGCAGTCATTGCCAAAGGCGGCAAGGGCGGCCGCGGCAACTGGCATTTTGCTTCCGCCCGCAACTCTGCGCCGGAATATTGCGAGCAGGGCGAAGACGGCGAAGCCAAGGAAATTCAGGTTGAGCTGAAACTGTTGGCGGACGTCGGGCTGGTCGGCTTTCCCTCCGTCGGCAAGTCAACGTTATTATCCGTTGTCTCCAAGGCTCGTCCGGAAATCGCGGATTACCCGTTCACGACGATCACGCCGAATCTGGGTATGGTTCAGGTCCCGGACGGCCGTTCGTTTGTCATGGCGGATTTACCGGGTCTGATCGAAGGCGCCAGCGAAGGCAAGGGGCTGGGACATCAGTTTCTGCGTCACATCGAGCGCTGCCGGGTTATCGTGCACGTCGTGGACATGGGCGCCAACGACGGCCGCGATCCGATTGAGGATTACAGAATTATCAACAAGGAGCTGGAACAATACGAACTGCGCTTAATGGAACGGCCGCAGGTCGTGCTGGCGAACAAGATGGATCTGGAGGGCGCGGAAGAGAATCTGAAGCGTTTTAAGGAAACCTATCCGGACATTCCGGTATATCCGGTGATCACGTTGATCGCGGAAGGGCTGGACGAGGTTCTTTACAAAGTCGCGGATCTGTTGGAAACGACGCCGGAATTCCCGATGACAGGTGAAACTGAAGTTGAGGAAGGCGTACTGTATAAGTTTGTACCGAAGGCGCCGGATTTCACCGTTACCAATCTGGGCAACCACCAGTGGCGGCTGGAAGGCCCGAAGGTCGAGAAACTGTTCAAGATGACTGATTTTGAGGTTGAGTCGCAGGTGTATCGGTTCGGCCAGTCGCTGCGCAAGCTGGGCGTCGATGAGGCGCTGCGGCAGAAGGGCGCGGAGGACGGCGATCTCGTCTTCATCAACGATTTCCAATTTGAATTTGTCGAATAAACAATCAGAGGCCGTTTGCGCCTCTTTTTCGTTGGAGAGGAAGCGGGACAGAGGGGAATGGGTTTTCTGGCTTGAAAAAAGACTTAAACAAACGATCGGATTTTGAGTGTGAAGGAGAATGAAATGATGACGACTATGCGGTTAACTCAGCGGCAGGATTTACCGGATTTACTTCAGCTTTATACGTATTTAGGCGATAACCCCATCGCGGCGTTGGATGATAAACTCATGCGGCTGTGGCAAACGCTGCTGAACGATCCGCAGACGGCGATAATCGTGGCTGAGAGTCAAGGACATATAGTCTCAACCTGCACATTGACGATCATCCGCAATCTGACGCATGATCAGCGGCCCTACGGGATCATCGAAAATGTGGTGACGGATCCGCGGTATCGGCGTCAGGGCTTAGGCCGGAGGGTCTTGGAGGAAGCGGTGCGGATCGCCTGCGAGAATCATTGTTACAAAGTGCTGCTGACAACAGGCTCCAAACGAGAAAGTACGCTGCGTTTTTATCGTGAGGCGGGATTTAATGATCAGGATAAAACTGCCTTTGTGCGCTGGCTGTAAACGGATCCTGCCTCTAAGCTGGACGCGAAGTTTTTTATTTCCTCGTTTTTTACTTCTTCATTGGTATTTTCTTTCAAGGTGTCAAACGGAGGAGCGGAAACGCCGGGAAACAGACAAGTGTTGGTTAAGCCTGAGGCAAGCCTTCGTCAGTTTCCTGATTGGCTGTTTCGTTTGCGCTTGTTTTATGGTAAAATAAACGGCAGGTGATAACATGATAGCAATGATTAAAGGAACGGTTTTTGCCGTGGGTTTGGATTGGATCATAATCGAAAACCAGGGTATCGGATATAAAGTGTTCTTTTCCCGTCCGGAAGCGGTCCGGCTGAATCAGGAAGTGCGGGTCTTTACCTACCAGCACGTGCGCGAAGATGAGTTCAGTCTGTTCGGCTTTTTGTCGATGGAGGAACAGGATCTGTTCGTCAAGCTGATTTCCGTCAAGGGTCTGGGGCCGAAGACGGCGATGAATATGCTGGCGGCGGCAACGTATCAGCAGATGGTGCAGATGATTGAGCAGGGCGATGTCGCGGCGTTAAAAAAGATGCCGGGTATTGGTGCGAAAACCGCATCGCAGATCATTTTGGATCTGAAGGGCAAGCTGGTTCGCGAAGAAACCGCTGAAGGTAAGTCCAGTCAGGCGATCGAAGACGCGTTGGAAGCGCTCAAAGCATTGGGCTACAAGCAAAGCGAATTGAGCGGGTTATCGAAAGTAATGCGCGAGCATCCGGATAAGACGACGGACGAATATGTGAAATTAGGTCTGCAGCATCTGCTGCAGCGGAAAAGAGGGGGATAAGGGATGGACGAGGAACGGCTGCTTTCCGCGCTGCCGGAAGCGGGGGATGACGAATCATCGCTGCGGCCGCAGCGGCTGACGGATTATATCGGTCAGACCCAGCTGAAAGAAAACTTGAAGGTTTTTATCCAGGCGGCGCTGCAGCGCAATGAAACGCTCGATCACGTCCTGTTGTACGGGCCTCCAGGATTGGGCAAAACGACGCTGGCCTACATTCTGGCCAATGAAATGGGCGGCAAGGTGCGCACAGCCAGCGGCCCGAGCATTGAACGCAGCGGCGATCTGGCGGCGATTTTGTCGACGCTGGAGCCGGGCGACGTGTTGTTTATCGACGAAATCCACCGGCTGCCGAAGATGGTCGAGGAAGTGCTGTATCCGGCGATGGAGGATTTCTGCATTGATATCGTTGTCGGCAAGGATTCCGGCGTGCGCTCGATCCGCCTGGATCTGCCGCCGTTTACGCTGGTCGGCGCAACGACGCGGGCGGGCGATCTGACAGCGCCGCTGCGCGATCGCTTCGGCATCGTCAATAAGCTGGAATATTATGACGAGGATCAGCTTTCGCAAATCGTTTCGCGGACGTCGCGGGTGCTCAATGTGGCCGCGGCCCCGGAAGCGGTCAGGGAAATCGCCAAGCGCTCCCGCGGTACGCCGCGAATTGCGAATCGTCTGCTGCGCCGCGTGCGGGATTTTGCGCAGGTGCTCAACGGCGGCGTGATCAGCCTGGACGTCGCGCAGACAGCGCTGGATCGGCTGCGGGTCGATTCGCTCGGCCTGGACGACGTCGATATCCGCTATCTGCGGGGCATTATCGAACGTTTCCGCGGCGGTCCGGTCGGCTTGGAAGCGCTGGCTTCCAGTATCTCTGAGGAACCGATGACGCTGGAAGACGTGTATGAGCCGTATCTGATTCAAATCGGCTTTATCAACCGGACGCCGCGCGGCCGGGTCGCAACACCGAAGGCTTATGAGCATCTGAAGATTGCTTATCACGATCAGCTGTTCGATCTGTAAGCAGAAAATCGAACAGGAAAAAGATGAACAAGAGAGCACGGTGCTCCAAGAAAACAGGATGAGAACATCACTGATATAGGGCGCTGACGTACAGGGTGTGACAAGAAAAATTGGCGATACTTGATTTTAATAACCAGGTATCGCTTTTTTCATAATTTACAAATTTTTTCAACTTTAATTGGAGCCGCATAGAATGCAAGTATGTAAACTATATTCATTGTGGAGATTACTACATTCCTGATATCAAATTGCCAGAGGAAACAAGACCTATTCGCCGATGGGAGAGATGCATGAGAAGTATTTGAGGGAGAATAATTCAATTTGCTTTGAAGACCTTTGCTTGACCGGAGGGTTAGGGATATATCTGGCTAAATTGAATGCGCAGGCACAGAACTGTCTTGAGTCTGAAAGCGTGACAGAGGAGTTAAAAGCAACGAACCGGATGGCATGGATCGGAGTCATGAATAATTAACAATCATGCAGAAGAAATCATCAAAAGTGAATTGATTTGTTGCTTATTAAATAAAACTGCACACAAGCAGTGCTCGGCAAACCTGCCAAACATTGCTTGTATTTTAATATTTGTCAGAATTTGTGAAGTAAATCCGCTTTATTCACTGTAATAAATGTGATTCGACCCTATAATTCGTCGTAATTTTTGTTTATTCATGATATACTATACTTACATTAGGATGACGGAGGTGCATGTATGTATCGGATTGCGATTGAAAAGCTATTAAAATGGAAACAAAGCAAACGCCGCAAACCCTTAATTATTGAAGGGGCACGTCAGGTGGGCAAGACCTGGCTTATGAAAGAATTCGGCAAGCAGGCGTATACAGAAACCATCTATATCAATTTTGACTCTAATTCCAGAATGGCAGAGTTATTTGCTTCTGACTTGGACACTGACCGCTTAATTATGGGATTAGAGTTGTATGCTGGTCACAAAATTGACCCGGATAATTCTTTATTGATTTTTGATGAAGTACAGGAAGTTCCGAGAGCCTTGGCATCACTTAAATATTTTTACGAAAACACCCCGCAGTACCACATTGTGTGTGCCGGCTCTTTGCTGGGTATTGCTTTGCATCAAGGCACATCTTTTCCTGTTGGCAAGGTTGATTTCTTAAAGCTTTATCCTCTTTCATTTAAAGAATTTTTGATAGCAACCGATAAGGAACGTTTTGCCGAACTTCTTGATAAGCAAGATTTTGGGATGATTACCTGCTTCAAGCAAACCTATATCGATTCTTTAAAGCAATACTACTTTATCGGTGGTATGCCTGAAGCTGTGCAAAGCTTTGCAGAGAACAAAGACTTTAACGAAGTTCGGGAAATACAAAAGCGAATCCTTGCAGCCTACGAACAAGACTTCTCTAAACACGCTCCCAATGAGATCGTTCCAAGACTTCGTATGGTGTGGAACAGTATTCCTTCTCAGTTGGCTAAAGAAAACAAAAAATTCATTTACGGGCTCGTCCGTGACGGTGCTCGTGCAAAGGACTATGAAACCGCAATTATGTGGCTCAGTGATTGCGGTCTTGTTCATAAGGTCAGCCGAGTTAATGCAGCGGGGATCCCGCTGCGGGCGAATGAGGACTTAAAAGCATTTAAGTTATTTGTTGTCGATGTTGGACTCTTGGGGTGTATGGCTGGACTACGTCAGCGCACTTTGCTTGATGGAAATGCCCTTTTTGTTGAGTTCAAAGGTGCTCTTACAGAACAGTATGTTTGTCAGCAGCTGAAAACCATCGAAGACTTAGAGGTTTACTACTATACCAATGACAGAGGCTCCTGCGAGGTTGACTTTGTCGTTGACACCGGCGAACAGATTGTTCCCGTAGAAGTAAAGGCAGAGGTGAACCTTAGAGCTAAGAGTCTGAAAACCTATCAGGAAAAATTCTCACCTGAAGTTTCTATCCGAACGTCCATGTCGGATTACAAAAAAGAAGAATGGCTTGTTAATCTGCCGCTGTATGCGATAGATCAGCTTAAGGTTGTAACCGACGCCTAATAAAAGGTGATTACACAAGGGGTGATATTAGAAAAACCAAGAAAGAAACGAACTTCATCGTGCAATGTGTACAATTGCGGAGGGTCTTTGCAAAAAGTGCCGGCGGATGGGATTTTAAACCGTATGTATTAAGTATGATGTTCTATCGTTCTATCTTCAAAAATCTAACCAATTACAGGAATGAGGACGAAATCGAAAGGATCCCCGCTTCCGGCGTTTGCCGTCTGCAAAGATCCAGATGAATTTCAATGATTTTACAGTGCGCTGCACCCCGTTAAATCCGGTCCGCCGGTCTGACCTGCAGACGGGAAGCACAGTGCAGCCGATCTTCGCCCTGACAATAACGCAGCGCGCCTTCCTCGTTCAACACCACCGGCATCCGGTCGTGGATGGCGGAGAGTTCCGGCAGCGCGGGGCGGGTCATAATGACGAAGTGCGGACCATCCGCTTCCAGACGGTAGAAACCGGCCATGCACAACATCGCCTGATCCGGAAGGGTGAACAACATCTTTTTCCGGCTGGGCTTCTCCCATTCATAATAACCGCTGGCGCAGATGACGCAGCGGCGCTGACGCAGGCTTTCGCCGAACATCCGCGAGCGCGGTGCGGTTTCCGAGCGGGCGTTGATCACCAGCCGTTTCTGCGTCGGATGGGTAAATCCCCAGCGCATGGCGGCCGGAACCAGTTCTTCCCCCTGCTCAGACAACAAGCAGACCGGTGTCCGCTGCGATGGAAAAACCTCACCCAGACTCAATTCCGATAGCGGCTCGTCGCCCAGCTGCCGCTCAAGCAAAGCCAGCAGCGAGCGGATCCGCGCGTTGTTCTGATCAAAGAATAAATAACGTCCGCACATCGTTTCACCCTCATTTCTCGATAAACCAGCGGTTTTCGCAAAAGTACAGATACCGCCGCTGCCCGTGGGAAAACAGGCAGGTATAGCGCAGCCCCGCGCCGCCGCTTTTTAAGGAAGCCGCAGGACAACGCTGAACAATTTTCTCTATCTTATATTTTAACCCGTTTTCCCAAAGAATAAACAAGGGAATGAAACTGCCGTCATCTTCCCAGTTGCCATTCACCCGAACATACTGCTTTTCCATGAAATCCTCGCTCCTCTCTGTCTTTTATTTTACTTGATTATTATTCAATTTCAAGCGGTACATGAACAAATTTAAAGGATAAACCTGGAATACTTGAAAAAAGTTCCGATTAGTCGTTGAAAAAACGGAAAGATTCCGTTACAATGAAGCCAGGGTGGTGATTCCGATGTATTTTAAGGAAAACCTGAGATATCTCAGAAAGAAGTATCATATTACACAGAATGACCTGGCGGAGAAATTCGGCTATAAATCATTTACGACGATTCAGAAATGGGAAGACGGCACCTCAATGCCGAAAATGAGCATCCTGCAGCAGCTGGCGGACTTTTTTAACCTGACGATTGAACGGCTGATCAACCAGGATCTGACACGCGATGAAATGTCGGGCGTGCGGGTGCCAGTGCTGGGCAGCGTCAAGGCGGGCTATGATCATCTGGCAGAACAGATCGTGGAAGATTATGAATGGGTCAGCCCGGATGAAGCCCGGGGCGGCGAATATTTTTATCTCGATGTCGTCGGGGATTCGATGAAAAACGCCCGGATTGAGGAAGGCGACCGCGTGTATATCCATCGTCAGAATTCCGTGGATAACGGGCAGATCGCCGTCGTCCTGCTGGAAAACGACGAAGTAACGCTTAAACGTGTGTTCTATAAAGACGGCGATATGATCCTGCAGCCGGAGAACGACGCTTACGAACCGATCGTCGTACCGTTAAAAGACGTCATGGACCGCCGCGTGCAGATATTGGGCCGACTGGTTCACAACAAGATCCGCTATTAACATCAAAAATGAGTAAAATCTGAAAGAAAAAGGAAAGACCGTGAACGGGTTGAATTGAAAACTGAACGGTCTTTTCGTTTGGGTTTTGTTGTAATGACAGCGGTTTCAAGGTAAACTTATACAAGAAATGAAGGTGGAATCATGGAAAAATATATTATGGCGATCGACCAGGGAACGACCAGCACCCGGGCGATTTTATTTGATCAGCAATGTCAGATCCGCGCGCAGGCGCAGAAGGAATTTACACAGTATTTCCCCAAGCCCGGCTGGGTTGAGCACGACGCGACGGAGATCTGGCTGAGCGTGCTGGCCGTGATGGCGGAAGTTGTGATGGCCAGCGGCATCGACCCCGTGCAGGTAACGGGGATCGGGATTACCAACCAGCGCGAAACGACAGTCGTCTGGGATAAAACGACCGGTCTGCCGATCTATCATGCGATCGTTTGGCAGTCGCGGCAGACGGACAAGATCTGCGACCAGCTGAAGAAAGAAGGGCTGGAAGACTGGATTCGCGGGAAGACCGGACTGGTCATCGATCCGTATTTCTCAGCGACGAAAGTGAAATGGATTCTTGATCATGTCCCGGGCGCGCGGAAGCGGGCGGAAAACGGCGAGCTGTTGATGGGGACGATCGATACGTGGCTGGTGTGGAAGCTCAGCGAAGGACGCTGTCACAGCACGGATTACTCCAACGCTTCGCGGACGATGATGTATAATATCTTCGATTTGAAATGGGATGCGGAGATCCTGGCAAAGCTGGATATCCCCGCAAGCATGCTTCCGCAGGTTCAGCCGTCCAGTCAGATTGTCGCGACAACGGCGCCGGTGCATTTTTTCAACCGGGAAGTTCCGATTGCCGGGGTCGCAGGCGATCAGCAGGCGGCCTTGTTCGGCCAGGGCTGCTTTGAGGAAGGTATGGCAAAAAACACCTACGGCACCGGATGCTTCCTGTTGATGAACACCGGTGAGAAGCCGGTCGTTTCCCGTCATGGCTTGGTGACGACGTTGGCCTGGGGGGTGGACGGCAAGGTGAATTATGCGCTGGAAGGCAGTATTTTCGTCGCCGGCAGCGCAATCCAATGGCTGCGGGACGGCTTGAAAATGATCCGCACCGCACCGGAGAGCGAAGCGCTGGCGACCTCGGTATCCAGCAGTGAAGGCGTGATCGTCGTTCCGGCATTTGTCGGATTGGGCGCGCCGTATTGGGATGATAAAGCCCGCGGGGCGATCTTTGGCCTGACCCGCGGCACAACGCAGGCTCATTTAGCGCGGGCAACGCTGGAATCGCTGGCATTCCAGACCCGCGACGTATTAGAAGCGATGCAGAAGGATTCCGGCATCCGCTTAAAAACACTGAAGGTTGACGGCGGCGCCGTGCGCAATAATTATCTGATGCAGTTTCAGAGCGATCTGCTTCAGACGCCGGTGGAACGGGGAAAAATCAATGAAACGACAGCGCTGGGCGCGGCTCTGTTAGCCGGTCTGGCCGTCGGTTTCTGGAAAGACCGGCAGGAGGCGCTGGCCGGACTGCAGCTCGACCGCCGGTTTGAGCCGCAGATAGAACAGGACCAGGCGGACGAAGATTACCGCCGCTGGCAGCAGGCCGTGGCATGCTGCTGCCAATATCATCCTGAGGCTTAAAGGGAATCCGGAAATAAACAAAGAACAGGAGAATTGGACTCATTCATGGTATTAGATAAAGAAGGCTTTAATCGATGGGCGGCGCAGTATGATCAAACCGTCGCTCAAACTCAGGCTGACAGCCAGTATCCGTTTGCCGGCTACGACGCCGTGCTGCAGGCGATTGAAACGATCGTTGCCGCAAAGCCGCAGCCGGAGGTGCTGGACGCGGGCTTTGGCACCGGCGTTTTGACCCGACGGCTGGCCGGGCGGGGCGCCCGGATCACCGGTTTTGATTTTGCTTTGGCAATGGTTGAAACTGTCCGGTGCCAACTGCCGCAGGCAGAATTGTTCGTGCATGATTTTAATGACGGCTGGCCGGCGGTGCTGGCGGAAAAACAGTTTGATTTTATCGTGTCCACGTATGCGCTGCATCATCTCAGCGTGGCCGGACAAATCGCCTGGATTCAGAAAATGCTCAGCCATCTTAAGCCCGGCGGCCGGGTGCTGATCGGCGACGTCGCGTTTGACAACGCCGCGGCGCTGCACGCATGCCGCGATCAGGCAGGAGAGCGATGGGACACGGAAGAAATCTATCTGACCCGGGAACAGCTGGAACCCGTCTTCGCACAACAGCTGCAGTGGCAGCGCTGTTCGTTCTGTGCGGCGCTGATGAGCTTTGGCGCTGACTGAAGCGGACGGGTAAAATAAAAGAAAACAGGGGGGATAAGCAATGAAAGCATTAATCTTTGATATGGACGGCGTCATTATCGACAGTGAAAAAGTGTATGAGCAGGTGGATCAGCAATGGTTCGCAGAGAATGGTATCAAGACGGACCGGATCGCGCTGCGCCAGTGCCTGGGCTGCACGGATGATGTGAACTGGGGCATGATCGCCCGCTGGAATCCGGAGTTGGATATCGCCGCGGCATTTCAAAAATACTGCGCATTCTGCAAGGACGTGCGCGTCAATTATGAAAAAATTTACCGTCCCTATGTTCAGGCGCTGATCGATCAATGCCGCCGCTGCGGGATTTTGACAGCGCTGGCTTCAAGTTCGCCGATGGACAATATCCAGACGGTTTTATGCGATTGTCAACTGGAGGGACAGTTTGATTTAGTCGTCAGCGGCTGCGATCTGCCCGTCAGCAAGCCGGATCCGGCGATCTTTCTGCAATGTGCAAAGCAGCTGGGCTGCATGCCAGCGGAATGTGTCGTGATCGAGGATTCATTGAACGGCGTGACGGCGGGGAAACGGGCTGGCATGATGGTGATTGGACTGGACGATCCGTACTTTGGTCAGGATTTGTCGAAGGCGGACGTGCGGGTCGATCAGCTGGAACAGATTGTCATCACGGATAAAGGATTTTTGATCGGCGGGCAAGCCTTATGAAAATCTTTTTTGTCAGGCATGGTCATCCGGATTATACCGAACCGAAAGCGCTGGGTTATCCGGGCTTTGGCAACGACCTGGCGCCGCTGGACGCGCTGGGACGCTCGCAGGCGGAACAGACGGCGCGGGATCCGCGGCTGAAGCAAGGCCAGCTGATCGTCGCTTCGCCGTTTACGCGGGCGCTGCAGACGGCGGCGGTCCTCTCGCGCCGGCTGGATCTGGAACTGCGTGTAGAGGTGGGGCTGCACGAGTGGCTGCCGGATCTCACGTATTTGTATACCGACGTAGAAACGGTCGAGCGGGCCCGGGCGGAATTTGACGCGATGAACGGCGTCGCCGGTCCGGAAAGAAAACAGCGCTGGGAGACGTGGGAACAGATGCGCACGCGCGCGGAACGGGCGTTAGCGCGGTATGCCGGCTATGACTGCCTGATCGTCGTCTGTCATGGATTGTTGATGCAAGCCTTCGGCGCGGAAAAAACAATCTCCAACGGCGGGATCTTTGAGGCGGAGTGGTCGCCGGCATGCCGGGATTAGGACAGGGGGGAAACGAATGGAACGAATTTGTATTATCGGCTGTCCCGGCAGCGGCAAGAGTACGCTGGCCGCGCGTCTGGCGGCGCAAACAGGCATTCCGGCAGTGCATCTGGATCAGCTGTTCTGGAAGGAAAACTGGGTTCAGCGCACAGCTGCGGAATTTGACGAGCTGTTGGCGGAAGCACTCAAGCAAAGCCGCTGGATCATGGACGGGAACTTTGCCCGCACCCTGCCGTTAAGGTTAGGCTTCGCGGATACCCTGGTTGTCTACGATCTGCCCAAATGGCGCAGTTTGCTGGGCTATTTTAAACGGCTGCGGCGCTACCGCGGTCAATCCCGGCCCGATATGACGCCAGGCTGCGCGGAGAAGCTGGATTGGGAGTTTGTGGGGTACATCTTAAAATTCAAGCGCGAAGATCTGAGCGCGCTGCAGCGTGAATTTCCCGATCTGACCATCATCCGATTGCGCTCGCACCGTCAGGCAGAGGACTGGCTGGGACAGGTTGAACGCGTTTCCAAATTGTGAAAAGGGAGAGCGAAGCGCGTTTAGAATATCCGGATAACAATTACAAAAGAAAAGAATAAAGATGAAAAAGAAAGTGAAAATGCGGACCGTCAAAAACGGCGGCACGCTTTGACGAGGTGATCAAAATGCTTCAATTAAAACGTTTCACGGCGGCGGATGGTGAACAAGCGTACACCTTTCTGCAAGCCTTCGCTCCGGACGAAAACGGCTTTATGAATCCTTACCGCGGCTGTCCGAAAGATCAGTTTTTAACGCAGGAGCTGCCGCGGATTCTGGCGCACGCCGAAGGAAAAATGCTGAAGGAAAATTACGTGCCGGAAACCTGGTTCTTTCTGTGGGATGACGATCAGATGGTCGGTTTGTTCCGGATCCGGCATTACCTCACCGAGGCCTTGGCGCAGGGTGCGGGCCATGTCGGCTATGGCATCCATCCTGCTTATCGGGGAAAAGGCTATGCGACGCGCGGCTTAGCGCTGGCGGTCAAGGAAGCCGCGAAGTTGATCCGGGAGGAAGAGGTCTATCTGTCCTGTCATAAAGACAATCCGGCTTCACTGCGGGTTCAGCTTAAAAATCAGGCGCGGATCGATCATGAGGACGAGGTGGAATTTTATACCCGGATCCCGCTGCCGGAGCGCAACGGCTGACGAAAAAACAAGCTTGGCAAGATAAAAAAGAAGTCTGGCAGAATCCGGAATCATTCCGGCGGTCAGACTTTTTCAATAGATTGTGATATCGCGATGAAACGGAAAGTTTCCGTTCTGTAAGAATAAGCAATTCGCTTTCCGAACGGTTAAAAGTTAACGCCAACCAGAGCTATGTTGGATGTCAGGCCTCTTGGCAGATAGGATCGAGTCTGAATTCCCGCACGAGAAACGCCGCGAACCAGCTGACGAGCACTTCCTGCGGCATCATCGGGGCAAGCCAGTGCAGCTGCTGAAGCAGCGCGGTCTGTTGATGAAGCATCTGATCGCACAAACTGCGGCACAGCGTAATCCGGTCCGCTTTGCCGATCAGCGTTAATAACGATTGTTTCGTGGTCTGCTGCAGCAGGCTCTGATACAGCGAGCGTTCGGTTTCCAAGGCTGGCGATCCAGCGTTGAAATAGCCGGCCAGCTCGATCAGGAAAGCTTGCGGATCAAGGAGCATCTGGGGGTCTTTTTTCATGAATTCCGCGCCGTTTTCCATCATCCGCACCAAGACCGTTTCTGCGGTATCGCCCTTGATTTTCAGCACTCTGTCCAGCAGCACGTTCTGCGGCCACAGCGTGTCGATGAACGGATGATCGGAATCGTCCAGCTGACATTGGAATAAGGTCAGCTCGCGCAGCATCCGCTCTGCCAGAGCACGCAGCGAAGCGTTCAGCGGAGAAAAGACGAAACGCTCTCCGATCAGCTGACCGAGAAATTTCCGCGCGTCCAGCAGCCCCAGCTCGCGGTTGCGCTTTAAAAGCTCCGGATCAAACGAAAGGAACGAGCCCAGCTCGCGGGAAGGGGAAATCACGGCGACCTGCGGCAGCTTTTCCAGCGTCGGATGGATCGGACTTTGATAATGCAGATTCACGGCGATCACCCGGTCTGCGCCCATCCTCAGCGCCAGCGCGATCGGCAGGTTGTCCTGATATCCGCCGTCGATATACTGCTGCCCGTCGAACTCATAAACCGGAAAAGCCGGAAAACACGAAGCAGTCGCGATCAGATAATCCTTGATCCGGCCTTCGGGAATCTGCGCTTTCGTCAGCTCCACCGCCTGAAGCGAAGGATAACGCACGGTGACCAGTCCGAAATCAATCGGCGAGCGGCGCAGCTTCTCTTCGTCGACCAGCCGGGCGATCATTTCTTTTAACGGTGTGTTGTCCGCCCCTTTGGCGTTGATGTATTTTTTTAGGAAGGGGGCGATTTTCTGTTTGTTTTCCATGATCGCGCTGAGCTCTAAATCAAAACCATCCTGCATCACGTCTTCAATCCTGAGATTCGCCCACAGATCCAGCGCCGCCGCATAATCCTGCTGGACGATTAACGCGCCGTTT
>NZ_GG657561.1:369787-377700 GCF_000157995.1 Holdemania filiformis DSM 12042
CAATGATTTTTTCTTGATCGCTAGCTTGCGTCTTTACTCTATACACTGCTGCTGGAAAAAGGGTTTTCCTATCGGAAATTTCCGATGAGAAAAACTTTGCGGATAAAGACAAAGGTACACAGGATGTGAGGAATTTCATCATGAATGTGTCGCAGCCGACGCAGACAGAGCTGGTAAACTATGGTACAATAAAACGGAAGAAGCGCTGACAGCGCTTTTGAATATGAATTGAAGGAGATTGACACATGAGTGAAAACCAGCCGGAAAAGGCTTTATTTCAACTGATCGCCGAGGCATTGACGCCGGAGGGGACACTGCCGAAAGATTTTTCGCTGCCGAAAGAAAAAGCACAAAATAAGCTGATCTTCGCCGATGGGGCGATGGACGGCATTAAGTTATACCATACTCAACCGAAAGAAGTCGATATTGAGCCTGTCTGTCAGGCGCTGCTGCTTATCAGCCAGGGCCAGGAAGAAGCTGGGAAAACGCAGCTAACGGCTGCCTTGGCGCAGCACAGCGTGATCGAAGTCATTGACGCTCTGCACAAGTGGATCTATGAACATCACCAGGAGCTGGATCCGGGAAAACTTTCCGGCTTTGCGATCCGCTGCATTATGACTTCGTCGGATCCGGAGTTGATCAAGCTGGGGCTGGCGATTATGGAACTCTTAAATACAGATAAGCAGGAAGCGCTGAAAAAAGTGATTCGCGCGCTTGCGTTGTGCAATGAATTCACGTTGTACTGTCTGTTCATCATGCGCAGCTGGACAGGCGGAAATGATGAAATTTTCGACCTGATGCAGAAGGTACACGGGTGGGGCCGGATTCATTGTGTGAATCAGATCGATCCCGCCAACCGGCTGATAAAAAAATGGCTGCTGGATCATGGCTGTGAAAACAATGTCGCACCAGCTTATTCAGCATTGACCGTGGCGAAAAAATGTGATTTGGCCGATCAGATTGTTCGTGAAGATTTATCTCAGGAAGACTGGGCGGGAATCACGCTGATCATCGACGGATTGATGGCAGAAGGCCCGGTCGCGGGAATTTCGGAGATTGAGGACCGGGAAGGGTTGTTTGCCGGTTATCTGAAGCAGGCTGAGCATTTCCCGATGACGCTGGCGACGGTGCAGAACCTGATCGCGATCGCCCAGTATATTGACGGTGAACAGGTTAAGCTGCCGGAGATTAAGAATCAATGTTTGGAGTTGTTAAAATCATCGGAATGCTACGTCACGGTCAGCACGGCGATGGAGCAGGGCAAAGGGTTTGAAGAAGCTTTGAAGCTGAGCATCCCGTATGAAGAAAAGGCGATGACCTGGCTGAAACAGAATCCAATCGAGCATTGCATGGCCGCACGGCTGCTGATGGCTTCGGAAAAGGATTGCGATGAGATTCTCGCGCTGTATGCCGACTGCCTGCCGCTGGATACGATGGCAAGCGGCCCGGCGGATGTGCTGGGACTGGGGAAGGATTATCAGGATTTCCATGCGCTGGCCGCAGTATTGCAGTCGCTGCGGCTGTATCCGGGCAAGGGCGAGGCGTTTATCCGCTGCGCTCTGCTGTGTCCGGTGATCAGCTGCCGGACCTACGCGCTGGACACGCTGGAAAGCTGGGTGAAACTGGCGCAGACCCCGTTGAAGGGCATCGCGCCGCAGCTGCTTGTCGTGCTGGATCAGGCGGAAGAACTGGAAGTCAAGGACGAGCTGAAAACCCGGATCCAGGCGTTAAAGCGCGCGGCTTAAGCGTCATATTAAGATCAGGAAAAGGGTCTGCCTAAATTAACAAAAAGGGATTCGGATTGATGCCGGATCCCTTTATTCTCTCTGTTTTACTTTGTTGGTATGAAGCCTGCCGCATCCAGTTTAACGCAGCGGGATAAGCCTTTATCCTCAGTTAAACCGACTGTTTCTGATCAGCTTTTATCAGTTCCCGCAGCGCTTCGATAGCCGCGCGGATCGGGGCTTCGGTATCGTGATGCTGAATGTTTTCCAGTCCGGCTTTTTCCCGCTGCTGGTTAGCGACTGTCAGGAAAACCGAGCCGACGCGGCAGCGCAGATATCCGCCGACGATGAACAACGCCGCCGATTCCATTTCGCTGGCCAGGCAGCCCATCCGTACCCAGGCATCCCATTTGCGCAGCAGTTCCTCATGGTTCGGCAATTCTTCCGGCTTGTGCTGCCCATAGAAGGCGTCCTTGCACTGAACGACGCCGACGTGATAAGGCAGGTTCAGCTTCGCCGCACTGTGCGCCAGCGCGTTGACAATCTGGAAATTCGCGACCGCTGGATATTCAATCGGCGCATATTCTTTGCTTGTGCCTTCAAAACGGACCGCACCGGTGGCGATGACGAGGTCGCCGCCTTTGACGTCTAGATCCATGCCGCCGCAGGTACCGACCCGGATGAACGTATCCGCGCCGCAGGCATGCAGTTCCTCCATCGCGATCGAAGCGGAGGCCCCGCCGATTCCGGTTGAAGTGACGCTGACTTTTACGCCGTCCAGTTCGCCGGTATAAGTGACGAATTCGCGGGAATCCGCAACCAGCACCGGATTGTCAAAATGCGCCGCAATCTTGGCGCAGCGCTTCGGATCGCCCGGCAGCAGGACGTAACGCCCGACCTCACCAGGACCGACGCCGATGTGATACTGTTTCCCTGAACCTTCTGTATAATCAATCATAGTTGTTCCTCCTTTGTAAAGGGCTTTCATTACTTATAATGTACCACAGCTGAGTGATCAAAAAAAGCGACATTTGTCGCTTTTTGAGTGTTTTGTTTGATTAGTCGTTGGCGGGGTTGAGATCGTTGTTGACGATCAGGTCGATCGCTTTCCAGCTGCCGGAGCTGCGCGTCAGGACGATCTGATAGCCGCAGTGGTAGGTGCGGTTGCCATAGGTATTGCTTAAGACAGTGTAATCGAAGATGATCTTGCCGACCAGATCGTTATCGCCAATCTGAATCAGATCGAGCACTTCGGCGTTTTCAAACTTGACGCCCGCATGACCAGTGTACCACTGGTTGTCCATTGTACGGATCTTAGTGGCAAATTCGCTGCCGGACAGGAAGTAGCCGGTCAGCGTTCCCAGACCGCCGTCTCCAGTGGCATAGCGGGCCGCCGCTTCGGCAATCGCCGTCATCGTTTTTTCACCAGCGCTCTTGACGTCGCCGCTGGCAGCCTTGCCGACGTAGAAACGTTCTTCGTAGGCATCTTTCACAACGACATAACCCTCGGCGGTGATCTCCGGCTCAGACATCAGCTCGCTGATTTCATAACGGGTGACAGTCGGAGCGGCGGAGCTGGTCTTGTACCGGTCGTAGGTGCCGGCTGGAACGTTGCTTTCCTTGACGTAGTCGCTGCCTAACGAAATGCCGTTGACCTTGACCTGCGCATCTGCCGGAGCGTCGATCAGGTAGCTCAGGTTGCCGGAACTCTGCATGACGGTTTCCACCCTCCAGGTTTCGTTCTCTTTGCGCAGATCCAACGTCGACACTTTCTTGCCGCCGGAATAGACGCCGTAGGTGCCTTCATAGCCTTCCGCGGACTTGTCGTCTTTCACATAGCTGAGATCTTTAAAATCGACATCGCTGTAGATCGTATTCATCGCGGTGCTGAAGTCAGCTTCGCTGCTCAGACTGCCGGTGCGGGTTTGGAACTGTTCGTATAATTCAGTGTAATCCTGCTTTTCAATCTGTTTCATATACGCTTCCAATGCGGCGTTGGGCGTCGTCTTTTCATACGCGCTCATTTTGGTGTTGACTAAAGCCAGCACACCGGCGGAAGCGCCGATGACAATCACCAGGATCAGTCCGATCATGGCCAGGGCAGTACCTGTTGGAATTCCTTGTTTTTTACTCATCATGGTTTCTCCTATTTCACGATAAAGGCGGTTGGCACACGGCGGTCGCCTTTAATCGATACGGTAGTGTTCAGGGTTTCCCCGTCATAAACCATGACGGTGGAATTGCCGCCGTCCAGATTGGCGGCATTGACGGCGTCATACTGCTGCATGATGTCGATGATGTCCTGATAGGTGGAGCCGAAGCTGCTCGGCTGCCGGCCGTCCAGCACCATCAACAGGAACGCGCCGTCGTAGCGCTGACCGATGACGGTACGCGGATTGAGTCCCGGGTGCCGGCCTGATTCAAAGACGACTTCCCAGTTCTTGATAAAGACCGGACCAAAGGTAACAGCATCGCGGATATCATAGTCCAGCGCCTGCTGGGCGGTCATGTCGCCGACGACCAGTTGGTTGGCGTTGTTGATGCCGATGACCGGCGTGAATTCACTCGGGCTGCCGCTGATCAGCTTGCCGTCATGAATGACGATGCCGTAAGCGGTGCCGCCGTTGCCATTGCCCCCGGCATCCTCAAAGCCTCCGGCGTTCATCCCGGCGATCGCGTCGTTCAGCTCGATGTATTTTTCGACGGAATAGCCCGGCGCTCCGGAATCCATGTTCGGGTTGCAGGCGACAAAGACGCGGGACGGGTCGTGAACGATCATCAGCTTGCCTTCAAAGGTCGTCCCTTTCAGATCGATGATTTCAATCTCATTCAGATCCGCGCTTTCAGGCGCAGACGGTTCCTGACTCGCGTCGCTCAGCTGCGGATTGCGGATTGCGTCCAGTTCTGCCTTGGAATAGAACAACTCCGCGGCTTTGTATTGCAGACTGCCTTCCTCCATCGTTTCCAGCAAATGCTGCGTATACGCTTTGTACGGCCCGCGATAGATTGAATTGAGCGCCAGCGTACCGGTAATCCCGGCGCCGGCCAGAACCATCACCAGGATGATGCCGCTCAGCGCTCCGGCTGAAATTCCGGATTTTTTCGCTTTTCTTTTTTTACTCATCTGATTCATGTATGAAGTTCGGTCTTCATACGACTCCTTTCTTTTCTCGGTGTTGAACCACAGCCTAATTATATCGGCAACGGGACAAGAAAACAATGCGTGAGCCAATGAAAACAATGAAGACTTCATGACAAAGGTGAAGGGAAAGAGTCAATTGTATTTCTTTCATTAAAGGAATACATTAATCCTATTGACAGAATATGTGAGTTTATGGTTAAAAAGAAAAGCAGACTAATTCTGATCAGCCCGTTTGAGCGTAAAATGCAAAGATATTAATTTATAGAAAAATTTTATTCGGAAAATATCAAGGTTTTATTCAGAATGTTCACTTCCATTATTTTTTAGGATTTTACGTCTTTTCTTTTTTTCATTATTTAATGTCTCTTTAAAGAACTGGCGATGGAAATCAGAGTGGAAACGATCACAATTTTTCCTATTTAGAATTTTTCGCAGATTACTGTTCACTTTTTCAATTCACAAAACACAAAAAATTTATCTTCGTTTTTATTTTTTTGTTGAAATCATAAATGGTTTATGCTATTATTACAAAGCAATCGAAAAAATGGCTCGTTGGTGAAGTGGCTTAACACAGCGCCCTTTCACGGCGTCATTCACGAGTTCGAATCTCGTACGAGTCACCATTTTTTTTAGGGGTGTGGTTCAATGGTAGAACAGAGGTCTCCAAAACCTTTGATGGGAGTTCGATTCTCTCCACCCCTGCCACTTTATCGTGAAAGCCTTTAGTAAAAGGCTTTTTTTGTTTTTTTTAAATTTGCGCACAATTCATGCATAAAAAATCTGAGGATAATTTTTCTGATCTTTTATAATTGACGTTCGTAACTCTTTATAGACATCAGGATGACGATCGTTATTGAATGCTGAATTTATCATTGAGTCATCTTGGATCATGCAAAACAAGCGGTAATTTCCAATTCATAATGACATCGAACCTCTTTAAATCCGTTAAATTTGTCTGAGAACTTATTTCATGAATAGTTTATCTTTATATTATAATAAAGTCAGCACCAGATCGAGAAATACTACCGGATAATTAAAGCCCGGCAGTCAACTTTCCTGTCTGGGCTCTTTATTGTCGATGGGAAAATGCCTATTTCTGTGCTTTAAATTGCGTATTCGGTTATCCTTTATGAATGAACTTTCTGTTGAATAAACCGTGGGAAATTGGACCCCAGAGATCAAATCTTCTGAATGTTCCGTTTTTGTGTCTTTTGTCATGCTGAACACGCGAATACAGGTTTACTTTTCAGGTTAAATATCTTAAAATTACGATGTATCTAAGATGAGAAGGAGATTAACTATGAAAATTTCATCACTACAATCTGCTAGATATGAGTATTCACCGAAACTTCCAGGCATGCTGAGACATGGTATTGCCAATATCGGGGTTCAGGAAGGCGAAGAAACTCAAAGCGCAGCCGATCAGGAAGTAATTAAACGCTTATTTCCAAACACATACGGCAAAAAGGAAATTACATTTGTCCAGGGCGAGAACACGGCGGAGGCGAAGAAACAAGTCGTCGGTGTTATTCTTTCCGGCGGTCAGGCTCCGGGCGGACACAATGTCATCTGCGGTTTATATGACGCATTAAAAGCCGCAAATAAAGAAAATGTTCTCTATGGCTTTAAGAACGGTCCGATCGGTTTGATTGAAGACGACTATCTGATTTTTGACGATGCCTACATCAACCAGTACCGCAACACGGGCGGATTCGATATCATCGGTTCCGGCAGAACGAAGCTGGAAACGAACGAACAGTTCGCGATCGTTGCGGATGTCTGCAAGAAGCATGGAATTACGGCAATCGTTATCATCGGCGGCGACGATTCCAATACCAACGCGGCGGTTTTGGCTGAATACTTTGCGGCGCATGACACCGGCGTTCAGGTTATCGGCTGCCCGAAGACGATCGACGGCGACCTGAAGAACGAAGATATCGAATGCTCGTTCGGATTTGACACTGCGACCAAGACTTACAGCGAAATCATCGGCAACATCGAAAGAGACGCGAATTCCGCGAAGAAATACTGGCATTTCATCAAAGTCATGGGCCGTTCCGCTTCCCATGTCGCTCTGGAATGCGCGCTGGAAACCCAGCCGAATATCTGTCTGATCTCCGAAGAAGTATCGGAAAAGAAAATGTCGCTGTCGCAGATTGCGGATTACATTGCGGATTCCGTTGAAAAGCGTGCGGCAAAGGGCATGAACTTCGGCGTTGCGATCATCCCGGAAGGCGTTGTTGAATTTGTTCCTGAATTCTCTGCGTTAATCCAGGAAATCAATGAACTTCTCGCCGGAAGCAAGGCTGACGCGTTCAACGCGCTGGCGACGTGGGGTGAAAAGTATGCGTTCATCGAACAAGGTCTGACGAAAGAATCAATGGGCGTCTTTGCGATCCTGCCGGAAAACATCCAGCAGCAGCTGTTCCTGGAACGCGACCCGCACGGCAATGTTCAGGTTTCCCTGATTGAATCGGAAAAATTATTCTCGGCGTTAGTCAAGGATAAACTGGATGAAAGAAAGAAAGCCGGAACCTATAAGGGAAAATTCAGCCCGCTCCATCATTTCTTAGGATATGAAGGTCGATGCGCATTCCCGTCCAACTTTGACTCGGACTACTGCTACTCCCTGGGCTATAATGCGTTCATGCTGATCCAGTACGGCTACAACGGCTATCTGTCAAAAATCTCCAACCTGTCTAAGCCGGCCAGCGAATGGACGGCAGGCGGGATGCCGATCACGAAGATGATGAACATCGAAAGAAGACACGGCGAAGACAAGCCGGTAATCAAGAAGGCGCTTGTTGAGCTGGATGGCAAACCGTTTAAGTTCTTTGAAGCTCACCGTGAAGAATGGGCTGTTGAAACCAGCTTCGTTTATCCGGGCGCTATCCAGTACTATGGACCAGCGGAGGTCTGTGATATCACAACGAAGACGCTGGCGCTGGAGCACGCTGAGTAATAAACCAGAACTCTGTTTTGTTCCCAATCCATTTTAAATAAATAAAAAAGAAATTGCCTCCCCGGATTTCATTCCGCTACGGCAA
>NZ_GG657561.1:378774-385191 GCF_000157995.1 Holdemania filiformis DSM 12042
CCGGGGCCAGGCCGGCCGCGCTTAACGCCTGCCACACTCCGATTTCATAGGCGCCCCGCGAACCGCCGCCACACAATACCCATGCCGTTTTCATGATCTGTTCCTCCCGTTCGATTGTTTTCTATCTTTATGTATTATATAATAACGGCGCAGGTTTCGATACGCTGAAAACGTTTTTGGCGGAAACGAAAACGGAAAATGAAAAGAAAGAGGTGAAGGACGATGAAGCTGATTCATCATGCGATTTATTTTGTCAGCTGCATGGCGATTTATATCGGCCTGTTCTGGGCGGAATGCCAGATCGTGCCGCCGGTGCTGGAACTGTGTCTGCCCTCAGGCTGGATTGGGGTCGAATGGGTCGTCCTGGGCCTGTTCCTCCTGTTTCCTAATCCGCAGCTGACCTGGATTTTCGGCAACCGGATTTCCCGCCGGCTGACGCCCGCTTCCTGATTTGACATCAAGTTTCACTTTCTCTGCGCATACGCTGTATGGGAGGTGAGACTTTTTTATGTTCCATCGAAAAAACAGGCTGCTTTTGATCGAAGTGCTGACGCTGGTGGCCGCCGGGTTGATCATGATCGCCTCCAGCTCGGTGTACTGGGCGGAGTTCAAATATCACAACCCCTGGTATTTTGTCCAGCGTCAGGCGCTGTTTGCCGGGCTGGGCTTAGTCGCGATGAATTTGACCAGCCGGCTGAATATTCAAAAGCTGCGGGAAAAACAGAAGCCGATTCTGATCGGCTGTTATATCGCTCTGGCGCTGGTGCTGATTCCAGGACTGGGCGTGCAGCGCAACGGCTCGCGCAGCTGGTTCGGCGTCGGCAGCTTTTTGATCCAGCCCTCGGAATTTTTTAAGCTGGCGCTGATTCTCTCGGTGTCGGATTATCTGGCTTCCAAAGACCGGATTAAAAGTCTGCGCCGGGATTTGTTAGTGCCGCTGTTTTTAACCATGCTGGGTTTCGGACTGATTCTTCTGCAGCCGGATTTCGGCAGCGGATTGGTCATGGTCTGCAGCATCGTTGTGATCGTGCTGGCGGCGGACGCGCCGTTTAAGTATTTTATCCGTCTGGGACTGCTGGGCGCGGCAGGCTTGACCGGCTTGATTCTGGCGGCGCCGTACCGGATGGCGCGGATCGTTTCCTTTCTTGATCCGTGGCAGGATCCGTTAGGCAGCGGCTTCCAGATCATCCAGTCGCTGTTTGCGATCGCCCCGGGCGGCTTGCTGGGAGCCGGACTGAACCGGTCGATGCAGAAGCACTTTTATCTGCCGGAACCGCAGACCGATTTCATCTTCGCGATCACGGCGGAGGAATTGGGCTGGATTGGTGCTTCGCTGATCATTATTATTTATCTGCTGATCATTCTGGAGGGTGTCCGGATCGCCAAGAACGCTCACGATCCGTTTCTGTGCTATGTCGCGGTCGGCATCGTCAGTTTGTTCGCAATTCAGGTCATGATCAATCTCGGCGTCGTCGTCGGTCTGTTTCCGGTCACCGGGATCACGCTGCCCTTGATGTCCTACGGCGGCAGCTCGTTAGTGATGATCATGGCCTCGCTGGGCATCTTAATGAGTATCGCCAAGGCCTAAAGGCAAGATGCGGGTGGGCGCGGCGGACGATGTATGCTATAATAAGGCAGGCAAAAAAGCAAATGAAAAAGGAGTGAAACGCAATGCGCGTATTAATTGCGACCGGCGGTACCGGCGGTCATATCTATCCGGCGCTGGCGCTGGCCGACGCCATGAAGGAAAAAGATCCGCAAACGGAAATCCTGTTTGTCGGCACGGCGGAACGGATGGAGTCGACAGAGATTCCCAAGGCCGGCTATGCGTTTGAAGCGATTAAGGCCAAAGGGCTGAATGGTTCAGCCCTGGCGAAGGTTCAGGCCGTCATGCAGCTGGCCCAGGCGTATTTCGCCTGCCGGAAGATTGTGCGGCAGTTCCGCCCGGATTACGCGATCGGCTTTGGCAACTATATCAGCGCGCCGGTGATTCTGGCCGCGCACTTCGCGCATGTCCCGACGATGCTTCACGAACAAAATTCCTATGCCGGCAAAGCGAACCGCTTTCTGGCGAAATATGCCGATCAGATCGTCGGCTGCTATCCTGAAAACTTAGACCAGTTTCCGCCGCAGAAAACCCGGATCCTCGGCAATCCGCGGGCCAGTGTGGCGGCCCGGGCGCAGCGCGATCCCAACGTGGTGCGGCAGCTGGGTCTGGATCCGGCCAGGCCGTTAGTCGTCGTTGTGATGGGCTCGCTGGGCTCGGAAAGCGTCAATGCCGTCATGGTCAAAGCGCTGAAGCAGATGGCCGGCCAATCCTATCAGGTATTGTATGTTACCGGCCGGGCGGCTTATGAGGAAGTCCGCGCGCAGCATCTGGAATGTGCCAATATCAAGGTAGTCCCGTATATCGACGGGGTCAAGGTCATGGTCAACGCCGATCTGGCGGTGGTGCGCGGGGGAGCGACGACGGCTGCGGAGATCACGGTTTTAGGTCTTCCGGCGATCATCATTCCCAGCCCTTACGTTCCCAACAACCATCAGGTGCTCAACGCGAAAGCGCTGCAGAGCGCGGGGGCGGCGCTCATGATCGAAGAAAAAGACTTGACAGAAGGGGAAATAACCGCAAAAATAGAGAGTGTTGTTTTTGATCCGATCCGTTTGGAAAGCATGCGGACGGCTGCGAAGCGGCTGGGACATCCGGATGCCAGCGAACAGATATACAACTGGATCCAACAAGGATAAAAGGTGATTCTAACAATGAGAAACAGCTTGGAAAGACTGCGGTGCTATGGCGATGTGACGGAAAATGTTCCGATGTCGACGCTGACGACACTGCGCATCGGCGGCAATGCCCGTGCGGTCGTCTATCCCAAGACAATGCTGGCGCTGACGCAGGTACTGCGGCTGTTAGCCAAGCAGGGGATTCCGTATAAAATCTTCGGCAAGGGGAGCAATCTGTTATGCTCCGACAACGATTACGAAGGCGTGATACTCAAGCTTGACCGCTATCACGGCGACTTTTATTTCGACGGCCAGACGGTAGTGGCGGAGGCCGGC
The DNA here is from genome assembly GCF_000157995.1 of Holdemania filiformis DSM 12042. GTDB lineage: Bacteria > Bacillota_I > Bacilli_A > Erysipelotrichales > Erysipelotrichaceae > Holdemania > Holdemania filiformis. Next base: position 381,835 of record NZ_GG657561.1, read on the forward strand.
TGTTCGATCATCGCTTTGTCGTATGAAGCGATGAAGCATTCGCTGTCCGGACTGGAATTTGCCAGCGGCATTCCCGGCACGGTCGGGGGCGCGGCGTTTATGAACGCCGGCGCGTATAAGAGCTGCATGGCTGAGGTCGTCAGCGAGGTGTTCGTGCTGCGGCAAGGACGCTGCGAATGGTTAAGTCCGGCTGAGTGCGGCTTTGGCTATCGGACTTCGATTTTCCAAAGTCATCCCGACTGGGTGATTCTGGCCGTCCGGTTTCATTTGACAAAACAGGATCAGACGGAGATCCGCGATCTGATGGACCGCCGGCGTCAGCGGCGGATGGAATCGCAGCCGTTGGATAAGCCGAGCGCCGGCAGCGTGTTCCGCAATCCCAAGGATCGCCAGGCCTGGCAGATGATCGATGAGCTGGGCTACCGCGGCCGCCGTGTCGGCGGGGTTTCCGTCAGCGAGAAGCACGTCAATTTCATCGTCAACGATCAACAGGGAAAGGCCCGGGATTTTATTGAACTGGTCGAGGAAATTCAGGAACAGGTGCGCCGTCAATACGGTGAGGAACTGATTCTGGAAGTGGAGAAGTTTAACTGGTGATCCGCAAACCGGCGCCGGTCAAACCGGACGAAAACAAAAACTCGGTAGATTTGTTGATCGAACAACGGCGGCGTCAGGCCGAACAAAAAAACTTCCGCCGGCAGAAACGCCGGCTGTTCAAGGCGTCGTTAGTCTGCGCGCTGATCGTGATGGGACTGGCGTATTATTCAAGCGACGCTTCGTTAATCAAAACCGTCAGCGTTAAAGGCAACGTCAGCTTAAGCCGTGCCGACGTGCTGGAGCTGGCGGGAATCACAGCTCAGTCGCGCTGGCTGACGGTATTTGCACCGCAGGTGAAAAATGCCCTGCAGCAGTATCCGCTGATCGTCTCGGCTTCAGTGCGGCATGAGCGCGGCAACCAGATCGTGATTGAAATTGAAGAACGGGAGCCGGTCGGCTACCGCTACATCGAAGAACCGGAAATTTTATTCAAGGACGGAACCGTCGTCAAGATGGATGAACGGATGACCGGCCTGATCGCAAGGATTCCGCTGATCGTCGGCTTTCAAAGCGAAGAACAGAGCGCCGATCTGGCGATGGCGTTCCGCCATGTGCCCGCGGCGATGATTTCGCTGATTTCAGAGATCCAGCAATATGAGGTTTCCTACGATCCCAACATGATCCGGCTGATCATGCATGACGGCAACCAGTTTTTTTCCAGCTACTATTCGATGGACGTGCTCAGCGAGTACAACAGCATCGTTTCCAATCTCAACAAACCGAACTCGTGCATCTACGTCGATGAAATGTCCAAGTCCGCCTACACCCAGCTGTGTCCGGGCGAAGCGGATCCCAACGCGCCCGCAGAGGGAGAATCAGATGAAAATTCTGACACAAACGGCGCAGAAACCGAGTAAAATTTGAAAAGTACAAATAGTTTGATATAATAAATAAAGCGAAGGAGGAATCGTTCATGTCCATAGAACGGGTAACCAGCTACGGAAATATCAACATCTCGCAGGAAGCGATCGCAACGTTGGCCGGAGGTGTCGTCAGCGAATGCTACGGCGTCGTCGGGATGGCTTCTCAGAAGTTAGTGAAGGACGGCTGGGCTGAATTATTGAAAAAAGAAAACTATTCCCGCGGGGTTGTCGTCAGAAAGACCGACAAGGGAATGGAATTGGATCTATATATCGTCATCGGCTTCGGCGTTAAGGTATCGGAAGTCGTCAGTGAAGTACAGAAGAAAGTGAAGTATGTCCTTGAGAAAACTCTGGAGCAGGATTTTGCGGCCGTCAATGTCTATGTGCAGGGTGTCCGGGTTATTGGTTAATCGGAGGGTATCATGAATAGAATTAACGGAACGGATTTTAAAGAGATGCTGCTCAGCGGAGCGGCTCATTTGAGCAACCGCCACGACGCGATTGACGCGCTGAATGTTTTCCCGGTCCCGGACGGCGACACCGGCACGAACATGTCGATGACGTTCACCTCGGGCGTGAAGGAAGCGATGCAGGCGTGCACCGAGGATCTCAGCTTGTTGGCGAAGACCTTGTCGAAGGGGCTGTTGATGGGAGCGCGGGGAAATTCCGGCGTCATTCTGTCGCAGATTTTCAGAGGTTTTTACCAGGCCATCGAAGGCAAGAGCGAGCTGACTCCGGCGGATTTGGCGGCGGCGTTCGTCAATGGCAGCAAGGTTGCCTACAAGGCGGTTATGCGCCCGGTGGAAGGGACAATTTTAACGGTTGTCCGCGAAGCCAGCGCGGCCGGCGAGCAATACATGAAGGAACATCCGGAAGCGTCGATCGACGATGTGTTTAACTGCATTCTCGATGAATCGCGGATTTCACTGGCCAATACGCCGGAACTGCTTCCGGTATTAAAGGAAGTCGGCGTCGTCGACAGCGGCGGAACCGGATTGGTCGTTATTTTAGAAGGCTTTAAAGCGGCGATGGATGGTCATCCGTTCGTCATGGAAGAAAAGGAAAGCACCACCGCTAAAGCGGCGATGGAGCTGGAAAATGAAGAATTCGGCTACTGCACGGAATTTATTCTGCGGTTAAGCGAGCAGGGACAGGTTACGTTCACCGAAGATAAGATGAAGAAGGCGCTGGCCCGCTTGGGCGAATCGATCGTCGTCGTTCAGGATGACGATCTGGTCAAGGTGCACGTGCATACCCTGACCCCGGGCGACGCGCTGAACTACGCGCAGCGCTACGGTGAATTCGTCAAGCTGAAAATTGAAAACATGCAGGAACAGCACAACACGATCATGAACGAATCACTGCCGGAAAAAGCGGAAGCCCCGGTGGAAGAAAAAGATTACGCTTTGATTGCGGTTGCGGCCGGGGACGGCTTGAAGAAGCTGTTTGAGGAATATCGCGTCGACGTCGTGATTTCCGGCGGGCAGACGATGAATCCGTCGACTGAGGATTTTGTCGCGGCGATCAAGAAGGTCAAGGCGAAGCATATCTTCATCCTGCCGAATAACTCCAACATCATCCTGGCGGCGCAGCAGGCCGCGGCGGTGATGGAAGACCAGGATATCCGGGTTCTGCAGACAAAATCGATCCCGCAGGGCTTATCCGCCTGCATCATGTTCAATCCGGAAGTCTCCGCGGAAGAAAACGAAGCGGAAATGACCGCCGCGCTGCAGCATGTCAAAACGGGGCAGATCACCTATGCGATCAAGGATACAACCTTCGATGGCATGGAGATCGTAGCCGGGGATTACATGGGCATCGCCGAGAAGTCAATCGTGATTTCAACGCCGAATAAAATGGATGCGTGTCTGCGGTTACTGGACAGCCTGATCGACGG
>NZ_GG657561.1:385378-394731 GCF_000157995.1 Holdemania filiformis DSM 12042
ATCGACGGGAATTCAGAGATCGTGACGGTGCTTGCGGGCGAAGACGCCAGCGAGGAAGAAACGTCTCAGATTGCTCGTTACATCGAAGATCAGTTCGGCGTGGAAACGGATATCCAGGCCGGCGGTCAGCCTGTCTACTCGTTTATCTTTGGTGTCGAATAAATCGAAGGGACAACGTTGTAAATATTGCAGGTCTGAAGTTTAAACTTGTCAGAAACTGAAAATCGACGGAATGCGGGAAATCTCTGCATTCCGTTTTTAAATTTTTTCATGTTTTGCATTTGTTTTGAATGTTTTATTGATTTCTTTCTTCGCTTATTCCAGATACATAATATTGCGATTTTGTGAGTCTGATCAGCGGATGGAATCGATAGATCTTTCGTCTGGGGATCAGAAAAATGAAATTGTGATGCGCCTGACTCCGTTTCGGATCCATGAGTAAGACCGTGCGCCGAAACGAAAGAGGTCAACTGGACAGGCTGCAAAATTGCCGGTACAATACGTTTAGGAGGTCCGGTTATGAAATTTACGCGAAGTCAGTTTGCCAAAACCTTTGGCGTCAGCATGGAATCGCTGCGTTATCTGGAAAAGAACGGAATTCTTCAGATTGCCCGCAACGAGGATAATCAATACATGGAATACACGGAGGATCAGATTCCGATCGTGCTGTCGATTAAAAAGTTTCAGCAGGCCGGCATTCCGTTAGAGGAAATTCTGCCGCTCACCGGTTCGCAGGTGCCGGATCATGCCGCGTTTCTTGAGCGCTGCATCGCGGGGCTGGCACGGCAGAAGGAACAGATCGAAGCATCACTGGGTTATTTGCGGTTTATCCAGTCGGTGTACCGCACGGAGATCCAATCGGCTGACCGGCTGCGGTTAAAATGGGAAGGGGAATGTTTTTACCTGCGCTTTGATCCCAAGGGAAAAAACACGCAGCTGATCCGCGAAGCGATGCAGTATCTGCCGCATGTCGACTTGATGACGATCATCGATCTGGACGAATTGGATAAGCCGCAGCCGCAGGTCCAGCTGGGCCTGAATCTGCCGTTGTATATCGACAGCTGCAAGCCGTTGATCGAAACCGTCGCGCATTCCAATCAGCTTCATAAGACCGCGGACGGCACCTATCTTTACAAAGTGATCTTCAAAGAGAATATTCTGCGGATTACCCGTGCGGATATCGAGGACATGCTCGACTATGCCGCGCAGCATCAGTTTGTGCTCCAACAGGAAATCTTCGGCTTCGTCATGGGGCCGGAGATCAAAGACGGCCGGAAAGGCTTTTATATCCGCTTATATTGTCTGATGGAGAAGGATGAAACAGAATTGACGGCATAGCTGCGGCCTGACAAGGCCGGCGCTGAAAGTTGAATTGATTCGGTTTGATCATGACCATGCCGGCGGATATTCAGGGAAAGCCGCCGAGCCGTAAAACAGAAGGTTCTGATCCTGCGGAAAATAAGCGAAAATGAACAAAAACCACGGAAGTTTGGGCCAGCCCCAGACTTTTTTGATGATTTCACACAATAATGCTTATCAATTCACAAATAAGAACGCAGAAATTCACAAATTACCCTCTTGACCTTGGTGCTGCCCCAGAATTTATGATAAGGCTATCAGAAAAGAGGGAAAAGAATGAAACAAAAACAAATTTCACGCCGGGCCTTTTTAAAGGGCACGGCAGCCGGCGCGCTGGGGATGGCGGCCGCGGGGCTGCTCGGCGGATGCGCTAACGACAATTCCAACGCTGCAACGGCGGCGACACCGACGCCGACGGACATTCCGCAGAATTCCGCGACTGACTGGCTGGGCAGTGCTCCGGTTATCGACGAATCCCAGATCGTCGCGACGTATGATTGCGACGTTGTAGTCATCGGGGCCGGGACAGCCGGCTTGTTCGCGGCTTGCGCGGCAGCGGAGGAAGGCGCCAGCACGATCTTAGTTGAGAAATTCGGCGAGGAATACGGCGGATCCGGAATCCGCGATACGCTGGCGGCGGTGAATTCCCGCCAACAGATTGAAAACAACGACAATCCGGATCCATTCGATGTGATGACGGAAATGTATCGTCAGTCCAATGGTTACGGCGATCAGCGCCTGTTTAAGGTTTGGGCCGAGCATTCCGGTGAAGCGATCGACTGGTATGGCGATCTGCTGGAAAAAAACGGTCTGCGCCTGCGTCATGAAGTCGATGACCACAGCAAAACAGTCCGCTATCCGATTTACGATGTCGGCCATTCGCTGCAGATGAGCGATACCCAGGGCGCGGAAGGCGTGACCGCCAAGATCTTAAAGGATTACGGTCAAAGTCTGGGACTGACGATTCATTACAATACGGCACTGACCTCGCTGATCAAAGACGGCGAACAGGTCGTCGGCCTGTTCGCGGCGGTGGAAGGCGGCTATGCCCGCTACAACGCGGCTAAGGGCGTAATCGTCTGCACCGGCGGCTACAGTTTGAACAAGGACATGCTTCAGGCGCTGCAGCCGGAAACTGTAAAGATGACCAATATCAACTATTCCTATCCGGGCAGTACAGGCGACGGGATCAAAGCATGCCTGTGGGCCGGGGCGGCAATGGATGAAACCCATGCCGGCATGTTGTTCGACCGGGGCGCTGTCAAACCGGACCAGACCGGCTGCGACGAACAGGGCGTGCTGTTCTGGATGGGTTCTCAGCCGTTCCTGAAGGTCGATCTCAACGGTCAGCGCTTTACCAATGAAAGCGGCTGTTACGATCATATCCTGCACGACGCCTTTAATCTGCCAGGCATGACCTACGCGATGCTCTGGGACGCTAATTATATTCAGGACATGGAACGCTTTGATACTCACGGCTGCAGCCGGATGTTTCCGCACGCTAACGGCGCGGAGTCGGTGTGGCCGCTGGAATTCAACGAAGCGGTGTTCATGAGTCAGTACCGCGAACAAGGAATCGTTGTTTCCGCGGATACGATCGAGGAACTGGCGGATAAGCTGGGACTGCCGCGGGAAGCACTGAAGGCAACGGTGGAACGGTACAACGAATTAGCGGATAAGCAGCAGGACGAGGATTTCGGCAAGGAATCGTTCCGTTTGTCTGCGCTGCGTCAGGCCCCGTTTGAAGGCGTACGCATGAGCGGCGGCTACTTCATCTGCACGCTGGATGGAATTAAGATCGATACCCACATGAACGCACTGACGCCGCAGGGAACTCCAATAGAAGGATTGTACGTTGCCGGAGATTGTTCCGGTGGTTACTTTGACGGCAGTTATCCAAATCTGTTGGCGGGCTGCGCGGCTGGCCGGTCTGTGACTTTCGGCCGGCTGGCCGGCAAGCTGGCGGCTCACCGCGAAATGTAAGAAAACCGCGCTTGATGCCTGAAAAAGTACGGAGATCAACCACCGAACAGATGCAGGCAATATGAAAATTAACATATCGGAAACCGGCATTGCCTCTGCTTGTCCCTTGAAGCAGATCGGCAAGGCCGGTTTTTTGCCTGAAGGAAAGCAAGCGTCAAGAACGAAGTCTGTCAGAGATTTTCAAGTTCGCTTGGCGCTGACTTGAAAAATAAGGTATAATAAAGCTATTCTTGTTTGAAAGGAGGAAGAACCGATGGCGCTGACGTTAAAACAGTTGAAAATGACCCCGAAGCGGACCGATCTGTTAGAGAAAATGGGACTGACCGACAGCGACGCGATTCTGATGTGCGTGCCGCTGCGCTATCAAAGCCGTGAGGTGATTCCTTATGATCAATGGCAGGTGAAAAGCGAGGTTATTCTGGAAGGGCAGATTGTGCGGCCGGCGCGGACGATGCGGATTCGCGGCGGCAAGACGATGACGAAGTTCCAGTTGGAAAATGACGACGATTGCTTTGAGATCACGATATTCAACCGCCCCTGGGCCAGTAATCTGACGGTGGGCCAGCGTGTGACGGTGATCGGTTATTACCAGGGCGGAAACAAGATCACAGCCACGACGTACAACTCGCAACCGCTGCAGGAACAGCTGGGCGTTACGCCAGTCTATCCTTTAAAGGAAGGCATGACGCAGAAGATGATGCAGGAAATTATCAAAAAAACTTTCATCACCGCTCAATCACATATTGAAGAACTCGTACCGCCTTCGCTTCAGGCACAATACCGCCTGCTGCCAAAAAAGACGGCGCTGCGCTGCCTGCATTTTCCACGCTCCATGGATGAGGTCTACCAGGCCACGCGGACGCTGAAATACGAGGAGTTTTTGAAATTTCATCTTGTGCTGGAGATGATTCACCGGCAACAGACCGAAACCGTGACGAAGAAAGCCAAGCAATTTGATGCTGAACAGGTGTACGCGCTGGCGAATCATCTCTCGTTCGCGATGACTCCGGATCAGTTTAAAGCGGTGCGGGATATTCTGGCCGACATGGGCAGCGATAAAATCATGTATCGGTTAATCCAGGGCGACGTCGGCTGCGGCAAAACCCTGGTCGCTTCGCTGGCTTTGTATGCTTGTGTGCTCAGCGGTCATCAGGGGGCGATCATGGCGCCAACGGAAATCTTAGCCCGTCAGCACGCCGTTTCCTTAAAGAAGCTTTTCGCCGGTCTGCCGATCAAGATCGATGTGCTTTGTTCGTCGCTGCCTTCGGCAAAGAAAAAAGAAGTGCTGCAGGCGATGAAGGACGGAACGCTGAATCTGGTCGCCGGCACGCACGCGCTCTTTCAAAAGGAAGTGGAGTTTGCCAAACTGGGGTTGGTTGTCGCCGACGAACAGCATCGCTTCGGTGTGGAACAACGCCGCGCGTTAAAGGAAAAGGGCGAGAAGGTCGACTTTCTGTTGATGAGCGCAACGCCGATCCCGCGGACGCTGGCCGCGACGCTCTACGGCGACATGGATATCTCGACGATCATGACGATGCCGCCGGGTCGCAAACCGATTCAGACTCGGTTGGTGGAGGAAAACAGCCTGCGCACGATCATGCCGCAGCTGTTGGACCAGCTGGAACAGGGTGGCCAGATTTACATCGTCTGCAGCGCGATCGAGGAAAATGAAAACTTCGATGGACGCAACGTGCTTGATATTTTTGAAAGTTTAAGCGAAGTCTTTTCAGGCAAGGCTAAGCTGGGGCTGATGCATGGGCGCATGAGCAGCGAGGAAAAGGAACGGGCGATGTTCGATTTTGAGGCCAATACGACGCAGATCTTAGTGTCGACGACGGTCATCGAGGTCGGCGTCAACGTCGTCAACGCCTGCTGCATGGTGATTTACGACGCGCACCGTTTCGGTCTGTCGCAGCTTCATCAGCTGCGCGGCCGGGTTGGCCGCGGCCGCCGGCAGGGCTATTGTTTTTTGCTGACCGCAAGCAAGGATCCGGAAAGTCTGGCCCGCTTGAAAATCATGGAACAGACGACGGACGGTTTCGAGATCGCGATGAAGGATCTGGAACAACGCGGACCAGGCGAGCTGCTGGGCACTCGTCAAAGCGGGGTGCCGGGCCTGATTTTAGGCGATCTGGTCGCCGATACCAAGATCATTCAGACTGCCCGGCAGGATGCGGTGCGAATTCTGAACGATCCGGACAATGCGGAGTTTCAGTCGTTGTTAACTAAAATCCGGAAAGAAAATGAATCCGCTATTTCTTATATGGATTAATCACGATATAATAAAATAAGAGAATCAGAAAGGAAGAAAAAAATGAAAATATGCGAATGGCTTGAAGCACGAGGAATTCATTGCAAAGACAGCCGGTTGATCGAGCAGGCTTTTGTGCATTCCTCGTATGTCAATGAACATAAGCAGCTGAAACATGATAACGAGCGCCTGGAATTCATGGGCGACGCGGTACTGCAGCTGTGGGTTTCGGATAAATTGTTCCGCCTGGATCCGCCGCTGGACGAAGGACACATGACGACCTTCCGCGCGCAGCTGGTGTGCGAGGAGGCGTTAGCGATCTATGCCCGGCAGCTGCAGCTCAATTCCTTCTTGAAGCTGGGCGTGGGTGAGGAAAAAACCGGCGGCCGCGAGCGGGATTCGATCATTGCCGATATGTTTGAAGCGATGCTGGGTGCGCTGTATGAGGACAGCGGGATGGAACCGATCGACAACATTCTGACAGAAGTGATCACGCCGCATTTAAGTCATCCGGAGGAGCCGATCATCGTCGATTATAAGACGAAGCTGCAGGAATACGTTCAGTCCGATTCCCGCAAGACCGTGACCTATGAGGTCATCAACACGACAGGACCTTCCAATAAACCGGAATTTGAGGTTCAGGTCAAGCTGGAAGGCATCATCTTGGGTACCGGCAAGGGCAATTCCAAGAAGAAAGCGGAACAAAAGCCGCTCAGAACGCGTTTGAAAAGATGGTGCTGTGAAGATGAACAAGGGAAACTTCGGAACACTGCAGGACGGCCGGTCCGCGCAGTGGTTAGAAATTGAAAACGATAAGCTGCGGGTGCGCGTCAGCGATTACGGCGCCACGCTGGTTTCACTGTGGGTCAAGGACGCACAGCTTGACGCGGTGCTGGGCTTCGATCAGGTCGAGGGCTATCAGCAATCCGTCAAATACATGGGGGCGATGATCGGGCGTGTCGCCAACCGCATTAAGGACGGTCAGTTCACGCTCGACGGACAGGTTTACACGCTTTACCGCAACGATAAAGGCAATACGCTGCACGGTGGTCAGGAAGGGTTTGACGCGAAGCTGTGGACGGTAAGGGAACATACTTCCCAGACGGTCACGCTGGAGCTGCTATCGCCGGCGGGCGACGAAGGCTTTCCCGGCGAACTGACGGTCACGGTGACCTATGCTCTGGCAGGCAGCCGGCTGTCGATTACGACCCGGACGCGCACGACCGCCGCGACGCCGGTATCGCTGACCAATCATGCGTATTTCTCGCTGAACGGACAGCATCCATCGTTAGACGGGCATTGGATTCAGGTGGATGCCGATGAAATCGGTCTGCTCGATCCTAACGGCTGCACGCGGCCGGAAACGCTTGAGGTCGAAGGCACCGTCTTTGATCTGCGCCAGCCGAAGCGGCTGACCGAAATCTTAAATCAGCATCACAGCCAGCTGGAAATCGCCGGCGGGCTGGATCATAACTATGTGCTCAACGGCGTCGGCTTCCGACCGGTCGCCAGCTTGGTCAAAGGCGGGCTGACGATGCGGGTGCTGAGCGATATGCCGGATATGCATGTCTACACCGCCAATTTCTTAAACAGTGAGGTTGGCCGCGGCGGGACGCGGTACACGCCGCATTGCGCGGTCTGCTTTGAAACGCAGTATTATCCCAACAGCGTGAATGATCCGTCGAAGATCTCCTGCATTCTCAATCCGGGAATCACGGCGGAGCATTGCACGGCGTTTGAATTTGATCAGGAGGATCAGGCATGAACAAGTCAGAGCTTAAAGCAGCGTTGGAACAACAGCGGCCGCGGATTACCAGCCTGTATGGTCAGGAACAGGTGGAGCGTCAGATTGCGCGCTACGGCCAGTTGATTGACGATTACGAAAGAGCGTTTGGGAACATGGACTGTGCTTTGTTTTCTGCCCCGGGACGGACGGAGGTCGGCGGCAACCATACCGATCATCAGCACGGCCGGGTTTTGGCGGCCAGTGTAAACATGGACGCCGCGGCGGCAGCTGGGCGGCGGGAAGGTGAGGTCGTCTTTTACTCGGAGGGCTTTGAGATTAAGCCGGTGTCATTAGCGGATCTGTTTGTCCATCCGGAAGAAAAAAATACGTCGGAAGCACTGATCCGCGGCGTGCTGGCCGGATTTGTCCAGCGCGGCTACAAGATCGGCGGATTTCAGGCCGTTTCCAACAGCACGGTGCTGAAAGGTTCGGGGATTTCTTCCTCCGCTGCTTTTGAAGTGCTGGTCGGCACGATTTTGTCGCATTTGTATAATGACGGACAGGTTTCCGCGCAGGAAATTGCCAAGATCGGTCAATACGCCGAGAACGTGTATTTCGGCAAGCCGAGCGGACTGCTCGATCAGATGGCTTGTTCCGTCGGCAACTTTGTGACCATTGATTTCAAGGATCCGCAGAATGTGCTGGTGGAACAGGTTGATTTTGATTTTAATCACAGTCAGATCGCGCTGTGCCTGGTCGATACGCGCCAGGATCACGCCGACCTGTCGGACGAATATGGTCTGATGCCTGCGGAAATGCGTCAGGTCGCGGCCTATTTCGGCGCTGAGGTGCTGCGTCAGGTGGATCCGGCTGAATTCTACCGCCGGCTGCGCGAGGTGCGCTCTCAGGTTCAGAACGACCGTGCAATCCTGCGGGCGATTCATTTCTTTGAGGAAGACGCGCGGGTGCCGCTGCAGGTGCAGGCGCTGAAGGACCAGGATCTGAAGCGTTTCTTTGAACTGGTGATCGAATCCGGTCATTCCAGTTTCATGTATCTTCAAAATGTAACCAGCCCGAGCGATATCCGGCATCAATCGCTGGCCCTGGCGTTAGCCCTGTCGGAAAACGTGCTGAAGGGGCATGGCGCCTGGCGCGTCCACGGCGGCGGTCTGGCGGGAACGATTCAGGCGTTTGTGCCGTTAGCGCTGCTGGAAACCTATCAGAAGGTTATGGACGACTGCTTCGGCGCAGGCAGCTGTCATGTTTTATCGATCCGTCCGGAAGGCGGAGTCCGGCTGATCTAAAAGAACCTTTACGGTTCTTTTTCTATTTTGTCAAGCAGAAAAAATGGGAATTCAGACACTTTCCTGAAAATGGAGATTGTGAAGAAGTAATTTAATTTAACTTGTTGAATTCAAGGTTTATTCGCTATATACTTAAACTATGAAAGGGATTGCAGAAAGGATGAGAGAACATGGTTGAAATTTTAGAAGCTCGTGTCCTGAACCCGCAGATTACGCTGCTGAAGTTAAAAGCAGAGCGGATCGCAAAGAAGGTTCAGCCAGGACAGTTTGTGATTCTTCATCAGGATGAAAAAGCAGAAAGGATCCCGTTAACGATCGCGGATTCCGATCCGCAGGAGGGCACGATCACCGTGATCGTACAAGCCGCGGGCGAATCGACGAAGCGGCTGTGCACCTTAAAGACCGGTGATTCGATCCGCGATGTTGTCGGGCCGTTAGGACAGGCGACAGATTTTGAAGGGGCGCAGAATATCTGCGTGATCGGCGGCGGTGTCGGCTGCGCGATCGCGTATCCAAGCGCAAAGGCCTGCCACCAGCGGGGTGCGCATGTCGATTTGATCGCCGGCTTCAAAAATGAATCGCTGGTTATTTTAAAAGAGGAAATGGCAGCGATCGCGGACGAGTTTACGCTGATCAGCGACGATGGCAGCACCGGAAAGCAGGGCTTTGTCACCGATGCGCTGAAAGAAAAGCTGGAACAGGGAAAGAAATATGATTTAGTCATCGCCAT
>NZ_GG657561.1:394751-396882 GCF_000157995.1 Holdemania filiformis DSM 12042
CGGACCGATTATCATGATGAAGATGGTCTGCAAGGTGACGGAAGCGGCTGGTATTAAGACGCTGGTCAGCCTGAATCCAATTATGATCGACGGCACCGGCATGTGCGGCGGATGCCGCGTCACCGTCGGCGGCAAGGTCAAGTTCGCCTGTGTGGACGGTCCGGATTTCGACGGCCATCAGGTCGATTTCGACGAGTTAATGCAGCGCAACCGCACGTATATGGAAGATCACCGCTGTCATCTTGAGGAGGCGAAATAACATGCCGAATATGCAGAATGAAAAAACGCCGATGCCTTTGCAGGAAGGGTTGGTGCGGATTACAAACTTTGAAGAAGTTGCATTAGGTTATACCGAGGAACAGATGATTAACGAGGCAGATCGTTGTCTGCACTGCGTCAATCATCCTTGTACAGCAGGCTGTCCGGTTTCTGTCATGATTCCGGACTTCATCAAAGCGCTGAAGCAGGGTAAGATCGACGAAGCTTACGGCATCATTACCAAGACCAACAGCTTCCCGACAATCTGCGGCCGCGTCTGTCCGCAGGAAAACCAGTGTGAAAAGAACTGTGTCCGCGCAATCCGCGGGGAAGCGGTAGCGATCGGACGGCTGGAGCGGTATGTCGCCGACCATCACACGCCGGTGCTGCCGGAAAAGCCGCAGCCGAATGGAGTCAAGGTAGCGGTTGTCGGTTCTGGTCCGGCGGGGTTGGCCTGTGCGGCGGATTTAGCGAAGGAAGGCTTCGCGGTGACGATTTATGAAGCTTTGCATGAGGCGGGCGGCGTCTTGCGCTATGGCATTCCGGAATTCCGTCTGCCGAAGCGGATCGTTGACGAACAGCTCGATCAGCTGAAACACCTGGGCGTTGTGATTGAAACCAACGTCATTGTCGGCAAGACCTTGACGATGCAGGAATTGGAAGATGAAGGCTTCCAGGCGGTCTTTATCGGCAGCGGAGCCGGTCTGCCGAAGTTCATGGGCATTCTGGGGGAAACCGCGGCCGGAGTTTTCAGCGCCAATGAAGTGCTGACGCGCGTCAATTTGATGAAAGCCTACCGCGAGGATCATCTGACGCCTTATTATCAAAGCAATCACACGATCGTCGTAGGCGGCGGCAACGTCGCAATGGACGCCGCGCGCTGTGCCCGCCGGCTGGGCAAAAAAGTGACGGTCGTTTACCGCCGGTCTTTGGCAGAAATGCCGGCGCGTAAGGAAGAAGTCGAGCATGCGATGGACGAGGATATCACGTTTATGACGCTGCACAATCCGGTTGAAATCTACAAGGATGACAAAGGCTTCGTTAAAGGCGTAAAGCTGGAGAAGATGGAGCTGGGCGAACCGGATGAGCGCGGCCGGCGTTCCCCGGTACCGACCGGAGAAATGATCGATTTGGTCTGCGACTGCGTGATCATGGCTTTAGGCACATCCAGCAATCCGCTGCTTGTCCGCAGTGAACCTCGTTTACAGACCAATGCCCGCGGGTGTCTGGTTGTAAACGAAGAACAGGAAACAACCATGAAGAACGTCTATGCCGGCGGCGATGCGGTCAGCGGCGCGGCGACGGTCATCCTGGCGTTAGGTGCGGGGAAGAAAGCGGCCGCCTCGATCATCAAGGCGCTGACGCCGAATAAAGCGTAATTGTAAAATCTTGAAAAGCTGCGCAGGGTATGAAGGGCGCAGCTTTTCTCTTTTTTTAAAACAAGCAAGGAGGAAACAAAATGCTTCCTTATCGAACAATGCTTTTTGATTTTGATTATACGCTGGGCGATTCCAGCCGTGGAATTGGGGCGAGCGTCAACGCTGCGCTGACGGCTCTGAACTATCCCGTTCCGAAACCGGATCTGCAGGGAATTCATCTGGCGATGTGGCGGTTGGAAAGTATACCGGAAACAACGCTGTATGTGGGTGACAGTGTCGTCGATGCGCTGGCGGCCCACTAGGCTGGAATTGCATTTGTGCTGTGCTGACCGGCACAACGCCGGCGGAGCCCTTTCAAGCTTATCAGCCCTGCGCACTGCTGCGGGGAAGTTCAGAAATCGTGACGATGATCGAAAGTGTCTGACTGGCAAAGAATCGTGAATAGTCTTGACGATAATTTTCGCGAATGAGAGAGAAACAACCTCATGGATCAC
>NZ_GG657561.1:398192-406527 GCF_000157995.1 Holdemania filiformis DSM 12042
AAAACTGCCCAGAAGGAATCTGGGCAGGATTGACTAAATTCAGGGACATTCGTCAAAAAGAAGAAGGTGCATACTTTCAGGCATTATCGGCAGGAATCTCTGATTGTGCCTGAAAATGCAGCGTGACCCGCAGAATTTCACTTTCGGTGCCGAGGCGGAACGGTAATCCCCAGGCACCCATTCCACTGGTGACCAGCGCTTGCGGCTGCGTATCGCAGCGGCCGACGACGCATGGATAAGCCAGTCTGACCGCCAGTGCGAACGGCGCGACCTGTCCCGCATGAGTATGGCCGGAAACCTGTAAAAGCACGGCCGGGTTTTTCTCTTTCAGCTTGGGCTGATGATCGACGACGATCCAGTCGGCGTTCGACTTGCCGATCAAATCGTTTAACGCCAGGCGCGGCTGTGAGCGGTCCTGACGGAATAACAGCTGAAGATGCTCGTCAATCGCGATGGTTTGATCGCGAAGCAGGACGATCCGGCTGGCCTGAATTTGTTGGAAATACGCTTCATAGCGGCGTTGGTGGTATTCGTGATTGCCTGCCGCCATATAAACCGTTTCCAATTGGGAATGATTGACGGCGTCGAGGAATTCCTGCAACTGTTTCGGCGTCGTGTATTCGTCGAACAGATCGCCGGCGATGATCACCGGCTGCTTCGGTGTTTGTTCCAGAATGCGGATTAAGGCGTTGATTTCCTTCGCGTTGACGGAGGTTCCTAAATGCAGATCTGAGATTACGGTGAACTGCAGTTCGTCATGTGGAAACCGGGAGCTCAGCGTGAGCTGGGTATCGTGAACGGCAAGCGTATGCGCCTGCCGCCATCCTGTGACGCTGATTCCGCCGCTCAGCAGGACGCTGAGACTCAGCCAGCAGAACAGCCAGGTTCGCGTGCCGGTGGGCCGCAGCTGAAAAAGCAGCAGAAGCAGCGTGGAAACTGCCAGGAAAACTAACATGCCCAAGGCCAGGGCTTGAACGAATTGTGTAGAGCCCAGCGGTAAGGGCATGAACCGGACGATGAATATCAGCACCGCGATTCCGTCAAAAATTTGGATTTTTTTACGAATGCCGGATGCAACATGACTGCGCTCGAGCAGATGCTGCTGAGCGGCCAGACCTGCCAGAATTCCGGCCAAGACCAGAATTAATATCAATTTAAGCAACATAGTCTCACTTCCTATTCATTAGGATACCAGAGAAAACGAAAAATCAGCGTCAGAAAAAATAAAGAATTTTGAAAACCGGCTTCATAGAAAACCAGGACTAACTTGAGAGAATCAACTGAATGAAAATTGTTTCAGGAAGAAATTGAAAAAAGATCATCAAGAAGCCCAGGAAACCGGGGAAAAGACTTTAAAAGACCTGCGTTTTTTTCTATAATGAAAATCAGAATTGGAGTTGAAATCATGAAAATACTCGATTTGCGCAGCGACACGGTTACGCAGCCGACGCCTGAGATGCGGGAAGCGATCGCTTCCGCACTCGTCGGCGACGATGTGTATGGCGACGATCCGACGGTCAACGAACTGGAGCGTCAGGCTGCCGAGCGTTTAGGCAAGGAAGCGGCATTGTTTGTTTCCAGCGGAACAATGGGGAATCTGTTAGGTGTTCAGTCGCAGACTCAGCGCGGGGATGAAGTGATCCTCGGAGCGCGGAGCCACATCATCACCCATGAAGTTGGTCATCTCGCTCAGATCTGTCAATGCATGGGGCGGACGATTGACAACCCCGACGATCGGATTTATCCAGACGATATCCGTCAGGCGGTCCGGCCGGACGACATTCACGAACCGCCGACAACGCTGCTTTGTCTGGAAAACGCGTTGTCCAACGGCACAGTGGTGCCGCTGGAACTCATGCGGCAGGATTATGCCGCGGCGAAGGAAGCCGGGTTAAACGTCCATCTGGACGGCGCACGGCTGTTTAACGCGGCGACGGCGCTGGGCGTTAATGCGGCAGAGCTGGCTGCCTGTGCGGATTCCGTGACGTTCTGCCTGTCCAAAGGACTGTGCGCGCCGGTCGGTTCAATGTTATGCGGAACGAAGGAATTCATCGCCCGCGCGCGGCGCAACCGCAAGCGGATTGGCGGCGGTTTGCGTCAGGCGGGATTTCTGGCCGCGGCCGGATTGATCGCGATGAATCAGATGAGCCTGCGGCTGGGCGAGGATCACGCCAATGCGAAAACACTGGCGGCGATGCTGGAGGAGCTGGACGGTGTTGCGGTGGCGAAGGATCAGCTGGATATCAATATGGTCTTTCTGACGCTGAACGGTCTGGCCGCGCCGGAGCGGTTTGTCGGAGCATTAAAGGAACAGGGGATTTTAATCAACGGTGCGGATCACGGCGTTTACCGGCTGGTCACGCACTGGGGAATTGAGACCGCGGATCTGCCGCGGATTGCCGCAGCGATCGACCGCTGCAGAAAGGAACTGTAATGGACTATAAAACACGCCGAACCCGCGTCATGGAGGCAATGCCGCAGGGTTCCCTGGCATTATTCTTTTCCGGCAAAGCGCCGGTTCGTTCGCTGGACGAGGCCTATCCGTTCTCGGTCAACCGCAATTTCTATTATCTGACCGGTTTGGATCGGGAAGCGATGACATTGGCGCTGATTAAAAACGGCGATTACGTTCAGTCGGTGCTGTTTATCGAGCCGTTTGATCCGGAACAGGCCCGCTGGGTCGGCGGCCGGATGAAACCGGAGGAAGCGCAGCAGCAGGCCGATGTCGACGCTGTGTATCCGAATGCGGAAATGCTGGATTTCATCCATCGTCAAATGAAGCTGAACCGCGGCAACCGCCGCATGAGCGTCGGGCTGGATCTGGCGAAGGAAAGCTGGGAGGAGCCGGATGATCCGGCCTATCGGTTTGCCAGTCATGTACGGCAGCATTATCCCAGCGTCGATCTGATCAACGTCCACGCGTCCCTGGCCCAGCTGCGGATGATCAAGGACGAGGATGAACTGAATCTGATGCGGCAGGCGCAGGAAGCGACGATCACCGCCGTCAAGGTGATGATGCGGCATTGCGCGCCGGGCATCAATGAAACCGAGCTGGAAGGGGTCTTCGACTTCGCGTTAATGAAGCAGGGAGTGCGCGAGCATGCGTTCCCGACGATCTGCGCTTCGGGCGCTAATGCGACGACGCTGCATTACAGCCGCAACGACGAAGTGATCGAAGATGGCAGTCTGGTGCTGTGCGACCTGGGCGGTGCGGTCGGTCATTACTGTGCCGATATCACGCGCACCTATCCGGCCAACGGCCGTTTCACAGAGCGCCAGAAACAGATTTATGATATCGTGCTGGAAGGTCAGCGGCGGGTGATCGCCGCCATCCGGCCGGGACGCACGCTGCGTCAGCTGAACCAGGTGCTGGTTGATTTTTACAGCGAACAGCTCGCCGCGATTGGTCTGTTAGATCACGGCATGACCGTGCGGGATTACTACTTCCACAGTGTGTCGCACCATCTGGGTCTGGATACTCACGACGTCAACATCGCGAATCTGCCGCTGGCAGCGGGGATGGTGATCACCGTGGAGCCGGGACTGTACCTGGAAGCGGAGGGGATTGGCATTCGGATCGAGGACGATGTGCTCGTCAGCGAAACCGGGGCGGTCAACTTAAGCGAAAAGCTGCCGCATACGACGGAAGAAATAGAAACATTCATGAACAAGGGGGAATAAACAATGGACAAACTTCAACGTGATGAATTTTACAACTACCGCTTTTTATCCAATCTGACTGTATCGCCGGAGAAAACGGCGGCGGCTGTGACGGTCTGGCAGGCGGATCCTAAAAACAATAGCTACACAAGCAACATCTGGGTTCGCAAGGATCAGGGATTTGCGCAGCTGACGGCGATGGATAAGGAAAGCAGCTTTATCTTTGACGATGAAACGACGATCCTGTTTGCGGCCAGCCGTGACAGCCAGGACAAGAAGAAGGCGGAAGCCGGCGAGCCGTATACCGCGTATTACCGGATTTCGTTAACCGGCGGAGAAGCGGTCAAGGCCTTTACGGTACCGTTAAAAGCGATCGGGATCTGGAAGCTGGACGCCGATCTGTATCTGATCAAAGCCCGCACGGATGCCGGGATCGGTGATTTTGCGGCGATGAGCGAAGAACAGCGCGAACAGGTTTTGAAGTCAAAGAAAGACAACGTCGATTATGAAGTTTTCGATGAAATTCCGTTCTGGTCCAACGGCGGCGGATTCACGAACAAGCTGCGGAACACGTTGTATGTCGTCGATGCGAAGGCGAAGACCTGCACGCCGATCACCGCACCGCTGTTTATGACCGGCGACGTCGACGTGAAGGAGGGCAAGGTGCTGTATACCGGCGAGGAATACACAAGCCGTCCGCAGCGCAAGGCTTCCGTTTATCTGTATGACGTGAAAGCCAAGACGACGGAATGCATTTATGATAAAAAAGAATATTCGATTCACGAAGCTGCGTTTTTCGGTGAGGCCATCGTGTTGGCGGCTGCGACGACAACCCGCCACGGCAATAACGAAAACCCGTATCTTTATAAGCTTGATCCAGTGAGTCATGAGGTGACGCTGTGGGCGCCGTACGAGTACAGCATGGGCTCCTCGGTCGGCTCCGACTGCCGTTATGGCGGCGGCTGCGGTTTTGCGGCGGATGAGAAAGCGCTGTATTTCTTAACGACGCGCGAGGACAGCTCGCATTTGTATAAGATGGGCGCCTGCGGCTGCATTCAGCCGGTGATCGAGCTGACCGGCTCTGTCGATCATTTTGCGCTGGCCGGCGGTAAGATTCTGTTTGCGGGCATGCTGGGGCAGAAGCTGCAGGAAATCTATGAGTATGATCCGGAGACTAAGACGACCACCCAGATCTCCGATTTCAACGAAGCGGCGTTAACGAATAAGTATGTCGCAGTTCTGCAGCGGTTAAGTGTCGAATCGGAAGGCACGACGATCAACGGCTGGGTGCTGCTGCCGAAGGATTATGATGAAACGAAGCGCTATCCGGCAATCCTGGATATCCATGGCGGACCGAAGACAGTGTATGGCGAGGTCTTCTATCATGAAATGCAGGTCTGGGCGAATGAAGGCTATTTCGTCTTCTTCTGCAACCCGATCGGCTCCGACGGCCGCGATAATGAATTCGCGGATCTGCGCGGCAAATACGGCACCTGCGATTACAACAACATCATGGATTTCACGGATGCGGTGCTCAAGCAGTACCCGGCGATCGACGCGCAGCGTGTCGGCGTAACCGGCGGCAGCTACGGCGGATTCATGACCAACTGGATCATCGGCCATACTTCGCGCTTTGCGGCCGCGGCCTCCCAGCGCAGCATCGCCAACTGGATTTCGTTCTACGGTGTTTCCGATATCGGCATGACCTTCGGACCGGACCAGCAGGGCGGCAATATCTACGACGATACGGAAAAGCTGTGGTGGCATTCCCCAGTCAAGTATGCGCGCGCCTGCACGACGCCGACGCTGTTTATTCATTCGGATGAAGACTACCGCTGTCCGATGGCGGAAGGCTTGCAAATGTACACCGCTCTGGTCGATCTGGGTGTCGAGTCCAAGCTCGTGTATTTCAAGGGCGAAAACCATGAACTGAGCCGCTCCGGCAAACCGCTGCACCGGATGAGAAGATTGAACGAGATCACCGACTGGATGCAGTCGCATTTAAAATAAACCAGAGAATTCATGACGATACCGCTTAGCGCGGTATCGTTCTTGTATTCAGCGTTCCTGCATCAGCCGTCGCTCCGGAGGTTGCTTAGTATGTATAACTACTGACACAAAACCTGTTCAGCCGCCGCTTTTTATGAAAGCGCAAATAGAAAAGGAAACAAAAGTCATGATTAAAGGAATTGTAATGGACCTGGATCAGACGCTGCTGCATAACGACAAACAAATTTCACGCTATACCCTTCAAGTTTTAGAACAGGCGAAAAGACAGGGACTGACGCTGTTTTTCGCTACCGGGCGTTCCGTGATGCGAATCGAGAATTACCGGAGGCAGGTTCATCCCGAGGGTTTAATCTGTCTCAACGGCGGCCTGAATCTATGGCAGGGACAGAGAGTTTCTCAATATCCGCTGAATCCCTCACTGGTTAAAAGTGTTGTCGAAAGACTGAATGGGCTGTCAGGCTGCCGCTTAACGCTGACGTATGCTGACACGATTTTTACGAACGATCCGCAGACGCGGCACGATGATCCGATCTATCATCGCGCAGACCTGCCGGGTTGCCCGATGGATTCCGTGCTGAAAATTTCGATCAATCTGGATTCTGATCAGGAAGCAGCCTGGCTGAACAGCCTGGACTGCACCTGTCTTGCGAACGCGCATGAGCCAGGTTATTATGTTCTTGTCAGCTCCGTTGTCAGCAAACTGACAGGGGCGCGCGATCTTTGTCGGCGCTGTGGTTTGGACTTGTCGGAATTGGCTGTGTTTGGCGATGACTTTAACGATCTGCCTTTGCTTCAAAACTGTGGAATAGGAATCGCGGTGATGAACGCTCATCCGGAAGTCAAGGCGGCCGCTTCACAAACCTGTTTCAGCAATGAACAAGACGGCCCCGCGCATTGGATCGCGGAGGTTTTGCTGAAAGAGAAACCGGAGTTTTAAAGTGAAAGTTCTGAGTAACATTTTCAAGTCGGAAAAGGGAAGATGCGCTCATTTCAGGATCACAGTGACCAATTTTTATGAGGGAGGATTAGATGGAAAAGCGTAATGCTCAACTTCGCGGTGCGATCTATGGGCTGGCTGTGGGCGACGCCTTGGGCGTTCCGGTAGAGTTCATGGAACGCGGAACTTTCCGTATCGAAGGAATGCAGGGATATGGGACATATCGGCAGCCGGAAGGAACCTGGTCGGATGACACAAGCATGACGCTGGCAACCTGCGACGCAATCCGGCAAACGGGTGAAATCGATGTGGAAGCCATCCGCTCGGCGTTTTGCAACTGGCTTTTTCATGGCAGTTATGCGATTAACCAGGTTGTGTTTGATTGCGGAAATACGACCGGACAGGCGCTGGTTCGGGGTTACGGATTTGTGGATTTCAAGGCCAACGGCAATGGTTCGTTGATGCGGATTCTGCCATTAGCGTTTACTGAGGCTGATGCGGAAACGATTGCGGCCGTTTCCGCGATCACGCACGGCCACGTCATTTCGGTGCGCGCTTGTCAGATCTATATTGATTGCGCTCGAACATTGATAGCAGAAAAAGACCTTGCTGCAATCTTGCGGAATCGAAATGAGGTTCCGCCGTTTCACCGGTTATCTCAATTGGAGGCGTTGGAGGAATCAGAGATCCGGTCCAGCGGGTATGTCGTCGATACACTGGAAGCCGCGTTATGGTCGCTGCTTCACAGTCACAGCTATGCCGAAACGGTGCTCCGGGCAGTGAATCTGGGCAATGATACGGATACTGTCGGCGCGGTGGCCGGCGGACTGGCCGGAATCCTGTATGGAATGGAAGCCATTCCGGCAGCCTGGCTGGAAACGCTGCGCGGCAAAGACATCATCGAAGATTGTCTGTTCTGACGATGTGATTGGTAACGGTAGTCAGACGTAGAGTCGTAATCTCAGACGAGATTGATGATTTTTATGCCGCGGGTTTAGAAATGAATGAAACAGGGTTTTGAAACTGAAAAAAAGGGAGCGCCGTAACGGGTTTGATCATCCGTTTCAGGGCGTTCCTTTTTTAGTTATTCTTCTGGATTATCAGCGGGTTGATCCTGCGGAACATCGCTGCCGTCTGGATTTTCGTCAGTGCCGGCTTCGTTACTGCCGTCGCTTTGATCCGGGTTGTCTGGCACAGAGTCTGTTTCAGGCGCCGGTTCTGTGTGTTCCAGACGATAAACGACGATTTCGGCAGGGGAGAACAGGCGTACGTCCATGCGGGTGGTGCCGGTGCCGTTGCTGACGTCAAGGAGAATATCGTCAACCTGATGCTTGCCGCGGTAATATATCTCGGCATAATTCGCCCGGTAAAAGGTACCCAGCAGCGGAATGTAAATCTGGCCGCCGTGGCTGTGGCCGGCTAACATTAAATCCGTCTGGTCCTGCGGCAGCCGCAGCACGGTATCCGGCGTATGGCACAGGGCGATCGTGAAGCTGTCCGGAGAGATGTTCTGATACGCCGCTTCCGGATCCGGATTGCCCAGCATCTCGCTTTCCAAACCGACTAACGAAATCGACTGAGTGCCGCGGTTGCGGATTTTCACGGACTGATTGTTCAAGACTTCAAAGCCCGCTTCAAATAACAAGTGGCTGACCATTTCCCCGCTGCTCTGCGATTCCAGATCATGGTTGCCCAGCACCGCGAATTCAAAACCCTTTCGGTTCCAAC
>NZ_GG657561.1:406749-433640 GCF_000157995.1 Holdemania filiformis DSM 12042
GAATTTTCCCAGCGGTGCTTTTAACCGCGATAAAGCGTCGCGGGTCGTATCCATCGCCTGATCGTCTGGCCATTGGTTGGCAGGGTGATCAAATAAATCACCGCCGAACAGAATGACGTCTGCGCCGACGCTGTCAATTTTCTCGATCAGCGCTTCCAGCCGTGAATCGTCGACAAAGGCGTTATAATGCACGTCGGAAAAAAATAATATCTGAAACCCGCTCAGGGCTTCCGGAATCTTTTCTGAACGGATCGTTTCTGTCCGGATCCGCACCCGCTTCGGCGCAATTTCCGTGGCGTCTAAATAAAGCACGCCCGCGCCGGCGATCAGAAGCAGAACGATCAAGGTTATTTTCAGGATTTTCTTCATGCGAACTCCTTTCGTCATTCTATTTTATCATAAGCGGCGGGCAAAAAGAATCGCGAAATCAGCGGAATTCACAGACCGGTGATGAATGACGGACGCTCAGCCTGGGAACACTAAGCACGAGGTGGACTATGAAGAAAAAATCAACTGCCGTCCGTTTTAACGGGCTGTTTCTGTTTTCGTATGCGGCTGGCGCAATCGGCACGACGCAGACGATT
This sequence comes from Holdemania filiformis DSM 12042, assembly GCF_000157995.1. Taxonomy (GTDB): domain Bacteria; phylum Bacillota_I; class Bacilli_A; order Erysipelotrichales; family Erysipelotrichaceae; genus Holdemania; species Holdemania filiformis. The sequence goes on from NZ_GG657561.1 coordinate 407,334, forward strand.
CCCTATCTGGTCTCGATGGGCTTTGAAGGCACGCAGAAGGGGATTATCCTGTCCGGGATGGCGATCTCGACGCTCGTCACGCAGTTTCTGTTCGGCTATCTGTCGGATAAATTCAAGGGCTGCCGCTGGTTTTTCCTGATCAGCTTCGGCGTTTTTTTCATCGGCGACGTCGTGCTGTTCGGCTTCCGCTGGCCGCAGTTCTGGTACCTGTTGGCGATGATCTCGCTGACCGGCGGCATTGCCCGGACGTGGCAGGGATTAGAAGATACGTGGGTGCTGCAGATCGATGAAACCAAGCCAGTTTACAGCCGGATCCATGCCTGGGGTGCATTTGGCTGGGCAATCGGCAGCTGGGCTGCGGCGATTTTATTAAACTGGCTGGATTTCCCGGTCATCGCCGTGCTTGTGTTTCTGACCAGCTGCGCGACGCTGTACTTCGCGTGGAAGCAACAGGACGCGCAGCGCGCCAGCGGTAAGGTCGTCAAGGTAGCGGACTTAAAAGAACTGGTGAAAAATAAAGCCTATATTCTGTTGGTGCTGATTCTGCTCGTCCTGTTTGGGATGGGGACAGCGGACATGTATATCGTCGTCGACAAGGTGATGGCGATCGGGGGAACCAGCTTCCACGTCGGAGCGAAGTGGGGCCTGCAGTCGCTGATGGAAATTCCGATTCTGTTAGTCGGGGACAAGCTGATGAAGAAATACGATCCAGCCAACCTGATGCTGGGGGCTTCCGTCCTGTTCGGCGTGCGCTTTGTCGTTTACAGCCTGATTCAGAATCCGTGGTGGATGATTGCCGCGGCGGTCTTTCAGATGGTCACGTTCCCCATCATCATTATCAGCTCCAAGCTGATGATTGATGAAATTATTCCGGAAAAGCTTAAATCCAGCGGTCAGATGGCAGCGATGAGCGTGTATATGGGCTTGTCATTGTTAATCATGCCCGTGTTTTGCAGCTGGCTGTCCGAGGCAATCGGGTACGACCCGGCGCTGCTTGTCGTCGCCGGGTTTGCGGTGCCTGCGATCGTTTTGATTCTGATGTTTAAAAAAGCCCGCGGTCCGCTTCAAAATCAATCCCAGAATTCGATTCGCCGGTGAACAACCGGCTTTTCTTATGCCTTGAAAGCCGGGCTTCTTTGTGTTACGCTATCGCAGGGTAAAGTAAAGGAGCCAAAGACGATGACAAAAAAATGCTACCTGTTGGATCTGGACGGCACGATGTACCGCGGAACGGCGATTATCGAGGGCGCGAAGGTCTTTATCGATTACTGCTTGAAGGAACAGCTTCCTTTTCTGTTTTTAACGAATAATTCCGGACGCACGCCGCGCCAGGCTGCGGATCACATGCTGAAGATCGGCTATCAGGGAATAGAGCCGAAGCACTTCTATACCTCGGCGATGGCGGCGAGCGATACGATGATCCGGCGGTTTCCCGACAAAAAGCGGGCGTATATGGTCGGGGCCGAAGGGCTACGTGAAGCGCTGCTGAACAATGGCTATGAGCTGGTGGATGACCAGGCTGATCTTGTGTTTATCGGCTTGGATAAGGAAGGAACCTGGGAAAAGTATTCGCTGGCGCTGCGGCAGGTGCTGGCCGGGGCGATTCTGGTCGGCACCAACAACGATCGGATCTTGCTCAGCGAAGCGGGAGCCAACTGCGGCAATGGCTCGACGGTGGCGCTGATGGAATACGCCAGCTCGCGCGAGGCGGTCAAGATAGGCAAACCGCACGCCGCGATCATCGAAGGCGCGCTGGCCTATCTGGGCTTGGGCAAAGACGAGGTGGTGATCGTCGGCGATAACATGGAAACGGATATTCTGTGCGGTGTTCAGGCGGGAATTGAAACAATTTTAGTGACGACAGGCGTGCATGACCGGCAGGCGGCCGCGGCATATTCCTTCGCTCCGGATCATATAATTGAAGACCTGAGGGAACTCATGGACTAAGGAGGAGGATGCCTATCGGCACGCTGGAAGCAATTCAACAAGGCGGGCTGGTGCTGTACGCCTGTCTTAAGGCGTTTCTGCCGCTGCCGTCGCTGGAGGTGGTGCTGATTCCGTTGATTCTTAAAAATCCGGACGGCTGGCTGCTGTACGCGATGGAGGGGGCTGTCGGCACGGCAATCGGCGGCTGGATCGGCTATCAGATCGCAAGGCGGGCCCAGCAGGCCGTGCTGCGCAAATTTGCCAGCGAGCAGGAGATCGCATCAGGCAGGCAGCTGATGGACCGCTACGGCGTGCTGGCGGTGTTTATCGGCGGCGTCACCCCGATTCCGGATTTCCTGCTGGCTTATCTGGCCGGCATGACGCAGATGGCCCTGATTCCATTTCTGCTCAGCGACGGCACAGCACGGTTATTGCGGAGTGTGCTTGTCGGCTGGTGTATCCGGACACTGGGCTATGTCGTCGATATCGAGCGCTGGGGCACGGTGATTTCGTTAGTCATGGTCGCATGGCTGTTATTGCGCTGGGCGCGCAGCGACGGATGAAGCCAAGAAAAAAGGCCTCCGTTCCAAAGGGCCTTTTTCCTTGTTTATAAGGGGATAGAATGTTTCTGTACGATAATTTTTTAAAGGGGATATTATGTTAGTTCGTAGGAGAAGAGGTTATCGTACAGGCAAGAGGTCTTCTCGCTCTTGCTGAATATAATATACCAGAGAAGTGTAGGCGAAATATGTCGAAATTGTGTTAAAATGTGTGATTTTCTTAAAAACTTTGATTATAATGAAACAGGAACATAGAAATGAGGAAAGAGAATGAAGAAACCCATGATTGCCCTGACTGCCCGGATCGGTGATTTCCAGGGACAGAACCGGATTTTTGATAATCAGACATACTTTGACGCGGTCGCGCTGGGCGGCGGTATTCCGGTGCTTGTGAATTACGGCAGCGATGAGGATTATGAAGCGATTGCCGAACGTTTCGACGGATTGTTAGTGACCGGCGGCGAGGACCTGGATCCGGCGTTATTCCATCAGCTTGCGCATCCGTCCGTTGAGGTCACCGATCCGCGCATGGACACGCTGGACCTTGAGCTGATCCGGCGCTTCGCGGCGAAAGGAAAACCGATCTTAGGCATCTGCCGGGGTATCCAAAGCATCAACGTGGCGTTTGGCGGCACGCTGATTCAGGATCTCAACACCCAGTATCCGGCCATGCGCCCGGCCGGACACCAACAGCACAAAGCCGAGCCGAAGCCGGCGATGGACGCGCCGTTTCATGACAATACCTTCGTGGAGGGGACGCTGCTGTATGAACTGTTCGGTCCGCGGCATGCGGTCAACAGCTTCCACCATCAGAATATCGACAGAGTTGCCGACGGCTTCGTCGTTTCTTCCTGGAGCGAGGACGGACTGGCGGAAGCGATAGAAAAGGATAAAATTCTGGCCGTGCAGTGGCATCCGGAACGCTTAACGGCGGATCCAAGCCACCGTGCGATCTTTGAAACATTTGTTCGCCAATGCCAGAAATAAAATTAGACAAATTCCGTAAAGTGTCTACAAAAACCGTTTAGTTAAGCCTTTTTTTAGAATTTGTATTGACAAGAAACCATAAATTAAGTAATATTCTATCAGGTCATAGGACCTGGATTGATTCATCTGTTATTGTTTTTCCCCCACCCATTCAAACAATAATAGATCCCCCCCAAGAGATAGAATCAATTCTGATAAGAGGACATCTTCGGATGTTCTTTTTTTGATTTCTTTTGGTTTTTTGAATCGCAGCTTTGTTCTGTCCGGCGCTGAGGTTCTCGGATTTCATCGAGAAAACAAGGTTGGTTGGATAAATATTTTCATTTGTCTTAGATAGGTGAAGGAGGAAAGCTTATGGCATGCTTAGGTGTTTTTGAAGATACCGTGGATCCCGATCAGCCGATTCTCACGCTGCGGAAAAACGCGCGCGTATTTGTGATCAATCCGCAGGGGCGGATCGGGATGATTCATGTGTTGGGACAAGATGAATTCGGCCTGCGCGATCATCTGGAAAGCTGCGGCGGCGGGATCGAGGCCGGGGAGAGCGCGAGCCAGGCTGCCGTCCGGGAAGCGTGGGAGGAACTGGGCGCGGTGCTGACGGATTGGATCGAACTGGGCTGGATAGAAGACGAATATCATCGGCTCCAGCGGCGTAATCACAGCACATTCTTCGTCGCACATTGTAAACCGGTATTGCATCCCCGCGCGTTGACGGCCATGGAGCGGCGGATGATGGCGGAGCCGGTGTGGCTGTGTCCGGAAGAAGTGGAACGGCGGCTGAATCCGGAAAATAACCAGGGTATCGGATTGTTGATCGCCCGGCGGGACTTCTGCGCCTGGCAGGAAGCGGTGCGTCGTCATCAGATCCCCTAAGAAAAAGAATCCTCGGACGGGGATTCTTTTTGAAAGTTCAGTTTATCTGTTTGCGTTTCTTATTTCATGCTTTTTCTGACGGTCAGGTCCGGCGCAGGTGGTACAGAACCGGCGCAGCCGGCCGGCCATCGGTATAGGAACGCACGCTCCAGGCTGAGCCTAGTTGCGCGATCCAGCCGACAACGGCCTGCCATTCTTCCATGCCGCCCGCATGGCCGCGGTAACAGGCCAGCGCCAACAAGCCATCCGGCGTCAGATGGGAAACAGCGGCGTCCAGTGCCGGCAGCGTTGTTTCGGGTGTCGTGATCAGCGGGCTTGAAGAATAGGGGAGATACCCCAGGTTAAAGACAATGATCTGGGCTGGCTGCGTCAGCCAGCGCGCCAGTTCGGCATGATCGGCCTGAATGACCGTCACGTTGGTGAAGCCAGCGGTTTTTTTCTGCGTTTTCCTCACCGCTTCGAGCTGGATGTCCAACGCCAGCACGTTGTCCGCCAGACCGGCGAGGAAAACGGTGTCGTTGCCTCCGCCGCAGGTGGCGTCGACGGCCAGGTTGACATGTTCGAATGTTTCCCGGATCCAGCGGTGATTAACGGTATTGATATTCTCAGCCATGCGCTGTCCGCTTGCCCTGCCATGTCTTCTCCCGGGCCATAAGCTTGTCGATCTCGTTGAGGACAATCGTCTTCTTTAGAGTCCACTGCGGCGCGATCAGCGCATCCGAGGCACCGTCGCCAGTCAGCCGCTGAATGATGATTTCCGGTCTTAATAATTCCAGCTGGCGCACGACAAGACCGACATATTCCTCGCGCGACAACAGCGGGAAGGGCTGTTCGGCATAGCGGCGGGCCAGCTGCGTATCCCGCATTAAATGAAGCATGTGAAGCTTGACGGCGTGGATGGGCAGCAGGTTGATCTGCCGCACGGTTTCCAGCATCATTTCTTCATCTTCACCCGGCAGACCATCGATCAGATGAACGCAGATTTTTAACGGAGTCAAGGCCAGGCGCTGAACGGTTTCGACCACCTCGGCATAACTGTGACCGCGGTTGATCGTCAATGCAGTGGCGTCGTGAACGCTCTGCACGCCCAGCTCCAGCCAGATTTCCTTGCTTGCGCAGCAGGATGCCAGCCAGGCGATCTTTTCCGGTTCCAGGCAGTCGGCGCGGGTCGCGATCGCAATCGCCGCGACTTCCGGACGGTCTAAAAAGGGTTTCACGCAGGCCTGGATTTTAGAAAGCGGACCATAGGTGTTGGTGTAGGCTTGAAAATAGGGAATAAAGTCGGCGTCCGGCCATTTATGGCGCATGACGGCCTGGCCTTTAATATATTGATCTAACAGCGGTTCAGCCCGGTCTCCGGCAAATTCCCCGCTGCCTGAGCTGGTGCAGAACGTACAGCCGCCATAGCCGCGGGTGCCGTCGCGATTGGGACAGGTGAACCCACCGTCCAACGGAACCTTGGCGATCTTTTTGCCAAAACGATGGCGCAGATAATAATTCCAGGTGTGATAACGCTTGTTGTCCTCGGAAAACGGGAAAGGATTAGCGCACTTCATGAGCTTCTCCTAACGGAATGTGTTTCAATTCGTCGATCAGCTGGACCAGAAGCTGGCTGATCGCCTCGAGCATCGTCTCGCCCCACGAAGCGGAAGCGGCGGCCGGGTGATCAGGACCGGTCCAGCCGTTGTCGCAGATCGCGGCGATGGGTTGGGGCATCGTCAGCGTTACCCCCTTGAACTGAACAGTTTTAAAGCCGGTTGTCGTGATGTTCTCACTGAGGGGCTTCAGCGTGGATTCACGGCAGCGCTCGCGATGGACGGCTTGCGGACAGATCGCAAGCATCGCTGCCGTTTCTTCCCCGCCGCCATGGCCGCCGCCCCAGGCCGGATCGATTTCTTTGGCCATCTGCCACCAGTTGGCGATGATTCCAAGATCGCCCTGGCTGTTCAATTTCAAAGCGACCTGTTCCAGCGCCGGCAGATTGCCGCCATGGCCGTTCAGAAACAGAAACCGCCGCGCGCCATGAGCCCGCATACTGTCGACGATCTCCTGCAGGACGCGCCGCAGCGTTTCCGTGCTGAGACTGACGGTGCCGGGAAATCCCCGCAGATAGTCGCATGAGCCAAACGGCAGCGCCGGCAGCACAAGGATTTCCGTCTGCTTTTCAATCCGCTGCGCCAGCGCCTCGGGAACCAAAGTATCGACGCCTAACGGATTGTGGACGCCGTGGCATTCCAGACTGCCGGTGATGATCATCACGCTGTCGTTCGTTTTAAAATAAGCCTGAACGTCAGGCCAGCTTGTTTCAATACTAAACATAAGCGAATCTCTCCTTATCTCTTGATTAGTGTAAGCGATCCGGCTGTTTTTTTCAACTCGGTTGACGATTGCGGCTTCTTTGCGCGCGCAGGAAGCGGTATAATAGAGAAAAGAATGGGGGAGAAACCTGATGAATCGAGATGTGATCTTAAACGCGGCGGTGGACGAACAAGCGCCGCTCATCTGTAAAACTGCGGAAGTGATCTGGAAGCACCCGGAAACAGGCTTTAAGGAATGGAAGACAAGCGCGTATCTGGAACAAATTTTTACCGACCTGGGCTATGAGCTGGTCAAACCGGAGGGGATACCTGGCTTTTACACCGATCTGGATACCGGCCGCCCCGGCCCGAAACTGTGTCTGATGGGCGAGCTGGATTCGCTGATCTGCGCGGAGCATCCGGATTGTGATCCGGTAACGAAGGCGGTGCATGCCTGCGGCCATCACGCACAGGCAGCGGGGTTGGTCGGCGCAGCGGCGGCGCTGAAGCAGCCGGGCGTGCTGGACGGGCTGTGCGGCTCCATCCGGTTGATGGCGGTGCCGGCGGAGGAGCTGATCGAAGTGGGTTACCGCGAACAGCTGCGCGCCGAAGGCAAGATTGAATTTTTCGGCGGCAAGGTGGAGTTCATGCAGCGCGGTTATTTTGAGGACGTCGATCTGTGCGTGCTGATCCATACCTTCGACGATCCGGGGATGAAACATGTTTACCAGCTGGCGCGGGGCAACAACGGCTGTATCGTGAAAAACATCACGGTTCATGGTCTGGCCTCGCATGCCGGCGGTTCGCCGGACAAGGGCATCAACGCGCTGTATGCCGCCATGCAGGCGCTGCAGGCGGTCAACGCTCTGCGCGAAACGTTCCGCGATGATGAACATATCCGCTTTCATCCGATCATCACCGAAGGCGGACAGGCGGTCAACGCGATCCCAGAGGAAGTTAAGATAGAAAGCTATGTCCGCGGGGCTTCGTTGGAAGCCATAGATCAGGCCAACCGCCGGATCAACCGCGCGATCGCGGCATCGGTCGCGGCGATGGGCGCGACGGTCACGCTGCAGGATCGGCCGGGGTATTGTCCGATGCACGACGACGAAGCGATGAACGAAGTTGCGCTGGCGGCGATGAAACGGATTGTCAGCGACGATGAAATTTTGATTCAGACCCATTGGGGAACGGGCTGCACGGACATGGGCGATCTGTCGGCGGTGCTGCCGACGATTCAGCCGGGATCGAGCGGATCGACCGGGGCTTATCATGGCAAGGATTTCCAGATTGCCGACGAAGATAAAGCCTATGTCAAACCGGCGAAGGCGCTGGTCTTTATCGCCGACGAGCTGTTAGGCAACAACGCCGAAAAGGCAAACCAGATCGTCGCCCAGTTCAAGCCGCTGTACCCGTCGCAGAAAGCCTATCTGGAGGATGCCCGGCGGCGTTTCCTGGATAAGGAAGCGGTGCGGATGAACGCCGACGGCACGATAACGCTGAACTTTCAGAACGGGGAATAAAGCTGGATGCCGGTGGCGGTCAGAGATTTGGAATCGGCCTAAGCTTCCTGACGGAAGACTGCTTTTTAGCGTATCAAAAGCGAGGAATCCAGGAAGCGGGCGATATTGAGTAAAACAAAAAGAAACCGCGAAACGGTTTCTTCCGGAGTTCTCAAAGAGAACTCTTTTTCATTTTTCCAGAGGATCCGGGTTTCCTCTCAATGCAGAAAGCCTGTCCAGCTCTCTAACGGGAAACAGCCCAGCATCGTGAAGCTGATCAAGGCGTACAGAATTCCCCAGCGGGCGGCCGGGATGATCTGTTTCAAGCGTACCCAGGCCAGACCTGCGCCGACTGCCAACACGCTCAAAGCCCAGACCGCCAGCACCCGGCGCAGCGTCCAGCCGTAAACTAACGCATACACGCCGAGCTTTAATCCGGCTAACAGAACAAACGCGATCGTACAGACGCTTAACAGCTTCGCCAGCGAACGCAGGCGGCCGGGAGCGAGCAGGGAAGTTTCACTGAGCGTATGCAGAACCGCCAGCACGCTGAGATTTAACAACACAATGCCGCAGAGCTGCCAGAAGCCCTGAACGGCGTACTGACAAGCCAGCGTCACGGTGATGGCGCCGGCGATCAATTGTGTGAGATAGGCGTAAGCCTCCACCGCGAAGAACAAACCGTAAATTCCGCACAGCACGCCGATTACCAGTGCTGTTGTGAAGCCTGGCAAAACCTGCATCCGGGCCAGCGCTGTCTGCCATCGCCAAAGCGGGACGGCCGGTTCGGCCTGGTATAAACTGCCGCCTGCCAAACCAAAGAGCCACGCGCCGACCGGCAGCGAGAGAATCACGGTAAGCAGCGTCTGTGGTGAAAGCCAGCCGAACAATCCGGCGCCAACCTGGTCCGCGACTTCGGCGAAGAACGGATCGGCACCGCTTAATAAGCTCCAGGCCGTCATTCCGATTCCGCCGGCTAAAAGCAGCGAGAAGCCGATCCATGCCGGACTGTGTGCGCCGCGGCTGCGATCGGTCAGATAATCGCGCAGCGCATTGCTCAGCACCTTGATTCGCAATAGAAAGTGACGCAGCGGCAGAACACAGAAGCCCCAGGCCAGTTCAAACGGAAAGCTGCCGCTGGTCCGGTTGTGGATTAAGATGCGGGTTCGGCACAGCGTCCAGTAGACCGCTTCCAGATGCAGCGCCAGAATCTGCAACAGGGCGAAGAAGCTCGTCGGCTGATAGAAGCATAAGGAGAGCGCAGTCGTCAGCAAGCATCCCGCCCAGAGTCTGCTTTCGCGGCTGGCGGGCCGGTCTAAACGGTTTGCGCCGTGACTGACCAGGAACAAATAGAGCAGCGTGAAGATGACCACGGCCGGGTTGCGGTAGGTCATCAGCCGGAAGTCTTCAAAGCCCATCGCGTAACCGACGTACAGAAACGCCATGGGGAAACTGAGGATCGCCGCGGCAGACCAGGAGAATCTCATGGCCTTCTTTTCAGACGAGCCGCTTACCGGCAGTCTTTCGCTCATTTTCCTGCCTCCCGTCTGAATTCCAGCAGATCGCCCGGCTGACAATCCAGCACGTCGCAGATCTTGCATAACGTTTCAAATTTGATGCCTTTCGCTTTGCCGTTTTTCAAGATCGACACATTCGCCATTGTGATGCCGATGCGCTCGGATAATTCGGTCACGCTCATCTTGCGCTTTGCCAGCATGACGTCTAACGTTACATTGATTTCCATAGGCTTACACCATCAATTCATTTTCCGTCTGAATCTGTTCAGCGATTGTGACCAGATAGGCGAGTGTGTAGGCGGCCACGGCGATCAACCCGCCCAAAGCCATGATCCCCAATCCGCCCAGCATCAGAACCGGATGCAGGATGTTGAGGAACAGTGCGTAAAGGCAGCAGATCAGACACAGCGCGGTGTCAAAGAGCGCCAGCTTGCAGATCCAGCGCAGACCTTCGGCGTTTTCATGGCAGAACGAACGGTTGCGGCCGATCCGCGTGCAGATCCGCCAGAATAAGATCAGCGCAATATACAGGATCACGGCTGCCGTGACGGACAGCAGCTGCAGCGGCAGTTCTTCATTCAGCGTCCGATGGTAGAATAAAATCAACTGATGAAGCAGACTCGGAATGCAGAGTCCAAAGAAAACAAGTCCCAGGACCGCCAGAATGACGACGAACAGTTTAAGCAGAAACGCTAGTTTTTTATTGTCCATAACATCAACCTCATTTCTGCTTTGATTATAACAGGAAAATCTTGAGAATCAATATAAATTTATCGTAAAACGATAAATTATTATCGAATATCAATCTGTTTGTACAGCTTGGAAAGTTGATCCGCGACGCGATAAAGAAAAATCCGGAACCTTTTATCGGATCCGGATTGCGTAATGATTCGTTTTCTTCTAACAGCTGCGAATGAGCTCGGCAACCGCTTTTTTATCGTCGTTGGACAAAATTTCGATCATTGTTTCATACGAGATTTCCTGATTGTCAGGACAGCTCAGATAGCCCAGATAGCCTTGGGAATAACAGACAAGCACGTCTTTTTTCGGATCCAGGTTCTGCATATAACCGGAAAACAGCTCAAACGGATTAAAGATCAGCCGGAATGGCCCCAGACTGACGCGGGTGAATCGCACTTCATTCGGCAGCATCGCCAACATGCCGCGGTATTGTTCGACCATTTTCGCGCCGGTATGCAGCTCGCGAATTTCTTTTTCACTCAAGCCTGCCGTGTCTATTTGATCGATATCCAATGTTTTTAGGCCTTTGTGAATCGGCAGTGTCTGATCGCTCCAATCCAGCTTCAGCGGCTGCATCCGCGGAGTCAGCTTCATCATCTTTTCCCAAGCCGATACAATTTCATTTGCCAGCCGGATGACTTCATCGTAGTTCTTAGCCTGACGGGTAAACCGCGTCGATACGTCGCCGCACGGCCCCTGTAAGAACAGGAAGAACTCCTTCGGATAGCGCTGCTTCAGAATATCCAGCGCTGCACCCGGATAATCGGAGGACAGGTAATCGGCATCCTCGGCGGAGATCGTCGGATGACAGTTATAGATCAAGAAATTGCCAATCCGCAGACCTTCTTTGAAAAAGCTCAGAACTCCGGCCAGAACAAATTGATCGCTGCCCTGGGACAGCCGGCAGCGGCCGACACCGGTGAAATTGCGCACCTGATAGGAAACTGTCAGCTGTGCATCCTCACTCATCCGGCAGTTTCTGACCAGGTTGAGCAGCTTGATATCCAGGCTTTCAAGATAAGGGGTATTTTCTTCAATAAAACCCAGTGCGTTGCATAAGGAAGGGGCGTAATGCGTATGCGAACAGCTGAAAATGATCAGCGCGTCTTCGCCGATCGACTGACGCAGCGATTCCTCCATCCGCTCCTGGACATCCTGCGAAATCCCCAGTGAATCAAATGTAATCAAAATCACTTCCCGGCCGTCGTCCTGCATTCGCAGACAGCGGGCGTATAAGTCGCCGCGAACTTTATTCAGCGGTTCGGTCTGCGTCAAAAATCCAACCGGCAGGCAGCTGAAGGTGGGATTGATGCAGACTTGATTGTAACCAATTTTCACGTGATATCCCTCATTTCAAAATTAATTATAAAACGACTGGTTTGAAAGCGCAATCTTTTGTCCCGTTTTCGGGTGATTTGAAAGAAATCCGTCCGCAAACGACGCTGATTCATTTTAGAAGAGGTAAGGAAAAGCCTAATGAGATTATGGCGCAATTCCGCTGTTCTATACGCCGTTTCGCATCCCAGGGCAGGTCTTCAATCCCGTTTTTGCACCGCAGATTCTTTTCTTTTAACAAATAGGCGAACCTCATAACCGCTGGCAGAGGTGAGGAGGCTATAAGAAGAAAACGGGATTAAAAACAAGAAAAAACGGCGCGTTTTTCAACGTGCCGTCAAACATAAGAACGTATCTTTTACAATTCGATCGACTGGATCGCAATGCACCGCGGACCGCCCTGGGTGATAAACGCGCAGGACAGATCGTACATGACGCATTCGGCATTCGGAAACCGGTCTTTAACCTTCGCCAGAATCTTGTCGGCCTGATCCTTACTGAACGCATGGGACACGCTGATTTGGACGCGGGCGTTCTGAACGTGTTCCTCCAGCTTGCCCAGAACCGATTTGATCGCCGCATCAAAACTGCGGCCCACGCCGAACTTTTCCAGCCGCCGGCCTTCTTCGGCCTGGATCATGATCGGCTGTAATTTCAACAGACCACCCATGGCCGCCGCTACCGGCGTACACCGACCGCCGCGCTTGAGATAACTGAAATCCTGCGGCAGTAAGAAGGACAAGCTCGTCGCTATTTTATTCTGGAGCGTTTCCAGGATTTCTTCAATCTGCCGGCCATCGCGAATCAGCCGCGCCGCCAAATCCACCAGATAACGATGCGGACCGCACAGCGTCTGGGAGTTCACCACATGAATCCGTTCCGGATGTTCCGTGTGCTGCCGCGCCGCTTCCGCCGTCTGATATGTTCCGGACAATCCGTCCGCCATTGAAATGACGAGGATTTCATCATCCGGATATTTTTCAAACAGCTCGACCAGTTCGCCCATCGAAGGCTGCGACGAGGAGGGGATGTAACCCGCTTTGATTAAGCCCAGAAATGTCTCGGCGTCGATTTCTTCAAATTCACGATAGGTCTTACCGTTGATCGTAACGCACAGCGGTGTGATATCGCAGGGCAGCGCCTTGCCTTCTTCAATGGAATAAAGCGTAGAGGAATCAGAAATTAATCGAATCATAGTTGAACTCTCTTTCTTTTGTAATAAATGGATTGGGGAATTTCATGCGCTAAAGCAGAATGTAGGTCAGCACCGCGATGAAGTGGAAGAATGATCCTAGCAGGATGAACAGATGGAACAGTTCGTGAAAGCCCCACTGCTTTGACAGATCCGGCTTTTTGATCATGTAGATCACAGCGCCGATCGTATACGCGATTCCGCCCAGCGCGATCAGCGTCAGGCAGCCGGAGGGCATCTGTGAAAATCCGCTCCAGTCAAACAGCACGGCCCAGCCCATTGCCAGATACAGCAGCGTATACAGTATCCGCGGCGCACTCAACCAGCAGATCTTCGCGACAATGCCCGCCAGCGCGATCGCCCAGATCACAACCGCGAACGTAATGCCTTCCTGGCCCGGCAGATAAGTCAGGCACAGCGGCGTGTACGTGCCGGCGATCAGCACATAGATCATCGAATGGTCCAGCTTGCGGAACAACGTGTGATGCGGATGATCCCAGCTCAGCGTGTGATAATAGCTGGAAGCGCTGTACAGCGCGATCATCGAAGCGCTGAATACGCAGCAGGCCAGAATCGTTTTAAGCGAACGTTGGTTCGCGATCCCAGCGGCAATAAATATCACCGTAGCAATCACGCCGAAGCAGGCACCGAGAAAATGAGTGTAGCTGCTGATCGGATCCTGAACATCTTTAAACCAACGAAACATAATATCAACTCCCTTTTTAATCTAGTTATCGAAACTAGATCATATAAATATCATATCATATTGATGAGGAACTTCAACTACAAATCTTGGTTTTTGCCTAAGCGTCTGCTTATTCCCTTGTTCATTTTCTTATTGTAGCCGTTTTGATAGAAATTGAAAAGCCTTTCTGTTATTTTTTTTAATGATCGCAGGCCTGAAAATATCAACTCAAGAAAACCTTTCATAAAAAAGAAACAACGATGAAAACCCTTGTTTTTCAGGCAAGATTTGATTGACTTAAAACGGGGATTTTGTTATCCTTGAATAAGCGATGATAAGGAATAGTAATTCTACCGTCTGACCGATCAGAGAGCCGGTGTCAGGTGCAAACCGGCGGCAGACCCGAACGAACTGACCTTGGAGCTGAATCTGAAATCAAGGATTCCGTGACTTCCTGCGTTAAAGGAAAAAGAGGGGCACAGAAGGGATCTTTTCTGTGAACTAAGGTGGTACCGCGCGCTGACGTCCTTAGATGCAGGGCGTTTTTTATTTGTTTGAGAAAGGATGAATTTTATGAGCTACGATCACAAGCGTATTGAGACAAAATGGCAGAAGGTATGGGAGGAGAACAAAACGTTCGCAACCGATGCCTGGGACTTCTCCAAACCGAAGTTTTACGCGTTGGACATGTTCCCGTATCCGTCGGGTGTGGGCCTGCATGCCGGCCATCCGGAGGGCTACACGGCGACCGACATCGTCAGTCGCATGAAGCGCATGCAGGGGTACAACGTACTCCATCCGATGGGCTTTGACAGCTTTGGTCTGCCGGCGGAGCAGTATGCGATCCAGACTGGCAACAATCCCAACGGCTTCACACTGAAAAATATCGAAACATTTAAGCGTCAGCTGAAAATGCTGGGCTTCAGCTACGATTGGGACCGCGAGGTATCGACATGCGATCCTTCGTTCTACAAATGGACGCAGTGGATTTTCAAGCAGCTGTTTGAAAGCGGTCTGGCGAAATGCGTCGAAATGCCGGTCAACTGGTGCGAGGAATTGGGCACTGTTCTGGCCAACGACGAGGTCATCGACGGCAAGAGCGAGCGCGGCGGTTATCCGGTTGTGCGCAAGAACATGCGTCAGTGGGTCATCGACATCGTGCAGTATGCCGAGCGGCTTTTAGAAGGACTGGACGAGGTGGACTGGCCGGAATCCACAAAGGAAATGCAGCGCAACTGGATCGGCAAGTCAATCGGCGCGCTGGTGGATTTTCAGGTTGCGGGGCATGCGGAGCAATTCACGGTTTTCACAACCCGCTGCGACACGCTGTTCGGCGCGACCTACTGCGTTTTAGCACCGGAGCATGCGCTGGTCGATCAGATCACGACACCGTCGCAGAAAGCGGCAATCGAGGAGTACAAGCGGCAGTGCGCGACGAAATCGGATCTGGAACGCACGGAATTAAATAAAGAGAAAACCGGCGTCTTCACCGGCGCGTACGCGATCAATCCAGTTAACGGCAAGCAGATTCCGATCTGGATTTCCGATTATGTTCTGGCTACCTACGGCACGGGGGCGATCATGGCGGTGCCGGCTCATGACGACCGCGACTATGCCTTCGCTAAGAAGTTTGGTTTGGAAATCATTCCGGTCCTGGAAGGCGGCAACGTCGCCGAGGAAGCCTGGACTCAGGACGGTGTGCATATCAACTCGGAATTCTTAAACGGCATGAACAAGCAGGACGCGATTGACACAATGATCCAGTGGCTGAGCGAGCATCACTGCGGCCAGAAAAAAGTCAATTACCGGCTGCGTGAATGGATTTTCGCCCGCCAGCGTTACTGGGGCGAGCCGATTCCGATCGTCCATTTGGATAACGGCGATACCGTCGCGTTAAGCGATGATCAGCTGCCGTTGTTACTGCCGGACCTCAACGATTACAGTCCGTCAAAAACCGGCGCTTCGCCGCTGGAGAAAGCCCCGGATTGGGTGAATGTGGAAGTAAACGGCGTCAAGGGTCGCCGCGAAACGAGCACGATGCCGGGCAGTGCCGGCAGCAGCTGGTATTTCCTGCGTTACATCGATCCGCACAATGAGAAGGAACTGGCTGATCCGGAGCTGTTAAAACACTGGATGCCGGTCGATCTGTATATCGGTGGTCCGGAGCATGCGGTCGGACATCTGCTTTACAGCCGGATGTGGAACAATTTCCTGTATGATAAGGGCGTCGTCCCGGTCAAGGAGCCGTTCCACAAGCTTGTCCATCAGGGCATGATCCTTGGCTCCAACGGGATTAAAATGGGCAAACGATTCCCGGAATATGTCGTCGATCCGAATGTCATCGTCGAGAAGTACGGCGCGGATACGCTGCGGCTGTATGAAATGTTTATGGGACCGTTAGAGGCCAGCAAGCCATGGAGTGAAAAGGGTGTCGATGCTTCGCGCAAATGGCTGGAACGCGTCTGGCGTTTAGTCATGGAACAGCCGGAGAAAGTTACGGACGAACCGACGCCGCAGCTGGACTACGCGTATCACTTCACCGTGAAGAAGGTCACGGAGGATATTGAAACGCTGAACTTCAATACGGCGATTTCGCAGATGATGATTTTTGTCAACGAATGCTACCGCGCCGACAAGATCAACCGCGAAATGCTTTTGGGCTTCATCAAGCTGCTGAGCCCGTTTGCGCCGCATCTGGGCGAGGAAATGTACCAGTCTTTGACCGGTGCGGAAACGATCGCTTATGAAAGCTGGCCGACCTATGACGAAGCGAAGTTGGTGAAAAATGAAACGGAAGTCGTCGTTCAGGTCAATGGCAAACTGCGCGGCAAGTTCATGACGCCGGTGGACGCCGGGGAAGACGAGCTGAAAGAAAAGGCGTTAGCCGTTGAGAATGTTCAGCCGTTTATCGAAGGCAAGACGATCCGCAAGATCATTGTGATCAAGGGCAAGGTCGTCAACATCGTCGCGAATTAATGAGAGAACAAAGCCAGGCCTGAATGAACCTGGCTTTCTTTATTGGGGCGGGGTCAAACGTGCCGATTTGATTTTGAGTTCAACGAAAGGGAGGAACAGGTATGGAAATCACGATGATTGCGGCGCTGGATGAAGTCGGAGGGCTGGGCAAAGCCGGCCGAATGCCATGGCATTGCCCGGCGGATCTGCGTCAGTTTCAGGCCTATACAATGGGGAAACCGCTGTTGATGGGCAGGAAGACGGCTGAGCCGCTGCGCCGCAGACTTTTGGGCCGGCAGCTGATCATCCAAAGCCGAACGATGAAGGATCCAGACTTTCCCGTTGTCCGTACCGTGAATGAAGCGCTGGCTTGGATGGCCGCACGTCCGGAATTTGACGAGCTGGTGATCGGCGGGGGCGGGGAAATCTACGCCTTATGGCTGCCCTATGCCGCCCATCTGCGGATAAGCCGGATAGCCGGCCGGTTTGACTGCGATACGTTCTTTCCAAAGTGGGATCCGCAGGAATGGATTTGCCGTAAGCAAAGCGAGGAAGACGGCTTTCTCCTGGAAGAATGGGATAGAACGAAGTTATAAAAATGAGGCTTCAAGCGGGATGAAAGAGAAGTTCCCTGATATATTAAATTTGCGAGGTACCTTTAGAACTAGTTTGATTTTCATGTTGTCGATCAGTAAGGAAGAGCATAAATGAAACTTGATAAGCTGATGTAACAAAAAATGAAAGAATTTGAAAGAAGATGAGGAAAAAGTGAAAACCAGCGGAAAATCAGAATTAAACATGCTATACTAATACCATATTTTGGGGGTAAAAACATGAAAAAAATCCGCTTAGATCAATTCACGGAATATCGCTTTTGTTCCAATCTTCAAGCCGGACCGAAACCCGGAACCGCGGCGTTTGTGGTGACGCAGGCCAACGGCGACAATGGGTATGACAACCATCTGTGGCTGCTGGAGGACGGGCAGGTCCGGCAGCTGACTTCATTTAACGAATCCAATTTTATCTGGGAAGATGAGGAAACGCTGTTGTTTGCTTCTCTGCGGGATTCGAAGGATAAAGAAGCGCTGGCTGCGGGCGAGGAGCGCACGGTTTTTTACCGGCTGAATATTCATCAGGGCGAAGCGCGGAAGGCGATGACAATTCCTTATACGGTCACCGGTTTTAAACGGATGAAGGACAGCCGGCTGCTTCTGACGATCCGCTATCATCTTGACTATTCCCGCATGGCCGAGCTGCCGGAACAGGAAAAGCAGGCGTTGTTAAAAAAGAAAAAAGAAGAACAGGATTATCAGATCGTGAGCGAAGCACCGTATTATTTTGACGGCGCCGGATTTACCAACGGACTGCGCAGCCGCCTGGCAGTCTGGGATCCGAAGCA
The DNA here is from genome assembly GCF_000157995.1 of Holdemania filiformis DSM 12042. Lineage (GTDB taxonomy): Bacteria > Bacillota_I > Bacilli_A > Erysipelotrichales > Erysipelotrichaceae > Holdemania > Holdemania filiformis. The sequence continues at coordinate 425,303 of NZ_GG657561.1, forward strand.
AGGAACCGTAGACTTTTTAACAGCGCCGACCTTTGCGGTTTCCGGACTGGAATTGGAAGCGGAAACCAATCAGGTTGTTTTCTGGGGCGCGGATTTCACGACGGTCAAAGAAGTGAAGGACGGGCTGTACCGGCTGGATCTCACGACGAAAACGATCGACTGCCTGATCAAACCGGGCCAGATGAAGATCAGCTTCGCCCAGGGGTACTGCGGTGCGATTCTGGCCGCAATGAGCGCTGGCGAGAAATATGGCGCGGGTGAAACGCCGAAACTATATTTAATTGATCCGCAAACCAAGGCCCGGACGCTGTTTAACGACAACGACGCGACGTTTGGCAATGCCGTCGGCACGGATTGCGCATTTGGCGGCAGCGCGATGAAGAAGATTGCGGGCACGGATTTCTATGCCGTGATGACCGACGCCGATCATACGCCGCTGTTTCGCTTTGACAGCCATGGACACCGGACGGAGGCGCTGCCGTTTGACGGCGCGATCTTCGGTTTCGATCTGCAGGGGGATACGGCGTATTTGATCGCGATGAAAGACATGAAGCTGCAGGAAATTTACGAAGCAAACTTAAAGACGGGGGAATGCGTGCAGCGCTCGCATTTCAACGACGCGGCGCTGGCTGAATGTTATGTAGCGAAGCCGAAGCGGCTGGACTATGCGCAGACTCCGGATCCGCTTTGGGGCTGGGTGCTGGAGCCGAAGGACTATGATCCCTCGAAAAAATATCCGGCGATTCTGGATATCCACGGCGGGCCGCGGGCATCTTACGGACCGGTGTTCTATCATGAAATGCAGCTGTGGGCAAACGAGGGCTACTTCGTCTTCTTCTGCAACGTCCATGGCTCTGACGGCCGCGGCGATGCGTTCGCCGATCTGCGCGGAAAATTCGGTACGATTGATTTCAACGATTTCATGCAGTTTACCGACGCCGTGCTGAAAGCCTATCCGCAGATTGATGCAAAGCGGATTGGCGTGACCGGTGGCAGCTACGGCGGCTATATGACCAACTGGATTATCGGTCATACCGAACGGTTTGCCTGCGCAGCTTCGCAGCGTTCGATTTCCAACTGGGTCTCGGAAAACATGGTGTCTGATATCGGCTTCTCCTTCGGCAACGATCAGATGGACGCCACGCCGTGGAGCGACGTGAACAAGATCTGGGACCAGTCGCCGCTGAAGGCCGCGGACCAGTGCGTTACCCCGACGCTGTTTATCCATTCGTTTGAAGACTACCGCTGTCCGATTCAGGAGGGCATGCAGATGTACAATGCGATCGTCCATCACGGCGTCGAAGCCCGGATGTGCCTGTTCAAAGGCGAAAGCCATGGTCTCAGCCGCGGCGGCAAACCGCTGCACCGGATCCGCCGGCTGCAGGAAATCACCGACTGGATGAACCGTTTTTGTAAGCAGGAGGAGAAATAATCCTATGAATAAAGTAACGATTGATTTTTTTGATCAGGCGCATTTCTTATCGAATCTGAAAGCAAGTCCGGATGGACTCCGCGCCGCCTTTCTTGAATGTCAGTGCCGGGATGAGGGCTATGCGAAAAGTCTGTATCTCTGCGATGGCGATCATACCGCGCGGTTAACCAGCGATGGCGTCATGGATTATGTGTGGGAGAATGATCAGATGATTCTGTTTTCTGCCCGCCGCCGGATGGGGCAGAAGGACAGCTCGCCGTATGGCGAACAAACCGATCTGTACCGCATTGATATCCAGGGCGGGGAAGCCCGGCCGCTGATCAGTCTGCCGCTGGCGATTGAACAGATGGAGAAGCTGAATGAACGTGAGCTGTTAGTAACGGCGGAGGTGCGCAAGGACTGTCCGGATTTTGCGTTATTGACAGAAAAAGAACGTCAGGATGTTATTGACCGGCGCAAGGCGGAGGAAGACTATCAGGTCGTCACGGAATCGCCATTTGTGCTGGATGGCAGCGGCTTTATCGAGGGTACCCGCAGCCGTCTGTTCCGCGTCGATTTAGGCGATGGGAAGATTGAAGCTCTGAGTGAGCCGCTCGAATCCGTCAGCCAGTTCACCGTTGCGGACGGCCGGGTTTTAATGAGCGTGAAAAAGTTTGAGGTTGTCCGTGGGGAACAGGATGGCTTAGTCTGCCTGGATCTGGTTACGAATCAGCGCCGGTGGTTGATCGAACAGGGGCGGATGCGGATCCGCCAGATCGGCTGGCGTCGGGGACAGGCAGTTTTCTTCGCATCCGAAAATAAAACGTTTGGGACGACGGAAAACCCGAAGCTCTATCAGCTGGATGTTGAGACAGGTGAAATCCGCTGTCTGCTCGATACGGAAAACCACATCGGCTCCAGCGCGGTCATGACCGATGTCATTTACGGCTCCGGCCGGCAGGTCTTGTTTTCCGACGAGGCCGTACTGGCTGTGCATACGGACCGATATGCGGATGAAATTTTACGGATTGATGAACACGGCAGCGCAGCGGTACTAAGCTGGCCGGGAGCGATTCAGGCGATTGAAACGGTCAATGGTCAGCTGTGGCTGATCGGCTTACAGGATCAGAAGCTGCAGGAGCTTTACGGGTGGGATCCGGCAACCAAAACGGTCCGGCAGCTCACGCATTTTCATGACGAACTGCTGGCGGAAACCGAGATCGCCAAGCCGGAGCATTTCATGGTCAGCCGCGGCAGTTATGAGCTGGACGGCTGGATTCTCAAGCCGGCAGACTTTGATGAAAAGCGGTCCTATCCGGCGATCCTGGATATTCATGGCGGACCGAAAACGGCGTATGGCGAGGTGTTCTTCCATGAAATGCAGTTTTGGGCGGCGCAGGGCTATATCGTCTTTTTCTGCAACCCGACCGGTTCCGACGGCAGGGGCGACCGGTTTGCCGATCTGCGCGGGCGCTATGGGCAGATCGACTATGAGGATCTGATGGCCTTTACCGACGCCGTGTTAGACCGTGTGCCGCAGATCGATACGCGCCGCTTGGGCGTGACCGGCGGCAGCTACGGCGGCTACATGACCAACTGGATCATCGGCCATACCGACCGCTTCAGCGCGGCGGCCAGCCAGCGCAGCATCGCCAACTGGGTGTCAATGATCGGCACGGACGACTGCGGCTTCACCTTCGATACCGATCAGATGGACGCCGATCCTTGGAAGGGCATGCTAAAAATCTGGGATCAGTCGCCGCTGCAGTTTGCGGATAAAGTAAAAGCGCCGACGGTCTTTATCCATTCCTTTGAAGATTACAGTTGTCCGATTCAGGAGGGCATGCAGATGTACAACGCGATCGTCCATCATGGGGTGGAAGCGCGGATGTGCCTGTTTAAAGGCGAAAGCCACGGCCTGAGCCGGATCGGCAAACGCCATCACCGCGTGCGCCGGCTGCGCGAGATGACCGATTGGTTCGATCATTATTTAAAGGAGACCGCACATGAATAAAATTACGATCGATCATTTTCAGCGTATGCAGTTTCTTTCTGCGCTGGTGCTGTCGCCGGCCGGTCAGCCGGCCTGGGTGCGGACGCAGATTGAAAATGATGCGTACACCGGCCAGCTGTTTGTGCTCGATCATGACCAGCCGAAACAGCTGACCTCCGGCAATGAGAGCCTGTTTGTCTGGGACGATGAAAAGACGCTTCTGTTTATTTCTAACCGCGGTGAAAAGCCGCAGCCGGAAGCGGAATCCACGACGTTTTACCGGATCCGTACCGACGGCGGGGAGGCGGTCAAAGTCTTCACGCTGCCCCTGAAAGTCCGGCAGATCGTTCCGATCAAACAGGGACTTTATGTTTTGACTGCCCAGATTGATCTGACGGCGGCGGATTATTGGAAAATGAGCGAAGCGGAGCGGGAAGCCGTGCATCGGCGGCGCAAGGCGGAGGCAGACTATCAGATCGTCAGCGAACAGCCGTACTATCAGGACGGAGCCGGCTATACCAATGGTCTGCGCAGCCGGCTGTTTCTCTATGACGAAGCCAGAAATGAATTAAAACCGCTGTGCGAGCCGCAGTTTCACGTTTCCCGCGCGGTTGTCAGTCCGGATCACAACCATTTAGCGATTTCCGGGGCGCCGTTTGTCACGATTCGTCAGCCGAAGGAAGGGCTGTACCGGATGGATCTGAACACACTGAAATCCGATTGCCTGCTGGAGCCGGGACAGTTCAGCATTGCCGAGATTCAATGGCTGTCCGAGACGCAGATTCTGGCGGCGATGAGCGATCAGAAACGCTATGGAGCGGTTGAAAATCCGTTTTTCTATACACTTGACGCCCATACCGGAAAACGGGAACTGCTGGCGGAAAATGAAGAAAGCTTAGGCAGCGCGTTGGGCAGTGATTGTCAATACGGTTCGGGAAAACAGACGCAGATGGGCCCGGACGGACTGTTCATGGTGCATACGCTTGGAGCCTTCGATGAAGTCCGCTGTCTGAAAGCGGATGGTACCTGGCGCACAATCATGCAGCTGGACGGCTCCATTCAGGCGCTGGCCGTGACTGACGAAAGGCTGTGGCTGATCGCGATGCTGGGGCAGAAGCTGCCGGAGCTGGTTTGTTTCAATCTGAAAACAAATGAGCTGCATCCGATGACTGCCTTCAACGAAGCGGTGCTGGCGGATTGTTATGTCGCAGAACCGGAGCCGCTGAGTATTCCGGCCAGTGAGTTTCAGGTTGACGGCTGGGTGCTGAAGCCGAAGGACTATGATCCCAATCAAAAATACCCGGCAATCCTCAATATCCACGGCGGACCGAAGGCTGCCTATGGCCCGGTGTTTTTCCATGAGATGCAGTTCTGGGCCAGCGAGGGATATTTCGTGATGTTCTGCAATCCCCGCGGCTCCAACGGCAAGGGCAACGCGTTTGCCGAGCTGCGCGGGCTGTACGGAACAATCGATTACGATGATCTGATGAACTTTACCGACGCCGTTCTGGCGGCGTATCCGGCAATTGACGCTGAACGAATCGGCGTGACCGGCGGCAGCTACGGCGGCTATATGACCAACTGGATGATCGGCCATACCGACCGCTTTGCGGCCGCGGCCAGTCAGCGCAGCATCGCCAACTGGGTTTCCTTAATCTGCTACGCCGACATCGGTTTTACCTTTGACAACGATCAGATGGGCGCTGACCCATGGAGCGACGTGCAGAAGGTCTGGGACCAGTCGCCGCTGCAGTTTGCGGATAAGGCCAAGACGCCGACGCTGTTCATCCATTCGTTTGAGGATTACCGCTGTCTGCTTCAGGAGGGCATGCAGATGTACAACGCGCTGGTGCATCACGGCGTTGAAGCCCGGATGTGCCTGTTCAACGGGGAAAGCCACGGCCTGAGCCGGATCGGCAAGCCGTCCCACCGCGTGCGCCGGCTTCAGGAGATTACCGCATGGATGGATCGCTGGTGCAAGCCTGCAACAGAAAACAAATCATAGAAATCAGGCAGAAAACAATCTGCCTTTTTTCATATTTTGGGCGCTTCCCCATACACTGTTAATGAGGTGTCGATATGAAAAAACTTGCCAGTATCGTAATTGCGCTGTCCTTATTTCTTGTTTCCGTCCACGCGACGACCTCGCAGGGCGTCGATTTAACGCCGTCGGCGAAAGCGGCGATCTTGATTGACTATGAAACCGGGCAGATCTTGTATGAAAAGAATTCGTCCGCGAAGCTGTATCCGGCGTCGATGACCAAAATGATGAGCTTGCTTCTGGTGGTGGAGGCGATCCATAACGGCAAGCTGAGCTGGGATACCGAAGTGACGGCTTCCGCGCACGCTTCCTCGATGGGCGGTTCGCAGATTTTCCTGGAAACCGGCGAGGTTATGACGGTGGAAGACCTGTATAAGGCCTCGACGGTCGCCAGCGCCAACGACGCGATCGTCGCGTTGGCGGAAAAGGTCGGCGGCAGCGAGGAGAACTTTGCCGCGATGATGAACGAAAAAGCCGAACAGCTGGGCTTGGAACAAACCCATTTCGTCAATGCCACCGGCCTGCACGACGATAACCATTACTCCTGCGCCAAGGATATGGCGGCGATCGGCCGGGCGCTGATTCAGGAAGGTCAGGACGATATCCTGCGCTTTACCTCGACGTATGATGATTATATCCGGGCCGATACGGAAAACAAATTCTGGCTGGTCAACACGAACAAGCTGATTCGCACCTATCAGGGGATGGACGGCCTGAAGACCGGCTACACGACTCAGTCGATGTACTGTATCACGGTGACGGCCAAACGCGACGGTCTGCGTCTGATCGGCGTCGCGATGGGCGAGCCGACGCGCGATGTCCGCAACAGCGAAGCTTCCGCGCTTTTGGATTATGGATTCAGCACCTACGGCTATCAGATCGAAATGGAAAAAGGCACGCCGGTAACGACGATCAAGGTCGATAACGGCAAGCCGGACGAGGTCCGTCTGGTTACCAAAGAGGCGATCGGCCACATCGTCGCCAAAGGCGCTCAGTCTGCCTTGATCAATACCGAGATTGTGCTGGACAAGAAAAAAGCACCGATCCAGGCCGGCGAAACGGTCGGCCGGGTGATTCTGCATTTTGAGGATGGGACGCAGATCGGTCAGGATCTGGTGGCGGAAGAAGCGATCATGCCGCTGGATTTCATTGATATTCTTTTGAAAACCTGGAAAAAACTGTTGTTCTGACAATTTACGACATGACCCGTAGTCCGGGATAAACGCGCAGAAATGATGAACTATCCCGATGAAGCCGCTGCTTTCTCCGCGGCTTTTTTACGTTGGAAAACGTTTACCTGTACCCCGGCGCACTATGAAAAGAATGTCGCAAAAACACTTGTTTTAGCGGATATTTCCACAACAAAAAGGGCTTCCATTACAATGAAGAGGAAAGGAGGATGCAGTATGAAGTGCATTCAACAGGACGATGCTTTGATCTTCGCCTTCTGCGGGGATCTGGACAATTTGTCGATTCTCAAGATCAAGGCCGACGTAATCCGTGAAATAGATCGGGTCCAGGCGCCCGTGGTGAAATTTGATTTCAAGGACGTGACCTTTATCGACAGCACCGGTATCGGTTTTTTATTAGCCCGCTACAATCAGGTTCAGAGTTATCGGGGCGAGCTGATTTTAAAGAACATCTCACCCGCTATCCGCAGGCTGTTCGCTTTGTCGGGGATCTTTCAGATCATGCGGGTGGAAAAGGAGAACGATAGAAAAGAGGTACATGTATGAACCGGATGACATTGAGCTTTGACGCCAAGCTGGAAAACGAGGCGTTCGCCCGCACCAGCGCCGTGGCTTTTCTGATGCCGCTCAATCCGACCGTGGATGAGATCATGGAGATCAAAACCATCCTGGCCGAAGCGGTCGTCAACTGTATGATTCATGGTTATCAGGGTCGGGAGGAAGGTCAGGTCCGGGTCAGCGTATCGTATGATGAAACCCACCGGGTTACGATTGAAGTCCAGGATTCGGGTGTCGGGATCGAAGACATTACGCTGGCCCGCCAGCCATTATACACGACGCGCGCGGATCTGGAACGATCCGGAATGGGGATGACGATTATGGAGAGCTTCTCCGACGAATTTGAGATCTGTTCTCATCCTGGCGAAGGCACAACCGTCCGGCTTGTCAAGCAGCTCCAATTTCATGAATGATCAGCAGGAATTCTTCGACCTTCTGCATCAGGCCCAGCAGGGCGACGAACAGGCCCGGGAACAGTGTGTGCTGCGCAACGTCGGACTGGTCTGGTCGATCGTCAACCGCTTCAAGACGCATTCTTCGGCTCAGGACTTGTTTCAAATCGGATGCCTGGGTTTGATGAAGGCGATCAACAACTTCGACACCAGCTATAACGTGATGTTCTCAACCTATGCCGTGCCGATCATTCTCGGTGAGATCAAGCGCTATTTCCGCGACGAAGGCCAGATGAAAATTTCCCGCTCACTGAAAGAACGTTACCTGCAGGTTCAGAAAAGCCGCGAACGGCTGGCGCAGAAACTGCAGCGGGAACCGACATACCGAGAGATCGGCGAGGATTTAGGCGTGGAGGAAAACGACGTCATGTTAGCGATGGAAGCGAATCAGTTTCTGGCTTCGATGGACGAGGCGTTTTATCAAAAAGACGGTTCGACGATTAAGCTGGAAGACAAGGTCGAAGACCGGCATGGCGAAGATGTGCCGATGAAGCTGGCGCTGAAAAAGGAGATCGGGCATCTGGAACAGCGCGAACAGTATCTGATTTACCTGCGCTATGAATTGGAATATAATCAGGAAGCGATCGCTAAAAAAATGGGGATCTCGCAGGTTCAGGTGTCGCGGCTGGAAAAGAAAATTCTGAATAAGCTGAAATGTAAACTGACAGAGGACGCATGAGGAGCAGACGCTCC
>NZ_GG657561.1:435209-448373 GCF_000157995.1 Holdemania filiformis DSM 12042
GTGGCATCCAACAAGGTATTGAACGTGGTATTGAACAAGGTATTGGACAAGGCATTGAAAAGCAACGATTAGAAACTGCAAGGGAAATGCTAAGGAATCATTGCGATGACCAGTTCATCCAGCTCTGCACCAAGATTAATCTTCAACAACTGGAACAGTTAAAGAAAGAAATAGTTTCCGGTTTCAATCAAACTGAGGACTATTCAGAGCAATCCCATCTGGCAAGCGACTAAAAAGAGGAAGCTGATCCAGATGAAGTTTAAGAACTAGAAGATCTAAATCCTTGATCGGGTAGGAAATCTTTAAGGAGGCGGACAGGGTAATGAAGCGAATGAGCAGTGATCCGGCGATGCGGGATGCGGCGTTTGAGCATAACCGGCGGATGATGGACATGGCGCAGCTGCGCTATGAAGGCAAACGGGAAGGCTTGGCAGAAGGCCGGGCAGAAGGACGAGCAGAAGGCATTGAAAAGCAACGATTAGAAACCGCAAAGGAAATGCTGAGAAATCATTGTAATGATCAGCTCATCCAGCTCTGTACCAAGATCAGTCTTCAACAACTGGAACAGTTAAAAAAAGAAATCGTTTCCGGTTTTAATCAAACTGAGGACTACTCAGAGCAATCCCATCTGGCAAGCGACTAATATCAGCGAAAAGAAATTATCACCGGCGGCGTCTGCCGCCTTTTCTATTTTTCCTCCGTTTTAACTGAATAAAGAAGTCTGCCGGGTTTTTGCGGTCTTGATGTTTGTTCGGAAAAATCCTGTCCATACTAGCGGATAGACAGGAGGAATCTTGATGAGTACACAAGGCTATAAAGAAGCGTCCAAGCGGACCGCACCGAAAAAGGGAACGTTAGGCAAGGCGCTGTGGGCGTTTGTCAGCGGCGGGGTGATGGGGATCATCGGTCAGGGTCTTTTAACGATGTATCAACAGCTGCTGGGCTTAGACGCCAAGGCCGCAGCCGGGCCGATGGTCATCACCGTCGTGTTTATCACGGCGCTGCTGACAGGACTGGGCATTTACGATAAGCTCGCGCAGAAATGCGGGGCCGGTCTGTTCATTCCAATTTCCGGCTTTGCCAATTCGCTGACATCCTGCGCCATGGAAGGACGCAGCGAAGGGCCGATCTACGGCATCGGCAGTACGATGTTTAAGCTGGCCGGATCCGTATTGACTTACGGCATCGCCACGGCGTATACGCTGGGCTTGCTGCGATGGGTGGTGTCGCTGTTATGAAGACGCTGCATTTTCAATCTGTCTTTGTCGGCGGCTGCGGAACGGCGGCGGGTCCGATGGAAGCCCAGGGTCCGTTAAAGGATAAAATTGACAAGCTGTTCGACGACATTTATTGCGAAGAGAAAACCTATGAACAGGCTGAGCGGCGGCTGATGTCTGAAGCCTGCGATCATGCGCTGCGGGCGCAGGGATGTAAAACCAGCGATCTCGATCTGATCCTGGGTGGCGATCTTCTCAATCAGCTGGGGACCAGCCACTATTTTGCCCGCGACCTCGAAATACCGTTTATCGGCTTATACGGCGCCTGTTCCAATTCCACACTGATCGCCGCCAACGCCGCGATGTGGATCGACAGCGGTCACGCCGAACGGGTGCTGGGCTTAACCAGTTCGCACAACGCGACGGCGGAACGGCAGTTCCGCTATCCGAATGAATACGGTGTCCAGAAGCCGGAAACAACGACCTACACGGTTACGGGGGCGGGCGCGATGATCTTCCAACATGAAAAGACGCCGATCCGTTTGACACAGGCCACGCTGGGCCGGATTCTCGACTGGCAGTTCACCAATCCTAATGACATGGGCAGCGCGATGGCTCCGGCCGCCTTCGATACGATCTGCCGGCATTTTGAGAACACCGGGACGAGTTTTGACGACTATGATCTGATCGTCACCGGTGATTTGTCCAAAATCGGCCGAAGCATGCTGATCGATCTGTTCAAGCAGAAGGGCATGGATCCGCATGATAAATTGATCGACTGCGGTCTTCTGATCTATGACCGCGAACATCAGGAAGTGTTTGCCGGCGGCAGCGGCTGCGCGTGCAGCGCGGTGGTGACGATCGCCTATTTGTTCGATCTGTTAAGAACCAAAGCTCTGCATAAGATCATGGTCGTCGCGACCGGCGCGCTGCTTTCGACGGTGATTGTGCAGCAGAAGGAGTCAATCCCGTGCATTGCGCACGCCATCGTATATGAAGGGACGGTCGGTGAATGATTATGGAATATTTCGGTGCGTTTGTCGTGTGCGGCTTGATTTGTCTGGCCGGACAGCTGATTTACGATAATACCAATCTGACGCCCGGGCACATTACGAGCTTGTTCGTCGTGCTCGGTGCGTTCCTTGATTTCTTTAATCTCTATGATAAGCTTGTTGAATTCGGCCATGCCGGCGCATTGCTGCCGATCACCAGCTTTGGCCATTCGCTGATGCATTCCGTTATGGACGGAGTGGCGCAGCAAGGCTTATTAGGGATTCCGCTGGGGATGCTGGATCTGACGGCGGCCGGGATTACCAGCGCGATCTACTTTGCGTTTTTAGCGGCGCTGATCTTTAAGCCGAAGCTATGACCGGGAAGACCCCGTTTTCAGCGGAAGCCTGGAAGAACGTTGACTGGCTGCGGCAGGCGACCGACTGTTTCGACCTGACGATCCGTTCGGTCAACGTCAACGACCGGCAATGCCTGCTGGTGTTCGTCGGCGGGGTGACCGGTACAACCTCCATTGAACCGATCGTTGAAAGTCTGGTCTTCGACAAGGGCAATCTGGCATTCTTTCCAGCGACGGTAACTCAGGCGGGAAGTCTGGAGGACGCGCTCGATAAGATCCTGCAGGGCCAGACTTTGGTCATTTTGGAAGGCAGCGCGTACGCGTTTATCGTCGATACGCGTTCCTATCCGACCCGCGGGCCGAGCGAGCCGACGGTTGAGAAGAGTGTTCGCGGCGCCCGCGACGGCTTCATCGAGCATATCATGCTGGATCTGGGGATGGTGCGGCGGCGGATCCGTGATCCCAAGCTGGTGACGAAGGCCTATCAGAAAGGCAGCCGGACGAAGACCGATATCTTTGTTTTATACATCAGCGATCTGATCCATCCCTCGATTCTTCACGATTTTCAAAATCGGATCGATCATCTGCCGGCCAATGCGGAGGTGACCAGCGAACGCCAGCTGTGCGAGCTGATGTATGGACAGACGTGGAATCCCTATCCGCACGTGCGCTATACCGAACGGCCCGACATCGCGGCGATTCATCTGCTTCAGGGCTCGCTGATCATTCTGGTTGACAACTGCCCTTCGGCGGTGATCCTGCCGACAACCTTCTTTGAACAGACCAAGCAGATTGAGGAATATACCCAGACTCCGGCGATCTCGCTGGTCATGCGGGCGATCCGTCTGGCCGGCGTGTTCTGTTCGATTTATCTTTTGCCCTTATGGATGGTGCTGGTCATGCAGCAGAATCCGACGCGCCTGAACCTGCCGCTGCCCGAAATCCCCGGGCCGATTACTTTCGGCGTGCAGGTTTTGATCGCGGATCTTTTGATCGAGTGGATCCGGCTCTCCCTGATTCATTCGCCGTTGATGCTTTCCAGCCTTTTGGGCATCGTTGCGGTGTTTGTGCTGGGCGACGCGCCGATTGCCTACGGAGCCTATACGCAGGAGATCCTGATTATGACGGCAATCGTCAACATCGGTAATTTCGTAACCGCGGGCTATGAGTTGTCGATGGCGAATAAAATTGTGCGCCTGGCGCTGATCGTGATGGTGGTGATCGGCGGTTACCGCGGCTTTTTGATCGGTATCCTGATCCATCTGATCCTGCTTTTACAAACCCAGGTCGGTCCTTTTCCCTATCTATATCCGCTCATTCCGTTCAACGGAAAAGAATTCAAACGGCTGTTCTTAGGCAACTTCACGATGGATAAGAAATAAAATCTAGTGCTGAAAGCCACTTTTTGTTATAATGAGAAACAAGAGGTGGTTTTTTGTGTCGTTTACAGTCGCCGTAGATCAGTTTGAAGGACCGCTCGATCTGATGCTGCATCTGATCAAGGAAAAGGAACTGGATCTGTTTGATCTGGATATCCATGTTTTGACAGAACAGTATCTTTTGTATTTAAATAAGATGGAAGAAATGCATTTGGAAGTATGCAGTGAATATCTTGTCGAACTGGCGACGCTGATTGAATACAAAAGCAAGAAGCTCTTGCCGAAGCAGGAAGCGGAACTCAACGATGCCTATGAGGAAGATCCCAAAGACCGCTTAGTCCGCCGGTTATTGGAATATCAACAGTTTAAGGAAATCAGCGAACAGCTCAAGCAGCTGTATCTGGACCGGCAGCGTCAAATAACCAAGCCGATTTCCATCGAATCGGAGGAATGGATCAAAGCCAATGAAAACCAACCCGTGCAGGGCAGTCCGTATGAACTGGCGAAAGCGATGACAAAATGTCTGCGCCGGATGCAGCTGTTAAGACCGATTGAAACAAAATATACGGCGAAGGAAATTTCCGTTGAGGACCGGATCCTGCAGATCACGGCGCGGTTAGCGGATTTACCGGAAACGTTCAGCTTTGAACGGCTTTTGGAAGACTGTCATGAAATTCATGAAACGATCGTCACATTTTTGGCGATTCTGGATATGGCGCATACGCATCAGTTGTATTTTACTGTCGACGATGCGGATACGATCTGGTTTAGGAGGGGAGCTTAACCATGGAAAATCAAGCGTTGACGATCGTCGAGGGTTTGTTGTTTATCGTCGGCGACGAAGGTCTGACGCTGCCGCAATGTGCGGCGGTGCTGGATATCAGCGAAAGCGAGGCGCAGCGGGTGCTCGAGGATTTACAGCGGATGTACGCAGAGGATCAGCGCGGGATTGAGGTCGTTGATTACGGTGGAGTATTCAAATTTGTCTCCAAAGCTTCAATTCATCCTTACGCGCAGAAGCTGTTCGCGAACGCCAAAAACACGGCGCTGTCGCAATCGGCGCTGGAAACCTTGGCGATTATTGCCTACAAGCAGCCGATTACCCGGGTGGAAATTGAAGAAATCCGCGGCGTAGGCTGCGATATGATGCTGCGTAAGCTGCAGGCGCGGGGACTGATCCGGGAAGCGGGACGTTCAGAAGCTCCCGGACGGCCGATTCTGTTTGAAGTGACCGAGGAATTTATGGACAGCTTCAAGCTGGTCAGCCTTAATGAGCTGCCGGAACTGCCGGACTATACGGAAAGCGAAAGTGAGGATCTGTTTGAATAGATCCTTTTTTCATTTTAAACTCATCATTCTATTTTATGTGGAAATAAAAAAGCTGGGCTATCGAATCAGAAAATATTTCCTTCCTGCGAAAGTAAGCGAATTCTACATTCTTTCATGAAAGAAGAATTGCACTTCGTTCAAAAGGTTGTAAAATAGAGAAGGCAGGTGAGTGAGATGAAAAAAAGCTTGAGTTTACTCCTGTCGTTCTGTTTAACCGGCTGTGCTGGACAACCGGTGGATTCTTCCGCCATTTTGAAAGAAAACACGACGCCGAAAGGGTGTCTTTGTTATAGAACAATCACGGAATTTGATTACAGCCAGCCGCTGGCGGAGACCGCGCCGGTCTCGGATGAATTCTTTTCCGATACGGCGTTTTTAGGCGATTCGCGGGCTGTCGGCGTTTTTGACTACGAGGTATTTCCGCAGTCGGACGTCCTGGCTTCGATCGGCTTGTCGATCAACCAGTGGCAGATCAAAAAGGTGATTGGGGAAGGAACCGAGAAACAGACCGTATGGGAAGCCTTGGAAAATAAACCTTACCGGCGTTTGGTTCTGATCGTCGGCTACAACGAACTGGGATGGGAATACAGCTCAGTTTTCAAACAGAAGCTGGGCAGTTTGATCGACGGACTGCGCGAAATCCAGCCGGACGCCGTGCTGCTGCTTCAAAAAATTTATCCTTGCAGCGCCAAAGGTTATGCCCGTGAAAAAGAGGTTACACCGGAAAGAATCGCTGAATACAATGCGATTTTTACAGAACTGGCGCAGGAAAAACGAGTCTATCTGCTTGATCCGGCGCCGCTGTTCACGGATGAAAACGGCGATCTGCGCGCGGAACTGACGGACGATGGCGTGCATCTGAATGCCGCCGGTTTCAAAATTTATCAAAATTATATCAAAACACATGTGGAGGAAGAGAGCAACAATGAAAAAATGGAGTGTATTGATCCTGACAGCGCTGTTGATCGCAGGCTGCCAGAGCCCGGCCAAGCCGAACGCGAAGAGCGTGGCGGAAGTGATGGAGCAGTTGAGCCGGAAAGTAGATCCTGAACAAACGCTGGTCGATGTGGATACCGATCAGATCGACGCGTTTTATTTCTTCGCCCCGGGCGAAGTGCTCGACCAGCAGATGAAAATGGCGGCGGATACCCGTGCCGATCAGATCGCGGTATTTGAGGTCAGCCATCCGGACGAAGCGCGGAAGGTGATCGAATCCAGTTTAGCGGCAATGCAACAGCAGAATGCCAATTATTTTCCAGAGGAAGCGGATAAGCTGGAACATGCCTGCATTTTAAACGACGGCGCAGTGTTTGCGGTCGTCGTCGGCGAACAGGCCGGTGCGGTGTGCAGCGCAGGTCTGAAATAAGGAAGGGAGGCGGAGCGATTGATTTGTTCGGCAGACAATCTGGTTAAAAATTACGGCGCAGATCCGGTTCTGGATCATGTCAGCCTGGTTATTAATGAAAAAGAAAAATGGGGCATCGTCGGCGTCAACGGCGCCGGGAAATCGACTTTGCTGCGCTTAATTGCCGGTCTTGAAACTCCGGATGAAGGAACGGTTACGTTGGTACCGGGCAAAAAGATTTCCTGTCTGGTGCAGCAGCCGCAGCTGGATCCGGAGAAAACCGTCTTGGAAACCGTGCTGGAAAGCGCAGAGAAAAA
The DNA here is from genome assembly GCF_000157995.1 of Holdemania filiformis DSM 12042. Lineage (GTDB taxonomy): Bacteria > Bacillota_I > Bacilli_A > Erysipelotrichales > Erysipelotrichaceae > Holdemania > Holdemania filiformis. Next base: position 442,145 of record NZ_GG657561.1, read on the forward strand.
AGACGAGGTTCAGGAATATGAAGCCAAGTCGATCCTGACCCAGTTAAAAATGAACGACATGAGTCAGAAGGTGGGCACGTGCTCCGGCGGTCAGCGCCGCCGCGTCGCGCTGGCCTGCGCCTTGATCCGTCCCTGCGATCTGTTGATCCTGGACGAGCCGACCAATCATCTTGACCAACAGATGATTCTGTGGCTTGAAAAGCGGCTGATCAAATCGAATAAAGCGATGCTGATGGTCACGCATGACCGTTATTTTCTCGACCGCGTCACCAACGCGATTCTGGAGGTGGAGTCGGGGCATGTTTATGCCTATCAGACAAATTACTCCGGCTTTTTACAGCTGAAAGCGCAGCGTGAGGAAATGGCCCGGGCCAGCGAGCGCAAACGGCTGGCGTATCTGCGCAAAGAAGCCCAGTGGATTCAGCGCGGGGCGATGGCCCGCTCGACCAAGAGCCGGGAGCGTATCGAACGTTTTGAAAAGCTCAGCGCGATCGAACGGATTCAGGATCCCGATCAGCTTAAGCTCGGCTCCCTGAGTTCCCGTTTAGGCAAGTCGACGATTGAGATCTGCAATCTGACCAAAGCGATCAACGGCCAGCCGCTGATCACGGATTTCAGCTACATCGTCCGCCGGCACGAGCGCTTAGGCATTATCGGCCCTAACGGCTGCGGCAAAAGTACGTTGATGAAGCTGCTTGTAGGGCAGCTGCAACCTGACGCCGGGAAGATCATCATCGGGGAAACGGTACGGATCGGTTATTTTTCCCAGGAGCTGGAAGAAATGGATCCCGATCAGCGTATCATCGATTACGTCCGCGCGATCGGCGAGGTGATCGATACGCCGGATGGGCAGGTGAGCGCTTCGCAGATGCTGCAGCGATTCTTATTTGATCCGAAGCAGCAATGGCAGCCGATCGGCAAATGCTCCGGCGGCCAGAAACGCCGTCTCGGTTTACTGGGAATCCTGATGAAAGCGCCGAACGTCTTGCTTTTGGACGAACCAACCAACGACCTGGATATTCCAACGCTGATGCTTCTGGAAGACTATCTCGATGATTTCGGTGGGGCAGTGCTTTCCGTCAGTCATGACCGCTATTTTCTCGACCGCACCTGCGACCAGCTGTTGATCTACGAAGGCCAGGGCCATTTGAGCTTCAGTAACCTGAGCTATACCGATTATCTGGAGCAGCAGGCGGAAGCGGAACAAGCCAAACCGCGGGAAACGACGGTCCGCGTCAAGCCGAAGACCAACCGGCTGACCTATATGGAAAAGAAAGAGCTGGAGGAAATCGAGGCCCGGCTGCCGGTGCTGGAACAGGAAATTCAGGAGCTGGACGCGCAGCTCAGCGACACGTCGGACTATGCTCAGCTTAAGGTTCTGAGCGAGCGGCGGGAGGCGGCGGAAAGCGAGTTGGAAAGCAAAACGGAGCGCTGGATGGAGCTAAGCGAAAAACAATCCTGAAAAGCTGAAAAAAGCTTAAAAAATCATTGTCAAGCAAGAGGAAGAAGTGTATTATATACCTGTAAATCTGATAGCAGTCAGATTTGCATTACTTGTATAGGTGTCAAATTTCGGCTGACACGTATCTACCCACTGGCCTATGTGTGGACTACAAGTAACCTTTTCCCCCATTTTTATAAATGAGCAGTCAAGGTGAATGCCGAGTGACCCTAAAGGAGGAACTCTTTATGAAGAAAGGACCGAATCAGGCGCAGACTTCATTCTAGGAGTTTTTCAGTGCATATTGTGGATACAATATGTTTTTTATTTTGGAAAGGTCAATTGAGAGAAAAGGAAGGATAGGGAATGGAAAAGCTGGAAATGATGTACGAGGGCAAGGCCAAACAGGTCTATGCCACCGACGATCCGGACCGGGTGATCATCCATTATAAGGATGACGCGACGGCGTTTAACGGATTGAAAAAGGACAGCATCCGCAACAAAGGTGTGCTCAACAACAAGATTACGACGATTTTGTTTGCCGAGCTGAATCGCCGCGGGATTGCGACGCATTGGATCGAAACATTGAACGATCGCGATCAGCTGTGCAAGAAAGTCAGGATCGTTCCCCTGGAGGTCATCGTCCGCAACGTCGTCGCCGGAAGCATGGCGAAGAAATTTGGAATTGACGAGGGGACAGAACTGAAAACGCCGGTCTATGAAATCTGTTATAAGAACGACGAGCTGGGCGATCCGATGATCAACGACACCCATGCGGTCGGCCTGGGGCTGGCGACGCGCGAGGAGCTGGATCAGATCTACGCGATCACCGCGCAGGTCAATGAAGCGTTGAAGGAAATCTTGGATCAGATCGGCATCCGCCTGATCGACTTCAAGCTGGAATTCGGTAAGGACAGCACCGGACGCGTGCTGTTGGCGGATGAAATTTCGCCGGATACCTGCCGATTCTGGGAAAAGGGCACGGATAAGAAATTGGATAAGGATCGTTTTAGAAGAGATATGGGCGACGTCATCGGCGCTTATGAGGAGATATACGGGCGTTTGAGCCAGTGGGTGAATACAAAATGAAAATGGAAAACGAATATTTTTTAAACGGTAAGATTCATGAGGAATGCGGCGTGTTCGGCGTGTATCATGTCAGCTCGGCCGCTTCGCTGTCCTACTTCGGTCTGCACGCGCTGCAGCATCGCGGCCAGGAGGCTGCCGGGATCGCGACCAGCGACGGTCAGAACATCAAGTGCATCAAGGGCAAGGGCTTGATCACGGAGGTCTTCAATACTGAAACGATCAACAAGATGGACGGCATTCATGCAATCGGTCATGTCCGGTATTCGACCGACGGCGGCAATGAGATTGAAAACGTACAGCCGATCATGGTCCGCGCGCATACCGGTCATTTTGGGGCGGTGCATAACGGCCAGATCGTCAATGCCAGCGAATTGAAAGAAGAGCTGGAGAATCTGGGCAGCATTTTCCAGGGCAGCAGCGACAGCGAGATCATGCTGCACCTGATCCAGCGGGAAGCGGGAACGTTCGTCGAGAAAATCATGGGCGCCTGCCGTAAGATGGAAGGGGCATACGCGTTCATCATCATGACCAAGGACTGCATGTACGCAGTCCGCGATAAGAACGGTCTGCGGCCGCTGTCTCTGGCGTTCCTTGAGGATGGCTACTGCATCAGTTCGGAAACCTGCGCATTTGATATCGTCGGCGCGAAGTTTATCCGGGATATCGAACCAGGCGAAGTCGTAAGAATCGCCAGCGACGGCGTCAAGAGCTTTCATTATACAGATCAAGTTCAGCACAAAATGTGCGCGATGGAATACATTTATTTTGCCCGCCCGGACAGCAGCATCGAGGGCATCAACGTCCATACCAGCCGCCGTCACGCGGGGATGCTTCTGGCCAAGAGCGACGACGTCGAAGCGGATATCGTCATCGGTGTGCCGGATTCCAGTCTGTCGGCCGCGATCGGCTACAGCGAAGCCAGCGGTCTGCCGTATGAAATCGGCTTGATCAAAAACCGCTATGTCGGCCGGACCTTCATTCAGCCGACGCAGAAGCAGCGTGAACGCGGCGTGCGCATGAAGCTGAGCGCGATCAGCAGCATTGTCAGCGGCAAGCGTGTCGTCATGGTTGACGATTCCATTGTGCGCGGCACGACATCCCGCCGGATTGTCCAGCTGTTAAAAGATGCCGGAGCGACGGAAGTGCATGTGCGGATCGCTTCTGCCCCGTTCAGCAGTCCATGCTTCTACGGCGTCGACACCTCGACGTATGAAGAATTGATCAGCGCCCGGATGGACGTTGATGAACTGTGCACCTACATCAACGCGGATACGCTGAAATTCATGACGATCGAACAGATGCGCGAGGCGATCCCGACGCAGGATCTGTGTGTTTCATGCTTCAGCGGGCAGTATCCGACCGCGCTGTTCAGTTTCCAAAAAGTGATTAAACAGAAATAAACTAGAGGAGGAGAGCTATGTTAGACCGTTATTCCCGCCCTGAAATGCGGGCGATCTGGAACGAGGAAAGCAAGTTTGGCGCGTGGCTGAAGGTCGAGCTGCTGGCATGCGAGGCCTGGAGTCAGCTGGGGGAAATCCCGGCGGAAGACGTGGCGAAGCTGTGGCAGAACGCCTCGTTTGACATCGACCGGATCTATGAAATTGAAAGTGAAACCAAACATGACGTCGTGGCGTTTACCCGGGCGGTTTCCGAATCGCTGGGCGAGGAACGAAAGTGGGTTCATTACGGCCTGACCTCTACCGACGTCGTCGATACGGCTTATGGGTATCTGTATAAGCAGGCCAATGAAATTCTGCGGAAAGATCTGCATCGGTTTCAGGATGTTTTGAAGGAAAAAGCGCTGCGGTACAAAGATACGGTCATGATGGGCCGGACTCACGGCGTGCATGCGGAAATCACAACCTTCGGCTTGAAATTTGCGCTCTGGTTTGAAGAAATGAACCGGAACCTGCAGCGGTTTGAGGAAGCGGCGGCGATGGTGGAAACCGGAAAGATATCCGGCGCCGTCGGTACGTTTGCCAACACCCCGCCGTTCGTTCAGGATTATGTCTGTGAAAAGCTGGGCATTCATTCGGCGAAGATCTCGACGCAGGTGCTGCAGCGCGACCGGCATGCGCAGTATTTTGCGACGCTGGCGCTGATCGCAACCTCGATTGAAAAGATGGCGACGGAAATCCGTCATTTGCAGCGCACAGAAGTCCGTGAAGTGGAGGAATACTTCAACAAGGGACAGAAGGGCTCCAGCGCGATGCCGCATAAGCACAATCCGATCGGTTCTGAAAACATGTGCGGCTGCGCCCGGATTTTACGCGGCTACATGATGAGCAGCTACGAGGATGTCGCTCTGTGGCATGAGCGGGATATCTCGCATTCCAGCGCCGAGCGGATCATCGCGCCGGATGCAACGGAACTGCTTGACTACATGCTGAACCGGTTTACACGGATCGTCGATACGCTGACGGTCTTTGAAGACAATATGCGCGATAACATCTATAAGACTTACGGCGTGATTTTCTCGCAGCGGTTTATGCTGACGTTAATTGAAAAGGGAATGTCGCGGGAGGAAGCCTACGATCTGGTCCAGCCGAACGCGAATAAATCCTGGAATGAGAAGATTGATTTCCGTTCGTTAATGGAAGCGGAACCGAAGGTGACGGCGTTGTTAAGCAAAGCTGAAATTGATGATTGTTTCAATCCGTCATATCATTTGAAGCACGTCGACGACATATTCAAGCGTGTCGGTTTGCTTTAGGCTTGAATTCTATATAAAATGGATTATTGAACCTGGATCTTGAGAAAAACAGATCCGGGTTTTTTATGCTTAATTGATAAACGGATATTTCATGAGTGCAGATAGGGATGAACTAGCACCCTTTGCCTAAACCGGAGGTTAATTCTTGAAAAAGAATTCAGATTTCCTCCGTCTGGATAGGCCGCCGTCAAACGAATGAAAGGAAAGGACCATAGTATGGATTGAATGAGAATCCTCATTCAGAAAGCAGGTGAAGATGATGAACGATGAAAGAAGACATCATGGCTGCCGGCCGATCGACTGGCAGGAGGAAGAAGATTCACGTTCCTGCTGCCCGCCGCGTCCGCGCCCGGAATGCTGCTGCACCGGGCCGACAGGTCCGCAGGGGCCGCGCGGCTGCCGTGGCGAACAAGGACCACAAGGCCCACGGGGCTGCCGTGGTGAACAGGGCCCGACCGGCCCGAGAGGATGTCCGGGTGTTCCGGGTCCTCAAGGTCCGCGTGGCTGCCGGGGACCCGAAGGTCCTCAGGGAGAACCGGGTCCGACCGGCCCGCAAGGCGTAACCGGCGCAAGAGGCCCGATTGGTCCGCGCGGTTATCCGGGTCCGCAGGGTCCGCAAGGGGAACCTGGCCCGATGGGACGTCCGGGAAATACGGGCGCTACGGGTGCTACCGGTCCACGAGGCTTCCAGGGAATTCCGGGACCGACAGGGTCACGGGGGCCAACCGGCGCACAGGGCCCGATTGGGGCTCAGGGTCCTCAGGGAATTCCAGGTGATACTGGAGTAACCGGTCCAACCGGTCCGCAGGGTCCGCGAGGATTTACCGGAGCTACTGGTGCTACTGGACCGCAGGGGCCAGCAGGAAATCAGGGTGTTCAAGGTCCAGTTGGTCCGACAGGCGCCACCGGCGCTGTAGGTGCAACCGGCCCGCAGGGTCCTCAGGGAATTCAAGGCCCGATGGGGAATACTGGGGTTCAGGGTCCGC
>NZ_GG657561.1:448517-476719 GCF_000157995.1 Holdemania filiformis DSM 12042
AAGGCCCTCAAGGTCCAGCTGGGGTAACGGGAGCGACAGGAAGCACCGGCCCTACCGGAGCCACCGGCCCGCAAGGTCCTCAGGGGTTCGCAGGCATCACCGGTCCGCAGGGCCCGCAGGGAATTCCGGGTGTCACAGGGGCAACTGGAGCGACGGGCGCGACCGGAGTCACTGGAGCAACAGGTCCCGCTGGTATTCAAGGGATCACGGGACCTACAGGAGCTACCGGTATTCAAGGTCCGCAAGGTCCGCAGGGTCCAGCCGGCACAGAAGGCACGGCAGGCGCTACAGGTGCAACGGGGGCAACTGGTCCAGCCGGTCCAACGGGCCCAACAGGAGCCACGGGTATTCCAGGTGATCCAGGGGCAGGAGGCGCTACAGGTCCGACAGGCCCGACAGGTCCAACCGGTCCGATTGGTCCAACGGGTCCAACAGGTGCTACAGGGGCTACAGGTGCGACGGGCGCTACCGGAGCTACAGGTGCGACGGGTGCCACCGGTCCGGCAGGTGCTGACGGTGCAGACGGTGCACCTGGTTTAGCCGGTGAACCAGGCCCGACAGGTCCTACGGGAGCTGACGGTGAAATGGGCCCAACGGGTCCAACCGGTGCAGATGGCGAAATGGGTCCGACCGGCGCAACAGGTGCAACAGGTGCTGGCGGAGGCGGAGGACTGCTTTATTACGGCGGACGTTATAATAAAACGGAACAGACCTTGTATTTAAATCCCAATACGCCAACAATCATTCCGCTTCCATTGTTAATGCCGTCTAACGGGGTCGGAACCGGCACACCAGATAGCTTAACGATCGAGCATCCGGGCGTTTATGAGATCAACTATATGTTCAATGGTTCTTCCTCATTAGGCACTGAAGTTTCGCTGGAAGTGAGAAGAAACGGAATAGCTATCGACAGCACTGAGGTAACTCATTTGCTGGCGGTCGGCGTGGAATCAATCTATTCCGGAAGCGTTATTGAATATTTGTCACCGGGCGATGTTCTGGAATTGGTCGTCTTCGCGAATTACGCGTTGAATTTGACGTTGGGTATCGGTGTAGCGGCAACGTTGACGGTAAAAAAACTGGATCTGGAATTTGCTGACGCCGAATAGGCAAACCTCCGAAATCCTTTCTTAAGTTAATAAATTTCTGCTTGTTGAATGAAACGGGAAAATTAATTCGATTTCAGGCGTTTTAAAAACAGCCGGCTTTCAGCTAATTCTGTAGCCGGCTGTTGATTTAGTTCTCATTTCCACAAGTTTGTTTCTGATTGGGCGGACAACAATGAGAAATAGCGTCTAGCGGCATAAGCTGAGATGAATTAGAAGAAGGTGAAATCAATGAAAAACAGAGATTATGCTTCCTCTCTGGATTGGGATAATCAAAATGATTCGTGTGAATGTTCCTGCTGCGGATGCAGTGGTCCCCGCGGACCGCGTGGTTGTCCAGGACCAACAGGCCCGGCAGGACCGAGGGGGCCGCAGGGAGAACGTGGACCTCAAGGTGTTCCCGGTGTTGCTGGGGAACGCGGCCCTGCTGGTCCACAGGGGATCGAAGGCGTTCCAGGCCCGCAAGGGGTTGCGGGTCCGCAGGGAGAACGGGGTGAACAAGGTCCGTTAGGGCCCCAGGGATATCCGGGACCGACGGGGGCGACCGGTCCCATCGGAATTCAGGGCCCCATGGGTCCGCAAGGATTACAGGGGATTCCTGGTGTGACCGGGCCGACCGGACCAGCCGGAGTGTCTGGAATTCCGGGACCGCAAGGACTTCAAGGGCCAACAGGCCCGCAGGGGATTCAGGGAGAACGCGGTCTTCCTGGACCAACTGGACCGCAGGGCCTTCCGGGTATCACCGGAGCTACAGGAGCAACAGGCGTCACGGGCCCAATAGGACCCGTTGGGAATCCGGGCTCCACAGGTCCACAGGGCCTTCCAGGTATAACTGGGGCAAACGGGTGCCACAGGTCCCACAGGCCCGCAGGGATTCAAGGTCCCACAGGCCCCGCAGGGCCACAGGGGCTTCCAGGTATAACCGGGGCCACCGGGGCAGTTGGACCGCAAGGAACTCCCGGACCTACGGGTGCAACCGGAATAACGGGAAGCCCTGGTTCTACGGGACCAACCGGTCCGGAAGGGCCGGTTCCGGACGACATCTTTGCTTCCTTCATTAACTTCGGTGCCGTGTTTGACAATGCGGCGTTGATACCGATGGGCCAGTCGATGGTGGATCCGACGGGTAATATTACGTTGAGTGAACCGACACGGGTAACGCTGGCGCCGGGCTTCTATAAAATTGATTACGAAGTATCGGCACTTACAATGACACCGACCTTTATTCAGGTAACGCCGTTTTACAACGGAGCTGCGCATATCGAATTCGGTATCTATTTTATGACAGCGGTGGAACGCTCCAGTGCTTTTGGCGCAGTATCTATGATCATTGAGGTCCCGTCCGCAACACCGTTTACGCTGACGTTTAACACAGCTGGCACGGTGAGGGAATGTACGCTGACGATGACGATTGTCAAGCTGCGCAGAAGTCAAAGCTGACACAGAAAAAGCTGCCGGTTTTATGCGCAGCTTTTTCTGTCGAACGCTTTGCGCAACGATGGCATAAAATAAGATGAGTGAGGTTTAAAAAAGGAGGTTGGTTATGATTACGATCAGTTTATGTATGATCGTCAAAAATGAAGAAGACGTCTTAGACCGCTGCCTCAGCAGTGTTGAAAAAGCCGTGGATGAGCTGGTGATCGTGGATACGGGATCGGTGGATCAGACTCGCGCCATCGCGGAACGTCACCATGCCAAAATTTATGAATTCCCCTGGATTGACGATTTTGCGGCGGCGCGGAACTATGCCTTTGATCAGGCGACCCAGGATTTTATTCTCTGGCTGGATGCGGATGATATCCTGCCTGCGGATCAACTTGATAAATTGATCGCGCTGAAACAAACCCTGGATGATCGCTGCGATATGGTCATTATGCAATATCGAACGGGTTTTGACAAAGAAGGCCGGCCAACCTTCAGCTTCCCCCGGGAGCGGCTGATCCGCAGGAAAGCACATTTGCGCTGGAAGGGAGCGGTTCATGAAACAATTCCTTTCGTGCCCCGCCGGTATGTCAGCGACATCGCCATTGAACATCATAAGCTGCATTGCGCGGATCCACAGCGCAATCTGCGGATTTTGGAAAAACTGAAGCAGGCGGGAACGATGGATACCCGGCAGCGGTATTATTACGCCCGGGAATTGGCGGATCATCAACGGTATGAGGAAGCCTTATCCGAATATGAGTTATTTCTGATGGATCCCGCTGGCTGGTCGGAAAATAAAATTGATGCCTGTTTAAGTATGGCTCGCTGCTGGCATGCATTGAAACAAAGACAAAAAGAATTTTCAAGTTTGATCCAGGCGTTTCGTTATGCGCCGCCGCGTGGGGAAATCTGTTGCGGACTGGGACGATATTTCTATATTGAAAAGAATTGGGAATGCGCTGTTTTCTGGTATCAGCTGGCGACGACGCTGCCCTTACCGCTCGACCGGGGCGGATTTGTCAATCTGGATTGCTACGGCTATATTCCATGGATCTGGCTGTGTTGCTGCTACGATCAGATGCAGAAATGGGACGAAGCGTGGCAGGCGAATGAAAAGGCGGGCGCCTTGAAACCGAATGACGCTTCCTATCTGCATAACCGCGCTTATTTGAAACAAAAACGGGAAAGCGGGAAAGTTTAAATCATTGTGAATTGACATGCAATAGACCTCAGTTCCTTAGCGAGCAGAGGTTTTTCTTACTGTTTATGATATTGCGGTGGATCTCCTGAATTGAAAAGAGCCAGGAATAAACCGGTACAGTCGGATAGATAAACTATAGATCCGAGAAGAAAGTTACTTAATTTGTAGATTAGGCTACAAAAAGAAAGTGGAAATTTGAGAATAAGATGACTATAATAAAGTTTGGCTGTTATTGAACGCAGGGAAAAGCAGGAGGAGACAACGATGGCGGAAGTTGTTCGGCAGGAGAAAAAATATCTCATCACGCAAAGTCAGCGGATTCAGCTGCAGCATCAGTTCAGTGTACTGATCAAATCCGATCCGCATAATGAATCCAATGGTTATCGTGTCCGTTCATTGTATTTCGATACGCTCAACGACCGCGATTTTCAGGAAAAAGAGGATGGCGTGGAACGTCGGCGAAAACTGCGGCTGCGGGTTTATAATCCACAGGATGATTTCGCCTTGCTGGAAGTCAAACAGAAGGAAGGGGCTTACCAGCGGAAACGTTCGGTGAAGCTGACGCGAAGGCAGGCGGAAGCTTTGATTCAGGGATATCCGGAGGTATTGCTGGAATGCTCCGATCCCTTTGCCGCAGAATGTTATGGAATGATCCGGGTTCAGCTATACCAGCCCAAGACGATCGTCGAATATCAGCGGTTCGCACTGATCGGTTCGGAGAACAATATTCGGATCACGTTTGATCATCAGATCCGGGCAACCGAAGGCTGTTTTCATCTGTTTGATCCGAAACTGAGTCTGGTGCCGGTATTTCCAATGGCCCAGGCAGTGCTGGAAGTGAAATTCAATCACTTTCTGCCTTCTTATATTCAGCGGGTGATCCAGGTTTGCGACCATAGCGAATTGTCTGTCAGCAAGTATACGCTGGCCCGGCGGATCAGCCATTCCGTCGTTTTTTAACGTAAGAGAAAAGGGGAGAGTTTTATGAATCAGTTTTTATATGACTTGATTTCACAAGTGGATCAAATTAGTTTGTTTTCATTGTTTTTGCATATCGCAATGAGCGCGCTGATCGGCTTGGTGATTTATCTGTCTTACTGGCTGTCGCACACGGGAACGATTTACAGTAAGAAATTCAATGTTTCGTTAGTGACGCTGACAATTCTGACAGCAACGGTCATGGCGATCATTGGAAATAACATTGCGTTGTCGCTGGGCATGGTTGGCGCATTGTCGATCGTGCGTTTTAGGACAGCGATTAAGGACAGCCGGGATACAGTATATATTTTCTGGACGATCGTTGCAGGCTTAGGCTGCGGCGTAGGCGATTATGTGACCAGTGCGATTGGCAGCGCCATCGTTTTCATTGTGTTGTTAGTATTGGGCCGCATTAAAAATGATAACCGGATGCTTTTGATCATCCGCGGTGCGCGGTCAACCGAACGTCAAATCGAAGGCGTAGTTTTCAACTATTTCAATCAAAAAGCAATTCTGCGGGTAAAAAACACGACGCCGGATACCTTAGAATTGATTTATGAACTGCCGCGAAGCAGTTATCGGCAGTCGCTGAAAAAAGAGGTCAGTGTAACGGATGCCTTGTATCAGGTTGAGCACATCGAATATGTGAACGTCGTCGCTCAGGATGACGATATCAGCAGTTAGTCGGAGGTGACCGCAATGAAGCGGAAATTATTCCTGTTCGGCTTGTGTTTTTTGATCATCGCCTTGGCGTTGACGGCGCAGACGGTGTCGCCGCAGAGAAAAGCCCGGGTTGTGCAGCATCGCCAGACGGCGGTTTCCCCGCAGGTTTGTGAAATCAATGGATCCGCGGAATTTTGTACGCATTTACCTATATTAAAATTGAATACGGGAACACAGGCGATTCCGGGTGAAGATCACAGTCATGACCGCATTTTAGCAGAGCTGACTGTCTGGGATGGAAGTCAGGGCAACCGCTTAAGCGATGAACCGGCATTCACGACACCGGCAGCGATTCGTTACCGCGGCAATTCCAGTCTTCATTTCGATAAAAAGTCATATTCGCTTGTTACGCTGAACGATGAGGGTGAAAAGAAGAAACAGTCGCTTCTCGGTATGGCGGCTGACGAGGAATGGGTACTGAATGGCCCGTTTCTGGACAAGACGCTGATGCGCAATTATATCGCAATGAATGTTGCCGGACAGATTATGGACTATGCGCCCAACGTTCGATACTGCGAGCTGTTCGTCGACGATCAATATCAGGGTGTTTACTTATTAATGGAACAAATCAGTCGGTCGGAAGAGCGGATCAATGTCACAGAAATCAATGAGAAACTGCAGAAAACCGGATATATTGTTCGGCTGGACCGCAAGCATGACGATCCTGAGCAGATCAACACCTTTACTGATTATACGTATATTCTTGATGTCACGCAGGCAATGGATGTGAAATATCCTGGTACTGAGAAATTAACCGAACCATTAAGAGCTTTTATTGAGCGGGATCTAGGCGAGGTTGAAAAAGCCCTGTATTCCTTTGATTATGATTCCCGCGATTTTGGTTACCGACAGCTTCTGGATGTAGATTCGTTCGTCGATTATTTCATTATTAACGAATTTTTCCGGAATGTTGACGCCGGCAGCTATTCGACATATTTATATCGCAGTCTGGGCGGTAAGGTAGGAATCTGTGTCTGGGATTTTAATAATATGCTGGATAATTATCAGGAAATTGAATTGCCGGTGGAGGGCTTTTTCATGCCGGATAAGCCGTGGTTTTTCATGTTATGTAAAGATGAATACTTTATTGAACGGGTAATTCAGCGCTACAAGCTGCTGCGTCAGTCAGTGTTAAGCGAAACGGCGTTATTGGCGATGATTGACGAAACTCAAACTTATCTGGGACCGGCAATAGAGCGGAACTTTGAAGTCTGGGGCTATACGTTTGAGCGTCCGCATGAGTTGGAGACGGATAAAAGCTGGCAGACCGGCGATCAGGCGGGGACGGTTTTGAATGAAATCGACCGAAATTACCTGCAGCCGCTGTCGCGCAACCCTCGCACTTACGAAGAAGCAGTTAATGCGATGAAAGCGTATTTGAGCGCAAGAGGAACGTGGATGGATGAACATATTGACAGTCTGCGCCATGTCGCGCATGAATCTGTTAATAAAAAATATAACCATTAAAAGGAGGCTGCCCGATGAAAAAATTTATTATTACCGTCAGCGTCCTGCTTTGCCTGTTTCTGGCGTTTCAGTGGTACGATTATCGTTATGGGCTGAACTGGAGATCGTCAGACCAGCCTGCTGAAATCATAGCGAAGACAGAGGGTCGGCAGATATTAATCAAGAAACCGGAAGGCTATGTGCCGTTCGAGATTCGCGGCGTTGACCTGGGCGTGGGAATTCCTGGTTATTTTGCAACGGATTACAAGATTGATAAGGTAACCTATCTGCGGTGGTTTGATTTGATTCAGCAGATGGGCGCCAATACAATCCGCGTTTACACGATTCTGGGTTCCGACTTTTATAATGCGTTTTATGAATACAATCAGGGAAGGGAAGAACCGCTGTACCTGATTCACGGACTTTGGGTTAATGATTATGTGCAATTTTCGCACCGGGATGCTTATGACGATGCTTTCTTAGGCACATTTTTAGAGGATGCGCGGACTTTGATCAATATCCTGCATGGCAAACAGATGTTTTCATTGGGTTATGGCACGGGTTCCGGCTCTTACAATCATGATGTTTCGCCCTGGGTGATCGGTTATATCCTTGGGGTGGAGTGGGAGCCTTCAACGGTAGCGTTCACAAATCAACGATATCCGTCTGCGGCTTACCATGGGGAGTATTTCAGTACAAAACCGGAAGCAAATGCGTTTGAGGCAATGTTGGCGCAGGTCGGGGATACGCTGGCCAGGTATGAGGACCAGCAGTTTCACTGTCAGAAAATGATCGCGTTTTCTAACTGGCCGACAACGGATCCGTTTGATTATCCGGATCTGATGAAGAAAATGTTTGAGAAATTTACCTCGGTCGACGTGGAACACATCGCGGTCCAGTCTGCTTTTCAGGTCGGACAATTCGCTTCCTATCACGTTTATCCTTATTATCCTGATTATTTAGGTGTAATGAACCGTTATGAAATCGGTGACGGAATGGAGATGACGGATCAACGTAGTGAACAGAACTCTTATTATGCCTATTTAAAACAATTGGCGGACTATCATTCAATGCCGGTGATCATTGCGGAGTTCGGTGTTCCCAGCTCGCGCGGACAGGCAAAAAAGGAAAGCCGGGGACGCAGCCAAGGGGGACTGAATGAAACGGAACAGGCCGACGCTTTGGTTTCATGTTATGAAGATATCATGGCCTCCGGCTGTGCCGGCTCAATTGTATTCAGCTGGCAGGATGAATGGTTTAAGCGGACCTGGAACACAATGGCGCATGTTGATCTGACAAAAACACCGTTCTGGAGCGATGTTCAGACGAATGAGCAATTTTTCGGCCTGTTGGCGTTTGATCCGGGGAAAAAGCGCAGCGTCAGTTACCCAGACGGCGATCTGGAAGAATGGCAGGGGATGGATCCTGTTTCACAAACAGAGGAGCTGCGGATTTATGCGCAGTATGATGAAAAATACTTATATCTGATGATCGAAGGCACGGATTACAATCCGGTCACGGATCGGTTATCGTTGGGGCTGGATATCACGCCTCAATCGGGAAGTCATCGCGTCCTGGGCACAGCTTTGAATTTTGATCAGCCGATAGATTTCTATCTGACGCTGCGGGGAGATCAGGCCGAAATTCAGGTTCAGGAACGTTATGAAGTACTCAATGCCGTCTATGGATCATTAGTCTATGGGGGAGATCCCTATTTGGATCCGCCAGCCAAAGACAGTCCGGTTTTTAAGCCGATCCGGCTTTTCCTGCAGGAAGTTTCGGCTTACAATTTGGGGTTAAGCAAAGTTTGGGAAATGCCGGCAACCGACCCGACGGGAATTTTAAAGCGCGGCAACGGAAATCCGGCGGCTTCCGATTTTAACTCCCTAACGGATTATTGCTTTGCGGAACATGCGGTGGAACTGCGATTGCCCTGGGAACTGTTGAATTTTTCCAATCCGAGCGAAATGCAGATCCATGACGACTATTATGAAAAATACGGCATTGAAAACCTGTCGATTTCCTCAATCCAGGTTGGTGCGACAATAAAATATCAGGGTGAAGTCGCGATGAGCGAAATCCCGTTAAAGGGATGGGGACGCAACGTGAGTTATCATGAACGATTAAAGGAAGCTTATTGGCGGATGCAGCAGGTCTGGGCGCCGAAGTAAGGAGCGGGTACCATGAGAATTCATATTCGGGCGGAAGCGCTGGTCTTTGTTTACATGGTCATCTGTTTCAGCATGTTGATTTTCAATTTGTTTGCGATCGGCAAAAATCATGTGCGGGAGCGGTTCATTGAAAAACGCCGCAGGCAATGGCTGACGCTGATTGAGCAGCAGTTGGCTCGCCGGGATTGTTCCCAAGCCAAGGATGAACAACACCGCCGGTTTTTAAACAAGCGATTCCGTTATCTTGTCGAACTGATCGCTTTTCAACAAGCTGCTGCTGAACTGCAAGTCCGGCAGCCAGACACGCTTTACGTTTATTTAAAACAATACCGCGACTGCTTTGTCAAAGTGGCTTTCCGATTGGCCCGCAAAGATTTGGTAACCCAAGCTTACATGGTGTATGTGATCGGTCAGTTCCGATTGCTTAACGCGGATTTTGAAGATGAGCTGACGCGGTTGGTTTTGCAGATTCTGCTGCATAATTCAGTGTACTGCCGGGAGAATGCATTTCAGGCGTTGGTGGCTTCAGGGAATCCGCAGTCAGTGACAGAAGCTGTGCTTTTGCTTTCCCGCAATGAAATTCAACACAGCCAGAAGCTGATCAGCGATGATCTGCTGCGTTTCCCAGGGGATCAGAATGCCCTTGCTGAGCAGCTGTGGCTGCGGATGGACGAATTGACACCGGCCTATCAATGCGCACTGATTAATTATTTTCGAATGGTCGGTCCGCAGTTTGCCCAGCCTTTGTTAGCTCGTCTGAACGATCCGCGGCAGGATTCAGAAATTCATTTTGCGGTGCTGCGCTATTTGCGCCGCTGGCCGGATCGCGAGGCGTATCCATTGCTCTTGAAGCTGCTTCAGGATGAAAGCCGGAGCTGGGAATATGCGGCCCTGGCGGCCTCAGCGCTGGACAGCTATCCTGGTTCGCAGACGATTTCGCATTTAAAACAGGCACTGCACTCGCGTTTCTGGCATGTCCGGTATAACAGTGCTCAGGCGCTGTTGAATCTGCATGTTCCGTTAGCGCAGCTGCAGGATATTCTGAACGGCCCGGACCGATATGCGCGGGAAATTCTTGAATATAAGCTGAAAGAAAATGCAGGAGGGGAGGGATTGCCGGATGATGGATCTGATTAAGGATTTTCTTGCAAATGTCGAATTCTTCTTCGTGTTTTATCTGATCGGCTACAGTACTTTCCTGTTTATTTCTGTGGTTGTCGGAGCCAGCGTACTCTACCGCAACCGCTATCTTGAAAAAATGAAAAATGAGCTGAAGCATGATTACTATGTGCCGGTATCGGTCATCGTCCCGGCGCACAATGAGGAAGTCACCGTAGTTGATACGGTGCGCTCGCTGCTTCAGCTGGATTATAAATTATATGAGGTTTTAGTGGTCGACGATGGGTCGACTGACAAGACAAGCCAGCGTTTGATCAAGGCCTTCAATTTGATCGAAACGCAGCGGCCGATCCGTCTTCAGGTGCCTTGTCAGAAGCAGAAAGCAGTTTATGAACGCGAGATTCATGGGATTCGCGTAACCCTGATCATCAAGGAAAACGGCGGTAAGGCTGATGCGCTGAACATGGGGATTAACGCTTCCCGTTTCCCGTATTTTGTCTGTATGGACGCGGATTCCCTGCTTCAGCGGGATTCGCTGGAATACGCGGTGCGGCCGCTGCTGGAAAGCGATGAGGTAATCGCGGTCGGCGGACTGGTGCGCATTTCCAACGGTGTGACGCTGGAGAATGGGAAGGTAAAGCATTACCATTTGCCGTTCAATCCGTTAGTATGCATGCAAATTCTCGAGTATGACCGCTCGTTTTTGGCTTCCCGGATTCTAATGGATCAATACAACGGGAATCTGATCATTTCCGGGGCCTTCGGTTTATTTAAAAAAGATCTGGTCATTACGGTCGGCGGGTATGACCGGAGCACGATGGGAGAGGATATGGAGCTGGTAACCAAGCTGCATGTGTTTTGCCGGGCTCATGATATTCCGTATGCAATTCGTTATGCACCTGATGCGATCTGTTGGAGCCAGGCCCCTTCGACTCTGCTTGATTTAACGAAGCAGCGCCGCCGTTGGCATATCGGTCTGTTCCAGAGCTTGACGAAATACCGCCGTTTGTTTTTAAACTTCAAATATGGTTTTGTCAGTTTGATTTCTTATTTCTACTATCTGCTTTATGAGCTGCTTTCTCCATATATTGAGTTGTTCGGTGTGTTAACGATTGTTCTGGCCTGGGTTACCAATCTGATCAATTATCCTTTCGTCGTTTATTTCTATCTTGTTTATGCCTGCTTCAGCGGTGTTTTAACCTTGGTCGCGTTTTTCAGCCGAATTCATACGCAGAATTTAACGATCTCGTTCAGTGATGTGGTGAAGGCTGTCGGGTTGTGTCTGTTTGAAATTATCTTCCTGCGGTTGTATTTGGCGGCGGTGCGGATGTTATCGCTGTTGAGTTACCGCAAACGGAAGAATCACTGGGAAGCGATTACCCGGACGGCCAATAACCCGGCAGTTGGTGTAAAAGAAGGCGGTGGAGAAGAATGAAACGGAAAACCGGAGTTGTGCTGGCAGCCAGTCTGGCGGTGATTTTAGCCGCGGCCGGTCTGCAAACCTCACGGCGTCATCCGATGGCGGGCAGCTTATTCTCCTGGAACAAGACGGCTGTGAGTGAGGAAGGGATCGAAGCTGTACTGACGATCGACGAGCAGCTTCCGCTGACGCAGCTGTTTCAGGAATTTCCGCTGGATATGCTGGAGGAGAAATCCGAAATCCGTCAGTTTATCAGTCGGCTGCACAGCCGGGGAATCGATTGTTATGCGCTGATGGGCAATTCCGCCTGGGCGCTTGAAGAACAGGCGGAGGAGGTGTTGACGCAGCTGAACTTAGTATATGATTACAATCAAGCGAGTTCTGCAGCCCAGCGGCTGCGCGGCGTGGTGCTTGATATTGAGCCCTATCTTCTTCCGCAATGGGACACGGAAGATCGGCTGATGTTATTGCGCCAATATGCTGAACAGATGACAGCTTATTATAAGTATGCGCAGAAATTGGGTTTGGAAGTTGTGATCTGTCTTCCGTATTGGTATGATAAAGATTACGCTGCACCGCTTGAACAGTTGATCGGACAAGCTTGCGACCAGGCTGCGATCATGAACTATAACCGTCATGATGAAGCCGGCCAGTTGGCTAAAGAAGCGGAATATGCCCAACGCTATCACAAAACATTAATTCACATTTATGAATTCATCGCTCCGGGCAAACATGGTCTGGAATCCGGCAACACTTATCACGATGCGTCGCTGGATGAGCTTCGCCAATCCTGGACCAGACTTCAGGAACAATTCCCGCAGGATCAGATTTATCCAGGTTATCATTACCTTGAAGAGGTTCAGGCTTTTTTAGAGCGTCAGTAATTCAAGTTGCAATGCCAAATTCGGCATTGCTTTTTTAGATATGCGGACAAGTTTGGTTCTGGTATAATCTAGGTAGAGACTTTGGACTTTTAGGAAAGCGAGGATCCCGGAATGCAGATGAATCGATGCTTTGAAATTGTCTACCTGCTTTTAGAACGGAAAAAAATTACGGCTCAGGAGCTGGCAGACCGCTTTGAGGTGTCCGTGCGGACGATTTATCGCGATCTTGATTTTCTCTCTCAGGCGGGAATTCCGATTTACGCGCGGCGGGGAAAAGACGGCGGGATCGAGCTGTGGGATACGTTTGTCTTAAACAAAACTGTTTTTTCGGAAGCCGAGAAGCAGGAACTGACGGCGCTGCTGGAGGGCTTGCGGTCCACCGGTGTTCAGGAAGAAACGCAGGTGCTGCAAAAAGTTTCCGCGCTGCTGGGCCAGCCGCGTCAGTCCTGGATTGAAGCGGATTTTTCGTTATGGTCTAAGACTGCGGATCAACCGGATTTATTTAGTCTTCTGCGCCATGCGATTTGTAATCGCAGATGCATTCAATTTGATTATTACGGACTGAACCGGGAGGCGACGCATCGAATTGTTGAACCATTACGGCTGGTGTTTAAGGCTCAGGCCTGGTACTGTTATGGCTGGTGCACATTGCGGGAGGAAGAACGGTTTTTCAAAATTGTGCGGATGCGCGAAGTCGTAGAACTTGACGAAAGTTTTGAGCCGCGTCCGCTGCCGGATACCATTCTGACACCGCTGCCGGACAGTGAGAAGAGCGTGACGATTACCATGAAGGTCCAGCCGCAGGGGATTGCGCGGCTGATGGATGATTTCCAACAGATCGAGCTGAAATCTACGCCGGAAATGACGACGGCGCGGTTTACCTGCCCGGACAGCGAATGGCTGCTGAGTTATCTGTTGTCCATGGCCGACTGCACGGAGGTGCTGGCGCCGGAAGGCGTGCGGGAGAAAATGCGGCAGTGTATCCTTGCTTTGGCAGAACAGTATAACAAAAAAGCGGAAATAGAATAAAAACAGAATACCTGACATCCTGTTGTCAGGTATTCCCTGGTAAACTAAAAGAAGATTTATTGAAATCCAACGAGATTCAAAAGTGGGTTTCATCAAGCAGGATAAAGCAGAGAACACAAGAGAAAGCAGGGATCACAGGATGAGTATAGTGCCGGAAATCAGCGCCAAGACGCTGTTAGCGCCGATGAAGAACGGCCAGTGGTGGTTTGGCGGCGATTATAATATGAACTTGTACCGCGGGTGCTGTCATGGATGTATTTACTGCGATTCACGCAGCGAATGCTACGGCAATGATCAGTTTGATACAGTGATGGTTAAAAAAGACGTGCTGGCACTGCTGGAAAAAGAATTAAAAAGTAAGCGGCGCACCGGTGTCGTCATGAACGGCGCGATGACCGATCCGTACAATCCCTTTGAAAAACAGCTCGAGGTGACGCGCGGGTCGTTAGCTCTGCTGGATCGATATGGCTTCGGCGTCGGTTTCGCGACCAAGGGAATTCTCGCGGTCAGAGATATCGATCTGTTATGCCGGATCCATCAGCATTCGCCGGTGCTGTGCAAATTTACGATCACGGCGGCGGACGATGCGCTGGCAAGGAAAATTGAACCCCATGCCCCGTCGAGCACCCAGCGTTTTGAAGCGATGGCAAAGCTTTCGAAGGCGGGATTGTTTACCGGGGTGTTGTTAATGCCGGTCTTGCCGGGAATTACGGATGACCGGGAGAACCTTCATCAGATTTTAATCCGCGCAAAAGAGGCCGGCGCGCAGTTTGTTTACTGCAGCTATGGCATGACGATGCGCGATCGTCAGCGGGAGTATTATTATCAATGCCTGGATGAACAGTTTCCGGGATTAAAAGAGAAATATATCCGCCGGTATGGCAACCGGTACAGCTGCGCCTGCCGCAAGCCGTTTGAGCTGAAGGCGATGATTGAAACGGAATGCCGGCAGTTGGGCCTGTTAACCCAGATGAAAGCGATTATTGAGGCTTATCGCTTCAGCCGCGGGCCGCAGCAGATTTCTCTTTTTTAGCAAGCTGAATCATTTACAAATTCATGACGTTTTACAAGCGACGCTGGTTATTCAGCGCCGCTTCTTCTATAATAGAATTAAGCAAATCAACGCGGTTTGACCGCAGCGCAGGGGAAACCAAGGTGAAAAAGGGGATGGGACTATGAAACGCGGGATTGTACTGCTGATAATCCTGGGCGTTCTGCTGACATGCAGCGTCAGTCAGAACGTCACAAAATTTGAAACAGTTTCAGTTAATCCGATGAATTTGACGGAAGAACAAAATCAGTACGTTAAAGAACATCAGCTCCACTATCTGACCAGCGGTTCTGATCGCACGGAAGATCATTTTGCGATTGCCCGGCTGTTTAAAAATCCGCAGGGGAAACTGACGCTTTTCTTTAACTATGTGCAGCAGGACACGGCGGCCGCTGTCAGCCGCAGGCTGTATCTGTTTGATGAGGATCGCGCACAAAGAACGCCCTGTTCGGGCTTTGCGATGCAGCTGGTGGAACAGAAACATTTTTATCAGGCTAAAAACGCTGCAGTCTATTCGCTGGATCCTCTGAATACTACTTATCCAGGCAATTCTCAGCTGGACACGACAAGCATGTGGAGCAGCTGCCAACGTGTGCAGCTGCCCTTGACGCATTATTGGAGCCGGAAGACCCTGTTTGGTTATTACATTGTGGAAATGGAGGCTCCGGCGGATGACGAATATCATTTCCTGATCCGGATGATCCTAGAAAAACCTGCGATCCAGCTGAAGCTGGGGTTTGCGGAGCTGACGCCGCGGTCGTTTGAAAATGATGCTTACCTGCTGCGGCTGGATTTGTGGAAAGAATAAGGGAGGAAATCAAGGATGCAAAAAGCAATAGTTTGGTTTCGGGCTGGTTTGGGAATGCAGGCTTTATTGGCAGGCCTGGCCATTGTGCTGGCTTTGATTTACCGGCGTAAAGATAACCGCGGACGAATGCTTCTCTTAGCGCGGCTGTTGAGCTGGGGAATGGCTGCGGTGATGATCGTTAACGTCGTTATGATCGCCGGCCTGTTGCTTACGATGCGCCAGTTTGGGTTAAATCATTCCCGGCTGTTCGTGGTAAATTTGGTTGTGATCGGCTTGATGGGCGTCTTGGAAATGGCTCTGTTATTGGGTTTCGGGTTTTGTTACCGGCAGCTGCTGCGGATGGCAGTCAGCGGAGACAGATCGCCGGTTCTCGTTAAAAAATGCTGTCAGGGGAATCAGCTGTTGGCCGGCTTCTGCGCTATGAGACTGATCGAACCGTTGATTCAGGCGGCGGTGATCCAGTTCTTTCCGATCACAGAAATTGACGCGCTGGCCTTCTCGTCAATCAATCTGAATTTTGAATTTCCTTCGCTGCCGCTGCTCGACTGGGGTTTGCTGCTGATCGTGGCGCTGATTCTGGAAGCTTTCCTCAAGCGTCATATTCCGATGTCTTCTGAGTGTTTAAGCCGTGAAGAGGAGGGAGAAGAAAGCCGGGGATGAAGCACAGAACTTCGAGGTGAATTCAGGAAAATTGTGACAATTTCCCAATGCCGCAAGAATGGTGATAAAACTGAAATCGGATTCAGGTATGCTTGAACCAGGAGGCGAAAGCATGAATGACAATCGAGAACAAATTAGCCGGGCTGTTGATTACATTGAGGAGCATCTGCAGGATGAAACCTTGGATCTCAATGCGGTGACCGCTGCCGTCGGCTATTCCAAGTATCACTGGCACCGGCTGTTTACCGCATTGACCGGCGTGCCGGTGCATCGTTATATTCAGCGCCGGCGAATGAGTGAAGCGGCGCGGCGGCTTGTGTTTACTGCCGATCCGATCCTGAGGATTGCTTTGGATTCGGGTTATCAGACGCAGCGTTCATTTTCCCGCCAGTTTCAGGCGGTTTATCACTGCAGCCCCAAAAGATACCGGCGCAGAAAGCTGTACTTGCCGCTGCAGCCCCGCTTGGAATTGCAGAATAGTCAGCCGGATGCGCTGCGTAATTTTAAAATTCAAATTCGAGACGAGGGCACGATAACGCTTGTCGGTTATTGTGCCGAACTCCGGCATGGGTTTGGGGCGATCGGTCGGACCTGGCGGAAACTGCATCAAAATAAATCTTCAATTCCCGGACGCAGCGATCCGGATTTCCTGATCGGCGTTCATGATTATACTGAGTTCTCAAATTCGCAGAAGGGGCCGATGTTTACCTGTTGGGCAGGGGCTCAGGTGGAACTTCTGGATGATCAAGCTCAGTCTGTCCCCAAGGGCATGCGGCGGCTAACGCTGCCGGCCAGCCGCTACGTGGTGTTTGAATATCAAGGCCGATGCCAGGACTCTCTGGAGCCGGTCATCGAACTGATCTATAATCAATGGTTTCCCTCAGCTTCATGTCAGCTGAATGAAAATGCGCGGTATGATCTTATCCGATATGGCGAATCTGTTGACGAACAAGGACTCAGCGATATCCAGATCGGGATTCCGATTCTTTAACCGCCAGACGTTGCCGGAGAGAAGTGAGGGTAGGCCAGTCAACGAAAAACAAAGGACATTCATGAACAAGCGGATGTCAAGGAACAGAAAAAAGGCTCAGCCTGCTGAATGCGGACTGAGCTTTTTCTAAGATTTTGTTATTTTGTCAAATCGTGAATGACGATGTTGTTCTCACGATCCGGACCGACGGAAACCAGCGAAATCCGGGTGCCGGTGATCTCTTCGATCAGCGCAAGATATTTGCGGCAGTTCTCCGGCAGTTCTTCAAACTGGCGGATACCGGTGATATCTTCTTCCCAGCCTTCCATCATGCGGTAGACCGGCTTGGCTTTTGCGTATTCTTCCAGGGATGCCGGGATGGAAGTTGTGACTTTTCCGTCGATTTCATAACCGACGCAGACCGGCAGCGTTTTAAACTGGGACAGGACGTCAATTTTCGTGACGACGAGATCGGTTAATCCGTTGATCCGGGCAGCCTGTTTGACAACGCACAGATCGAGCCAGCCGCAGCGGCGCGGCCGGCCGGTCGTCGCACCGTATTCATTGCCGGCCTGACGCAGTTCCTCGCCGACTTCATCGAGCAGCTCGGTGACAAACGGACCTTCGCCGACGCGGGTCGAGTAGGCCTTGACAACGCCGATGACATGATCCAGCTTGAACGGACTGACGCCGGCGCCTTCGCAGACTCCCGCAGCCGTCGGGCTGGAGGAAGTGACATACGGGTAGGTGCCGTAATTGATATCCAGCATGTTCGCCTGAGCACCTTCAAACAGAACGTTCTGGTTCTGATCCAAAGCGTCGTTGACTGTGGTGACTGCGTCGATGATGCGCGGAAGCAGGCGTTCGCGGATTTCCTTGAACTGTTCAACAAGCGCGTCGTAATCAAACGGTTCTTCCTCATACAGCTTGACGATCTGTTCGTTCTTGATCGAAAGGGTCGTGGCCAGCTTGGATTTGAAGTTATCGAAATCAACGAGATCGCAGGCGCGTAAGCCGATGCGGGTGTATTTGTCCGCGTAGCAAGGACCGATGCCGCGCTTCGTCGTGCCGATTTTGTTGCCGGCCAGCCGCGTTTCCTGCAGCTCGTCCAGTTTGACGTGATACGGCATGATCAGATGCGCGCGGCCGCTGATCTTGACGTGTTCCGTGTTGACGCCGCGGGACTCCAGTTCATCGATCTCTTTGAGCAGAACAAACGGATCGACAACGACGCCCGGGCCGATGACGCACAGCGCGTCCTGATGCAGAACGCCGGAGGGCAGTAAGTGCAGAACCGTTTTCTCGCCTTCGACCACCACGGTGTGTCCGGCATTGTTGCCGCCCTGGAAGCGGACGACCATGTCCATTTTTTCTCCCAAAACGTCAACGATTTTTCCTTTTCCTTCATCACCCCATTGGGATCCGACGACGACATATCCAGCCATAATTGTATTCCAACCTTTCTTTACTATGGGATTTGGTTTTGATGCGGCAGGGAAGACGAACGCGGGTTATGCCTGTTCGCTCAGTTTGGCAATGCCGGTATCGATCCGGCGCAGCGTTTCCGCCTGACCCAGGATGTGGGCGATTTCAATCGCGCCGCCCGGGGTGAACTGCTTGCCGCTGACAGCCGTGCGGACCGGCCACAGCATCTGACCATTCTTAATGCCTAATTCCTGAATCAGATTCATCAAGGAATCATGGATCGCTTCTTCGCTCCACTGCGGCAGCGCCGCTAGCACTTCGCGGGCCTGCTTTAAAGAGGCAAGGGCGATTTCAGCATTGGTCTTCATCTTTTTGTGCGTGTACATCGCGATGTCATATTCCGGCAGAGCGTCGAAGAAATCGACCATTTCGTCAATCTCATTGAGCGTGGACACCCGCGGCTGCAGGATCTTGCTGATGTCAACGAGGTCAAAGTCGCCCTTGACGGCGTTCTGCAGATGCGGCAGCGCCAGCTGATGGAACTGCTCCAGCGTCAGATTGCGGATATACATGCCGTTCATCCACGTCAGTTTTTCAATATCGAAGATCGCCGGCGATTTGCTGATACGCTCGACGGAGAACGCTTTTTTCAATTCGTCCAGCGAATAGATTTCCTGTTCGGTTTCCGGCGACCAGCCTAACAGCGCGATGTAGTTGAGGATCGCGGCCGGCAGATAGCCTTTCGCCACCAGATCCTGAAACGACGCATCGCCGTTGCGCTTGCTTAATTTGTGATGCTCGTCCTTCATGACCGGCGGCAGGTGAATGTACTTCGGGATGTTCCAGCCGAACGCCTGATAGACCAGGTTGTACTTCGGTGTCGACGACAGATATTCGTTGCCGCGCACGACGTGCGTGATGTTCATCATGTGATCGTCAATGATATTGGCGAAGTTGTACGTCGGGAATCCGTCGGACTTTAACAGGATGCTTTCATCCAGAATGCTGTTTTCAACTTCAATATGACCGTACACTTCATCGTCAAACGAAGTGGTGCCGGTCAATGGGATATTCTGCCGGACGACGTATTTTTCGCCATTGGCAATTCGCTGCCGCGCTTCTTCCAGCGTCATGTTGTGGCACGGATCGTTGTATTTGAAGGAGACGCCTTTGGCTTCGGCTTCTTCCTTCTGATGGTGAATATCGTCTTCACTACAGAAGCAGTAATGCGCGCCGCCCAGTTCAATCAGCTTTTCCGCATATTCTTTATAAATGCCGGAAGCCATACGTTCCGACTGGACATACGAGCCATAATCGCCGCCGACGTCCGGTCCTTCGTCATGGTCCAGACCACATTCCTTCAATGTCGTGTAAATCAGATCGACAGCACCTTCGACCAAACGTTCCTGGTCGGTGTCTTCAATCCGCAGGATGAAGGTTCCGTCATCCTTTTTTGCGACCAGATATTCGTAAAGGGCTGTGCGAAGATTTCCGATGTGCATGTAGCCGGTTGGGCTGGGTGCAAATCTAGTTCTAACTTTTTCCATTTTCACGCTTCCTTTTCTAAAACCTTTCTTATTGTACCTTAAGTTAACCTTAAGTGCAATTTTATCTTTCCGGAAAACAGCGTTTTTTAGCCTTGTTTTTGAACTAAAATTCTACAATGCCGGCAGGGATGAGAATCTGGGAAGAAAGAAAACGAAAAACGGCTCCTGTTACCGATCTTACAAACGTATTCGAAGCTTAAAAGAAGGGAGTGACCGATTCAGAAAAACAGTCTTTTTTGTTTTCATCTTTGAAATTTGGGAAATAAATCGATTCAGGGGCAAGCTGTAAACGCCGAGGCTAAACGGAAGGAAAACCTGGCTTTGCGTCTTGATTCTGTCAGAAACTGAACAAATTAAAATATCTTGCATCCGCGGCGTACAAGCCTGGGGAGTCAGCGGAGCGAATCCGTCAGGGGGCGGACTTACCAGAAAATTTGAAATTTCTGGTTGACTTTTTGATGGAAAAGCGTAAAATATAAGAGCAAGCCAAATTGGGATGTAGCCAAGCGGTAAGGCTGTGGACTCTGAATCCACCATGCAAAGGTTCGAATCCTTTCATCCCAGCCATAAAATAAACTCCTCATCTGTAAAAGATGAGTTTTTTTATGGAAAACGAGCGGGGCTGGGGATGAAAGTCTGCGCAATGTGAACCGCTTGGCTAAAACAAACCTGTCCCTTTCAGAATTAATAATAAAAGAATAAGCCAAAACAACACGACGCCTAAAGCATAGCGCCCGTCTTTGGGCGGCAGAGCCTGGGCCTGCGCCTGACATTTCTGCCAGACGTCGGCAGGGATACATTTGACTGCCAGCGTGATGAGCAGCGGCAGCAGAAGCAGATCGTCCAACGCCCCCAAAACAGGAATAAAATCGGGAATCAGATCCAGGGGAGACAAAGCGTAGCCGACGGCCAGAGCGCAAAGCCACCGCGCCCGCTTCGGCGTATCCGGATCTTTGAGTGCTTGAGCCAGTGCGGGAAGGGCAGATTTACAGGAACGGATTCGATCTTTCATGCGGCGTTGGCGTTCTTCTTTATTCATCGGTTCATTCTCCCAGAGTATTCTGATTGTTTTTAAATTCCTGAAGTAATAAGAAAGACAGGATAGCTTCTATTCGATCAGGCTCATCGTTTATTCTTATTATAGAGAAAAGCGGAACAGCGGGTCAATCCTTTCTTGGGTCAACGACAAAAAAACCATCCGGCCGGATGGTTTCTATTTCTTATGGCTGGGATGAAAGGATTCGAACCTTTGCATGGTGGATTCAGAGTCCACAGCCTTACCGCTTGGCTACATCCCAATGACTTGGTGCTTTATATTCTACCCTTTTTTCAAAGAAAGTCAACCCTGAAAATTTTTCTTTTTCTGGAAAGTTTTAGAATCCCTGATTGACAAAAAATTCGCTTCCTGATTACAATGGATGAAGAAGTGAGGGGATTTTATGAATTCAGAACAACGGCTGACGATGATCCGGCGGCTCAGCGACGCTTACGGCGTGTCCGGCTTTGAGGATCTGGCGGCGGCGGAGGCCCGGCGCTGGATCGACGAAACACGCTATGCGGTGCGTGAGGATCACATGCGGAATTTGATCATCCAGCCCAAGGCGGCAGGCGGAGATGTCCGGATCCTGCTGGACGCTCACAGCGATGAGCTGGGGTTTATGGTCCAGGCGATCAAACCGAACGGCACGCTGACGTTTCTGCCCTTAGGCGGCTGGGCGGCGAATACCGTGCCGGCGCATAAGGTGAAGGTCAAAAACCGCAGGGGAGAGTATATCAGCGGCGTGGTTGCGGCCAAGCCGGTGCATTTTATGAGCGAGAGCGAACGGCGGGCACCCTCCGAGATCAGCGCGATGGTGATCGATGTCGGATCGCATTCGCTGGAAGAAACCCGCGATGTTTTTCAAATTGAGATCGGCGCGCCGGTCGTGCCGGATGTGACGTGCGAAATCCAGAGGGAGAAGGGCTTGATTATCGGCAAGGCGCTGGACTGCCGGATCGGCGTGGCGGCGCTCTTGGAAACGCTGGATCAAATTGATCCGGCCGTTCACCGCAATCATGTCGCAGCCTGTCTGTCAAGTCAGGAGGAAGTCGGCGACCGTGGTATCCAGACGGCGCTGCATCAGCTGGAGGCGGACGTGGCGATCGTGTTCGAGGGCTGTCCGGCGGACGATACGTTTACGGAAGACTGGCTCTGCCAGACGGCGATGGGAAAAGGGCCGATGCTGCGGCACATGGATCGCTCGATCATTGCCAATCCCCGCTGGATGCGCCAGGTTTTGACCTTGGCTCATGACCGCGGTATTCCGGTTCAGGAATCGGTACGCAGCGGCGGCGGGAATAACGGCGCGATGATTCAGTTAAGTCAGCGCGGCATTCCGACGGTCGTCTTGGGGATTCCGGTCCGCTACATTCACTCGCATCACGGCATCGCCTGTCTGGCGGATGTGGAAGCCGCAGTGGCGTTAGCGAAAGCCGTCGTCGATACCGTAAGCGCGGCTGACGTGGACGGTTTGTAATGGAATCCCCATGGAGAACGCTGGGACCGGTCGACGCGGTCTTTAAGCGCAATCATCTGCGGATGCTTCTGGGCGCGGTTCTGCTTGCGGGCGCGGTGCTTTATCCGATCCTCATCAATACGATATTTAAGCCCTCCGGGCCGAAGCCGTTAACGGAAACGTCGCTGATCAACGAACAGGCGAAATATGAGATCCAGCTGTGCACCGAGGAGTTTGCCAGCAGCAGCGACGGATACAAGACCAATCATTATTATTTAGCGTCCGACGGGTTATCCTGGCGGATTGTGATGCTGAGCGAAGCGACGGCGAAGCGCTGCGAGCCGATCATCGATTACAGCTACGGCGACACGGACATCGCACCGCTGCCGTTAGTGGTCGAGGGCTTAAGCGCGGCGATCCCTGAACAGCTGCAGGAATACGCGCTGGAAGTCGTGCAGATGCTGATCGACGAGAACGCTGATCCGACGACGCTGCAGAATGAAATCGGTTCGCTGATGTTAGTCGAGGGTGCGCAGCATTCCTTTCCCTTAGCTAACGTTCTGATCTTGATCGGTCTGGGCGGGGCCGGCGTGCTGCTGATCTTAAGCGGCCGCTACAACAAGAAAACGGCTCGCCAGCAATTGGAAGAAGCGGACGAAAAAGGCTTGTATGAGCGTTTGGCGGACGACTTTGAGCAGGCGGCTTATTATCCTTCATTTAAGCTGATCGTCCATCATGGCGTGCTGCTGGAAACCGGAAAAACGCTTCGGCTGCAGACGTTGGCGCCGATCCTGCGGCTGCGCTGCCGGCGGCGGTTTGAGAGCTTCCAGATGCCGATGATGCTGCTGCAGGCACAGCGCAGTGACGAACCGGACCGCTGGGTCACGTTGGTTTCCGCGCACAACAGCGGCCGCAGCATCGACGAGATGAACCGGCTGATCGATCAGATACTGGGCGAAAACCCGGCGATTCAATGGGTCGAAGACGAACAGAACGTCTGATATGGATCTTTCTTTATGCTTCGGTGTAAGGAAAGATTTTTTTGTTTCCATCGGATGCCGCGGGATCCGGGGATAGAAAAGCGAGGGGATTTCTGCTAGAATAGCAAAGGTGATAAAACATGAAAGTTGTGCTAACCACGCTCAACGCCAAATATATTCATAAAAATCTGGCGCTGCGCTGGCTGTATGTCAGCCGGATTCCGGAGGCGGAGGTCGAGCTGATGGAGTTTGTGATCAAGGACGATCTGGAACGGATCAGCGATCAGATCGCTCAGCGGCAGCCGGAGGTGATCGGAATTTCGGTCTATATCTGGAATGCGGATTTGACCCGGAAATGGATTGCGATTCTCAAGCGCAAGCTGCCTCATGTCCGAATTCTGATCGGCGGACCGGAGGTTTCCTATCAATGCGAAGACTGGCTGGACACCGGGATTGAAGCGGTGCTGCGGGGCGAAGGCGAGAAGACGTTCTGGCAGGCGGTGCGCCGGGAAGCGGATATCGACGGGTTAGTCAGCCGCGGTTACGTCAGTCCGGTCGCTTACGCGCGGGTGGACCTGAACTGGCTGGAAACCTTGGAAAGTCCTTACTGGCTGGCGATCGACGAGGAAGCGATGGCGCATCGCTACCTCTATCTTGAAACCTCGCGGGGTTGCCCGTATCATTGCGCGTACTGCCTGTCCTCGGCGGACAACCGCGTGCGGATGTTTTCGGAAGCGTATGTCCTGCGGCAGCTGGCGCCGCTGGCAGAGCGGACGGTCAAGCAGGTGAAGTTTTTAGACCGGACGTACAACGTGATGCCCGAGCGGGCGCTGCGGATCGCACGGTTTATTGAAACGCTGCCGCCTTCGATCAACTTCCAGTTTGAGGTTGTCGCCGATACGATCAGCGAAGCGATGCTGGATTTCTTTGAACAGAAAGCCGATCCGGCCCGCTACCGTTTTGAAATCGGCGTGCAGTCGCTGAATTCCAAAACCCTGGAAGCGGTGGACCGGCGGCAGGACAACCAGCGTCTGCTTGAGGTCACAAGCCGGCTGTTAAAGCGCGGCTACATCTGTCATCTGGATCTGATCGCGGGGCTGCCATATGAGGATCGGGCCAGTTTTGAACAATCCTACAACGGGTTGTTCGCCGTGCATCCCAGCGAGCTGCAGGTCGGCATCCTGAAATTATTGAAGGGGACGGCGATGATCGCACGCGCACCGGGCTGGGGTATGGAATTTGAAGCGCAAACGCCGTATACCGTGACGAAGACAGCGTGGCTGAGTGAAGCGGATCTGGCGGAAGTGGAGTGCGTGCATCTGGCGACGGAAAAGCTGCTCAACAGCGGCCGCTGCCGGGCTTGTTTACAGAGCGTCTTTGCGGAGCATCCCCAGTTGAGCGCTTACGCCCTGATGGCGCAGGCCGGGGCGCGGCTGCAAGCGCTGCCCCATCCGTATCAGCTGAAGGAGCTCTTTGAGCTGCTGATCGAGGTGTTAACACCGCTGGTGGGAGAATCAGAAGCGCAGGCGCGGGTCAATACCGATTATCTGATGCTGTCTGCCCACCGCCAGAAGCCGCTGGCGATCCGGCATCTCAGCGCCGAGGAGCGCAAGGAAATCCGCAGGAATTTAGTTCAGCGGATGGATTTTGACGAGCAGCAGGTTTATAATTATACCCAAATTGACGTCGGCTGGCAGGCCGGCGGGATTCAGATTCAGATTGTGCTGGCTGTTCCCGGACAGCCGGTGCGGCGGATCTGGCTCAGTGAGGAGGAACAACAAGAATGGATAAAATCGTAATTGCGTCGGGCAATCAACATAAGATTGAGGAATTCCGCACGCTGTTTGCGCCGCTGGGGATCACCGTGATCGGCATGAAGGAATGCGGCACGTTCGCCGAGCCGGAGGAAACCGGAACGACATTTGCGGCCAATGCCGTAATCAAAGCCGAAGCGCTGTGCGCGCAGCTGGGCTGCACCGTGATTTCCGATGATTCCGGATTGGAAATCGACGCGTTAAACAAGGAACCCGGCGTGTATTCAGCCCGTTATCTGGGCCATGATACAAGCTATGAAATCAAGAACCGGAATCTGATCGAGCGCGTCAGCGGCCAGGCGGACCGCACCTGCCGGTTTGTCTGTGCGATCGCCTTGGCGCGCCCGGGCAGGCCGACCGAGGTGTTTGAGGGAACGGTCGAAGGGACAGTCGCGTTCCAGCCTGCGGGGGGCCAGGGCTTTGGCTACGATCCGATTTTCTATTATCCGCCGCTGGGCAAAACACTGGCCGAGGCGAGCGAGGAAGAAAAGAATCAGGTCAGTCACCGCGGCCAGGCGATGCGCTTGTTAATGGAGTATTTACATCATGAAGAAAATTGATTCGCTTCTCGTCAAGGCGCTGCAGGCGGTCTGGTCGGTGGCGCTCATCGCTGTGCTGATTTTGACATCGGTTGATCTCAACTGCTTCAGCCGGCCGTTTTACGCCGATCAATACCGCCAGCTGAACACCGCGCAGACGATCGGCATGAGCGAGGAAGATCTGGATTTAACGACCGACGTGCTGCTGGACTACACCCAGGGCAAGCGCGGGAATCTGGACGTGCAGGCTGTCATCAACGGCCAGGTGCAGGAGGTTTTCAATCAGCGGGAAAAAGACCACATGGTCGACGTTCAGGCACTCTATCTCAACGCGATGAGCGTGCGGAACCTGGCGGCGGCGATCGTGATCGTAGGATTGTGTCTGTTGGTGATGAAAAAGGATAAGGCGCTGCGGCGGCAGACGGCGAAGATGTTTTTAAAAACCTCGGCGGTGCTGATGGGCCTGGCGGGAGCGCTGGCGTTTTACGCGTTTCTCGATTTCAATGAATTCTGGACGATGTTCCACCACATCTTTTTCCGCAACGACCTGTGGCTGCTCGATCCCAATACCGACGTCTTGATCATGATGGTTCCGGAAACCTTTTTCTTCAATCTGGTATTCCGGATTCTCGGCGGGTTCGGGCTGGGCTATCTGGTCTGCCTGGGCTTGGCCTGGTTTGAAAGCAAAGGAGGCGTTCAAGCATGATTCACGTTGTTTTATATGAGCCGGAGATTCCGCAGAATACCGGCAATATCATGCGGACCTGCGTCGCGGCGAACTGCCGGCTGCATTTAATCGAGCCGCTGGGTTTTTCGTTAGACGAACAGAAGATCCGCCGTTCCGGGATGGATTACCGGGAAAAGCTGCAGATGAGCGTCTATCCGGATTGGGCGGCGTTCTGCGCGCAAAATCCGGACGGGGAGTTTTACTTCTTAACCCGCTATGGCAAGCAGCCGCCGGCCAGTTTTGACTATACCCGGACGGAAAAGGATATTTATCTGGTGTTCGGCCGCGAAAGCACAGGCATTCCCAAGGCGATCCTGCGCGATCATCTGGACCGCTGCGCGCGGCTGCCGATGGTTGCCGACGCCCGCAGCCTGAACTTGAGCAACTGCGTCGCGATCTGCGTCTATGAAGTGCTGCGCCAGCTCGATTATCCGGGCTTAAGCAAAACGGAGCACATCAAGGGAGAGGACTGGCTGTTGGTATGATCACGTTGATCAACCGTCTGCTTCAAACCGAAAAACGCCGGATCTGTATTTTGTTCTGCACCGGCTGCTTCTGCGCGGCTGTGTTTGCCTTCGCCAACGCCCGGATGGGGTATTTGTTAGTCCAGCTGCGCAGCATTGAGGATGTGCTGGCGCTGACGCACCATCCCTGGGTAGAGGGGACGTGGCTGGGGCGGACGATCCTGAATCTGTTGGCGACGCCGCTGGCCTTTTCCGACTGGCTGAGCAGTGCGGTAACGGCGCTGGCCTGGCCGCAGATCGGCTTTCTCCTGGTCGCCGCGATGTTTTTTACCCAGCGCGGCAAGGATAAGAATCTCCGACGCAAACGAAGGGGCTTAGGCTGCTTGATCGGATGCGAGCTGGTCATGGTGATCGCCGGCGGTTTTTTTTGTAACGCGAAGCTATTTTTCCCTCACTACGCTCAAAGCGATCCAGCAGTTTGCCTATGCCGGAATCGCCGTGGGGTCGTTGGCGACGCTGCAGCTGATGCTGGCGCTGATTCAGATTCCCTTAGCGCTCTACCGTGATTTTCTGGCGCCGGAGAATGTGAAGTCATAATGAGTTCCAGCGAAAAACAATTCGCATAGATCATAAAAAATCCAAGAAGTCCTTAAGCCGGTTCGCTGCTTTGCTTTCGGGCTTTTTTTTATTCTTTATTCTACAATCTCCGTATCCGGCAATCGTTGAGCAGGGCGGGGGAAACTGGAGTGGGATTCTAACGATGAAGAATTTCGTAAATCGGACGATCTCTTTCTGCGTTCTTCCTCAACTATGGTAAAATAAAAGCATCACAAAGTCAGGAGGAACGGTATGGAGATCAAAGAAAGCTGGATTGCGGAACAGGCTGTCAACGCGAACGCGCTGAAGAATGCGAAAGCGCTTGTTCAGAGCGGCAAATTTGTCAGGCTGGTTCGCAGCGAGGACGATACTTTTTATAGGGGGGAATGCCAGGGCAGCGGCAGCTCTAATTATACGACGTCCGCCGATTTTCTGGACCCGGCGCATCCGGTATTCCGGTGCAGCTGTCCGAGCCGGCAGTTTCCGTGCAAGCACAGCCTCGGCTTGTTGTACGCGATAGCTCAAAAAGCGGCGTTTGAAACGGGCGCGATCCCGGAGGATATCCTCAGAAAGCGCGAGCGGCTGGCGAAGCGGAGCACCCAGCCGGAAACGGTAGCCGAGCC
>NZ_GG657561.1:477600-489091 GCF_000157995.1 Holdemania filiformis DSM 12042
AACTTTTATTTGATCTGCAAGCCCGGCTGCGGACGGGCCTGGCGGCGGGCGGCATGATTCTGCTCAGCGACCCGCGGCTGCCGGAATTACAGAAAAAGGTCGGCGTGCTCGCTGCGAAATCCCCGGTGTTCCAGCGGCTTTCCAATTTGCTTCAAAGTCTGGCGGACGATCCCGAGTTGTTTGCGGACCGGCTGTTGGAAACACTGTCGCTGTTGGAAGCGCTGCTGATCACCCAGGCGGAATGGAAAGCGGAAGCCGCCGGTGAAGCGATCGTCCTGCCGGCAGAGAAAGCCTATACCGACATCCGCTATTCCCAGCTGAAACCGTTGATTCAGGCTTTGACGACAACCGGAAGCGGACGCTACGAAATTATTGAAAAAACGTATCAGCATCATCCTGAACGGTTCGCGGACTACCGCGTGCTGCCGGCGCTGATCGCGGATCTGGACGACGCGTATGGCGAACTGGCTGAACTTAACGAACAGATTCTGCGCGCCTGCGGGGCGGGGATCGTTCCGTTTTTAAAGGAAGGCTTCGATCCCGCCGGCAAGAAGGCGATGCTGCGGCGGATCCGGCTGATTGTCGATCTGGCGGGAAACCGGGAAAATGCGTTTTACCGGTCGATGGTTCCGCTGGCTCAGCCGGCGATTTTGAAGGAAATCATCCGGGGACTGGCCTGCGATCCGGATAACCGCGATCTGTTGATGCAGATTGCCAATAACGAAAAGGGGAAGCTGAAAGAAACTGCGCTGTACGCCCTGACACGTATCCGCGATCCGAAGGTCGACGCGTTTTTGTTGGAAAAGATTCGTAAAAACAGCCGTTTTCTGCACTATGCCGGCTATACCAACGATCCTGAGATCACTGCGCTCGTCTGCGCCAGCGTGAAGGAACAGCTGCAGTCTGTGCTGGAAGCTCAGGCGCTGCCTACGCTCGATGCGGAAAAGGCGCTGATCGAGTCCTTGAAGCTTCTCGCCTATAAAACCGGTCCGGCCATCACGGAGCTGGTGAGCTGGATTCTCGATCAGGACGCTGCGTTCAGCGCGGTCCGCGATCATCAAAAAAAGCCGTTCCGCACGCATATCCGCTTTGCGCGGGTCAAGCCGTTAGCGTATCTGGTGGCCGGCAGCTGCGAGCGGACGCTGAGTGAAACCGTATTGGAAATCGTGTTCACCAGCTGGCTGGCGGATCAAAACGCCGCGGCCGAAGCGTTGATCAAGACGCTGGTTCAGCGCTGGCCGGACAAAGCTGCCGCGCTGTACGCCCGGATGCGTCTGATTCAGAACTTCGAGCAGGCTTACGAGGAATTGACCGAAGCGTTTACCGGTCAGCCGCGTTCCTTTTTCAATCAGTTCTGGGCCTGTGTGGAATACGATGAGGCTTTAAAGCAATACGTTTACCGCAGCGCCTTGATCGCCAATCCGCTTCAGGAAGACACGGCGGTCATTCCGCTGGGGAAGACACTTGATCTGCGCTGGATCGACCTGTTAACGGGACAGCGGAATGTGGAGAAGGGACTGTTTAAGAAAACCACGGTCACGGTTTACGGCGCGGAGGATCCGTTAGGCAGCAGCGTGCTGGTGCATCTGGCCGATCCGGAAAACGAGCTTCTGAAGCAGAAGCTTTCCGATTATTTTGATCAACGCCGCCAGACGGCAGGACACTTGTATTTTAAACAAGTTTACGGACTGCCGCTGAAAGAGGAGCTGCTTGCCTATTTAAAACACAGCGCTTTCGGTCCGGGACAGATGGCGATGATGACGCGAGCTTTCTGCCGCCCGCGCGAAGCAATCCCGGTCTTAAACGAGCTGCAGGACGATTGGAAGAAAAAACGGCCGAACGCCCAGTTGTGGGAGTTCTACGTGCTGGAAAGTACGATCACGGAATGTGAAGAAAGCGAGGATGAATAATGGAAAATCAGAAATTTCAACGGCTGCCGGCCGAGATCTTGTATCAGAAGGAACTGGATACGTTAATCGCCAACGAACAATATCCGGTTCCGCCCGGCTGGAACATGTCGCCCCGTTCCGTCTTCACCTATATCTGCGGCGGGCGCAGCGGCAAGCTCGAGATCACGCCGAAATATATCGGCAACCCGCGCTTAGTCGAAATCGCGATCGCGACGCTGGTCACCGACCGGGCGCTGCTTTTGATCGGCGAGCCGGGTACGGCGAAGTCGTGGTTAAGCGAGCATCTGTGCGTGGCGATCAACGGCGATTCGACAAAAGTGATCCAGGGCACCGCCGGCACCAGCGAGGAAGCGATCCGTTATTCGTGGAACTACGCGATGCTGATCGCCAAGGGTCCCAGCGAGGAAGCGCTGGTCAAAAGTCCGCTGCTGCACGCGATGGAAAGCGGCAGTCTTGTGCGCTTTGAGGAAATCAGCCGCTGCGCCAGCGAGGTCCAGGATGCGCTGATCTCGATCCTGTCGGAAAAACGCGTGTCGGTGCCGGAGCTGAATCTGGAAATTCCGGCGCAGAAAGGGTTCTCTCTGATCGCTACCGCAAACACCCGCGACAAGGGCGTCAACGAGATGTCGGCAGCTTTAAAACGGCGGTTTAACATCGTTGTGCTGCCGGCGCCGGGTGATTTGAAGACGGAGATGGACATCGTCACCCAGCGGGTTGGCCAGCTGTCGGGATCCCTGGGCCTGCAGGCGAAAATGCCGGATCAGGACATTGTCGAACAGGTCGTCACGATCTTCCGCGAGCTGCGCGCCGGGGCGACGCTGGACGGTAAGCTGAAGGTGAAAACGACCTCCGGCGTCTTGTCCTCCGCCGAGGCGATTTCGCTCTTGGCGAACAGTATGGCGCTGGCGGCGAGCTTTGGGGATGGAAAAATCCGCGCTGCAGACGTGGCCGCGGGCCTGCAGGGAGCGATCGTCAAGGATGAAGCGAAAGACGGCGTGGCGTGGAAGGACTATCTGGAAAATATTTTGAAGAAGAAAGGCCTGGCCTATTACGAGCTCTATCACGCATGCATGGAGCTGAATAAATAATGGCGGCGGTCTTCGGCGTCCGTCATCTCTCGCCGGCCTGTTCGCTCCATCTGAGCGCGTTTCTTGATCAGCTTCAGCCCCAGGTTGTCCTGATCGAAGGTCCGAGCGACTGCAGCGATTTCATCGAAGCGGTCGTCAGCGCGGAACTGACGCCGCCGTTTGCGATCATGGCGTACACCGACACAACGCCGGTCCGCTCGGTTTTATATCCGTTTGCGTGCTATTCGCCAGAGTATGTCGCGATGCAATGGGCGCATGCCCATCAGGTACCGTGCGTATTTATGGATCTGCCTGCCGCGGCGTTTCTGGAGAATGACACGCCGGCCAAACCGCAGGCAAACGATCAGGCGCAGGATCAGGCCGTCGATCTGAAGCTGGATGAAGAGGATCGTTGGGAACGGATGTTTGAGCATGAAACGGACGGGGCGAAGTTTACCGAAGCCCTGGCGTTGTTCGCGCATCATCTGCGCCAGCTTCAGCCGCCGGATGCGCTGACGCTGCGCCGTGAGGCGTTTATGCGCGGGGTCATCGATCATTATATTGAAAGCGGAATCGACGCGGAACGAATTGCGGTGATCTGCGGCGCGTACCATGGCGAAGGTCTTGAAACACCGTCGGCCTCAGGACAAGCAGAAAAGCTTCCGGCGCTGTCCGTCCGGCGAACGCTCATGCCGTATTCCTATTTCCGGCTGGCCTCGCTCTCAGGGTATGGTGCCGGCAACAAAGCGCCGGCCTACTATGAGCAACTCTGGCAGTATGGACGGGAGGGGCACCCTGATCAGGCGGCCGCGGCTTACTTATCGCAATTATCGTTTTATCAGCGCAAACATGGCTATTCTTGTTCCACCGCGCAGGTCATCGAAGCGCTGCAGCTGGCACAGAGTCTGGCCGCGCTGCGGCAGGAAACGGCGCCTTCTTTGCAGGATTTAAAGGATGCCGCGATAGCCTGTATGGGCGAGGGCCGGCCGACGGTTTTAATGGAAGCGTTTGTCGATACGGAAATCGGCACGGCGATCGGAAGTCTGCCCCAGGGGCTGTCGCAGACGGCGATTCAGAATGATTTTTATCATGCACTGCGGACGTTGAAGCTGCAGCGCTACAACACGCTGACAGCGAATTTGCTGGAGCTGGATCTGCGGGAGAAGACCACGGTGAAGACGGAAGCGTCCGCGTTTCTCGATCTGCGCCGGTCGATGTTTCTGCATCGGCTGCGCGTGCTCGGCGTTCCGTTTGGCACGCTGCGGCCGGGAACTCAGGCCCGCGGCGATTGGAAGGAAAGCTGGGATTTGAAGTGGAGCAGCACGGCGGAGATCACGTTGATTGAAGCATCGCTTTCCGGCGACAGCATTGCCTCTGCCGCTCAGTTTGTGCTGCGCCGGCAATTGACTCAGGCGCAGCAGCTCAGCGAATGCGCGGCGGTCATGGAAGAAGCGTTTCTCTGCGGCTTGCAGGAAAGTCTTGACGATGCGTTAAAAGCGGTGCAGGCGCTGGCGATCGATTCCTCGGCGCTGGAGGAAATCGTCAGGACGGCGCGCCGGCTGAGCACGCTGCTGCGGTTTGGTTCGCTGCGGCGGATGGACAGTACGGCGATTGAGCCGTTGTTTCATCAGCTGTTTTACCGCGCGCTGCTGTTGTGTCCGGGCAGCTGCCAGTGCGATGGTAAAGCCGCCCGCGGCGTCATGGAAGCGCTGGGTTCCATCAATGAGCTGTCGATCCTGCACGACCATTACATGGAGGAAACCTGGCTGGACGTCTTAACCGAATTGTCCGGCCGCGATGACGTCCATCCGCTGTTAGGCGGCTATGCGGCGGCGATCCGGCTGGAACGGGGACTGTTAGCGGAAGCGGAGTTGGAGCAATGGATAAGCTACCGGCTGTCGCCGGGGGTGCCCGCGGAAATCGCGGCGGCCAGCTTTGAGGGCCTGATGCTGCGCAATCACTATGCCCTGATCGCCCGCGCGTATCTGTGGCGGCAGCTCGACGAATACATCGCCAGTCTGTCCGATCCGGATTTCCAGCGTATTCTGCTGGTTTTGCGGCGGGCGTTCGGCGCGTACAGCGCCGCGGAAAAGCAAGCGGTCGCGCAGAATCTGGGCAGTCTGTGGCAGCTGGATGAAGACAGCGTTGCGGAAGTGCTCAACGATGAGTTAAAACAAGAGGAACAAGATCTTCTGAGCGAACTGGAAGATTTTGATTTTGGTGAATTCTGATGGATACTCAACAAAAACTAACGCGCTGGCGGTTAATCCTCGGCGCTCAAACGGATTCTGAATTTCGAAAGCTGGATCCCGATTTTAAGCTGGACCGCCGCGGCTTGGCGCTGGATGCCGCACTGGCGGCGGTGTATGGCGGCATCGGGGAAGCCGCGGGCGGCGGAGCCGGCCTGGGCCCCAGCCATCCGCAGATCACAAAGTGGCTGAAGGACATCCGCTCGCTGTTTGATCCGGATCTGGTCAAGGTCATTCAGCAGGACGCGATCGAACGGAAAGGCTGGAAGCAGCTGTTGATGGAGCCGGAGCTGCTGGAACAGCTGGAACCGGATTTGGAAATGGCCAGCGTATTGCTTACGTTAAAAGATCTGATTCCGGCGAAGTCGAAGGATCAGGCGCGCGCCTACATCCGTAAAATTGTCGAACTGATCAACCGTCAGCTGGCCTCGCAGCTGCAGCGGTGCGTGCATGCCGCCCTGGCGAAGCAGGAGCATTCCCCGCTGCCCAGCGCCGCAGCGATTGATTTTCCTTATACCGTGCGCAAAAATCTGAAGCACTATTCGCCTGCGCTGCAGACGATCGTGCCGGAACGCGTCTATTTCTTTGACCGCAAGCAGAAAAGCAACCGCTGGCATGTGATTCTGGATATTGATCAGAGCGGTTCCATGTCCAGCTCGATCCTCTATTCCTCCGTCACGGCCTGTATCTTGGCGAGCATGAACGCGGTGCGAACGCACGTCGTGGCGTTCGATACGACGATTGTGGATCTCAGCGAGCTGTGCGGCGATCCGGTCGAGCTGCTTTACGGTTTCCAGCTGGGCGGGGGAACCGATATCCATAAATCGGTAAAATATTGCGAGCAGCTGATTGAGGAGCCGAACAAAACAATCTTTTTCTTGATTTCCGATCTGGATGAAGGCGGCAATCACGCCGGCCTGCTTCACCGGCTGCAGGCGATGAAGGAAAGCGGCGTGACCGTGATCTGTCTGTTAGCGATTCAGGATGGCGGCAAGCCGTATTACAGCCAGGATATGGCCCAGCGCGTGGCCAATCTCGCGATTCCCTGTTTTGCCTGCACGCCCCAGCGGCTGCCGGAGCTGCTTCAGACGGTTTTCCAGAAACAGGATCTGGCACGGTTCGGCTGATTCACTTAAAAAGCGGCAAGGTTGGCGACGATCCTTTCCGCGGCATTGGTGATTAATTTTGTTTTGCGTGGAAAAATAGAAAAAAGCAGGGATTTTGCCCTGCTTTTTTCAGTACCGGAGAGAATCCGGCAGTCCTGATTCGAGTTAAGGAGGAAAACTTAGAACTCTTTCAGGTTAGAGAATTTCGTGTTCGGATCGCCATCGTTCTTAGAACGGATGTGCTGCTTTCCGTCACGGCCTGTAAACAGCATCGCGCCTTCGATCTTGCCCTGTTCGATAGCTTCGATCGCCATCTCATAGTCATAGACCTTGCCTGTGTTGGACTTAAATTCACACAGGTTTCCTTCGTTGTTCTTACGAACAGCGACGAAACGTTCTTTGCTGGATTCAGTTTTCTCGTTTTTTCTTGCCATATTTATCGCCTCCTGACATTATTCTGAACCCGCCCCGCATAAATATACTTGAGGTGATATTGTGAAATTTTGGAAATTTACAGCGGCGGATCTTTCGACTGTGCTGATCGATCAGACACCCCGTGCCGATTCGGTGGCGCGGATTCTGAGCTGGGGTCAGGGTGTCGGCGGCAATCAGCTGGCCTGGGTTGGCGAACAGGCCGGCAGCGGAAGTCGTCTGTTCGATGCGCAGGGCAACGACGGCCCCTCGCTTTTGGCGGCGGTGCTGGCCGAGGCAGCCTGGCAGAAACGCGTGCAGAATCAAACTCAGGGCACGATTCGGACGCCGGACCGCTGGATCAGCTGGTTCATCGAGAAAAACGGGATTGCGCTGTGCGTGCCGCGCCCGCAGGTCACCAACGACTTCATCGGCTATTATGGTCAGCACGAATGCCGCGGGGACGGGATTCTGCCCTGGGATCCGCCGGATCATGCGGTGCATCGCTGGCGGCTGATCGATGCGCAGACCTTTTATCTGGATTCCAGCGTGCCGGTGCAGGGACGGATCTGCAGCAGCGCGGAAGGGGCGTTGTGCGCCTATGCCTGCCTGCGGGAAGAAGGGCTGCTTTCCGGTCCGGCATTAGCGTTGTGCGAGGGCGGGCGGTTTTGGATCCGGCCGCAGGGGAAGGCGCTGATCCTGACCACGCCAGTTTTTTTCATCGCTGAGGGTTCTCTATTTGAAAATTAACCTGAAGTCCAGTATAATAGGCGTCAGAGGTGATGGAAAATGATCGAAAACGTCAATGACTTCTTATCTGTTGCCTTTCTCGCGCTTCTTTTAATCGTTGCGGCGTTCCAGGTCGTCAAGCATTTCAGTTCGCGCCACGCGCGGCGGATTATGGATCTGGAACGGGATTACTATATCCAGGATTTTGAAGAAGACGAATAGGAATCCGATCATAAAATCAGACTCAAACGGCAAACGTACAGGAGGTAAACATGCTGATTCAAGAAATTACATCTGCCAATGCGCCGAAGGCGATTGGCCCGTACACCCCGGCGGTGAAGCTGGGCGACTTTGTTTATATGTCCGGCCAGATTCCGGTGGATCCGGCCAGCGGCGAAATCGTCGCCGGCGGCATCCAGGAACAGACTCACCAGGTATTAAAGAACATTGAAGCGCTGTTGGCGGAGATGAATCTGGAAATGCGCCACATCGTCAAGACGACGGTCTTCATGACCGATTTGGGCGAATTCAATGC
This sequence comes from Holdemania filiformis DSM 12042, assembly GCF_000157995.1. Classification (GTDB taxonomy): domain Bacteria; phylum Bacillota_I; class Bacilli_A; order Erysipelotrichales; family Erysipelotrichaceae; genus Holdemania; species Holdemania filiformis. Next base: position 485,608 of record NZ_GG657561.1, read on the forward strand.
GATGAACGAGATTTACGCTACGTATTTTGACCGGCCGTATCCAGCCCGTTCCACGGTGCAGGTCGGCGCGCTGCCGAAAGGCGCGAAGGTCGAGATCGAATGCCTGGTCATCGACACGCTCGTTTATGAACGTCAGATGCAGGGCGGCTGCGGAGGCTGCGGCGGGGGCTGTTCCTCGGATGAAGGCGGCTGCTGCGGCGGTGACTGCTGCGGAGAATAACCCGGACAAAAAAGAACTGCGGCTTCGCGTTCACGATTGTTTTATCTTTGAACAATCAAAAAAACAAGTAAATCAGAACAAAAATCACGGTTTTTACTCTCGCTTTGCGGGAGTTTTTTTATGTTTTCCCTGAAAGTAAGAATAAAGCAAAATAAGAATGTTCAACGTGATCGGAAAATCATCAGATGACCGTCCTGTTTGTATGAATTATGCGGGAGAATTAAAAATAAATCAGTTTTTCGCTGTTTTGTGCAGGACAGAAATATTTACGAAAAACGAGAAAAAAACAGGATTTTTTAAATTTTCTGCAATGATTAATAGTGACGGATCACTCACCACTTGCACTTGAAGGGGAAACTATGAAAGATTTACTGATACTTTATTACGACTCACAAAACCGCTGCACGATCGCGATCGAGGCTGACGGAACGATTCATACATTGCCGGAAAAACCGGTGAAATGGTTGCGGCGCTGGTGCGTCGAGGCTGGCAGCAGTCTGGAAGGAAGACTGGAAGGTTATCGCAAAAAAATGGGGATTGTCCAGAAACCGGCGTTGTATATCGGAGGCTACCCGCCGCTGATTTTCATTCCGACCGTGTCGATGGAACGCGACGACTGTCTGTATCTGCGGGCCGACCGCATCCGCAAAATCACAAGCGTTGACGGAATGGCCGTGGTTTGTTTTGATACCGGTGTTGTTTACCGCTTACCGGTCTGCGCGCGAAGTCTGCGCCAGCAGCGTAACCGCAGCCTGCAATATTTGGAAATGTTAAGCGGTCTGCGATGAATCAGATGATGACGTTTGTCATAGAATGAAACGATGAGGAGGAAATTATGACGAAGATCAATCTGATATTCAACGAAAATCGGAATATTCAAAAAGAACAGTCCCGGCTTGAACGGATGGGGCTGAAAGACGAACTGGCGATCGTCAGCGACGAGCATCTTCTCGCTTCGGCAAAACCAGATCAGGTTTACTATGACAGCCAGCGTAAGTGCGGCTGCTTCTGGTCAGGCGTCCTTGATAACGAGGACGAACTGCGGTCGCTGTGGATCCAGTACCGGCCGCAAAGCACAGGCAACAGTGCGAAAATGTTGGCGCAACTGTATGAAATTTTAAGTGAGAAGTTGTTTGAGAAGCTCGACGGTTGTTTCGTGATCGTGTTTGTCCAGGGTCATCAGCTGCATATCGTGCGCGATCCGATGGGCGTAAAAACGTTGTATTATACGCGCAAGCCGGATGGGGAATGGCTGTTCTCCGATCAGATCAAGGGATTGTTTGCCGAGGGCAGCCGCATGCCGGTCGTCAACCGGGCCGCGCTTCTGGAGCTGTTTGCGTTAGGACCGTCGCATACCGAAGGGCAGACGTTCTATAAGAACATCGCGGAGCTGCCGATGGGGTATGCGCTGCTGATCCGCGACCGCAAGGAAAGCCTGCACGAATACTTTGAGCTGAACGTGCACCGGCACAACGAGGATCTGGCCGCGACGGCGGCGCATGTCCGGCAGATGGTCAGCGATTCGCTGAACCGCCAGTGCGCAGCCTCGGACGTGCACGCGGCGTTTCTTTCCGGCGGTTTGGACAGCAGCATTCTGTGCGCGCTGGCGGCAAAGCGCGGACCATTAACGACATACTCGCTGGATTATGAGGACAACGCGCAGTATTTCAAGGGCTATGCGTATCAGACGACGCGCGACAACGAGTATATCGATGCGATGATCGAGCGGTATGCGTTCGATCATCATCCGTTAGTCATCGCCCAGCGTGAATGCGCGGAATTACTGGAACCGGCGATGATCGGCCGTGATGGTCCCGGCATGGCGGATGTCGATTCCAGCCTGTTGTGGATGTACGGCAAGGTCAGGGAACAGAATGGTTCGGTGCTGACGGGTGAATGCTCGGACGAGCTGTTCGGCGGTTATCCGTGGTTTTACCGCAGCGATCTGGTCAGTCTGAAATCTTTTCCATGGCTGCAGTCGCTGCCGCAGCGTGTGAAGCTGCTGCGCGCGCCGATGAACGAGCTGGACTATGAGGGCGCGATGCGTTCCGCTTACTGGGCGACCGTCCAGCGGGCGCCGAAGGATCCGTTTGACAGCGAACAGGATCAGCGGGCCAAGCTCATGACGTATCTGACTGTGCATTGGTTTATGCAGACGCTGGTGCAGCGCCAGGAAGCGATGGCGGCTCTGACAGGCTTGACCGTGCGGGCACCGTTCTGCGACGCGAAGCTCTACCAATATCTGTATAACGTGCCGTGGTCGATGAAATTTTATAAAGGTGAAGAGAAGGGACTTTTGCGGCTGGCGTTTGAAGACGTCCTGCCGGCCAAGGTCGCGCACCGCAAGAAAAACCCGTATCCGAAGACCTATCATCCGGAATATACCCAGCGTGTCAAGAACCGTCTGCAGGCACTGATCAACGATCCTGAGTGCCGTCTGTGCGAGCTGCTGGAGCCGGCGGGATTGCAGGAATTGATCGACACCGACGGCGGCAGTTTTGCCAAACCGTGGTTCGGTCAGCTGATGATGGGACCGCAGCTGCTGGCGTATTTTATTCAGCTGGAACTGTGGCTGCGCCGCTACCAGATCCGAATCGAATTCTAGGATTTCAGATTCCTGTCTTTTTGGCTTGAAAGACAAAATAAAGATGATAAAATGAGGAATGGAAAAAAAGAGGAGATTTTATGTCAAACCAAGCCAAAAAAGACTGTAAAACACTGATTGCAGTCATTATTTCCGCCTTTGTCTACGCGCTGGCGATGAAAGCTTTCGTCGAGACCGGCAATCTGTTCCCGGGCGGCTTCGCCGGCCTGTCCCGCATGTTCAGCATGTCGCTGTCGAAATTCGGCGGGATTACGATTCCGTTCAGCGTCTTCTACTTCCTGCTGAACATTCCGCCGACATTGTTAGTCTACAAATATGTCGGCCACCGCTTCACGATCTTTTCTGTGCTGCAATATTCGCTGACCAGCTTGTTTACAGAGTTGCTTCCGACCTTTCCGATCACCAGCGACATGCTTTTGATCGCGGTGTTCGGCGGTATCTTGGGCGGTCTGGCAATCTCAATCGCGCTGCGCGCGGATGCCAGCAGCGGCGGCACCGATTTCATCGCAATCTACGCCTCGACGAAATACAACGCTCCGACCTGGTCCTACGTCATGTATTTCAACGCCGCGATGTTGGTGCTGGCGGGTATCCTGTTTGGTTGGGAACAGGCGCTGTATTCAATTATTTATCAGTTCTGCAGCACCCAGGTCGTACAG
>NZ_GG657561.1:489298-498847 GCF_000157995.1 Holdemania filiformis DSM 12042
GGTCGTACAGACGATGCATCTGCGCTACAAGCTGAATTCCTTGTTTATCATCACGGAGAAGCCGGAAGAAGTCTGCGATGCGGTGTTCCATTACTGCCGTCACGGCATCACCAAGCTGTGGGGCGAAGGGGGCTTCTCGCATACGCCGCGCTGTCTGTTGTTCATGACGGTCAACGCCTATCAGGTTCACGGATTGATCGAAGCAATCCGTCTGGTCGATCCGAAGGTGTTCATCAACGTGTCCAAAACCGATAAAATCATCGGCAACTATTATCAGAAACCGCTGGATTAATTCCACCTGGGACGTTCTTTCATCAGAACGTCTTTTTTTCCGCTTTTCGACGAAGTTAAACAAGCTTTGCGCTTTTAAGCGGGTATGCTGAGTTTAACGGAAGGGGCGAAGCACATGGACTATCAGGTCAACGATCCTGAACTGCAGCGAAAGCTGGATCTGGCGGACAATGTCATCCAGCCGAAAACCCGCCAGGAAAGCCGGCTGCAGCGCTACTGGCAAAGCGTGGGGTGGAAGCACGCGGATAAAAAAAACCTGGGACTACCACCATCCCAGGCTGCGGACAGCTGAGGCTGTCCGTTTATCGTTTGCGGAACTCAAGGCCGATTTTGCGCTGGACCTTTTCCAGCTTGCGGCTGGCCAGCCGCTGCGCCTTGACGGCGCCCTCGGCCAGCGTTTCCTCGATCAAGGTCGAATTGATGATCTCGTTGTAGCGGGCCTGAATTCTTTCCAGCTCGGCGCAGACGACGTCCGCCACGGCGCTTTTGAATTCCCCATAGCCTTTGCCCGCGAAGCGTTCGACAATCGTTTCGATCGCTTCACCCGAGAGCGAAGACATAATCGTCAGCAGATTGGCGATGCCCGGCTGGTTTTCAGGGTCAAAGCGCACGCACGCTTCGTTGTCCGTCACGGCCGACATGATTTTCTTGCGGGCTGATTTCAGATCTTCCAGCAGATAGATGCAGCCCTTGTCGCCTTTGTCGGATTTGGACATTTTCTTTGACGGATCGCTGAGCGACATGATCCGCGCTCCCACCTTCGGAACGAGTGGCTCCGGAATCCGGAATGTTTCGCCATAGCGGTTGTTAAAGCGGTTGGCGATGTCGCGGGTCAGCTCGACATGCTGCTTCTGATCCTCGCCGACGGGAACGTAATCCGCGTCATAGATCAGAATATCGGCTGCCATTAAGCACGGATAGGTGTACAGGCCGACCGTCAGGTTCGTTTCGCCTTTCGCGACCTTATCCTTATACTGCGTCATCCGGTTCAGCTCGCCCTGGTAGCTGTTGCAGTTCATAATAAAGCCCAGCTGCGCGTGTTCCTTGACGTCCGACTGTAAGAAAATCGTTGCCCGCTGCGGATCCAGGCCGCACGCCAGATACAGCGCCACCGCGTCCTTCAGATTCTTTTTCAGCTCTTTGGGATCCTGATAAACCGTGATGCAGTGCAGGTTGGCAATGAACACAAGCATTTCGTATTCATCCTGATACTTGACGAAATTGCGCAGGGCGCCGATATAGTTGCCCAGCGTCAGCTGTCCGCTCGGCTTAATCCCGCTGAGCATGACTTTTCTTTTTTCAGTGTTTTCCATCATTTCTCCTCCTAAAATAATAAAAAACGCCCCGATCACCGGGACGCTTCCGCGTGGTACCACCCAGCTTGTTTTCCAGACGTCTGAAAAACCGCTCATGCAGGATAACGGCCTGTTCCGTTGGAAAACTGACGCTCTCCAAGGCTCCAAAAACCCAATTCACGAAAGATTTCTGCGGATGAGTCGCACCGTTCCTCATCTCTCTGGATGTCACAAAATCCCGCTACTGCTTTTTCTTCGTTGCTTTTCTTAATTTAAGCACAAACCGATCGAACATGCAAGCCGGATCGGACCGGACTGCTTGAAAAAATCACGAAATTCATCCGAGAATCGGCAGGGCCGGATTGAATTTCCGGCTGTTTCATTGTATGATAAAAGCTCAAAAGAACTCACAACGGCGTTGAGCTTGATTTCAGCCCGGCTGTGCGCAATAGAAATGGCGGTGCAATTTATGATCGTAGTGTATACTTCACCCGGCTGTGCTTCCTGCCGAAAGGTCAAACAATGGCTGAAAGAGCGGAATCTGCCGTATATAGAAAAGAACATTTTTACGACGCTGCTCAACGAAACGGAGATCCGGCATTTGTTGATGCGCAGTGAAAACGGCTCGGAGGATATCATCTCCAAGCGCTCAAAAATCATCCAGCAGAACGCGATCGACCTGGACGACATGACGATCAGCGAGCTGGTGCATTTCATCCAGGAAAATCCATCCGTGCTGAAACGGCCGATCATCCTGAATGAACGGAACTTCCAGGTCGGCTACGACGAGGAGGAGATCGACGCGTTCGTCCCGCAGCAGCTGCGCTCTCTGGCCCGGCTGTCCTGCAACGCCAGCTGTCCGAATTATGCCGGCTGCGGCAAGATCCGGGAAGAAGCTTGACAAGCATCTGTGGATGCTTGTTTTTTTCCTCAAATCCAAAAGAAACAAAGGGAGGATGAATGATGAAAATCTTAGTCGGTTTATCCGGCGGCGTCGATTCCGCCGTCGCGGCATATCTTTTAAAACAACAGGGGCTGGACGTAACCTGCGCGTTTATGCGCAACTGGGATTCGATGGCCAACAATGATTTCTTAGGCAATCCGAATGCGGACGATGACGTGTGTCCGCAGGAAAAGGACTGGATGGACGCTAAAAGCGTTGCCGACAGCCTGGGATTAGAACTGCTGCGCGTGGATTTCGTCAAGGAGTATTGGGATAACGTTTTCTCTAACTTCCTGCAGGAATACAAGAAGGGCCGGACGCCGAATCCCGATATTTTGTGCAACAAATACATCAAGTTTTCCAGCTTTCTCGATTTCGCCCGCCGCCGCGGCTTCGATACGCTGGCGACCGGCCATTATGCGCGTGTGCGGCACGAAGCAGACTTCAGCGGTTTATACAAGGCGCACGACCTGAATAAGGATCAGAGCTATTTCCTTTGCCAGGTTGCGTCCGATGCGCTGCGGCATACATTGTTTCCGTTAGGCGAGATTGAAAAGCCGGAAGTGCGGCGGATCGCGAAGGAACTGCGGCTGTCGATTGCGGAGAAAAAGGATTCGACCGGAATCTGTTTTATCGGCGAGCGCAACTTCCGGGAATTTCTGAAGAACTACCTGCCGGCCAAATCCGGCAAGATCGTCGATGTGATCAGCCGCCGCGTCTTAGGTGATCATGAGGGCGTGCTGTATTACACGATCGGTCAGCGCAAAGGCCTGGGGATCGGCGGCGAGGGCGGACCGTGGTTTGTCGTCGGCAAGGACGTCGTCCATAACGAGCTGCTGGTGGCCAGCGGCGAAAGCAACGACTGGCTCTTAAGCGATACCTGTCTGGTCAGCGGCGTCAACTGGCTGGCCAGGACAAAACCGCAGGGCGCGCTGTCCTGCTGCGCGAAGTTCCGCTATCGTCAGAAGGACAATCCGGTGACGCTGGAATTCCTCGATGAAACGACTGTCAGACTGACCTATCCTCAGCAGGTCGCTTCGGTGACCCCGGGGCAGCAGGCGGTCTTCTATCTGGGCGAGCAGTGCCTGGGCGGGGGCGTGATCGAGGAAGTCTGGCATCGCGGACAATCGCTGACGGACCGGATCCGCAGCTTTGAGCCATGAACCGAGTCAGGCTGTCAAAGCGCCGGGTGCAGGTTATCCTGTTCAATTATTTCGCGGGCTACCTGTTCCTTTATCCCCTGTTGATCGGGGTGCTTTTCCGGCTGTTTGCACCCTTAGGGATTCCCAATCTTGACCGGATGCTGGAAAATCTGGTCTATATCCTGGTTTTCACGGTGACGGTCGGCGCGGCCTGGCCGCTGTTAAAGGAACATCTTGAGCGCTTTCGGCAGAACCGGCGGGCAATTGTCAAATCGACGCTGACGCGCTATGTTCAGATGTGGCTGGTGATGTATGGGATGAATCTGGCGATCATTTTGATCACCGGGCTGTCAAGCAGCCAGAATCAGGATACCGTCGTCCAGCAGCTGACCCAGTCGCCGCTGCAGATCATTCTGGTCACCTGTCTGTTTGCGCCGGTCGTCGAGGAAACCGTCTTCCGCGGGGCCGTCTTTACGCCGCTGCGCCAGCGGGGCAGCTTTCGCACCGCCGCGCTGGTCAGCGGGTTTCTGTTCGGTCTTCTGCATGTGTTCACGTCGCTGCTGAGCGGCAATCTCAGCGACGGGATCTTTATTCTCGTTTACGGCACGATGGGCTATCTGTTGTGCGCAGCCGAGGAAGAAAATCAGACGATCGTCAGTCCGCTGCTGATGCACGGGCTGAACAATCTGATCAGCGTGATGCTGATCCTGCTGTGAGAAAGGAATGAGGGAAATGAGTGAGGAACACGACGTCATCCGCGGCAAACTGAAGCAGATCGTCTTCCGCAACGACGACAACGGCTACACTGTCGCTCGTTTTATCGTTGATGATCTGCAGCAGCGGCAGGTGACGATCACCGGGTATCTGCCAGTGTTCAGCGAGGACGCGCTGATGGAGTTAAGCGGCAGCTATGTCGATCATCCCCGCTATGGAATGCAGTTTCAGGTCGAAACCTTCCACCGCGTTATGCCGGACGACGAGGACTCCCTGATTCGTTTTCTGTCTGGTCCGTTATTTGAGGGCATCGGCAAAAAATATGCCGAAACGATTGTGGCGGCCCTTGGCAAAGACGCGATTCATCGGATTAAAAACGACCCAACTGTGCTGGACAGCGTGCCGAAAATGACGAGCAAGCGCCGGACAGCGATTCTGGAAGGGTTAAAAGAAAGCGACGACGATCTGGAAAATCTGATCCAGTTCTTTGTCGCTCATGGTCTGGGGATGCGCAACGTCATGAAGCTGGAGCGGATCTATGGTAAGGAAGCGGTTGAGAAAATTCAGGAAAATCCGTACCGGATGGTCGACGAGGTCGACGGCATCGGGTTTGCGACGGCCGACAAGGTCGCGATGTCGCTGGGCTTTGAGCTGGAGGATCCGCGCCGGCTGGAAGCGGCGATGGTCGCGCTGGTCGATCAGATGAACATGCAAAGCGGCGATACGTTTGTCAGCCGCGAAGGGCTGGCGCATCAGATGAAACGCCAGTGCGCCGGTCTGACCTATGATTTTGACGAACTGCTGGAATCGCTGCTTTTACAAAGACGGTTAGTGGAAGAAGAAGGGCGGATCTATCATGTCGATCAATATGACGCGGAGGTCCAGATCGCGCAGTTTCTGACGTTGTTTCCGTTTGAAGAACTGGAATCGGTCGATCCCGAAACGCTGCAGTTTGAGCTGGACGCGCTGCAGGAAAAGCTGGCGATCACCTACGATCAGGCGCAGCTGGACGCGATCCACACGTTTTTTGAACAAGACGCGATGATCCTGACCGGCGGCCCGGGAACGGGCAAGACAACCGTCGTACGGGCGTTGACCGCGTTGTTTAAAAAACTGTATCCGTACCAGCGGATCGCCTGCTGCGCCCCGACCGGACGGGCGGCGAAGCGGCTGGCTGAGCTGACGGAAACCGATACGTTTACGATCCACAGTTTGTTGGGCTGGGATCTGGAATCGAATACGTTTACCAAGACGGAACAGGATCCGCTGATCGTCGATCTGTTGATCATCGACGAATTTTCCATGGTCGACAGCTGGCTGTTCGCGGCGCTGTGCAAAGCCTCGGTGCATGTCAAGAAGCTGTGCATCATCGGCGACGAGGATCAGCTGCCTTCGGTCCGCTGCGGCTGCGTCTTGAAGGATTTAATCACCTCCGAGCTGTTTCCGTTAGTCCGGCTGGAACGGATTTTTCGCCAGAGCGAGGGCAGCGACGTGATCACGCTGGCGCATCAGATCCGTCAGGGCCAGACGGAGGAGCTGGACTGTCATGGCGACGTGGCGTTTTTCCCGGTCGGACTTTACGAGATCAAGGACCAGGTCATCAACGTCGTACAGTCGGCGCTCAACAAGGGCTACGATATCCAGGACATTCAGGTGCTGGCCAGCAAATACAACGGACCGGCCGGAATCGACCGGCTGAACGCCGCTTTGCAGCAATGCCTGAATCCGCCGGAGCAGGGCAAGCGCGAATGGAAGGCGGGCTACCGTACCTTCCGCGAGGGCGACAAAATTTTACAATTGAAAAACCAGCCGGATGACGACGTCTACAACGGCGATATCGGCATGCTTGTGGAAATCGTTTACGCCAATGAGGACGAAGCCGGCAAGAACCGGCTGATCGTCGATTTTGAAGGAATTCTCGTCGAATACACCTCGGATAACCTGCTCAACATTTCGCACGCCTACTGCATTTCCGTGCATAAATCCCAGGGCAGCGAATATCCGATCGTCATCATGCCGGTCGTGCGCGACTACGGGATCATGCTTCAGCGGCGGCTGATCTATACCGGCGTCACCCGCGCCAAAAAATCACTCGTTCTCTTAGGCGAGAAGGACGCGTTGATCCGCGGGATTGCCAGCCAGGAACACCATTTGCGCTCAACGACGCTTACCCAGCGGATCGCGGCGATGCTGAATCCGGAATTTTAAGCATAAGTTTATTTGATTGCGGACATACTAACACCAAAAGGAGTGGAACGTATGAAAAAATGGTTATTCGGTTTCATGGCCGGCATGGCTGCCGGCATGGTGGTCGCGTTTGCGAACGAGGATGAACTTGACGACGCTTATTACAAGGCCTGCAAATGCAAAAAGAAGCTGATCCGCAAAATGCACCAGATGGATCTCGAACACTAACCCCGTCGTTACGGGGTTTCTCTTTTATGAAAGACCTGTTTGAACGAACGGACTGGAAACGCTGGCTGCAGCTGTTAGGCTGCGTGCTGATCGTGATGATCGTGCTCAGGATGTTAGGCTGGGATGTTGTGCTGATGGCCGTCTTCCACGCGCTGTCGCCGCTGTTGTTCTCCTGTCTGATCGTGTTTCTGTTTGAGCCGTTTGTCGAGAAACTGCCGTTTCCCCGGGGAATCAGCTGTTCGCTGGTGTACTTCGGTTTCCTCGGGCTGTTGGTTCTGGGCATCGGCATGATGGTGCCGTTAGTGATGGAGCAGGGGTCGCAGCTGCTGGGCGAAGCGGGCCGGTTAAGAGAACAGCTGGCGGCGACCGAGTTCTTTCACTGGGCCGGGCAGCTGGATTGGCATGGCGTATTCACGGCCGGCTATGAGGCAGCGATGAGCGCGACCCGCAGCGCCGTCGACCGGCTGTCGTTTTTCGGCGTCAGCTTTTTAGGTGCGTATTTCATTGCGCTGGACATGGAAGCTTTCGGGCGCATTCTCAAAAAGCGGCTTCCGTCCTATCAGCACTGGCTGCTTTTCTACAAGACCAGCTCGCGCGTCGTCTACCACTATCTGCGCGGCTTGGCGCTGGATTTGTTGTTTTTAATGATCACCGTGTCGGTGCTGTTGTTGATCTTCAGTGTACCCAACGCTGTATTCTACGCGATCATGCTTGCGCTGTTCAATCTGATTCCTTATCTGGGTGCAACGGTCGGTCAGATCGTGATTCTGCTTGCGCAATATTTCGCGACCGGTCAGATCCCGTGGCTGCTGGGCGTTTTGTTATGGCTGATCCAGCAGATCGAAGCCAACTGGGTGCAGCCGCTGATCTTCAAAAAGGTCATGAACCTGCGGCCGGTTTATACGCTGATCGCGCTTTTGGCCGGGGGCTGTTTCTTCGGCATGATCGGGATCATCCTGGCGCCGATCCTGGCCGCGATTGTGCAGCTGGCCTACCGCAGCTATCTTTTCGCAAAATGCACGGAAACAGTTGGCACGTGGGAAACAGTGTGGTATAATTTCGATAGTTTTGAAAACGATGACGAAGAAAAGTAGATCAGGCTGTTCCATTGCAGAGAGAAAACGGCGGTGCAAGTTTTCATGGGATCTGATCGAAGCCGCTTCCGAGTTTGCCCAAAGCAACGTGTGCTCTGCGTTAAAGAGAAATGAGGGCATTTCTTTTGAAGAAAAGAAATGAATCAGGATGGTACCGCGTGAGTAAAGCGTTCCTGGAGTTTCAGGGCGCTTTTTATTTTGGCAGACGCATCAGACAAAGAAAGGAAGAAACAAACATGAAAGAATTAACAGGCAACCAGGTACGCCAGATGTTTCTGGACTACTTCCAATCCAAAGGTCACATGATTGAACCGGGAGCTTCGCTGATCCCGCATAACGATCCGACGCTGTTGTGGATCAACGCGGGCGTCGCGGCGCTGAAAAAATATTTCGACGGCAGCGAGAAGCCGGCCTGCAACCGGATCGCCAACGCGCAGAAGTCGATCCGTACCAACGATATCGAAAACGTCGGCAAGACCGCCCGACATCATACGTTTTTTGAGATGCTCGGCAACTTCTCGATCGGCGATTACTTCAAAGCGGACGCGATCCCGTTTGCCTGGGAATTTTTAACCTCGCCGGAGTGGATCGGCTTTGACAAAAACAAGCTGTATGTCACTGTCTATCCGGACGATGAGGAAGCTTACCGCATCTGGACCGAGGTGTGCGGTGTCGATCCAAGCCATATCTTAAAAACCGCGGATAACTTCTGGGAGATCGGCGAAGGGCCGGGCGGGCCGGACAGCGAGATTTTCTATGACCGCGGGGAAAAGTATGACCCGGAGGGGTTAGGCGAAAAGCTGTTCTTTGAAGAAATGGAGAACGACCGCTACATCGAAGTCTGGAACGTCGTGTTCAGCCAGTTTGACTGCCGGCCGGGCACGGACCGCAAGCTGTATAAAGAGCTGCCGCACAAGAACATTGATACCGGCATGGGACTGGAACGGTTAGTTTCGATCATCCAGGAAGGGGAAACGAACTTTGATACCGATCTGTTCCTGCCGATCATCCGCGCGGCGGAAAAGCTCGCCAAGCATCCGTATGAAGGTGAATATAAAATGGCGTACCGCGTCATTGCCGACCATATCCGCACCGTGACCTTCGCGCTGAGCGACGGCGCGATGTTCTCTAACGAGGGCCGCGGCTACGTGCTGCGCCGGGTGCTGCGCCGGGCGGTCCGCTACGGTATTAAATTAGGCATTAACGGCGCGTTTATGTACAAGCTGGTCGACGTCGTCGCTGACAACATGAAGGATTTCTATCCGTATCTGTTAGAAAAGACGGAATTTGTCGCCAAGCTGGTTAAGAATGAGGAAGAAGCGTTCCATTCGACGCTGGCCAACGGTGAAAAGCTGCTCAATGAGGAGCTGGCCAAAGCTGAAGCGGCGAAAACCTTGAGCGGCGAGGTCGTCTTCAAGCTGTACGATACCTACGGCTTCCCGCTGGAGCTGACAAAAGAAATCGCCGGCGAGCGCGGTTATACGATCGATGAAGAAGGCTTTGAGGCGCAGATGGCGAAGCAGCGTGAACGCGCCCGGGCCGCGCGCGAAGACGCGCAGTCGATGGCCAGCCAGTCGGCGGATCTGATGGACTTCACAGCGCCGTTTGAATTCACGGGCTATGAAACAATGAGTGATACCGGAACGATTACCGGA
>NZ_GG657561.1:499035-506799 GCF_000157995.1 Holdemania filiformis DSM 12042
AAAACGGCGTGCGCGTCGCGATGCTGGAAGATGAGGGCGAGGTCATCCTCGATCGTTCCTGCTTCTACGCCGAAAGCGGCGGACAGGTGGCCGACGGCGGCACGATGTCCTGCGACGAAGCGGATTGCGAGGTGCTCGACGTCAAGAAGGCGCCGCACAAGCAGTTTATGCATCATGTGAAAGTCGTCGACGGCGTGCTGAAGGAAGGCATGAAGCTGCAGCTGCAGGTCGACGTCCAGCGCCGGATCCGCACGATGGCCAACCATTCCTGTGTCCATCTGATGCAGAGCGCGCTGAAGAAGATCGTCGGCGATCACATCGCCCAGGCCGGCTCTTATGTCTGTCAGGATTACGCGCGGTTCGACTTCACTCATTTTGAAAAGGTCAGCGATCAGCAGTTGAAGGAAGTCGAAGCGCTGGTCAACGACTTCGTCATGGCGAAATTCCCGGTCCATACCGAAGTCATGGCGATTGAAGAAGCCAAGCATTCCGGCGCGATCGCGCTGTTTGATGAAAAATACGGCGATGAAGTCCGCGTCGTATCGATGGGCGAGGTTTCCAAGGAACTGTGCGCCGGCACGCATGTCCACAACACGCAGGATATCGGCGTATTCAAAATTGTCAGCGAAGAAAGCATCGGCTCCGGCATCCGTCGGATCACCGCCAAGACCGGCTATGCGGCCTATCAGGAGTTCGTCAGCGAGCAGGACGTGTTAAAAACGATCGCTGCGCAGCTGAAGATGAACAGCCTTAACGGCGTCAGCGAAAAGGTTGCGGGCGTCCTGGAAGAAAACGCGGCGCTGAAAAAAGAAATCGGGCAGCTGAACCAGAAAATGATGGTCTTCAAAGCGGACGACATGGTCAATCACGCGGAAGCGGTCAACGGTCTGAATATCATTCTGGAAAAGGTTTCCGGACTTGACGGACAGGCGATGAAGAACCTGGCGGAAACGCTGCGCAATAAGTGTGAAAAATCTTTCATCTTCTTGGCTAATCCGTCGGAAGGCAAGGTCACCTATGTCTGCGCCTGCAGTAAGGAAGCGATCGCCAAGGGCATAAAAGCCGGAGATTTCGTGAAAATGGCGGCCCAGATGAGCCAGGGCAACGGCGGCGGCCGGCCGGACATGGCGCAGTCGGGCGGCAAGGATGGTTCCAAAGTGGACGAAGTCTTTGCGCTGATTCGCTCAAAACTTTGAAAATCCCTTTCCAATTTCCGCAGTTTACGCTAAAATGAATTCAAGGAGGGATATCCATGTCAAAACAAATTACCGAAACGATGTCTTTTAAGTCAGAGGAGATCCGCAGAGATAACATCAAGCAGGTGCTCCGGCTGACAAAAGAAGCGCTCGAAGAACGAGGCTACAATGCAGTGAACCAGCTGGCAGGGTATCTGATTTCCAATGATCCGGCCTACATTTCCTCGCATCACAACGCCCGCAGCATCATTCAGTCGGTCGAGCGTTACGAAATCATCGAGGAACTGGTGCGTTCCTACCTGGAAGAAAAGTAATGGAACGGATCATGGGGCTGGACCTGGGCAGCCGCACGCTGGGCATCGCGGTTTCCGATCCCCTGGGCATGATTGCCCGGACCGTGGAAACGTTCCGGTTTGCGGATGACGATTACGACGCGGCCTGCGCCCGGGCGGTGCAGCTGGCGAAGGAGCTGGGTGCAGTGAAGTTTGTGCTGGGCCTGCCGAAGCACATGAACGGCGATGTCGGGATCCGCGGCCAGATCTCGCTGGATTTCAAGGCGAAGCTGGAAGCAGCCTGCGGCCTGCCGGTCATCTTACAGGATGAACGGCTGACGACGGCGGCGGCCGAGCGAATCTTAATCTCTGCGGACGTTTCCCGCAAAAAGCGCAAAGCGGTGATCGATCAGATGGCGGCAGTGCAAATCCTGCAGAGTTATTTAGATCAGAAGCGCTAAGAGTGCAGCAATGCACTCTTTCATTTGAATCGCAAAAAGGAGGAAAAAGCGATGTTGGAATCAAATAAAATTTTAATTACGGAAGAAGACGGCACGGAAACAGAAATGGAAATCCTGTTCACCTTCGACGACGACAGCCGCAGCAAAAGCTATGTGCTGTTCACCGATCCGAAGGATGAGGAAGGCGAGGTTTTCGCCTGCAGCTACACCGACGAGGGCGAAATGGAACCGGTTGAGGATCCCGAGGAGTGGAGCATGATCGAGGAAGTCTTCGGGGCTTTTGTCGAGGAATTAGACGATGCCGAAGTCGAAGAATAAACGGCGCAAAAAGAATAACGGACTGGCCGCCGTACTGATCGTGCTGGTCGTATGCGCCGGCCTGGTTCTGGGCGGGATTTTCTTTTACAACGGTCAGCTGAAGCCGGCCGCTTCGGAAAGCGAACAGATCACCTTTACCGTCAGTCAGGGCGAATCGCTCAACCGGGTCATTAAGAACCTGGAAGATCAGGGCGTGATCCGCAGCGGCTGGGCGGCGAAGATCAGTGTCAAGCTGGCGAAGCTGACGAACATCAAAGCCGGCACGTACATCTTGGATCCGAGCTGGGAAGTCCGGGAGATTTTTGAAGTGCTCAACGATTCCCACGGAGCTGTCGTTAACGACACGCGCTTAACGTTCATCGAGGGCGACTGGGCGAAGCATATCGCTGAAAAAATCGGCGAGACGACGCGCTGCAGCAAGGATGAAATGTTGGCGCTGTGGAACGATGAAAGCTATGTCCGTTCGCTGATGAGTGATTATCCGTTTTTAACTGAGGAAATCTTCAATGCGGACAGCCGGATTTTATTAGAAGGCTATCTGTTTCCGGAAACCTACAATTTCTTTGTCGACGCCGACGCCGATCAGATCACCCGCAAGATACTGGATCAGACGCTGAAGGTTTACAACGAGTTTGCGGATCAGTTCGCGCAGTCGCAGCTGAGCGTGCACCAGCTGTTTACGCTGGCTTCGATTGTTCAGTATGAAGCGGCCAAGCCGAGCGATATGCAGCTGGTCGCGGGCGTGTTCTACAACCGTCTGGCCGCCGGCATGAAGCTGCAGTCCAGCGTCACCGTGTGCTATGCGATTGATAAGGAAAAAGACGACGACTGGATGGCGTGCGAGGTCAATCCGGACTTTGATTCCCCGTATAACACCTACCGCGTCGAAGGTCTGCCGCCCGGCCCGATTCTCAATCCGGGACGGGATGCGATTCAGGCGGTCCTGCAGCCGCAGGCCAGCGATTACCTGTATTTCATGGCCGATGTGAAGGGCGACGGCACGGTGTATTACGCCAAGACCTACGCCGAGCATCAGGCCAATGTCCGCAAGTATTTAAAATAAGCGTCAGTCAGGAAGAGGTGAGGGAAGATGAAGCCGTTATTGATCGGCATCGCCGGCGGCAGCGCGTCGGGGAAAACGACGATCGCCCAGTGTCTGAAGGCAGAATTTGAACAGACGCGGTCGGTTGTGATCATCCGTGAGGACGATTATTACAAAGACCAGTCGCAGAAAACGATGGCGGAGCGGGTAAAAACGAATTATGATCATCCGTTTGCTTTCGATCATGCGCTGATGATCGAACAGATCGACGCCCTGTTAGCCGGGCAAGCGATTGAGAAGCCGGTTTACGACTTTGTCCAGCATACCCGCAGCACCGTTACGGAAGTGATCGAGCCGTGCGATGTCGTCGTGCTCGAGGGGCTGTTTGTGCTGGAGGAACCGGAGCTGCGCAAGCGCTTAAACATCAAGGTGTACGTTGATACCGACGCCGATATCCGCTTTATCCGGCGGCTTTTGCGGGATGTCGAGGAACGCGGAAGAACACTGCAGTCGGTCGTTAATCAATACACAGAAACCGTGCGGGTGATGCACGAGCAATTTATCGAGCCGTCCAAACGGTATGCCGACGTGATCATCCCCGAGGGCGGAAGCAACGTCGTTGCGATCGATCTGCTGAAGACAAAAATCAGTAGCATCATCAGTCCAAATATGCTATAATAGCCGAGCTAAGGAGTGAGAAAACCAATGGCAGATGATAAAATTTATGTAACTCAAGAAGGTCTTGAAGAATTAAAAAAGGAACAGGAAAACCTGATCCATGTCGTTCGTCAGGAAGTCATTGAAGATTTAAAGGCCGCCCGGGCGCAGGGCGACTTGTCTGAAAACGCCGACTACGATGCCGCGCGGGATCGTCAGGCTCAGGTTGAAGCCCGGATCCGCGAGCTGGAAGTCATGCTTAACAATATCGAAATCATCGACGATAAGCAGGGCTCGGTACGGGTTGCGAAAATCGGTTCAACCGTTAAGATCGAAGAACTCGACACGCATCAGATCGACGAGTTCACAATCGTGGGTTCCGTAGAAGCGGATCCGCTCAACGGCAAGCTGTCCAACGTCACGCCGCTGGCGGAAGCGATTCTGGAACACAAAGTTGGTCAGACCGTTGAAGTTCTGGTCGACGAGCCGTATCAGGTAAAGATTTTAGAGATTCGGTAAAAAAAGCAGGATTTTTAACAATTTGCGCAATAGAATAAGCAGGTGATCTTATGAGAAAAGAGTTCCTGCTTATTTTTTGTTTCGTTTTTCTGCTTCTGCCGCTGATTCCGCAGCGTGTCGTCGATTTGGATGCCATGCGCGGACAGCCGATTACCGTGACGATCGAGGGGGCTGTGCGGGAGCCGGTTACTCTGACATGTCCGCCCTACACCGAGCTGGGCGAATTGCTGGACCAAGTGACGCTGCTGGACGATGCGGACCTCTCGCCATTTTCAATGACGATGATCGTCAAGGATCACGACGTGTTCCAGATTCCCCATTTCCAGGAAACGCCGCGGATTTCGATCAACACCGCATCCATCGAGCAGCTGACGCAGCTGCCGGGAGTGGGGCAGGCGACGGCGGAAAAAATCGTGGCTTACCGCGCGGAGCATGGTTTGTTTCAAACGTTGGAAGATCTGATGCAGGTGCCAGGCATCAAACAGAAGAAATGGGAAGCGCTGAAGGAGTTTATATGCTTATAAACGACACTGACGCGCTGCGCTGGCTGGTTTGCGTCGTGATCAGTCTGTCTCTGCCGCTCCCCGTGCAGAAAACCGGCCTGCTTTTCAGCCTGGTCTTCGTGCTGATCTCAGCCCGCCCGAAACAGCGGAAGTTTCTTGTTCTTCTGGCTGTCCTCGGTTCTTGTCATTCTGTTCTGGCAGCTGAAACTGCCGCCGGCGCTCACTCCACTGCGGATCAGCGGCACGGTGAGTGCGGTTTCCGCCAACAGCTTTATCCTCGAAAATCCGCAGGGCCGCTTTCAGGTGATCAGTGAAAATCGTCCCGGGTTAGACGATCAGGTCGAGGTCGAAGGGGAAAGCAGCCTATTTGAAGAAAATTATTCGTTCTATGGTTTCGACGCGAAGGCCTGGTCGCTGCGGGAAAAGCTTAACGGCCGCGTGTTTGCCAAAACCGTTAAGATCGTAAGCACCGGGAAAACGCCGCGGGCTTTTCTTTACCGCCGCATTGAAGCGATCCGCGATCCGGCTGCCCGTGCGCTGGCAGGCAAGCTGATTCTGGGCGTGAATGAGGAAGAAGGCGGACTGGCGATCTTGCTTCGCTGCGGATTTCAAGTCAGCGTGCTGATCCAGGGTCTGGGGATGATCTGCGGCTGGTTCTGGACGGACCGGAGCGTGCGGAGGATCCGCTTGGGGACCGTGCTGGGCATCGCCGCGATACTGCATTTTCCCTATCCTCTGGTTCGTCTGGTGCTGAGCGAAGGCTTCCGGCTGAATCCCCATCGCGATAAAATCGAAACGTTTAAAACCAAGTGGCTGTTATTGGCACTGTTAGCGCCGCGAAGGGTCGCGACAGCGGCCTTTCTGCTTCCGTTCGCGTTTGCGCTGCTCGCTATGTTTCCTGCTCGCTCAGCGCCGCGGACCGCCCGTTTTACGCTGAGCTGGACAATGCAGAGCTTCCTGTTTCATGCCGTGAATCCCATGATGGTGCTTGGGATGCGCGTGTTGCGCTGGGGACTGGCGCTGTGTACGCTGGGCTCTCTGGCCGGGCTTGTCTTTACGCCGTTTCTGTCCTTCAGTGTGAGTCTCGCCGGTCTGTTGGATCAGGTCTTAGGCTGGGGCGGGGAGCTGCCGGGGCAGCTGTCGTGGCTGATTGTGATTCTGGCCGGGGTTGCCGGGACGTTCCCCAAGCGCGTGCGGATGATTCTTTTCGGCGGGCTGATCGGGATCTGGACGCTGTTGGGCTGGTGGCATCCGTGGGCCAGTCTGACGCTGATCGACGTCGGTCAGGGCGACAGCATCCTGATCCGCCTGCCGTACAATCAGGGGAATCTTTTGATCGATACCGGCAAGCCGGCGGCGCTGGATCAGGTTGAAGCGATGCTTCAAGGCGAGGGCGTGCAGCGGCTGGACGCGCTGATCTTAACGCATGAGGACGATGATCACAGCGGCAACAAGGAGGCTTTAATCGAAGCCTATCAACCTGCGCAGGTGATCGAGAGGATGACCGAACCGCTGACCCTGCATGGCTTAACGATTTTCAATCTGAATCCTGACAGTGAAACGCAGCAGGGGAACGAGGGATCGCTGGTGCTGCTTTTGCGGATGCAGGATCTGACGATGATTCTGAGCGGGGACGCCCCGGCTGAAATTGAGCAGAAAATTCTGGATCAGATTCCCGGCCTGCACGCGGATATCGTCAAGCTCGGGCATCACGGCAGCCGCACGTCCAGCTGCGCGCGTTGGCTGCAAATGCTGAGACCGATTGTGGCGCTGAATTCCAGCGGCCGCAATAACCGCTACCAACATCCCCATCCCGAGGTCATGCAGCGCCTGGAAGACTGCCGGATCGGGATGTTCGATACGAAGCAGGAAGGCGATATCCGGATTATCGTGACGCCGATTTGTAATTTCCTTTTTACCGCACGCCGGGGATTTGCTATAATAGGGTAGGTGATTCGATGAACTATTTATTGTACGGGTCGGAAACGTATCGGCTGAAGAAAAAACTGGACGAGCTGCTGAAAGCGAACGATCCGGAAAACACGGGTATGAACACGGTGGTCTACGAAGCAGGCAACGCTGATTTTCAGCTTCGTGCGGTTCTGGAAGACGCCTGGACAATTCCGTTCTTTGCGGAAAAGAAAACCGTCGTCGTGCGCAATCCGGTCTTTTTAACGACGAGCGGATCGTTAAACGAGAAGGACGGCAAAGCGCTGGAGGACTACCTCAATCACAGCTGCCCAAGCACCGATTTAATTTTCTGCGGTGAGTTTGAAAGTCTGGATCAGCGCAAGAAGCTGGTCAAGCTGGCTGTAAAGACGTGCCGGGTGTTCACGATGAAGCGGCTTGATGAACGCGAGTTTCGTTCGTATGTCAATCAACAGCTATCAGCGCACCAGCTGATCCTGTCGCGCGAAGCGATGGACGAGCTGATGCAGCGGCTGCCGCTTGATTTGGAAAGCTTCCATCAGGAGCTGATCAAGCTGACGCTGTTTGGAACAAAGATCAGCCGCGACGACATCGTGCATCTGGTCAGCCGCCCGTTGGACGAGGACGTGTTTCATCTGGTCAATGCCGTCATCACGCATGATTTAAAACAGGCGATGCACCTGTGGCACGATCTGGATTCCCTGAACAAGGATCCGATTTACCTCGTCGCCCTGCTGGCTTCGCAGTTTCGCCTGATGGCGCAGGTGCGCATGCTCAGCGATCGGCGGATGAGCGAATCGATGATCGCCCAGCAGCTGAAGGTTCATCCTTTCCGCGTCAAGAAAGCGCATGAAGCTGTAGCCCGGC
>NZ_GG657561.1:506806-512426 GCF_000157995.1 Holdemania filiformis DSM 12042
GAACGGTTATTGGAAATTCTGAACGATTTAGCCGAGCTTGATCAGCGGTTTAAAAGCGGCACGCTGGACCGCAGGCTGGGCTTTGAAATGTTCTTAATCAAAGCCGCGCACTAAAAAAGAAAATCTCTGAAATCACCAGAGAAACAGTCAGAATCCGCGTGTTTTCATACGCTGAAAGAATAAAGGGAGTGTTACGATGGATTCATTAAAGGAACTTTATAAAATCGGTCCGGGTCCCAGCAGTTCGCATACGCTGGGACCGCAGCGGGCCTGCCAGCTGTATAAGGCGGAATACGGCGAGCAGCTGCACCACGTCGAAGTCGAGCTGTACGGCTCGCTGTCGTTAACCGGCAAGGGTCATCTGACGGATTATATCATCCGCAAGACCTTTGAGCCGGCGAAGACGACGATCTTCTTTTTAAAGGACTGGAAGGAAAGCTTTCCCAACGGCTTTTATATCCGCGGCTACAACCGGGATCATCAGCTGCTGGCAAAATGGACGGTGTTCTCCGTTGGCGGCGGTTCGATTAAGATTTTAGAAAAGCATCTGGAAACGGGTGAAAACGTCTATCCGGAAAATTCGATGCAGGCGATCCGTGAAATCTGCGACAAAGAAAAGATCGGTTTTGCGGAATACGCGCTGCGGGCGGAAGCCGGACTGGAGCCGTATCTGGATAAGATTCTGACCGCGATGCTCGCTTCCGTAAAGGAAGGGCTGCAGGCCAGCGGCGTTTTGCCGGGACGGTTGAAGATGGAACGCGCGGCGAAGGCAATGCTTTTACAGGCGGGAACGATCGAGGATGAAGCGGAACGGACGAAGATGAAGCTGGCGGCCTATGCCTATGCGGCCAGCGAACAGAACGCTTCGGCCGGCATCGTCGTCACTGCGCCGACATTGGGCTCCTGCGGCGTCATGGCGGCCTTGATGTATTACTATTATAACGATCAACAGATCACCCGCGGCAAGCTGGTCAAAGCGCTGGCGGTGGCGGGTTTGTTCGGGGATCTGATCAAAACCAACGCCACGATTTCCGGTGCGGTCGGCGGCTGTCAGGCGGAGATCGGCGCAGCCTGCGCGATGGCCGCGGCCGCCGCCGCCTATCTCAACGGCATGAACTGCGGTCAGATCGAATACGCTGCGGAAATCGGCATGGAGCATCACCTTGGATTAACGTGCGATCCGGTCGGCGGCTATGTCATCATACCGTGCATCGAACGCAATGCCGTCGCGGTTTTGCGCGCCTTGGACGCGATGTCGCTCGCGCGCACGCTGAGCCGGATTAAAAAGAACCGCGTCAGCTTCGACGTCGTTGTCAAAACGATGAACTATACCGGCAAGCATCTGCCGATTGAACTCAAGGAAACCTCGCTTGGCGGCTTGGCCAAAGAGGTGCAGATTGTGCCTGAGGAACATCCTTCCTGTCTGGACGGTCATCTGATCGTTGAGGAAGCCGTCATGGAAAACGACGTGCTGGCTTCGCCGATCCGGTTCGATCTATGAACAACGCGGCGCAGACTGTCGTGCATCCGTTCGCGCCGATCTACGACGCGCACAGCCGGGTGCTGATTCTCGGATCGCTGCCCTCGGTCGCCTCGCGTCAGCAGGCGTTCTATTACGCGCATCCGCGCAACCGGTTCTGGCCGGTCATGGCGGCGCTGGACGGAAGTCTGCTGGACACCACGGCGCAGCGCGTGGCCTTTCTGCACCACCGGCACTTCGCGTTGTGGGATGTGATCGCCAGCTGCACAATTACCGGCAGCAGCGACGCCAGTATCCGCGACGTCACCGCCAACGATTTCAACCGGCTGCTTGCGGAAACGGAGATCAAAACCATTGTGACGACCGGCAAGACCGCCGGCCGCTGCTATCAGAAATACGCTCAGCCGAAAACCGGCATCGAAGCGATCGTACTGCCTTCCACTTCGCCGGCCAACGCCGCGGTGTCGTTCGAGCAGCTGCTCGAGGCCTACCGGTTTCTGTTTGAGCTTTAGAGAAAAATTGAAGTTCCAAAGGAGGACATGCGCATGGGAATTTTATTATGGCCGTTTAAACTGGTATTCTGGCTGACAGGACTGGTGTTGTCCTTATGCGGCAAGCTGATCACCATCATTTTGGGGTTAGTCGTCTGCGCACTGGGTTTGATGCTGTGCGCGACGCTGATCGGTCTGTGGCTGGGCATTCCGTTAGCTATATTAGGGATTTCGCTGATCATTAAAGGAGTTCTGGGATGAAACGCCCGGAACTTTTAGCACCGGCGGGCAGTATGGACGCGCTGATCGCCGCCGTCAACAACGGGGCGGACGCGGTCTATCTGGGATCGACGCGCTTCGGCGCGCGGGCCTATGCCGGCAACTTCGATGAGCAGCAGCTGCGTCAGGCTGTGCGCTATTGTCATCAGCACGAGGTGAAGGTCTATGTCACCGTCAACACGCTGATTTTCGAAAACGAGCTGGACGACGCCAAGGCGCTGATTGATTTTCTTTATCACAACGACGTCGACGCTCTGATCGTGCAGGATCTCGGCTTGGTTTCCTGGATCCGCCGGGCTTATCCGGATTTTGAGCTGCATGCTTCGACGCAGATGCACATTCATAACCGGGAGGGCGTGCGCTGGGTCAGGCAGCTGGGGATGAAGCGCGCTGTGCTGGCGCGGGAAACCCCGGTCGAACTGGTCAGGGAGTGCGCTGAGGAAGGACTGGATCTGGAGATTTTCGTCTACGGTGCCTTGTGCGTCTGTTACAGCGGCGAATGCCTGATGTCCAGCATCAACGGCGGCCGCAGCGGCAACCGCGGCCAGTGCGCACAGCCCTGCCGGCTGCCGTATCAGCTGGTTGAAAGGGACAGCGGCCGGGTCATCGAAGCTCCGGGGGAATACTTATTAAGTCCGATGGATCTCAATACCCTCGACCAGGTTGAGGAGCTGATCCGCAGCGGAGCGACGAGCTTTAAAATTGAAGGCCGGATGAAGCGTCCGGAATATGTCGGCGCAGTCGTGCGGGCTTACCGTGAGAAAATCGACGCGGTTCTGGCCGGAATGCGGCCGGCTTCTGAGGAAGGGGAACAGATCCGGTTAAAGAAGTTGTTCAACCGCGGCTTCACCACCGGCTATCTGTTTCATCAAAGCGGACCGGCGCTGATGAATCCGCTGCGCCCCAATCACGTTGGAATCCGCATCGGCACGGTGTTGAGCCAACGCAACGGCCGTGTCCAGGTAAAATTAACCGCGCCGCTGCATCAGGGCGACGGACTGCGGATTTTACGTGAAAACGGCGAAGATATCGGCTTCATTGCCAATTACATCTATAAGCATGATTTGTTATGCGCCCAGGGACAGCCGGGCGAGATCATTGAGCTGCCGGTGCGGGAGAAAGTCCGGCCGGAGGCTGCTTTGCTTCAGACGACCGACAGCGAGCTGATGAAGGAAATCCAGGCGCAGTCTGCTCAGCCGGCGCGCCGGACGGCTGTGCGGTTTACGATCCGCGGCCGGGCTGGCGAACCGATGCTGTTGGACGTCTGCGACGAAATGGGATTTCAGGCGCAGGCCCGGACGGAACAAGTTCTGCAGCCCGCGCAGAAAGCACCGTTGGACACGGGGCGGTTAACCCAGCAGCTGGGCAAGCTGAACGATACGCCGTTTCAGCTGGAAAGCGTCGACAATCAGCTGGAAGGGGCGTTGTTTCTGCCAGTTCAGCAAATTAATGAAGCCCGCCGCCAGGCGCTTGATCATCTTGCGCAGCGGCGAGCTGTCCGCTATCCTGAGCGGGCTCAGCTTCAGCGTCAGGCTGTTCAGCCTTTAACGATCCATGAAAAACAGCCGCTGCCGGGATTGATCGTGCAGATTGAAACCCGCGAACAGGCGGAAGCGTTAGCTGAGCTTCCAGTGCAGCTGATCAGCAGCGTGCCGGCCCTGATTCAAGCGTATCCGCAAATCATGCCCTCAACGCTGCGGGTCCAGGAGCATCCTGCCCGATACGAAACGGAATGGCTGCAGGCCGAGGAAATCGGAACGCTGATCCGGACAACGACGCGGCTGATCTGTACGAGCGGCTTCAATGTCACCAACAGCGAAGCGCTGGCGCTGCTGCTCAGCCAGACTTCGGTAGCAGGTGTGGAATTTTCACTGGAAATTAATCCAATACAGCAGAGTGCGATTCGTGAAGCGTTTAAAGAACAATACGGATTTTCCGCGCCGACCGTGCAGTACGTCTACGGCTATCGCGATCTGATGGTGTCCAAGGCTTGTCCGGTCAACCGATTGTTAAAAGACGGGACAAAGCGGAACTGTCAGCTTTGTCATCAGCAGGCCTATGCGCTGAAAAATAAAAAAGGCGAGCTCTACCCCGTTTTCGGCGACGCCGCCTGTTACAGTCATTGTCTTGAAAAAACGCCGTTTGAGCTCAAAACCGGCGAGCTGGATCCACATTCTGCGTGGAAGCTCCGGCTGACGCTGGAAGACGGCGCTGCCAGCCGGCGGATCGTTGAACGTTTCCTTCGTATCCGTAACCGGATTCAGGGAGAATAAGAAACTATTGGTTGAAAAGAAAGAACAAGATCGTACACTTCCACCGCGGCGAAACGCCGCGGTTTTTCTATGTTTCGGTATGAAAATCGAAAATCCTGTTTCGGAAGCGGGATGAGCTGGTTTAACGTTTTCAATTATGCTACACTAACAAAAAGGGGGAATCTTCATGTTTGAAGCTTCAATTTCAGAACTGGCGGAAGGCCTGCGGACCGGCCGCTGGACCAGCCGGAGTTTAACCGAGGAAGCACTGCGCCGTATCGCGGAGATCGACCAGTCCGGGCCGGGCTTGAATGCGATTGCCGAGGTGAATCCGGATGCGCTTTGGATTGCGGACGCGCTCGACCGCGAGCTGCGGGAAACAGGACCGCGCGGACCGCTGCATGGGCTGCCGGTCGTCGTGAAAGATAATATCAGCACGGCCGGCAAGATGCACACCACGGCCGGTTCGGCAGCACTGGCTGATTTTTACGCACCGCAGGATGCCGAAGTCGTGCGCCGGCTGAAGCAGGCGGGAGCTGTCATTCTCGGCAAAGCCTGTCTTTCTGAATTCGCGTATTGGGTAGCCCGGAAGCGGAAGATGCCGTCGGGGTTCAGCTCGCGCAGCGGTCAGGTCGTCAATCCCTATGATCCGCAGCTGGATCCGTCCGGAAGCAGCTCCGGCTCCGCCGTGGCCGTCGCCGCCCAGCTTGTGCCGTTTTCCATCGGTACGGAAACCAACGGTTCGCTTGTTTCCCCAGCCCGCAACAACGCCGTGGCAACGATCAAGCCGACAGTGGGGCTGATTTCCCGCAGCGGCATCATTCCGATCTCCTCGATGCAGGATACAGCTGGACCGATGGGCAAGACGATCGCGGACTGCGCCGTCGTTCTGGATGCGTTATGGGGCAAGGATGAACTGGACCCGGCGACGCTGGCATGCCCGGATCACTTCGATTTCGCCGGAGCGCTGAACCGCGGGGTCGCAGGCTTCCGGATCGGCGTGCTGACGTTTGACGACGCACCGCAGGATGAACTTGAAAACACGATTCTGGAGCAGGCACGGCAGATTCTGGTGCAGCAGGGCGCAACGCTGGTGCCGGTTTCCCTCCCGCAGGGCC
>NZ_GG657561.1:512608-532834 GCF_000157995.1 Holdemania filiformis DSM 12042
CTTTTTTTCATGGTTTATCCTTAATCTCAGGAACGGAAGAGGAAGCAATAAGCGCAGTGTATTCATTTAGGATCACTGTCAAATTTTCCGTTAAAGGCGCAGCACCGTTGAGATAAAGTACGCGGCAGGGCAGGGTGGCCGCCCATTCCAGGTGCCGTTTGCGGCAGGGAGAACCGTCGGTATCGTACCGGTCAGAATCCGCTAAGAAACGCTGATGCTCTTCAAACATATCCCCGCCCGGCAAAATCCGTTTGCCGAAAGTATCCAGTTCTCGTTGGTGCAGACGCTGCCGGCGAAGCTCAGTCGGGGCGTCGACATGCACCGCGAGATCAAATAATGGCACAAACGGAGCGTTAAAGCTGTCCATCGATCCGGCCATGACGAAATGATCGAATGGAGAAATATCATGCATCAGCCGGCTGGCTTTTTCAGCCCGCGAGTACATGCGGGTGAAAGGAATCGGCGTGTCTTTGCGCCAAAGATAATCGTCGATGTCAAAATAGGGATAACCTAGGGCTTCGGCAACTTTTTTGCCAAGTGTGGTCTTTCCCGAACCAGAAGAACCAAATAGAAGAATCCCGCGTGTCATGTTCATTCCCTCCTTTAAAAACTCTGGACTTTTATTCTACCATAAAAATCCCGCGCACACGGAAAAATGTTGGTCATTCCGGCAAAGCTCGTCAAGCGGCATGGAATCTGATAGAATGGAAGCAGAGCCGTTCAACACAGCGGAGCGTATCATCGGAAGTTCTTTGTCCATTGCCGCCGCTTTGGCTTGCTAGGAGAAAAATATGCTTATTTTTGATGCGTTGCGCAGTACCGTTTTGGCCAGTGTTGTCTTCGGTTTGATTCCTGTTGGATGGTGGCGCATAAAAGGACGGAAGCAGGCCGGGTTCGCAGCGTATTTCGGTCTGATCCGGCCGCAGAAAAACAAATCGGCAGGGAGAATGATCGTTGTGTATTGGCTTGTCTGGGGCGTAACGCATCTGCCGTTTTTTACGCAGTTTACCCAGCCCTCAGCCAGCGTCTATACCGGATTGGGCATGACTGCGATACTGCCGATTGTGATCATCAGCTTTATCCAGACAGGCTTTTTTGAAGAATTTCTGTTCCGCGGGTTTATCAACAAGCGGCTGGTCCGCCAATTCGGAGACTTCGGTATTCTTCTTCAGGCAATTTTGTTCGGCAGCCTGCACGTGCTTCTGGCCGGGAACCTCACCCTGCTTTCAGGGACGATCATCTTTATGACGACAGCGGCCGGCGGCTTTCTGCTGGGGTATCTGGCTGAAAAATCATTCCAGGGCTCGATCCTTCCCGGCGCGTTTCTGCACGGTCTGGGCAATTTCATCATCAATCTGATTCAGGCATTCTCGTAAAGGCGCTGTGGAATATCAGAAACTAGATTGACTTCGTTCACAGAGGACGGAAGATCCATCAAGTCTTCTCTTTCTGGCCGCTGACCGCCGTCTTCTTCATTCCTATAAAAAACGTTGAGGAATCCCTGAGAGAGGGAAGCTCAACGTTTTTTATTTGATTTCTGATTTCCTAATGGTTGAGAAAGTTCGCGGTCTTTTATTCCAAGTCGATCAGGCGGACATTGGTCACGCCTTTTTTCTCTTTCAGACTGCGCAGCACTTCGTCGATAGAACAATCCAGATCCGAGATATCGAGCGACAGACTGACGGAGGCGTGATCGTGAATCGGGATCGACTGATTGATGGTCAGCACACTGGTATGCTGCGCCGCCAGCTCGTTGAGCACTTCGCTTAAGACGCCCTGCTGATGAGTCAGGATCATGCTTAACACAGCTTTGCGACCGCGCGCGTTTTCTGAAAATGAAAAGATTGAATCTTTGTATTTATAATAGGTGCTGCGGCTGATACCGACACGCTGGACAGCTTCGCTGACGCCTTTTACTTTGTGCTGTTCGACCAGATCGCGGGCTTCCACGACCTTTGCGTAAAAATCCGGCAGGATTTTTGTGTTGACGATCAGATATTGTTCACTCATGCGGTTCCTCCTTCATCTCAATGCGGGTACCTTCGTGCTGGACGCGGCAGGGCAGCAGCTGCCAATGATGATTCAGCGATTTAAGCTTCAATGTCAAAGCCGCTTCCGGAAGGGTGTCGAGAAACAGCGCCAGCAGTGTCGGTCCGGAGCCGCTGATCATCACCGCGGCCGCTCCCTGATTGACGCACAGCTGTCGGACCTCTTCATATTCCGGAATGAGCGGAATGCGGTAAGGCTCGTGCAGCGGTTCGTTCATCGCCGCTTCCAGCAAGGCGCTGTCTGCCGTTTCCAGCCCTTTCAACAGAAAGGCCAGCTTGCCTAAAGCGCCGGCGGCCTGGGCATGGGGAATCGTATCCGGCAGAGCCTGGCGGGCGCGGTGCGTTTCCAATTCAAAATCAGGAACCAGCGCGGCAAACCGCAGCCGCTCGCTGACGCTGAAATCAGCGGTCAACAGACAATCCTGTTCGACAAGCGCAGCTTTCAATCCGCCTAACAAAGCCGGGGTGACATTATCCGGATGCCCCTCCAGCTCGCAGGCCATCCGTAAGAGATCCAATGCGGAAACCGGTTCGCCCAACAGCGCGTTCGCTCCGCACAGCCCGCCGAGAATACAGGCGGAGGAGGAGCCCAGTCCCCGGCTTGTGGGAATCGGCGAATCAATCGTGATCCGCACGGGGATCGGTTTCTCGTTCAGCTTTTGAAACAGGCGGCAGTATGCCTTTCGGACTAAATTGTTTTCATTACAGTAGCGCTGAGGACAGCCGGTGATCTCAAACTGCGCAGCCGGGGCAAAGGTGAATGTGGCTTCAATATCCAGAGCCAGCCCGAGCGTGTCGAAGCCGGGCCCTAAATTGGCGGTCGTCGCCGGGACCGTGACTTTAATCATGGCTCATCGCCTGCGCTTTCTGCCGGACATAATCGAGGATCGCGTCCTTTTCGATCTGATCGGTATGCCGGACCGGCTTGTCCCGCAAGCCTTGCAGCGGAGCGGGAATCGGAATACCAGTCCGTTGATTCAACTGTTCCATTGCCGTCCACTCGTCCATGTCCGCCGGCCCGAACAGCGCTTCATAGACGTCCTTGCTGAATTTGTAGCACGAAGCGGTCGCCAGGACAACGCACGGATTTTTTTCAAATCCTTCGTTTCGCAGCTGGCGCAGGACATGCACGCCGACAGCGGTGTGCGGGTCAAGCACCTGACCGCTTTCAGCATAGACCTGCCGGATCGTTTCGGCAGCCTGCTCGTCGGCGCAGTCACCGCAGGCAAATTGCTCCTGCAGGCGATGAAGCAACGCGGAGTCAATCTGATATTCTCCCTGTTTCTGCAGCTGATCCATATAGGCTGCGACCTGCTGGCCATCCAATCCGGTTTCATGCGCTAACAGGCGTTCCAGATTGCTGGAAATCAGGATATCCATCGACGGCGACGTCGTTTTCATGAAGGGCCGCCGGCGGTTGTAGCGGCCGGTGGTGAAGAATTCGGTCAGAACGTTGTTGGCATTGCTCGCGACGATCAGCTTGCCGACAGGCAAGCCCATCTGCTTGGCGTAATAGCCGGCCAGAATATCGCCGAAATTACCCGTCGGCACACTGAAATCCAACGTCTGTCCAGCTGTGAGCACGCCTCGCTGACGCAGCTGGCGGTAGGCCCAGAAATAATATACAATCTGCGGAACCAGCCGGCCGATATTGATTGAATTGGCGCTGGAAAGCTCAAGCTGGCAAGCGTTGAGCGCGGCGCGCAGCTGCGGATCGGCGAAGCAGCGCTTGACTGCGCTCTGGGCGTCGTCAAAATTGCCGCGGATCGCGCACACGCCGACGTTGCGGCCTTCGCTGCTGACCATCTGACGCTGCTGAATTTCGCTGACAAGATGATCAGGATAAAAGACAAGCAGCTCGCAATCCGGCCGATTTTTGAAGCCTTCCAGCGCCGCTTTGCCGGTATCGCCGGAGGTTGCCGTCAAGATCAGCGTTTTCTTCGGCTGCTTCTGCCGCCGGGAAGCTTCGCCCAGAAATAACGGCAGCAGCGATAACGCGATATCCTTAAACGCCGCCGTCGGTCCATGATACAGCTCAAGCAGAAAATCGCTGCCCAGCGGAGAAAGCCGGACGACATCCTCAGCGTCGAAACGTCCGTCATAAGCCTGATGAATCAGCGTTTTAAGCGTCGGGGCGTCCAGATCATCCGCAAAGCAGGCCAGCACCGCCTGAGCGATGTCCGGATAACTCAGCGGCAGGGCCTCCACGTTGATCTGCCGGTTTTCCCAGTCAGCCGGGATGATTAAGCCGCCGTCACCGGCGACGCCGTTTCTGACCGCGGTCCAGAAATCCGCATCGATATATGAACCTCGCGTACTGCATAACTGTTTTTTCATGTGTCCACCTCTTGAATTTTTTAACAGTTCTATGATACAATGTCTTTCAATGAAAAACAAGTGTATTTATTTTGAATACACGCAAGGGGGAATTCATTTGAAAATCGCAATGCTGGGCTGGGGTACCGTTGCCCGCAGCCTGATGGAACAGATTGAAAAGCGTCATGATCCTGAGCTGCAGGTCGCGGCCATTTTGATCCGGAAGCCGCATCCGCTCACTCATCCGGCCATGACTTATGATTACGCGCAAGTTTTAGCGGATCCGCAAATCGACGTCGTCGTCGAAATGATTTCCGGCGCCTCGGCGGCATGGGATTATTGCCGGCAGGCGATGGAAGCGGGCAAATCGGTCGTGACCTCCAACAAGGCGATGGTTTCCGCGTATTATCGGGAACTGGTGAACCTGGCAAAGAAACATCAGGTTCAGTTCCGTTATGATGCCAGCGTAGCCGGGGGTATCCCCTGGCTGCGTACAATCACGGCGTTAAAAGCCACTGATCCGATTCTGGCGATCGAAGGAATCTTTAATGGAACGACGAATTACATCCTCGATCACATGGAGCGCGATGGATTGTCGTTAGGCGAAGGCATCGCCCAAGCTCAGCGGTTAGGTTATGCGGAAGCGGATCCCCGCGCGGATTTAGAAGGGGAAGATCTGGCGCGGAAGCTGATGATCAGCGCCGGCTGTGCTTTCAATGTCCTGCTTCATCGGGATCAGTTCTCCGCTCAGGGTCTGCAGGGACTAACCTGTCAGGATATCCAGGCGTTTGAAGCAAAAGGGAAACGCTGCCGGTTGTTATCGATCTTAAAGAAGACGGAAGCAGGAATTCAGGCCCGCATCGAACCGGTGTTATTGCCTGTAACCGCGTCCCTGGCGCAGATCCGCGATAATCTTAACGCCGGCTTGCTGCGGACAGCCAGCCTGGGCGAGCTGACCTTGATCGGTCAGGGGGCGGGCGGACCGCCGACAGCGCACGCCGTTCTTACCGATATTCTGGAAATAAAAAAGAAGAGTCAGGTTTCACCGCTGGCGCTGCATGAAGTGAAAATCAGCGAAGCTGCTGAGGATGTTCGCTATTATGTGGGAACTAACGAACAGACCGCCGCACTTTTTAGCGGAGTAACCGCGGAAATCCGGCGCAGCGAAGGCCGCGTTCAGCTGTGGACGCAGTCTGGGGACAGTCGTGATCTTCAAGCTTTGATCATCCAGGCCCGGACATTCGATCCGCAGCTGTTCGCCGCAAGGATCCAGGAGGAAGAAGCATGATCGTCGCAAAATTCGGCGGCTCCTCGTTAGCCGATGCCCGTCAGTTCCAAAAAGTCAAAGCGATCGTCGAAGCCGACCCCGAGCGTCAGATCGTCGTCTGCAGCGCGGCGGGAAGACGGACGAAAACCGATAATAAGATCACGGATCTGCTTTATTTATGCCATGCTCATCTGCAATATTCCGTTTCCTGCGAGCCGCTGTTTGATTTGATCCGCCAGCGGTTCTGCGAAATCCGGGATGCGCTGGGATTAAGTCTGGATCTGGAGGAACCCTTAGCCCAGCTGAAAGAAAAAATGCGGCAGGGAATCAGCCAGGACGAGCTGGTATCGCGGGGCGAATGGCTGACGTCGAAGCTGATGGCAGCGTATCTGGACTGGCCGTTTGTCGATGCCGCCGAGGTGATCCGGTTTGGCTATGACGGCAAGATCGATCACAACGTCACCCGCCAGCTGATCCGGGCACAGGCTCAGAAGACACCCCGGTTTGTCATTCCCGGCTTCTACGGCGCACTGCCCAACGGCCGGATTAAGGTCATGGCCCGCGGTGGGTCGGATATTACCGGCAGTTTAATGGCTTCGGCGCTGTCCGCCCGGCTGTATGAAAACTGGACTGACGTCAGCGGGATTCTGATGGCCGATCCGCGGATCATCGACCATCCCGTGCAGATCGAGAGGATTACCTACAGCGAGCTGCGCGAGCTCTCTTATATGGGCGCAAACGTCCTGCATGAGGACGCGATCTATCCGGTCAAGGACGCGAACATTCCGATCGTCATCCGCAATACAAACCAGCCGGACAATCCCGGCACGCAGATTGTCGATCACGTCGATCCGGCTCAGGAGGACCGCTCGCGGTTTGTTACCGGCATTGCCGGGAAGAAGGATTTCACAGTCATTACGATGTACCGCCACAACGCGTCCAACGAGGTTGGTCTCTTGAAGCGGGCGTTGGAGGTCCTGGAAAAATATAAAATCAGCGTCGAACACGTCCCGTCAGGCATTGATAATTTCTCAATCGTCGTTTCCACGGCGGCGATTGCCGACAGTCTGTACGAAATCGCGGCGCAGTTAAAACAGGTGTGTGAATGCGACGATATCAAGGTCGTCAACAATCTCAGCCTGATCGCCGTCGTCGGCCGCAACATGGCGCTGCAGTGCGGCATCTCCGGCCAGCTGTTCCAGACACTGGGCGCACATCAGATCAACATCCGGATGATCGCCCAGGGATCGGATGAAATCAACATCATCGTCGGCGTGGAGAATGAAGACTTCAACCGGGCGATTCAGGTCTTATACGCGGCGTTCGCGCCGAAAGCAGGGAGGATGCAGGCATGAAAAGCTGTCGAATCGCCATTTTAGGCGCTACCGGAGCGGTCGGGCGCACGATGCTTCAGGTTCTGGAAGAACAAACAGACTGGCTGATCGGACCGGTAAAGCTGCTGGCCAGTCCGCGCAGCGCCGGCCAGAACTTAATGTTTAAAGGTCAGCCGCTGACCCTCGAAGCGGTCAGCGAGGACAGCTTCGCGGATGTCGACGTCGTTTTGGGGGCAGTTGAAAATGAACTGGCTAAGCGCTGGGCGCCGGTCATTGTGAAAGCGGGCGCGGTGTTTGTCGACAACAGCAGCGCGTTCCGGCTGGATCCGGATGTGCCGTTAGTCATTCCGCAGATCAATCCGCAGGACATCCGCACGCATCAGGGGATTATCGCCAATCCCAACTGTGCGACAATCATCGCGCTGATGGCGGTCGCGCCGATATACCGGCTTTCCCGGATTACGCGGATGATCGTGTCGACCTATCAGGCGGTCTCCGGCGCCGGGGCCGCAGGCTTAGCGGAACTGAAACGCCAGATTGCCCAGCTGGAGGCGGGACAGCCCGTGTCAGCGGAAACCTTCCCGGTTCAGATCGCGTACAATCTGATTCCGCAAATCGGCGGCTTTGATAAACAGGGCTACAGCTCGGAGGAAATGAAGCTGCAGAACGAAGGCCGCAAAATCCTTCACGATCCGGCACTGCGGGTCAGCTGCACCTGCGTGCGTGTGCCAGTGCTGCGCTGTCATTCCGAGTCCATCACATTGGAAACCGAGCGGGAGGTCAGTTTAGATGAAGTCCGCCGGGCGATCACGGAAGCGGAAGGTGTCGTGCTCAACGAACAGCCATATCCGACGCCGCTGGCCTGCACGGATCAG
The DNA here is from genome assembly GCF_000157995.1 of Holdemania filiformis DSM 12042. GTDB lineage: Bacteria > Bacillota_I > Bacilli_A > Erysipelotrichales > Erysipelotrichaceae > Holdemania > Holdemania filiformis. The sequence goes on from NZ_GG657561.1 coordinate 520,449, forward strand.
GACATGGTTGAGGTCGGCCGGCTGCGGCGGGATCTTGCCAGTGAACAGGGGATCGCGTTGTGGTGCTGCGGCGATCAGCTGCGCAAGGGAGCGGCGACCAACGCCGTTGAGATTGTCCGCGCTTTGTGGCAGGGGCAGGAAGTTTGACTCGCAGAAAGTCAGAAAACACAAATCATGATTCACGTTTAAAAAAGCCTGGAAACTGAGGCAGCCATTGCGTTCGATGCAGCGGCTGATTCGGCAGAGTCTGGCTTTTTTTTGTCAGAAAAGAAGAGGATCGTGGCTGTTTTTACAGCTTATGAAAGTAATTTCATGATTGTTGCAGGAAAATATTAATAAAAATATAATGATAATGATTATCGCTATTGTAAAATATCGTGATATGTGGTTTAATGAAGCCAAGGAGGGATGAACATGCCAAACTTTGCGAATCCATTTCAAGGAAACGTCAACCGCAAGATGACCAACGCCGAACTGATGCAGGCAATCCGCCTCGATATCGCCGGCGAATTGGAAGCCATTTATCTGTATGAATCCCATATTTTAGCGACGGACGATCTCGCCGCGAAAAAAGTACTGGAGGATATCCGCGATGAAGAAAAGGCGCACATGGGCGAACTGATCACCTTAATGCGCTATTTGGATCCATCGGAAACCGATCATTTCTTAGCCGGTGAATCTGAAGTGAAGGAAATGCTGGAAGACTTGGGAATTACAAAAAATGCTGAAGTGAAGACCGGAATGACGGTTGGATCACTCAAGGAGTAGAAAGGAGAATCAAGATGGATGTTTTAGGCAGAGAATCCGCGCCGATCAATGCGGTGTTATGGAATCAGATCGACGAAGCGGTCATCGAAACCGCTCGGAAACTGTTGACCGGCCGCCGGTTTTTATCGCTGGCCGGTCCGCTGGGTGCAGGCGCGCAGAGCGTGATCGTTGACAGCGCGGCGATGACGGAGGAGTTGGAAGCGGGCCTTGGTCAGATCCGCGGCCGCCGCTTTCAGCCGTTAATTCAGTTATTTGAAGATTTTACTTTATTGTGGCGTGATTTAGAAAGTGTGGAAAGCGGTGCCTCGCTGGATCGCTCGCGAATTCTGGAAGCGGCGCGCAAATTGGCCCGGCGTGAAGATGAACTCATTTTCTTCGGCAATCCTGCGGCGGGAGTCTCCGGATTGGTCAATACCGAAGGGGCAGTACATTGTGCGCGCGGCGACTGGAGTCAGAGTGAGAACGCGTTTGCGGATATCGCCAAAGGCTTGAACGAGCTGGAAAGCCGCGGTTATGTCAGCGGCATTACGCTGGTGCTGAGTCCGGACCGGATGTTGGATTTACAGCGAATTCAGCCGGGTACCGGCTTGTTGGAAGTCGACCGGATCGCGCGGCTGATCGACGGACCGGTCTTAAAATCGCCGGTGCTGAAGCAAAATCATGCGCTGCTGATCGCAGCGGAACCGGAAAACGTCGATTTGGCGTTAGGAATGGATCTGAGCACAGGTTATCTGGAAACCAAGGATTTCAATCATGTGTTCCGGATTCTGGAAACGCTGGCACTGCGGATCAAACGGCCGGACGCGATCGTAGTGTTCGATTGAGCGTCACGGACATACCGGCAGCGGACAAACGTAAAACACAACGTTTCTGTTCATTCAAATAATAGAAAAAAGCCCTGGGGTAAGCGCCCGGGGCTTTTTACGAACAGACAGACGAATCGGGAGGACTGCTTATGGATTCAGTCAGATCCGTCCTCTGTATCGGAATAAGTAATTTTATCTGTGGGAAGGATCCGGGGTCATTCCGACTAACTGCCAGACGTCCTCAACCTGTTTCAGAATCCAGGTCGGAGTGGTGTTTGGCTTGTCTGTCCGGCCCCATTGCGCCAGCGCACAGTCACAGCCGGCCCGCAATGCACATTGCAGATCATAATCCGCATCGCCGATATAAATGGTTTCTGCCGCGCTTGCGCCGCTGCGCATAAGGTAATGCCGCATCGGTTCAGCGTCCGGTTTGTGCTGAACGGTATCGTCGGCGGTGACGATGACGGAGAAATATTCGGCTAATCCCAGCACACCGAAATCCTGCGCCAATTCGATCTGAGTCTTGGACGTGATGACTCCCAAGGCGACGCCGTGATCGCGCAAGGTTTTAAGCAGCTCGGGAATTCCTTCAAAGACTGTGATTTCATCAAGAAATTCGGTATATTTCGCGTCCCATTCGCGCAGTACCTGATCCGGATGAGCTAGAGGAAATCGTTTCAGCGCGTCTGTTCCGGGGATGCCCAAAGCAAACCGCAGCTGATCCAGCGGTAATTCGATTCCCTGGCGTTTCAGCGCCCATTGGAGCGAGTGCAGCACCGCCATTTCCGTATTCAGCAGCGTGCCGTCGATATCAAAGACAAGATGCGTATAGGTTTTCATGCTGAAACCTCTTGCGGATTCATTAACCGCATCGCCCGGCAGCTCAGACCGATTTCATAATCGGCGCGGAAATCATCGGATAAGAGCAGCGCTGGCGGCTGGACTCCGGCAAAGCAGGCGTTGAGCTGGGCTTGAATTTCATCGAAGTGATCGACGAAGAATGGATGAGTATATAACTGGATGAAATCCGGATCGGTGATGATCGCGTAGGTCAGGATACAGCGCAGGATCGTTTCCGGCAGCGTATCCGGCCACTGGTTCGCGTTCAGTCCGGCTTCGCGGATCCACGGCAGCAGTTCGATTTCCCCCGCGACCTGATGGGCGCCTTTGATCGTTTTGCCGCCGACGACAAAACTGGAGCCGAATCCGCAGCTGCCTAAATAGAAGCTGATCAACGTCGTATGATCGTTCATCCGGCAGCGCTGCCAGCAGCCTTCTGCGGAGATCCACATATCGTTGCCCAAGGAGCCTTTCAGTCCGCTGGCGCATTCCAGCTCTTTTAACAGGTTCATGCCTTTGAGCTGCGGATATTCAAAGCTTTGCTGGACCGTTTCGCCATTGGTATTCGCGGCAATGCCCAGACAGAAGCAGCACAGCGAGGGTTCCTGCCGGCGGGCTTGCAGAAGCAGCCCGGTCAGCGTTCCCAATAAGTCGCCGTCAATTTCAATCCGGCCCTGGTTTTTCGTCATGCCCAGGCTGTCGAGGATGAACCAGTCAAGATTCTGACCTTCCAGGATCATCGCGATCGCGTTGCGGAAGTCAGCATTGTATTGGTAAATCCGGCTGCATCGTCCGCCCGAAGAATTCCGGGTTCCGACAATCTGCAGCTGCTGGGTCCCAACCATTTCGTCGACAATCTTGCCGACCGTCGGGAAGCTCAAACCGGTTTTTTCCGCCAGCTCGGTTTTACTGAAGGGTTCACCCGCTAAAAAGGCGTTCCTTATTTTTTGAAGATTGATCTGCTTAAGCATTCCGGCATCAGCCATGGCGAGCGCCTCCTTTATTAATGAACTACTATTCAAACACTTTTTAAAACTGATTTAATATTAAACCGAAGAGGCTTTTTTGTCAAGTCGGTGTCCAGATTTTTTATTTGCTTAGTCCGGCTCAGCTGATTCTAAAAACCGTTGTAGAAAAGATCAACTTAACTTTTCAATTGAGACATATAATTTTAGTGGGTAGTTGTATTGACTTCCCGCTTTGTACTTGTTAGTATACGAATATAAAGAAAGTTTACCACTGACCGATATGTGGTATATAAATGGTCGGGTTGAAAGTTTGGTCCTTCGCCGAAACGTGAGGGACTTTTTCCATATTTCGGCAGAGAGGATGGAACGAATGAAGAAAACAGGAAACTAAAGGAGGAATACCATGGGACAAGCATTTCCTGAAAACTTTTTATGGGGCGGCGCTGTCGCGGCCAACCAGATCGAAGGCGCGTATCTGGAGGACGGCAAGCAGCTAAATGTCACCGACGTGGTCGTTGGAATTCTGAACGAACCGGATTTAAAATGGAATTCAAAACGGCAGAAATGGGAACCGGCGCTGAAAGCTGACAAGGTATATCTCAGTCACGAAGCAATTGATTTTTATCATCGCTACAACGAGGATCTGGCCTTGATGGAAGGGATGGGGTTCCAGGCATTCCGCACGAGTATTTCCTGGGCGCGGATTTTCCCCAACGGTGATGAAACTGAACCGAACGAGGCCGGTCTGCGGTATTACGACGAGCTGTTCGCGCAGATGCGCCGGCGCGGTATGGAGCCGGTGATCACGCTGAGTCATTATGAAATGCCGCTGCATCTGCTGACGGAATACGGAGGCTGGCTGAACCCGAAGATGATCGATTTCTGGATGAAGTATGTCGATGTTGTTTTCCGCCGTTATCACAACGTCGTGAATTACTGGATGACGTTTAACGAGGTGAACAACCTGTTCAGAATTCCGTTTGTGGCCGGCGGCGTACTGGACATTCACCCGGTGCATCCGGAACATGTCAATCAGGATCTGACCGAGCGTCAGCTCTATCAGGCAGCGCATCATCTGTTTGTAGCCAACGCGAAAACAGTACAGCTGGGCCATCAGATCGATCCGCAGGCGCAGATCGGCTGCATGCTTTCGCTCTCCAGTCTGGCGACGTATCCTTATACCTGCGATCCGCAGGATATTCTGGGCGTGATGGAACATCAGCACAAACAGATGTTATTCCTGGACGTTATGGTGCGCGGGGAATATCCGGGTTATGTCCAGCGGAGCTGGCGTGAAAACGGATCGCGGCCGGACATGACCCAGGACGAGTTGGAGCTGATCCGCAGCTTTCCGGTCGATTACATCGCGTTCAGCTATTACCGCAGCACGGTTTATCATGCCGGAGCGGAAATCCGGACGGATACCGGCGGTTCGGCAGGACTGGACAATCCCTATCTTAAACAGACTTCCCCGGCGCCCTGGCGCTGGCCGGTCGATCCGCAGGGGCTGCGCTATGTCTGCAACTTCCTGACCGATCACTATCACAAGCCGCTGTTTATCGTGGAGAACGGGATCGGTTTGGACGAACAGCCGGATGAAACCGGAGCGATTCACGATGATTTCCGCGTCGAATACATCCGCGAGCATTTGATCCAGCTGCGCGAAGCGATCGCGGACGGCTGCGACGTGATGGGGTATCTGTATTGGGGCCCGATCGATATTGTATCGGCGGGCACCGGCGAGATGCGCAAGCGCTATGGATTTGTGCATGTCGACCGGCAGAACGACGGCAGCGGCACGCTGAAGCGGACGCGCAAGGACAGCTACGAATGGTTCCGCAAGGTCATCGCGACGCAGGGCGAAGATCTGAGCGATAAGTAAACGAATCGTTACAAAACAGGACGATCTGAATTCTTTCAGGTTGTCCTGTTCTTTTTAGCCTCACTCTGGTACAATAAATTCAAGAGGTGAGGTCATCATGCTGGAAGCTTATGAACTGTATCTGCGCCAGGTCCGTGTGAACGAAGACGAAACCGGACGTCCTGCGGGATATCCGTTTACGATTCCGCTGTTTCAACATTTTCAGCCGCTGACGTTCCATAAACCGCTGACGTTTATCACCGGCGATAATGGAACCGGAAAATCGACGCTGATCGAAGCGATCGCTGTTGGGATGGGTTTTAACCCGGAAGGGGGAACGCGCAACTTTCAGTTTTCGACACGGGAAACCCATTCGTCCTTATATCAGGCGCTGACGCTGGCCAAAGGTGTGCGCCGCTGCCGCGACGGCTTCTTTTTCCGGGCCGAAAGTTTTTATAACGTCGCTTCGGAAATTGAAAATATCGCGGCCGAGGACAGCCGCATGTTAACCGGCTACGGCGGGGTGTCGCTGCATAAGATGTCGCATGGGGAGAGTTATCTGACGCTGCTGCGCAGCCGGCTTTCCGGACATGGCTTTTATATCTTCGACGAACCGGAATCCGCGCTGTCGCCGACCGGTCAGTTCGCGATGCTGGCGATCATGAATGATCTGATTCAGGAGGATTCCCAGCTTGTGATCGCAACCCATTCACCGATCCTGCTCGCCTGTCCGCAGGCGGAAATCCTGGAAATTCAGGACGACGTGCTGGTGCCGGTGAGCTACGACGAGTCGCAGACGGTTAACCTGTACCGCCGCTTTCTGAACAATCCGCAGATGATCCGTCAGATTCTCGATTGAGCAGTCCGTTCGGTTTTCATGGTGCAGGCTGGATCTAATTATGAGATATAGAAAATCAGAAAATATGATAATCAAGCCGGATTTCTGTCGCTGCCTTTTTTATCCTGCTTTTTGAGATAAGCCGAAAATTATGGCAGCGCGGGACTCAGTTCATGAAAAGGAATATTGCAAAAGCTAGTAAAAGATAAACTGGGATATTTCATACAGCTAATGTTAATTTGGTCTGCTGAAAAGCTTTTATAATTTATAAATAATGATACAAAATGTATCGAATTTTATTTTAGTTGAAGATGTTCTGTTCCTGTGGTAATATGAAATCAAGAAAAAGAACGGAGGTTTTCGGATCGTGAAAAACTCAATTGTACGTTTAGAAAGTATAGAGATCAGAAACTTCAAAAATGTCAAATATGGGAGAATGACGTTTGAGAATAATCGCAAAGAATATCAATCAAGTATTCTTGGCTTATATGGACAGAATGGTTCGGGCAAAACGGCCCTGATTGATGCTTTATCGCTTTTGAAATCTGTGTTAACAATGAAGTCTATTCCCTTGACTTTTGCGGACTATGTCCATGTAGATGCTGACTACAGCGCTTTGAAATATGAGTTTAAGGTTACTGACGATGAGCCTGAAGGCGAATACGTCGTATATTATGAATTCAAACTATGTAAAAATAAAAAAGAAACGTTTGAGAATAAAGAATATATAAGCGATGATTCTGAAAAAAACAAAGCGCTTATTTTTGATGAGGTACTTTCCTATTCTTACAAGAGTAATGATTTAAAAATGAAATTACTCCCGATTATTGATACTCGTACGGATGAGGTTTTCATTCCGGCAACGAAATACGAAAGTTTAGTTGGCAAAGAAAAAGCAACGGAAACTAATTTGCTTGTTGCAAAAAAATACGCTGCTGAAACTTCAAGATCCTTTATCTTCTCTAAAGAATTGTTGAATGCAATCCGGAAAAATTGTAAAGAACATTATCATTCAGCGTTGTTTAACAGACTTTTCTATTTTGGAGCTTATGAACTATTCATTATCAATACAGCGAATTCAGGTTTGATTACATTAAATACGTTGCCGTTAGCGTTTAATTATGCTGATAAAGAAAAAGGAAAATCCACGATCGGAAATTTATTGATTCAGTTGAATGGTTCCTCGCTCATCCCGATGGAAACTTTGGATGTCGTTTGTAAAGTCATTGAGAATATGAACGTTGTCCTGAAACAAATTGTTCCAGGATTGACCATCGGTGTTGTAAACCTGGGTAATGAGCTTTTTCCCGATGGAAAAAGGGGCAGTAAAATTCAACTGGTATCCTGTAAAAACAACCGGGAAATACCTTTGCAGTATGAATCAGAGGGAATCAAGAAAATTATCTCCATCCTTCAACTGCTGATTGTCGTTTATAATAAAGCATCCATTACTGTCGCGATTGACGAAATTGATTCAGGGGTGTTTGAATATCTTCTTGGCGAGCTTTTGAGAATCATATCAGAAAAAGGAAAAGGACAGCTGATCTTTACTTCACATAACCTGCGCCCATTGGAAACGTTGGATCGAGGCTTTATTGCTTTTACGACAACAAATCCAGACAATCGGTACATTCGCCTGAGTAACGTTAAGACGAATAATAATCTGCGGGATTTTTATTACCGTGATATTGTTCTTGGGGAACAAAGTGAAGAAATTTACGAACCAACAAATAACTACGAAATTGCGTTTGCATTCAGAGAAGCGGGTGAATGGCATGGCTCGTAAGAAAATCATATTCGTAATTGTTGAAGGACCTTCTGATGATGAAGCACTGGGCATGATCTTCAGTCGGATTTATGATAGCCGAAAAGTATATGTTCATATTATGCACGGTGATATCACTACAGCTCGAGGTGTTTCTCCGGCAAACGTTTCTTCTAAAATTGGGAATGAAATCCGGACCTATGCGTCTTCCAATCATTATGGTAAAGATGATTTTGATCAAATCATTCATATCGTGGATATGGATGGTGCTTTCATCCCTGATGAATATGTAGTCGAAGATCGGAAGTGTACGGGAATATTGTATACGACGACAGGAATTTTTACGAATAATAGACAGGGAATTTTAAAAAGAAATCAACAAAAAAAAGCGAATATAAGTAAGCTTTGCGCCTGTCAGGAAATATGGAAAGTTCCATACAGGATGTTCTATATGTCTTGCAATTTGGATCATGTGTTGTATGGCAAGCAGAATAGTACGGATAAAGATAAAGAATATGATGCTTTTCAGTTTGCAAGAAAGTATAAAAATGAGATTCCGGAATTTTTATCCTTTATTTCTAAGTCCGATTTTTCAGTAATCGGGAACTATAAGGAATCTTGGGAATATATCAAGCAGGAACTGCATTCTTTGCAGCGGCATACGAATCTTGGCTTGTGTTTTACTGAATAAGAGCTAAAGGATAAATTTATAAAATAAGATAGGAGAATGGCTGAATTTAGATTGTTTCTATTTCACCTTCAGCGAAACAAGGATAAAGGGATGGAGGACAAAGAGAAAGCAAGGTCCATTTTGATATTTTGGGCAGTTGAAATTCCTAAGCGACGATTAAACGTTATTGGCTAAAAAGCTCTGTCAAATCAAAACTGACGTGTTTTTTGTGGCAGAGTTTATAATTCTGGAATTACGGTTCTTAAGGAATATTCCAAGGAATCTAACGATCGGCGGCGTTGTTTCAGCGCCGCTTTTCCTTTGTTTAAAATTTCCAGAATTGATCGCTTGACTTTGCCCTAAGGACAAGGTGTATCCTGAAGCCAGACACAGGAAAAAGGAGGAAAAAAGATGCTGACGATCGGCGAATTTTCCAGGATCTGCCGGGTTTCAACGAAAACACTGCGCTATTACGAAACGATGGGTCTGCTTCAGCCTTGGCTTGTCAATCCCGCGACCGGGTATCGGTTCTATACCGCAGATCAGCTTGGGACAATGCGGCTGATCAACCGGCTTAAGGCCTACAACTTTACGCTGGAAGAAATCAAGCTGCTCGTCGTCACGTTCAATGGCGAGCGAAGCAGTCTGAGCGCGGCGCTGCAGGAAAAAAAGCAGGAACTTCTGCGTCAGAAAACGCTCCTGAATCAACGGCTGCGGCAGCTGGACGGGGATATTGAAAATCTCCGGCAAGGCTGTCCGCTGGTCAACACCGGGGATGAGATTGTGGTGGAGTTGACGGAAATGCCGGCGATGACGCTCCTTTCGCGGCGCTTAAAAGTACGGGGAGGCGATTTCCCGCAGGCCTATCAACAAAGCTTCGGCACCTTACTGGACAAACTTCAAAAACAACGGCTGACGATGGATGGATCGCCGATGACCTTATTTCATGACGATGAATTCAGCGAGGAAGGACTCGACACGGAATTTGCGATTCCTGTCCGGGAAACCACGGAGGAAACCCGGCTTTTCCAGCCTGGCCTCTGTTTAAAAACTGTAGTCAGCGGTCCGGACGCGGATTTCCCGGCCGTTTACGCCCGCCAGATTCAATGGGCTGAGGCGGAAGGATATCACAATGCGGATGCGTTGTTTGAGGTCTATCGTTCTGATCCGCGGGATGATCCGCAGGCGTTTTACGCCGAAGTCTATTATCCGGTTAGAAAATAAACAAGGAAAAGAGGAAGAATATGGATCCGCAAAAACTGTCCGCTCTCGACAAAATCATCAAAACAGACTATCCGAATCTCGCCGGACTGGTCGTCTGCCATAATGGCCGGCGCGAACTGGAAGCGTATTACAACGGCTTTACCGCTGAACATCAATTTCACGTCTTCTCCGTGACCAAAAGCATCGTTTCCCTGTTGATCGGAATCGCTCTGGAACGCGGGGAAATTACCGGAGTGGATCAGAAAATTCTCGATTTCTTTCCTGAATTTCCAGTCCGCAAAGGGCATGAACTGCTGCGTCAGGTCACGCTGAAGCACTGCCTGACGATGACGGTCCCATACCGCTTTCGTTTTAATCCTTATACGAAATATTTTACGAGCGACGACTGGGTCAGCTTCGCGTTAAATCAGATCGGCGGGCGGGAACCATTGGGAAAATTTCGCTATGCACCGATCATCGGCCCGGATATTCTGAGCGGAATCCTGATGAGCGCAACCGGAAAAACGGTACTCGACTACGCCCGGGAACACTTGTTCGATCCGCTGGGCATTACCATAGAAAAAAGCCTTTTCTTTGAAACGAAAGAAGAACAGATGGCCTTCTACAAGGCGGCGACAAACAGCTGCTGGGTTTGCGGGCCGAACGAGATCAATACTGCCGGATGGGGACTGACGCTTTCGGCGCGGGAAATGGCGGCGATCGGCGAGTGCTGCATCCATGGCGGTCAAGTGGACGGAAAACAGATCATCCCGCAAGCCTGGCTGAAGGAAAGCACCCGCACGCAGAGCTGCTGGGAAAAACAAAATTTGAACTACGGCTATCTGTGGTGGATCGTGGAGGAAGCGGAACATTCGTTTGCGGCGCTGGGCGACGGCGGCAATGCGATCTACGTCAATCCGCAGAAAAACCTGGTCGTCGCGATCGCGTCCACGTTTGTGCCGCGGGTCAAAGACCGGATCGACTTTATCCGCGGTCAGATTGAACCGTTATTCTGCGAATAATCAAAACGGGCGGATCTGATCACACAAAGACCGGAGGCAAGAACGCTTGAATCCATCAGCGAAAAAGAGTTGACGGGACGAGGTCAGAATGGTCTAATGAAAACGAGGTGATCGCAGATGAATCCGATTGAAGCTCAGATTGAAGAATTGAAAAATAAAGATCAGAAAACCGCATATCAGGCGTTGAAGCACCTGTTGGCGATCAGTGAGACCCGCGCGGAGGTTTCATATTATTTTGACAAATTCGTGATGCTGCTTCAGGATCCTCAGTCTTATGTCCGCACCCGCGGCCTGCTTTTGATCGCCGCCAATGCCCGATGGGTAAAGGAGAAGACCTGCGCCGCCGCGCTGCCTTTCTGCTTGGAATTGATTCAGGATCCCAAACCGATCACACGCCGCCAGTGTATTCAGGCCCTGCCTTCCCTGCGCGCCGCCCATCCCTCGCTCAAGCCTTCGATCCTTGCCGCTTTAACCGGCGCGCAGATCCAGGACGTGCCGGAAACGATGCAGAGGTTGATCGCGAAGGATATTCAAAAGACAATGCAGGCAATTCAAACCCAATCCGCAGAGGAAAACCGAAACGAATCTCTGTAACCGGATGACCTATCCGGTTTTTTTGCGGAAAAGCGGAGTTAAGTCAGCGCTTTCAGCAGTCAGAAAAAATGGGAAACAAATCGGAGTTCCGGTCGAATTTCTGGATGAATTTCCGTTGGGAACAAGGTATAATGAAAGCAGAGTAAAAAACCAGATTAATCCGGTTTTGATACCGTAAAAAAAGCTGCGGGGAATACGACCCAGGAAGCAGAAAAGAAACGAGGAGGAATATCCATGCCTGAAGGGATTAAAGAGCTTGTCTATCCGATATTGAAAGAAGAACTGATTCCGGCGCTGGGCTGCACCGAGCCGATCGCGATCGCTTATGCCTGCGCGAAGGCCAAAGAAGTACTGGGGGCGTTCCCGGAGAAAATGACGGTGCGCTGTTCCGGCAACATTGTGAAGAACGTGAAAGGCGTCGTCGTGCCCAACACCGTGAATTTAAAAGGGATTAAAACCGCGGCGCTGATGGGCGTTGTCTGCGGAGACGCGTCAAAAGGCCTGCAGGTTATCGCCGGCAGCACGGCGCAGGACGTCGCGCGGGTCAAGGAGCTGTTAAAGAGCGATTTATGCAAGGTGGAACTGATTGAAGGCGAGGAAAACCTGCAGATCTGGGCGGTTCTGGAACAGGCTGAAAATCAGGTTCAGCTGCAGATCAAGCGCGAGCATACCAACATTACGAAAATTATAAAGAACGGAGAAGTTCTGCTGGATAAGGATGATTGTTCCAGTCAGCCGGTCAGCGCGATTGACCGCAGCCGGCTGACCGTGGAATCGATCGTCGCTTATGTTGAAAATGAAGATCTCAGCGAAATCCGGCCGCTGCTTGAAAAGCAGGTGGAATGCAACATGGCGATTGCTGAGGAAGGCTTAAAGAATCCATTCGGTTCGCAGGTCGGCCGGATTATGATGAAAAACAATCCCAACGATTTGTTTACGAAGGTCATCGCGTATGCCGCCAGCGGTTCCGACGCGCGGATGAGCGGCTGCAACCTGCCGGTCGTCGTCAATTCCGGCAGCGGCAATCAGGGCATGACCTGCTCGGTCCCGG
>NZ_GG657561.1:533066-541661 GCF_000157995.1 Holdemania filiformis DSM 12042
TTTCCCTCCCGCAGGGCCGGCTGAACAATCTGCCGGTGCTGGAACATGAATTTAAAAATGGAATCAACGCCTGGCTGGGGTCTGTCCGCGGCTGCACCGCGATGCGTACGCTGGACGATATCCTAGCATATAACCGCCGGCATGCGCAAACCTGCCTGCGTTACGGACAGGATCTTCTGGAAAGCAGCAACCGCACCTCCGGCACGCTGCGGGAAGCCGACTATCTCCGGCAGCGCTTAGCGTTGACCCGTCAAACACGCACAGAAGGAATCGACCGGCTGTTGAAGGAATATCAGCTGGATTGTCTGATGACGGTTAAAATCACCGGTTATGCGCCGATTGCCGGATATCCCTGCGCCGCGGTCTGCGCGCAAAGTCCGGATCAGGGGACGCCGTGTTCCGTCTTGTTTATTTCTACGGCCTGGAGCGAAGAAACGTTGATCACCGCTGCCCATGCGCTTGAAACCAAACTGTGCGCCCGCCATGCCCCGATTTTCCAATAAAGTCAAAAAAAGCATATCGTCAGTTTCTGCGCTGAACGATATGCCTTTATTTTGGTTTGAATGTTCACAGCAGCAGCGACAGGATGACCGTAAAGATGCCGGTGATCCCGATCGCCAGTCCGGACAGGCCGCCTTCCTGTTCACCGATCTCAATCGCCTTGGACGTGCCCATCGCATGCGACGCTGTGCCCAGGGTAATGCCCAGCGCCACGCTGTTTTTAATCTTCAGTTTAGTGAACAACAGGGGGATCACGATCGAACCGAGAATTCCGGTCAGGATCACCGCCGCCACGGTGATCGCGGGCAGGCCGCCGCTGACCTCACACACGCTGACCGCAATCGGTGTCGTTACCGACTTCGGCAGCAGCGAACGGGTGATCAGCTCGTTTAAGCCAAAGATCCGGCATAGGAGTGTGACGGAAAGGATCGAGCTGAGCGCTCCCAGAAACGTTCCGATCAGAATCGCCGCCAGGTTCTGCTTCAGGATTTTCCGCTGATTGTACATGGGAATCGCCAGGACACACGTCGCCGGCGTCAGCATCATGGCGATGACGCTGCTGCCTTCCTTAAAATGGGCATAGGGAATTCGCAGAACTGACAGAATCCCAATCAGAATCAGAATCGAAACCAACAGCGGATTCAGCCATGTCTTCCGTGTGATCCGCTGCAGCCGGCAGGCCAGAAGATAAACGATCAGGCACAGACCCGTGAAGAAAAACGGACCGTTGAGCAGCTCGTTCATCGCGCCGACCCCCGCTTCTGTAATTTCGTGATCAAAAGGATGCTGCCGCAAGTTACCGCCGCAGTGATCAGGGTGCTGAGCACGATCACCGCCAGAATCGGAAGCAGATCATTTTGGATCGCCCCGAAGCTGTCCAGAATCGACACGCCCGCCGGAATGAAAAAGAACGCCATGTTGGCCAGGAGAAACCCGGCGAACCCGGAAATATCCTCGATCCGCAGCAGCGACGTCGACAGACAGCCTAATAACAGCAGCATCGCCACGATACTGCCGGGAAAAGCAAACGGCAGCAGGGCGCTGATCACCTCGCCCAGCCAGCACAACAGAAACACAATCGTGATTTGTTTTAAAATTTTCATAGGGGAAAAGAACCTCGCTTTAAAAAGATCGTTACCAGTATACCGGAAATAAAACCCCGGCGCAACCGGGATTTTTGAATGGAAGCGCATTCCTTGAGCAATTTTTATCAAAGTGATCACGGATGTGCGGAATTGCTTAAAAAACATTCGAAAGCACCGCTTTTCGTCCTGGGTTTCCTTTAAATTTAAACGCTGGTTTGTTATAATACATAGATGGAGTGAGAAGGAGGATGCCATGTTTCTAAAACGAATAGAAATGCAGGGCTTTAAATCTTTCGCCGATAAGGTCGTGATTCAGTTTGATCACGACGTCACCGGGATCGTAGGCCCCAACGGCTGCGGGAAAAGCAACATTACCGACGCGATCCGCTGGGTTCTGGGCGAACAGTCCGTGAAGTCTCTGCGCGGCAACGCGATGACCGACGTCATCTTTGCGGGCAGCGCCGACCGCCGAATGGTCAACATGGCTGAGGTTACCCTTGTCTTTGACAACAGCCGCCGGGATCTCAACAGCGAGCTGGATGAAATAGAAGTCACACGCCGGCTTTACCGCAATAACGGTGAAGCCCAGTATTTGATCAACCGCAACCCGGTCCGGTTAAAGGACGTTGTGGATCTGATTCTGGACAGCGGCCTGGGAAAAGATTCCCTGTCGATGATTTCTCAGGGCAATATCAGTTCATTTGCGGAAGCCAAGCCGATCGAACGGCGGGCGATCTTTGAGGATGCCGCCGGCGTCAGCAAGTACAAGAAACGCAAGCTTGAATCGCTGTCCAAGCTGGAGCGGACCAAGGAAAACCTCGACCGCACCCAGGATATCTTAAGCGAATTGGAGCGGCAGGTTTCGCCGTTGAAACGCCAGGCCCGCAAGGCTGAGATTTACAGGGAAAAGAAAGCACGTCTGCAGGAAATCGAGATCGCCGTTTTAGTCGAGGAGATCACGCATCTTAACCAGCAGATCGATGAAGCTGTCAAGACGCTGTTCGATATCGAGAATTCGACGACGATGCAGCAGACGACGATTCAGGTTCATGAAACGGCCAATCTGGAGGCCAAGAAGGATTCCAACGGTCTGGAAGTTGAAATCAACAAGCTGCAGGAAGAATTGATGCGCGTCATCAATGAAATCCAAACGCTGGAAACCCGCAAGATTGAGCTGGATGAAAAGCGGAAATACGCGATTGAGGTCGGCACGCGCGAGGAAAAAGCGAAGCAGATGCAGTCGTTATTGGAAGAAGCACGTTTTGAATACGAAGACCGGCAGCAGCGGCTGGATCAGCTGCAGCGGGATGTGGCGCTGCTTTCCCAACAGCTGTCGCAGACCGCGATGGAGCTGGCTGAAAACTCGCAGAAAAACGACGAGGCCGCCGGCATTCTGCGGCGGCTGCAGAACCGCAGGGAAGTTCTGGAAAACCTGGCTCGTCAGCCATTCAATTCGCAAGCCGGCGTCAAGGCTGTCATGGATTCCCAGGCGTTTCTGCCCGGCGTCTTAGGCGTCGTGGCGAAAGTGCTGGAACCGGAAAAAGGCTATGAGGAAGCGATCTCAGTCGCCTTAGGCGGCGCGATGTACAACATCGTGACCACCGACGAAGCCAGCGCCCGTCAGGCGATCAGCTTTTTGAAAAAGAACCAGAGCGGACGTGCGACGTTTCTGCCGATCCGGGTCTTAAAACCCCGCTGGATCGCGCAGGATCACCGCATCGTGGCGCAGAACACCGAAGGCTTCTTAGGCGTTGCCAGCGAGTTCATTCACTGTGATCCGCAGTTTGATTTAGTCCGTCAGTCGTTACTGCAGAACGTATTGGTCTGCGATACGCTGGAACATGGCAACAACCTGGCCGATTTATTAAAGTTCAGTTATAAAATCGTAACGCTGGACGGCGACGTCATCCACCGCGGCGGTTCGATGACCGGCGGCAAGGCCCGCAACAGTTCGTCCTTAATGACGGTTCAGCGTGAACTGGAAGAAATCACTGGAACGATTCAATCGCAGCAGGCGAAATGCCAGTTGGCGCAGAAGGCGCTGGATCAGTCCGGACGCCAGCGCTCTGAGCTGGAGCGGTCGCTGACGGAGAAACGGATCGCCAGCGCTCAGCTGGAACCGGTCGTCGACGCTAAGCGCGCCAAATTTGAACGCTTGAAAAACGATTACGAGCTGTTAGCGCCGGAAGCGGTAGACGGCGAGCAGGAAACGTTTGCGGATTCGCTGATCACATCGCTTAACCAGGCCTATTCCCGCCGGGATGAAATCACGACGTCCCTGTCCCAGAAGCGACAGCAGAAGATGAAGCTGACCGCCGACATCGAACGGCGCGAGCAGCAGATCCGGCAGATCCGCCGGGAACTGGAAACGGCGACCGCCAGCTCGCATGCGATTCAGCTCGACAAGGCGAAGATTGAAACACGCCTGGAAAACAACCTGGCGCGGCTGACCAGCGAATATCAGCTGACCTATGAATACGCCCGCACCAAGGTTGAGGAAAGCCACATTGAAAATGCGCGCGAGGAAGTGCTGCAGCTGCGCTCGGAAATTGAAGCGCTCGGCAACATCAACATGAACGCGCCGGAAGAATACACTGAGGTCAACGACCGGTACGAATTCATGCGCAAGCAGGTGGACGATCTGATCGCCAGCCGTGATAAAATCCTGTCGGCGATCGACGAGATGGACGAAGTCATGGTCCGACAGTTCAAGGACATGTTCGATAAGATCAACGAGGAGCTGGGCGATACGTTCCGCGCGCTGTTCGGCGGCGGCAAGGCCCGCCTGATCTTGGAGGATCCGACGGATTTGTTAAACACCGGCATCGATATCGACGTCCAGCCCCCGGGCAAGTCGGTTCAGAATATCCGGCTGTTCTCCGGCGGCGAAAAGAGCCTGATCGCGATCAGCGTGCTGTTTGCGATTCTCAAGGCCCGGCCGGTTCCGTTATGTATCTTCGACGAAGTCGAGGCGGCGCTGGATCAGGGCAATGTCGAACGGTTCGCCCGCTACATCAAAAACTTCAGCGAACGGACACAGTTCATCGTCGTCACCCATCGTCCCGGAACGATGGGGCAGTGCGACGTCCTCTACGGCGTCACAATGCAGAAGCAGGGCGTTTCGCAGATGCTGAAGGTCGAACTGACCGACGCGATTGAAATGGCCGAAACCAAGGAGGTGCAGCCGGCATGAGTTTCTTTGATACGCTGAAAGACAAATTTTCCAAGAAAAAAGACGGCGACCGCTATCTGAGCGGTTTCAACAAAACAAGCGACACGATGGGCAAAAAGCTCAACAAGATGGCGTTCGGCTTCAACGGCGTCACCGAGGATTTCCTCGAAGAACTGATGATCGTGCTGCTGGAGAGCGACGTCGGCATTCAGACCGCGGAGAAGATCTGCGATCAGCTGAAAACGACGGTCGATCAATACCGCTACGTCACGTTCAAGGATGTCATGGCCTTTCTGATGGAGATTATGCAGAACATCTATCTGGAAAGCACCGACGCGCCGATCGTGATGAATGAAAACGGTCCGACCGTGATCCTGATGGTGGGTGTCAACGGCAGCGGCAAAACCACGACGTGCGCCAAGCTGACCAAGCTGTATCAGAGTCAGGGCAAAAAAGTCGGCGTCGTGGCCGCGGACACGTTCCGGGCCGGGGCGATCGAGCAGCTGGCGCGCTGGGCCGATAAGCTCGGCGTCCCGTGCATCAAAGGCCGCGAGAACGGCGATCCCAGCAGCGTGCTGGTCGACGGCTGCCGCTATGCCAAGGAACACAACCTGGATATCCTGTTGTGCGACACTGCCGGACGCTTGCAGAACAAGGTCAATCTGATGAACGAGCTGGCCAAGATGCGCAAGGTCATCGGCCGTGAAATCGAAGGCGCGCCCCATCACGTATGGCTGGTGCTCGATTCCACAACCGGCCAGAACGGCTTATCCCAGGCCAAGATCTTCCAGGAGGTCACGGATGTGACCGGCATCATCCTGACCAAAATGGACGGCACCGCCAAGGGCGGCATTGTGCTGGCGATCAAGGATGTGCTGCACATTCCGGTCTATTATCTGGGCCTCGGGGAAAGGGAAGACGACCTCAAGCCGTTTGATCTCGATCTGTATCTTTACAGCATTTCGGAAGGCATCCGGGATGTCGGATAAAGAATTAGCTCAAACCGAACGAATGAATCTTTTGATCGATTTCTATGGTACGCTGCTGACAGAGAAGCAGCGCACGATTCTGGATTACTACTTTCAAGAGGATTATTCGCTGTCGGAAATCGCCGAGCTGCAGCAAACCAGCCGCAGCGCCGTGTACGATCTTCTGAAACGCTGTGAAAAGATTTTGGAAGACTATGAATCGAAACTTCACCTGCTGCGTCACTATCAGGTCCGCATCGCGCAATATGAAAAGCTGAAAGCGCTGCACATTGCCGAAGTCGACGCGCTGGTCGAGGTCTGTATGCAGACAGAATAAATGGAGGTACATATGAGTAAAGTTATTTCAGTCAACGCAGGCAGTTCATCCCTTAAGTTCCAGCTGTTCAACATGCCCGAGGAGGAAGTTCTGACTTCCGGTGTGGCAGAACGGATCGGTCTGGACGAAGGCATCTTCACGATCAAGGTCAACGGGGAAAAACATACCCAGAACCTGCCGATCAAGGACCACAAGGTCGCGGTCGAACTGCTTTTGGAAGCTCTGGTTAAATATCACATCGTCGAAACGCTGGATGAGATTTCCGCTGCCGGCCACCGCATTGTTCAGGGCGGCGCATACTTCGATCAGTCCGTCAAGGTCGATGCGGACGTCGTCAATAAAGTTGAGGAACTGGCACCGCTGGCGCCGCTGCACAATCCGGCGCATTTGATTTGTTACCGCGCGTTCTGCGAAGCGCTGCCGAAAATCGGTCACGTGTTCGTCTTTGATACGGCGTTCCATCAGACGATGACACCGGAATCCTACATCTTCCCGGTTCCGTACGAATGGTACACGGAAGATAAGGTCCGCCGCTACGGCGCTCACGGCACCAGCCACCAGTATGTTTCCCAGCGCACCGCGGAATTGATGGGCAAGGACATTGCGGATACCCGCATCATCACCTGCCACTTAGGCAACGGCGCTTCGATCACGGCGGTCAAGGGCGGCAAGTGCGTCAACACGTCGATGGGCTTCACACCGTTAGGCGGCATCATGATGGGCGGCCGCTGCGGCGACATCGATCCATCCGTCATCTGCCATATCATGGATAAGAAGGGCATTTCCCCGAAGGAAATGGACACGATCTTAAATAAGAAATCCGGCATGCTGGGCGTCAGCGGCATTTCCAGCGATGCCCGTGATATCGAAGACGCAGTGAAGCAGGGCAACGAACGCGCCATTCTGACCCAGGCTGTCTATGTCAACCGCGTGATCAATGTGGTCGGCGGCTACGTCATGCAGATGGGCGGCGTCGATGCGATCGCCTTTACGGCCGGCTTAGGTGAAAACGACACGAACCTGCGCCATCAGATCCTCGAGAAGATGGAAGAATGCCTGGGCTTGTCCATCAACTATGAACTCAACGATAAGACCCGCGGCAAGGAAGTCTGCATTTCCAATCCGGAAAGCAAGGTTCAGGTCTATATCGTTCCGACCAACGAAGAACTCGTCATCGCCCGCGACACTGTTCGTCTGTTAGGGTTATAAGCATGTTTGAAGGACTGTATTCCGCACTGGAGCAGTCTGAGGTCATTACACTTTACCGACATATCAATCCGGACTGCGATGCTTTAGGGAGCCAATGGGGGCTCGCCACCTGGTTAAAGCATCGCTTTCCTTTAAAAAGGGTGATTGTGCTCGGACATCAGAAAATGACCAACGGCTTGTTTCCGGACAGCGATGAAATTGATGACGAAACCATTCGGCAGTCGCTGGCGATCGTGCTGGACACGGCGAACGTGCGGCGGATTGACGATGACCGCTGGCAAAGCGCCCGGCAGATCATCCATCTTGATCATCATCCGCAGATCGAGCATTTCGCCGATCTTGAATATGTCATCGATCACTACGCGGCGACCTGTGAAATTCTTGCGGAATTTTTCAGCAACGTTGATCAGGAACCGCTGGAAACGGATGTCGCCGAATATCTGTACCGCGGTTTACTGACGGATACACTGAGCTTCAAGACAAGCAATACAACGGAACATACGCTCGCAATGGCTTCCTATCTGGCTCAGAGCGGCTTGAATATCCCGCAGATCAACCGCGATCTGTTCGACGTTCCGCTTAAAGAATATGAATTTGCCAGCGCGATCCGGGCCGAAGCTCAAATTCTGGATGATCATCTGATGATTTCCGTTATCGATCAGGCCTTCTTAGACCGCTGGTCGATGACGGCTTCCCAGGCAAAGGATCAAGTCTATCAGTTCGGCGGAATCCGCGAAATTGAGATCTGGGCGGTCTTTGCGAAGGATCACGACGATCAGGGAAACACCTGGTGGGCTGGTTCGCTGCGTTCCAAGACGCTGCCGGTCAACGACATCGCGATGAATTACCGCGGCGGCGGGCATAAGAACGCGGCTGGCTGCAAATGTCTGGACGATGCCAGTCTGAACGCACTGATCGCTGATCTGCGCCGGCGCTTAAAGGAGAATCAAGCATGACTCAATTCCATTTTAACTTTGATCCCAACGCCTTCAACCAATTCAAGACACCGCGCAAGCCGAAAATGAAGCCGGGAAAAGCCCATCTGACAGCTCTGGTGATCACGCTGGCGCTGGCTATCCTGATTGACTATGTGACGCTGCCGGCCTGGAATCTGCACAGTCCCTCGACCGTTATGCTCGTGGTCTTTCTGCTTGTCGTCTTTGGAATCAGCGATTTTATGCTGTCCGGCAAGTGGGCGCTGATCCAGAAATGCTGCATTTTCGGGGCAGGATTCCTGTTTGCCGCAATGCTGCTATTGATGTTTTTAGGCAGCGAGCTGCTCAACGCTGAGAAATACCGCGATCAGATCGAGATAAAAGACGT
>NZ_GG657561.1:541920-557405 GCF_000157995.1 Holdemania filiformis DSM 12042
TTTCAACCGATCGGATTCCGGTCGTCGATCAGCAGACCGCATCGCTGTTAGGCGATAAGCAGATCGGCAAGCAGGCCGGCTTGGGTTCACAGTATCAGATCGATCCTACCTACACGCTGATCAGTTCCGATCAACATCTGTACCGTGTGTCGCCGCTGGAGTACCGGGATTTCATTAAATGGTTCCAGAACAACGGCACGGGAATCCCCGGCTTTATCCAGGTTAACGTTAACGATCCCAACGACGTCGATATGGTCATGCTTCAGGAAGGGATTAAATATTCCCCGTCGGCCTGGTTCAATCAAAATCTGTTCCGGCATATCCGCTTCCGTTACCGCACAGAGCTGCTTTCTGATTATTCATTTGAGCTGGATGACGAAGGTCATCCGTATTGGGTTGTTTCCGTCGTCGCACCGGAAATCGGTTACTACGGCGGATTAAGCGCTAAGGGCGTGATCATCGTCGATCCGATCACCGGTGAGATGAATAAATATACGATGGATGAAATTCCAGCCTGGGTGGATCGTGTCCAGCCGGCGGAGCTGGCTTGGAAACAGATTGACAACTGGGGCTACTATGTCCATGGTTTCTTCAATACGCTGTTTGGTCAGAAGGATATGATTCAGACGACCGACGGCTACAATTTCGTCAATATCGACGGTCAGACCTACGTCTTTTCCGGCCTGACTTCCGTCGCGGCGGATCATTCGATCAACGGCTTTGCCTTAATCAATCTGCGCACCAAGGAAGCCAGCTATATCAAAGTCGGCGGCGCTGACGAGGTTTCGGCAATGGCTTCTGCGGAAGGGCAGGTCCAGCATCTTAACTACCGCGCAACCTTCCCAATTTTGTTGAACATTGCGGATGAGCCGACGTACTTCATTTCTTTAAAAGATTCCGAAGGCCTGGTTAAAATGTATTCCTTCGTCGACGTTACGGATTACTCTATCGTCGGCATCGGCGAAACCATGCAGACGGCACATGACGATTATCTGCGGAAGCTGAAGACTGCGAACAAACAGATCAGCGGTGAAGTGGCGGAAATGAGAACGGTCACGGGAACCGTGGCGGCGATCGCTTCTGCCGTGCAGGAAGGCACGACGCATTATTATCTCACGTTAGAAAATGATGCGCATCTGTATGTGCTCTCCCTGGACGTAAGCGCGGAGCTGACGCTGACCCAGCCTGGTCAAAACGTCAAGATTGAGTATCTGGACACCGTTGGCAATACGGTCGCCGGAAGCGGTTTTGACAATTTAGAAATGGATTACGAATAAGAAAAAACGCCTGAAATAAAGCGAAATTTAAGATTAGTTTCTGTTGAACTCTGAAACGAAAGATGGTATCATATACAAGTACCGGAGGTAATAGTATGAGTGAATTGTTAAACAAGAAAGCATTAGTAGATATTGTAGCGAATCAGATGGGAATGACAAAGAAAGCGGCAGGCGAAACTGTCGATCTGATCTTTGATGAAATTACTTCAACGTTGAAAGACGGCGGCAAAGTCGATATCAGCGGCTTCGGCAAATTCGAAGTGAAGACAAGAGCTGAAAGAACAGGCATCAATCCTGCAACAAAGGAAAAGATCACCGTGCCTGCGACAAAGGTTCCAGGATTCAAAGCTGCTAAAGCCTTAAAAGACGCTGTAAAATAAGAAGCCTCGCGCTTCTTTTTTTTGTGAAAAAGGGGAGAATCCGTGCCGAGACTCTCCCAAAGGCTGAAACAAGGACGAAACGAGGGGGCTGAAAATTCAATAAAATCAATCGGTTAACAGGAATTCTGAGTGAAGCAATGCACTCGCCAGTTTGAAGATTCTATGGTAGAATAACAAAAACTCAAGATCCGAGTAGCGGCAGATTCACATGTTCCTGCCAGCTTGGGTTATACTAGAGAATAGAAGGAGTGATGAAGATGGATTGGATACTTTACTTAGCGGCTTTATTCCTGGTGATGTTCTCTCAAATTAAAGTGCAGGGTGCTTATGCGCGTTACCGGCAGGTGATGACGCTGCGCGGTTATACTGGGGCTCAGGTGGCCCGGCGGATTCTTGACGATCACGGTTTGCAGCATGTTCACGTTGAACCTTCTCCGGGCGGCGCACTGTCTGATCATTAC
This sequence comes from Holdemania filiformis DSM 12042, assembly GCF_000157995.1. Classification (GTDB taxonomy): domain Bacteria; phylum Bacillota_I; class Bacilli_A; order Erysipelotrichales; family Erysipelotrichaceae; genus Holdemania; species Holdemania filiformis. The sequence continues at coordinate 544,039 of NZ_GG657561.1, forward strand.
GATCCCAAAGCGAATGTCGTCCGGCTGTCCGAAGACATCTACGCCAATTCCAGTATCGCTTCTGTGGCGGTGTCGGCGCATGAATGCGGCCATGCGATCCAGCATGCAGAAAATTACGGATTCATCGCTTTGCGCAACTCCATTCTTCCTTTTGCGATGGTGTCCAGTCAGCTTTCCTGGCTGGTCTTAATCTTAGGGCTGTTATTCAGTTCCACCGGCTTGTTTTACACCGGCATTCTGATGCTGAGCTGTGTTGCCGTCTTTCAGTTAGTGACGCTGCCGGTAGAACTTGATGCTTCCAAACGTGCCATGGCGTTAGTCTATGAGGAAGACTTTGTCGTTCAGGAAGAGCGGAAAGATGTCAAAGCAATGCTGAGCGCGGCCGCGTTTACTTATATCGCATCGTTAATTTCCTCAGTGCTGCAGATCCTGCGGCTGCTTCTGATCTTCAACCGGAACCGGGATTAATCCATTTATAGAAACTTCGCTCACAGCTTTATTAGCTGTGAGTTTTTTTCTATTAGGAAAGTGCATCTCCATTTCTCTTCCTGATCAACGCCATTCTGGCGGAAGCGGTGGATTTGTGCGTGAAGGAAGGCTTTATCCCGGATGTTTATTATAACGGCTCCTTACGTATTAACAATCCGGCGCTGGGCGAACATAACTTCACCATTATCGACAAATATTTCTACCGCATGCGCAATCTGTAAGTTCGATTTACGACAGATTTTTGAATCTGACCAAAAAACGACGATTGTCGGATCGGCGGGACAAGGGTATAATAGAATCAGAAAACAGATCAGGACCATCGTCCGGAAAGGAAAGATCATGAAGAAAGCATTGAAAGTTGTTGGCGTTGTCGCTGTGGCGGGAGCCGGGCTCTACGCCTGTAATTATTACAAGCAGTACCGGAAGTTCAAGAAGATGGAAGAACGGATGGAAAAACTACCGCTGCATAAGCTGCAGGAAGCGGTAAAGGAAAGACGGTCCAATCCGGATACAGTTGTTGTGGAAGTATCCAAGAGGGCAGGGCTGTGGCAGAAACTGGTCGCCTGTTTGCATGTTTTAACGGCTTGAAATTAAACCCATTAAGCAATATAAGAAAAAGTCCGATTTTCCGGACTTTTTAGATTACAGTTAAGTTGGATTGATACTTGTTTTGATTGTGCCGGGAATAAGCAACTTACTGATCAATCATTTAAATTGGATCTATCAATAGGACATTTTTATAATCTTATTATTTTCTGCTGTTTATGGATTAACCGACGTCCTCGTCTGTCTTTTGTTAATCCTTAAACCACAGATAAATGATTTAGATAAAAATCAGCGAGTCCGCTGCTTAATCGAGGATGCAAGAGCGTTTCAAATTCTTTTCGTTTACTATTTTTCTATCCCTGAATGGATGATCGCCATCTTGTACTTACTCGGAAACGGGTTCATCTGTTGTTCATTTATTCGTTGGAAGCAGAATTGCATGATTAAATCTAAGAATCTAAATTTTCCTTAATAACTTCGCATAATGTGTGTTATCCAATTTTTATATTCGGAATAAACGATTCGATCGCTGTAATATAGAAAATAAACGCCGCAGAGAGAACACTCCCGTCTGCGGCGTCACTGGTTTTATTTCAAATATGATAAATACGATTCGCCATATTCCGGCATAGAAACTTCGAAATTTTCGGCTACCGTCGCGCCCAGATTGGCAAACGTATTCGCCAGCGGCAATAAACCGGAACCTTGATGCGACGGCGAATACAGGATCAAAGGCACCATCTCACGCGTATGATCTGTTCCAGTATGACAAGGATCGTTACCGTGATCGGCAGTAATGATCACCAGATCTTCTTCCCGCAGTTGTCCCAGGAACGTTGTTAACAGCTGATCATAATCCTCTAATTCCTGCGCATAGCCCTGCGGATTGCGGCGATGCCCCCATTTCGCGTCAAAATCAACCAGATTCACAAAGCACAGGCCGGTGAAATCCTTCTGCGTCAGTTCAATCGTCTGTTCCATACCGTGATGACTGCTTGTCGACTTATACGCTTCCGTAATCCCTTCACCGTCAAAGATATCTTTAATCTTGCCAACACTGATCACATCAAAGCCCTTATCCTTCAGTTCGTTCAACACGGTGCGGCCAAACGGCTTCAATGCCAGGTCATGACGATTGCTGGTGCGGGTGAAATGGCCTTTGCCTTCGCCGATAAACGGCCGGGCGATGACGCGTCCCACCTTCCATTCATCCTTCATCGTCAGCTCGCGGGCAATCTCGCAGCAGCGATACAGCTCCTCTAAGCCGAAGACTTCTTCATGGGCAGCGATTTGCAGCACGGAATCCGCCGATGTATAGACGATCATATCCTTGGTCTTCATGTGATGCTCACCCAGTTCATCCAGGATCTCCGTCCCGCTGGCTGATTTGTTGCCGACAATCTTATAGCCTGTACGTTTTTCCAGTTCGTCGATCAATTCCTGAGGAAATCCGGTGTCCGTGAACGTCTGGAATGGTTTATCGATGTACAAGCCCATCATTTCCCAATGACCGGTCATAGTGTCCTTGCCGACCGAAGCTTCCAACATTTTTGTGTAATACCCCTGCGGATCACGCTGCGGTTCTACGCCCAGGATCGAATGCAGGTTGCCATAGCCCAGCTTTTCCATTGCCGGCATCGTCAAGCCGCCGACCGTTTTTGCTATATGACCGATCGTATCTGCCCCGCGGTCCCCATAATGTTCGGCATCCGGCATTTCACCGCAGCCGACAGAATCCATTACAATTGTAAATATCCGTTTATATTTCATCGTCATTTTCTCCTTCTTGATCCATCAATTTTCCGAGCCCTTCATCATAAGCCGTCCGCAGCCGGCTGCGGTCGATGTGCGTGTAGATCTGCGTCGTTGTGATATCGGAATGACCTAACAATTCCTGAACGCTGCGCAGATCCGCGCCCCCTTCCAGCATGTGCGTAGCATAGGTGTGGCGCAGCTTATGCGGCGTGATCGGCTTCTGAATTCCGGCCTGGATACACACTGATTTTATCATACTTTCGATGGAAGCAGTAGTCGTTTTCTTGCCCAGTCGTGTAATAAACAGCCAGGACGTCGGTTTTTTCTGATATAACGGACGGACGGTATCGACATATTCGCGTACAATTTTTATCGTCTGCTTTGGCATCGGCACTAACCGCTCCTTATTCCCTTTGCCCCAGATCCGCAGCATCCCCAATTCCAGATCCACCTGATTCATTGTCAGCGCCGCGCATTCGCTGACGCGCAGCCCGCATCCATAGAGAAGCTCGGCAATCGCGTGCCAGCGGATATCCTTCGGGCTATGTCCGAACTGTGCCATGATCTTCTCAATTTCATCCCGCGTGCAGTAGACCGGCAAGGACTGCGTCCGCTGCAGCTGCTCCAGATATTCCGCCGGATCCAGTTCGTCAAAACGAAAGGCTAAAAACTGATGGAATCCGCGGATCGCGGTGATCGCGTGATTAACAGAAGCGGCGGCGTGGTCGCGCGCCAGAACCCGCACATATTCCTCCAGCATCGCCGAATCAATCTGATCGATCCGATCGATTTCTTTCTGTGCTAGAAACTGAAAATACCGGCTGAGATCATTGCGATAGCCGGCAATCGTTTTTTCTGATTTTGGGAACTGAATTGAGATGTAAATCAGATATTGCCGGAAGGCTTCCTCTAGCGTCATATTCTCCCTGCTTTCCAGCTTTATTATACCAGAGTTATTCCATCATGGCGAAAATTTCCATCAAGCGGATGACCAGCGTCGATTTAATCCAGGCGGAAAAGAAGATCAGCAGCAAGGAAACGATTAAAACGTTTAAGCGGCTGTTGATCAGCTGGATCAATGAAAAATCACTGCGGCTGTAGCCCAGACAACGCTGAATCAAGGCATAGGAGATTTCTGTGCTGATCACCGAGACCAGAAACAGCGCGATCAGATCGAACAGAATCTGCGGAATCAGCGTTAGCAGAATCCCTAAGACCCCTTTCAGCTGATAGGTCAGAACGTATAAAACGCAGGAAAATCCGATCTGGACGCCCTTGGTGAAGACGATAAACCCGATCAGCGGAATTCCGGCCAAGGAGAAGCCGAGGAAAAAGATCGCCAGCATGAATAAAATGTTGGTGACAAACTGACTTGTAAAAAACGACTGCGGTTCTACGCTGGTGATCACCGTCGTCAACAAGTAAGAGGACAAACGCTCAACGTCGGCGCTGCTGATCCAGCGGGAAAGCAGGACACCGGTAATCATGCCGAAAATTAACAGAATTAATAAGAAGTTGATGGAGTTTTTATGCTTATTGGAAAAATTCTTCAACTGGGGTTGTATTGTTTTCATGATTCCCTCCTGGTATCAATGTATGACAGCCAGGAAAGATTAGACTTATTTCTTATGCTTGTCAGCCGCTGTTTTTTTGATCAGCGCGGCAGCGGTTGTCAGCTTGCCACCCAAAGTAAGTTGTTGATTCAGCTGACTGATGAGATCAAGCGTTGCGCAGGCCGGATCGACGGGCGGCGCTTCAAACAGATTCATCTGGATTTTTTGATCATGAATGCTGCTGAGCGAACCGACGCCGATGCCTAAATGACGCATTGGCTGATCTTCATAGTTTTCATCGAACAGCTCCATCGCCAGCTCGAACAAGTCTTCGCTGCGGTACACCGGATGATCCAGCTTCCGTGAACGGACGTTGGTGTTAAAGTCGAAATAGCGGATGGAAATAGAAACGATCGTCCCCATTTTATCTTCTTCGATCATGCGTTCGCTGAGCTTATTCGCCAGCTTGCGAAACAGCGTCCGTACTTCTTCTTCGGTAGAGAAATCATAATTCAGCGTTGTTGACTGACTCATCGACTTAATTTCGGCGTCGCTGATAATTTCGCGGTCATCCTCGCCGTTTGCCCGCTGAATATAGGTCATCGTATTTTTTCCCAGCAACGGCCGCAGCTGTTCTGGATCGGCCGCAGCCAGATCGCCGATCGTCTTAATCCCTAACGCTTTCATCTGCGGGGCGGTTTTCTTGCCGATTCCGCGCATGTCTTCAATCGGCAGCGGCCACAGCTTTACCGGAACCTCCTGTTTCCGCAGGACAGTGATACCCATCGGTTTTTTCATGTCGCTGGCCATCTTGGCCAGAAATTTATTCGGGGCGACGCCGATCGAGCATTTTAAATGCAGATCGGTCAGCAATTCCTGCTGCAGCTGCCATGCTAAATCCAATGGCCGCGGGAAACGATGAATTGCCTGACTCATATCGGCATAGCATTCGTCAATGCTGGCTTGTTCAACACGGTCAGTGTACTTCTTTACATACGAAATGAACTGTTCGGAAAGCTGCTCATAATAGCCGTGATGTCCTTTGACGACGACTAATTGCGGGCATAATTTCAAGGCTTCGTTAATCGGCATTGCTGAGTGAACGCCGAACTGCCGGGCTTCATAGGAGGCGGTGGACACGACGCTGCGCTTGGTCAGACCGCTGACGACGACCGGTTTTCCTTCCAGCGAGGGGTCAAGCAGAATTTCTGCGCTGGCAAAAAAAGCATTTAAATCAATATGATAAATAACCCGGCCCACGCGGCGCTCCCCCTTTCTTTCTTTTATATAGAACAATTTTATCGACTGCTTCTTCAGAAACCGGATGATTTATGTCGAATATTCCGGCTCAGCGCAAAGTTTACGCAAATCGCTCAGATCTTATTTCTGTGAATCCATCGTGGTTTATTATAACACGGACTTGAAGATCTTTCATCTTTCAGATTAGAAAAAACGGAAGATTTCTCCTCCGTTTACAGGTAATGATGTTATCCGATTTTAGCGTAGCTGCCGGTATTGTTTTTAATCCGGTGTTCCAACCGCAGCTTGTCGGCGATCATGGCGATAAATTCTGAATTGGTTGGTTTGGCTTTGGACGCGCTGATTGTATAGGCAAAGATTTCGTCAATCGCATCGATGTTGCCGCGGTTCCAGGCGACTTCGATCGCATGCCGGATCGCCCTTTCTACGCGGGAGCTGGTCGTCATATAGCGGCGGGCAATTTCCGGATAGAGTACCTTGGTGATCTGACCGAGATAATCAACGTTTAAGTAAGTTTCCAAAATCGCGGTGCGCAGGTACATATACCCTTTGATATGCGCAGGAATACCGATTTCGTGTAAGATCTCCGTGATTTCCCGTTCCAGCTGAAGGCGCATCATCCGTTCATCATCCTGATTTTCGTTGGCGTTGGCTGGCATTGCGGACGGTGTTGGAGCAGTGACTTTCTGATAGCTGCAGACCTGAGCGATTTTCTCGCTGACCGTCTTGGGATCCACCGGTTTCATCAGAAAATAATCAACTTGGTATTTCTGCATTTCCGTCACCATGAAGTCGTTGATAAAACTGGATGTACATAGAATTTTCCCAATCCGGATCCCCTCCCGGCTCAATGTGCTGAGGACTTCCATCCCGTCGAGTTTAGGCATAATGCAGTCAAGAACCAGAACGTCAGGATGGCTCACCCGTATTCGTTCAAGACATTCCTGGCCATCTTTGCAGCTGGGCAAAAGCAGCCAATCGTTTTTCTTCCGCAGTTCCTGTTCCATTTGTTCTCTGATCTCACTGTTGGATTCACACAACAGGATTCTGATCTGTTTCATCTTGTTCACTCCTCTGTTCGATGTTTCCATTTTATGGAATTTTGCATGAAAAAGAAGTCGAAACAGGTCGAAGTCCACGGAAAAGTTTCTGCTATTTTGCCTGTTTTTGAGTTCAAGTCAAAAGAAATGCCTGAAATTCAGGCATTTCCTTAGTTTGTGTCTGTTATTCGCTCTGCGCTTCCTCCAGCATCCAGTCGATGTAAATCCCGTAACCGTTGTCGGGCTGACTGGTGACCATGTGTGTTACTGCACCGATAAGCTTGCCATTCTGCAGAATCGGTGATCCGCTCATTCCCTGGATAATACCGCCGGTTTGGTTAAGCAGTGCAGGATCGGTAACCTGAAATTGAATCCCTTTCACGGCTTGTCCATTTTGCTTTCTTACCTCGGTAATCTGGATTGTGTAACGCTTTGGTGTTGTTCCCTGGATGACGGTATAAATTTCCGCCGGGCCTACCGTAACTTCTTCACGCGAGGCAACAGGGATGCTCTGCGCGGCAGAAGGTAATGTCTGAACTTTTCCATACAATCCGTAAATCGTGTTTTTACTGACGGTTCCAATGGGAACCAAGCTCTCCGATTGACAGATCTTCTCACCGGGGTTGCCAGAGGTTGAACGTCGGACTGAAACGACGGTGGCTTCAAAAATCTGCCCCATCGTCACATCCGCAGGATGACTTTGACCTTCTTCTGCGATTTCATGTCCCAAAGCCGCAAACGTCTTTGTCGAAGGATCATAGAATGTCATCGTACCGACACCCTTGATCTTATCTTTGACATACAACCCTGTTTTAAACACTTTCTCGGATTCCAGATAACAGACAAACAGCGAAGCAGCTTCCCGCTGTCCATTGCGGATGACGGTGACGGGAACCTGGTTTCGTTCCTTCTGCAGCGTCTTCAGATTCGCAAACAACTCTTCCAGGGAAGTCACGGCTCGTCCGTTGGATTCGATAATCCGATCCCCTACCTGTACCGTTCCTTCCTTCGCTGCGGACAACGTCTCCCCCTTAACTTCAAAATCATACATACCGCTGACATATACGCCTTCGTAATTGACTGTGATCGCAATCGTATCGCCGCCCAGAATTACGGTTTTCTCCTGGGCTTGAACAGGCAAAAGCGTTAACGTCAATAGGAAGGCCGTCAGACTAAAAAATCTTCTCATGGCCTCACCTCCGCAGTACTGATAGTATGGCGCTTCCGCTGGTCAACTATATCCAGAAAATCTTACCAAGACTTTAAAAAAACAGGAAAACAAACGAGCCTGGCCGCCAATAAACCACGGATTAACTTAACTCAAATCACACTTAAGGAGTGCAGACAAGAGGCCGAGCGAAAGAACGATCAAAAGAAAAACGCTGATTCAGCGTCAAAGACTATAAATCCCGGCGTTGCTCAGCTTCGATCTCAGCCCTTCGTTCCTCCTTCGCCAGCTGAGCTGTCCATTGACGACGGATCCCCCTGTAAATGAAATAAAACGGTATACCTCCGATATCAAATGCCAAAGCAATGAGAAACAAGAACGGCTGGAAAAGCAAAAAACTGACAACTGTCAGAATGACTCCTAAAATAATCGATCCTTTCGCAACTTTTTCCGCGATGATCATCTTGTTTAGAAAATCGTCCGCTTTTTCCTCATCTAAATTAGTATCATTACCGTATCTCATCTTTTATCCCTCCGCTTCTTTGTTGCATTTTAACTCATAATGCTGCGGCCGCTTGATCCATTATAATCTCTGAATTTCGCTAAGAACTCCGCATTTTTGCACCTTACTAATAAAGCTTCACGCTTTCGTTCATTTATACTTTATTAAAGTACAGTTTACAAGGGACTACACAGGGTAGGTATCTGACGGGAGGGGTTCCGCCCGTCAGATTTTCCATGTGATATTCAAGCTGTCGCTTGTGGCGGCTATGGTGGTAATCATCAAATCCACCACCCGCCGCTTGTCGTCAAAGGATACATTCTCCCAAGTGTCGAGGTAGCCGGAAATCTGGCTGACCTGTTCCGGGCTAATGGCTTCCACCGTCAGCTCCGCTATCCTCGCCAGAAGTTCCTGCTTGCGTCCGTCCAGTTCCGCTATCTTCACATTCACATAGGAGAGCAGGACATTGTTTGCACCCGTCAGACTGTCCACCAGCTTTTCAATCTCGCTGTCCACATGGGCAAGTTCCACTTGCAGGGCGGCGATTTTCGGGTTTGCCTTTGCCGCTTTCTTTCTGCCTGTCAGCGTCTTGTAGCTTGCCAGTTTCTTTACCATCTGCTGATAAACAACTGTTTCCAGTTCCGAAGTGATGATTTTCCCGCACCCGGAGCAGCTCTTGTTATCCAGCCGTTTTGTGCAGCGGAGATACTGTTTGCCAGAGGGATTGTAGATACTCATAAGAGCATACCCGCAGTTTCCACACTTGATTTTTCCCGCCAGCCATGTGTGGGTGGCTTTTCGGGCAGACTGGATTTTCATGTTGTTCATCAGCTTCTTGCGGCAGGTCAGCCAGATGTCGGAGGGGACAATGCCCTCATGGGGAGCCAGCACCAGCATTTGGTCTTTCAAGTCGTTCTTCTTGCTGGGCTTCACATCCCGCCCTTGATACAGATAGCAGCCGTTCATGCCTGTAAAATCGGCAGCATCATTGACGATGACTGTCCCTTGACTTTTGAAAAATTCGTATACATCAAGGTCTGCCTGCACATAGACAGGATTGCGTAACATCTGCGCCAGCGTGGGGCGTATCAGCTCTTTGCCATGGAACAAAATCTCCTGTTCCGCAAAGTACCGGGTAATGTCCCCGTAGGAGGTAGTGGGCTGGGCGTACATCTCAAACATCAGCCGGATATTTGCCGCTTCGTCTGGATTTACCACCAGCTTTTTTGTGTTGATACCGTCCATCTTGATCGGCTCTGTATGGAAGCCGTAAGGGGCTTTCCCGCCCATCTTGAAACCTCGCTGGCTGCGGGAATAGTAGGCATCCGTTACCCGCTTCTGTATCGTTTCCCTTTCAAGCTGGGCGAACACAATACAGATATTTAACATCGCCCGCCCCATCGGGGTGGAGGTATCAAACTTTTCCGTAGAGGACACAAACTCCACATTGTACTGCTGGAACAGCTCCATCATGTTGGCAAAGTCCAGAATGGAACGGCTGATACGGTCGAGCTTGTAAACCACGACCTTTGCAATCAAGCCCCGCTTGATGTCCCGCACCAGTTCTTGAAACTTCGGACGGTCTGTGTTCTTGCCGCTGTACCCCTTGTCTGTGTATTCCTTGCAGTTACCGCCTTTCAACTCGTATTTGCAAAATTCAATCTGGCTTTCAATGGAAATGCTGTCCTTTTTGTCTACCGATTGTCTTGCATAGATTGCGTCTATTCGATTGTTCATATTGTCGCTCCTTTTCTTAAAAAAGAAACGGAGCTGCTGACAGTTTCATTATACCGCCAGCAGCTCCGCAAATCAACGATGGCTTTGGAAAACCTTATGCCCCGGCTTCCTCTTTCTGCCGCTTATCGGCATATTTGCGGAACACCTCATAAAGCTGCTGCTCCAGTTCCCGGCGTTTGACCGCTTCCTGTTCCGGCGTGAACACCGGGGAGAGATTTTCCAGCGTGATTTCCTTTCCTTGAAAAGTCACGACTTCGGTTTCTTTCTTGTATCTGATATGCTCCATAGTACCTCCGTATTTAATTTTCAAAGTGCAGTGCCGCCATGCTGCGGCGTGAAATGTTTTCTGCCATCAATCACCGTTCCCTTGTGTGCCGCTGCTGCCGTTTCAGTTCCACCAGTATATCCGGCGGGATACGGTCAACCAGCCGCTGTAAATCGTCCAGTTCGCTTTTCAGCTTTGCCCGTTCCATCGTATCTTTCATCTTGCCTTTTTCGCTGGCTTTGGCTCTGGCTTCCAACTGTTCATTTTCTGCCAAAAGGTCGTTTATTGTGACCTTGTATTTTTTGAGCTGACCGGAGAAATTCTCCATCTGCGGAAACCACTTTTTCAGCAGGGAGAGGGCTTCCTCTTTTTTCTTTCCAGCGTTGAACGGGGTAATATCGCCCAGCGTGGCTTCAATGGCTCTTGCCTGTTTGGAGAGATTGACCGCCTGCTTGAACAGACGGGTGGGGATATGCTTCCTGCCTGTCTTGCTGGCGCTCTCCCCACGCTCCAAGTCGGGATATTTCTCCACCATATAGGCGTGAAAATCGTCCTGCCACTTTGTCAGGTTTGCCCGGTTGCCGATAATCTCCTTTGCACACAAGCGGTTGTCCTCTGTCAGAGGGACAAAGACCAAATGCAGGTGGGGTGTTTTCTCGTCCATGTGTACCACGGCCGACACGATATTTTCCCTGCCTACCCGCCCGATGAGGAAGTCTGCCGCCCTCTGGAAAAATTCCTGTATCTCCTTTGGGGACTTCTTCTTGAAAAACTCCGGGCTGGCGGTAATCAGCGTATCCACAAACCGGGTGCTGTCCTTACGGGTACGGCATCCGGCTTGTTCAATGCGGCTCTGAATGAAATGGTAATAGCGGCTCTCCGGCTTGACGATGTGGAAATTGTACTTGCTCCGGCTGGTGTCAATGTCGGGATTGCTGGCGTACTGTTCCTTTTGCCGTTCGTGATGGGCTTCCAGTGGTCTTGCCGGATTGCCCTTGTGTTTTTCAAATCGCAAAATTGCATGTTGTGCCATGAAACTCCTTTCCCCATTCCGTTCCTTTCCGGGACTTTTCCACAGGAAAATCCCGCAGAAAATATCTCGGATAGGATAGGAATGGATAGAATATAAATCAATATTTTAATCTCTGTATTTCTATATACCGTCCGGTTTTCGTACTTCAAGAGGATTGATTTTCGTACTTGTCAGGTACGCTTTTCAGCCCTCCGGCGTTCCATAACCGGATTTCTTGAAGTCGGTGTTTGGAACCGCTTCATAGGATTTTGGGTAAATGCGGTTGGGTTTTCCACAGCCCTGCTTCTGGATTTCTACCAGTCCGGCATATTGCAGCTCCCGCAGGGTGTTGACCGCTTTCTGCCGCCCGCAGTGGAGCAGCTCCACTACCTCGTTGATGGGATAGTAGAGGTAAATGCACCCATATTCGTCCGCCCAGCCGTTTTTCCGGGACAGGTCTGTCCGGCGCAGGATAAAGGCATACAGTACCTTTGCTTCGTTGGACAGGGGCGTGAATGTGGGGGCTTCAAAAAGGAAATTGGGAAGCCGGGTAAAGCTGACCGCCTTTTCCGGCTGATGGATATAAATGGTGTTTGTCATATCGTGTTTTGTGGACGGTTAGAAGCCCGTTTCCGGGGGTAGACAGTACTTTCTATTGCCTGCCCCTGTTCTGTGCTTGCAAAGCCTTGTAAATCAAGGACTTTTCAGCCCCTAACTGTCCACACAAGACCTCCTTTTCCGTTCACTTTCTGTTTTCTGCCGCCTGTGAACTACGGCGGCACAATCGAGACAGTATTTCGCCCGGTTTGACTTTGGGACGAACACTCTGCCGCAGACCGCACAGCGTTTTAGCTCCTTATCCCGGAAAATCTCCGCTTCCAGCGTCCCGATTTGCGGCAAGACCGACCAGCGGAACCACTTACAGCAGATCGAGAAAGAAATGGTTTGGGGGCAAGTGTGGGTGTCCCCATCGTCAAGGAGCATACAGTTCCCGTCCTCATAACAGCAGCACTCCCGACGGATCAGGGCGTTTGCCTGTTTCCTCTGTGCCGGTGTCATGTGGTAAATGGAACCGTCCTGCCTGCGCTCTATGGGCGGCAGTCGTTTATATGGGTTCTCTCTCATGTGTTCCCTCCATTTTTCCTTTGCCGTTCTCCCCGAAAAGGCTTCCTGCCCCATTCCTGCGGCGTGTTCCAGCGTTGGCACGCTCCCCGGACTTCGGGACATTTTGTCCCGAAGTGGCTCGTTGCAGTGCTTCCCCTGCCTAGGTATTCCTTTTCGGACGGTCATTCATTTTTCAAGGTGCAGCTCATCGATGAACTACCTTAAGTCTACACCTAAAAGACCACCCGCCCCGTATATCCATAAGGTCGGAAATCAGCCCGGAAAACTGCCTATTTCCACGCTCTCGGAATTGTGGTAAAATAAAAATACATTAAGTGTCCATTCATAGTTGTAGAGGTAAAAAATGAGAAATAGGGAACAGGAGATTAAATGGCAAAGAATAATAGAAATTTGCATGGAAGATGTTAAAAATTACTTTGCGGATATAGAACAGAGTATTGAATTTGGAACATATATTCAGCCAGCAAACTATTTTGTATCGTACATCTTTTCTACAAATGCGCGATTAAAAGCGGCACAGCAAAGCGGACTAACCGAAAAAATCAATTTATATCACAGAGCACAGTTGAAAAAACATAATTATCCAATTCAAGGAATTAAAGATTGTACGTTTGCTTCACAAGAAGAATGTGATAAAGAATATAACGGAAATTGGTATTATTACTACAAATAATATGATGCTTAGTTCATCTGGCATCTGAATAGAGCACAAAAGCTATAACTTTTCATCTATCAAGCAGACAAGGAGGGGGAGCATGGAACTATCCATACAAGAACGATTGAAAGACCTGCGTGTGGAGCGTGGGCTGACGCTGGAACAGCTTGCAGAGCAAACACATCTCTCCAAGTCGGCGCTGGGCAGTTATGAGGGGGATAATTTCAAGGACATCAGCCATTATGCCCTTATTGAGTTAG
>NZ_GG657561.1:557892-560262 GCF_000157995.1 Holdemania filiformis DSM 12042
CCCAGATAGCGACCCGGAGCAAGCGGCTTTGGCGTTTATCTGTAAGCGGCTCAAATTGAATTTGAAGAAGCTGTCCGAAGAAGAAAAGAAGTGGCTGAAAAAGATTGCACAGAAGTCGGACTTGCTGAAAAATCCAAACCCACAACGGGGGCGGAAGTAGGAGAACAGCAAATCGGAATTTGATAAAGGAATGTGATTGTATGAAAAAAATGATTTTAGGAATTGTGTGGCAGCTAATGGGTTTTCTTGGTTCAATAATTATTCTATGCTCTGCGGCACCTTACCAGTGGGATTATAACGGAATTACTGGTATTTTAGGTAGTTTGTTGGGATTAGACTTAATAATCCCACTCATTATTTGCATTATATTTTTTATTTGCGGTGCAGTGGTCTGTTTCAAGGCAATAGGTGAAAAGTAAAATTCAGTTGATAGAACTAATAAAGAAATATAAAAATATGAATTTTAGGAGGTATTTTGATGTTAAAAATTGAAGATATTTTAAGAGAAGATTTTGATTGGGAAAATGTAGAGATTGACGAAAATGAATTTGATGAGTTAGAAAACCAGTTAATTATAAATTATTTAAAGAAAAACTCTCCAAAAGAAAGACAACTTTTAGCAATAGATTGGAACTTTGATAATTCTAAGGAAGTTATCAAATGGATAGCAGAACAGCCTGATACTGACAAGGGAACAGCTCTATTCCTATATTGGTATATGAATCCTCAATTTTTTAAGAAATATGAAAATAGAAAAGAATGTGAAGAAGAGGACAGCTGGGCTTTAGAAGATTTTGATATTGTTGAAACTCTTGAAAAAAATTATATTTCAGGATATTATGAAAATCAAAAATATGCTTTTGACCCTAAAAATGATCCATATAATTCAGATTATGACTGGACAGAAGAAGTTGACGAAGAGGAAATGAAAAGAGAGATACCTAAAGAGATGTATATGGCTTTAGATGGAGAAGTTTTAGAAAGTCCAAACTGGGAAGAAGGAATTCCAACTGCTCTTTCTGAAATTATGGACAAGCTTTGTGACGCTTTGGACGAATAAAAAAGAAAAATTCCCATTTATCGAGGAGATAGCAAAGCTAGCCGAGCCAGTCAACGGTCAAGATGAACGGCGCATTTCATGCGCCGCCGTTGACAGTCCCGCCCGTCTTTGCTGATGGGCAATCAAGGCGGGAAAGCCCTAAAATGGCTTCCCGCCCATTTCAATTTTTACGGGAGTGTGTCCACAAGTTCGGGACATTTTGGCGCTGTTGCGAGACTTTGTCAACAGCGCCATTTTGTCCCGAAGTGGCTCGTTGCGGTGCTTCCCCTGCCTGGGTATTCCTTTTCGGACGGTCATTCATTTTTCAAGGTGCAGCTCATCGATGAACTACCCTAAGTCTACACCTAAAAGACCGCCCGCCCCGTATATCCATAAGGTCGGAAATCAGCTCGGAAAACTCTCTATTTCCACGCTCTCGGAATTGTGGTAAAATGAAAGTACTTGGATGGCAATTAAAGTTTGAAAGGAGTGGCGATATGATTTCAACGAAAAATTTGTCTGGATTACCTGATGTAAATCGCCTAAAGGCTTTCTGCAAGGGGCTTGCAGCTTTGGACATCATCATGTTAGAGAAGGAATGGAGTTTCATCCGTCACTATACATACAATCCCATATGGAGAAAGGGAAAAGAAACATTTTGGGCTACCGATGGCAGTGAGCAAAGCATGATTATCATGTTCACATCTGAAGGCTGTGTTATCAATGGTGTAGATTCTGAACTTTACGATTGGGAAGAAAAACTCCCTCGGATAGAGGATTTGACAAATGGGATGCCTTCCGCTTTGCAAAAGCTCATGAATAGCAGAGAAGTCAAAAAGATGAAAAGCACTTTTTGCGTCTGGACGGAAGATGGCGTTGTTTGGCACTGTAATCCTATGGCTGGTGAGGACGCTTCCAAGGATTTACTCTCTATGATTGATGGTAATCCGCAGACCTATGTGGAATACGGGAAGTGGTTTTATCCCGCCGACCTGCCTTTGGAAGTTGTGCGCCAGCTTGCAGACGGGGTGCCGGTGACAAAAGAGATGATTGTTGCATTAAACCCCAAGCGTAGTGAATGGGACGAGATTAAGGCAGAATTAGATGAAATCGGGTATCTGAACAAACTTTGATATAACAGGTAACATAAACAGACAAGGAGGGGGAGTGCATGGAACTATCCATACAAGAACGATTGAAAGACCTGCGTGTGGAGCGTGGGTTGACGCTGGAACAGCTTGCGGAGCAGACGCACCTCTCCAAGTCTGCGTTGGGCAGTTATGAGGGGGATAATTTCAAGGACATCAGCCATTATGCCCTTATTGAGTTGG
>NZ_GG657561.1:560749-577551 GCF_000157995.1 Holdemania filiformis DSM 12042
GCCCAGACAGCGACCCGGAGCAAGCTGCTTTGGCGTTCATTTGCAAGCGGCTCAAATTGAATTTGAAGAAGCTATCTGAAGAAGAAAAGAAGTGGCTGAAAAAGATTGCACAGAAGTCGGACTTGCTGAAAAATCCAAAGCCACAGCGGGGGAGAAAGTAAGGGAACTAAGAGCCCAAAATTAGGGAAAAATGTTTATGGATAAGAAAAGCAAAAAAATTCTAATGCGCTATATGGATGATACGAAGCGAAAACTGTTATCATTTGAAGAAATTGCGTATGCAAAAGAACATGGTGCCATTTTAGAGGATTTATCTATTTCGCACGAAGAAGCTATACGCATTTTGACACAAAGTCTTAAATGTATTTCTCTTAGTGATGCTGCCAATTCTTTTTTGTATAGTTTATCTACTCGTGATATGGAGTATCGGTATATTTTAGCATCGTATATATATGCTGTAAGTTGGCTAATGTTTGATAGAGGTAAGACAGACAAAGTTCCATCTCGGCTGGATAGAACATTTTATAATTATGTCAAGTATCGAGGTGGTGGAATTTGGGGTGGGATTGGAAAACCCATTTTTTATCTCAATGAATTTGCTCATATGGATAAACAACTCCCTACGAATATCGACAAAAATATTTTGAAAGAAATAATATCAATATCATCTGCGATGAGCGACCAATCCACTGGTATTATGTTATGTAAAAAAATTCATGAGAGTAAACTTTTGCCCTGCAATATAAGTGAGATTATCGGAATCCTTGAAACACTTGCTATTTGTGGGATTTTGGAGACACCAGAGCATAAAGGATACATACATTCCTTTACCCCACCGTTGATGAGAGATACCGGAGATTTAAGGCAAAGCCTATCTTATCCACTCAACTGGTGGCATGGAGAAGATAAAGTAAATTATGATAACTGTTACAGAATTTTTAACATTGATTTTTCCTATTTATCGGGAAAATAGCAAAGCCAGCCGAGCCAGTCAACGGTCAAGATGAACGGCGCATAAATACGCCGCCGTTGACAGTCCTGCCTGTCTTTGCTAAAGGGTAATCAAGGCGGGAAAGCCCTAAAATGGCTTCCCGCCCATTTCAATTTTTACGGGAATGTATCCACAAGTTCGGGACACTTTGTCCCGAAGTTCGGCGTTGTACGAGGGACGGGGGCTTTCATATACGCCCTATCTGCTGATGAAACCAGCCCTGCGTTTGCGGCTCCACGCCACGCAATCACAGCCCTGTTTTCCTGCTGCTTCAAATGCCCTTGCCCTCCCTGGCGGCAACCTCATTTTCGCAGCAACGCCGACAGAGCGTATAACACACTACACTTTGCAAGCAAAGTCGTGTGCCAAAGGGTGCCCCTTTGGAAACCCCGGACAACAAAACAGGCTGAATATCTCGCACTTCCCCGGTGCTTGATACTCAGCCTTTATTTGTTGTCAGCAGCCCCCGTTTCGTGGTCTGCGTGTAGTTCCTTGTAAACTGACCTAAACCATATAATAAATTCATTATAAAGGAAAGTTATTTTAAGCCCGCTGATTTCTATTCCTTGACGCCGGAGTTATCCTTTTTTTCCTTAATGATATTGTCTGCACCGATGCTCAGTTCGCGTTCACGCTTTACGCTTTGTATGCCCCCGCGGGAAAAGCCAGGCTCCGGAAGACCGTATGGCGATCTTTGCGAAAGAAAAGCACAGTCAAGCTGACCGTGCTTCCGTTACTTTCTTTTGATTGCGTTGATATAACTCCTGGGCTGCCTGCCGGGCGGTATCGGACAATTCGCCCTGGGAGATCAGGGCCAGCTGATCTACCCGTTCATCTTCGCTCAAACATTGGATTTGGGTTTCCGTGAAATCCTGTCCCTGACGCTTGGTGACATGGTAATGTTGATCTGCACACGCTGCAACCTGTGCCAGATGCGTGACTGAGAAGACCTGCGCGTCGCGGGCTAACAGACTCATCTTCAAGCCGATTGCAGTTGCGACCTGACCGCTGACGCCGGTATCAATCTCATCAAAGATGACGGTCTGAATACCTTCCAGCCGGGTAAAGATTGTTTTCAATCCCAGCATTAAACGGCTTAATTCACCACCGCTGGCAACCTGCGTCAACGAGCGGACCGGCTCGCCGGGGTTCATGGAAATCATGAAGTCCGCTTCATCCAGGCCGTGCGCCGACGGCTTCGCGTCTTTCAGCTGCAAAATGAACCGTGCGTGCGGAAGCATTAAATCATGCAGATGAATTTCAACTTCCTTCTGCAGCGCCAGAGCTTTCTGTTGCCGGACCTGGCGCAGTTTCATCGCGGTTTCTTCAAATTGCTTGTAGGCGGTCTGCACCTGTTTCTGCAGCTCTTGCAAGTATTCCTGACGGTGCTCCTGTTGATTTAACTGCAGCTGGAAACTTTCTCCCTTTTCCAGAATTTCATTCAGACTGCGGCCGTATTTTCGCTTTAAACGATTGATTTCAAACAATCGGCTCTGAACTTCGTTAATTTGTTCCTCACTGAATTCCAGCGATTCAAAATAACGCTGCAGCCGTTCTTTCAAATCCTGCAGGCCGTAATAGTGCTCGTTCAACGCTTCGCTGATTTCCGCCAGTTCCGTTTCTTCCGGAAATCCGCCAGTCAGCCGCGCCGCCTCGTACAGCTGCGGAACCGCGCTTTGTTCGCCGTCCAGAATTTCCAGACTTTCCGCTACCCGCTGGTAGATTTTCTCGCGGGCCGCAATCCGCCGTTCGATCGCTTCCAGTTCCTCATCCTCACCCGGCTTCAACTGGGCTTGTTCAATTTCATTCAGCTGAAACCGCAGGAATTCCAAGTCCTGCTCAGCCTTCGGACTCCGTGCTTCCTCAAGCTGATCCTTCAGCTGTCGGTAAGCCTTAAACTGAGTTTTAACGCTGGATAATAACGCTTCGTCATCCAGATATTGATCCAAAAGATTTAAAAACGAACTGCGGTTTAATAAATATTGCGTATCATGTTGGGAATGAATATCAATTTCATGCCCCAGCAGCTCACGAATGAAGTTCGCCGTGGTCACCCGGTGATTCAGCCGCATCTGGCTTTTGCCTTCCGCGCCGATTTCCCGGCTGATGACCATGTCCTCTTCCCCATCAAAACCGGCTTCCTGCAATAACGCCAGCACCCGCGGATTCGCGGAAAAATCAAAGACGCCTTCAATCAGTGCCTTGTTTTCACCCTTTTTAACGAATCCCGCCTGGGCGCGCTGGCCGCAAAGCAAACTGATCGCGTCGATCAAAATCGACTTGCCCGCGCCGGTTTCTCCGGTGAACACGCTGAAGCCCGCATCAAAATCCAAATCGGCCTCATCGATCAGAATGAAGTTTTTGACATACAGATGTTTAAGCATCAGCTTCCTCCTTCCGGAATGATTTAAGCTTCGCAGTATTCTTTAATCACATCGAACAAACTCAGGATATCAATCGATTCCAAACGTCGGATTTTATTCAGCGAGCCCTGTGGTACATAGGTATCGCCGATGCCGACGCGCCGAATGGACATCGCTGCCTGATGATCCGCAGCCCATTCCAGAATTGCACTGGAAAGCCCGCCTGCCAGCATATCCGTTTCATACACGATAACCGGTTTGCCTTCCTCCGCCAGCCGCTGCAGCATAACTTCATCCAGCGGCTTGAAGAACCGGGCATTGACAACCTGAACCGGCAGCGAATTGGTCAGTACTTTGGATACGACTTTATCGACATCCGGGCCATAGGTTACGACAGTGCATCGGTGATCCGGCTCCGTATTGACAAGCGTCCAGCTGCCGACCGGAATCGGTTCGGCCTGTGCCAGCTCGTTATACAACGCAGTCCCGCGCGGATAGCGGATCGCCATCGGGTGCGGCTGGGCAAACGCTGTTGCCATCAGCTGCTGGGCTTCCCCGGCATCTTTAGGCTGAGCTAAAATCAGATTCGGCAAAGAACGCAGGATTGCGATATCGAAGACACCATGATGCGTATCGCCGTCTTCCCCCACCAGTCCGGCCCGGTCAATGCCAATCACGACCGGCAGATCCATCCGGCAGATATCGTGATTGATCTGATCGTAACAGCGCTGCAGGAATGAGGAATACAACGAGATAAACGGCCGTTTCCCGCTGATCGCCAGTCCGGCGCAGAACGTCGCCGCATGTTCTTCGGCAATCCCGCAGTCAAACGCGCGCTCCGGGTAAACCGCGAAGAACTTTTCCAGCTTGCTGCCGGTGATCATTGCCGGCGTCACCGCGACGATATCTTTGTTGTCCTTCGCTAAACGAACCAACATCTCGCTGATGACCGAAGACCATGAAAGATAGCCCGCCGGCGTCGCCGACAATGGTTTTCCTGTCTGGGGATTGAACGGTCCGACGCCATGCCAGACACCTTCTTTATCTTCCTCACAATAGGAATAACCCTTGCCTTTTTTCGTCAGCACATGCACGACGACCGGCCCTTGATGAGATTTCGCGACCTTCAGGATCTGAATCAGGCTCTTGATGTCATGGCCGTCGACCGGTCCGAGATATTCCAGCCCGAATTCACCGAACACGCCGGTATCGATCACGCCTTTTTTTACCGCATCCTTCATGTTCTGCAGGCCGGTCAGCACCGCCTGGCCGACATTGTTGCGGTTCAGTGCTGTCTTGAGATCGTTCTTTAACGCGTTGTAGGGCTTGGATGCACGCAGCTTGGCAAAGTTCTGCGTCAAAACGCCGACATTTTCTGAAATCGACATGTTGTTGTCATTAAATATGATGATGATGTTGCGCTGTTCACTGCCGATTTGATTCAGCGCTTCCAATGCCATTCCGCCGCCCAAGGCGCCGTCGCCGATGACCGGTACGACGTGATATTGTTCATGGTTGAGATCCCGGGCAACTGCCATGCCTAACGCCGCCGACAACGACGTCGAGGAATGTCCCGCCTCCCAAACGTCATGCTCGCTTTCAGCACGTTTCTGAAAGCCGGACAGCCCCTCATACTGACGGAGCGAGTCAAACTGGCCGGCCCGGCCAGTCAAAATTTTATGCGTATAACATTGGTGTCCAACGTCAAAAAAGATTTTATCCTGCGGCGAATCAAATACCTTATGCAAAGCGATCGTCAGCTCGACGACGCCCAGATTGCTGGACAGATGTCCGCCGGTCTTGCTGACATGATCGATCAGGAATTCCCGAATCTGTTGCGCCAGCGCTTTAAGCTGCCGCTGATCCAGCTGCTTTAAAAATGCGGGATCGTGTATATCGGTTAAATCCATTTCCGCTAACCTCCTTATCTTCACTTAATACTGACGGAATTCCATCGCGTCCAGAATCGCGATCAGCCGCTGCGTATCCAGGTTCATCTGACGGATCGCATCGCGCGTCTGACGGTAAACCTCGGTCATCGCATCCTGCGCCTGACCTAACCCCAATAAAGTGACATAAGTCGATTTTTTGTTATCCAGATCGCTGGCTGATTTTCCCAGCTCCTTGCTGCTCTTGGTGACGTCCAGAATATCGTCCTGAATTTGAAAGGCCAAGCCCATGAGTGCGCCGATCCTTCGCCATTGCGGAATGGCCGCGTCCTGACCGGCTAGAATCGCGCCCATGACCAGCGGTGCGGTAAACAGACAGCCGGTTTTATACAAATGAACTTCTTTGAGCTGTTCCAGCGTCACGGCTTGGCTGTTTTCCGCCTCCAGATCCTTAATCTGGCCTAAGATCATGCCTTCCGCTCCGCCGGCCGAGGCCAGCTCCTTTACGATTTTTAACGCTTTGACCGGATCGTCGCTGCTGTTGGCGGCTAAGACAAAGGCCTGCGTCAGCAAACCATCGCCGGCCAGGATCGCCGTCGCCTCGTTAAACTGTTTATGACACGTCTTGCGGCCCCGGCGGTAATCGTCGTTATCCATTGCCGGCAGATCGTCGTGAATCAGGGAATACGTATGCATCATTTCCAGCGCTCCGGCAGCCATAAAGCCCGCTTGTGCTGATAGTCCATAACCCTCTGCGACCGCGAACAACAGCTGCGGACGGAGCCGTTTTCCCTTGCCCATCAGCGAATATTCCATCGCTTCGCTGACCTCGGAACGTTTCAGCAGCCGGCACTGGCGCTGCAGGAATGCTTCAAATTCGTTCATCATAAGTTTTCGTCCTGACTTTCTTTCGGCTGATGCCGCAGCATCAGTTCCTGTACCTTATTTTCATATCCCTGCAGCTGGGTATCAAGATCCTGAACTAGATTCAGGCCCTCCTCAAACAATCCGATCGCTTGTTCCAACGCGATTTCATTGCGTTCCAACAGCGAAACGATCTGATCCAGCCGGTCCATTGACTGTTCAAACGTCGGCTTTTCACTCATGCTTGTTCCTCCTTTTCCTTGACAAGGGCCTGGATCTGACCGTCATGCAGCCGGATCCGCAGCTCCTCGTTGACATTGACTTCCTGGATAGAACGGACTAAACGCCCGTTCTGAGCGATCAGACCGTAGCCGCGCCCCAGAATCTTTAACGGGGAATAGGCGTCCAGCAGCCGGATCTTTTCTTTCAGCTGCTGCTGGCGAAGCATCAGCTGTTGTTTCTCATGGTGATTCAAGTTCAGCCGCAGCTGTCCCAAACGCTGCTGCTGAAGATGGACCTGACGCGAGGTCTGGTTTAATAAAACTGCGCTCAGCTGATCCAGCCGGGCCCGCTGGCCGCGGATTCGCTGGGTTGTGTTCTGCAGCCGTGAACTGTCGTAATCCAGCCGCATCTGAAGCGGCTGAAGCAAACTCATCGGATCCTGAAAGATCCGGCTTTCAACCTGCTGCTGATAACGCTGGCGCTGCTGGCGCAGTTTCTGATTCATCAGATAGATCAGCTGCTGCCGCTGGCGCAGGCAATGGCTCTGCACCTCAGCTAACTGCGGCGTTGCCATCTCAGCCGCGCCAGTGGGCGTCGGAGCCCGCCGGTCAGCGACCAGATCGGCAATCGTGACGTCGACTTCATGACCGACGCCGCAGATTACCGGTGTTTGCAAACCGGCCATCGTTCGGGCTACGCATTCTTCATTGAACGACCACAGGTCTTCAATCGATCCGCCCCCGCGGGCTAAGATTATGACGTCAAAACCTAACGTGTCCGCCTGCCGCAGCGCCGCGCAGATCTGTGCGGCCGCGCCTTCCCCCTGCACCAACACGGGGATTTCGCTCACCTGGGCAATCGGCCAGCGCCGGGCCAGCGTCGTAACAACGTCTTGGCGCGCCGCGGTGTTTTTTCCAGTGATGACGACAATCCGCATCGGATACTGGGGCAGCGGTTTTTTCCGGGCCGGATCGAACAGACCTTCCTCATGCAGCCTGCGTTTCAATTCTTCATATTTTAAATACAGATCGCCTAAACCGGTTGGCTTCATCGCCGTAACATAAAGCTGAAGCTGTCCGCTGGCTTCAAAAATCGACGTGTTGGCCTGCACCAGCACGGAGTCGCCTTCCTTGGGAATAAACTTGCAGCGGGCCGCATTGGAAGCAAACATCACACAGCTGATGCGTGATTTCTCATCCTTTAATGTAAAATACCAATGGCCGCTGCGATGGGCTGTGAAATTGGAAATCTCGCCCGCAACAATCACCCGCTGAATCAGCGGATCCTGATCCAGCTTGCCTTTCAGATACCGGACTAAGGCGCTGACGCTCAGCTGCCGGTTTCTCATATTCTGTCCAGAACGCCGTTGATCAATCGGTAGGCTTCGTCGTCGCAGTAATCTTTCGCTAACCGCACGGCTTCATCAATGATGATCGCTGCCGAGGCCGTCTGGTGATCCAGTTCGCTGCATGCCATCAGCAGGATCGCCTGTTCGAGAACGCCTAAGCGCTCGAAGCTCCAATCCTTTAAGGTTTCGTTAATGTATTGGATATATCGGTTTTCATTGTCCAGGGTATCCAGGATCAGAATCCGGCTGAAATCATCCAGCTCTCCGGTTTTCATCTCCATGACTTCCTCAATGATTTCATCCATCGGTTTGTTCAGCAGACGATGCTGATACAAACAGATCATCGCTTTTTCTCTACAACTATGTCGGTTCATGTTAACCCTCCGCTCATTGTATTATTTTAGCATGAAAAACGGTTTGTTGAAACTCTTTCTCATGCCTTTTTGCGGACTTTTGATTTGCCTTTTTTTTAACATTCCTATAGAATGGAAAACAGAACAGAAAGAAGGATCGATATGCGTTCTTCCTCATTCCCCGCACGTTTCTGGGGACATTTAAAGACGATTACGCTGCACAAGCTGCGGGTGACGCGGCTGTGCTTTAAAATGGGCTTGATCAAGCAGGGTCTGCTTCATGATCTGTCGAAATACAGCCCGGTTGAATTCTGGGCGGGAGTGCGTTATTTCCAAGGCTACCGCTCGCCGATCGATGCCGAAAAAGAAGCCAAAGGCTATTCCGAGGGCTGGCTGCATCACAAAGGGCATAACAAGCATCACTGGGAGTATTGGATTGACCGGAACAAGCAATGTCAAGGCTTATTTTGCGTGGAAATGCCGAAGCGGTATGTCGCAGAGATGGTCTGCGACCGGATCGCAGCGTGTCAGACGTATCAGAAAGAGAAGTACACAAACGCTTCGCCGATCGAGTATTTCCTTCAGGGCAGCGACAAGCAGTTCATGCATCCGCATACCGCAGCGCTGCTTCAGCAGTATTTGGAATGGGTTAGAGATTTCGGGATCGACGCGGCATTCAAGAAAATCAAGCAGGATTTGCGGCGCTCGGAGGCCATTTAAAGTATTCTGAATTCATGTTTTGAAGGCTCTGATCGCTTGTTTAACAGATTTTTACAGAGGACAAGCAAGCGGCGCAGGACAGCCGCTTTTCTTCCTGTTGAAGACCGTTCTTCCGGCAAAAAAGATATATTCCTAAAGAAACAGTGCGGCATCCCTTCCCCATTGCTTTACTTTCCGCATCCCACTTTCATCAGGATTTTCAGCGCAGACTGAGCCATAATTCTCTTTTTATTTACAGTTAAGTTCTATCTCAGAAACAATCCGTTGGATAAAAGCGAGGTGATCCCATGCGCTCTGTTGATTTATCCGGACTTCCCCGCGACGCGCGTCATTTCATAGCCTGGAATCAGTCCGAAGGCTTTGATGTTCCCTTTCAGTATGATGATCAACAGGGCCTGCTGACGATCCTGCGGGTTGGAAAAGGAAATCATGGTGAAGCGGTGCTGGATATCCGGTATGCCGGTAGGATTATTCCCGCGGTGCCGGCCAGTTCCGTTAAGCATTGTATTTTAGGCAGGATCCTTCAAACACGCCATTTCGATTTTGTTACGTCGCTGGGGCAGCGGTTTGCGGACGCCCGGCGGGATTATACGATTATAGATCAGCGCCGCGGGCGTTTAAAATCCAATCCCAGGATGACGCAGCGCGAAGTTCTGATCCTGTGTTCGCGGTGCAGCGCTAAAACCTGGATGGCGGAAGAACGAGTTCTGCCGCCAAAAAGCTGCGCCTGTGGCCGCTGTCGGTATTCGCCTCTGTCCGGCAAGCGTTCCATCGCTCAAACTGATCGCTGGATGATCCCCTTTTTCCCCGGCGGTGAAGACGAAGCCCGACAATACACCCGCGGGCAAAACAAAAAGCTTCGCTTCCGTTGTCCCTATTGCGGTAACGTGCGCGAAAAAGCGATTGCGATTGCGACGCTGCATCATACGCATTCCATCGGCTGCGCCTGTTCCTGGTCTGTCGGGCGCTCCTTTCCGCACCGGCTGATTAAATCCGTGCTGGATTATCTTGGAATTCATTATATCCAGGAAGCTTCCAGAAAAGAGCTGCCTTGGGCGCAGTCGTTTTCCTATGATTTCTATCTGCCGGATTTCGGCGTGATCCTGGAAGCGCATGGAAAGCAGCATTATGAGGAAGGCACTGGTTATTTTAAGAATACGTTAAAGAAAAACAAAGTGAACGACGCGCAAAAAAGAAAGCTGGCCCTGGACCATGGCATCGCCGCTGAGCGCTATCTTGAAATTAACTGTAAGAAAAGCGAAACCGAAGCGATCAAAGCTGATCTGCTTCGCTCCTCACTTTCTCAAATCCTGAAATGCGATCTGGCTGGTCTGGATTGGATCGAACTCACAAAAGCCGCGTGGAAATCAGAAAAACTGAACATCCTGGAAATGAGCGTTAAAAATCCTGAAATGTCAGTACGGGCCCTGGCGGAACACTTCGGCGTCAGCCGGGATTTAGTAAAAGAAGTCCAGGTCAACGCCGGAATTTATAATAGTCAGAAGGAACGAAAGCTGGGCGTAAAGCGGCAGCAGGTCCGTTATCATCATCGGACCCAAGCGCGGAATGAAAAGATTCGACAGCTGAAAAAGGATCGTCCGCAAGCCTCCACTCAGGAAATAGCTGAGCTTGTCGGCATGGAGCGTCATGCGGTTTACCGGATTTTGAAACAAAGTGGTCTCTATGATGAGCAAGCGGAGAAACAGAACAAAAATTTCAAAATTTCCATGTCGAAGAAGAGAATCAAAGATTGTGATATTCAGACAATCTGCCAGATGAAACAGGATCATCCGCTTCTGTCTGCCAGAGAGGCCGGCCGATTAACCGGTCACAGTCACAGTACAATTTTATCCGTCTGGAGGGAATTCGGATTAGCTTAAAGTGTCGAAGACCCTTTCCTTCCGGGGCAAAGAATGACAACTTGTTATCACTTGCCTGATCTGGTAAAAGGAAGACTTGCGGTGCAAGGAAGGCCTACATTGAAATACGAAAAGCGAAGCAAAAGATCAGAGAAGAAGACGGAACTTTGATCTTTTCGCTGTTACAGAAAAACGTTTCTTAAATCAGTCCCGGTTGAAGCCAGGGCTCGAGTAAGAAACGTTTTTCATTAGAACATGGATGAATTAAAATTAAACTGTCCAACGCGGATTCGCGGCGATCTCAGCTGTCCTGTTCAATCCCTGACCGTTAAAAATCAGGAATAGGCTTGAAGTATACGATCAAGCTCTTTCTGCGTTACCGGGATCGCGGAGCCATGCCGGACGTCGTTGTTGGGCAGCGTATAGTCGCCTTCTGCGAGCCACTCAAAATCAGCGTCTTCTCCTAATTGAGAAAAGCGGGCGACATAGAAACGCTGATTCGGGTAATTGTCTACGTACAGATAGAAAACGCCGGGCTCATGCAGCGACGGCAACGTAAACGGTCCTTCAATATACTTGCGGTTATAAATGAACAAATCATCATAGCGGCGCGTAAACCCCGCAGTCAGATCCTGGGTGCCCGCATAGAAGATCGTCTGCGCCGCCTCACGTTCATCTTTATAAAGCATCCAATACTGACCATGCATGCGCAGGATTGTGCCGTCGATCACTTTATAGCCTGGATTGAACAGCGATTTGGGATAAGTAAAGGTTTCAAAATCCTGGGTAGTCACCGCAAACATGGATCCGCTTTTCGGATCCTGCGCATCGGAATAATAAATCACATACTCTCCGGCAGCGGGATCATACGTCATTTCCGGCGCCCAGGCCCGGCTTCCGGTGCTGTACAGTCCTTTATCGAACCAGGCGATCCGATGCAATCCATGATCGCTTAAATTCACAAGGTCTTCGCTTTTCCAGACATAGATCGAAGGATTATCATACCCTTCCGTCGCCAGAATCACAAATTGACCTTCGGCGTCGCGGCCGATAAACGGATCGCGGACCCGTCCGGTTCCCAGCTTACTGGTCAGAATGGCCTGTCCCTGATTCAAATCAGTCCAGTGCAGACCGTCCAGACTGTACGCCAGCTTTCCTGTTTCCTTACCGAGATCGCCGTTGAAATACGATAAGATATAACCGGCATAAGCGTCAAGCACAACGGCTTCGATCGTCACCGTTTCCTGCTGATTTCCCTGTCGGAGCGTCGCTTCCAGTTGGACCGGCACACGTTCGTCTTCCGGATTTATTTTGATCAGAACATTGTTTTCCAATCGAATTTCACCCGAAACCACCTTCCATTCGATCACGCTGTCATTTTCGCCCACAGTTGGCAGCGGACTCCCCGCATTCAGCAATGTGCCCAATGTAATCGGCAGCGCTTTGACGTCCCGAAGCAAGCGGGTTGCCGGCGTCTGGGCCCGGATTGTGATCGGGAAGTCGCGTTGGAACTGACGGTTTTTGATTTTAGTTGAGAGCGTCAGCGTAATCTGTTGATCCCCCTGCTCCGGAGTTGGAACGGTGATCACGCCTTCGTTGTTTTCGACTTTCAAAAAAGCTGGATTGCTGCTGGTCCATTGGGCTTCGTACTGACTGTCCACCTCGGGATACAGCGTCGGGTTTTCTCGCAGATCTTCCGCATTCGGAATGGTGATTTCACTGAGCAATACCTCTGGATAAAAACGGTCGAACTCATCTTCGATTTCTGAAGCGCTCAGGGCCTTTTTCCGGATCTGAAAATCCTGGAACTGGCCTTCCATACAATCGCCGTAAGCAATCGCATCCTTGCCGACGACAAGCCAAGATTTTTCGATCTGATTGATCGAAGCACCCATTTGCCCTGTCATTGCCGCCTGCCCATTGAGATAGACCGTTGCTTGCGTTCCTTCAAAAACAATCACAATTTGATTGTAGCGATGGGTATTCAGCGTAAATTCGCTGTTGGAAATCAGCCACTGTTCCTGTCCTTCAGCTTTCATCTGCAGCGCCATTCCCTGCAAAGTTCCGTCTTCCCGGGCCGTCAGGTTGGTCAGCTTCATCATTTCCTGCTGTTCGTTGACTACGGAGATCAGCGGCAGATCCGGAACGTTTGTCGACGGCTTGATCCAGAAGCTGAGGGTCGCGGTATCGCTGCCGTTCAGGATCGTGCTTTCCATCGTATGCTCCGCGTCGCTGGTTAAAAGATAGGCATCCATTTTAATCCCTTCGCGCCATGTCCATTCCGGAGCTTTCGTTGAGTTGTAATATTCGACCTCCGCAGTATCCGCCGCCAGACTGGTATCGGCCACGTGTGTTGTCTTTGGATTTTTCTGACAACCGCCGAGCAGACAGAGACTCAGCAGTGAAAGGATCATTTTGTTTAAGATTGACAGAGAAATCATTCCTTTCTTATTTTCTTATCTTTTAGTATACAAGAAAATAAGCATGAACACCATGCTTACTTCAAGGTTTCCGATATCAGTTTCTTCATCAGCTGCCGCTGTCGGACAACAAGCTCAGCTTCGTTAAGAACGCAGCCTTTCCGATTTTTGACTTTCCATTGCCCGGCGACCATGACATGTTCGATCCATTCTGAGCGGCCGTCGAGGACCCAATTCTGCAGGACGTCGCTGAACTGCGGCGTGCTGATCAGCGGCTGAAAATCCGGCTCGTCCATTCGGATAAAAATAAGATCGGCCTGCATTCCAGGCTTCAGACGGCCGGTCTGCGGCCATCCGCAGCAGCGTGCACCCCACTCCGTCGCCATTTTCCAGACGATTTGTGCAGGATTGAGAACATGTTGATCCCGCAGAAGCAGATACTCACATTTCATAACATCCATGAACTGCAGTCTTCCCCAATCTGTGCCCAACCCGATTTCAATTCCCTGATCAAGCATCATTTTCAGCGGACTGACGCCATTCTGCGACTTTAGATTGGAGATTGGACAGTTGACCATCCGTGCGCCTCGTTTTGCGGCAAGCTGGATCGCCTCTGCCGGAGCTTTGCAATTATGAATGAGAACACTGTGTTCATCGAGCATACCGGCTTGAGCATAAGCTTCAATCGTATGTTGATAGCCTTTGGATCGAATGGCCTCAGCGGCCAGATCCGTTTCCATGCAATGCGCTTTGAACATTGTCTGCGGATGATTTTGTTTCCAGAACTGTGCTTGGCTGCAGCGATCCTGTGACCAGCTGCTTTCCTCCGGCAACGGCAGCGCTGTTTTTAACAGCTCTTGATCTTCTAATTGTGATGGATCATCCGCTTCCAAAGTCAGACGGATTCCGCACAGCTCGCCAGCTCTTTTCTTGGCTTGATAATCTTGTTGAAACAACCGGCAGTCAAAAACGGTCGTTATGCCTTGCTTCAGCATCGATATATATTCATACAGCGATAGTTGAATCTTTTCTTCTTCTGTACAGCGGTTTAACGCATTGACAAATCGTTGTTGAAGCTGTCCCTGTGGCGTGTTATTGAGCCATTGCGCCACCGGCATATCCATAAACAAGCCGCGCGTGACGGTACTGGTGCCGTGAAAGTGAGCATTGACCATACCGGGAAGAACTAACAGATGACTGCAATCCAGTTCTTCTGAGTCATTGCAGAACTCAGCGATGCGATTCTGATGAATAACTAAATCACCTTGAATTACGTGATCCTCCTCATTGAGATACCAAGCATTTCTTAATTTCATTATTCAATTTCCTTTCTCATCTTAATCCTATTACCAGCATTTAAACATCAAAAAACTAGTTTCATTTTTTTTGTATTGATTCAAGTCCGAAAATTTACTTTTTCATTTGCATAAGATTGGACATAGTCACGTCAAAATTACTAATTTCTTTGTTATCTTCCATTTTGGGTTTTGCCGGCTTTATTCCATGCTCATATACCCAGTTTATATATTCAATCATATCCATGAGATTAGAAATAGTTATCTTTTGTCTGTTCAAAGGGTCAGCTATTTTACTCGGGGATGATTCTGCATCCTGTATAAGTCTAAATCTTTTTAAACGGTTATTCTTTATTATTTTGTCATATTTTATTTTCATATTTCCTCCAAGCGCTTGATACATTCATTTTACAGGAAAGAAATACTTTTTCACACTAAATTTATAGCAATAAATAGGAATCAGGAAAAAATAAGCATAAAATATCGCCATAAAATGAATTCCAAAATTCGCCATGACATAGTTAAACAAAATTTCGATGGATTTGTTTCCATGCGATATATTTCCAGTAACGCATTGTTTTTATACTTTTATAGAAGTATGATTATTTTGAATAACTGCACAGAGATAGAGAGGTAACACTATGAGTAAATTAGTTTTATATCACAATTCCACGCATATTATTAGACATTCCGTGCATGGGAAAGGCACATCCTACACAGTTTCAAGTCTTTTTTAGATTAATATGTCTTAACTAAGAAGCTATATAATTTTATAGTAACTTTTTAATGTTTTGCAATATATAACAGGAGTAAGCGGTAAAAAGGAGTAATGAAATGATTGAAGATATTTTAGAGAATTATCGTAGAAAATGTACGAGAACAGGCCAATTTGATTTCGTTTTAGACACATGGTTGTTAATATTCATATTTTTTGGGATTGGGGGAATTTTAGGAATTTGCGTTTTTATAACATTGCCAGAGTTTATCCCATTTATATTCAGGTTATATCTATCGCTTTTTAGTATGATTTTGGTTGGAATGATATATATAGCGCTTATACAAATTTGTATTTTCATAACGGAAAAAAATTTTATAATTAAAAAATTAGATTCTCTAATCGAAGATGAACTAGATGAATCATTAAGTCAAGAAGCAAGAGATAAACGAAAGATAATTAAAAATTTAAAATTTCATTGGAAATATATTATTCAAAGCACTCAGGTAGAGAAATTATATAACGCAATTAAATTTGATGAATTTTTAGAGATTTACCAGATCAATAATTTTGAAATTTCTAATAAAACAATAGATCGAATTCATGATTTTTTAAAGGAGAAAAATAATTTCTTGGAATATATAGATAATGCCTTTTTCGGAATCGTTATCCTCGCAATTTTAAACCCAATAATCGAATATACTCAATCAACATATATTCCGAGTACTGCAAGTGAATTTAGTTTTGGCAATATAATACTTTTCTTACTCACCATCGCTCCGTTTATCATTATTCCCATTTTAATCAATCAAATTATTCGCCATGTAAATCATTCTAAAAATATAAGAGATAAAAAGCTGTTGTATGAACTATCTGAAAAACTGCTTTACTATAACTTTGAAATTAACAAATTAGAAAGATATACAAAAATCAGAATAGATTCCAATCAAAACATTAACACACAAACAAATTAAAAAGCATCTAAAAAGGTAGCTGAAAAAGTTAAATTAATCAAAAAAATGGGAGTGCTGCATAAAACAGACTCTCATTTTACTTTTAAAAACTTATCTATTTATCAATTAGCAGGCGAATATAATGCTCGCATTTTTTTAAATAAGGAATTCTTACTCGGTTTCGAGTAGGCAGAATACCCATACAAAAAAGCAGGCAGGATAAAGCGTTTAATGAAACTTTATCCTGCCTTGACCTTTTCTTTAACAGAAACTGAATAAGGATCAAATAAGGATCTGCAAACTTTTTATTTCCACTCGACTTACAGACCTTATTTTCTCGTATTTTTCCGTACTATCAATACATATTCCGTCCACAAAATCCACATATTTCTGTTATTACAGTACGTCTTTAAACTTTTTGTAGCCGAATTGTAGCCACGTACTATTAGTTCACCTCACCAGTTTTAAGGCATTTTAATTCTTTACGGAATAGTAGTATGTAGCCAATCAACAATTTCATGTACTCATAGTGCATATATAGGTATTATATTTTATCTAAAAAAGAACTTGTAGCCAGTAAAATTTACCACTGGCTACATTTTTATAATAATTTAGGCGCTCTAAAATCATATAGGGTTAGGGATGGTCTTTAAAATAGCGTAGGGTCAAAAACAGGGCTGATTTTCATCGTTGTAGGGGTCCTCTTTAAAATCATATAGGGTCATCATAATTATGAATCTAATTTATGTAGAAAATAATATCAATGATTCAGGACTTCACTTCAGTGAAGTCCTTTGAATAAGTTTACCC
>NZ_GG657561.1:578579-587632 GCF_000157995.1 Holdemania filiformis DSM 12042
ATCACGACGGCAGGAGGGGAAGAAACGCGGTCATTACCGCAAAAAGAATTCCTCACTTCCTACTGATGATTTTTCTAACCCTCGATAAGCTTCAGCTTTAATCCTTTTTCTTCATTGAACCCTTAGCTAAATAAAAATGGATATTTCGTCTTTTCGCTCTTTACAGCGTCGACGCTCTATCCATTTTTTCTTTTTCCAACCCTATGCGATTTTATAGCTCATTTTCTAAAAACCCTACAAGATTTTATATTACCATAATTTACTTACTTCTCTAAACACCAAAAACATTGCAGTGTTCATATTTCTCACAGAATATTAAACCACATTTCAATATTATTTAATTTGAAAAGATTTTATTCTAAGTTAAAATCCTCATAGCCACATAACATAGCATATCCTACATAATCGCAATACGAAAGTCCACATTTTCCACATGGCTTGCACCTTCCTGATTTTCGTTTGTTTTTATGACTTTTGTTTACAATAATTCTATTTCTATTACGTATTTCCCCAATATACTTTCCAGAAAAATCATATAATTCATCATCATAGAATACTCCTAAGGGATTACCATCACTTGAATAAAGATAATCACCCGAACGTCTACCTACATACTTTCCGCCCCATGCCCAATAATTCATAACTTATTCACCCTTTTCTTAATTATATTCTAGATACAATTTGATCCACATTGTCAATTATATAACTTGGCACAATATTGAATTTAATAATATCCAAAAAATGAAGATAATCATTTTCAATATGATATGTTTCATCTATAAATTTATACCAAGCACCATCCATTTGTGTAATTTTAATTTCATTTTGAGTTAATATTTCGTTTATCTCTCTAAACAACTGCACTTTTAAATATGCATTAGTTTCAACATTATATAAATTTTTAATTCCTTCTTTTGTATAGATATTATTTTTGAGTTCATCATAATCAAAGTCCGGAATATACTCCTTGATCTTAGCTATTCCGATAGCGATATCCTCTGGAGCAATTTCAACATATATATTATTTCCTACCTTTCTCTTTATCTCATTTGCGTGAATAAGACAAGATAAAATTTCATACACTAAATCCCAATCCTCATTTCGTTCATTTAATTCACTTAATTTTCTTAGAAAAGCTACGCGACTAACTATGTTTATATTTATATTCTTTGCAATTTCACTACACTCCGTTGTAATAAGTTTTACATCTGAATTTGGATTTATCTTGTACGCTTTAACGGTTCCATGTTCATTACAAATAAAAGAAGCTTGTGCTCTTTCTTCACCTAATTTTCCTACTACAATAAAATCTGTAATAGGTTCAAAGTCGTGTGTTAAAAACAAAACCGTTTTTCTATCAAAAGAAACATCTCTTTTTCCAATATTCTTAAACATTCTATGAAGAATAGCATACTTTTTATTAGTGTCAAATGATGATATTGGATCATCTAGTATGATTAAATCAGGATTTTGTGCAACAGCATAATACATAAACAGAATAAGTGCAAAAGCATTTTTCTCACCCCAACTCAAATGATCTCGTATTTTTGTTACATCTGTTTTTTCTTCACTAAAACATTGTTTTAATATTGTACGGCTATTGGTTTCATCTTCCGCAAGTATCACTAATTCATAGTTTATGCCTGCAGTTTTCAAGAATTCATTGATATCTGCTTGTGATGCTTGTATTGTTGATTGCATTAAACCTTTCAATGCACCCATTTCTCTTTTTAATACTGCTGCTTCTGAACGCAATTCAACCACCTGATCATTTATTCGCTTAATAACATTTTCAGTTTTTTCACCACCAAAAATCTCAAAAAAATTCTTTGGAATTTCCATTTCATTAATTTGTTGTTCAAGTTTGGATATATCCGCTAGAACAATTCTTCTGTTTCCAAATTCAACAATAGCAACAAACCGTTTCAGCATTACATCCACTTCTAGTAATAACTTTTCAAGAATAGCCGATATAATATCTTCTGGGACATCATTTTTTACATAAGATACCAATTCATCATACTTCTCCGGCTTAATATATATCCTTAAATTTTCAAACAAATCTAACAAGTCTTTAAGATTTTGTGAATCAGATTTTTTGTAAGTCTCTTTGAACACCTCTTTCCTCTTATTATGCACAAGCCTATTTAATGCTTCTGAACAATATGGACAGCCATCTCCAATGTCAAAAGCATCTCCTTTAGACTTCCAATCTATCCAAGAAATATTGATTTCCGTATTTGTAATAAAAGGCCTGTAACTATCTAGTTCTTCTGGGATATTATATAAATTACTTTTAGACAATACGCTTTTATACACACCTGATCTACTAAGTTTTCCATTAATATTACGTTTAAACTTACCCGCAATCTGATCTAATAATTTCTGTAACTCTTGTATTTCTTCATCCTGCTTCATAATATTATGTAAAGCTTGAAGATGTTGATCGAGCTGTGCCTTTTTTTGAGAATAATTAGGTGTTTTCAAAAATACTTCAAATGAATTTTGTATAACTTCATCTTCTTTAAAAACAATATCCCTGACGAAATCTTCATTAAATACCAATATCTTTCCAATTTCCGGACTGATTGAGACAGATGCCGGATCTTCTTTCAAAAAAGATTGTAATTCTTTTATTTTTTGTGGTTCCTTCGAGAACTCTATTGCCTTTGCAATTGTTGTTTTTCCAGTACCATTTATTCCATAAAAAATGTTAAGTTTTCCATTCTCGATAGTTAATTCTCCTTGTATGATATTATTACAATTTTCCATTTTAATTTGATACATTAAATTCCCTCCTTGATTGATATTTTCAAAAGCCTATCTTTTTAAAAAACTTCTTTGTATATTAATTATAATAATAATTTTACAATGCTCGACGGTGTGTAGAATCCCCCACCATCTTTACCTTCTTTAGCCGCAAATTCAGCTATACAGTATTCATATGTTCTACCAAGTAAATCCATATCATGATCAGTACCATCCATGTGAATTTTATTTGTGAATAAATCTACCACATCTCCTAAAACTGTTTTGTCTAAATCAGGAGTACCATAATTTTTTGGCAAAACTCCTTTTAAAGTTGTATTTTCTTTTTCAATAGCTTCCATTGCTTCATCAATATATTTACCAATCTCAAATCCAATATTTGCATTCGTTTCCTTTGCCATATCTAATCTTCCTTCCCTACAACTTCTACTACATCCTCAATATTACAATCTAATCCCTTGCATATCTTTACTAATACTTCCATAGATACATATTCATTTTTAGAAAGTTTTGCTAAAGTATTTTGACCAATGCCGACTTCTTTAGCAAACTCTGTTTTCTTTAATCCTTTATCAATTAAAAGTTTAAATAATCGGTTATAACAAACATTCATATTATGTTCCTTTCTACACCTCATAATAGACATCTCACTTTTACTTAACTTTCGTCAGCAGTAAAAAGTTTTGATTTATTTCTTTATATTTTTGTTTGTTCTTCAAGTTCTAACAAATAGCGATCAAAATCAGATGTAAACAACCTGTCTTGAATAATACGATACTTCTCAAATTCTGTTTCAGCATGTAATTTAGCTTGCTCAGCACTGATTTTACCAGCTCCTGTTAATAATTCAGTACCATTAAATTCTAAAAAGCCATCTAAACGTTTTGACCAATCTTCCATACTCATTGGAATATGCCTTTGTGCTTGAAGTTCAGCATAATCCAAGTATAGCGATACCAACTTTTGTAAAAATGATAACTCATCTTCGGTTAAATAATTTTTAGCAACACTTACATCACTTTTAACAATTTTTCCATCAGGAGCATTTTCCCAAATTGTTAATCCCATATGTTCTTTATTGGCATCCGCTCTTTCTACAATCAATTCAGCTGCAGTATGTCTATGCGTTGCATAATGCATCTTATTTTGAACGGTTTTAAAGAATAGTTTTGTTGTATTTGATGTTTTGTCATAATCAAAAGCAGTTGCATATAAATCTGTTACTTTCTGATAAAACTTTCTTTCAGACATTCGTATCTCACGAATATTTTCTAACTGTCTTTCGAAGTATTCATCTGTGAATAATATTCCTTTTTTTAGACGTTCTTTATCCATTACCCAGCCTTGAATTGTGTAATCTTTAACGATTTGACCTGACCATTTTCTAAATTGAATAGCACGTTCATTGTTAACCTTGAATCCGACTGCAATAATAGCTTGTAAATTATAGTGAATAACTTCTCTTCCAACCTGGCGATTCCCTTCATTTTGAACTATTCGGAATTTCCTAATAGTTGATGCCTCTTGTAATTCCCCATCACTATAAATACTTTTAAGATGCTCGTTTATTGTTGGAATACTAACATCATATAAAACAGCCATCATTTTTTGAGTAAGCCATATATTCTCATCTTCATAACGCATTTCCATGCTACTTTCTTCGCCACCTATCGAAGCCACATAGGTTAAGTATTCAGCGGCACTAGAACGGATTGTAATTTTATTTTTAGGCATAATTGCTCCTTTCGCATAGTACTATAATTGACAATTAATATTATAAACCATTTAGCATCATATTAAAATAAGATCTTTGCATTTATACACTTTTTTATCTTTTATATAAAGAAACACTATCTATGTACAATATATTTAATGGATATAGGAAATTTAAAAGTCTCAGCTATTGCCAAGACTAAGTTTTCTATAACGACTGCTCATGTTTTTTATTTTGCTGACCCTTTGATACTTCATTTTTAGTGTGAATCACTTTATCAATAAATGTTTTAACTAATTCAGGTGCATGTTTGATTGCTTCGATAAAGTCGCCAGTTTGTCCCAAGAGTTGTTCATATCTTTGTTTCCAGATATTTATATCCTTTTTCGCTTTTTCAAGTTTATTTTTTAAATTAGTGATGACTCCTTTTTGTTCAATGCTTTGCTTTGCTAAAGTTTTTAATTCGTTGGCTTCAGATTTAGTAAATTGAATATTTCCAGCAATCGTTTCCTTTCCCATCCGGTCTATTTCATCATAACGTGCTAGTATTTGTTTTTTAATCTTTGTTGTAGATTCAATTTGCTTTAACTTCTTTTCATTGGATACTACTTGGTTCTGCAATTTATCTAAGCGTTGTCTTTCTTGTTCAACTTTAAATTGAGTGACTGTTAAATGTTCTTCACTACTTCCTCGTTCTCCTCTTTCTAAATCAAGATATCCTTTTTCTTTCATCGCTTGATAGAAATCATCTTGCAAAACGCTATATGACTTTCTTAAAACTGGTTTGCCATTCTTTTGTAGAATAGGCTTGCCTTCACCATCAAATGCCTGCTTAGAAATCCATTTCTTGCTGGAACTTACTTGCTGAATGACTTCTTTAACTGTCCCAACTAAATTTTTATCTTTGCATCGCTTTGACCATAAGATTTTCTTTACAACCGTTGGAATATAAACTACATGAAGATGATAACCGCTTATTTCCATTTTCGAAATATTTTGTAGAACGTGAAATCAAGCGTGGATGTGATAATGCAGGAGTAAAAAGAATTAGGGTTCACGATATACGACATAGTCATGCCAGTTTGCTTGTAGAATTAGGTTTTTCACCGCTTTTAATTGCTGAGAGACTTGGTCATGAACATGTTCAAACAACCATGGATACCTATAGTCATCTATATCCAAACAAACAAATTGAAGTAGCCAATCAGCTAGATTCCTTAATTTCTAATGGATTGGCTACAAAAAATCTGTAAAGTGTAGCCATTTTATAGCCACAAAAAAACAAAAAGTCTCAGAAAGCCTTTATTCAAGGCATATTCTAAGACTTTAAAACACTTAAATTGTTATTCCCACTCAATCGTCGCGCATGGCTTCGGCGACAAATCATAACAAACCCGGTTCACGTTTTTGACTTCCTTTAAAATCCGATCCGTAATCTTTGTCAGTACCGGCCAGTCGATCTGTTCAATCGAAGCGGTCATCGCATCGATCGTATTGACCGCGCGGATGATCACCGGATACTCGAAGCAGCGCGCGTTGTTCTTGACGCCCACCGATTTGAAATCCGGAACAATCGTGAAATACTGCCAAACTTTCTTATCCAGTCCCGCCTTCGCAAACTCCTCGCGCAGGATCGCATCCGATTCCCGCACCGCTTCCAGCCGTTCTCTTGTGATTGCGCCCAGGCAGCGGACACCCAGTCCCGGCCCCGGGAATGGCTGACGGAAGACCATGTCATGCGGTAAGCCCAGTTCCAGGCCGCATGCCCGGACTTCATCCTTGAACAGATAATACAACGGTTCAACTAACTCGAAATTCATGTCTTCCGGCAGGCCGCCGACATTGTGATGCGACTTGACGACCTTCGCGGTCTTCGTGCCCGATTCCACGATATCCGGATAGATCGTGCCCTGCGCCAAAAAGTCAATTCCTTCCAGCTTGCGCGCTTCTTCCTCGAACACACGGATGAACTCAGCACCGATAATTTTACGTTTCTGTTCCGGATCCGCTACCCCTTCCAGCTTCGTTAAGAAACGCTCGCTCGCATCTACATAAATCAAGTTCGCATCCATCTGATTGCGGAACACTTCAATTACACTTTCCGATTCACCCTTGCGCATCAAGCCATGATTGACATGCACGCACACCAGCTGCTTGCCGATCGCTTTGATCAACAACGCTGCGACGACCGAAGAATCAACGCCCCCGGACAACGCAAGCAGCACCTTTTTATCCCCGACCTGACGCCGGATCAATTCGATCTGGTCGGCAACGAAGTTTTTCATATTCCAATTCGCTTCCGCATGGCAGGTGTCAAACAAGAAGGAATTCACGACCGCTCGCATCGCGTCTTCCTCTGCCGGCCACTGATCAAGGCAATGCTCACCCTTGGCCGCCGCATAATTCACTGCCAGCACCGGGACACCTGCATCATAGATAAAATCACGAACTTCAATCGCCTTGCCGTCGACGATGTTCAGCGGGCCGCCATTAAGGATGATCCCCTTGACATTATCCAGCTTTGCCAGTTCTTCTTCCGTGATATCATGCGGTTTAATCTCGCTGTAGACGCCCAAATCGCGGATCATCCGCGCCAGTACGGTATTTTCATCACTGCCTAAATCTAAAATTAAAATCATATCCTGTTTCATCGCTATTCCTCCTTCAACTTCCTTTTTATTCCAGTCCTAATGTAACAAAATTCGGGTTTCTTTGCAATCGCCGATTGCCTTTCTTACCAACTTTTGAATTTTGCCAACTTATCTCGATCCCCTTCCCCCTTTAGAAAAAGACCGGAAGTTTCCGATCTTTCACTCAGGGTAAGGGAAAAGCTTATTTCATCGAGCTCTTGTCTTTGACGATGACGTCGTGCGCGCCGCCTTCGACAATCGAGGTCGCGGAAACCAGGGTCAGCCGGGCATTCTGCTGCAGCTCAGGAATCGAGAGCGCACCGCAGTTGCACATGGTCGATTTCACCTTATACAACGTCAGCGTGACGTTTTCCTTTAACGTTCCGGCATACGGAACATAGGAATCGACACCTTCCTCAAAGCTCAGCTTCTGAGCGCCGCCCAAATCGTAGCGCTGCCAGTTGCGGGCGCGGTTGCTGCCTTCGCCCCAATACTCTTTGACATAGGTGCCATTGACCATCAGCTTCGTCGTCGGCGATTCTTCAAAGCGGCTGAAATACCGTCCCAGCATGACGAAATCTGCGCCCATCGCTAACGCTAAGGTAATATGATAATCGTAAACAATGCCGCCGTCCGAGCAGATCGGGATGTAAATTCCGGTCTCTTCAAAATATTCATCACGAGCTTTCGCAACTTCGATGACCGCTGTCGCCTGACCGCGGCCGATGCCTTTGGTTTCACGGGTGATGCAGATGGAACCGCCGCCGATGCCGACTTTAATGAAATCTGCGCCGCTCTCCGCTAAGAACCGGAATCCCTCGCGGTCGACGACGTTGCCTGCGCCAACCTTAACGGAATCGCCGTATTTCGCGCGAATCCAGGAAATCGTGCGCTTCTGCCATTCACTGAAGCCTTCCGAGGAATCAATGCACAGCACGTCGACGCCCGCTTCCACTAACGCCGGAACACGCTCTGCATAGTCGCGCGTGTTGATGCCCGCGCCGACGATATACCGCTTGTGGCAATCCAGGAGCTCGTCTGGATTTTCTTTATGCGTGGCATAATCCTTACGGAAAACAAGATACAACAGGTGCTGATTCTCGTCGATGATCGGCAGCTGGTTCAGCTTGTGTTCCCAGATCAGATCGTTGCAGTCCGACAAGGTATCGCTCTCATGACCGACGATCAATTTATCATACGGCGTCATGAAGTCCGCAACCTTGGTTTCCGGCGCCATCCGGGAAACCCGGTAATCGCGGCTGGTAACCATGCCGACTAAGCGTCCGTTGGCAGTTCCGTCCTCAGTGACCGGCATCGTGGAATGTCCTGTTTCCTCGACCAGTTCAAGAACCTGTGCCAGCGTCATATCCGGCGTAATGTTGGAATCGCTGACGACAAAGCCGGCCTTGTGATTTTTCACGCGGGCAACCATCGCCGCCTGACTTTCAATCGACTGTGATCCAAAGATGAACGAAACGCCGCCTTCCTTTGCCAGCGCCACCGCCATCCGGTCATCAGACACCGCCTGCATGATCGCGCTGACCATCGGGATGTTCATTTCGATCGCCGGTTTTTCACCTTTCTTGAACTTGACTAACGGCGTCTTCAGGCTGACAGACGTCGGGATGCACTCGCTGGAAGAATAGCCCGGAACCAACAGGTATTCGCTGAAGGTATGAGACGGTTGATCATAGTAATATGCCATAGTATTCGCTCCTTTTCCCTTTTTGTATTATCCATGATTATAATGAAATTGTGCCCCAAAGTAAAGGATTAAATGATCCGTTTTGAAAATTTTTACAATTCTTACGATAAAAGGCGGTCCTCCGATAAAAGAAAGCCCGCCTTTTCGTTATTTTGTACGTTTATATAAGGTATGAATGGCATGCTGATCAAAGTCCATCAGCGCTTCGTGCAGTGCTTCACTCCAGGTTGGATGA
>NZ_GG657561.1:587788-596776 GCF_000157995.1 Holdemania filiformis DSM 12042
AGCCACTGTGCCGATCCAGTCGCTGGCATGCGCTCCGGCAATCACTCCGCCCACTAACTGACGGGTGACCGCGTCGGCGATCAGCTTGACAAAACCGCGCGGCGCCTGCTCGATCATGGATTTGGAATTGCTTAAGGTGGTGGTCTTGCCCACGATGACCGATAACCCCTGCGCCTGCGCTTCCTCCTCCGACAAGCCGACCCACGCTGCTTCCGGATGGGTGTACAGACATGACGGCACACAGTTTAAATCAAACTGCGGCGTCCGGCCCAGCATCGTATCCACCGCATTGATCGCCTGCGCGCTGGCCAGATGCGCAAGCTGAATCCGGCTGGTCACATCCCCAGCGGCATAAATCGTAGGAACCGACGTCCGGCCGCAGGCATCCGTGATCAAACGGCCGCGCTCCTGCGCCAGCGCCGGCGCGCAATCGCATAACACCGGTTTGCGTCCGGTTGCGGCGATGATCCATTCCCCTTCCGCGCGCATCGGTTTTTCCTTTTCTACATAGTCTACGGCGTTTTCATGAATCTGGGTAATCGTAATGCCGCAATGCAGCTGCGCGCCCCGGCGCTTGAGGATCATTTGAAGATTCTGCGCGATTTCCCGATCCGCCTGAATCAACGGCCGCGGAGCGGCTTCCAACAGCGTTACCCCAACCCCCAGATCCAATAATAAATCCGCGAATTCCAGACCGATCACGCCGGCTCCGATTATCACAGCCTGCTGCGGCAGCGGACGATCCCACTGCAGCACCTGATCCGAGGTCATCGCCAGTTCAATACCCGGAATCGGCGGAACTGAAGTCCGGGAGCCGGTCGCGATCAAAATATGCTCAGCTTCAATGATCTCATCATTAACACTGACCGTCTGCGGGCCGGTAATTTTCGCTTCGCCATGAAGAAACTGGATTGAATTGCCTTTGATCAGCTGGGCAATTCCCTTCTGCAGCTTCCCCACGGTGTCTTCCTTCTGCAGCCGCAGCGCTTCGCCGTCGATCTCGATCTTGGCGTACTGCGCCGCAATCCGCAGCTGATGCGCCTGGTATAACAGGCTTTTAGTCGGAATACACCCGCGGTTAAGACATGTGCCGCCGACCTGGTCTTTTTCGATCAGCGCGACCTGCATGCCGCATTGAGCGGCGTGAATTGCCGCTTCATAGCCGGCCGGGCCGGCGCCGAGAATCACAAGCTCGGTTTTTAATCCCATTTTGCTTCCTGCCCTTCTATTTCTTGACTGATCCACGCAATGCATTCCGGGATCAGCGGATGGTGCGGACTTGCGGATAAAGCACGTTCCTGCAGTGCCTGGGACGTCAGCGGACAATCATGAAGCAAGGCTTCCAGCTCCGTGATCGCCGCCGCATCCATCGCGTCGGTATACAGCCGGCAGGCGCAAATACGCTGAGACTGCAGCTGCAGCTGCGCCTGGATCTCACCCCAGGCGAAACGTTTCTCCAAGCATAAATCAGCCTGGAATTTCTCTGGAAACAGCCAGGCATCGCTGCGGTAAACCTGGGCCAGCGCTTTGATTTCCGCAATCTGCGCCGGCGTCCATTCCCACATCGTTCCCAGTTCTCCATAAACCTGTTCCATCGCTTCCCGCAGTGCGGTTTTCAGCCGGCTGACCGTCATCATTGGCGCGCATTCCTTTAAATTGATGACGCGCTGACGGACGGAATCGACGCCGTTGCCTTTCAGCTTTGCGGCGGATACCTTCAGGTATCTGGCCACTTTCTCGCTGTCCGTATCGACGAGCAGCGTGCCGTGATGAAAGCTGCCGTGGGGGCCATGATAAAAGGCGTTGCCGGAAAATTTCCGGCCCTGCGCCGTCAGATCGTTGCGGCCTGAAAACTGCGCGTCTACGCCGAACCGGCGCACAGCCTGCAAAAGCACGGAGCATTGCCGATGCAGATCAAATTGATCGTTGGGAACCAACATCGTAAAGTTCAGGTTGCCCAGATCGTGATAGACGGCTCCGCCGCCGGAACAGCGCCGGGCTAACAAACCGCCGTCCTGCTTCAGCGCCGCCAGCCGGCATTCCTTCAGCGGATTCT
Source organism: Holdemania filiformis DSM 12042 (assembly GCF_000157995.1). Taxonomy (GTDB): domain Bacteria; phylum Bacillota_I; class Bacilli_A; order Erysipelotrichales; family Erysipelotrichaceae; genus Holdemania; species Holdemania filiformis. Next base: position 589,845 of record NZ_GG657561.1, read on the forward strand.
GGTTTTTGCCAATGACAACGGTATGCTCGTTTTGCCACAGATAGAGAATTCGCCGGCCGTCGAGATGATCGCACAGCCACTTCTCCATCGCTAAATTAAAGTAAGGGTCAAAAGTCTGACCCTCTGCAAAATACAGCATTTTGCTATTCGTTTCCCTTTTGCCAGCGCAGAATCGGATGCCGGGCCGCCTGGACCTCGTCGATCCGGCCGACCGGCGTCGTCGTTGGACATGCCTGCAGTGCCTGCGGATCGCTGGTCGCCAAGTCAAGCAGCTCACTCAGCACGCGCACCGCTTCATCGAGCACCGCCTTTGGTTCAGTTTCCGTCGGTTCCACCATCAGTGCTTCTTCCACGATCAGTGGGAAATACATCGTCGGCGGATGAATGCCGCGGTCGATCATCCCCTTGGCGATATCCATCGCGCTGACGCCCAGGTCGTGATGCTGACGTTTCAGCGTCATGACGAATTCATGCATGCACGGCTGGTCAATCGCCATATCATAGTTCCGGCTCAGTTCATGTTCCAGATAGCGGGCGTTGAGCACCGCGACCTGACTTGTTCGGCGCAGACCTTCCTTGCCCAAGATCATGACATAGGTTAAAGCCCGAACCATGACCCCGAAATTGCCGTAGAACATTTTCATCCGGCCTAAGCTTTCCGGACAGTCTTCATGAATCCGTCCGTTTTCGATCCGCGGCGACGGCAGATAGGGAATCAAATGGCGTTTGACGCCGATCGGCCCGCTGCCCGGCCCGCCCCCGCCATGCGGCGTGGAGAACGTCTTATGCAGATTCAGATGGACGACGTCAAAGCCCATATCGCCCGGACGCGCAATACCCATGATCGCGTTCAGATTCGCGCCGTCGTAATAAACCAGACCGCCGGCGTCGTGAATGATTTTTGTGATTTCCAAAATATCTTTTTCAAACAGGCCCAATGTGTTGGGATTCGTCAGCATCAGCGCCGCGGTCGTTTCATCCGCCATCGCCCGCAACGCTTCCACATCGACGTTGCCTTCCGCGTTGCTTGGAATCTGCCTGACCGTAAAGCCCGCCATCACCGCACTGGCCGGATTGGTTCCATGAGCGGAATCCGGCACGAACACGACGGTGCGCTGATCTTCATGATGGCGTTTCAAATAGTTGCGGATCGTCATCAGGCCGCTGAATTCGCCATGCGCGCCCGCGGCCGGCTGGAAGCAGAACGCATCCATGCCGGTGATCTGCGTCAGATATTTTTCCAGCGTTGCGACAACTTCCAGACAGCCCTGCACGTCCTCTTCCGGTGCCAGCGGATGGATCGCCGTAAAGCCCTCCAGGTTGGCCGCGTCTTCGTTGACTTTCGGATTGTATTTCATCGTGCAGGAGCCTAATGGATAAAAGACGTGATCGACGCCCTTGACACGCTGGGAGCATTCGGTGTAATGGCGCACGACCTCCAGTTCGCTGACCGAAGGCAGCTGCGGTTTCTCAGCCCGCAGTTTTGTTTTTAAAGTATACGCAGGAACCTGAAGCTTTGGCAGCGCCACGCCCCGATGTCCCTGGGTTCCGCGTTCAAAAATCAGCTGGCTCATGCGGCCACCTCCCCGATCAGTTCGACCAGATGATCCATATTTTCCTTATTGTTCACTTCTGTCGCGCACCACAGAATCTCGTGATCGCTCAGCGGCAGTCCGCCCAGGATGCCGTGATCTTCCAGATGTTTGAGCAGCACGCCGCTCGGCACCTCGCTGACCGTTACGAATTCATGGAAGAATTCGCCGGTATATTTCAGTTTGAGCTTTGTTTTTTCACATAGCTCCTGCGCTAAATAGTGGGCGTTGCTGACACAGTGCGAGGCGACCTGTTCGATGCCTTCCGTGCCCATCGCGCTGCAGTAGATCGCCGCTCTCAGCGCGCATAACGCCTGATTGGAACAGATCGAGCTGCTGGCCTTTTCCCGGCGGATGTGCTGTTCACGGGCCTGCAAGGTCAGAACGTAAGCCCGCCGGCCTTCGTGATCGGTACTCTGGCCGACAATCCGGCCGGGCAGCTTGCGCATCATCGCCGATACGCTGGCCATAAAGCCCAGATACGGCCCGCCGAAGTTCAGCGGCATGCCTAACGGCTGGCCTTCGCCGACCGCAATCACAGCGCCGGCTTCCTTCGCTGACGGCAGCAGCGCCGCCGCGATCGGATTGATGTGCAGAATCCCTTTTACCTTTTTCTCCGCCGCCGCTGCAAACAGTGTTTCTGCGTCTTCAATTAAACCGAAATAGTTCGGCTGCTGCAAAAGCAGACAGGCGGTATCCTCGCTCAGCGCTTCCCGCAGCACGCTTTCTTCCAGCACGCCGTGCGGACATTCCAAGACGGTGATTTCCATACCGTAGGCCTCGCCATACGTCCGGATTACCTGCAGGATCTGCGGATGCACCGACGCCGGCACCAGCACGCGGCGATGCTTCGGATCCCGGCACATCAGCAAGGCTTCGGCCGCGGCCGTCGCGCCGTCATACACGCTGGCGTTACTGACGTCCATGCCCGTCAGCTCGCAGATCATTGTCTGATATTCAAAAATGGACTGCAGCAGTCCCTGACTCATTTCCGCCTGATACGGCGTATACGCCGTCAGAAACTCGCCACGGCTGGACAGCGCGTTGACGAGACTCGGGATGTAATGGCGGTAAGCGCCCGCCCCGCGGTAGAGATCTTCATAAATCCGGTTGTGTGAGGCCATTTTCTTCAGCTTCGCCAACGCTTCGAATTCACTCATGCCCTCCGGCAGATCCCAGCCGTCTTCTTTTAAAAGCACCGCTTCGGGCAGATGCCCGGTTAAAGCGTCTAAATCTTTCAGCCCCAGCGAATCGAGCATCGCCTGCAATTCTTCCGGGCTGGATGCAATGTAATCGCTCATGGGCTACTCCAGCGTCGTCAGATATTCGCTGTAGGCTTCCGGACTTAACAGATCGTCTAATCCGCCGACGTTCTCCATCACGCAGATCCAGTTGCCGTAGCAGTCCTCGTTCAGCTTTTCCGGAGCGTCGATCAATTCCTCATTCGTTTCTTTGATCGTTCCGGCGACCGGCGAATAAATTTCACTGACGGCTTTGACGGATTCGACGTCGGCTAACGCGCCTTCCGCTTCGACTTCCTCGCCGGCAGGATGCATGTCGACAAACACGATATCGCCCAGACTGTCCTGCGCGTAATCGGAAATTCCGATTTTTACTGTGCCGTCCGGCAGCGTTTCAACCCATTCGTGCGACTTGCTGTAAAGCAGACCTTCTTTTACGACTGACATTTTGTGTGTCCTCCTTCATCTCTTATTTTATTTTTATTGTCCCAGTCCCGCCGGCTTTTTCCATTCCGACAAGGACTGCAGGTTTCCTCGTTCAAGCGGAAGCTGAGGCCGCTGTGGCCTTGTTTCTGCGCTTCACAAACGATGGCCTTCGCCCTTTTCTGCCCTTTGATCCGCGTTATTTCCGTTTGTAAAACGGCATCGGCGTGATCAGCGCCTTCATGCTTCGGTTTCCATGAACAACCTCAACCTCAGCGCCGTCCTGAGCGTGATCGACGTCGACATAGGCCATCGCGATCGCTTTGCCCAGCGTCGGCGCCATCGTCCCGCTGGTGATATGGCCGATCACTGCTCCATCCTGGCGAACCTCGTAATGCTCGCGGGCAATGCCGCGGTCGAGCAGTTCCAGGCCGATCCGGACCTTCGTCAGACCTTTTTCCTGGATTCCCTGCTTGCCGATAAAATCAGCTTTATCCAGCTTCACCGCGAAGTTCAGACCTGCCTCCAACGGTGAGGTCTCAGCGTCCAGCTCATGCCCATAAAGCGGCATCGCCGCTTCCAGACGCAGCGTATCGCGCGCGCCCAGTCCGCACGGAATCAATCCCAGCGGCGTTCCGGCAGTCATGATCGCCCCGACAATCGCCATCGCGTCTTCATTGCGCATGTAAATTTCGACGCCATCCTCGCCGGTATAGCCGTTGCGTGAAACCAGACAAGCCTTGCCAGCGACCGCGATCTGATCGGTAAACCAATACGATTTTGCCGGCAGTGAAGTCAGATCGGCAATCTTGCCCAGGATCTCAATCGCTTTGGGGCCCTGCAGCGCAACTTGTGAAATGAGCGATGAAACATTACGCAGCTGAACGTTGTGACGGCAGTTCTGATTAAACCACTCCCAGTCTTTCTGCTTGTTGGAAGCATTGACGACACATAAAAAATGCTCGTCGTCAAACCGGTAGACAATCAGATCGTCGACCGTGCCGCCGTTTTCATAACACAGGCAGCTGTAGCGCATCTGTCCATGTTTCAGATTGGCAATCTTGTTGGTCAGCAAATGATCGAGAAAAGCGGCCGCTTCCGGGCCTTCGACGAGAAATTCGCCCATGTGCGACACGTCGAACAGTCCCGCTTGTTCACGAACGGCCTGATGTTCTTTCAGAATGCCGGTTGGATACTGGATGGGCAGCCAGGTGTCGGCAAATTCAACGAGCTTGCCCTGGTGGCTTTGATGAAAGTCGTATAACGATGTTTTTTCTGTCATCTTCGTTTCCTTTCCTTTTCAGGTTCCTCTTGTAGCTTTATTATAGCGAAAATGAAAGCGCTTTTCCATAAAGTTCTGCACTTCACAAGATAACTCTGTTCTTTTTCCTATCCAACCGATTACAGCCAGAACAGCAAGCGTCCTAATTGGAACAAAAGCAGACTGACCGCATACGGCAGCGCCAGCATGATCGCGATGGATTTCAGCATCAGCCTCGTTCCATATTCCTGCCGCAGAGCGTTGAGCGTCATGATGCAGGGAATCGAAAACAGACAGTAGACAAGGAAGCAATAGGCCCGCAGCTTGCCTAACGGATCTGGAAAGAGCGCGCCCAGTTCGCTGATCAAGCCGGCATCCTGCCCTTCCTGGCTGAAATCCGCCAGGTGCACGACACTGTTTTTCACCGCTTCGCCCAGGCCTGAAATCAGGTTCCGGGATTCCTCAGCAAAGTCCGGCGGCGTTTCCGTTGACTCGCTTAACACCGAAGCCAGAAAACCGACGACTGTTTCCTTGGCCGCGATGGATCCGGGCAGGCTGGCAACCAATGGCCATTGCGTGCCGAAACCCAGCGGTTCGTAAATCACGGACGCCGCCTTGCCAAACTGCGCGGCATAGGACGTGGCGATCTCCCCGGTCGGAAAATAGGTCAGTCCCCACAGCACTGTCATCGCCAGCATCACGACAGTCAGCGCTTTACGGGTGTAATTTTTGACTTCCTGGCGGACCTTGTTGAATACCACCGGCAGCGATGGGCGGCGATATACCGGTAGTTCCAGCACCATCCACGGCTGTTTGCGATGCTCCGGCAGCGACAGCACCAGCGATAACACCAATGCGCTGACTAGGCTTAATCCATACAGCGTAAACACGACCAACCCGCCCTGTCCGGGAAAAAACGCCGCCGCGAACAACAGGTAAATCGGCAAGCGCGCGCCGCAGCTGATTAATGGAACGACCAGCGCCGTCCGCCGGCGGCTGCTTTCTTCTTCGATTACGCGCGTCGCCATCACGGCTGGAACATTGCATCCCAAGCCTAACAACAAGGAAACAAACGCTTTGCCGCTGCAGCCAAACGGCCGCATCAGCCGGTCCATTAAAAACGCGATCCGGGCCATATAGCCGCTTTCTTCCAGCAAGCCGAGGAAGAAATACAAAAACGCCATTAACGGTAAGAAACTGAGCACGCTGCCAATCCCGGCCAACAACCCGTCGCAGATCAACGATTGCACCCAGGCCGGCATTGAAGCCAATAAGAGCCGGCAGCCGTGCTGCATCCAGAGAGTTAATTGATTCAGCCAAGCCACATACGGCGCGCTGCCGTTATAGATAAGCATCAGCATCCCAAAGCTCATCGCCAAAAGCAGCGGCAGTCCCCAGATCCGGTGCAGCAGCACCGCGTCGATCCGCTTGGTTTTTAACAGCCGCCGCTGTGGATCCTGACGAACATGGCTCATCAAGCTGTCGACCGCCCGGTACAGCGCCTCATGCATTGCTTGCGGCTGGCGGTCACAGAGCTTTTGATAGGCTTGTTTCTGCAGCGCCAGCGGCGAGACAAAGGGTTCTGCCAGCTGCAGCGCGTTGACTTCATCGACCCACGCCTGTTCCAGCGGTTTTGGCAGCAGCGGCCGGTAACCGTCAAAGGGCTGATGCAGCATCGCCAGAACGGTGTCTTTCACCTGCCGGGCGGCCTGCTTGTCAAACGCGCTGACGCAGAGAATCGGACAGGCCAAATGGCGGCTCAGCTTTGCCGCGTCGATCTCAATTCCATTTTTCAGCACCTCGTCGTAAAAGTTAAAAATCAGAATCATCGGAATCTGCAGCATCCTTAATTTCAGCGTCAGCCGCAGCGCCCGCTGTAAATGCGTCGCGTCCAGGACGTTGATCAGGCAGTCGATTGGCTGGGATTCCAGAAAGTCCTGGGTGATTTGTTCCTCGTTGTTGGTTTTCTGTAAATCATAAATACCCGGCAGATCGATCAGGGTGATCGCTTCCTTATTCCATTCAACCTGTGCCTGCTTGCGCTCCACCGTAACGCCCGGCCAGTTGCCGACCTCAAACCCGGCATCCGACAGCGCATTGATCCAGGCAGTTTTCCCGGCATTGGGATTGCCGACAAAGGCTACGGTCTTCATTCGGTTTTCTTCAAAGCGACATAAATCCGCGCGGCATCCGGCCGACGCAGCGCGATCAGGCTGCCCCCGACGCTGTATTCCGCCGGATCCTGCAGCGGCGCACTGCGGACAAATTCAATGTCCTCGCCCACCCGCAATCCCAGAGCTTCCAGCCGGTCCGCCAGCGCCGGCGGCAGGTCAATGCGCGTGATGACCGCGCTGAGGCCGGATGGCAATTGTGTTAGTTTCATCGCTGACTCTCCTTTCCTTACAGACTATGCTT
>NZ_GG657561.1:597776-622114 GCF_000157995.1 Holdemania filiformis DSM 12042
CGCCGTCAGCGCGGCGTGCGGCGCGTTCAGCGCGATCACCTGGCTGGCCGGCGGCAATCTGCGTCAGATCGAGATGACAATCACGAATTTAGCCGGGACAATTTCCGGCATGATCTGCGACGGGGCAAAGCCTTCCTGTGCCAGCAAAATCGCTTCCGCATTAAGCTGCGGCGTGATCGCGCATCAGATGGCGCTCAACAACATCGCGTTTGAGGAAGATACCGGCATCATCAAGCATGATATCGAACAGACGATCGACGCTGTCGGCAAGCTGAGCCGGGATGGAATGCGGATCACCGATCAGGTCATTTTAAATATGATGATCAACGACTAGCGTTTGCCATTCAGTGCCCAGGGGTTGAATCACCGGCCTTTGGCGGAGAAAACAAAGCCGGAACTTCCGGATGAAAAGAAAAAGCAGAACGATAAAGGAAAGATCAGCGAACCTGATGTTTCCTTTTTTAGTTGGAAAACCCAGATTCATTCTCAAGCGATTGATCGTAAAATTGAAAAGTTATAGGCGTTCTGGGCTTCAACAACGCAAAGACGAGGAAGAAGTCCGTCTGCAGACAAAAAGCTTAAAATGCGGCAGGCAGCTCCGTCCATGATTTTTCTCTTTGATGGGGGATCATCCAAGTCCAGAAAACCGGGCCGCATGTCCAGGTTTTAAGGATGACCGCGCTCAGGCAATAAAAAAGGCGATGGGCATTTTCATCGCCGTCCAAAGGGAAAAGCCGTTAATTATGTTTGCCGATCATCACAACGCAGCCGGCCAGAAAACAGATTCCCTTCGCCGCCAGCGCGCCGAGAGCAGCCCAGCTTTTCTCTTCCATCAGCAGTACGCCCAGCACCACCAGCACGATTAACAGCACCAACGCCTGCAGCAGCACCTTGCGCTTGGCTTTCTGGGCGAATAGAATTCCGCATACCGCGTACAGCAGCACGCCGCATAAAAGACAGCCAATTTGATAAATCGGCGTTCCCATCCAGTTAAAATAGTATAAAACGCTGAATAAGAACGAAACTAAGAGGGAACCGCCGAGAAAGACGGCGGCCAGTCTGAGATAGGGGTCAAGCAAGTGTTTCATGATGTCACCTCACTCCCATCTTACGCTGGAAATGCTGAATTATGTCAACAGGAGGAAGTCAAAGTGGAATATGTTGAACTCGTTTCAAAATGTATTTTTTTCTATCTGATCATCATCATCTCGCTGCGGGTGATGGGCAAGCGCGAGGTCGGCGAACTGAGCGTTCTGGATATCGTCATTTATTTCGTCATGTCGGAGGTTTACGCTCTGTCCATTTCTGAACCTGACCAGAGTATCTGGAAAGCGCTGATCGCGATCCTGACGCTGACGGTGCTGCAGATCCTCATCGCCTGGGCCTGTTTGAAAAAGAAAAAATGGCGCGACTTTTTTGAAGGCAAACCGAGCCTGATCATTTACAACGGCATGATCGACCAGCGGGAGATGAAGAAACAGCGCTATACGATCGACGATTTAATGTATCAGCTGCGGGATAAGGACGTTTCCACACCGGAGGAGGTTCAGTTCGCAATCCTGGAAAACAGCGGCACGCTGACCGTGCTGAAAAAAGAGGCCAGCAAGCTGAAGTGGAAGGATCCGCTGATCTCCGACGGCATCGTGCAGCAGCAGGTGCTTCAGGCCATCGGCAAGGACGAGGCATGGCTGCGCGAACAGCTGGAAACCGAAGGCATCTCGGATCCGGCGGATGTGTTCTTATGCCTGTGGCAGAAGAATGGCTTTTTCGTCCTGAAAAAGACAGCGCAGAACCCGGCCGAGATGCAGCACGGTCGTCACCAGCATCCCGCTGACTAACGCGATTCCGACCGCCTGCGTGCCTAAGGGAATCGTCAGAAAGCTGATGCAGGCTAAGCGCGTCAGACAGCCGCAGGTCGTGTCGATCATCGCTTTCTGACTCTGACCAAGCGCGTGCAGCACGCTACTTAAGCAGGGCTGGATCGAATACAGAATAAATGGCAGGGCCAGCGAGCGCAGCAAGCCGACCATCTGCGTCTGGTGATAGAGCAGCTGACAGATCGGTTCGGCAAAGCAGAACAACGTCAGTCCGCTGGCGCAGCCGATGCCCAGACAGCACAAGCCGATCTGAAAGAATTGTTTGCGGGCATGGTCCATGCGGTGACGGCTGGCCTGGTAGGTAAACGAGGGCAGCAGCCAGTTGCTTAGAGCGATCGTCGCAAAGCTGGGCAGCGTCAATAACGGCATGACGTAGCCGTTAAGCTGGCCGTAGGTTGTGATCAGCTGCTGCTGAAGCAGGACGCCGGCGAACAGCACAAGGCACATCGGCTCCAGAAAGCTTGTCAAGGAACCGATTAAACGGCTGCCGGTCATCGGCAGCGACAGGCTGAGCAATTCGTTGACGGTCTCCCAATGCCAGGAATCGCTTAGAGTGCTGACGTGATGCAGCACCCTTTTTTTACGTTTGAGCGCGATCAGCAGATGGACGATGCTGCCCATTTCTCCAACCGACATCGAAAACACCGCGATCGATGCCATTTTAACCGGATCGGTCGTCGGCGCCAGCGTGAAGCAGCCGATCAGAAAGAGAATCCGCGTGATTTCCTCGCTGATCTGGCAGGCCGTGGGCGGGATAATTTCCTGCCGGCCCATGAAATAACCCTTCAGCAGCCCTGAGATACTGACCAGCGGAATGATCGGTACGACCGCCCGCAGCACCGGAATCAGAACCTGCTGCTTCAAGACGACGGCCGCCAGCAACGGGATCACGATGATGAAAAAGACCGTCAGAAGCAGGTTGTTGATCACCGAAAGCAGAACGGACGCTTTTAATACCGGTGTGTAGTCCTGACGCGAAGCGACGATCTTACTGACGGCGCTGGGCAGCCCCATCTGGCCGAGCGTGATGAGGAACACCGTCGTCGGCATCGTCAGACTGTAATAATTCATCGCCTCGGCGCTGAGAATGCGCGCGCAGGCGATCCGGACAAAAAAGGAAAGGATTTTTGCGATCAATGAAAGGGTAAGAAGATGGACTGTTGATCGAATGATTTCTTTTTTCATTACTTTTTCCTCCACTTTTTATAAAGTATGATTTATAATAAATAAGTATGATTAAGAAAGGGGAGAGTTCAGATGGAATCCCTGGATCTGAAAAATAAGCAGATTCAGCTCACTCTGATGCTGAAGCTGCAGCAGCTGCAGCGTGAACAGCTTCCCGGCCTAAACTATAAAAATCTTGAGGATGTCATGCAGAAGCTGGTGTGGAAAAGGAATCAACCGAAGACTTTACACGAGGCTGTAAATGATATATTATCTTTATCGGCAGATCAGATTGTCCGCTTTTTGTCAAAGCAGGCGATTATTGAAGGGTATCATCAAGAATTATCAGAGTTTAGCGATTTAATAGGAGGAAGAAACGTATGAAAAAGGGGACAAGAACAAGTCGTTTAACGGTCTTCGTCGTGACTGTTGTTGCCATCTTTGCAATGATCGGCATCTTCGCGCAGGATGTCGCCAAGAACACGACGCTGGGTTTGGATTTGCAGGGCGGCTTTGAGATCGTCTATCAGATCAGTCCGTTGCAGGAAGGCAAAGATTTGCCGGCGATGTCCGCAGTGGCGGAAAGCGTCAGCAAGCGCATTAACGTACTGGGGGTCAGCGAACCTCAGATTTTGATTGAAGGCAATGACCGCATCCGCGTGCAGCTGGCGGGGGTCAAGGATCAGGAGGAAGCCCGGCGGGTGATTTCCTCGACCGCGAACTTAACGTTCCGCGACGTCAACGACAACCTGCTTTCCGATGCGAGCATCATCAAGGAAGGCGGCGCTTCTTTAGGGTATGAAAACGGCGCGCCGGTCGTCAGCTTAAAAATTGCCGATCAGGCGAAGTTTGCGGAAATCACGCAGAAGGTTTCCGAAATGGGAACCGGCAACAACATTATGATCGTCTGGCTGGATTATGAAGACGGCGATTCCTATGTCAAGGAAGCGGCCGTAGCGCAGGCCGGGGGCGAAGCGAAGTATATCAGCGCGGCGCAGGTCAAATCGGCGATTTCCGGCGACTGCGTCATCAGCGGCGGCTTTACGGAAAGCGAAGCGCGCGAGCTGGCGGAGCTGATCAATTCCGGCAGCCTGCCTGTCAAAATGACAGAAATTTACTCCAACGTCGTCAGTGCCGACTACGGCATCGGCGCGTTTAACAAAACCGCGACGGCGGGCATCGTCGGCGTGGCATTAGTCATGATCTTCATGTTGGTTGTCTACCGTTTCGCGGGCGTGATCGCCGACGTGATGCTGGCGCTGTATATCTTCGCGGTCTTCGCGATTTACGGCGGCATGGGCGGTGTCTTTACGCTGCCGGGCATCGCGGCGCTGGTTTTAGGCGTCGGCATGACCGTGGACGCGAACATCATCACCTTCGAGCGAATTAAAGACGAGCTGTACGCCGGCCGTTCTGTCCAGAATGCCGTCAAAGAAGGGCAGTCGACTTCGTTTGCGACAATCTTCGATGCGCAGTTCACGACGCTCTTAGCGGCGTTGATCATGTATATCTTCGGCACCGGCGCAGTCAAGGGCTTTGCGACGATGCTGATGGTCACCGTTTTCTGCACGATGGTGTTAAACGTGTATGTCTCCCGCTTCTTAGTCAATCAGATCGTGAAGTCCGGCGCGCTGGACAACAAGAAGACCTGGTTCGGCGTGAAGCAGTCGAATATTCCGGATGTGGCCAAGCGTCAGGAACAGTTCTATTTCGGTCCGTTTAAGAAAGTCGACTTTGTCGGCAAGGCGAAATATTTTATCACAACCAGCCTGATTATCCTGGCGGCCGCTGTCGTGATGATCTGCGTCAACGGTTTCGGCGGCAAGGGTGCGCTGAATCTGGGCATCGACTTCTCCAGCGGCACGAAGATTACCGTCACGTCCAATGAAACGCTGAATACCAATGAGGTCCGCAGCGATTTTGAAGCGCTGGGCTACAAGCCGAGCCGCGTGCAGGCTTCCGGCGATAAGGTTGTTTACGTCACGCTGAACCAGGCGTTGGAACAGGATCAGCTGACTTCGATCAAGGAAACGCTGACGGCGAAATACGGAATTGAGCCGAATGATAACGTCGTCACACCGGTCGTCGGCCGTGAACTGGTCAAAAACGCAATCGCGCTGTCCTTACTGGCGTGGGTAGCGATGCTGATCTACATTACGATTCGATTCAAATGGGATTATGCAGTCAGCTGTATCGTCGCGCTGGTTCATGACGTTGCGATTGTTCTGGCGATCTTCGCCATCTTCAGAATGGAAATCAACATCGAGCTGATTTCGGTTATCCTGGCGATCATCGGCTACTCGATCAACAACTCGATTGTCGTCTTCGACCGTGTCCGCGAATCCATTGCAGAAAGCCGCAAGCCGAAGCTGACAAACGCAGATTACCGGCTGATCGTCAACGATTCGCTGGACAAGACGTTGGTGCGTTCCGTCTTCTCTTCGATTACGACGCTGCTGCCGATCATCGCGCTGCTGTTAATGGGATCCGGAGCGATCGTCACGTTCAACTTCGCGATGTTCGTCGGTCTGATCGCCGGTACCTTCTCCTCGATCTTCATCGCGCCGCAGATGTGGTATACGATCCGCACGCATGTGAAGCCGAAGGAAAAGAAAAAGAAGAAAGTCAAAAAAGAAAAACTGGACGAACTGACGATTCCAGGCATCAACGATTAACCATCAGGAAGGCGGCGCGAGCCGCCTTTTGTGCATCAGAAGGAAAGCGACAGCCCGGACAGACGGCGCAATCTATGCTAAAATAGAGTGAATAGGTGAAAAATATGAAAATTGAACGAATTGAAACCCATGGAGAAGAACAACGAATCCGACAGGATTTTGGCGTCAGCGAGCTGTGCGCGAAAGTGCTGGCCTGCCGCTGTCAGGACGATGAACAAATCCGCCAGGTGCTGAATCAGGATCTGACGCTGCATCCTTGTCAAAGCCCGGAACTGACGCAGATTTTAAAACGCCTGGACACTGCGCGCCAGCGCCATGAAAAAGTGTTGATCGCCGGCGACTATGACGCCGACGGCCTGTGCGCGACGGCAATCATGAAGGAAGCGCTCGACCGGGCGGGCATTGTCAGTGGTTTTTACATTCCGCACCGGCTTAACGAGGGGTACGGCTTATCCGCGCAGACCGTGCAGCTGGCCAGGGACAAGGGCTATTCGCTGATCCTGACCGTGGATAACGGCGTGGCCGCGCATCCTGCGCTGACCCTGGCGAAACAGCTGGGCGTGGAAGTGATCGTCACCGATCATCACGTAATCCAGCAGGAGCCGGAATGTCTGACGCTGCTGCATCCGACACGGATGGGCAAGCCGTGGCAGTATTGCTGCGGAGCCGGGGTGGCGCTGCAGCTGTCGATGGCGATGACGGGTCCGCGCAAACGACCGATCATGCTGGCGGCGATCGCGACGATTGCCGATATGATGCCGCTGTGGGAAGAAAACCGGATTCTGGTGCGGCTGGGACTGAAATATCTTAACGAGCGCCAGTTTACGGCGATTGAAGCGCTCAATGACAAGAAATGCGAACTGTGGACGGAGAAGGAAGTTGCCTACCAGATCGTGCCGAAGCTCAATGCCGCCGGCCGGCTGGCCGAGCTGTGCAATATCAACAACATCGTGCGCTATCTGCTGCTGGAAGATCCGGCGCAGATCGAATCCGCAGCGGCGCAGATCCGCCAGATTAATCAGAAGCGCCGCCAGATGAGCGATAAGATGACCAAAACGGCGATGGAACAGATGCATCCTGAAGACGCTTTTCATGTGATTGCGGACAAAGAATTCCATGAAGGCATCATCGGCTTGGTCGCGGGCCGGATCATGAACGAAACGCACCGGCCGACACTCGTGCTGGCGCCCAGCGCCCAGGGCTACAAAGGCTCGGTGCGCAGCGTGCCGGGGTTGGATATCCAGGTCTTTTTCGAGGATCTGCGCGGTTATCTGATCCAGTTTGGCGGTCATGCTCAGGCCGCTGGCATCGAAGTCGCCGCGGATCAGCTGGAACCGTTAAGGCAGGCGATTCTGGCCAAGATGGAAACGTTGGATCTGGCGCTGCCGGAGCCGACGCTTCAGGTATTGCCGGTCAGCGCTCAGGAAATCAATCTGACCGCGCTGCATGAGCTGGATCAGCTGGCTCCGTTTGGGCAGCAGTTTGAGCCGGTGACCTTTGAGGTCAGCGGACTGACGATCCTGCAATACGCCAAAATGAAGGAAGTTTATCCGAAGTGGCAGACGACCAATGGCGTCGATTTGATCGACGCGATCAGCTTTAACCGGGAGCTGGACAATCCTCATCCAGCCAGCTGGATCGGTCAACTGCAGATCAATCGCTTCCGCGGGCGGGAAAAATGCTCGATTCTTGTGGAAACTGTTGAATAAAACGGTTCAATTTGATAAAAATTTGTTATAATAACGGTATTATAGGAGGCATCCATCCATGGACTTTAAAAAATATATTGCTTCAATTCCTGATTTCCCGCAGCCGGGCGTGCTGTTCCGCGATATTACGCCGCTGATGAGCGACGGCGAAGCGTTCCACGCGGCGACATCGGAAATTCAGAAGTTTGCCGAACAGGTCGGCGCGGAAGTGATCGCCGGTCCGGAATCCCGCGGCTTCATCTTCGGCTGTCCGGTGGCCGCGAATCTGCATATCGGCTTTGTGCCGGTCCGCAAGCCGGGCAAGCTGCCGCGCGAAACGATCAGCTACCGCTATGATCTGGAATACGGATCCAACGAACTGCACATGCACAAAGACGCGATCACGCCGGGGCAGAAAGTGCTGATCGTCGACGATCTGTTGGCGACCGGCGGCACCGTTCAGGCCACGATTAAAATGATCGAAGAACTGGGCGGCGTGGTCGTCGGCTGCGCGTTCCTGATCGAGCTGGAAGGCTTGAAAGGGCGCGACGCGCTGGCGGGCTACGAAGTCTTTACGTTGATGTCCTACGAATAAGCCGAAGAGGATTCTCTTCGGTTTTTCTCAAAAAAGGGGGAATGGGTTGTGGATAAAGGGAATACGATGATCACGCTGGACGAGCTGATGAATGAGGTGAAGACCTACATTCAGGATCCGGACAGTCTGGCTTTGATTGAAAAGGCGTACCGCTACGCGCAGGGACATCATCAGGGGCAGTTCCGCCGCAGCGGGGAACCGTATATGATCCACGCCGCCCAGGTCGGTTATATCCTGGCGACGATGAAGGTCGGACCGCGGACGATCTGCGCGGGGCTTCTGCACGACGTGCTGGAGGACTGCGGCGTTTCAGCCGAGCAGATGAGCGCGGATTTCGATGAGGAAATCACGATGCTGGTGGAAGGGGTCACCAAGATCGGTAATCTGAAATTTAAGGACGAGAAGGAATATCAGGCGGCAAATCATCGTAAGATCTTTATCGCGATGGCCAACGATATCCGCGTCATCGTGATCAAACTGGTCGACCGGCTGCATAACATGCGCACGCTGCAGTACATGCCGCCGGAGAAGCAGCAGAAGATCGCGGCGGAAACGCTGCAGGTCTACGCGCCGATCGCCCACCGCTTAGGTATCAGCGAGATCAAAAACGAATTGGAGGATCTCAGCTTTTACTATCTCGACCGCGAGAAATACTATGAGATCGCGCATTTGGTCGAAGAAAAAAAGGCGATGCGGGACGAACAGGTCAAGCACATGATCCGCGATATATCTGAAATGCTGCAGGAAAAAAACATCGAATTCCGGATTTTCGGCCGCAGTAAGCATCTTTACAGCATTTACAAAAAGATGAAGACAAAGAACAAACGGTTTGAGGAAATCCTCGATTTGTTAGCGATCCGGATCGTTACCCAGACCAAGCTGAACTGTTATGAAATCCTCGGCTATATCCATGCGGCTTACCGTCCGATCCCCGGGCGGTTAAAGGACTATATCGCGGTGCCGAAATCGAACATGTACCAGTCGCTGCACACGACGATCGTCGGCGACGAAGGAAGGATTTTTGAGATTCAGATCCGCACTGAGGAAATGGACAGCATCGCCGAGATGGGCATTGCGGCGCACTGGCGCTACAAGGAAGGTACGAAGTATGATCCGCATAAGGAACAGCGAGAAATCGAACAGAAGCTGTCGTGGTTCCGCGATCTGTCGGCACTGACCGGCGATCTGCTGAGCGACGATCCGAACGAATACATGGATACGCTGCAGAAGGATATCTTTGAGGCGAACGTCTATGTCATGACGCCGAAAGGACGGGTCATCGAGCTGCCTAACGGCTCCACGCCGATTGATTTCGCCTACCGCGTGCATACCGAGGTCGGCCATTCCACCGTCGGCGCGATGGTCAATGAAACGCTGGTGCCGCTGAACACGCCGTTAAAAACCGGCGACGTCGTACAGATCAAGACGTCAAAGCAATCGGCGGGGCCAAGCGAGGACTGGCTGAAATTTGTCAAGACCAACCATGCGAAAAACAAGATCCGCGGCTTCCTGCAGAAAAAGGAAGTTGAGAAAAAACAGGAGTTTGTCGAACGGGGTGAACAGATCATCCGCGACGAGCTGAAAAAACGCGGCTATCCGGAAAAAGATTATTTTGAACGGAAAAAGATTGAAAGCATTCTGACGGTGTTTCAGGTCGGCTCCTATACCGATCTGATGTACGGGATCGCCGTGAAGTCGATCTCGGTCATCAGTGTTATTGAAAAACTGACGAATCAGAAGAAACCGATCATTCTGGATAATGAAACGGTCAGCCGTTCCTTTTCCCCGGCCCGTAAAGCACCGAGCAAATCCGGCATCATCGTGCCGGGCATCGAGTCGATGATGATTTCGCTGGCCGGCTGCTGCAGCCCGATCCCGGGCGATGAAATCGTCGGTTATATCTCCAAGGGCAACGGCGTCAAGGTTCACCGCCGCGATTGTCCGAACGTCGCCAACGAGAAATCACGGCTGATCGACGTGGAATGGGACGACCGCCGCGAACCACGCAAATATGAAGCGACGATTCAGATTTACAGCCACGACCGAAATTTCCTGTTAACCGATCTGATGACAGTCATCTCGCAATGCAAAGCATCGCTGCAGAATATCAATTCCTCCGTCAATCAGGAAGAATTGACGGTATCGACGAAAATCATGCTGCTGGTCGACGATTACGATCATTTAAAAACGCTGATCGCCAATCTCAAAAAGGTGAACAGCGTGGTCAGCGTGGAACGGGTAATCCAATAAAGGAGGACTTCATACATGAAACTCAGTACAAAATGTTTACTGACAACTTTCGGCACCGCCGCTGCGGTGGGAATGGCGTATGCCGTGCAGCGCAAGGCTAATCAGCGAAAGCAGCGCTTTGATCACGACACCGGGTTTGAGCTGAAGGAATACCGGATGATCAACGGCATTCAACAGTACCTGGTGCATCGCACGGAAAACGATGAAAATCCGGTGCTGTTAGTTCTGCATGGTGGGCCGGGTGAATCCGCGATGCCGACGCGCTATCTGTATCAGCGTGAATGGGAGAAGTATTTCACGGTGGTGAATTGGGATCAGCGGTTGTGCGGCAAGACGCTGCAGATCAACGCGGATCAGAAGGAGGAGCTGGCTTCTTCACTGACGCTGGATCAGCTGATCGAGGACACGCGCGAGATCTGCGATGTGCTGCGCGCCCAATACCATCAGGATAAAATATTCATTCTCGGTCATTCCTGGGGCAGCGTGCTGGGCACGATGTTTATTCGCAAGTATCCTGACCGTGTGAAAGCCTACGTCGGCGTCGGTCAGGTTGTCAGTATGCGGCGCAACGAAGAAACAGGCTATCAGAAGGTATTGCAGAAAGCGCGGATTGCCGGAGCGGATCACGATGTCCAGCGGCTGTTGGCGCTGACGCCGTATCCCCAAACGCAATTTGATCAGGAAATGATGGATAAAATGATGGTGGTGCGCAGGATGCAGCGGAAATATCATCTCGCTGCGCCGATCTCGCTGAAAGCTCTGTGGCAAATGCTGGCGGCGCCCGACGTTAACCCCGGCGAGTTTTCAGTCTACTTCAACCTCGATTTCAAGCTGCAGCTGCCATTGCTTCAGGAACTGACGGGCTTTGATCTGGAAGCGCTGGACCGGCATTACGAAGTCCCGGTCTACTATTTGTTAGGCGATCAGGACTGGCAGACACCGTATCCGATCGCGCAGGAATATTTCGCAGGAATCGAAGCACCGCGGAAGCAGCTGATCCTGATTCCGAATGCCGGACATAATACGATGATCGACCAGCCGGAGTTTTTCCTCAATGCGCTGCGCGCGGTTTTATTAGCATAGAGAGTGTCAGGTCTGAAAAATATAAGGGACGTACGAATGCGTCCTTTTTTCGAAGTTAAAAGCCTGAAAAAAATGCACAATCAAGATAATCATGAAATCAGACAAAACAAATAATTTGGGAAAGTATATAAATTTGGATTTCGGCTATTTAAAAGAATTATCAACGATCGATATGCACTTAAGATTTTATACTAAAAACATTGTTTCCGAGAATGTTTATCATCATAGAATATGCGAATTGAGAGAATTATTCTTTATCCGAATGGTAAAGCGTAAAGAATACTTCTTTAACAATGATTTAATTCAAAGTAATTATGATTTTTCAATTAAAGTAATTAACGGTCTTCTATAAAATTCGCAAAAGATAAAAGAAGAGAACTTAAAATTGCTGATGTAATTTGAAGTCGCTCAGAATTCAGGATATTATTTTAGGGCTTTCGAGTTATCATGCTTTTGCTTCCTTGTAGTCTGAAATGCGTTCAGCAAAGAAGCAAGAAACAGATTGAAAACTTTGATTGACACAGATGAGCCATGGCGATATAGAATAATATCGGAAACAAAAAACAGATATGTTTTTGTAGGAGTGACGTTGCGACGGCATTCCATTTTTTTTAGTGAGATACGTTAAAAGAAAAATAGAATCTAAGATATAAAATGGTTTAGAAAATAATGGATCTAATGGGTTAATGGCAAAAGCAAGTTGATTTCGGAAATCAACAAAAGGGGGCAGCGAACCTTCCCTGTTTCTCCGCTTTGTTCAGCTTTGCCGTATTCAGGATCGTTCATCATTTCTAACGCCTTTGAACTTTTTTTGCATTTCTTTAATTTAGGACTCGATTTTTTGAAAAGAATTTTGTATAATAAGAAGGCACACGGAGAAATACCCAAGTGGCCGAAGGGACCAGTTTCGAAAACTGGCAGAGGTGAAAGCCTGCGGGGGTTCGACTCCCTCTTTCTCCGCCATATGCAAATAAAGCTCTCAGCCGAGAGCTTTTTTCGTATTTTCCTAACGTAATTTCCCGCAGGCGTTTAACGCGGATCTCCGCAGGCGAGATAAACCAATTGGGTTAGATCACTTCGTACAGGATCGTTAACAAAATGCTCAGTCCCAGCAGAATGCCGGACAGCTTGAGCAGGAAATGTTCGCTGGTTCCCCGGCGTTCTTTCTGTTTCTGTGCGTAATCGAAATACCGCTGCGATTGCGCCTCAGGATGCCGCGTCAACAAGTTCTTCGCCGAAGAAAACGAATAGGTCATAAAATCAAAATAACCGCCGTGGATCAAAAACTCAACCAGTCCCCCGACAAGCAGAACCAGACTGAGGATCGACAGAACATCGATAAACGTCAACAACGGATTGTCAGAAAAAAAGGCGCATCCGGCGCTGAAAACCAGCGCTGCCAACGTGAAGCTCAATAAAGCTTTTTGATTTTTTTTCATACGCCACCTCGTGGGCTATTATATCAAATCCTGTGCGAAAGATGAAACTAATTTCACAGAATTGTCATATTTCATTCCGGATTTTTAAGAATATCATTCTCAACATTGGTACGATTTTTAGTCAATGCGGTAAAATTTAAGGATTCAATTTTTCCATTATTGAAAATTGATTTTGAAAGGAATATACTAAATGGCGTGCTTTAGACAAGGGAGGGAGGTCGTGCTATGGAATCTGAAATCCTGGATCTGATTCAAACGGATCAGAAGACGCGGGAAGCGGTGGAAGAAGCGCATCGGATGAAGTTTGAGCTGAAGCGGAAAATCGCCGATACGGAGAAGCAGATCAGCGAAGACGCGTGGAAGGAAGTTCACCAGCGGGTCGACGCCAAAAAAGCCGAGCTGGATTATCAGATCAGTCAGGTGGAATCCGAGAATTTGAAAGAATATGAGCAGGAGCTGAAACGGCTTCAGGCCCATTATCTGGAGAAGAAAGAGGAATGGCGGAAAGAGCTGGTTCGCCGCTGTTTGGAAATCTAAACAGGCCAGCGAACGACCAAGTTAAAAAGGAGGGGTGCCATGGGAACCGCATCGAATGCAGCGATGGCGACCAAAGCCAAGGCGATGTTTGGAAAACGGCTGACGGCTTCGGATTATCAGCAGCTGCTGCAGAAGAAATCAATTCCGGAAATCGCTTCTTATCTTAAGAACGAAACGTTGTTTCGGGAAGCGCTGGAAGGATACAGTGAGACCGGACTGCACCGCGGTCAGCTGGAAATGCTGATCCGGCGGGATCTGGGAACCCGGCTGTCCCGGCTTTTACGGTATGCCAGTACCAGTGGGGATAAGTTTTATCGCTACGGCATCATGATGAGCGAGGTCGAGCAGATCATGGCCTGCATCCGCGCCTTTAATGATGAAGATAACTACAAGATGATCGGCGAGCTGCCGCTGTATATCGAAAAGAGTACGTCGTTCGATATCCGGGCGTTGGCCCAGGTCCGCGATTTCAGCGCGCTGCTGGAGGTGCTGGCTAAAACGCCGTATGCCGATCTGATCCGGCCGTTCTCCGTGACGAACATGGAAGATTTTGATTATACGGCCTGCGAAAGCGTCCTGCGGAAATATTTCTACGATCAGGTCATGAAGATCGTCGATCAGGAGTTCAGCGGCAAGGTGAAAAAGGAGATCCGGGAAATTTTCCTGACCCAGATCGAATTGGACAACATCACGCGGATCTATCGTTCTAAACGGTATTTCAACGCGACGCCCGCGCAGATCAAAAAAGTCATCAATCCGGTTTACCTGCGGATACCGAAACGGGAATTAGAGGATATGATCGATCACTGCAACGCTGAGGAATTCATGGAACGGCTGGCCCGTTCCGCTTATCACAACTATCTGGATTCTTCCAACTTCGCGTATATTGAATATCACGCGCAGTCGATCAATTATAACCTGAACAAGCGGCACATGATGTTTTCGACCAATCCGGACATCGTGCTGATCGCGTATCTGGTATTGTCGGAAACGGAAATTCAAAACGTCGTTGATATTATCGAGGGTGTCCGCTATGGAATCCCGGCCGATAAGATTAACCGGCTGTTGATTTATTAAGAAGAAAGGGGGAGCTTATGTCAATCGTAAAAATGAAGCTGGCGACGGTGCATGCCGGAGCCGATCAGTTTCAGGACGTGCTGGAACGCTGCGTGTCCTACGCCCAGTTCCATCCGGAACCGGCGGCGCATCTGATCAACGATGAGAACGGCGGCAAGGCGCTGCAGGACGAAAACGTCTACAACGAATACCTGAACCAGCTGAAAAATATTGGCCATAGCGTCGGTTTCGAGCTGAAAGCCGGACCGGTCAGCCGCAGCTATGAAGAAGCGGAAATTGAAGCGTTTATCAAGGAAGTCAACGAGCAGTTTGCGATGATCGCAGATACGCACGAGCTGATGACCTTGACGGACAACGATGAAATCGCTTTGGAAAAAGTGCGGAGCTATGGATTTGAGGCGATGCATGAGTGCCAGTATATTTCGTTCGGAATGGGCCGTCTGCCGGCGGAAAGCTTCAAAAAGCTGAGTCTGATCGAAAAGAAGAACTTCGTCGTTGAGGAGCTGCATAAAAGCGGCCAGTACGTCTGGATCCTGTATGCGACGTCCAACACCTTCGTTAAAGAAGTCAGAAAATGTATGGAAAGCCTGTTCATTGAGGAAATTCCAATTCCGCGCATCGACGGAAAGAAAATCCTGGAACAGTATAAGGAAAAGCTGACGGAGGTTTATTCCTATTGCGCTTATACCAGCGAAATCCGTAAGCTGTACCGCTATGTCGTGCAGGTGCAGGACGATTATCAGCTGGCTGGCTTTGTGCCGGCAAAAACAGCGGATCAGTTTGTCCGGCTGTTTGACGGGCTGAATGTCCGCGTTGATCTGGCCGAACCGGAAACGGCGCCGCAGCTGGTGCCGCCGACGATGCTGCACAACGCCTGGCTGTTCCGTCCGTTCGAGATGTTCGTCGAGATGTACGGTCTGCCGAATTATCACGATCTGGATCCGACGCCGTTTGTGGCCGTCACGTTCTGCCTGTTGTTCGGTATTATGTTCGGCGATCTCGGTCAGGGCGCGCTGCTTCTGATCGGCGGTCTGCTGCTGGAAAAAATCAAGCATAACCGGCTCGCCGGCATTGTCGGCCGGGCGGGATTGACGTCGATGATCTTCGGCTTCCTGTTCGGATCGGTCTTCGGCGTGGAAACACTGCTCAATCCGGTGCATCAGAGCCTGTTCGGCGTTCGCGAGAAGCTGTTTGAGGTCATGGACGCCAGTGCGACGATGCCGTTGTTGATCGGCGCGGTCGCGATCGGCGCAGTGCTGATCCTGATGACGATGATCATCAATATCTATCTGAATATCAAGCGCAAAGAGATGGCGGAAGCGCTGTTCTCGCAGAACGGCGTGGCCGGATTTATTTTCTACGGCTATATCATTCTGTTTTTGATCGGCATGTTCATGCCGGATATGCTGCCGTTTAATCCGGGAAGCAAGCCGCTCATGATCCTGTTCATCGGCGTGCCGGTCGTCCTGTTCTTCATGAAGGAACCGTTAAACGGCTTAATGAAGGGCGAGGGACTGACGCCGCATCAGGGCTGGGGCAACTTTGCGCTGGAAGAAGTGTTTGAAGTGCTGGAAATCATTCTGAGCTTCGTCACCAATTCCCTGTCTTATCTGCGTGTCGGCGGTTTCGTTCTGAGCCATGCCGGCATGATGCTCGTCGTCATGACGCTGGTCAAAATGACCGGCAACGCCGGACCGGTCGTCTTCGTGCTGGGCAACTTGTTTGTCATGGGCTTAGAAGGTCTGATCGTCGGCATTCAGACATTGCGTCTGGAATATTATGAAATGTTCAGCCGTTACTTTGTCGGCAACGGGAAGAAATTTACGATGATCTCATCGGAAAATGCATAAGGAGGAAAATAAACCATGTTAACATTACTTGAAATGCTGCTGCCTTTGATCGCCGTGATCCTGGTGATCGCTCCGCTGTTCTTCATCTACAAAAAGGGCGCTTCCGCTGAAAACCTGAAAACCAAGCTGATCGCGCAGATCTGCGTCTTCGGCGGCGTCTTCGTCTTAGCTGTCCTGTTCCAGTTCGGCGGCGTCCATGCGCTGGCGGAAGGCACGGCGGCCGCCAATTCCATCACCGGCACTTTAGCTCAGGGAATGGGCTTTATCGCAGCGGCGCTGGCGACAGGCTGTTCGGCAATCGGCGCCGGCTGGGCGGTGGCTTCCGCGGCTCCGGCAGCGATCGGAGCGATCTCGGAGAATTCGGAAAACTTTGGTAAGGCGATCATCTTCGTCGCGTTGGGCGAAGGTGTTGCGATCTACGGTCTGCTGATTTCCATCCTGATCATCAATAAGCTGTAAGATCGGGGATTGTCATGAAACTTTATTTGATCAGTGACAATATTGATACCCAGATGGGCATGCGCTTAGCCGGGGTCGAAGGCGTCGTGGTCCACGAACGGGACGAGGTGCTGGCCGCTTTGAACAAAGCGATCGAGGACCCGGAAATCGCGATCGTGTTAATGACTACGAAAATCGTCAACACCTGCCCGGACGTGGTATCCGATTACAAGTTGCGGCTGTCCAAGCCGCTGCTGGTCGAAATTCCAGATCGTCACGGGTCAGCCAAAATCGGAGAAACGATCGACCGCTACATCAGCGAAGCGATCGGCATCAAATTGTGAGGTGAAAACAATGGCAGAGAAGACAGAAGCGCTCACGGCGATCCTGGAGGACATTCAGGATCAGGCCGGCTTGGTTACCGATCAGATTCACGCTGAGGTACAGCAGCTGCAGGACGAGGAGATTCATTTCTTCACGGAATCGCTGCATAAGGAAACCGGGCATTACGAAGAAAAAGAAATCAGCGAGCTGGAGCTGCTGCAAGCCACGAAGACCTCCCAAGCCAAGCTGAAAATCAAGCGGGATCTACTGGCGCAGCGCCAGGCGATGGCCTCGGAGCTGTTCGACAGCGTGGCTGACGAGCTGAAAGCGTTCGCGGCTTCCTCCGCTTACGCGGATTTACTCGAAAAGAAGCTGGATAAGCACGCGAAGATCGCCGGCAAGGCCGGAACGTTCATCGTACGCGAACAGGACGAAGCGCTGATGCGCGAAATCTTAAAGCGCAAGGGCTTTTCCCAGCCGGTGGAAACAGCGTATCTGGAATTTGGCGGATGGCGCTTTATGTGTCCGTCAGAGGGCTTTGAAATCGACGAAACGCTGGACAACGCATTAAGAAATCAGAAAGAGTGGTTCCAGAACAATTCCGGATTCACATTGTAATACGACGAAAACCGAGGTGAAGACATTGAATAACAATTTGATCTATTCAATCAACGGACCGGTTGTCACCGTCAAGGATTCCAAAGACTTTTCCATGCAGGAAATGGTCTTTGTCGGCAATAAGGAAATGATGGGGGAAGTCATCGGCATTGATGAACAGTACACGACGATTCAGGTGTACGAATCCACCACGGGTCTGAAACCGGGCGAACCGGTTCGGCCTTCCGGATCTCTGTTGTCTGCGACGCTGGGGCCGGGAATTCTAAAAAATATCTTCGACGGCATCGAACGTCCGTTAAAAGAGCTGATGGAAACCGAAGGCGCGTTCATTGCCGCCGGAACGACGGTTTCCCCGCTGGATGAAGAAAAACTGTGGGACGTGACGATGCAGGTCAAGCTGCACGATCGTTTGCGTCCGGGACAGATCTATGCGACCTGCCCGGAAACCGAGCTGATCGAGCATCGCTGCATGCTCAGTCCGATGCTTCCGGAAGGCGAGGTTATTTTCGTCGCTGATCACGGGCAATATCATATCAACGACGAGATCGTGCGGATCCGCGACGATCAGGGCGAAGAACATGCGCTGACGCTCACCCAGAAATGGCCGATCCGCAATCCGCGGCCGGTCGGCTTCCGCAAGCCGATCACCCGTCCGCTGATCACCGGCCAGCGCGTCATCGACACGCTGTTTCCGATCGCCAAGGGCGGCGCGGCCGCCATTCCGGGCGGGTTTGGCTCGGGCAAGACGATGACCCAGCATCAGCTGGCGAAATGGTGCGACGCCGACATCATCGTATATGTCGGCTGCGGCGAGCGCGGCAACGAAATGACCCAGGTTCTGGAGGAATTCACGGACCTGATCGACCCGAAAAGCAACAAGCCGCTGCTGGCGCGGACAGTCTTGATCGCCAATACGTCCAACATGCCGGTCGCGGCGCGTGAAGCGAGCATTTACACCGGCATCACGCTGGCGGAATATTACCGCGATATGGGCTATCACGTTGCGATCATGGCCGACTCCACCAGCCGGTGGGCGGAAGCGCTGCGTGAAATTTCCGGACGTCTGGAAGAAATGCCGGCGGAAGAAGGCTTCCCGGCGTATCTGCCGTCGCGGATCTCGCAGTTCTATGAACGCGCAGGCTATATTGAAACTTTAAACGGAGCTGAGGGTTCCGTCACGATTATCGGCGCGGTTTCGCCGCAGGGCGCGGACTTCTCTGAGCCGGTCACCCAGAATACCAAGCGGTTTGTGCGCTGTTTCTGGGCGCTGGATAAGTCGCTGGCGTATGCCCGTCACTATCCGGCAATCAACTGGAACGACAGCTATTCCGAATATCTGGATGACCTGGCGCGCTGGTACGACAAGAACGTCGACCGGGAATTCAACACGCTGCGTCAGGAAATCCGGGCGATTCTGCATGAAGAAAACCAGCTGATGGAAATTGTTAAGCTGATCGGTTCCGACGTGCTGCCGGAGGATCAGAAGCTGACAATGGAAATCGCCAAGGTGATCCGCGTCGGGTATCTGCAGCAGAACGCTTACCATCCGGCTGATACTTATGTGCCGTTTGAAAAACAGTTCAAGATGCTGAAGATTATTTCGTATCTCAACGCGCAGGCCAAAAAGCTGGTGGCCAAGCGGATTCCGGTATCGCTGATTGCCAAGACCGGAATTATCGACAAGGTCGTCAAGATCAAATACGACGTACCGAATGATCAGCTGGAGCTTCTGGACGGTTATTTTGAGATGATTGATCAGGCTCTGGCCCAGGTGGAATAGGAGGAGAAAACAGATGAGCGTTCAATTAATGGGTTTGAATGAAATCAACGGTTCTCTTGTTGCCCTGGACAACGTCAAGAATGTCAGCAATGAAGAAATGGTTGAAATCGAGCTGGAAAACGGCTCTGTGCGCAATGGCCGCGTCGTTCAGATCGAGGGCCGGCGCGCGATTATCCAGGTGTTTGAAGGCACGACCGGATTGTCCAAGACCAATAACAAGACCCGGCTGTTAGGCCATCCGATGGAGCTGGCGGTATCCCAGGAAATTCTGGGCCGGATCTTCAACGGCGCCGGCGAGCCGATCGACGGTTTGGGCGAGGTGTACGCGGAGAAGCGTCTGGACATTAACGGTCAGCCGCTCAATCCCGTTGCCCGGAAATATCCGCGGAATTATATCAATACCGGAATCTCCGCCATCGACGGTTTAAACACGCTGATCCGCGGGCAGAAGCTGCCGATTTTCTCCGGCTCCGGTATGCCGCATGACAAGCTGGCCGTTCAGATCGTCCGGCAGGCACAGCTGGCCGAGGGCGACGGAAAGAACTTCGGCATCGTGTTCGGCGCGATGGGCGTCAAGAACGACGTCGCCGATTACTTCAAGCGCAGCTTTGAGGAAACCGGCGTTATGGAAAAGGTCGTCATGTTCATCAATCTGTCCAACGACCCGATTATCGAACGGACGCTGACCCCGCGCTGTGCTTTGACGGCCGCGGAATATCTGGCGTTTGAAAAGAACATGCACATTCTGGTTATTTTAACGGATATGACCTCGTATTGCGAAGCTTTGCGGGAAGTGTCCAGTTCCAAGGGTGAGATTCCGGGCCGTAAGGGATATCCGGGATATCTGTACTCCGATCTGGCTTCGCTGTATGAAAGAGCGGGGATCGTTGAGGGCGTGGAAGGCTCAGTCACCCAGATTCCGATCCTGACGATGCCCAACGACGACATCACCCATCCGATTCCGGACTTAACCGGCTATATCACCGAGGGTCAGATCGTACTGGACCGCTCGCTGCACCAGACGGGAATTTATCCGCCGATCGGCGTGCTGGCTTCCTTGTCCCGTTTGATGAAAGACGGCATCGGCGACGGCTTTACCCGCAAGGATCATGCCGATGTGTCCAACCAGCTGTTCGCCTGCTACGCCAAGGTGCAGGACGCGCGCTCGCTGGCATCGGTTATCGGTGAGGATGAGCTGTCGGATATGGATAAGAAATACATGGCGTTCGGCCGTCTGTTTGAGAAGGTCTTCGTCGGTCAGGGCTTTGATTCCAAGCGTTCGATCAACGAAACGCTCGATCTGGGCTGGGCGCTGTTGTCCACGCTGCCGATCGAAGCGCTGGACCGTCTGGATCCGGAAGTCATCAAGGAAAATTACGATCCGAAGCGGGCCGCGCGGATGCTGAATCTAAGCGGTCAGGAGTAGGCTTATGGAAAACAAGGTATTCCCGACCAAGGGCAACCTGATCGCTTCCAAAAAGTCGCTGGCGCTGGCCCGGATGGGCTATGATCTGCTGGACCGCAAACGGAACGTGCTGATCCGCGAAATGATGCAGTTAGTCGATAAGGTTAAAATGTTGCGTGATGAGATTACCCAGAGCTATGCGACGGCGTATTATCTTCTGCAGCAGGCCAACGTCTCGACCGGCATTATCTCCGATATCGCCGCCAGCGTGCATGTCGAAACCGGCGTGCATGTCACCTACCGCTCAGTCATGGGCGTCGAGGTGCCGTCCGTCAGCATCGAACCGTCGGAAACGAAAATGGAGTATGGCTTTGAAGGCACGAACTCCCGTGTCGATGAAGCGTACTTGCAGTTTCACCGCGTCAAGGAGCTGACGATCATCCTGGCGGAGGTCGACAACAGCGTGTACCGGCTGGCCAATGCGATCCGCAAGACGCAGAAGCGGGCTAACGCGCTGAAGAATATCAGCATTCCGAATCTGGAAGCGACCGTGAAATTCATCACGGAATCGCTGGAAGAAAAAGACCGTGAGGAATTCTCCCGCCTGAAGGTCATCAAGGCGAACAAGGCGAAGGAAACCGCCGTCGAATAAATGGTAAAAAACCGCAGAAATCCGCAAACAAAGCTGGATTCGCTGCGGTTTTTTTGGGGTTTGGCGTATAATAAGGGACACAAGGGAGGATGAGCGGCAATGAGAATAGGTTTGATCTCGGATACGCACAACGTCCTGCGTCCGCAGGTGATCGAACTGTTAAAGACTTGCGATGAAATCTGGCATGCGGGCGATTTCTGCGAACCGGAAATCTGGGAAGCGCTGAACGCACTGAAACCGCTGCGCGGCGTGCAGGGCAACAATGACGAAGATCCTTTTTTTGAACGGCTGCCGACGGTAGATGAGTTTGTCTGCGGGGGACTGCAGATTGCGATGGCGCATAGCCGCCGTTCGCTGGACTGCGTGCGGGCCGATCTGAAGATTTTTGGTCATTCCCACCAGCTTTGCGATGAGCAGCTTGGGACGGTGCGCTGGCTGAATCCCGGCAGCTGCGGGCGAAAGCGGTTTAATCTGGAACTGACGATGATGATATTGACAATTAAGGATCAGAAGCTGCAGGTTGAGCGGATCGATCTTAGCCGCTAAGAAATCCGGCTGCGGCGAGCTTTGCCGCAGCTTCGATCCTGAGCCTGAATAACAAGAAAAGAACGGAACTCTGAAATCAAAGTCCCGTTCTTTTTTCTATGTTTCAGCGAACTGTTTCCATTTGTTGCATTAGTGGATGAAAATTGGAATTTCTCAGCTTACAATCCAGCCAGCTGACGGATCTTGTCTTCGCTTAGCCGCCAGGTCGTCCATTCCGTCAGGCCTTCCGCCCCCAGGCTTTGATAAAAGGCAATCGACGGAGCGTTCCAGTTGAGGCATACCCATTCCATCCGGCCGCAGCGGCGCTCGACGGCAATCTCCGCCAGCCGCTTGAAGAACGCCTTGCCGTAACCGCGGCCGCGTTTTTCCTGCAGGACGTACAAATCTTCCAGATATAATCCTTTCCGGCCGACGAACGTTGAAAAGTTGTGAAAATACAAAGCAAAGCCGACGACCTGACCGTCTTCCTCGCCTAACAGCACTTCCGCCCTGCGTTCGACGAACAGCTGGTCGTAAAGCGTAGCGTCGTCCCAGACGACCTCGTCGCTCATTTTTTCATATTCCGCAATCAACCGGATGAACCGGCCGATCGTTACGCAGTCTTCCGGCTGCGCTTGTCTGATTGTAAAACCCATGATGTCCCTCCTGATCTCATTCTGTGCTCTATTGTACCGAATTTCCAGCCGGTTGACCATCCCTTTTCTTCCAAAGAGTGCCAGAGGAATGCGGGAATATTCCCCTGCAGCCCGGGAAAACTTCCATTACGCACATCAGGAGGGTCCGGGTCAATGGGTAAATATAAAGTAGAGATCTGCGGCGTCAACACGGCGACGCTGCCGGTTTTAAAGAGTCAGCAGATGACGGAGCTGTTCATTCAGCTGCAAGACGGCGATTTGTCGGCCAAGGAGAAGCTGATCAACGGCAATCTCAAGCTTGTTCTGTCGATTGTTCAGCGCTTTGCGCACCGCACGGAAAACATGGACGATCTGTTTCAGATCGGCTGCATCGGACTGATCAAGGCGATTGATAATTTCGATCTTTCCCATGAAGTCCGCTTTTCAACCTACGCCGTCCCGATGATCATCGGCGAGATTAAGCGCTACCTGCGGGATAATCAGATGATCCGGGTCTCGCGGCATCTGAAGGATCTGGCGTACAAGGTGCTGAAGGAAAAGGAAGCGTTCATCCATGCGAACCAGCGTGAGCCTTCGCTGGCGGAGCTGGCGGAAATCATGGGCGTTAAGGAAAAAGACATCGCGGAAAGCCTGGAATCGCTGCAGAGCGTCGTCAGCATCTTTGAGCCGATTTATAACGACGACGGCGACACGCTGTATCTGCTGGATCAGATCAAGGATGATCACGATGAGATCGGCAAGCTTTCCAGTCTGATCGCACTGAAGGAAAGCATGAAGCATTTAAGCGATAAGGAAGCCCAGATTATCAACAAGCGCTACTATCAAGGCCAGACGCAGACAGAAATCGCCTCTGAACTGGGAATTTCCCAGGCTCAGGTGTCGCGCCTGGAAAAAAGCGCGCTGCAATGTCTGAAAAAGAATTTCTGACCCTTTTCGATTTTTTAGGAGCCGATTCGATCGTTTGCACAAAAATCCGCCAGCGGCATACACTGAAAACAGGTGATAACTATGAAATTCAGTGAACTGCAGGACAAACAGGTCGTCAATGTTCAGGACGGCACCCTGATCGGCCGCGTCGAAGATTTGGATGTATCGCTGACCAACTACCAGGTTCAATCGTTTCTCGTCGGCAGGAATACCGGCTGGCTTCATTCGTTGTTCGCGTTTTTATTTCCGCCGGCGCGGATCATCGTCTGCCTGGACCAGGTCGTCAGCGTCGGTGAAGATGTGATCCTGATCCATCCGCGGACCAAGAGCGGCAAGGGGAAGGAGTAAACGGCTGGAAAGCTTTGGAAAACAGAAGCCGGAATTTCGTTCTTTTTCGCTAAAATTCGTGTGAAAAAGGCGGTTGAAATCCTTTCATTTCTGTGAACTCGGTATTCCCTTGCGCAGATTTATGATATAATGAACGAGAATTAAAGGAAGGTGCAAACCATGGGAGTATTAGATAAAATGAAGAATTTCATCGCTCCGGTCGACGATGATTACGATGAGGAAGAACTGGAAGTAGAAGAAGACGAGATCGCCGTTCCCGTCAAATATGAACAGCCGCAGACGAAAGGCGTAACCAAGCTCGCTTCGGATACGAAAATGGTTTTGTTTGAGCCGCGCTCGTTTGACGAAGCCGAGGAAGTCGCGAAGCATTTGAAGGAAAGACGCGCCGCCGTTGTCAATCTGCACCGGCTGCAGCGGGAATACGCGCAGC
>NZ_GG657561.1:622657-624519 GCF_000157995.1 Holdemania filiformis DSM 12042
CGATTTCCGTGCGCGGGTACGGGCGTTTTGTGCTGAAAGGCCAGCGCGGTCAGACCCGCAGCGACCGGATCGTCGCTGAATTTGAACAGTATGTTTAAAAGGAGGGATTTCTTTGGAACCGGGAACGCCGAAATTCCGAGTGATGAAAAACGGATACGACCGCTTTGCCGTCGACGACGCGGTTGACCGGTATGTCCGGGAAATTGATTCTCTGAAAAAACAGCTGGATCTGACCAGCCGTCAGATCCAATCCGCCAACGAGCAGCTGGCGGTGATCCGTCAGCGTTATCAAACGTTGGTCAGCGAACTGACTGTGAAGGAAAAGGCGGCCGATGATATCGCGCGCCTGGCCCTCAAGGAAGCCAACACGATCATCGAAACCGCGCAGAACAACGCGGACGCGATTGTGAGCGAAGCGCTGACGACCGCCCGGATCATCCTGAACGACCTCTCGCGCATCGCGTCGGAGGCGACGGAGATGAAGGGCGATATGCAGGAACAGCTGTCCTCGCTGATGGGGATGCTGGATCAGTTTGAAATTCCGCCGGTTCCGAAATCGGAATGGCTGAATCAGGAAAAGCTTTGATGCAGGACGCGCCGGTTCCACGGCAACGGGAGTGCAGAGAGTCTGCGGGTTGGTGAAACGCAGAACCCCGGGTGGACAGGACATCACCTGCGAGCTGTCTTTTTGAAATGAGTAGGAAAGACCGCGACTCGGCGTTATGAGAGAAGCGCATTCTTCCCCTGCGGGCGGAAGGGTGAACAAAGGTGGTACCGCGCAGAACTGCGTCCTTTTCTAAGGGCGCTTTTTTATTGTTGAGGAGGTAGAGGACATGGATTACAAAAACACACTACTGATGCCGAATACGAAGTTCGAGATGAGAGGCAAGCTGCCGACGAAAGAACCCGGCTATCAGACCCGCTGGAAAGAACAGGCCATCTACGAAAAAATGCTGGCGAAGCGCGAGGGCTGCGAAGCGTTCGTGCTGCATGACGGGCCGCCGTATGCCAACGGCGACATCCATCTGGGCCACGCGTTAAACAAGATTTTAAAGGATGTCATCGTGCGCTCGCATTACATGGCCGGCTACAAGGTGCCGTACATCCCGGGCTGGGATACCCACGGCCTGCCGATTGAAACGGCAATCACCAAGCTGGGCTACGACCGCAAGAAGATGGAGCTGTCGGCATTCCGCAAGCTCTGTTACGACTATGCCCTGGAACAGGTTGAACGACAGAAGGCTGGGTTCCTGGCGCTGGGCGTGGTCGGTGACTACGATCATCCTTACATCACGTTAAAGAAGGAATTTGAAGCGCACCAGATCCAGATCTTCGGCCAGATGGCGATGGACGGTCTGATCTACAAGGGCTTAAAGCCGGTCTACTGGTCCCCATCCAGCGAATCGGCCTTAGCGGAAGCGGAAATCGAATACAAGGACATCAAGTCGCCGACGATCTTCGTCAAGTTTGCGGTGAAGGACGGCAAGGGTCTCCTCGATAACGAGACTTCGTTTGTGATCTGGACGACGACGCCGTGGACGATCCCGGCCAACCTGGCGATCTGCCTGAATCCGGAGCTGACCTATGCGCTGGTGGACAGCGAAAAGGGCAAGCTGATCGTATTGGAAGAACTGGTCGACACGCTGTGGGCCAAGTTCGGATTGGAAAAGAAAGACATCATCAAGACCTTCAAGGGCCGCGAGCTGGAGATGATCACCTGCCAGCATCCGCTCTATGACCGTGAATCGTTAGTCATCCTGGGCGATCATGTCACCGCTGACGCCGGCACCGGTTGTGTTCATACAGCTCCGGGCTTCGGTGCGGACGACTTCTTTGTCGGCCAGAAATATGGCCTGCCGGCT
>NZ_GG657561.1:624782-642277 GCF_000157995.1 Holdemania filiformis DSM 12042
GGCTTACTGCAATGTCGATGAGCACGGCTGCATGATGGAGGACGCCGGGGACTGGCTGAAGGGCCAGTATGTCGATGACGCCAACAAGACCGTCGCCAACCGCCTGGACGAGCTGGGCGCCCTGCTGAAGCTGGAATGGATTACCCACTCCTACCCGCATGACTGGCGGACGAAAAAACCGATCATTTTCCGCGCTACGACGCAGTGGTTCGCTTCGATCGATAAAATCCGCACTGAGCTGCTTCAGCAGATCGACAACGTTGACTGGATTCCGAAGTGGGGCCAGCAGCGGATGCACAACATGATCGCCGACCGCGGCGACTGGTGCATTTCCCGCCAGCGCGCCTGGGGCGTTCCGATTCCGATCTTCTATAATGAAGACGGCACGCCGATCATGGAAAAGGCAGTCTTTGAACATGTCGCCGATCTGTTCCGCGAGCATGGAAGCAATATCTGGTTTGAGAAGGACGCGAAGGAGCTGCTTCCGGAAGGCTACACGAATCCGGCATCCCCGAACGGTGAATTTACAAAGGAAACCGACACGATGGACGTCTGGTTTGACTCCGGTTCCTCGCATACCGGCGCGATGATCGAACGCGGCCTGGGCTATCCGGCCGACCTGTATTTTGAAGGCAGCGACCAGTACCGCGGCTGGTTCAATTCGTCGCTGATCGTCGGCACGGCCGTGCATGGCCAGGCGCCGTACAAGCAGGTATTAAGCCATGGCTTTGTCATGGACGGCAAGGGCGTCAAGATGAGCAAGTCGCAGTGGAACGCCGTTGCGCCGGGTGAGATCACGAAGAAATATGGCGCGGATATCCTGCGTCTGTGGGCAGCCAGCGTCGATTACCAGGCCGACTGCAGCATGTCCGAGGAAATTCTGAAGCAGATCAGTGAGAACTACCGCAAGGTCAGAAATACATTCCGCTTCTTACTGGCGAATATCAACAACGAAGACGACTTCACGAAAGCCGATCTCGTTGATGTCAGCGAGCTGCCGAAGCTCGATCAGTACATGCTGGCGCTGCTCGACGAGGTTAACGCGAAATGCCAGCTGGCCTATCAGGAATACCGCTTCTCCGATGTTACAACGCTGCTGACAAACCTGATGACGAACGAATTCTCGGCTTATTATCTCGATTTCACGAAGGATATCCTGTATATTGAGAAGAAGGATTCCCCGCGCCGCCGTCAGGTTCAGACCGTGCTGTACCATGCGGTCAACGTCTTAGTCCGGCTGTGGGCGCCGATTCTTGTCCATACCGCCGAGGAGGTCAACGACTTCTTTAAGGGCGAGGAAGAAAGCATTCATCTGGGCCGGTTTGCGGAACCGTTTAACATTACGGACGCCGAAGCCTTAAAGGCTAAGGTCGGCCGGCTGATGCAGATCCGTTCCGATATCTTTAAAGCGCTGGAGGAAGCCCGCGCGGAGAAGGTCATCGGCAAGTCATTGGAGGCGGAAGTGCTGGTCAACGTCAGCGACGAGGACCGCGCCTTGATCGCGGAGCTGTGCGGCGATCAGTTCCACCAGTGGCTGATTGTCTCGAAGGTCAGCTTCTCGATCGACGAGCTGAAACCGTACGACGTCTGCCAGGTAGAAATTGTCAAGGCGGAAGGCACGGTCTGCCCGCGCTGCTGGAATATTTCCGAGCAGGCTGATGAGGAAGGTCTGTGTCCGCGCTGCCGCAAGGTGCTCGGCCTGTAAGTTCCCTTATTTAAGATCCCGTTCGCGGGATCTTTTTTATCCCTTTCTCTAACGATGGAATTTTTGTTTCCTTCACTTGAACGCCTGCTTTGCCAGAACAGAAAAAGCAGGGGCAGTCTGCGGAAAAACGCGGGCGAGGGATAGACAAAAGGGCATGAAAGTCCACGGTTTTTTCGTTTCTTTGTTCAGCGGAATCTGATATAATCATTAAGATAAGGAGGATCCGTATGCTGCTGAATTATTTCACGCCTGCGCTTTATCTGAAAAGCTATGAAGATCTGGATCCCGCCTGGTTAGTGCGGCGGAAGATCCGGCTTTTAATCTTAGATATCGACAACACGCTGGCGGCGCACGACGAACAGGTCGCCGGCGACAAAGCCAAAGCGTTCGTCCATAGACTCAAGGACGCTGGCATCCAGGCCGTCGTCATGTCGAATAACAACAAGGAACGCGTCAGCCGGTTCGCGGCGAGTCTGGATGTGCCGTATTATTATTTTTCGACGAAACCGTTGAAGCGGACGTATAAGAAGGTGCTGCGCGATACCGGCCTGAAGCCGGATCAATGCGCGGTGATCGGCGATCAGCTGCTGACGGATATCCTCGGCGGCAGCCGAATGGGCTTGACGACGATCTTAACAACGCCCTTAGTCACCCGGGATATTCCCTGGACCAAGCTGAACCGGGTGGTTGAAAATCAGGTGTACCGTCTGTTGGAGCATGAAGAAATCTTGAAAAGGGGAGACTATGATGAGTGAAAGATGCCAGGGCTGCGGCGCGCTGCTGCAGCACGACCGTCCCCAGGAGGCCGGGTATACGCCCAAGGCGGGCAGTGTGCTGTGCCAGCGCTGTTTCCGGCTGACCCATTACGACGACCTGCAGTTTTCGATGCGGGAAGGGATTGATCCCGACCGGATTCTGGCGCAGATTCACGCGATGGACGCGCTGATTTTGTGGGTGGTTGATCTGTTCGATTTTGAAGCAAGTTTGCTGGAAGGCATGAACCGGCATCTGTTCGGCAAGGACGTCATCGTCGTCGGCACCAAGCGCGACCTGCTGCCGGAAACGGTGGGCAGCGAGAAGCTGGCGAAGTTTGTGTACGGCCGGCTGAAGGAGCTGGGCATCCATGTTAAGGGACTGGTCGTGACCGGTAAAAATATTCCCGGCGGACCGGAGGAAGTGCTGCGGGCGATCGAATGGGCCAAAGGCAAGGACGTTGTCGTGATGGGCATGGCCAATGCCGGCAAGAGTACGCTGCTCAACGCCCTGATGGACAAACCTCAGCTGACCAGCTCGCGCTATCCCGGCACTACGCTGGACTTCAATCCGCTTGACATCCACGGCGTCACAGTGTATGACACGCCAGGCTTGACGCCGCGCAATTCGATGCTGCTGCACCTGGACGAAGAAGATCTTAAAACAGTGCTGCCGGCGAAGGCGGTCAAACCGGTCGGCTTCCAGCTGCGCGGGGATCAAAGCTTCGCGGTGGGCGGTTTGTGCCGGATCGATTTACTCGGTTGCGAACATGTCTCGGCCGTGTTCTACTGCAGTAATCTTCTTGAGCTGCACCGCGGCCGCGCAGATAAGGCGGATGAGCTGTGGGATCGACATTACGGCGAGCTGCTGCGGCCGATTCCCGCCGGGATGCCGTATGCCGAATGGACGAGCACCGTCCTGACGCCGCTGGGGGTGAAGGAAGACGTCGTCATTCCGGGCGTCGGCTGGATGTCCTTAAGCGGAACATGCGGTCAGATTCGCGTAACCCACCCGCAAACATTGGAAATCAAACACAGAAAGGCAATGATATAAATGTTAACGAACAAACAAAAAAGCGCGCTGCGTTCGATGGCGAACACGCTGCGCCCGATCTTTCAGGTCGGCAAGGAAGGCGTTTCCTACAACCTGATCAACACGCTTTCCGATGCGCTGGAGGCGCATGAATTAGTCAAGCTCAACGTCTTAAAGAGCTGTCCGGACGACGTCCGGCAGGTCGCTCTGGATCTGGCCAGCGGCACACATGCCGAGGTCGTTCAGATCATTGGCAAAACGATCGTGCTGTACCGCGAAAGCCGCGAACACCGCAGGATCGAGCTGCCGCGATGAAAATCGGTTTATTGGGAGGAACCTTCGATCCGATCCACAACGGTCATCTGGCAATCGCGAAAACCGCGCTTAAACGCCTGCGACTGGATCAGGTCTGGTTTATCCCGTCGCTGAAAACACCGTTGAAGGACCGGGAACTGACGCCCTTTGAGCTGCGTGTGATAATGATGGAAAAGGCGCTGCGGCCCTATCGCAAAATGAAGCTTTGTCTGATTGAAAAAGATCTGCCGACGCCCTCCTATACGATCACGACGGTGAAGACGCTGAAAAAACAATATCCGGACGACGACTTTGTCTGGATCATCGGTGACGATCAATATGCCAATCTCGATCAATGGAAAGCGGTCGACGAACTGCGCCGGCTCGTACAATTCGCCGTCTTCAGCCGTCAGGGAATCGCGGTCAAGCAGCCGGGATTTCTGTATGTTGAAAACTTTTCGCATCCCGCTTCGTCCACAGCTGTCCGTCAGGGCGCGTTTAAGGATGTGCCGAAGGCTGTCCGGCAGGTAATGCTGGAAACGGGGCTGTATGTCGAGGAGATTGCGAAGGCGTATTGTCACCCGCGCCGCTATCAGCACTGCGTCACGATGAGCGCGCTGGCGGTCGAACTGGCGAAAGCGCATGGGGTGAATCCGCGCAAAGCCTACGTCGCGGGCATGCTTCATGATCTCGCCAAAGGTCTGGATGAAGAAACGGCGCGCGGCTGGATCGAAGTGTACTGGCCGCAGGCCCGGGATCAGGCGTGGAAGATCTGGCATCAGTACATCGGGGCGACCTGGCTGAAAACCCGGCTGTATCTTTACGATCAGGAAATTCTGGAAGCCGTGGCGTGGCACACGACCGGTGAAGGCAAAAGCGATCTGGCGAAGATCATCTACATCGCCGATAAAATCGACCCCGGCCGCGGCTATGATATTACCCGCCAGAAAGCGGTGTGCCTGCAAGATCTGGATCAAGGCTTCCGTCTGATCCAGCAAGAACAGAAAGCTTATTTACGCAAGGAGGGATTGAATGTCTGAATTACTGCAGAAAGTCGTCCACGCGGCGGATCAGCGGCTGGCGGAAGATCTGGTCGTGCTGGATTTCCGCGGTCACAGCCCGTTTACTGATTACTTTGTGATCGCCTCGGCG
This sequence comes from Holdemania filiformis DSM 12042, assembly GCF_000157995.1. Classification (GTDB taxonomy): domain Bacteria; phylum Bacillota_I; class Bacilli_A; order Erysipelotrichales; family Erysipelotrichaceae; genus Holdemania; species Holdemania filiformis. The sequence goes on from NZ_GG657561.1 coordinate 629,719, forward strand.
AAGAATGAACGGATGGCTGATTCAATTGTCGATCATGTGATCGAGGAAGCTGAAAAAGCCGGCTATGCCGTGCGCAACGTCGAAGGCGGTCAGGGCAGCCGGTGGCTGTTAGTCGATTTGTACGAGATCGTACTGCACGTTTTCGTCGGTGAAGAACGCCAGGTATATAATCTGGAAAAGCTGTGGGGTGATCTGCCGCGGGTTGAGGTTCAGCCATGAGCTATGACAGTCTTGCGGCTTATTACGACGCGTTGGTGAAGGACGAGGAAGCGACGGCCGCCTGGCTGGATTACACCCGGCGCTATTGTCCGCCCGGTCCGCTGCTGGAGCTGGCGTGCGGCAGCGGCGAGATTTCCATCGCCTTAGCCAGGGCCGGCTACACCGTCGACGCTACGGATTTATCCCCGTCCATGATCGCTGCCGCCCAGGTCAAACCGCATCCGGATTCGATTACCTTCCGCGTGATGGACATGCTGGAAATGGAAACGAAGCAACCGGTGCAGGCCATCGTGTGCTATTGCGACAGTCTGAATTATCTGGCTTCGCTCGATCAGGTTGCGCAGTTTATCCAGAAAGCGGCGGCTTTGTTAAAAAACGGCGGCGTGCTGTTGTTCGATATGCACACTCCGGAGCGACTCAGCGAGTTCGCTGAGGAATATATTGAAGAAGGAATGTTGGGGGATACGCCGTATCAATGGACGATCCTCAGCGACGAGGATCGGATTTACCAGCATTTCGCGTTCTGGACGCCGCAGGGACTGCGCGAGGAACATCATGTCCAGACGGTCTTCGATCCGTTAGCCGTGCGCCGGCTGATGGAAGAAGCCGGCTTCGGCGTGGAAATCATGACGGATTTTACACAGCCGGGTATTCAGCCCGGTGAAAAATTGTTTTACGCAGGGAGGAAGAAAGTATGATCGCGATTATCGGAGCGATGAAGGTTGAGATTGACGCGCTGCTAAAACGGATGAGCGAGGTTCAGGCCTGTCCGGTGCAGAAGATTTCGTTTTATACCGGGAAACTGGCAGGCGAGCCGGTCGTCGTCACCCAAAGCGGCGTTGGCAAGACGCTGGCGGCGATGAGCACGACGTTGTTATTGGAACATTTCGATGTCGACGGCGTAATCAACATCGGCACAGCCGGCGGATTACTGGAAAATCAGGAAGTGCTGGACGTTGTCATCTCAACGCGGATCGCGCATCACGACGTCAACGTGCCGGGCTGGAATCATGGCTTCGGACCGGATAATCCGTGCTGCTTTTCTGCCGATGAACGGTATATCCAGGCGGCCGGCGAAGTGATTCAGGAACAGGACCGGGCCTGGATCGGGCCGGTGGCTTCCGGCGACTGCTTCGTCAATACGCCTGAACAGGTTGAGCGAATTCTGCGCGACTATCCGCAGGCCTTGTGCGCAGAAATGGAGGCGGCCTCGATTGCTCAGGTGTGCGCGCATTACGGCGTACCGTTTGTCGTCGTTCGCTCTTTGTCGGATATCACGCTCAAGGAAGGCAATGAGATGACCTTTGAGGAATACGCGCAGAAAGCGTCGGCCCGCTCCGCGGATTGGTGCGAAAAACTCGTTGTGAAGCTGGCTGAGCGCTCATGAGCGAAACGCTTCGATTTTGGCTTGAGCGGATCATGACCGTGGAGTTCTGGGTCGAGGCGCTCTCCGCGTTTAAGGATCTGGGGCCGCTGGCGCCAATCTGCCTGGCCTTCGTGGAATCGTTGATCCCGGCGCTGCCGCTGGTGGCGATTGTCACGATCAATATCAGCGCTCACGGCGCAATTTTAGGTTTTTTGTATTCCTGGGTGGGAACGACGCTCGGTTCACTGATCGTCTTCCTGTTCTTTCGCCGGATTGTCAAACGCAAGCTGATGCCGTGGTTCAGCCGCAAGGTGTCGATTCAGAAAGCGCTTGACTGGGTGGCTGACCGCAACGCCGCCGTTCTGTTTATTCTGGTGTCGCTGCCGTTTACGCCCAGCTCGTTTATCAACATCGCATTCGGTTTATCTGATTTTGACGAACAGAAGTTCATCAAGACGCTGATCGCTGCCAAGCTGATCATGATGCTGGGGCTGAGCTTGTTCGGCAAAACCCTGAGTATATCCTTTACCCGGCCGGTTTATCTGATTTTAGCTGTTGCGATCCTGGCCGCGTTGTACCTCATCTCCGTGCATTTTCGCAAGAAGCACGGATTATGAGTCATGAACTCATTAAAATGAAACGCAAAGATAAAAACGCAACGTAAGCGATCCCGCTTACAGAGCCGGTAGGTAGCCCGGCCCCATCGCAAGATGGAAGTAACCTTCCCTCCTTCGGGTTGTCCGTTCTTTGTTCATAACTTATCATGAAGGAGGAATCGTTATGAACAAAAGTTCGATTTGTCTGACCGTCTTTTTTGAGGACCCTTTCTGGGTCGGCGTTTTTGAACGACAGGCGCAGGGAGAACTGACCGTCTGTAAAGTAACGTTTGGGGCGGAGCCGAAAGACGGCGAGGTCTATGACTTCGTTTTAAGAAACTATGCGTCGCTGCGTTTCAGCCCGGCCGTCGCCGCGCCGGTCAAAGCACATGCTGAAAATCCCAAACGTGCCCAGCGCCAGGCCCGCGGGCAGATCCACCGGACGGGGATCGGCACAAAGGCGCAGCAGGCGCTGAAGCTGCAGCAGGAACAACTGAAAACAGAACGTCAAACGCAGCTTCGGCAGCAACGCGGGCAGGAAAAAGAAAACCGGTTCGCGCTGAAGCAGAAGCAACGAAAAGCGAAGCACCGGGGAAAGTAACCCGGGCTGGAAGGATCAAAAAAAGGATGCCTGATTTCATCCGCGGAGACGCTCTCCGGGAAATCAGACATCCTTTTTGCTTTGTTTTAAGCGATCGCCGAGTGAATTGGCCGCTTATGCGTGCTTGTTGACAATGCGGGTTTCCGTTTCGCCGCTTTCCAGATCAATCATGCGGACAAACAGGGAAACCTTGTTGTCCGGATTCAGATTATCCCACAACAGCGCGGTCAGCGCGTCGAGCGAATCCGGGATTTCCACGCGCTTGGGTTCGCCCTCAAAGCTGGGCAGCGGATCCCCGTCGTGCATGTAGGTATGGATGAAATGGCCTTCACCCGCCAGCGGATTTTCGTATGCGAAGGTGTAGCGGTGGCAGGACTGCGGATTGCCGTCGCTGCTTTTTAAGATTGACAGCGCATAGTTGAACTTGCCGTTTTCGATATGCAGAATTCCGGAGATCCGCGGCGTGAAGTTCGGTCCGTCCGGCTCGAATTCCCGGCTGCGCAGCGCCTGTTCAAACGTCAGCTGCCTGTCCATGCCGGCGTAGATCGTATCGGTCTGATCGCCGTTGGTGACAATCGTCTTGTTGCCCAGAACGCGCACCGGGGCATAAATGATCAGCGACGGATCGGTCAGCTTCGAGGGATCGTAAGCCTGCGTGCGGATCCCCTGTCCGTCCGTGACGAAGATGCGGTTGCGGCTGTTTTCACTGCGGCCCATGATGAAGTACGCGGCCGCTGCTTTGCGGCCGTCCGGCGTCTTGCCCAGTACGATACCCCGACCGGGGTAGGTGTTCTGTTGAAGATCGTCTTTGAGTGAGATTTTTTGCATAAAGTTTCCTCCCTAAATTCAACGGGAATGACTCCCGGCCCAGGCGGTCGGCTGTTTCAGAATTGTGCTCCCTGTGGTTGTTCCACTGATCCGCCAGTTGCACATCCACCAAAAGTTTAGACTATTCTTACAAAAAAAACAAGCGCTGAAAAAAAAGAAAAGCCCTGAACTTTCAGGACTTATTCCGGTTGTTCGATCAATTCTCCCTGATCTTCGATTTCGCCGGTCCAGATGCCGTTGTCGATCATCCACAGCTTCAGGCTCTGGGCGTCGATTGGATCTTCCTTGTTCCAGCTGAGGACGTTGTTAATGGTCTGTGTGCCGTCGTCGGCAACGCTCAGGGAAACAAACGCCGGATAGCTTTCAAAGCCCCATTGGCTCTTGAGCTTGGCCGCCGGATAATTCTCGCCCAGACTGGTCAGATCATAAAATTCAAACGCGTCCAGCGCGGTTGTTTTCAGCTCCTGCGCTAACGGCTTGAAGACATATTCATTGATATAAGCGCAATCATCGTTGTCCGGCCGGCAGAAATAGATATTATGCAGTCCCGGCTCATAGACCGGCTGAGCTGAAGCGACCGCGGGCGCCGCATCGTCGGACGGCTCTACTGAGCGAAGCATGGCGGACGGCTGGGCGGCGTTCAGATAGCTCTCTTCAATGCCTGTCGCGGCTTTCGGTTCCAGCGCCCGGTAAGAAAACAACGTAGCACTGCTGAGAAAAAGGAATCCCATCGATCCGATCATCAGTTTCTTTAACACATCATCACGCTCCTCAAATGCCCAATCATCATATCATGTTTTATTTCGTTTTGCAAATTCAGTCCCGCTGGAACAAGTACGGCGAATCTCTACCTTTGCGGCAAAGACGGGTCAGGTTCATTGTTTCGGCGAACTGAATTTGGTATAATAAGGACCACAGAGGTGAAGACCATGAATTCTAAGCGGGTCCGGTCGCTGCTGCTGTCAGCGGCGCTGCTTTTCGTTTTATTTCTAAGCTGGTTTATCGGCCGGTCGATATTTGTTCAAGGGCCGTACATCAAGGACCGCAGCGCGGATCTGCGGCTGCATCGGCAGTTAATGGAAGCGATGCGCGCACCTGCGGGCGAGCTGGTCAACCGCTACGCGCTCAATGAGGTAACGTATATATCGCGCGTCACCTCGCTGTCCAAGCAATGGATCGTATGGTACGACGATCAGCTGAACATCAAGGCGCAGATGGAAGAAGCACAGATCGACGCGGCGCAGGCTTTAGCGATCGGAGAACAAAATGGAATCGCGGCTTCGGCAATTCAATTCGGCTGGGTCAAGGACCGTCCGGCGATCATTGTTGAGGATCAGAACCGTGAGCTGGCGCTGGACGCTGCAACGCTGGAAAAATTAATGTTGTATGAAAAGAGGTAAAGGATGAAGGCATGGTGGAAACAGCCGTATATCAATCGGTTGCAATGGATCCTGGAACATTATGAATGGTTTGGGTTTTCCGAGAAGGAAGGACTGGTCGTGCTGATGATTGAATATCTGAACACTTGTCAGATCGCGATCACGCCGGCGCTGTTGGAACAGAAGACGGGACTGACCAAGGAAGCGCTGGACCAGGCGTTAAGCGTCTTGTGCGCGAAGAAATATCTGGAATTGAAAGCGGGTCGTTCCTCCGTCAGCTTCAGCCTGGACGGACTTTACAGCGCGGACACGGCGAAATCACAGAAGGCGATGGAACAGCCGGTGTTCGACTTGTTTGAAGGCGAGTTCGGGCGGCCGCTGAATTCCAATGAGCTGATGACGCTGCAGGATTGGGTCAGCCGGTATGATTCGTCGGTCCTGGTTAAAGTGCTGAAAGAAGCAAGTATGTACCAGAAGCTCAATTTCGCGTATATGCAGCGGATTTTATCAGAATGGCAGCGAAAAGGCTGGATCGGGCCGGATGGCCGGGAGGTAAGAAATCATGAAAGTGGATGAGATTCTGGCGGCGCTGACGGCGATGTTTCCCGACGCGCATTGCGAGCTGAATCACCGCAACCCGTTTGAACTGGCGGTCGCCGTCGTGCTGTCCGCGCAGACAACCGATGTGTCTGTCAACAAGGTTACGCCGCGGCTGTTTGAAAAATATCCGACGCCCGAGGCACTGGCGGAAGCACCGTTGGAAGACATCGAAGATTGTATCCGCCGGATCGGATTATATCATAATAAAGCAAAAAGCATTCAGGGACTGGCACGCGGCGTCGTCGAGCAGTTCGGCGGAGTGATGCCGCAGACGATGGAGGAACTGACAAGTCTGCCGGGAGTTGGCCGCAAGAGCGCCAACGTCATTATGTCGGTGTGCTTCGGGATGCCGGCGATCGCGGTGGATACGCATGTAGAGCGTGTTTCCAAGCGGCTGGGGCTGGCCGCGCCGAAGGATACCGTGCTGGAGGTGGAAAAGAAACTGATGCGCAAGCTGCCGAAAGCGGAATGGTCGCACGCGCACCATCTGTTTATTTTCTTCGGCCGCTATTTCTGCAAGGCCAAAAACCCGCAGTGTCCGGATTGTCCGTTTACTTCTTTCTGCCGGGAGTATAAAGCCCAGCAGAAGCAAGCTGAGAAGCTGGCTGCCAAGAAAGCGGCCCCGGTCAAAGCCAAAGCTTAAATTCAACGGCAAAATGATAAATACGTTAAAGGCGCAGGAGATGAAAACCCGCGCCTTTCTTTTCGATTGAATTGAATGAAATTTAATTTTTGAAATCGATGCTTCTTTAGCAGAGTGTCGTCCACTTGGAAATCGAGCAGATTGATTGCGATGAACTCTTATTTGCCCTTGAACAGCTTAAAGCCTTTCGGCTTTTCCAGCTCTTTGAACGCCTGATCCATCCAATCCGGATGGCGGCCTTCGTCTTTCGCTTTGTTCAGCCATTTCAGCGCTTCCTCGCGCTTGCCGGTTTTCCAGTAATGGTAGGCCAGAACCGTGTGGAACCACGGCGTGTCGTAGCCTTTTTCCAGTGCTTCCTTTAAATAGGCATCTGCTTTCGGGTAGTGGCCTAACCGGGCTTCGGTGCAGCCTAACTGCGCCAGCAGCCAGCCGCTTTTTTCCTCACGCAGATGCGCGGCCCGCTGAAAATAATCCAAAGCCTTATCATATAGTTCCATTTCGCTGTAATTCCAGCCGAATTCCTCGTACAAGGCGGCTTCGTCATGGTCTTTCGCCTTGCGCAGATGCGCGATTGCTTCGCGATGTTCGCCCAGCGGTCCCAGATTGCGCGCCATCATCCAGTGGTAATCGCTGCAGTCTTTTTCATCTTCATCAAAGCCCAGCGGGACTTCCTTTAATGCGTCCTCGTATTTTTCCATGCGGTTGTAGACGATGGCCAGCTGATAGTGCGGCCAGCTGTCCGCGTAGCCCATTTCCAGACCTTTTTTCAGACTGGCCTCCGCCGCTTCCAGCTGGTTCGTATTTTTATAGGAAATCCCCAGCTGACAATACGTCCAGGCGTGATCCGGCTTGAGTTCGATCGACCGCTTCAAATAACCGATCGCTTCCTCGCTGCGGTCGAGCTGATTCAGGCAGTAGCCCGCTTCGCCCAAGACCCAGCGGTCGTCCGTTTCCGAAAGATTCAGTTTCTCCAATACGGCCAGTTCATCCTCATAGCGGCTTAATTGCGAGAGGATCCAGGCTTTTTCACGTAAATTCCACGGTTCTTCAAAATCCAGCTGTTTGGCTTTTTCCATCTCAGCCAGCGCTTCGTCGAAGTGCTTCAGGCGGCTCAGCGCATAGCCTAATTGGGCGTGCGCCCAGCCGTCTTCCGGATCCATTTCAATTGACCGCTCGAAAAGCTTGCGGCCTTCTTCATAGTGATCCATCTGAATTTCATTCCAGCCGATTTCATTGACGATCCACAGATCGTCGCGGCCCAGCTCCTGGGCTTTTTTCAGTTGTTCCATCGCGTCTTCATTGCGCCGCAGCCGGCCGAAGTTCCAGGCTCTTAACGAATACAGCTCGATGTCCTGCTTGCCTTTTTTCTCGGCGACCGCCAGCTCGGCCAGCGCCTGATCGTAGCGGTCCAGCTGACTGAAGGCGTCGGCCTTGCGGTAATGCAGCCAGTCGTCGTCGCGCCCCATCTCCATCGCTTTTTGCAAGTATTCCAATTCCTTGTCATAAGCTCCGATCCGATGATACAGCCAGGCGCAGTCGCTCCAGATCCAGATTTCGTTAATGCCGGTCGCCAGTGCTTTTTCATAATTCTCCCGCGCGGCGTCCAGCTGGTCCAGACGTACCTGATTCCAGGCAATCTGGGCCAGCACCCAGCCGTTTTCCGGCTGTTCTTCCAACAGCTTGAAATACACGTCCAGCGCTTCTTCCTTATGCCCGCCGGCCGCGAGATTCCAGCCTAACTGGGTTTTAACCCAGAATGGATCGTTGTGGGACGCAACCGCTTTTTCATAATATTCGGCGGCTTTGTCATATTCGTTGACCTCTGAATAGTCATAGCCCAGCTGAGCATACAGCCAAGCGTCGTCGCGGCCTAAGCTCAGGGCTTTTTCCAGCAGCGGCAGGGCTTGCTTGGAATCACCTTTCTGGGAGAGCTGATAGGCTAAATGCGACAGTGCGGAGATGTTGTCCGGATCTATTTGCAACGCCAGCTCAAACTGCGGGATCGCGTCCTCCGGCTTGTTCATGTCTTCATTGACATAGCCGATCTGAACCTCGATCCAGGCGTCGTCGCGGCCTAATTCCTTGGCTTTGAGAAAGTGCGGCAGAGCCTCTTCCGGCTTGCCCTGCATCGCGTAGCAGCGGGCCAGCTCGCATTGGCTCCAGATATCCTGATCGTTGATCGCCACGGACTTTTCAAGGTAAGGCAGCGCTTGTTCCGGATGATCGAGCGTGTTGCAGCAGAAGCCCAGTTCGTTGAGCAGCCACAAATCGTCCGGATTGTCCTTGATCAGCTCCTGCAGAATCTCCAATTCGTCTTCCAACTGATTGACGCGCGAGCAGCTCCAGGCATATTCCTTCATCACCCACAGATCGCGGTAATTCATCGTCAGCGCTTTTTTTAATTCGCTCAGCGCCTGATCCGGCTGTTCCATCCGGTTGTAACAAAAGCCGATCTGAGCGTGGCACCAGCCGTCGGTCTGATCGAAATACAACGCTTCCTCAAAGTAGCCGACAGCTTCCTCGAACTTGTCCAGCTGCGTCAGGGTCCAGCCTTTTTCACGGTACAGCCAGGCGTCGTCGCGGCCTTTCTTTTCTGCCTGATTGAGGTAGTCCAGCGCGGATTCGTGCATTTCCATTTTGTTGAGCACCCAGCCCAGCTGGGAGAGAATGCCGGCGTCGTCCTGACCTAAGCTCAGCGCTTTGTTTAAACTCCAGAACGCTTCCTGATAGCGTTCGAGCATGCCCAGAATCCAGCCGCGTTCGCTGTAATACCAGGCTTTATCATGAATCTTGGCTTCGTTGGCGTCGAGCGTCAGCAGGGCTTCCTGAATCTGATCTTCATCGACTAATTTCTGAATTTCTTCTTCGATTTTCAAGTTATCAGCTCCTTGTTCTCATTTTAACATAAAAACGGCAGAGCGAATTGAAATTCCTCTGCCGTGATTGAAATTAAGACTTTTGTAAGAATACCGAATCAATCCTTGTTCTCATCGTTTTGATCCTGGGTATCCTCGCTAGGCGTTGGATCCGGAGAAGGCGAGGTGTCCGGACTTGGATCGGTAGACGGGGTCGGATCCGGCGTTGGCGCCGGCTTTGCCGTACAGCCCTTGATCGGATCGCCCTCATAGCCCTGATTGCAGGCGCAGGCGCCGTTAACGACGGACGCGTTGTCGCCGCAGGCAAGACCGACGTACAGTGTGACAGCGAAGCGGGCCTGCCCGATTGTCGACTGCATGAACGTCATCGTTGTCCCGTTGACCTTGACACCGTTGGAAATAATTTCGTTAGTGCCTTTCTTCGCTTCGTCGGCAACTTCTGTAAAGCTGACGGTGACGCCGTTGGCGCTGGCCCAGCTTTCAATTTCCGCCTTGGTCGCTTTGTCGGATGGGATCGTCAGCTGGATCTCCTTGTCTTCAACCTGGATTTCCTTGCAGATCTCATTGCTTCGGTAATTCATATTTTCATAAGCGTAGTAGCCGCAGACGTTGACCTTGTCGCCCGGCTTGACGTCGATGTGCTGATCAATGCTGGATTGTTCGCTGGTTACGTCGAACGAGAAGTCCTGAATGGAAACCTGCGCTTTGTAGCGGATCGGACCGTAGACCCATGTCCAGTCGAACGCAACCGCACAGTCCGGCGCGTCGTACCACTTGCCGCCGACTTCAATGCCGAGATTTTTGGTATTCGGCGCGACGGTGAGCTTGCTTGCGTCCGGGTAATCGCCCCAGGTCAGATGCAGGTTGCCGTCGGTGCTCAGGCTGGCGTCGAACGTACCGATATCCTGAACTGAAGCCTGCAGCGGATCGGCCAGCTTGTTGAATTCCTTCTTGATCATGCCGGTGGTCACGAAACTGCCGTCCATGCCTTCCAGCACCGCGGTGTACGGATACAGACCCTTGATATGGGTGATCGAGGTCACGCCGTCAGGCTGGGTGATCGCCGGCGGATTCTCCTCGTCTTTATGCAGGACGTCGAGCATCAGCTTGGAGATGTTGCCCGGGATGTTCAGTTTGCTTTTCTTGGAATCGAAATAAGTGTCCTTATCTTTAATCCCTTTTTCATAACCAACCCAGACCGCGTTGGTGTATTTCGAGCTGGACGCGATCATCCACTTATCCTTCGCCGCGCCCTGCGGAATGCCGAATTTCAAGCCGTCGCTGCCCCAGTCGGTCGTGCCGGTCTTGCCATAAATCGGATAACCGCGCTTTAAGATCTGCATGTAGTTGGAATACGGACCATAAACCGCCTGGTACATCAGATGCGAAGCCAGATAAGCGGATTCGGCGCTGATGACCTGGGTTCCGGAATAATCCGGTACGACCGGCGAGGTGCCGTCTTTGAACTCAATCTTGGTAATCGTGTGCGGCTTGATGTAGCTGCCGCCGTTGATCATCGTGGCGTGGGCGCCGGCCATTTCAACCGTACTGGCTTCGTAGGTGGAGCCGCCGATCGCATAGCCGACGTTGAATTCGTCCTGGGTGACGCGGCTGAAGCCAAGGTTTTGCAGATACTGCACGACCTTCTTGCTTCCGATCGCGTCGATGACTTCCTGCAGCGTCTTTAACGCTGGGGTATTCAGCGAGTTGCCGACGGCGTATTCCAGCGGAATATCGCCATAGTAGCGGCCGTTGAAGTTCTTGACGACCTTTGTCGTCCCGGCGTATTAAACGGCGCGTCGGTGACCGTGTGGGACGTTGCCCAGCCGAGGTTCTCAAAGGCCAGTGCATAGGATAAGAACGGTTTGACCGCGGAACCCGGCTGCTTGTACTGATCGGTCGCGTGGTTGAGCAGCAGGCTGCCGCCGCCGGCGTAATTGCGTCCGCCGCCGATGCCGACGATCTCGCCGGTCTGGTTGTTCATCGAGACGATCGCGATCTCCATCAGGTCGTCCGGGAATTCCACGTTGGTTTTGCCAGCCTGGATGTCGTCGATCTGCGTCTGGACTTCAGGATCCATCGATGTATAGATTTTCATCGGCACGACGGTCGGATCCATTCCAGTCAGCTCTTTCGCCTCGGCGATGACCGCGTCGACATAGCTCTGGTACGGCGTGCCGCCGTCGGTGCTGCCCTTGCTGACAGAGCTGTCGACCAGCTGATCTTCAATTTTGATCGACTTGGCCAGCTCGGCTTCCTGTTTGGTGATGTAGCCGTGCCGCTGCATCAGGTTGAGCACCGTGTTGCGGCGGTCGGTCGCGTAATCGAGATTCTTAAACGGGTTGTAGGCGTTCGGCCGGTTGATAATCCCGGCCAGCAGCGCGCTTTCGCTGAGGTTCAGCTCGCTGACGTCTTTGCCGAAGTAATACTCGGCAGCCTTCTGAACGCCGCGGATGTTGCCCGAGCCGCCGAAATTCAGCTTGTTCAGATACAGCTCAAAAATCCGCTTTTTGTTTGTCTGTTTCTCTAACTGCATCGCGAGGAAGATTTCCTGAACCTTACGCTTGACCCCGGCCAGCTTGCTGCGGGCCGCCATCTCGCCGGTTTCATCGTTGGTAAAATAGGTGTTTTTGACTAACTGCATCGTAAAGGTTGAGCCGCCCTGCGAAAAGCTCAGCGTTTTCAGGTTGGTCAGAAACGCTTTGGCAAAACGCGGCAGGTCAAAGCCGTTATGTTCAAAGTAACGGCTGTCCTCAACCGCCACAAACGCGTCGACTAAGGACGTCGGCATATCCTCATAGGAAACGTTCGTGCGGATCTGCTGACCGATGTCCTGGATCAGATTGCCGTCCTTATCGAGGATCTGCGTCGATTCCTTGCTTTCAAAGTTGTTGATGTCGATCTTCGGCGCATCTTTGATCATGCTGCCGATCATCACCATCCCGGCGCTGCCGCCGATCAGGCCCAGCACCACGATCACCGAAACGATGATCGTCGCCATATTCTTGGCGTTGATTTTTCTTCTTTTGACCGTTTTCTTTTTCGCCGCCGGCTTTTTTTTCTTCGGCGGCTGTTTCTGCGTCGTATTCATAGCTCACTTCTCCTTAAAGTATAGTTCGTCGATCACCCGCAGGTAATGCACCGGCGGGGTCAGCGAATACGGAATCAGAATCCCTTCCTGCACAAACCAGGAATAAGGCAGGGACTTCCGCTCGGCCAGACGATACTGCCGGATCATCTTGGCGGCATCGACATAGTAGGTTTCATCGTAGGCGATAAACCGGACGATGACGAAGGCGATCGCTCCCTGCCGCAGCACCCGCTCCAGATGTTCGATCTGATGCAGATGGATGTGGGAGAAGGGAAAGGAAGTCTTCGAGCGTGTTTCCTTCGCCTCAAAGTCAATCGCTTTGCCGCGGTAGACGCCGTTGTAATCGGTTGTGGAAGGTAC
>NZ_GG657561.1:643773-670967 GCF_000157995.1 Holdemania filiformis DSM 12042
GTCAAAAAACGTTTTGTGATATGACTTGCTTTTTAACCCCTGATCTGCGAAAATAAAGGAAGACGGAAGGTTGTGACACGATGGAAAACAAGCTGAACTTAGATCCCCAGACAATTCTGGACAAAGAATTTCACGTTGACTTCAAAGGGTATTCCCCGGCGGAGGTGGACGAATTTCTGGATTCGGTCATTCAGGATTATCAGATCTACGAACGCAAGATCGGCGAACTGGGTGAAAAGCTGATGGCTCAGGAACGGGCCAACGCTTCGCTGAAAGCCCGGATCATCGAACTGGAAAGTCGGCAGAAAGTCATGGAAGAAGCGAGTCAGAACTCGTTTAATCAGGTTGACATTCTGAAGCGGCTGTCGCGTCTGGAACAGGAAGTCTATAAAAACAAACAGATGGATTAGTCTTCTATCCGGGCAATCGCTGGCTTGACCAAAGCTAGAGGAAAGTCCATGCTCGCACAATCTGCGATGATTGTAGTGTTTGCGCCGGCCCAATCAATAAGACCGGGCAGCCGCAAGGCTGACGGCTGACGAAACCCTAAGGTTCGTTTGAACTATGGCGGACGTCTGTAACAGTGTCACAGTGACGGAGTTTCCGGGGAAACCCGGAAAGTGGAACGCGATAAACCCCGCAAGCGAGAAACCCAAATTTGGTAGGGGAACTTCCAGACCTGAAATGAAAGGCGCGGAAGCCGTCCGCAAGGACGGAGATAAATGGTTGCCGCCCGGTCCGCAGGGATCGGGAACAGAACATGGCTTACACGATAGAAGGCCGGGAGCTGAGCGATCAGCTCCTTTTATTTTGTTTTCAGCGGAAGCAAAGTAATTGAACTTGATACTGGAATTGGAATGCAGAAAGTCCTTTATCGAGAATGAAGAGGACTCAGTTACGGATTCTCCGGAAGGGAAACCGATTAAGGTTAAACTTGAAAATAATTCATCTTTGTGTTATAGTGAGTTTGTCCGACAAAAGCCGATTCCATTCACCTCGGTTTGACAAACGTGACGCTTTGTCGACCGCTTTCAGCGAGTTCTTGTTTTACAATTAGAACAACACTTGATATAATTGTTCTGATATGAAAAAAGAGGTGCAGCAGAATGAAAGAAATTGGTGCTACATTGAAAAAACGCCGGGAAGAACTCGGCTACACTCTTGAGGAAATGAGCAATAAAACGCGGATTTCCGTCGCTCAGCTTAAAGCGCTGGAGGATGGGGATCTGGAGTTCTTTAAGGATGACCTTTCCTATGTCCGGTATTTTGTCCGGTTCTATTGCCAGGCGCTGTATCTGGATTTTGATCCGCTGCGCGATCAGCTGAGTCAGGATCTGGATCAGTTCACCGAAACGATGAGCTTAAAAGCCATTCATGACCGGGAAGAAATGCAGTCGAATATTGAAAAGAAGATCAACAAGGCTTCAGGCACGTTGAAAAAAGAGAAGAAAAAGATTGATTACTCGCTGATTTCCTTATTAGCGGTGATCGCGGTGATGCTGGTCTGTTTGAGCGTCGTGCTGTTTAAGACGGTGCCGAACTGGTTTAAATCGGAACCGAAGCCGGACAGCTTCCCGACGGCCGACGTCACGCCGACGCCTTCGCAGACACCGGCGGACACGCCAGATGTGATCGACCAGCCGTCCGCGCTGACGGTGACGATGGCAGCCAACGATCCTTCGACGTATGAGGTGCGCGGATGGAAGGCGCAGGAAAGCTTTACGATTGCCGTTACGTTTGCGCAGGATACTTGGATCCGGGTGCTGGAAAACGATGTTGCGACCGACAATCCGGCGAGCACAACCTATCACGCCAACGATGTGATGGAGATCACCCGCACGGCGTCCCAGGATTTAAAAATTACGATTCACTTTGGTATCGTCAAAAACAACACGATTACGATCAACGGCGAGGCGGTGACGCTGGACGCCGGGATCGCGGCGAAAACCAGCGGTCAGAAGATCAACTTTATTCTGAAAGGAGAATAAGCTATGAATTTACCTAATCGTTTAACCGTGATGCGGATCATCATGATTCCGGTCATCATTTTGATCGCGATCTTTCCTTATTCTCAGTTCGGAATTGAGATTCCTATGCTGCAGTTTGGCTTCGTAACGCTTTCGGCAGTGAATATCGTCATGCTTGTGCTGTTCTGCGTTGCCAGCTTTACGGACTTTCTGGACGGCTATCTGGCACGGAAGAACAATCTGGTCACAACCTTCGGTAAATTTGCCGATCCGATCGCCGATAAGCTGTTAGTCACGACGATGTATATTTTATTTGCGGCGCAGGGCACGATTCCTGTTGTGCCGGTGCTGATTATGGTTGCCCGCGACACGATTGTCGACGGCATCCGCATGATTGCCTCAAGCAACGGCGTCGTCATGGCGGCGGGATATCTCGGTAAGCTGAAAACCGTCGTGCAGATGCTTTCGATCATTACGATTTTATTGAATAATCTGCCGTTTGAGCTGTATCGTCTGCCGGTTTCGGATTTCTTATTGTGGTTTGCGGCGTTCACGTCGCTGGCCAGCGGAATTTCCTACTTTAATCAGATGAAGGAGTACATTTTTGAAAGCAAGTAGCATGGCGGGAACTGGCGGCGCTGGTTCGTCAACGGGGCTGGACGCTGTGCAGCTGCGAAAGCTGTACGGGCGGGTTGTTTGCCAGTAAGCTGACGGAAGTGCCGGGCGTTTCCGCTTTCTTTAAGGGGGCTGTCGTGACCTATTGGACGGCGATGAAGATCGACGTCGTGCATGTCGATCCGGCGATTATCGATCGGTACGGCGTTATCAGCGAGCCGACAGCCAAAGCGATGGCGGAGCAGTGCGCGCTATTGATGGACTGCGATATGGCGGTGGCTTTTACCGGCAACGCCGGACCGGACGTCATGGAGGATAAGCCGGCCGGGATGATCTGCACGGCGATTCATGTTCCCGGTCAAACCTGGACGGCGACCGACCTGTTAACCGGGACGCGCCAGGAAGTGCGCGAACAGATCGTTCAGAGGGTTGCGGAGCGAAGTTCGACATTTTTACGACAGATTTGGTAAAATAAAGAGGATTTTTAAAAAATTTGCGTATATAAAGAGTAGCGGAGGGACAGCTATGGCAGAAAAAGAGAAGAATAAAGACGCACTACTCCAGGACACACTCAAACAGATCGAGAAGCAATACGGCAAGGGATCTATTATGAAACTGGGCGACCGGGCCAACGTCGACATCGACGCCATCAGCAGCGGTTCGATTGCGATCGACTATGCGCTGGGCATCGGCGGCTATCCGAAAGGCCGGATTATCGAGATCTACGGACCGGAATCTTCTGGTAAAACGACACTGGCGCTGCACGCGATCGCCGAGTGCCAGAAAGCCGGCGGCCGCGCGGCGTTTATCGACGCGGAAAATGCGATCGACCCGATGTACGCGAAGAATCTGGGCGTCAAGATCGACGATCTGATCTTATCCCAGCCGGACAGCGGGGAACAGGCGCTGGAAATCACCGAAATGCTGATCAAGAGCGGAGCGATCGACCTGATCGTCATCGACTCGGTTGCGGCTTTAGTTCCGCAGGCGGAGCTGGATGGCGAAATGGGCGATTCCCAGGTTGGTCTGCAGGCTCGTTTGATGTCGAAGGCCATGCGGAAGCTGGCCGGCGTTATGAACCGCAGCCAGTGCACCGCGATCTTTATCAACCAGCTTCGTGAAAAGGTCGGCATCATGTTCGGAAATCCGGAAACGACGCCGGGCGGCCGGGCCCTGAAGTTCTATTCTTCAGTGCGCTTGGACGTGCGCCGCAGTGAAGCAATTAAAAATGGTTCGGAAATCGTCGGCAACAAAGTCAACGTCAAGGTCGTGAAAAACAAGGTCGCGCCGCCGTTTAAGGTCGCGGCGATCGAAATCATGTACGGCGAGGGGATTTCGCATATCGGCGAAGTTGTCAGCCTGGGCGAATCGTTTGAAATCATCAACAAGAGTGGGGCCTGGTACTCCTATAATGGGGAGAAGATCGGGCAGGGCCGCGAAGCGGTGCGGGCATTCTTAAAGGCCAATCCGCAGCTGGATGAGGAAATCACCGCTAAAATCAAACATAAACTCTTTCACGGCGACGAGGAAGAAACGCCGACTGAAGAACAAGCTTAGGCTTGTTCTTTTTTTCGTCTTGCTGAAAAAAACGCTTCATTACGGGCGTGCGCGGGTGGATTGGGGTGTAAGGGCTTCCTTTTTAAAGAATAAAACCGTCGGAAAAGGAATGTAAAAGCGGATGAAAAAGAAAGAAATTCTGGAAAAACCGTGCTTTGTTATTGTGAAAACGGTTAAAATTAGGTATTATTATAAAGGAGTCACAACTCTACACAACTGATAATGGAGGAAATAAGGTATGATGAATTCACTTGTTTTGTCCATTTTATCTGGTATTGGGGGTTTAGCTGTCGGTGTCATCATCATGGTGATCACATCCCGGCTGGGCTTAAATCGTGATCAGCAAAAGGCAAAATTGCTGTTAGAAGAGGCACAAATTAAATCTGAGAACTTAGTCCGACAGGCTGTGCTGGACGGCCGTACGCAGGCGTACGAGCTGAAGCTGGCCGCTGAGAAAGAGGTTAAGGAAAGAAAACAAGAGCTTCAGGATAAAGAAAATAAACTGACGCGTCGGGAAGATAACCTGAATTTTCGTGATGAAACCTTAACGGCGAAAGAAAAACAGATTGAAAACAAGAACAGCCAGATCACGGATAAACTGAATGTACTGGAGAAGATGGAAAGTCAGCTGCAGGCCAAGATCGACAATCAGATTGTCGAATTGGAACGCATTGCATCGATGAGCGCCGACGACGCCAAAAAGGAATTGATGGACGCCGTCGAAAAGAAAATGGATAAAGAGGTCAGCGTTTATATCCGCGAACGGGAAGATGAGGCACGGTCTAAAGCTTCGGATTCCGCCCGCAATATCATCGCGCTGGCGATACAGCGTTATGCTCAGGAAGAAACGATTGAACGGACGGTTTCCGTCGTCGGTCTGCCTTCCGAGGAAATGAAGGGCCGGATCATCGGCCGCGAGGGACGCAATATCAAGGCGATCGAACAGGCGACCGGCGTCGATTTGATTATCGACGACACGCCGGAAACGATTACGGTATCCTGCTTCGATCCGATTCGCCGCGAAATCGCGCGGCAGGCGTTGGAAACGCTGATCCGCGACGGCCGCATTCAGCCGGGCCGGATCGAGGACGTCGTCCGCAAGGTGACCAACGAACTCAACGACACGATTATGAAAACCGGCGAGGATGCGGTATTCAAGCTGCAGATCGGCCGGATCGACAAAGAACTGGTCAGACTGCTGGGTCGCCTGCGGTTCCGTTACAGCTATGGACAGAACGTCCTGCAGCACAGCATGGAAGTGGCTTACCTGTCCGGCATGATGGCTGCGGAACTGGGCTTGAACCAGACGCTGGCCAAGCGCGCAGGCTTACTGCACGATATCGGCAAGGCGCTGGACTTCGAAATGGACGGCAGCCATGTCGAGCTGGGCGTGAAGGTCGCGAAGAAGCACGGTGAAAACGCCGTCGTCATCAACGCGATTCATTCGCACCACGGCGAAGTTGAACCGACGACGCTGATCTCCAATCTCGTCGCCGCGGCGGACGCGTTGAGCGCAGCTCGTCCGGGCGCCCGGTTTGAAAGCTTTGAAAACTATATCAACCGGCTTGAACAGCTGGAAGCGATCGCCAACGGATTTGAAGGCGTCGACAAGACGTATGCGATTCAGGCCGGACGCGAAATCCGCGTCATGGTCGTTCCGGATAAGATCGACGACGTGGCGTGCCATCGCGTAGCGCGCGATATTAAAGATAAGATCGAAGCCGAGCTGACCTATCCTGGACAGATCAAGGTCACCGTCATTCGAGAAACCCGCGCCAGCGAATTAGCGAAATAATGCGAATTTTATTTATCGGCGATATCGTCGGTTCCCCAGGCAGGCAGATGCTCCAGCAGCACCTGCCTGCTTTAAAAGAAAAGATCTGTCCGGACCTGACGATCGTCAACGGCGAGAATGCCGCCCATGGCAAAGGCATCACCAAAAAGATTTATTATCAGCTGTTGGGCTGCGGAGCTGACTACATTACGATGGGCAACCATACGTTTTCCAAAAGTGAATTGAAAATGTTTATTCAGGAAGCCGACCGGCTGATCCGGCCGGTCAACCTGGCTCCGGTTGAGCTGGGCGAGGGCGTGCGCATCGCCAGGGTCAACGGGAAGCGGATCGGCATGGTCAATCTGTGCGGCGAGGTGTTCATGGACAACGTCGTGCGCAGTCCGTTTGAGTGCATGAGCGAGATCCTGAACCGGACCTTGGCCGATCTGTGGTTCGTGGATTTCCATGGCGAAACCACCGGCGAGAAGGAAACGTTTGCACAGGTGTTCGCCGACCGGTGCGTCATGATCGTCGGCACGCACACCCACGTTCAGACCGCCGATGAGCAGCTGATGCGGGGCTGCGCGTACATCAGCGACGCCGGCATGTGCGGCGCTTTCGACAGCATCCTCGGCCGCGATAAGCGGGAGGTTATCGAACGCACGCTGTACCAGATCAAAACCCGGTATACGGTTGCGGAAGGACCTGCGATGTTATGCGGCGTGTGGGCGGAAATCGACGAAACTACCGGCCGCGCTACGCATATCGAACGGATTCAGATCAGACCTTAACATAAACCCCTTTTTTCTCACATATCCTGTTAGAAGAAAGGGGTATTTTATGGAAATATTAAAAGTATCAACGAAATCCAATCCGAATTCGGTCGCGGGCGCGCTAGCCAACTTATTAAAAGAGAACGATCGGGTCGAAGTCGATACGATCGGCGCCGGCGCGATAAACCAGGCGATCAAGGCGGTCGCGATCGCGCGCGGCTTCGTGGCGCCGATCGGTCTGGAGCTGTTCTGCGTTCCGGCATTTATGGATATCGTGATCGACGGCCAGCCCAGAACGGCGATAAAACTTATTGTTGAAAAAAAGCAACCATGATATAATAGGTAACATAAAGGAGGATGAAACAATGCCAGCAAAAGTAGATAAAGATACATGCATCGGCTGCGGCGCATGCGCAGGAGTTTGCCCGGTAGGAGCCATTGCATTACAGGACGATGGAAAAGCGGGTGTTGACGAAGGAACATGCATCGATTGCGGTGCCTGCGTTTCGACCTGCCCAGTTTCTGCCATTTCGCAGTAATTCCATCCTGAAATAAGCAGAGCAACAGAAAGAAGGCGACAAAAAGCCTTCTTTTTGATATAATGAAACGCGTTATGAAAAAGACAAGGAGAGGCCTATGAAAAAAGACTGGAAGCTGCCGTCGCTGAAGGCGGCGCAAATACGGACACCGCAGGAAGCGGCGATCGAACGTTCACTGTTTGCCCTGGATCCGCAGGCGCGCAGTCTGAGCGTCGGCCGGCGTTATTATATTCATACCTATGGTTGTCAGGCGAATGAACGCGATTCGGAGACGATCGCCGGTATTCTTGAAGCGATGGGCTTTACGGCGGCGCCGGCGGAAACGGACGCCGATCTGATTCTCTTGAACACGTGCGCGGTGCGGAAAAACGCTGAAGATAAGGTCATCGGTCAGCTGGGGGCGCTGAAGCGGATGAAGCGGGAAAATCCCGATCTGATCTTCGCGGTCTGCGGCTGCATGGCGCAGGAAGAAGACATCGTCGATCTGATTCTGAAGAAATATCATCAGGTCGATCTGATCTTCGGTACGCATAATCTGCATCGTCTGCCGCAGCTGTTGACGCAGGCCATGCTGAGCCATGAGCGGACGGTCGAAATCTTCTCCAAGGAAGGCGAAGTCATTGAAAACCTGCCGGTCCGCCGCTTTGGCAAGCATAAGGCGTGGGTCAACATCATGTACGGCTGCGACAAGTTCTGCACGTACTGCATCGTGCCGTATACCCGCGGCAAAGAACGTTCGCGTGATCCCGAAGACGTGCTGGCGGAGGTGCGCGAACTCAAAGCGCAGGGCTATAAGGAGATCACGCTGTTGGGCCAGAACGTCAACGCCTATGGCAAGAACCGCGCCAGCGGCTACGGTTTTGCCCAGCTGCTTCGCGATACCGCGGAAATCGGCGTCGAACGGGTGCGCTTTACAACCAGCCATCCATGGGATTTTACAGATGAGATGATCGACGTGATCGCCAGCTATGACAACATCATGCCCGCAATTCATCTGCCGGTGCAGTCCGGCAGCAGCGAAATGCTTAAGATCATGGGGCGGCGTTATACCCGTGAGGAGTATTTAACACTGTTCCATAAGATTAAAGACCGGATTCCGGGATGCTCGTTCACCACCGACATCATCGTCGGCTTCCCGAACGAAACGGAGGAACAATTTGAGATGACGCTGAGCCTGGTCGACGAATGCCAGTACGACGGCGCCTTCACGTTCATCTACTCTCCCCGCGAGGGCACGCCGGCCGCGCGGATGCAGGACAATGTGCCGGCCGAGGTCAAAAGCCGCCGCCTGCAGCAGCTCAATGAAAAGATCGCGTTTTATGCCCATCGCAATAACGAGCCGTATCGGGGCCGGATCGTGACTGTGCTGGTCGACGGACCATCCAAGAAAAATGATCAGGTTTACAGCGGCTACAGCGAGACAAACAAGCTGGTCAACTTCACCGCTGAGCATGCCGAGCCGGGCGATCTCGTTCAGGTCCGGATCACCGAAATTCATTCCTGGTCGCTCAACGGCGAAAAGGTTGAGCAGCCGGAACCGGAAACCGCTTAACGTCCCATTTCAGAACCGCAGCCGCATTTTCCTGAAGAAAATCCGCCGCGGTTTTTTGTTTGTTTTTTTCCGGAGCCGGCCGTCGCAGGGGGAAACGGGACCTGATCGTTCATGGAAAAAGATTGAAATCCAGACCGGGGTATGATATAGTTTACCCACGAAGCTATCCCTGTTGGGCCGTATCATGATTGACCAAAACCGCCTGGACAAGCGCTTTTCAACGATTGAAAGCGTTTTTCCTGCGCTGTGCGCGGTTGTCAGGGAACGTTGGACAGGGTATAATAAAGAAAACATCATAGGAGGAATTTTCATGGATCAAGTACGTCTGTTCGCTTTAGGCGGGCTGGATGAAGACGGCAAAAACATGTATGTGGTTGAAGTCGGCGAATCCATTTTTGTCATTGAAGCGGGCTTAAAATATCCGGAATCCACCGATCAGTTAGGGATCGAACGGATCATTCCGGACTTTAAATATTTAATTGAGAACCAACACCGGATTCAGGCGATTTTCATTTCGCATGGTCACGACGACGTCATGGCGGCGCTGCCGAATCTGCTCCGGCATGTCAAAGCGCCGGTCTATTCGACGCCGTTAACCGCGATGCTGATCGAAGAAATGCTGAAAAAGGAAGGACTGCGTGAGATCCGCGTGCACCGCGTCAAGCGCAATTCCAGCTTTAAGATCGCCGGCATTCCGATCCGCACGTTCGGCATGACCCAGTCGATCGCCGACGGTTTCGGCCTGTCGATCGAAACGCCGCAGGGTGCGATCGTCTACACGAGTGAATACATCGTCGACTACGATATTCATAACGACGCCTTTTCCTGCGATATCACCGCTTTGGCGGAGGTGGGCAAGCGCGGCGTGCTGGCGTTGATGACCGAGTCGGTGGGCGCGGACCGTGAAGGCCATTCGGCGCCGCATCACCGGATCACGGAGTTTGTCGAACCGGCGTTTGAAGATGCGGAAGGCCGGATTATCATTACGACCTATCATCAGAATTTATACCGCATCATCGAGATTATCGAACTGGCGAACAAATACAACCGCAAGGTTATTTTCTATGACGACGATCTGCGCGCGATTTTAAAGGCTGTCGAAAAGATGGGCTATTACCGCATGCCGATCGGTCTGGAAATCCCGAAATCCAAGTTTACCAACGAATTGAAAGACGTCGTGGTGATCGTGTCCGGATCCGGCGATCATGTGTTCCGGCGGATGCACAAGGTCGCGCTGGGCGAAGACGCGATGCTGCGGCTGAACGGCCAGGATACCGTCGTCATCGCTTCGCCGGTGGTGCCGGGTACAGAACGCGAAGCGACGAATATGGAAAACGAGCTGTATAAGGAAAATGTCCGCGTCGTGACGCTGGACCGGCGCAAGGTGTATTCCATGCACGCGTCGATCGAAGATCTGAAAATGATGCTTTACCTGTTTAAGCCGACTTATTACATGCCGATCAAGGGCGAATACCGGCAACTGGTGTCCAACGCCAACATCGCGCTGAACATGGGCTATCACGCGGATAAGATCCTCGTGCTGGACAACGGGCAGATCGCCAAGTTTGTCGACGGCGTACTCAAGTCGACGGCGGATCAGCTGACGCTGGAAGATGTTTTGATCGACGGCAACGAGAATCTCGACGTCAGCGGCATGGTGCTGCGCGACCGGGAGATTTTATCGACGGACGGCGCGATCATCGTCGGCATCGTCGTCAATCACAAAACGAAAGAGGTCATCGGCGGACCGGATGTGCAGAGCCGCGGCGTGATCTATCTGAAGGACGCCGATCACATCGTCAAGGAGATCGGCAATATCATCGAACGCACGGTGGAGGACGCCGTCAAGGAAAAACGCTATGAGAATATGGCGGTGCGGATGGAAGCCAAAGACCGGATCGTGAAATATGTTTTGAAGGAAACCGGCAAGCGCCCGATGATTTTACCGGCGATTGTCGAAATCAATGTCACGGAATAGGAGATGATGATCCGTGGCGAAAACGAAGCAGAAGAAGAAAAAAAGCAATAAGAATACCGTGGATTCGGAAATCCTGCGTTATGTGATCGCGTTGGCGGCGATCACCGTAACGCTGATCGCGGCGCTGCAGTTAGGCATCGTCGGTCAGTTTCTGACCACGATCACGCGGTATTTGTTCGGAACGTATTATGGAGTCGTCTACGGGCTGTGTTTACTCGGGGGGCTGGCTGTCCTGTTTGGACAGAAGTTTCCCGTTTTCTCCGTAAAGACGCTGATCGCGATCGGCGCGGTGTTGGTCGCGATGATTTTGTGGTCGGCCATCCCCCAGGATCCGCAGCTGACCGGTTTTAAGGTTTTCAGCGAGTATCTTTCCCATACCGGCGAGCATTTCAGCTCGCCTTCGACTGTCGCAGCCCAGGGCGGCGTGCTGGGCGCGTTGTTGTATTCGCTCAGCTCGTTGTTGTTTGCCCGCACCGGCACGGTGCTGGTGATTTTCGCGCTGCTGGCGCTGGCGGCGCTGCTGATGATCAAGACCGAGGTCTATGTGTCGCTGTGGCAGTCGCTCACCGGAGCTTTACATCGTGAGAAAAAGCCGAAGCCGAAACGTTCAAAACGTGAAACGGAAAGCGATTCGCTGGAAGTGGCCGCGGAAGAGCGGAAGGTGATCGGTACGGTGGAGCTGGGCAAAAAGAAGAAGAAATCGATTTTCTTAACTCCGGACGACGAACCGGCAGCGGAAGAAGAACTGCCGTCACCGGTCGTGAAGAAAGAAAAGAAAAAAGAGGAAAAAGAGAAACCCGCTGCCGAGGAACTGCCGAAGGTGGTATCCGTGGGCAGCGGTGCAGGAGCGGTCAACTACAAGCTGCCGGCCTTAACGATGCTCGATGAAATCCAGGCCAAGTCACGCTCGGTGCTGAACCAGAACGCCGCGTCGATCAAAGGCAAAAAGCTGATCGAGGTGCTGGGTAATTTCGGCATCAACGCGCAGCTGGTCGCGACGCATATCGGTCCGGCGGTCACTAAATTTGAAATCCGCCCGGATTCCAATGTCAAGGTATCGAAGATCAACGCGATTTCTGATAATCTGAAAATGGAGCTGGCAGCCCGCGATATCCGGATTGAAGCACCGATTCCCGGCCGCAACGCCGTCGGCATCGAAATTCCGAACGTCGAAACAACACCGGTCAAAATGCTGGAGCTGATGCGCCAGCTGCCGGAAGATAAAAAAGACAAGAAGCTGCTTCTGGCGCTGGGCAAGGATTTAATGGGAAAAGGCATTTTCTGCCAGCTGGACAAAATGCCGCATCTGTTGATCGCCGGCGCGACCGGCAGCGGCAAGTCGGTATGTATGAATACGATTATCACCTCGCTGTTGATGCGGACTTCGCCGGATGAGGTAAAGCTGCTTTTAGTCGATCCGAAGAAGGTGGAATTCACGCCTTACCGCGAGATCCCGCATCTGATCGGTCCGGTGATTTCCGACGGCGCCGAAGCGGCCCGCGCGCTGAAGGTTATCGTCATGATGATGGAAAACCGCTACGAGGTTTTCGCTCAGGTCGGCGTGCGCAACATCGCCGGCTACAACGAGAAAATCGCCAAAGAACCGCAGCCGAATCTGCAGCCGATGCCGTTTATCGTCGTGATCATCGACGAATTGGCGGACTTGATGGCGGTGGCCGGCAAGGAAGTGGAAATGAGCATCCAGCGGATCACGCAGCTGGCGCGTGCCGCCGGCATTCATCTGATCGTCGCGACGCAGCGGCCATCGACGGATGTCATCACCGGCATCATCAAGGCCAACATTCCAAGCCGGATCGCCTTCTCCGTTTCCAGCGGCATCGATTCCCGGACGATTCTCGATCATGTCGGGGCGGAACGGCTGCTGGGCAACGGCGATATGCTTTATTTCCCGATCGGCGAACCGAGTCCGGTGCGCTTGCAGGGGGTCTATGTTACCGACGAGGAGGTCAAGCGGATCACCGACTTCGTTTCCGCGCAGATGAAGCCGCGCTATGAGGACGCGTTTATCCGTCTGGAAGGCGTCGATAACAATGAGAGCACGGCTGTGGTCTCCGCCCAGGACGATCCGTTGTACGAGGAAGTGAAGGACTACGTCATCGAAACGCAGAAAGCGTCGACGTCGCTCTTGCAGCGAAGGTTCGGAATCGGATATAACCGGGCGGCCCGGCTGATCGACGTTCTGGAAGAACGCGGCATTATCGGTCCGGTTCAGGGCTCGAAGCCAAGAGACGTTTACATCAAAAAACCGGACGTTCAGGACGACGAGGAAGAAAACTAAAAAATCACATGTGAAACCAGAATTGATCATTTTCAGAATCAAATCTGGTTTTTTTCTTCATTTGTCGGAATTGTCCGAAGAAAACGCCGGGTTAAGTTGACAAATGGCATTTTGAAAGTCTAATATTATATTGTAAGCATAGCTTGCACAAAGCAATGGAGGGAAAGAAAAATGAAAAAATTGCTGACCTTTGCTTTAGCGCTGCTGATGGTTGCCGGCTGTTCCAACAATGGCGGAGGAACTGCCACACCGACACCAAGCGCTGACGCAAACACAGACGGTGAAAACACTGGCTGCACGATTACCATCGGATTAGTTACCGACTTAGGCGGTATCGACGACAAGTCCTTCAACCAGGGCACTTGGGAAGGCGTAGTTAAATTCGCGGAAGACAACAAGATGAGCGAAGAATGCTACGGCTACCTGCAGTCCTCGGCGGACGCGGATTACATCCCGAACCTGAGCACCTTCGCGGATCAGAAGAAAGATCTGATTGAAGCTCCGGGCTTCCTGTTTGAAGATGCGATGAAAGAAGTTGCCGATCTGTATCCGGATCAGAAGTTCGTTATCATCGATACGGAAGTTGACAAACCAAACGTTGCTTCTGCAGTCTTTAAAGAGCAGCAGCCTTCTTATTTGGTCGGCGTTGCCGCAGCCATGAAGGCAAAAGAAGCGGGCAAAACGAAAGTCGGATTTATCGGCGGCGTTGAAAACCCGATCATCGAACGTTTTGAAGCAGGCTATAAGCAGGGTGTTGCCAGCGTCGATCCGGCGATCGAAGTGCTGACGGACTATGCCAATGCCTTTGACGATCCGGGCAAAGGCTCAACCTTGGCTCAGAAGCAGTACAATGACGGCGCGTATGTTATTTTCCATGCGGCGGGCGCAACGGGCAACGGTCTGATTAAAGAAGCGAAGGACCGCCGTGAAGCTGGTGAAGACGTTTGGGCGATCGGCGTTGACTCTGACCAGTATGACGCAGGTCTGATGTCTGACGGCAAATCCGCAGTTCTGACTTCTGCACTGAAGCGTGTGGATACAGCGGCTTACTATTTCGCAGAACAGGTCAAGAACGGCACATTCCAGGGCGGAACGATGGTCTTTGACGCAAGCAATGACGGCATCGGCTTCCCGAAGGAAAACCCGAACCTGTCTGATGAAATCGTTAAGGCGATGGAAGACGCGTTAGCGAAGATCAAGTCTGGCGAAATCGTCGTTGACGAAGCAGTTCAGAAATAAGCTGATTTTCAATTTGTGAGAGGAGAGCGCAGGCTCTCCTTTCTTTTTGACAAAAGCGGTTTTCTTGCGCAGAGGCCGCAAATCTCGGATCAGAAGACAGCTTTTGTCAGAAATTCCATTGTTTTTATCCCTAATCGACGCGGTGAAGGCTGAAAACAGGCGAAGACCGGTCAACTCTACCGCGGGTAGGTGTTCCTTTTGACGCTTCGCGGTACAATGAAAACGAGGAAAGCGAGGTCAGATTTATGGATCAGATGAAAATCGGCGGTTTCATCGCCCTCTGCCGGAAAGAGAAAGGCTGGACACAGAGTCAGCTGGCCGAGATCTTGGGGATTACCGATAAAGCGGTGTCGAAATGGGAAACCGGGAAATCACTGCCGGATTATGCGTTGCTGACGCCGTTAAGCGAGGCGTTGGGGATCACGCTGAGCGAATTGTTTTCAGGCGAGCGGATCCGCGCTGAAGACTTAATGGAAAAAACAGATCAGGTGCTGCTGGAGGTGATTGCCGGGTGGCTGGGTCGGGACGAACAGGCACCGGCTGACAAGTCCAGCTTATCTTGTCCGGTCTTGCGGCTGGCGCATGTGGCCAAGGTTTATGAGAACGACGGCGTGCTGACGCAGGCCGTGCGGGATGTCAGCTTTACGGTGGACAAAGGCAGCTTTGTCGGAATAATGGGGGCTTCCGGCTGCGGAAAGTCCACGTTATTGAATCTGATCGCAACAATGGATAAGCCCAGCGGCGGAACGATTGAGCTGGATGGGCAGGATCTGGCGGAATTATCGGAAGCAGATCTGGCGGCTTTCCGCCGGGATCATCTCGGATTCATATTTCAGGAATACAATTTGCTGGAAACGCTGACAATCCGGGAAAATATGATGCTGGCGCTCACGATCAAGCAAACGCCGAAAGCAGAAATTAAAGGGATTGTGGAGCACTGGGCTGCCAAGCTGGGGATCTCTGAGATTCTGCAGCATTTTCCCTGCGAGGTTTCCGGAGGACAGCGGCAGCGCTGCGCCTGCGCCCGCGCGATCGCAACGCAGCCTGCGTTGATTCTGGCCGACGAGCCGACGGGGGCGCTGGACAGTCAGGCGGCGAAACAGCTGCTGGAAACGTTGACGATGCTGCGCGCGGAGGGCGCGACGATTCTGATGGCGACCCACGACGTTTTATCCGCCAGCTATTGCGACCGCATCCTGTTGATGCACGATGGTCAGCTGCGAAAGGTGATCGAGCGGGGAAGTTTAAGCAAGCAGGTGTTTTTCACCCGCATTCTGGACGCGATGGGGGCGGTAAGAAAGGCGGCGGAGAATGATTTTTAAATTAGCGTGGCGCAACGCCTGCCGCAGTGCCGGCGATTATTTTGTCTATGTGATGACGGTGATCATTCTGGCAGCGCTGTTGTGTGTGGCTCATTGCGTTGCGGCGGTGGGACAGCGGCAGGCCGGATTTCAGACAGCTTCGCTGCCGCTGTTGATCGTGGTGATTCTGGTACTTCTGGTCGGCGTGCTGAACCGGTTCATCGTGGCGCAGCGGGCTCAGGAGCTGGCGGTTTACCTTTTAATGGGAATGGAGAAAAGTCGCCTGATTTCGCTGTTTCTTCTGGAACTCTTCGGCATCGGCATCGTTTGCTGCAGCATTGGCATCTTTTTGGGCTGCGGCGCGGCTGCAATTCTTTTTTCGGAACAGATGTCTTTTGCCGGAGTCCTTCCACAGCTGGGCACTAGCACAGTTCAGACGGCGGTCTGGTTTCTGTTAGCTCAGCTCTTATCCGCTTACCCTGTTTACCGGAAATTATCCCGCCTGCAGATCCGTCAGCTGTTTATGGAGCACCGCTGTCTTCTGCCGCCGGATCCTGAAAAACAGAAAGATTGGCGGCGACGCTTATGGGGCAGCCTGTCCGTTTATGTGTTCCTGTTGATCTTGATGGTCATCGGCAAAGAGGAAATCGTCATGATCGCGATCGCGTTCATCGCAGTGCCCCTGTTAATCAGTATCTATGCGTTTTATCAATATCTGGCCGCCGCCGCTTCCGGGCTGCGCCGGGATTGTCCCGCTATTTTGCTGGAAAAAGACCGGCTGCTTACCCTGACGGAGTTTACGGCCTCAGCCAACAAGGACATCATTCTGAACTCGGTATTCTGCGCGTGCCTGATCTTCGCCTTCACGGCGTTTTGTTTCGGTACGTTGTTATTTACGGAGGGATTAGTTATATATGATCCCCAGCCGCAGCGCTGGATGGGATTTTTACAGATCAACATCGGACTGATCTTTCTGGTGCTCTATTTCTCAATGCTTTCCTTAACGCAGATTCTTAAGCTGCGGCGGCAGACGCGCTCGCTTGATATCCTGTGTTCGCTGGGCAAAAGTCAAACGGCGCTGAACTGCTGGCTGGACCGGCAGATCTTGATCAATCTGGGACTGCCGGTTTTAATGAGCGTCGTTCTGTTAGGGAGCGCCGCACCGGTTGCCAATTTTGAACTCAATCAGCTAATCCCGTCAGGAATGCAGAATATCTTGTTTCAGATCGCCGGGATCTTTGCGCTGTGTTTTGCGGGTCTATATGGAATTTACGCTTGCGCGGCGATCGCCTACAGCCGCCGTTATTTACAAAAAACACTAAGAATGAAAGCCGGTTGAAGGTGAACTAGCAGACCGTTTAAAACTGAGAATCGAACTGTAATGATTCAAAGTCAGACATATCAAGGAAGAATGGAAATTCCATATTCTTCAAGGTTAGTTTTGGCAAAATCTATATTGACAACGCTTTCATTTTGATTTAGGATAAAGACATGAAGAAGATTGTTACTCCTGTGGAGGCATCACTTTCAGTGGATGTTTTTGGCAGGAGTTTTTTTATCCCGGCAGAAGCAGTCCATGATTTTGAAAGGAGGAGGAAGAAGGCAGCATGTTCAAATTGTTTACACGGCAGGGAAATACGAA
Source organism: Holdemania filiformis DSM 12042 (assembly GCF_000157995.1). Taxonomy (GTDB): domain Bacteria; phylum Bacillota_I; class Bacilli_A; order Erysipelotrichales; family Erysipelotrichaceae; genus Holdemania; species Holdemania filiformis. The sequence continues at coordinate 661,010 of NZ_GG657561.1, forward strand.
GGATGAATTTTATGCGATATGTGCGGGTGAATCTTTTCCGCTGGAGGAAGTCGCGGATCCTGTGTTTTCCACGAAAATGATGGGAGACGGCATCGCGGTGAAACCGTCCGATGATACAATTTATTCGCCCTGCGAGGGTGAAATAATTTTATTTCCGGATACAAAGCATGCGATCGGAATCAGAACACAAAGAGGTACTGAGATCTTAGTGCACATCGGCCTGGATACCGTCAATTTTCACGGACAGGGATTTCAAAAGTTGTTTCCGGATCAGCGTGTTCAGACAGGTCAGCCGCTGATCCGGCTGGATCGTGGGATTCTAAACAAGGCCGATCTGACGTCAATGCTGATTATCACCCGTCCGCGCAGTCCCCGGATCGCCTACACGGCTTATGGATCAGTGAGGCCGGGAAATCTGTGGCTTCAGTTAGAAGACTGACCGGGGAGCCAGTCTATGAAAGTGATTAAGAAGATTAACAACAATGTAGCTCTGTGTATCGATCAAGGTGGTAAAGAGCTGATTGCCCTGGGCAAAGGGATTGGGTTTAAGGCCATGCCCTACGAGCTTCAGGATTTGAGCGGAATTGAACGGACATTTTATGCCGTAAAAACGGATACGCTGCCAGTGCTGGATGAGATCGATGAGGAACTGTTCGCAGACACGGGATATATCGTGAGCCAGATCCGACAGCGGTTGAAAAAAGAAATCAGTGATTCTTTATTCTTCGTGTTAGTTGACCATCTAAATTTCGCAATTAAACGGGCCCGTGCCCATATTTATTTTCAGTTTAGCATCGTTAGCGAAGTAGTCCAGATGTATCAAATGGAAATGCAGGCAGGACAATGGGCTGTCGATTATCTTAACGATAAATATGGCGTAAAGCTGCCATCGGATGAGGCAGCGATCATTGCGATTCATATCGTCGGCAGCTATGATGATGAAAGCTATAGTCGTGAATTAGAGAACGTAACGAAGATTATCGGGCAGATCACTGACATCATCGAAGACCGGATGCATATCCAACTCGACCGGACCAACTTTAATTATTCCCGGTTTGTATCGCATCTTATGTATCTGTTAAAACGCCAACGGGATAAAACCGCGATTATCAGTACTAATCATCAGCTATTTGATCAGACAAGGCAGGCGTTTCCTGCGGTCTATCAATGTGCACTGGCCATTCGCAAGACTTTGGAAGAAAATCAAAAGATGATCATCAGCGATGAAGAATTGTTATATCTGATGCTCCATATCAATCGTATGATCGATCGAGAGGATTGTTACCGGTAAGGGCATAACCTCACAGAAAAGCGAATCTTTTTTGTGAGGCTTTTTATTTGAATAAACAGGAGGAGTAAATGATGGCTAAAAATTATAAAACACAAGCTTTGACTCTGTTGGAAAAGGTAGGAGGAAAAGGAAATGTTGCTGGCGTTTATCACTGCGCAACCCGTCTGCGGTTTGAGTTAAAAGATGAAAGTATTCCAAATGATGAACAGATTCGACAGATTCCGGGCGTCTTGGGTGTTTCCAGGGCTGGTGGACAATACCAGATTATTATCGGACCCGATGTTCCCCGACTTTACGAAGCCGTTTGTCAGACAGGTGATTTCCAGTCTCAGTCGGCAATTCCAGAAAACTTTGACCGCAAAAATGAGAAACTGACAATCAAAAAAGCGATTGGAAAAGTGTTCAGTTATATCAGCGGTACGGTGAGTGAGCTGATTCCAATCCTCGTTGCAGCGTCGATGGTCAAAACAATTCAAGTGCTGATCGGTCCCGGTTTTTTCCACTGGATTTCGGCGGAGTCGGATACCTATCGATTATTTGATCTGATTTACAATGCGTTCTTTTATTTCATGCCGCTCTATATTGGTTATTCAGCATCCAAAAAACTTAAAACCAGTATCCCACTGGGTTTGCTGCTGGGAGGAATTCTGCTGGTGCCGGATTATATCGCGCTGGTAAGTGCTGGGGAAGCCTTTGCGGTATATGGCATTCCGATGAAGTTGGTATCTTACAGCGGTACAATGTTCCCGATGCTGCTGACGATTGCCTGTCTGAAAATCGTGAATGATTTTGCCCAGAAACACATCTCTGATATGTTTGCGATGAGTTTCCGGCCACTAATCGTGCTGCTGGTGATGATCCCACTGGAATTGTGTGTTTTGGGACCGGTTGGCGGTTACATCGGCGACGGACTGGCAATGGTGATTAAAGCCTGTGAAAAAATTCCGTGGATTACCGGCGCCATCGGCGGCTTATGGTTATTTGTCGTAGCGACGGGAATGCATATGCCATTAGTTCAGGCGATCAATATTCCGGAACAAATGACTTACGGATATCAGAAAATTCTTAGTCCGGCAATCAAAATGAGCAATATCTGCATGTATGGCATGGTGTTCGCGGCGATTATTAAAACCCACAACAAAGGAAATAAAGCAACCTATGCCGCCTATCTGTTATCCGGTACAGTTGAACCGGGACTGTACGGAGTGGTGTTTAAGAATTCTAAATGTGTGCCGGGACTGGCCATTGGCGGCGTGATCACCGGCATTCTCGTCACCTGTTTGGGCGCTATTGTCTATCCATCCCAGGGAATTCCGCTGATCGGTCCGTGGATCGGATTCATCGCTGGCGGAACGGCTAATATCCTGAAAGGGTTCCTGTGCGGTAGTGGTGCTCTGATTTTTGGATTCATCTGGGCCTGGATGATCGGTCTGGACAGTGAGGAATTCAGCCGGGCTGCCTCAAAACAGAAATAAAGAGACAGGTGCTTGACGAACTGCGCGGATTTGTCAGAATCCAGGTTAGTTGAAAAAAGAAAATGAGAGAAGGAAATAAAGCGTGGAATATCAAAATTTGAGGGCTGAATCGGTGACGAAGCATATCACACGGATTATTGATACGGACGTTTATCTGTATTTGATCGAAGGACAACGAAAAGCATGCTTGATTGATACCGGGCATGGGATTGGAGACAATTTAAAAAAGGTTGTGGAAACACTGACGGACAAACCAGTGTTTGTTATTCTGACGCATAATCATGAGGATCATATCGGCGGCAGCGGCTGGTTTAATGAAGTTTATCTCAATGCGAAAGATCATGCGGGTTACCATGAGCTTGCCGATCCTGAAATTCGGTTTTGTCGCCATCAAAATCCGACGTTTGGACATTATCCGTTATCCGCATATGCGCCTGAATTGAAAACGCCGCACATGTTGACAGATGGTCAGGAATTTGATCTGGGTGCCATCACCGTGAAGACCATTGCCTGCAGCGGACATACGGCGGGAAGTATGATTGTTTTGATCAAGGAAGAACAGGTTGCTATTTATGGCGACGCCATCGGCCGGCGGGTATGTTTAATTCATCCGGGACTAACGGTCAGTCAGTATCTGGAAAGTCTGCGTTATGTTCAAAGTGTCTGCGGACAGATTGTCTTCGGTTTGCGCTGTCATAACGATCCCGTAGTGTCGCCGACGATCGTGGACGAGCTGGCCGAATGCTGCCAGCGGATTTTGAAAGGTACGGACGCACGGCAAAACATTCAGTTTAAGCATGTGGATGGTTCCCTGACCTGCTGCTTTGCAGCAAGCGCTGTCAGCGGTCCTGCTCAAGCACGCATTGACGGAAAACAGGGCAATATTTTTTACACACTGGACAATGCGGCATAGTTTTGCGATGCAGTTGAAAAAGGGAAGTTTACGCAGCCAGGAAGTGAAGTCAAGCGAACAGAGAAGCGTAATGAATAACCAATTCTTGAAAACAAAGAAAGTTCGGTAAAACGTATGTAAAAAAAAGAAATCGGATTTCTATAAAGAAATATTTGGTTTCTTTTTGTCGTGAATAATTTGTTTCAGAGCTCAGTGCTGCTGATGCTGAAAGTTCAGGTGTCAAATGTCACATTTATTTGTGAAAAACGCAAAAAAATCCAACGGGAGCGGGAGGAAATATGTTATAATTTTGAATAGTTAATGGAGGGAAAATAATGAGTTATGCGATAGAGATGCTCAACATCACCAAGGACTTTCCAGGCATCCGCGCCAACGACGATGTGACTCTTCAAGTAGAGGAAAAAAGTATTCACGCTCTCTTGGGAGAAAACGGGGCCGGGAAATCCACGCTGATGTCGATTTTATTCGGTCTGTATCAGCCGACCCGCGGCACGATTAAAGTGCGCGGCCAGGAAGTAAAAATCACAGACCCGAATGTCGCCAACAGCCTGGGGATCGGAATGGTGCATCAGCATTTTAAGTTGGTAGAATGCTTTACAGTCACTGAAAATATTATTCTCGGACTGGAACCGAAAACAAAATTCTATACCACGGATATCAAATCGGCCGCCCAGCGGATTCAGCAGCTGAGCGAAATGTACGGATTGAACGTCGACCCGTATGCCAAGATCCAGAATATTTCCGTCGGGATGCAGCAGCGCGTTGAGATTTTAAAGATGCTTTACCGCAATGCGGACATCCTGATCTTTGACGAACCGACGGCGGTTCTGACGCCGCAGGAAATCCATGAGCTGATGGAAATCATGCGCAATCTGACCAAGGAAGGCAAGACAATTATTTTAATCACGCATAAATTGAAGGAAATCAAGGAAGTTGCCGATGTATGCACTGTTCTGCGGCGCGGCCGGTGTATGGGGACGATTCAGGTCGCGGAAACCTCGGAAGAGGAAATGGCGAAGCTGATGGTCGGCCGCGAAGTCGATTTCGGCGTGGAGAAGCAGGCCCAGCAGCCCGGCAAGGTCGTATTGGAAATTGAACATTTGAAAGTTAAAAACTCCAAGGGACTTTTAGGTGTGAAGGATTTCAGTCTGCAGGTGCGCGCCGGTGAAATTGTCGGCGTGGCGGGCATCGACGGCAACGGCCAGACAGAGCTGGTGTATGCGCTGACCGGACTGGCGAAGGCGGAAGGCGGCAAGGTGCTGCTCAACGGCAAGGATATCACGCACAGCTCGATCAAGCACCGGATCGAAGCCGGGATGGGCCACATTCCGGAAGACCGGCATAAGCACGGTTTGATCCTGGATTTCAAACTGAAAGAGAACATGGTTATTCACAGCTATAACGAAGCGCCGTATGCGAAGAACGGCCTGCTTCAGATGGCGGCGATCGACAAAAAAACCGACGAACTGATTGAAATGTTCGACGTCCGCAGCGGTCAGGGCCGGGAAACGATCACCCGCAGCATGTCCGGCGGCAATCAGCAGAAAGCGATTATCGCCCGGGAGATCGACCGCAGTCCGGAGCTGCTGATCGTCGTTCAGCCGACGCGCGGTCTGGATGTCGGCGCGATCGAGTACATCCATAAACGGATCGTGCAGGAACGCGACAACGGCAAAGCGATTTTGTTAGTGTCGCTGGAACTGGATGAAATTATGGCGCTGTCTGATCAAATCGCCGTGATGTTCAACGGGGAGTTGACCGGCTGGGTCAAAGCGGAAGAAACGGATGAAAATGAACTGGGTCTGATGATGTCCGGTTCGATCCGGAAGGGGGTCGCGGAAGCATGAAAAAAAGAGAAAAACTAGCGGCTCCATTAATTGCGGTTCTGCTGGGTCTGTTAGTCGGCATGATCATCGTCATCGCCAGCGGGAAATCGCCGGTGCTGCTGATCTCGGCGATTGTCAAAAGCTTCTGCGGCTTTGATATCTTAGCTCCAGGGCCGATCAACCCGCGCTACTTCGGCGAGTTTATCGTCTTCTCGATGCCGCTGATTTTGACCGGTCTGGCGGTCGGCTTCGCTTACCGCACCGGTTTGTTCAACATCGGCGGCGAAGGTCAGGTCATGGTCGGAGCGCTGGCGGCGACCGTCGTCGGCATTCTCGTACCGCTGCCGCCGGTGCTGCACGCGATCGTCTGTTTGATCGCCGGCGGCGTGGCCGGGGCGTTATGGGCCTTTTTACCGGGCTTTTTGAAAGTCAAACGGAATATTTCGGAAGTCGTCACGGCAATCATGATGAATTACGCCGCGCTGTACTTCTGCAACTACATCTTAAAAGCGCTGCCGGGCTCAACTCAGACCCGCACAGTGGATCTGCCGGCTTCCGCGCTGATCAAATCAGATTTTCTTAAACAGATCACGAACAATTCCCGTCTGCACTGGGGCATCCTGGTCGTCATCCTGGCGGTGATTGTTTATCACATCATTATTGAAAAAACGACGTTCGGCTACAGCCTGCGGGCGACCGGCTTCAATGCGGAAGGTGCGCGCTATGCGGGCATGAAGGTTGAACGCAACGTCGTCTACGCCATGATGATTTCCGGCGTTATGGCCGGGCTGGCGGGAGCAATCATGGTCTTGGGTACCTTCGGCTACGGACGCGTGCTGAACACGGCGGAAAACTACGGCTTTGACGGCATCGCCGTCGCGCTGGTCGGCGGGTGCAACGCGATCGGCATCTTCTTTGCCGGCTTGTTGTTCGGTCTGCTGAAAGTGGCGCAGCCGCTGATGCAGTCGATGCAGATCCCGAAGGATATCGCGACGATCATTTCCTCCACCATCATCATGCTGGTGGCAATGCAGAACGGCATTATCTTCATTATGAACCGATTGTCAAAAAAGAAAGAGACAGCGGAGAAAGGAAGTGAACAGGCATGAGTTTATTCTATAACATGTTTACGATCACTCTGATGATCTCGGCTCCGATTATCATCGCGGCGCTGGGCGGCTTGTTCAGTGAACGCAGCGGCGTTGTCAACATCGCGCTGGACGGCATCATGCTGGTCGGGGCGTTTGTCACCGCAGCCGTGGTCGTGGTCCTCGATCCGACCGGGGCCAACAGTAAGACGGCCATTCTGATCGGCTTGATCGCAGGCATGGCGGCCGGCATGGTCTTCTCCCTGCTGCACGCCTATGCGAGCATCGACCTGAACGCGGACCAGACGGTTTCCGGGACGGCGCTGAACTTGCTGGCAGCCGGAATCACGGTCTATCTGTGCCAGATTTTCTTCAACCAGCAGCGCACACCGGCGTTTATCCGCGGCATCACGCGCATTGACGTGCCGGTCTTGAAGGATATCCCGGTTTTGGGTGAGATGTTCTTCAAGCAGGTGCATCCGACGTTCTATCTGACGATCATCCTCGTCTTTGTAACCTGGTATGTTGTCTTTAAAACACCGTTCGGTCTGCGTATGCGTTCCTGCGGTGAATTCCCGCAGGCTTCGGCGTCGATGGGCATCAACGTCCGCCGGATGCGCTATTTCGGCGTGCTGGTTTCCGGCGCGCTGGCAGGCCTGGCCGGGGGCGTCATGGTCTTGACCCAGGACGTTCAGTTTACCGTCGTGACGATTCATGGTTTCGGGTTTATTGCGATCGCGGCGCTGATCTTCGGTAAGTGGAATCCATTCGGCGTCTTGGGCGCCGGCATGTTCTTCGGTTTCTCTCAGACGCTGGGCTTCTACGCGAAAGACATCCCGTTTTTGGCAACGCTGCCGACGGAATTCTTCAGCATGTTCCCGTATGTTCTGACGATCATCGCGCTGGTCATCTTCGCTGGCAAATCGGTCGGTCCGAAGGCGGCGGGCGAAATATACGATACAGGCAAACGTTAAGGCAGAGCCGGTTGAAATTGAACGGTCAAATTCAACCGGTTTTTCTTTTTCCTCAGTGAATTCTGGTATAATAAAAATGAAGGAAAACCCGTAATCAGATCGTTAAATAAGGAAAGAGGATATTGATGAAGATTGAAGAAATCAGAAATTCATGGCGGCAGCTTGTCGCGCAGAAAGAGTTAAAGCAGGTATCGGAACTTCTGCGGCAAAGTCCGGAGCGGGACAAGCTGATGCAGCGGGGCCGGGAGTTGTGCGCGCATACGTTTGTGTTCGATCATCCGTGGGACATGGAGCGGTGTCTGACGCCGCACACCATGGAAACGATGGATTGGAATCAGGTGTTCAATGACGACGAGGAATGGACGTTTATGCTCAACCGCATGGATTATTGGTCGGCGCTGGCCAAAGCGGCGCTGATCAGTCAGGATACGCGCTATCTTGATCAGGCCAAAGACTTCTTGCTTGACTGGATTGAGCAGCATCCCCGTATCGAACCCAGTCTGTCAACACGCACGCTGGATACCGGCATCCGTGTGGTCAACATGCTGGAATGCGCGATGCTTTTAGAAGCGTCGGAAAAACTGAACGACGAGGAGCTGACGCTGATTCTTACAAGCGTAGAGAACCAGCTGGCGTATTTAAAAGCGAATTATATTGAAAAATACACTTTAAGCAACTGGGGAAGCATCCAGACCTGCGGGATGATTGTGTGCTCGGCGATGATGGGAAAGGATCCGCGGCAGGATGAAGTCTACCGCTGGGCGCTGGAAGAGCTGGAAACCCAGATGCAGATTCAGATCGGGGCGGACGGCATGCTTTGGGAACAATCGACGATGTATCATGTCGAGGTGCTCAACAACGTGCTGCGGGTATTGGATTACGCACAGTTTTATCCGATTCCGCTGACGGATGAAATCTGCGAAAAAGCGCATGCAATGACCCGGGCGCTGATGCACATGATGATGCCGGATCATCAGATCGAAACCTTCGGCGATTCCGACCGGGTCAACGCCGAGGATGTTATGAACAAAGGCGCTATTCTATTTGACGATCCGCAGCTGCGCGCGATGGGCAGCGATCATGGCGACAGCGATCTGCTTTTAAACGGCGGAATGCCGGCCTGGCGGAAGCTGCAGACCCTGCCGAAGCAAACGCCGCAGACCCTGCTCTATGCGGGACAGGACTGCGGCATCGTCGTGCGCCGGAGTGATTTCGGCCGGAGCGCGGAATGGATGATGATGCTTAACGGCGAGCTGGGCAGCGGTCATGGCCATTCGGATAATCTGCATTATTCGATCATTCACCAGGGGCTGCCGTTTGTGATCGACCCCGGCCGCTTCACCTATCGTGAGGATCATCCGGTCCGCGTTGAACTGAAAGGCATGAGCGCGCACAACACAGTGATTCTGGACGATCAGCCAGGCAGCGTGCCGGATTCCAGCTGGACCTATCAACGGTTTCTGCGCCCGTTGGCAACGCTTATCCGCGATACGCCGGAGGGCTTGTACTGGGAAGGCGGCGTGCTGACCGAACAGCCGCAGATGACGCACATTCGGAAAGTGATCATGCTTCCGCAGGGCTGCTGGGTTGTCTGTGATGAGATTTTCTGTGAGGGCGGGCATACCGTTGTCAGCCGGATCCAGCTCGATCCGCAGGTGGAGGTCAGCGGCAATGATTCGGATTGGCAGCTGAAGCAGGAAACAGTCAAGCTGAATTATCATCACGAAGGCTTGCCGGTCAGCGTGGAACAAGGACCGTGTTCGTTGCGCTACAACGAATTGCAGGACCATAAAATTTTTGCCAGCCGTGGAAGGATGCATGGATCGTTGTTTCAGGACGAGCTGTTTTATGGCGAGGACTTCCGGCTGGAACCGGCCGAAGTTATGCAGCCGGGCCACGGAAAGCTGCCGGAAGAGGAAGTCAGCGCGTGGCGGTTTGTCCGCGGCGAGGAGAGCTATACGTGCGTCATCTTCCATCAACAACTTTACCGCGGTAAAAAGATTTTGTATTGCGAAGGGCTGCCGCTGCACAACCAGGCCTGTTTGATTATCAAGAAAGCGGGCTTGAAAAAGCTGATCCGGCTGAAATAAAGAGGGCATAAACAGCGAATTCAAGCTGCGAGGATCGCTTAAGGATCTTAGGTCAATAAAAGTTAAACGATCTGTCTGAACGAATCGACCAGGGAATGGTGAGCGCTGAAAAGGCGGTGCCTGTCTCGTTCGTTATTCTACGTGGGACAAAGAACAGGAAAGCGCTGGATCTTCTTGTAAACGGAGGCCGCGCTTTTTCTTTACCTCAGAATTATTCGAGGTGTCTTTCCTGATCGATAATCAAGGACAACAGGATTTAAAAAAGGAGGGATAAACGAAAAAAAGAGAACGCTGAGCGCTC
>NZ_GG657561.1:671089-684668 GCF_000157995.1 Holdemania filiformis DSM 12042
GAGCGCTCTCCTAAGCCGTTTTGATTAAATTTTAATCGTGTTCTTTTCTATCAATTCCTGTTTCAAGTCATAAAGCTGACGGGAATAATCGACATAATACCGGTGCGGATAACGCAGCCGTTTGACTTCCTCCCACAGCGTATCCATCTGCTGCATGCAGTAATTTTTGACTTCTTCCGTGGACGGAACAGTGTAAACCAACTTGCCATGATCGAAAATCTGTTCCTGCAGCTCGCGCATTTCGTAATCTTTGATGCGTTTCTGTTTCCACGGCGCCTGCGGGTCAAACAATACATATTCATCCGCTGGAATGACCTCGTCGCGCAGCGCTAACAGATCAGCGATCGCCTGATGGTTTTCCTTGTCATAAAAGCGGATAATTTTCTTGAAGCCCGGATTCGTCAATTTTTCCACGTTGCCGCTGATTTTGATCTTCGGAATGATCTGTCCGTCTTTTTCATGCGCGACAACCTTGTAGACGCCGCCCAAAACCGGCGTGGATTTGGCGGTGATCATATTTTCGCCGACGCCGAACGTATCGATTTTCGCGTCCTGCATGATCAGATCGTCGATTAAGAATTCGTCCAGCGAATTGGAAACAACGACCTTGCAGTCAGTCAGACCGGCCGCATCGAGCATTTTCCGCGCTTTCTTTGACAGATAAGCCAAATCGCCGCTGTCGATCCGGATTCCTTTTAAACGGTGGCCGTTCGGAATCAATTCCTCCTGGGCCACTTTAATCGCATTGGGAATGCCGGAATGCAGCGTGTCATAGGTATCGACCAACAGGATGCAGTTGTCTGGGGAAACCCGGGCATAGCTGCGGAAGGCTTCCAGCTCGCTGTCGTGCAGCTGAACATAGCTGTGGGCGATCGTGCCGCTGACCGGGACGGCATATTTCTGTCCGGCAATCGTACAGGCTGATCCCGCGCAGCCTGCGATGTAAGCGCCGCGGGCCCCTTCGGTGGCGGCGTCGAAGCCATGCGCCCGGCGCGAACCAAATTCCAGGACGGCCCGGCCCTTGCTGGCGCGGACGATGCGGTAGGCTTTGGTGGTCGTCAAGGTCGGATAGTTGATGCACAAAAGCAGGATGGTTTCCAGAATCTGGGCCTGGATCAAAGTGCCGCGGATGGTGACCAGCGGTTCGTTGGCGAACACCGGCGTACCTTCCGGAATTGCCCAGACGTCTACGTCCATCGTCATCGTTTTTAAATAATGCAGGAAATCCTCGTCAAAGTAGCCGGTCTGCCGCAGATAATCGATTTGATCGTCGGTGTAATGAAAATGCTGAACAAAATCGATGAACCGGTGCAGGCCGTTTAAAATTAAGAAACCGCCGCCGTCCGGAATCGTCCGCACGAACATATCGAAATAGGCAATTTCTTCATGTTTGTTTTCTTTAAAATACGCATAGGCCATCGTATATTCATAAAAATCTGTTAAAAGCATTAAATCTTCGGGTTGCATGCGTTATTCCTCCTCGTTGTTCACGACATGAATTCCGGCGTTGGCCATTAATTTCAAAGCCCAGTGCCCATAGTCCTTGGCGCTGTGTCCCGGAGCGTCAAAGGTAGCGACTTGATTCTTCGGAACAATAACCTCAATTCCCAGATCATTTTGATTAATATACCCTTTTAAGGATAAGGCAAACTGCAGAACGCAGATGTCGGTGCAGCAGCCGACGATCATCACGGAGCGCAAATCGGTCATCTGCTGGAAGACTTCCAGAAATTCAGGCTGGACAAAGCCGTTAGTTGAATTTTTCTCCAGGATGATGAATTGATCGGCATAGGGCTTCAATTCATCGATCAGTTCGCTTTCCTCACTGTCTTTTAAGCAATGCGGCGGAAAGCTGGAAAATTCCTTCGCGCTTTCGTTGTGGCAGTCGCGGAAGGCGAGAACCGGGAAATCATGCTTTAAATAAGCGTTCACGGTCTCCACTACGGCGGGGGTGATGTGATCAATTTTCGGATCCGCTAAGGCTCCGGTATGGATAAAGCCGTTGATCATGTCGACGACGACCAACAAGGAGCGGTCGTCTTTTTCTCTGAGAAAAAGTTCTGTTTTCATCTCTTTGGCCTCTTTTCTTCTTTGCTTATTGTTAATCATAACAAAATTTTCAAACGAAGAAAATGAAATCGTCTGATTTTGACGTGTTTTTTCAATTTGTGTCCGCACTGAATTCCGTCTTATGCCCTGTTGCCGGTTAATCCCCGTCTGATCGCAGGCGAACGGCAGAAGCCTAGATGGGGATGAAACGGCGGCGGACGCTGATCGGCAGGATGAAGGGAAAGGAAAGATTTTCTGTTTTTTGAATGGAAAGTGGGATATACTAGGTAGCAAAGGAGGAACGTTTGATGAGATCAGAAACACTATGTAAAAATGTTGAAATGCATATTCTGGAAACGGGAAAATTCAAGGACGTCATCCTGTCATTCCGTTTTTTTAATGAACTGAAAACCCCGGACAGCTGGGTCAGAACCGTATTGGCGCTGATGCTGGCGGACCGGTGTGAGAAATATCCGACAAAACGGGAGGTTTCCTGCTGCCTGGACGGGCTGTACGGCGCCAGTGCTTCAGCGCGGACGACGACTTACGGTCAAGGACAGATTCTGGAATTCCGCGTTAAAGCCTTGAATGAAAAATATGTTGGAGGCGATCTTTTACAGCGCCAGATCGCGCTGGCTGCGCAGTTTTTACTGCACCCGTTAAAAGAGGGCGATCAGCTGTCCCCCGCGCTGTTTAAGGAAGCGATGATCAATTTAAAAGCGATGATTCAGCGCCGCAGCGATAATCCTTCCGCTTACGCCGCATCCCAATGTGCGAAGCTGATGGGACAGGGGCAGGCGTTAGGCATCAGCGTTTTGCCGACGATGGAAGAGGCGGAAGCGATCACGCTGGAACAGGTCAGCGCCGCCTATGAAAAGATGATTCGTGAGGATCGGATCGATATGTTTGTGGAAGGCCAGGTGGATGCGGCAACCGTGACCTCGTTGTTAAAACATGCTTTTCCATTAGAAGACCGCGAGCTGGAAATCAAAAGCAAATATCTGACGGAAAAGGAACAGCCGGAGGAAAAATCAGAAACCCGGGCGATCGATCAGACGACGCTGGTCATGATGTATCCGACGCATGTCGCGCTGAGCAGCCCGGATTACTGGACGCTGCGCACAGGCAGCTGCATTTTCGGTCAGCTGCCGACGTCGCTGTTGTTTCAGGAAGTGCGGGAAAAGCGCAGTCTGTGCTATTCCATCTATTCCAGCATCCTTTCCTATGACGGCGTCATGAGCGTCAGCACGGGAATCGACAGCGCCCATCTGGATGAAGTAAAGGAATTGGTTGAGCAGCAGCGTCAGCGCATGGCTGAGGGTGATTTCGACGAGGAAATGCTCAATACCGCGAAAGAAATGCTGATCAATTCGATCCTGGCTTCTGAGGATGATCCGCTTTCAATGATCAATCGGGAATTTCAGAACTGCCTGCTGGGACAGACACGCAGTCTGGATAAGATCAGCGACGAGATCCGCAGCGTGGATCGGGAAGCGATCAGGAAGCTGTTTGCCGCGATGGAATGCAAAGCGGTGTTCGCATTGATTCAGAAGGAGGACGCCCATGAAGAAAATTGTTAACGCACAGTTTGATGAAACGTGGTATACGCATACGCTGGATAACGGCTTAAACCTGATTTTCTGGCATAAGCCGGACTTTGTCAGCGCGGCTGTGGTTTTTGCGACGCCTTATGGCGCGCTGGATTACCGCCAGATTGATAAGGAAGGAAATCATCTCGATTTCCCCAGCGGCATCGCTCATTTTCTTGAACATAAACTGTTTGAATCCGATGAAGGGGACGTCATGGACGATTTCTCGCGGATGGGCGCGAACGTCAATGCGTTTACCTCTTACAACGAAACGTGTTATTACTTCACGACCAGTCACGGTGACTTAAAGGAACCGTTGAATCTGTTAATCGATTTCGTGCAGGATCTGCGGATCACGGAGGAATCGGTGGAAAAGGAAAAAGGCATCATCAATCAGGAATTGAAGATGTATCTGCAGATGCCGGACAGCCGCTTGATCTTTGAAACGTTTAAGGCTTTATATCATAAGCATCCGCTTAACCGCGATATCGGCGGGGATGAGAAGAGCGTCAATGCGACGACCCGCCAGCTGTTAGAGGATTGCTACAAGCTGAACTATCATCCTTCCCGTATGACGTTAATCGTCGCCGGACCGCAGAAGCCGCAAACACTGCTGGAATGGATTGAGGAAAATCAGAAAGCGAAGTCGTTTGAGCCGGTCAAGGACGTCGGCCGGTATCTGGAAGAGGAACCCGAAACCGTGGTATCCAGTCATACGGTTATTCCGATGGATGTCGCCGTCCGCAAGGTCAGCGTGGCGTATAAGTTTGCGCCGCTGAAGACCTCGGCCAAAGAACGGGTACGGCAGGAATGGGCGATCCGGTGTCTGCTGGAATCGCATTTCAGCTCGCTGAATCCGGATTATCAGAACTGGCTGGACAATGAAATCATCAACGATTATTTCGGCTACGAAATCGATCTGGGCAAGGATTACGCGATGATGATGTTCTATAATGAAACGGAGGACGCCGCGGCGTTTACCCAGTTTATTGAAGAACAGCTCAAGGTTTTGAAGAGCCGGGCCGTTGATTATCAGCAGCTGCAGCTGCTAAAACGCCGTTATTTCGGCGAAGCGATGCGGACGTTCAACAACATGGAGGACATTGCGGTAGCGATGATCCGCAATCAGTTTAACGGCGTCAGCTTCTTTGATACGCTGGAAATAATCGATCAGCTGGATCAGCAGCAGGTGCAGGAAGCGTTCGGCGCGCTCCGGTTTGATCAGCGCAGCGTTGTGGAAATCAGTCCGGCAGAGGATCAGACACAGGCGTAAGGTTTATTGATCGGATTCAATGAATTTTGAAAAAAATCGAAAAATGGAGAATTCTGTCTTCTCCGTTTTTTTTGTTTACTTTCTCCTGCCAATTCCAGATAACTCTGAAAAAAGAGTTGAATTTGCCGGTTTGCCAGAATATTGAGTCTCGGTCATAATGAGGACACAAGGAGGAAAGCTATGTTAAATTTCATGGTGTTGGTAGGCAAGGTCAAAGAAATTCCCGAAATCCGGCTCACGGCAGCTGGAACAAAAATCGCGACGATGCTGCTGGAGGTCGACCGCGGATTCCGCAACAGCAACGGCGAGTATGATCAGGATGTTTTCAATGTTGTACTGTGGCGCGGCGTCGCGGAAACGTGCGCGGATTTACTGCGCCCCGGCTCCGTTGTGGCGGTGAAGGGAAGACTGCAGGCGCACAATTACGAACCGAAGGAGGGACAGACGTATTACAACGCGGAGATCGTGGCGGAAAAGGTTTCGTTTATTTCAGTGAAGCCGATCAGTAATCCGCCGTTAGCGGAAATGGCGGTCTGACGTTTATTTCTTTGTAAGAATTTGCAGATTGTTGGAAATCCGTTTATAGGCTATACTTGAAATCGAAATGAGGGATAACGATGAATGAGAAAATTCTGATCGTCGATGACGACGCGGAAATCGCTCAGCTGGTTTCAGTTTACCTGAAGAATGAAGGATTTCAGACAACCGTGGAGTACAGCGGTACGGAAGCGCTGAAGTTAATCCGGGATCACAAATTTGACTTGGCGGTCCTCGACGTCATGCTTCCAGACTGCAGCGGATTTCATCTCTGTGAAGAAATCCGCAGCCATTATAATTATCCGGTCATCATGCTGACGGCGAAGGGCGAGGATATTGATAAGATTACGGGTCTGACAATCGGCGCTGATGATTACATCACCAAGCCGTTTAACCCGGTTGAAATGACAGCCCGCGTCAAAGCGCAGCTGCGCCGCTACATGCGCTATAATTCCCAGAAGCGGGATGATAATATCATTGATTTCCAGGGCTTGATCTTAAACTGCAGCACGCATGAATGCACGCTGTACGGAGAAAAGCTGAATCTGACGCCGACTGAGTTTTCAATTCTGCAGATGCTGTGTGAAAACCGCGGAAAAGTCATCAGTTCGCAGGATCTGTTTGAGAGTATTTGGAAAGAAAAATACTTCGAGTCCAACAATACAGTGATGGTCCATATCCGGCGGATCCGCGAAAAGATGCATGAACAGCCGCGTAATCCGAAGTTCATCAAAACGGTGTGGGGAATGGGGTATAAAATTGAAAAATAGTCTGCGCCGGTTTAAAATCCGGCTGTTTCTGGAATTAAGCCTGCAGATCGTCGGCGCGATTCTGCTGCTGTTTTTAGGGCTGCGGCTGGTTGATGGAATTTTAAACGATTTTATTGCGAATTTTCTGTTCTCACTGGACAGCGGTCTTTATCGGTTCTGTGTACGCAATAAAGAAGCGTTGTTGTTTTTAATCGGTTCCGGAACGATTATGATCGTCATCTATTTTACAATCCGTAAAACTTCTAATTATCTGGAACAGATCATTACTTCGATCAATCAGGTCTTCAATAAGGACGAAGGGCTGGTCGTGCTGCCAACGGATTTTAAAGAAATTGAGAACCAGCTGAATTCAATTAAGTATGAAACGCTGCGCAGCGAACAGGCGCAGCAGCAGGAACAACAGAAGCGCGATGATCTGGTCGTTTATCTGGCGCATGATTTAAAGACGCCTTTGACTTCGATCATCGGGTATTTGTCGTTGTTGAACGATGAAAAAGAAATCAGTGAGGAACTGCGTGAAAAATATACGCAGATCGCGTTGGAGAAAAGTTATCGGCTGGAGAGTCTGATCAATGAATTCTTTGATATCACACGGTTTGCGCTGCAGAAACAAACGCTCAATAAAGAACCGGTGAATTTAAGCGTCATGCTGCAGCAGCTGACGGATGAGTTTTATCCGTTATTTGAGGAGCGTCAGGTTCAGTGTCAGCTGCAGCTGAAGGAGGGCGTGATGATCGAGGCCGACGCCGATAAACTGGCGCGGGTATTCGATAACCTGCTGCGGAATGCGCTGGCCTATTGCGACAGCGGTAGCGATATTGAAATCACCCTACAGGAAAATGCCGGCGGGGTGGAGCTGATGTTCGCCAATATCGGACCGCAGCTGAGCGCCGACCAGATCAGCCTGTTATTTGAGAAGTTTTACCGTGCGGATCCGTCACGCAGCGCCGCTACCGGGGGCGCGGGACTGGGGCTGGCGATCGCCCGGGATATTGTGGAGCTGCACGGCGGTACGATCAACGCTGTCGGTCATGGCAAACGGATTGAATTTCATCTGCATTTCCGTACTCTGCCAAAAAACACAGGCCGGAAAGCACCGCTGGATAAAGCGTAAGAGGAGAAAAGGAGGTTGTCGTTGCACCTTCTTTTTTTGAATTTAAGCAAAAACCGCTGAAACAGGTGCTTTGACCCGGATTTCTTGGTATAATAAATTCCGGATAAGAAATTTGCAGGAAAGGAAGAAACAAGTATGGCATTTGAATCGTTGACAGAGCGGCTGAATAAAGCGTTTAAGAATATCAGCGGCCAGGGGAAACTGACTGAAAAAAACATGGACGACATGCTTCGGGAAGTCCGGCTGGCTTTGCTGGAAGCGGACGTCAATTACAAGATCGTCAAAGATTTTTTAGTCAAGGTTAAGGATAAAGCGGTAGGACAGGAGGTCTATACCTCGCTGAATCCGTCGCAGATGGTTGTCAAGATCGTTCACGACGAACTGGTCGCGCTTTTAGGCGAAAAGGAAGCGACGCTGAATTTCAAGGAGTCCGGCATGACCGTCGTCATGATGGTGGGGCTGCAGGGAACTGGTAAAACCACATCCGTCGGGAAGATTACTTCGCTGTTAAAACGAAAATATAATAAGCATCCGATGTTAATTGCGGCGGACGTTATCCGTCCGGCGGCGATCGAACAGCTGCAGACGTTAGGCAAAGAAGTCGGGGCCGAGGTGTTCTCGCTGGGAACGGAAACCGACGCTGTGGAAACGGTCCGCCAGGGCTTGGCGCACGCGAAGGAAATCGGCGCGGATATCGTGTTGATCGATACGGCCGGCCGTCTGCATATCGACGAAGCGCTGATGGAAGAACTGGCGAAGATCAAGGAAATCGCCAAACCTGACGATATTCTGTTAACTGTCGACGCGATGACCGGTCAGGATATTATCAACGTCGCGCAGGCGTTCCATGAAAAGCTGGACGTCACCGGTTTAGTCGTCACCAAACTCGACGGCGATTCCCGCGGCGGCGGCGTCTTGTCCGTTCGTTCGATTACTCAGGTACCGGTGAAATTTATCGGTTTGGGCGAAAAAATGGAAGATCTCGACGTCTTCTATCCGGACCGCATGGCCGACCGGATTCTTGGTATGGGCGACATCATGACCTTAGTCGAACAGGCGCAGGAAAAGATGGATCTGGAACAATCTGAAAAGAGCGCCCGCAAGATGATGGAAGGCACCTTCACGCTGGACGATATGCTCCAACAGGTAGAACAGGTTCAGAAGATGGGTTCTTTAGGCAGCATCATGAAGATGATTCCGGGACTCAACCAGTTCGCTTCCCAGATGGATGATGAAAAGACGACAAGACAGATGAACCGGTCGAAAGCGATCATCCGTTCCATGACGAAGGAAGAACGTCAGGATCCGGGCATTCTGCGCGCATCCCGGAAGAAAAGAATCGCCGCCGGCAGCGGCACGACTGTGCAGGAAGTCAACGCGCTGGTCAATCAGTTTGAGAAGACCCGCCAGATGATGAAGCAGATGGCGCAGATGCAGAAGGGCGGCAAGCTGAATATGAACGCTCTGATGGGGCAGAAAAAGGGCATGAATATCCCGCTGAACCCACGCCGCCGCAAGTGGTAGATCGAATAGAAAACAGAAAATGAAGCCTGTAAAGGAAAAACACTTGACAGGCTTTCTTTTTATGATATGATGAGTAAGTAATTTTCAGGAGGTATAGAAAAATGGCTGTTAAACTGCGTTTAAAGAGAATGGGTGCTAAGAAGGCTCCGTTTTACAGAATAGTTGCTGCGGATTCCCGCTTCCCAAGAGACGGACGTTCCATCGAAACGATCGGATACTACAACCCGACAACGAATCCGGCTACCGTTAAGATCGATGCGGATCTGGCAATGAAGTGGCTGAGAAACGGCGCACAGCCTTCCGACACAGTTCGCAATCTGTTGTCCGGCGAAGGTCTGATGAAGCGTTTGCACGAAGAAAAAAACGCGAAGTAAAGTATGGCAGAACTCGATCTGGAGAAAGTCTTACTGAACCTGGTCAAGCCGATGGTGGAAGACCCGGACAGTGTTTCAGTGAAGTCGCTGCCAAGTCTTAACGAAAACGAGATCCTGTTAGTGGTGTATGCCAAGAGCGAGGATATCGCCCGTTTGATCGGCCGCCAGGGAAGCATGGCTTCCGCGCTGCGGCAGCTGATGAACGTGCCGGCCCGGATCGAAAACCGCCGGATTTCGGTAAAATTTGAGTCGTATTAAGAAGGATGCCCTGCATCCTTTTTTCAACAAAACAAGGTTGACGGCAGCGGAGGGTGCAGCGAACTCAGCATCTTCTGCCGCTGTGAGCTTAAATCCTGCATCGGCAGGCAAGGCATTCGCACGCTGCAAAACGATTGGGTGCGAATGGAAACCAAGCAAAGAAAGGGGGAAAGTCCGATGAAGAAAATGATCATTGGCAAAATTGTCAACACTTTCGGTATCCGCGGAGAATTGAAGGTGGTGCCGGATACGGATTTCGTGGAAGAACGGTTTGCGCCGGGACAGACGCTGACCGTCTGCCTGCCGGAAGGCGATCAGGAAGTCACGATCGCCGCGGTCAAGGAACATAAAGGCCTTTTGCTTGTGCTGCTGGAAGGCGTGACAAACATCAATCAGGTCGAGCGATATAAGGGCTGCGAGCTGGCGGTCGACCAGGAAGCGCTGCCGCCCTTAGCGGAGGGTGAGTATTATTTCTTTCAGCTTAAAGGGTTGAAAGCCATTGATCCGCAGGGCAACGAATTAGGGACGGTCGTGCGGATGGAAGCCTCGGCGGCGCAGAATCTGATCCGATTGAAAAAACCGGACGGGAAGCAGGCGTTAATTCCGTACATCGACGTTTTTGTGAAGCAGGTCGATCTGCAGGCTAAAACGATCACGCTCGATCTGATCGAGGGACTGCTATGAAAATAACGATCCTGACGCTGTTTCCCGAAATGTTCGAGGGCTTTCTGACGACGTCGATCATCAAGAAAGCCCGCCTGAAAGGACTGGCGGAAATTGAAGCAGTCGATATCCGCGAATTTACCGAGGACAAGCACAACCGTGTCGACGAATATCCTTTCGGGGGCGGTCAGGGGATGATCATGAAATGTCAGCCGGTGCTCGATTGTCTGAAAAGCGTCCGGACGCCCCAAAGCCGGGTGCTGCTGATGGGACCGACCGGCCAGCAATTTAACCAGGCCAAGGCCCGCGAGTTGGTAAAACAGGATCACCTGATTCTTTTGTGCGGTCATTACGAGGGCTTCGATGCGCGGATCCGCGCGTATGTCGACGAGGAAATCAGCATCGGCGACTATGTGCTGACCGGCGGCGAACTGGCTTCCATGGTGATCACCGATGCGGTGACGCGCCTGGTGCCGGGCGTGATCACGGAAGAAAGTCATCTCGATGAATCGTTTGAGAACGGCCTGCTGGAATATCCGCAGTATACCAGGCCGGTGGATTATGAGGGTCACACCGTGCCGGAGGTTCTGCTTTCCGGCCACCATGAGAACATCCGGAAGTTCCGGCTGAAGGAGTCGCTGCGGCTGACGCTGCGGGTGCGTCCGGACTTGTTGGAAAACCGGAACTTCACCAGGGAAGAACAGAAGCTTCTGGATGAAGTGCTGGAAGAGGAAGAAGCGCAGGCAGAAGCCGGCGAAGGGGCGGAAAGTCCGGAAATTAAGCCGGATTTGGAATAAAAAGGATTGCGTTTTCAGTCCGCGTATGTTATAGTAATACAGCTTAATAGCGTCCATGTTCCGCTGATTCTGTTGAATGAATGAGCATCGGATAAAATCGAGATTTGAAAAGGAGAAAAAGTATGAATCTGAATTTAGTCAACGAAATCACAAAAGATCAGCTCCGTACCGACATTCCGGAATTCCGTCCGGGCTGCACAGTCAGAGTTGACGTCAAAATCAAAGAAGGCGACAAGTCCCGTATTCAGGCGTTTGAAGGTCTGGTCATCGCGAAGAAGGGCAGCGGCATCGCTGAAACCTTCACGGTTCGTAAAATGTCCAGCGGCGTCGGAGTTGAAAGAACATTCCCGCTGCATTCGCCGATCATCGACAAGATCACGGTTGTCCGCCGGGGCAAGGTCAGAAGAAGCAAGCTGTTCTATCTGCGCGGCCTGTCCGGCAAAGCGGCTCGTATCAAAGAAATTCGCTAGTCGAAGCCGGAGCTATCCGGCTTTTTCTTTTTACTGCGCTGAAACGGCGCAAGGAGGAATTGTCATGGAAGAAAAGAAACAAGCGCCGATCAACTGGGGACAAGAGTTATGGGATTTCCTGAAAATGCTGCTGATCAGCATTGTCGTCGTGTTCCTGTGCACGCGGTTTTTAATCCGGCCGGTGCGGGTCGACGGCGATTCCATGTATCCGACGCTGCACAACAATGCGATCGGGTTTTCCAATATTCTGACTTATCGGATGCAAGGTTTAAAGCGTTTTGATATCGCGATCATCTACGTGCCGGAAAAGAAGGAATATCTTGTCAAGCGCGTGATCGGGCTGCCGGGGGAAACAATCGAATACCGTCAGGATCAGCTGCTTGTCAACGGCGAAGCTGTGGAAGAAGATTTCTTCGATCAGGACTACAAGCGCAGCCAGAGCGCCAACGGCAGCTTCACTCAGGACTTTGGACCGGTGACGCTGGCAGACGACGAATACTTCATGCTCGGCGACAATCGTCCGTATTCCAGCGATTCCCGCTGGTACGGCCCGTTTAAGAAGGAACAGATCAAGGCGAAGGACGTCGTCGTGCTGTTCCCGTTTCAACAGATAGGAGTGCATTGATATGACCATCCAGTGGTTTCCCGGGCACATGACCAAAGCCAAGCGGGAAATGCAGGAAAATTTAAAGCTGGTCGATCTGGTGATCGAGCTGCGCGACTGCCGGATTCCGCTGTCTTCCAAAAATCCGATGCTGGATGAAATCATCCAGACGAAACCTCGTTTGATCGTGTTGTCAAAAAAGGATAAAGGCGAAGCGGAAATCACCCAGCAGTGGATCGAGAAGCTGAAGGACGATACGACGCTGGTCATCGCCGCCGATCTGCTTCACGACTCGTTTGTGCCGAAGCTGACACAGGCCTGCAAGGAAGTCATGAAGGAAAAAATCGAACGGATGATCCGCCGGGGAATCCGGCCGCGCGCCATCCGCGCGATGGTGGTCGGCGTGCCCAATGTCGGCAAGTCCACGATGATCAACCGGCTCGCAGGCAAGAAGATCGCCCAGACGGCAGACCGGCCGGGCGTTACCCGTTCCCTGCAGTGGGTCAAACTGAACAAGGATGTCGAGCTGCTCGATACCCCGGGTGTGCTGTGGCCGAAATTTGAAGATCCGACCGTCGGGTTCCATCTTGCGCTGACCGGCGCGATCCGTGATGAAATCCTGCCGAAGGAGGAGGTCGTGGTCTATGCCCTGAAATGGCTCAGCGCCAACGAGCCTCAGCGGTTGAAGGAACGCTATGCGCTGGAGAACCTCGCTGCGGATCCGTATGCGCTTTTGACTCAGATCGCCGTTGCCCGCAAGCATTTGAATAAGCAGGGCGAGGCGGACCTCACGCGCACGATCGACATGGTGATCAACGAAATCCGCAACGATAAGCTGGGACCGATCAGCTGGGAGCGTCCGGCATGAATCATCAGGCGGGGTTGGAATATGAGCGCAGCTTCTGGGATCAGGGCAAGCATGTCGTCGGTATCGACGAAGCGGGCCGGGGACCGATTGCCGGGCCGTTGGTCGTGGCAGGAGCCGTGTTCGACATCGGCTACGCGAATTCTGAAATCTACGATTCCAAAGCGCTGAGCGAGAAAAAACGGGAGAAGCTGTTTTCGCTGATCCTGCGGGAAGCCCGCTGCTACAAGATTAAAATTGTCACCCCGGAAGAAATCGACACGCTCAATATCTACCGCGCAACGCAGAAAGCGATGGAAGAAATCGCCTGTGAAATTAACGCGGAAGCCGTATTGACCGACGCGATGCCCCTGCTTCACTGTTCCAAGCCGACGCTGTCGATCATCAAAGGCGATCAGAAAAGCCTGTCGATCGCGGCCGGCAGTATTCTGGCGAAGGTTGTGCGGGATCATATCATGCTGGGCTACGACCGCTTATATCCGGACTACGGCTTTGCCAGGCACAAGGGATATCCGACCAAAGCGCATCTGGAAGCGATGGAGAAATACGGCGTGCTGCCATTCTACCGCAAAAGCTACGGCCCGGTTGCCCGGATGAATCAGATGACGCTGGATTTGGATTGATCACAGATCGTTCACGGTAGCTGCGGGTAAGGAAAATTAAACAAAAAGAAAATGGTCTATTCCGGATCA
>NZ_GG657560.1:0-14813 GCF_000157995.1 Holdemania filiformis DSM 12042
CATTAGGACACGTTAAGGGAGGAATGCCGGATGGAATTCAAAGATAAAGGGATGTTGGCGGCTGGCGGGCAGCTGGCGGGAATGGGATATCTGATTTCAGGATATGACAACGCGGGGGTGTTTCTGCTTGGGGTAACGGTCATCGCGCTGGCTTTGTTTCAATCGGACAACCGCTGCCGCTGGCCATGGAAAATTGCGCTGCTGACCGGTCTGGCCGGGGGGTTGATTCTGGGCTTACAGCCGATGGCCGGCGATTGGAGCTGGCAGGCGGCCACGGGATTGAACGCCGTGATCGCGATGCTGGGTTACCGCTGGGTTGCTTCGATGAACAGAAGCGAACGCCGGCTAATCCGATGGTCGCTGGATTGGCTGATCGCGCTGACCGTGTTGTTCTGCGGGTTGCTTCTTTTGATGCCTTCCTCGCTGCGCGTTTACGTCATGGAACCGCTGTACGCGGATGCCGGCTCAGCCTGGCCGCTTCCTTTGCTTCCGCTGCTTGTGTTTATGCCTTATTTTCCGGTTCGTCTGCGCTTGATGCGGCTGCGGGCTGCCGGGAAAGCAAAGGTTTGGATTTTGAATGAAAATAGACTGGGCTAACCCGAACCTTTTGTGGTAAACTAATCACTCAAGGGAGTGAGTTCGATGACGGAATTTCTGATTAAAAAATTTGTTAACAATTACGCCCAGACCGAAGATGCGAAGGTCCGGGAAAATTACGGCTTGCTGAGCAGCCTGACCGGAATCGCCTGCAATGTGCTGTTGTTCGCGGTGAAGCTGGTAATGGGGACGATCGCCCATTCCATCTCGATCACGTCGGACGCGTTTAATAACTTGTCGGACAGCGCCAGCTGTGTCGTGACGCTGCTGGGGTACAAGCTGGCGGCGAAACCGGCGGATAAAGATCATCCGTTCGGACATGGCCGGATTGAATATCTGACGTCGCTGGTGCTGGCGTCGGTCATTCTGATCGTCGGCTTCGAGCTGTTGAAAAGCTCGGCGATGAAGGTGATTCACCCGGAAACGGTCCGGTTCAGCTGGATTGTGCTGATCTCGCTGCTGGCATCGATCGGCGTGAAATTCTGGATGTGCGGTTTTAACCGGAAGCTGGGCCGGCGGATTGATTCGTCGGTGATGCTGGCAACGGCGCAGGACAGCCTGAATGATGTAGTAGCCACAACGGCGACGGTCGTTTCTCTGGTGCTCTCGGCGTTTGTCAGCTGGCCGGTGGATGGAATTATGGGCGTGATCGTTTCGATCTTCGTCCTGTTTTCCGGGTATGGAATTATTAAAGATACGATCAGCGAACTGCTGGGCCAGCCTGCGGATAAAGAACTGGTCAGTAAGATTTCGGATATCATGCTGAGCCGGCCGGAAATCCTAGGACTGCACGATCTGATTATTCACAGCTACGGCCCGGGGAATCTGATCGGCAGCGCCCACGCCGAGGTCAGCGCGCACGATGATCTGCTTCAGATCCACGATACGATCGACGAGGTGGAGAAGGAAATTTACGAGCGGCTGCACGTCATGTTTACGATTCACATGGATCCGATTGAAACGGATAATCAGGAAATTGAAGAAGCGCGGAAGATGATGAAGAACATTCTGGCGCAGATTGACGAACAATTAAGCTTCCATGATTTCCGCATGGTCAGCGGTCCGACGCATACCAATCTGATTTTTGATATTGTCGTTCCATTTGAATGTAAACTGAGCTTTGACGATATTCGCAAACAAATCAACGATCATCTGAACCAACAGAAGAAAAAGTGGTACACGGTCATCACGTTCGACCGGGATTACACCGCTGAATAATTGATGGAATCAGGACCGGCGAAGCTTGCGAAAAGTGCGGGTGAACCAGAGCATGAACAGTTCAGGAGAATCGAGATCGCCGATCGCTACAATAACGGCAGGGAACCGCTTAGGTGCGTTCACCTGCTTTTTTTCATGAGAACCGGGGCGGAGGAAAATATAAAAAGACCGGAATTTTCTGACCGGTCTTCCAGGGAGATTCACTTTTCGATAAATGGGGTTTGAATTGAAGCGTGAATTACGCTGTCTTTGAGATGCCTTCATTATTTTCGCCGGAGACCAGATCGCTTTTTAAGCACTGCCATACCTCATTCAGCTGTTTTTCAACGAGAACCGGATCGGTCAGACAATCGTGAAGCGCCTGGCTTTCCGCCTGAATTCGTTGATAGCTGTCAAGGATTTCCCGGCAGTTTTGTTCGTTAATGTCTGCCAGTCCCTGCGGATCGCTCAGTACGGCGTCCACGACCTGCGCGTCCAGCTGTCCGGCATCCCGCATCTCAGCCAGGATCCGGCACGAACGTTCCAGCGTATAGGCCTGCTTATAACTTCGTTCGCCGGTTAAGGCGCTGAAGATATCGGCGACTGCCAGAATCCGCTGGGGCAGCGTCAGCTGACTGGCACTCAATCCGTCCGGATAGCCGGTGCCATTCAGCTTTTCGTGATGACGCAGCGCCAGATCGCGGATTTCCTCACTGACCCAGCCATTAAGAATGACAGCGGTTTTTTCAACATGCGTTTTCATGACCGCCATGTCTTCCAGGGTTAAGCGTCCGGGATTTTCTAAAATCTCCAGGGGAATGCCGATTTTCCCTAAGTCATGGAACATTCCCGCGATTCCGAGCGCTTGTTGATCATGCTCAGAAACGCCGCAGCGCCGTCCCAGCTGTACCGCCGTCGAAGCGGTGATCATCGTGTGCGTGACCGTGTGACGGGAACGAAAGTCGATGATGACGATTAACATGGTCAGCAGCGTTTCAATCTGGCGCGGCTGGAAAGGGGCCAGCCGTTCCCGTTCGAACAGGAAATTGGCCGGTGCTGGAACTGCGGGTTTCAGCGAAGCCCGTTCAGCCAAAGCAAGCAGCTCCGGGGCATAGCCGCCATGATATTCCGGCCGGCGCAACCGTTCTAGAAACTGGGCGATTGTTCCCTGACGATAAGTGAGGAAAATGTCCAGCCGGTCGCAGAAGTGAATCAGATTGGCCGCCCGGGCAATTGTTGGATCCACGCCGGCCGCGGTCAGCGCCGCCCATCGGCTGTGATGAAACAGTACCGCCTCGGCCAGATCGGAGAAAGGGGAATAATGGTAAAGAAAAAGCATACCGTAAATCGAATGATCCCAGCATGTTTCGGTTTCAAACTGAATCATCCGGCCGATCTCTTCCGTTTTGTACGCTCCGATATCATGGAGAAATACAAGACAGTCCAGATCCCGCCGTTTTTCATCATCCATGCCCGCAGCCGCTAACAGTTGATCGGCATAACAAGCCGTGCGCAGCTCATGACCGATTAAACGTGGATCGATCATATCAAAGCTATTCTCAAGCAAGCCTAAAATTTGCCGGGCGCTGATCTCGGTCAATCGATTCATGTTCTGTTTTCCTTCTTTCCTTCATCGCGTAAAGATTGAATTCAAATGATTTTAATTATAGCATTAAATTAAGCCAAAAGAAAAGGAAGAACCCGGCGCGGCTTCATGAAGGCCGTTCCCCGTTCTTCCTTTTTCTGTTTTTTTTGATTTATTCCTGATTGGCGCGGATCATCAGATCACAGACCTGATTGGCGTAAGCGATCGGATCGTCGATCTTGTAGCCTTCGATCAGCATCGCCTGCGTATAAAGCAGATCCGTGTATTCGTCCATCAATTCCGGGTGTTTGTCATAGATCTTCTGCAATGTCGTGAAGATTTCATGATCCGGATTGATTTCCAGAATCTTACCGGCCTTGACTTCATTCTGGTTCGGCATCTGATTCAGAACCTTTTCCATTTCCATCGACAGACCTTCGTCGGAAACCAGGCAGACCGGATGGGATTTCAGACGGGAGGACAGACGGACTTCTTTAACTTTATCGCCCAGCGCATCCTTCATCTTGTCCAGCATCGACTTGTTTTCCTGCGTCTTTTCTTCCTTGGCCTTCTTTTCTTCCTCATCGTCCAGATCCAGGTCGCCCTGGTTGATCGATTTGAATTTCTTTTCCTTGTATTCCATCATAATGTTGGCGGCAAATTCGTCGACATCGTCTGTGAAATACAGGACTTCATAGCCTTTGTCCTGGAGCTTTTCCATCTGCGGCAGCTTTTTGATCAGTTCAATGCTCTCGCCGCTGGCGAAGTAGATCTGATCCTGGCCTTCCTTCATCCGGGAAACATATTCGTCCAGCGTCGTGTACTCGTCGTTGTTCGTGGATTTGAATAACAACAGGTCCTGCAGCTGATCCTTGTGCATGCCATAGTCCTGGTAGACGCCGAATTTCAGCGACAGGCCGAAGTTCTTGAAGAATTCTTCATACTTCTCGCGATCGTTTTTCAGCATGTCTTCCAAGGTGTTCTTGATCTTCTTCTCAATGCTCTTGGCCAGTGTTTTCATCTGCCGGTCCTGCTGGAGGATTTCACGCGAGATGTTCAGGTTCAGATCGTCGCTGTCAACCAGGCCGCGCACGAAGCGGAAGTAATCTGGCACCAGATCCTTGGCTTTGTCCATGATGAACACGCCCTTGCAGTAGAGCTGTAAGCCCGGTTCATAATCAGCGCTGTAGAAGTTATACGGCGTTTTCGCCGGAATGAACAACAGCGCGTTGTAAGAGGTCGTGCCCTCAACGGAATAATGCATCACCTTGGCCGGATTTTCCCAGTCCATGAATTTATTCTTATAGAACTCGTTGTATTCTTCCTCTTTGATTTCCGATTTATTGCGCTTCCATAACGGAACCATGGAGTTCAGCGTCTGGATTTCCTTGACGGTTTCCGGTTCATCCTTGCCTTCAACGGTCTTGGTCGTTTCAACTTCCATTTCGATCGGCCAGCGGACATAATCGGAATACTTGCGGATCAGATTTTTGATCGTGTATTCGTCAAGATATTCGTCGACCTTGTCGTCTTCGCTTTCTTCTTTCAGCTCCAGGATGATCTTCGTGCCGACGTCTTCCTTCATGATCGGTGCGATGGTGTAGCCATCCTCGCCGTTGGAGATCCAGGAATAAGCCTGTTCGCTCTGGGCGCTGCGGGTTTCAACGATGATCCGCTGAGCGACCATGAACGCCGAATAGAAGCCGACGCCGAACTGACCGATAATATCGACGTCGCTGGTGCCTTCCTCCAGCTTCTGTTTGAATTCCAGCGAACCGCTGTGAGCGATCGTACCGAGGTTGCTTTCCAGTTCCTCCTGAGTCATGCCGATGCCGCTGTCAGTCAGCGTGATCGTGCGGTTTTCCTTATCCAGGTCAATCCGGATTTTCAATTCGTTCTTATCGACGCGCTGATTTTCATCCGTCAGCGACAGATAATACCGCTTGTCCAGGGCGTCCGACGCGTTGGAGATCAGCTCCCGCAGAAAGATTTCCTTGTTGGTATAGATAGAATGAATCATCAGATCCAAAAGACGCTTGGATTCAGCTTTAAACTGTTTTTTAGCCATAATGATTTCCTCCTTTTAGCACTCTTGATAAGTGACTGCTAAGATAATATAACACTTTTCCCCTGTCCTGACAAGACCGCCGCGCACTTTTCCACAAATTTAAGTGAAGCTTGCCGTTACCCGGCTCCGAAGTAAAAAGAAAAAGGATGCTGAACATCCTTAAAGGGAATGAAAATCAGTGAATTTCCGGCCTCGCTGCCGCGGCCAACGGATACGCCCCGGCCTGTTCGAGGTGGATGATACACCGCTGATCGCAAGGTTTCTGAGTATACGGACAGCGTAATGAGGCATGGCTGCAGCAGAGATAAAGCAGAGCTTCCAGCCGGGGAAGATCGGTATTGGCAGCGCTCAGCATCTGGCTCAGTTTAACTTGAAATGGATTTCCCATAAGCACCTCCTCGTTTCGCCTTATTATATCTCGAACAGAGAGAAAAATAAAGATTATCCATTACCGAGAAATGGCAAATTTTTACGTTGTTTTACGATATGATTCATATACGAAATAAGGAAGGGAGGAGCGGGATGAAAGCGAAACTCTCGTTAGGCGAAAATCTGCGTCTGCTGCGGGAAGAACGCGGAATCAGCCAGGAAGCTTTAGGGCAGGACTTAAGCCTGAGCGACGGGGCGATTTCACGGTATGAGAACAATGCCGCGGAGCCGGATATCAATACCCTGTTCGGGATGGCGGAAATTTTCGGCGTCGATTTTAATTATCTGTTGGATTATCATGGGCATGTGCGGAAAAGTCAGGACATCGTGCTGCAGAATAAAGACGTCGAGCTGCTGACTTGCTTTCATCAATGCTCATCAGGACATCAGCGTGTGATCCGGATGCTGGCAAAAGAGCTGGCGCGGCAGGACCGGCTGTGGCCGAAGCTGACTGAATTGACTTCGTTGGAAACGGCAGGACTGGTCAATGAGGAAAAAGAAGCCTGGGTTGAACCTGTCCCGGAAGTGGAAGTGAAAAAACATCCGGAGCCTTCCCGAAAAAAGAAAAAAACCGATTCCTGACCTTGCTTTACGCGGGGATAAAGAATCGGTTTTGTTTGTTTAAGAGAGCTTAGAATTGGGCGGTGTCCGTTTCAAACCAGGCTGAATTTATCCGCAGACTCCGACGGCGGCCGTCAGTTCGCGGACTTTCTGTTCGCTGACAACGTCGTAATCCAGCTCATGCGGCGCCGGCGCAAAGGCGTAAGTGACATGATGGCCGACGGTTGTCGGATCGGTCAGCCAATCTTTGCAGGAGGAATGAAGCTGATGAACGCCGGTTTGTTCTAACAAAAGCCGGGCATTGGAGGCGTTAACACCGCTGCCCGCCAGAATTTCAATGTGTCCGCCGTATTTTCGCTGCAGGCGCGCCAGCGTTTCGATGCCGTGTTCCGCTTTGTCTTCCCCGCCGCTGGTCAGCACCCGGTCTGCTTTCCAGTCGATCAGCTGGCTGATCGCCGTATCGAAATCAGCGGCACAGTCAAACGCGCGGTGGAAAACAAATTCCCGGCCGTAGCGATGAGCAAGCTCAATCATGGCCCGGGTCTGCGCGGCATTGAGGGTATGATCGGCGTTGAGCGCACCGAATGCCAGCCCGTCTGCCCCATGCTTCAGCAGCAGTTCCGCATCGGCAAATAAAATTTCAAATTCCGCGTCGGTCGTACAGAAGCCCGCGCCCCGGCTGCGAACCATGGTGATGATCGGCAATGTCACGGTCTTTTTCGCCTCGATCAGATTCGCCAGCGTCGGCGTCAGACCACCTAACGCCAGAGCGGAGTTCAGTTCGATCCGATCCGCGCCCCCACGCTGCGCTGCCTGGCAATCCTGCGCGCTTCCGCAGCAAATTTCAATTTTCGGTTTCATGCATTCATTCTCCTTTTTATTCTTGTTATCCTCATTGTATCGGGATGAAGCGGTGAATGCAAGCCGCATGTTCGTTCCTAAAGCCAGGGGCGGCCAGGGCTGGATGCTCTCGCCCTAGCCGCCAGGTCCGGGATTTTTATCAAAGCGCCGGGATTCAGGCGTCTGCCTTCCTTTTGATCCCGCTGAGTGCAAGCGTTAGAAAGCAAGATCGCTTTAAATGCAGGGGGAAAAGTAAAAAAGCAGAATCATCGACGCTCCCCTGGACGCAGGATTGAGGTTTGCGAGATTCTGCCTGATTTGAAACGATTTGTAAAACAAAACGGACCCGTGAGAGGTCCGTCTTTCGTCATTTTTGCCTGTACAATCGGAATCGAACGGTTACTGAGCGTCCGGCGTCAGCGTGACGATGAACATATCGCCGGTTTCATCATTGTCGAATTCTTCCAGGTAGATCAACAGGAACTCCGGTTCTTCAGCCGGAACTTCAAAGACAAGCTTATACGTTGCGGACTTGCCTTTTGCCAGTTCGAATTCTTCCGGCATGACCGACTTATCATCGAGATTGACTAACGGATAGAACAACTCTTCAGTCGATTCCCAGGTCAGCACGAAATCCTGATCAAACATCGGCAGCGCTTCGCCGAAGGTATTGGTTTCTTTGACGGTTACGCATAACAAGCGCATCCCTTCTTTTGCGGTGTATCCGCCGAAGCTTTCAGTCAGCTTAACGTCTTCAACGATGAAATCAAAGAATTCGTTGCGCATCGTATCACCCTGTTTGCCATAGTAGAGACCGTCTTCATCTTCGGAGTGCCGGGCGATGACGTTGCCGGTTTCCTTGTTCGTATTCCCGGAACAGCCGGTTGTGAGAAGCAAGGCGATCGTGAGTAAAGCAGCAGCAAGTTTTTTCATAGTTTTCCTCCTTAGCCCCAGATGTAGAATTTCCCTGATTTTAATCTGGAGCTTTGCGTTTCTTATTCTACCTGATTTGGTTCAATTTGGGAACTAAAGATTTCCTAAATAAGGAAGGCTGCTCAATCAGGAGAACTAAAGATAAAGGAAACACCCCGCCAGCGCGCTGAGGATCAGAAGCGGCACCGGCCCCAGTTTTCCTTTGACGATTGCCGCCAACGACAGCGCGAACAGAATCAATGCCGTGCCGTTGAATTGCAGCGGCTGTTTCCAGGAGGAAACACCGAATAGGGCGATCAAGACAATCGTTGCGGCGGAAGCCGCGATCAAACCGACGGAAGCGGATTTCAATGTTTCCAACAGATGCAGAACGGCTTTCTGATCGCCGTTGCGGCGGAAGAAGCGCTGCAGCCCCAGGCTGATCAGAATTCCGCACAATACGCAGCCTCCGGTCGCCGCGATCGCCCCGGCCATTCCCGCTAACCGCATCCCGACAAACGTCGAGGTGTTGACTGCCAGCGGACCCGGCGTCATCTGCGACAGCGTGATAATATCGGTGAATTCCTGCAGCGTCAGCCACGGATGGACAACGACCGCCTGCTGCTGGATCAAGGGCAGCGTTGCATAACCGCCGCCGATGCTGAATAAACCAATCTTCAAAAATGTAAAAAACAATTCCAGAATCAGATTCATGCCCGGGCCCTCCGATAATCAAGGAAGCTCAGGACTAACGACAATCCTGCCCAGAACAAAAGCAGCGTCATCGCCGGAATTTCCAGAATAAAACCGCAGAAAAAAGTGACGGGTAAAATCAAGCTGTGAA
The DNA here is from genome assembly GCF_000157995.1 of Holdemania filiformis DSM 12042. Classification (GTDB taxonomy): domain Bacteria; phylum Bacillota_I; class Bacilli_A; order Erysipelotrichales; family Erysipelotrichaceae; genus Holdemania; species Holdemania filiformis. Next base: position 9,034 of record NZ_GG657560.1, read on the forward strand.
GCGTTTGCTTCTGCTTCAAGATCGCAGCGCTCATCTCATAGACCAGCTGAACGATCAACGCTGCAACCCCGGCTTCCATGCCTTTCAGGCAGGCGTTGATGACCGGCTGGGTGCGGAAAGCGTCATAACAGGAAGAAATCAGCGCCAGGATGATAAACGAGGGCAGCACCGCGCCGACGGCGCTGATCAAAGCGCCGGCTAAGCCTAAAGTCCGCCGGCCGGCCAGAACCGATAGATTCACCGCGATCGCGCCGGGCGAAGACTGGGCGATTGCTGCCATTTCCAGCAGCTCAGACTCCGTGAAAAGCTGTTTCTGCTGGACAAAAATTTTGCGGATCATCGGAATAACGATGTATCCGCCTCCAAACGTAAACGTACTGATATACAAATTAACACCGAAAAGCCAGATTCCGGTTTTCCATGATTTCATTGACTTTCCCCCTTCCCGTCTATTATCCATAAAATAAAGGCAGAAGTAAAATTGCAAAAATCTATGTTTTCCATTACTATTTAGTTATGGATGAAGGACAGCGGCGAATCGGAAGAAGTTCGCCGCGAAGGGAGGGATCCGGATGACAATCCGACAGTGGAAAGTATTTCGGGCTGTGGTGGAGCAGGGGAGTCTTACCCGGGCGGCGCAGGTCTTATACATGAGCCAGCCGGCGGTCTCACATGTCGTAACAGAATTGGAGCAGCAGCTGGGCTACACGCTCTTAGACCGGATTGGCCGGCACTGCGCCGTGAACGAACGCGGTCTGCAGCTGTATCATAAGCTGGTTCCGATCCTGGAAGCGATTGAAGATCTGGAACAAAACACGGCGGATTTTGAAAAACAGGCGCCGCTGCGGATCGGCTCGAGCATCACGATCGCAAACATGTGGCTGCCGTCCCTGGTCGCGCACTTTCACAGTCTGTACCCGAAGACGCCGATGCGGGTTCAGGTCGACCGGGCCAAGGAAATCGTCAGGAAAGTATTGGTGAACGAGGTGGATCTGGGCTTTACCGAAGGCGTATGCGAGGAGGAGTGTCTTGTGAGGCTGCCGTTTTCCCGCTATCGGCTGACGTTTGTCTGCCGCCCGGATTGGCCAGCAGCTAAGCATAAAATACTAAAGCTCGATCAGCTGGCGGAGCAGGCCTGGTTATTACGCGAGCAGGGCAGCGCTATTCGCGACAGTCTGGACAGCGCGCTGCGGCTGCGTCAGATCCAGGTCAAGCCGGCCTGGGAGAGCGTCAATTCCCAGGTGCTGAAACAAGCGGCGCTGGCCGGCTTGGGGATCGCGTTACTGCCCGAGCAGATGGTTCGTCCGCAGCTGGCGTCCGGCGCGTTGACGGAAGTGAAGATCGAAGGAATCGAACTGGAAAATCAGAACTGGATGATCTACCATCGCGATAAATTTGAATCGGAAGCGATCCGCGGCTGGAAACATTTAATTGAACAGACTGGAACGGAGAACGGCGATGAATGAAGAGTTTGAAGCGCTGGTGCTGGCGGTGATCAGCGAGATTCCCTGCGGTCAGGTTGCCAGTTACGGCCAGATCGCTGAACTGGCGGGCTATCCCCGCCATGGCCGGCATGTCGGCAAAGCCTGTTCGCATTCTGAATTCTATGGCGATTATCCGTGCCACCGTGTGGTCAACAGCCAGGGCCGCACAGCGCCGGGGTGGGATGAACAACGATCTCTGCTGGAAGCGGAAGGCGTGGAATTCAAGTCCAACGGCTGCGTGGATATGGCAAAATATCAATGGCAGCTCCGGTAAAGGAGGGGAAGGAAGAAAATGATGATAAAAAATGAAGGCTTGCGGGCCTATCCGAAATTCTCGCTGTGCGGTCTGGCCTGCGGCTGCTGCACGCTGTATCTGGGCGGTCATTGTCCCGGCTGCGGAGCGCCGGGCAGACCCCGCTGCAGACTTTTGAAATGCGCGGCAGAACAGGGCGGGGTTGAATATTGCAGCCAATGTGAACACTATCCCTGTAAGCGGATGGCCGTTACCGAGGACACCGTTTCGTTTGTGACCTGCCGTCATCGGCTGAAGGATCTGGATCAGCTGAAAAGGATCGGGCCTGCCGCCTTTGAAGCACAGATGGAACAGAAACTGGCGATCCTGGCGGAATTGCTGGAAGATTATAACGAAGGCCGCCGCAAAAGCTTTTATTGTCTGGCCGTGACGCTGCTTCCTTTGGCAGAGCTGGAAACGGTTATGACGGGCTTGCGGACATTGAATCCGGCGATGCCTGGAAAGGAAAAAGCCGCCGCGGCGGTAAATCAGCTGCAGGCAGCGGCACAGCGTCATGATATTCTCCTGAAACGGAATCTGAAGAAACCGGATCAGGAGAAAACAAACATTGAAAAGGAAGGATGAATAATTTTATGATTCGGGAAATAGTAACCGATCCGATTCTGCTCAGCCGCCCCAGCCGGGAGGCCACGGCGGAGGATCTGGCTGTTGCGGCAGATCTGAAGGATACGCTGATAGCGCATGCGGATCACTGCGCCGGGATGGCCGCTAACATGATCGGTCAGTCTGTCCGGGTGATCGCGGTCTTTGTTGCGGATCAGCCGCTGGTGCTGATCAATCCGCAGATCATCAAGGCTGAAGGGAGAAAATATACGGCAGAGGAAGGCTGTTTATCACTGCCGGGAACGCGCCGGGCGCAGCGCTTTGAAAAGCTGCAGCTGCGTTATCAGGATGAACAAAGCCGGATCAAGCAGCGGACGTTCAGCGGTTTTACGGCGCAGGTGATTCAGCATGAACTGGATCACTGCGAAGGCATTTTAATCTGAAGAAGAAAGGAAACGCGAAAGATGGCAAAATTACGAAAAATGTTGGGCGATGTTGATTCGCCGGAATGTATCGCGATGATGCGGCTGATCGAAACCCAGAGTGAAACCACGCTGGCTCGCTGGGCGCTGGGCTATGTAGAAAGCAGGATCTTGCCGGTCTATAAGAAAAGAGCCGGCGGGGATCGCCGGCTGGACGCGCTGGTTCAGGCCTGTCAGCAGGTTGTTCAACTCCATCAGCCGGGAAAAACAGGGAAACCGTGGATCAAGGAAGCCGGTCAAATCGCCCGGGAAACCTCAGATCCGGTTGCCCAGGCCGCTGCCCGCGCGATTGCCGCGGCCTGCGGTACGTTGACAACGCCGACCAATGCGCTGGGATTTCTATTTTATGCCGCCGCTGCGGTAGTTTATGATCGGGGGCTGGACTTGCCTGCGTCTGAAATGGAGGAGCTGACCCGCCAACTCTGGCAGGATGCCTACGCCTCGCTTTCAGCCCAGTCCATCACGGATGAACCCTGCCCGGCAAAGATTCAATGGCATTGTTAGGCTGAATCCGCGCAATCCTTTAATTAAATAAACATCAACATATAAAGCGGCATCGTTATTTTTTTGCCGTGGATTCCAATATTTTGATCGGCCATTTTATAGCCGAAAGGAATATTGGCGTCATTCAAAATGACATCCAATGAATTTGTTTTACTTCTTCCTGCTTTAATTTCAATGGGAATGATTCCTTCGGGAGTGGATAATAAAAATTCGATTTCTAAGGTGCTTCCGGTTTGTTTGTAGAAAAACAGATGCTCTGTTCCCCGTTTGATTAGAAAATCTGCGGCCAAAGCTTCGTACAATCCTCCTTTTGAAGTTTTTAAAATTAAACTTTCCGGTAATGTATCAATTTTTTTGTCTTCTAATATCGCTTTTTTCAGCTCAAAATCATAATAACAAATCAGTAAACCGATATCTGTCGGATAAATTCGAAAATTTTCGCGAATACTAAATGATTCCAGAGGATAAGCCAGCGTGCTTACATTATAAATCAATTTAATGAAATGAGCATTTTCCAGCCAATCAAGACTGGATTCAAATTTACGGGCAGTACCCTTATGTTCTACAATTTTATACTGAAATTTGTGATTTTCTTTAGAAAGCTGGAGTGGAATTGATTTGTAGCAGTTTTCCGCTTTGATTTTGACATCAGAATTTGCGAAGCGGGCAATATCGAAAAGATAGTCACGATAGATTGTTCTTTGAATCTGATCAGCCGCAAACAGGTTATGCGTCTGGGTGTAGGTGTTGACGACTTCCGGCATGCCTCCGATAACCATGTAATAACGGAGATATTCCATCATTTTCTCATGCAAAAAAGAAGGTAACGGTTTGCGTTGAATAAAATGGCTTTTTAACAATGCGATCTGTTGGTCTGTGACCGCATTGGCCCATAAAAATTCTTCAAAATCCATTGAAAACATATCTAAATATTCAACATATCCAACCGGATAAGAAGTCGGTACATTGTAATTCAAGCCCAGTGCTGAACCTGTTGCAATAACGTCAAACCGACCATCCAACGACCAGAATTTAAGCGATGTAATCGCGTTAGGACATTCCTGCGCTTCATCCAGTAAAATTAGCGTATCGGAGGGAATGAAAGCAACATTTTTTATGGCAAACGATAGATTAGCAATCAGTGTTTCCACGTCGAGATCACCGGAGAAGATTGACTTTAACGAGGGACTTTCTAAAAAATTAAGCTCAATAAACGAGGTGTAATTTTTGGAAAACTCGCGGACGATTGTCGTTTTCCCGACCTGGCGGGCGCCGCTGATAATCAAGCACTTCTTTGCTTGCTTCTCTTTCCACTGAAGTAATTGGTAATAAACTTTTCTTTTTAACATCTCCGCCTCCTGCCATCGATGGGATGGTTTGAAGAATATTATGCATATAATTAGTTTAAACTTGATTCTAAAAATATGCAAGCATACATATTTTTTGCTACAAAAATATGCGTGCTTGCATATTTTTAGAAAGAAGATAAAAGCTGTGATCGTTCAGTCAGGGATAGGCTTGACTGATCACAGCTCTTTTTCTGTTGCTTTACAGGAATATCTGATTCCTTTGTAAACTTGTTTGGGAATTATGCCTCATTCTGATAAGCGGCGAGAATCTCACACGTATAAGCCTTGTGGTAATCGCGGTTTGGATAACTTGCGTTCTCCACAGTTTTGTCGATAAACTCAGCGTCGCTGATCTCCATCGTCGCTAACTTTTTCAGAACCAGCACCATACGCGCCTGATCGATGCACGGCGCCCCATCGAGCAGGGTTGTCGTATAGCCGACATGCGCCAGCTTATCCACGTCTTTGCCGCTGGCCTTGCCCAGATAGGCCAGCTTTTCCCGTTGATCGTTGTCAAAGAACGCCAGCGAGAAGCAGTTTTCCCGTTCGATCAGCGGGTAGGTGTGACGCTGCGGCCGGACATACACGGTGACTACCGCTTTGTTCCACAGCCAGCCCATCTGAACCCAGTTGACAGTCATACCGTTGACCTTGCCCTCATCCGGAACGGTCAGTACGGCCCAATCGTTATGGATCAGGGAAATCAGATTCCGATCCAGCTTTTCAATCTCAATTTTTTTCATGGTTTCACCTCAATTTCTATTGTATTCCGGAAGCTTTGAAAATGGCAGTGAAATGATGTTTCTGAAAGTGATTTCAACAGTGGTGCGTTCCTTATTGAAAGAATTTACATCTTGTCAAGGAACATCCTGGAATGCGCGGATTAAGCAGTTCATTCCCCTTATTGTTTGTGTTACAATAACAAACAGAAAGGGCTTAGGAGTATGCGAGAAATTGAAGTCAAAGAAATACAGGAAATCGTAAGGGACTGCTGCAGCGGCATCGCCTTTGAATATCCTGACGACGTGATGGCGAAACTGGTCACCTATGCCGAAAAGGAAGACAAACCCAGAGCCAAACAGGCGCTGGCGCTGTTAATGGAAAA
>NZ_GG657560.1:14983-20754 GCF_000157995.1 Holdemania filiformis DSM 12042
AATGGAAAACGCTGAGCTGGCCAGGACGAAACGGCTGCCGATCTGCCAGGATACCGGGATGGCGGTCGTGTGGCTGACGATCGGCCAGGATGTTCACTTTACCGGGGGATCGTTAAAGGCCGCGGTCAACAAGGGCGTAGAGGAAGCCTATCAGGGAAGCTACCTGCGCAATTCCGTGGTCAGCGATCCGGTGTTTGAGCGGAAGAATACGCTGACCAACACTCCGGCGGTGATCTACACGGAAATCGTGGAAGGCGATCAGGTCGTGATCGAATGTGCGGCGAAGGGCTTCGGCTCGGAGAACTGCTCGCGCATCAAAATGTGCAAGCCGGCCGAAGGCGTCGAAGGCGTCCGGGATTTCATCCTGGAAACCGTCAAGCTGGCCGGCCCGAACGCCTGTCCGCCGATGGTCGTCGGCGTCGGTGTCGGCGGGACGATGGATTATGCCGCCTACCTGGCTAAGCGGGCATTAGTCCGGCCTTTGGACAGTGAGAATGAGAATGAACAATACCGCCAGCTGGAACGGGAATGCCTCGAACAGATCAACCAGCTCAACATCGGGCCGATGGGGCTGAAGGGCCGCACGACAGCGCTGAAGGTCAACATCGAATGGTTCCCGACGCACATCGCGGGCATGCCGGTGGCGGTCAACATCAACTGCCATGTAACCCGGCATAAAAAGGTGGTGCTGTAATGAAGAAAATTCAACTGCCGTTAACGATGGAAGACCGCCGGTCCCTGCGCGCAGGGGAACAGGTGCTGTTAAGCGGTGTAATCTACACGGCGCGGGATGCGGCGCACAAACGGATGAAAGAGCTGCTGGATGCCGGAGCGCCGCTGCCGTTTGATCTGAAGGATCAGATCATTTACTATGTCGGCCCCACCCAGACGCCTCCGGGGATGACCTTCGGCAGCGCCGGCCCGACCACGGCGACGCGCATGGACGTCTATACTCCGCAGCTGCTGGATCTGGGTCTGGCCGGCATGATCGGCAAGGGCAAGCGCAGTGATGCGGTCAAGCAGGCGATCATCCGCAATCAGGCGGTCTATTTCGCCGCAGTCGGGGGAGCCGGCGCATTGTTAGGCCTGCGCGTGAAAAAAGCCGAAACGATCGCGTTTGAGGATTTACAAAGCGAAGCGATCCGGCGGCTGGAGGTCGAGGATTTCCCGGTCTTCGTCTGTTTCGACAGTCAGGGAAATGATCTGTACGCTGAGGATTTTGAATGATCGCCGTCAGCGCCTGTCTGGCGGGAAGGGCCTGCCGCTATGACGGCAAGGCCAATACCGTGCAAGCGCTGAAGGCGATGGTTGAACGCGGGGAAGCCGTGCCGATCTGTCCGGAAGTGCTGGGCGGACTGGGCATCCCGCGCGATCCGTGCGAACGCCAGGGCTGTCAGATCTGCACGCAGTCCGGCAGGGACTGCACCACCGAGTACCGCAAGGGCGCCGAAGCCGCGCTGACGCTGATTCAGAAACATCACATCACGCTGGCGGTGCTGAAAGCTAAAAGTCCCTCCTGCGGCAAAGGCTTGATTTATGATGGAAGTTTCACCCGCACGCTGACGGAAGGCCACGGTTTGACAGCCGAACTGTTCATCCGCAACGGTGTCCGGGTGTTCACAGAAGATGAGTGGCAAGAAGAAAAGGAGAATTCACAAAAAGCATGAACGCAACAGAACAAACCCCGGAACAGTTCCGGTGGGAACATGATTCACTGGGCGAAATCGAAGTCCCGAAGGAGGCCCTCTACGGCGCGCAGACACAGCGGGCCATGACCAATTTCCAGATCACCGGGCGGCGGATGCATACGCAGATGATCCGCTCGATCGGCAAGGTCAAAAAAGCCAGCGCTTACTGCAACAACCAGTGCGGATTCCTGGATGACGAACGCCTGAAATACATCACGGAGGCCTGCGACGAGGTCATCTCCGGCAAGCTGGATTCGTGGTTTATCACCGACTGCATCCAGGGCGGGGCCGGCACGTCGTTCAACATGAACGCCAACGAAGTCATCGCCAACCGGGCCGCGCAGTTGGCCGGCCGCGAGATCGGCGTCTACGATTATATCCATCCGAACGATCATATCAACTTCGGTCAGTCGACCAACGACGTCTTCCCGACTGCCGGCCGTTTGACGGCGCTGGCTTTGGTCGAGGTGCTGCTGGGCGAATTGACCGAGCTGCAGCATTCCCTGCTTAAAAAAGCAAAGGAATTCGACGGTGTGATCAAGATGGGCCGGACGCACCTGCAGGACGCTGTTCCCATTCGTTTAGGTCAGGAATTTCACGCTTATGCGACGATGGTCGGCCGCGATATCAAGCGGATCCGTGTCGCCTTCAACGATTTAAAGGCCGTCAACATGGGCGCGACGGCTGTCGGCACAGGCTTGAATGCTGATGAAAAATACAAGAAGATGATCGTACCGGTGCTTTCAGAAATCAGCGGGATCACGCTCAGCTCCGCCAAGGATCTGGTCGACGGCACCCGCAACTGCGATACGCTGGCGTTTGCCTCCGGCGCGCTGAAGGTGCTGGCGGTCAATCTGTCCAAGATGTGCAACGATTTGCGGATGATGGCCTCCGGGCCGAAAGCCGGCTTAGCGGAAATCAAGCTGCCGGACCGGCAGCCGGGCAGCTCGATCATGCCGGGCAAGGTCAATCCGGTCATCGCCGAGGTCTGCAACCAGGCCTGCTTCAACGTCATCGGCAACGACGTGACGATCGCCAAGGCGGCGGAAGCCGGACAGCTGGAGCTGAATGTCTTCGAGCCGGTGCTGTTTAAGAATCTGTTCGAGTCGATTGAGATTATGGCTAACGCCTGCCATACGCTGCGTCTGAACGCGATCGACGGTATCAAGGCGAATAAGGAAAACTGCCTGTTCTTCGTCGAACGCTCGGTTTCCCCGATCACGGCCTTTGCCCCGCATATCGGCTACGCCAACGCCAGCCGGATCGCCAAGCAGGCGCTGATCGAAAACCGCACGCTGCGCGAGGTGCTGCTGGAAAGCGGATTGATTACTGAACATGACCTGGAAATCATCATGGACGTTCAGGAAATGACCAAGCCGGGTATTCCGGGCAAGAAACGTTTAGCCAAGAATAAGAAGAAAGAAAAAGTGGAGGGATAACACAATGACTGTTTATGAAGACGCACTGAAACTGCACGAACTGCACCATGGCAAATTATCCATCGAACCGAAGGTTCCCTGCGAAACGCCGGAAGATCTGACGCTGGCCTACACGCCGGGCGTCGCTCAGCCATGTCTGGAAATCAACAAGGATCCGGAAAATGCCTACCGCTATACCGGCAAGGGCAACACTGTCGCAGTTGTCACCGACGGTACCGCGGTGCTGGGCTTAGGCGATATCGGCGCGGTCGCCGGTCTGCCGGTCATGGAAGGCAAGGCGTTATTGATGCACCGCTTCGCCGGGCTGGATGCGTTCCCAATCTGCGTCGATTCCAAGGATCCGGAAGAGATCATCAAGGTCTGCAAGCTGATTTCCCCAGGTCTGGGCGCGATCAATCTGGAAGACATCAGCGCTCCGCGCTGCGTGGAGATCGAACGGCGTCTGATTGAAGAACTGAATATCCCGGTCTTCCATGATGATCAGCATGGTACGGCGATCGTCGTGCTGGCGGCACTGATCAACGGCCTGCGGTTAACAGGCAGAAAGCCGGAAGACATGAAGGTCATCGTCAACGGTGTCGGCGCGGCCGGCAGCTCGATCATCAAAATGATGTATAATTACGGTTTCAAGAACATCCTGGCATTTGATTCCAAGGGCGTTCTGCATCCGGACAAGAAGGACAGCTACAACCCGCTGAAGCAGGAACTGCTCGAATACACCAATCTGCATGGCGAAAGCCCGGCGGACTTGAAGGCGGCGTTAGTCGGCGCGGATGTGTTTATCGGCGTTTCCAAGGGCAACCTGTTGACGAAGGAAGACATTGCCACGATGAACAAGGATTGCTTCATCGTCGCGTTAGCGAATCCGACACCGGAAATCGATTACTATGAAGCGAAAAAGGGCGGAGCGCTGATCGCCGCGACCGGCCGTTCCGATTTCCCGAATCAGGTCAACAACCTGTTAGCCTTCCCGAGCATTTTCCGCGGGGCCTTGGACGCGAAAGCAACCCGGATCACCGAAGACGTCAAGATTGCGGCGGCCCAGGCGATTGCCGATCTGATTCCGGCCGAAGAGCTGACGGAAGAATACATCATTCCATCGCCGTTTGATTCCCGCGTTGTCCCGGCTGTTTCCAAAGCGGTCAGAGAAGCCTGCATCAAGAGCGGTTATATCCGGAAGTAAGTTCTGTGTTTCAAGTCCTGGCTGTAAGCTGAAGTCAGAAAGTGGGGAAAATGCGTATGAGCTATGATTTCACAACTCGAATCAACCGACAGTCCCAGAATTCCAGCAAGTGGAAAGGGATGCGCAAGCAAAACCCAGAAGTGCCGGAGGGAATCGTTCCGTTATCCGTTGCGGATATGGAATTAATGAATCCGCCGGAGATCACCGAAGGGCTGAAACAGTTTCTCGATCACCGGATCTTAGGCTATACCGACGCCGGTGAAGATTACTACACGGAAACGGTGAACTGGATGCAGCGCCGCCATCATTGGACAATCGAAAAGGATTGGCTGGTTCTGCTTCCGGGCGTCGTCACGGCTATCAACGTCGCCGTCCGCGCGTTCGTAAAGCCGGGTGAGAAGATCGCGATCCTCACGCCGGTCTACTATCCGTTTAAAAAGACGATTGAAGCCTGCGGATGCACGACGGTGACCAGCAGTCTGATCAATCAGGAAGGTGTATATTCGATCAATTTTGACGATCTGGAAGCCAAGCTGGCCGATCCGGAAGTGAAAATGCTGATCTTCTGCAGCCCGCATAATCCGATCGGCCGTGTCTGGACGAAGGCGGAACTGACGCGGGTCGGTGAACTGTGTCTGAAACATGACGTTCTGATCGTTTCCGATGAGATTCATTTCGATCTGATTCTGCCGGGTCATGAGCATACCGTCTTCGCTTCGTTATCACCGGAATTGAGCGACCGCATGATCGTCTGCACGTCGGTATCGAAGACCTTCAATCTGGCGGGGATGCAGTGCTCGAATATCGTCATTCCCAACGCTGAACTGCGCACAGCCTACAAGGCCACGATGAGCAGTTATATCAACGGTCATCTGAACATCATGGCCTATGAAGCCGCAACGCTGGCTTATCGTCATTGTGAGGGCTGGCTGGATGAGCTGTTAGACTTGTTGGAAACCAACCGCAAAACGGCCGTTGAGTTCTTCGCCAGCCATTTCCCGAAGGCGACTGTATCTCCGCTGGAAGGAACATACTTGTTATGGGTGGATCTGCGGGCTTATTTCGCGGATCAAAACGAACAGGAAGAATTCATGACAAAGAAAGCGTTGTTGTTCTTGGACGAAGGGTATTTGTTCGGTGAGGAAGGCAGCGGCTTCGAGCGGATCAACCTGGCTTGTCCGACGTCTTTACTGGAAGAAAGTCTGGCCCGGATGGTGCAGGCTTACGAAAAAGACTCCGCCGCCGCATAAGCGGATTACCGGACCGGATAGACTTGAACTGAAAAATTCAATACTATAAAAAGCAGCTTCATCGAATGAAACCGGCTTCTTGCGTAAGGAAGGAAGACCGGACTTAGATGGAGCCGCTTTTTTGTTTTTTCGATAAACGAAAGGAAGAGTTTTCTATTAAAACGGTAGCTTTGAAAATTGTTACATCATTTTTCTCAATTTTTAACTAAAA
>NZ_GG657560.1:21654-29424 GCF_000157995.1 Holdemania filiformis DSM 12042
CCGTTTCAGAGATCGCGGAGATTTTAGATGAAGATGAAACGGTTATTCGTCAGATATTTATCTGTCATGAAGAACATCCTGATTGGACCTCGGATCAGATTGCGAAATTGTTTATCAAGATGAAAAGTTAGAAATACAACAGCGTCCTGTTTCTTTTAACACTATTGGACATTTTCCGATTTTTCGATCGAAATGGAGCTTAGAATGAAATCAAAGAAAAGGCACGCCGGAGCGTGCCTTTAGCTTAATTAGCTTCTTCTTCCTCGTCCGCAGCCGTATGGAATACCTCTTCGATTTCCCGTTCTTCGGCAGTTTCTTCATTTTCAGCCTGCTGAATCATAACGATCTTGCTTTCCAGGTGAGCGCCCTGCAGGACGCTGAATTGCTTCGCTGTGATATCACCTTCGATCCAGGCGTTTTTTTGAACATGCAGATCTTCTTCAATAGTCAGATTTCCGTAAATCTGGCCGTCAGTCAGACATTCCGCTGCGCTGACGTTGCCGCGAATACTGCACTCCCGATCCATCGTTAATGAATTTGTGCAGGCGACATTGCCTTCGATCTGGCCGTTGCGCAGTTCCAGATTCATGGCTGTGACATCGCCGTTAATCTGGCCTTTCACTAACAGATCCTTGCCGCAATGCACGCTGCCATTGACTGTGCCGAGAATCGTCAGGTTGCAATCGCATTCCAAATCGCCGTTAATCGTTACATCTTCTGTTAATACGGATTCCTCCGCGTTGATTGTCTGTTTATTCTCCATTTTCTCCACTTCCTCCTGTTTTGGCTGGGGTATCATTTCCGTCGCAGGGACTGCAACGTTTTCAAAGAATGCCGGTTCGTCTTCCAGCTCTTCTTGTTTTTTGCGATTTCTAAACATAAACGCCCTCCTTATTCTGTTATTCATTATTCCAGCTTTAACGCGAAAGTCAATTCTTGAAATTCAGAAAAATCTTACGATTTAATAACGCACTGGCTTTCGGATTCTGTTAACGCAGGAAAAGTTTTTATCTTGAGATCCAGACACAGATTTTCATGAATTCCGCTTGCGTTTTTCTTAACTGTCCGCTATTGTGGAAGTCAGGAGGCGGTTAAAATGGATCTTTCGTTTAATATTGGAACGTCCTGCTTTAACCTCAGAGCCTGTGCGGTAATCGTTCACGGCGAGGCCTTGTTGGTGATGAGGGATCAAAAACAACCTTATGCCTACCTGCCGGGCGGCCGCATCAAGCTGAACGAAACGGCGCAGCAGGCATTAATACGGGAGTTACAAGAAGAAATTGGAATCCAGGCTCAGATCGAACGCCCGTTGTGGGTGACGCAGGCCTTCTTCACAGAACCGGCGAGCCAGCAGAAGTTCCATGAAATCGGCTTTTACTTTCTCGTTTCCTGGAAAGAAAACGAAACGTTACCCACGATCAATAATTTTATCCGCTGGGAAAATGAGATTGAACATCGCTTTGAATGGGTTTCCTTTGATGAATTAAGCAATATTGATGTTCAGCCGGAATTCATCAAAAATCGGATCAGGTCTCTGCCTGAACAACTCGAACTCCTACTGGACTTCAATCAAGGATAGCCCGATTTCGGTTAATTAAACCGCGGATCCAGTGCCTGGGCTGCGGAGAACAGATCAGCTTAATACCAAACTGAAGAACAGAATAAAAGCCGGAATTATTTTCTTTGCACGGATGCCGGCTTCTAATAAAAAACAAGGAGGAGTTCGTTTTTTTTTCAGAAGTTGTTTTTCCTCAAAAGAGAGAATGTGCTTATGCGGACAGCTTCTTCAGACGATGGCCGGCGGCTGCTCGGTGTTTTGTTTTTCGGCAAGCGCAATAAAGGATTCCAATTCCGGAGTTGTCCTGGCGGAATACCAGGCGATGCCCAGCGGCACAGGTTTAACGTCTTTAAGCGGTATTTTCAATAAACCGGAGAATTTCTTTGACCGTGAGCAGGGCAAAATCGTAAATCCAATGCCCGATTGGACTGCGATCAACATACTGTCGAAGCTTGTATAGATCGTCTGGACGGCGATCTTTTTAGCCTTCAGCTGCGCCCGGGTGATCAGGCGGGGATTCCGGTGCAGTTCGGTGTTGGCCAGGATCAGCTTTTGTCCGCTTAAATCGTCAAAGGTCAGATATTTGTAGGCCGCCAGCGGATGCGTCTTACTGACAAGCACATAGTATTGCGATTCCATAAGCGGCAAAAATTTCAGCTTGGGATCGTTTTCCACTTCAAATTGATAACAAAACGCTATTTCCACTTCGCCGGTTACCAGCAGCTGCCGGCTGCCGCGGTCTTCCTGCGTCAGGATGTTGACATGTACGAGCGGGCAGCTTTCTGAATAATTCTTGATGATCTGCGTCAGCTTGGCGTAATCCGCCAACCGCCGGACTAACAAGTTAATCAGCTTCGGCGTTTGATCGTTCATCGACTGCATGGTCTGAACGATCGTTTCCAGCTGCCGCATCAGCGGTTCCACTTGTTGATAGAAATAAGAACCGGCAGTGGTCAGTTCCACGCTGCGGTGGGTGCGGTTGAACAGCGTGACGCCCAGCTCAGTTTCCAACGCTTTGATCTGATAGCTGACGACTGGCTGCGTGGTATAAAGCAGCTCGGCGGCGCGGATGTAGCTCAAGGTTTGAGCGACGGTGAGAAAAGTCCGGATCTGGCTGGTGTTCAACACAAATTCCCCCTTTGTGATCAAATTGACGATCAGCTGCTTTCATTGTATCAGATTTTTTCATCAATAATAAAATAATTTTATTAATCAATAAAGTATTTCGATTGTTTGAAAACGCTTACGACCCTATAATGAAATCGACAAAAGTTTCACAATGTGAAACCAGAGGAGGGAAAGAAAATGAAGAATATTTCTCGACGGGACTTTTTGAAAGGCAGCGCCGCGACCGTCGCGGGGGCTGCGGCACTGGGGCTGTTAGGCGCCTGTTCGACCAACGACGCACCGGCAGCGTCCACGACTGAAGAAAAGTTTGACAAGGAGTGCGATTTTCTGATCGTCGGTTATGGCCTGGCGGGGGAAGCCGCCGCGCTGGAAGCCAACGATATTGATCCTAACGCCAAGATCTGCATTCTGGAAAAGATGGAAGAAGCGCAGGCCGGCGGCAACTCGATTGCATCCGGGCAGACGGTGATCGTGCCGGCGCCGGACGATCTGGATACCTTTAAGAAATACCTGATTGCCTGCAGTCAGCCGAATCCGATTCCGGAAGAATATGTTGATTTCATGGCGAAGGAATTCTCTGATCAGCGCGGCTGGATCCAGGCGACCGTTGATAAGGTCGGCTATGAGCTGGGCTATGTCGGCGGGGGACCGCTTGCCTGGGGATCGTTAGTCACGGAATTCCCGGATCTGGACGGATCCAGCTTTAAGGGCTGTTCCGCGCATGTCCGCAAAGCTGGAACAACGTTTGAATACGGCGGCGTCTGGAGAGGCTTCGATCTGGCTGTCCGCGATCGCGGCGAAAACATTGAGCTGATGTTCTCAACCGCCTTTACAAGCTTGATTCAGAATCTGGAAACCAAGGAGGTCAAGGGTGTTGTGGCTAAAGGCGCGGATGGCAAGGAAATCCGCATCAAGGCCAATAAGGGTGTCCTGTTAGCCTGCGGCGGTTACGAAAATAATTTACAGATGCAGCGGGATTTCCATGGGATGGACGTTGTTTATACCGGCGGCACACCGGGCAATACAGGCGACGGCATCCATGCGCTGATGAACACCGGGGCGAAGATCTGGCACATGAAGAATCAGACGCAGTCAGGCGGGTTCTGGCTGGGCATCAAGGTTCCGGAACACGAGGCGACATTTATGCGCAACTTCTCGATGGCCGGCAAAAGCTGGATCGAGGTCTGCGCGGATAACAAGCGGTTCTACAACGAATCCGCGGCGTATCATCGCCAGCACATGAAATTCAAAGAATACGGCCATTACGTCGATCTTCCGCATGACCGCGCGCTGCCGGTCGATCTGATCTTTGATGAAAAGACCCGCACGGCCGGAGCGATCGTTACAAAGTGGCTGAGCTGGCCGATCACGACCGAAGGCTACGTCTGGTCGGATGACAACTCTGAAGAAGTGGCGAAGGGCTGGATTATCAAAGCCGATACGATTGAGGAACTGGCCGGCAAGCTGGGCCGTGATCCGGAAGCGCTGAAAGCGACGATCGACGCCTACAATCTGGGATGCAAGTCCGGCCGTGATGAATTCGGACGCAGTATAGAAACGATGGAACCAATCGATACCGCACCGTTCTACGCGGTCGGCATTACCCCGACGCTGGTCGCAACGACCGGAGGTGCGGAACGCAACGTCAAAGCCCAGGTTCTGGACTGGAACGACAATCCAATCCCGAATCTGTATGAAGCCGGTGAATTAGGCTCTTACGTTTCCAATCTGTATCAGAACGGCATGTTCCTGGCGGAAGCGATCGCGACCGGACGCGCTGCGGCAGATACGGCGTTTGGCGGCCGTTCGACGGTAACGACGGAGGTCAGCGGTGAGGTCGAAGAAGCAATCGATATCACGAAGAAACCGGATGGCCAGTATGATCAGCTGATCAAGGGCAATCATGGCGAGTACACGCTGCGGGCCACGGTTGAGGGCGGCAAGATTACCAATCTGGAAATCGTGTCCGGCCGTGAAAATATGTTCATGGATGACGATCAGCTGAAAGCCTTCTTTGACGAAGTGATCAACGGTCAGAATGTCGAAGTCGACGCGATCTCCGGGGCAACGCTGGATTCCAACAACCTGCTGGACGCGTTAAAGGCGATCTTTAAA
Source organism: Holdemania filiformis DSM 12042 (assembly GCF_000157995.1). GTDB lineage: Bacteria > Bacillota_I > Bacilli_A > Erysipelotrichales > Erysipelotrichaceae > Holdemania > Holdemania filiformis. The sequence goes on from NZ_GG657560.1 coordinate 26,456, forward strand.
TAAGCATTAGAAATAGAATCGAGTTCTTTCATCCCAAAGACAAAAGATACAGAGAGATTTGACTTTTGTCCTGCACGACGGTCTACGGCTGCGGATTCCCCCTGTGTCCGCAGCCAAAGGCTTGATTTTCCTTCTTTAAAATCTTTATCTTTATTCCTTTTTATCCGGGTCTGTCTTTCCCAAAGCAAGAGACAGACTCTTTTATTTGTTTTTCCGGGAAGTTCATTCCATTCTGCGGTTGCGTTATCGACGGTCATGTCTGTACAATGAATAAAGAACCAGAAAGATTCAAGAAAAAAAGATTCCCTGCAGCTGGAATAAAAGAAAAGGGAGTAGTCGGAATGGCAGAAAAAGCGAAGCGTTTTCATCAAAAGTGCCGGGCTGCCTGTTGGCTGATTGTGATCACACAGCTGGCGGTTTTGTTTTTGCGCTGACCTTCCCTGCCAGATTTAATCCCGGCTCATTATGATGCCGCCGGTGCGGTTCATCGCTGGGGAAGCAAAGCTGAGTTGTTTTTATTGCCTTGTTTTTCAATTTTGATGACCGCGGCTCTGGAATGGGTCAGCCGGCATCCAAAGTGGTGGAATATTCCGGCGGAAGTGACGGAAAATAGTCGCGAAGCCCTTCATTCGGTCACCTTGAGGATTCTTTCAATCATGGAGCTGCTTACGATTCTTGGATTTGCCTTGCTGGAATTTTTAAGCATGACCGGTCGTCCTTTGCCAGGCGGACTGACCGCCGGTTTTGTATTGATCTGGATGGCGCTGATTCCCATTGCGATCCTGTGGCTGTTGCGCATAGCGGAAAGATACCGGTGAAAACCGAAAGTCTGTTTTCCAGCTTACAACGTTCTGTTTTATCAAGGCTTGCGAACGGTAATGGGAGCAAGAACCGGATTGAAAAGGAGCGTGACTTTAAGACGTCCCATCAAAGTACCAACGATTTTTATCGGTTATGCCGAAGGGGTGTCCGGGCGGTCAAAGCCGTGGCAAATCGGGAAGGATTCCGCTACAATAGAGATCAGAAATAACCAGAATCAGGAAATCAGTTGAATCCGGCGTGATTTTGCGCGGGACTGGTTAGATCCTGATCAGAAAGAATCCCGAGGGAAAGAACAATGTTGAAAATAAAGATAAAACTATTGGGACTGGCGCTATGTCTAACGGCTTGCACCGCCGTTCGATCCGCTCAGCCAAATCCATCGCCAAAGCCGGCCTTGCCGATCACGCTGAATGGATCGCTGACACTGCTTTGTTCGTCCGATCTGCACTATCAGAGCGAACGGCTGCAATCCCAGGTGTCGGTCGTGCCGCAGATGATTTACAATGAAGCCATTACGGCGGCGATGCTGGCGCAGATGCAGGATGCTCAACCGGACCGGATTATCCTGACCGGCGATTTAGTTAATCAGGGCGACGAACAGGATCATCAGAAAATGGCGGCAATGCTGCGGAAGGTGAATGAAACTGTGCCGGTGCGGGTCATTCCCGGCAATCATGATCTCGCGATGGTGACACGGGAAGAATTTGCGAACCTGTATCATGAATTCGGCTATGATCAGGCCTACTCCCGCGATCCCGATTCGCTGAGCTATGCGGAGCTTACGGACGCCGGGGTGCTGCTTGTTCTGCTGGATACCAACAGCGAAAGGCCGGGCGGCAGCGAGGGGACATTGTCGGACTCAACCTTGAAATGGCTGCAGGCCCTGGGAGAACAAGCGCGGCAGTCAGGCTGGCTGATGCTGACCTTCAGCCATCACAATCTGCTCGATCACACCGTGACGGCTTCCAGCGATATCGTTGCCGCGGCAGACACGGTCAAAGCCTTGCTGGAACAACTGAACGTGAAAACGCATATCAGCGGGCACCGTCATACCGGGCATATCCAGACGGACGCGGCCGGAGCGCAAAGTCTGACTGAAATCGTGCTGCCGATGCCCATTGCCTGGCCGAATACCTATGGCAGCGTCCAGATCAGTGCAGAAGGATTGGATTATACCCAGGAAACGATCGACGTCGCCGCCTGGGCGCAGACGCAGGGACTTGCCAATCCGGATCTGCTTGATTTTCCTGCCTATTCCGTCCAGGCACAGCGGCAGGTCAATCAAAGCACGCTGGATTCCACGTTGAAAAATGCAGAGCTGACACCGGAGCAGCGTCAGCTTATGGAAGAGGTATTTCAGCGGACGATGTTCAGCTACCGGCAAGGTCAGCTGGATCAGATCCGCGCCGAATTGTTGGCTCATCCCGGTTATCAAGCGTGGCAGGCGCTGGGACCGGACACGATTTGGAAACGCTGGCTTCAGGCGTTGTTAACGAATGAAGAACAAGGCCCGGGCAATCATATCCATGTGGAATATTGAAGCATTGTGGAAAATTCGATAAAATAATACTGGCACTTTTAATTATGAGTAAAGCCGAAAAATTCAAGCGAAGGTACCGGAGGAGAGAATTAAAATGGCGTCTTTGGAACAGGAAATCGAAACCGTTCGCGAACAGCTGGACCGGCAGGTCCGGCTGAAGTCCCGTCTGGAGCGGATGAAAGCGCAGCAGGCGAAGCTGAATTGGGAAGTCGGGCTGCGGAAAGAACGCTGGCATCAGGAAGAACAGGATATTGATCAGCTCGAAGCCTTCAGCTGGTCCGCTTTGTGGGCTCGTCTGAATGGACAGCTGGAAGAAAAACTGACGGAGCAGCGCCGGGAAGCGCTTGTGGCCGGGGCCCGATTTGAGGCTGCACGCCGCCAGCAGGAAGCCCTGGCCGTCCGGATTGCCCAGGTTGAACATGAACTGCAGGATCTGAAGGGCTGTGAGCAGCAATGGGAACGGCTGCTGCAGCAGAAAGCGGAGCATCTGAAGCAAAGACAGCCGGACAAGGCCGCGGTGATTTTCCAGCTGGAAGCACGGCAGCGGGAATGTCAGCGGCAGCTGAAGGAACTGCGGGAAGCGGCCGACGCGGGAAAAGCGGCGCGG
>NZ_GG657560.1:29634-53247 GCF_000157995.1 Holdemania filiformis DSM 12042
CGGCGGCGGAATGATGACTGGTTTTGTCAAGCATAGCCGGCTGGAGGAAGCGCAGCAGCTGGCCCAGCAGCTGGAGGATCAGCTGCGCTGCTTTGAAAGCGAGCTGACCGATGTGGATATCCATACATCGCTGGAGTTAACGGTGGATCCATTTTTGCGGATCCTGGATCTTCTGTTTGATAACTTCATTACGGACTGGGCAGTTCAGGAGCGGATAGAGAAAGCTCTTGCCCAAGCTAAAACCGCCGAGGATGAAGTTCAGGCGCTGCTGGATCATCTGGCGGCGCGGCAGGATCAGACCCAAAGGGAAAATGCGGAACTTGACCGCCAACGCCGACTTTTGATCGAGCAAACCTCGATCTGAGGCGGCCGCGGATTTCAATCAAATCATACAAAGAAAATCCGGATCCGAATCAGCGGACTGCTGAGAGGAAACGGTTTTTTTATTTGCGCGCAGCAGGTAAGAAAAAAAGCGCCCGTTTGAACGGACGCCGTGAAAGTGAAATTGATTAATTACCAGTACATTTCCCAATCTTTGCTTAAGCGGGTGAGCGCTTCGAAGTAGAAGTAATCGCCCCAGCTGCAGCATTCGTCGACGCCGTGCTGACGGCAGCCGTTGGTCGGGGTGCTGCGGCAATAGGTGCTGTTAAGCAGCTGACCGTTGGAAATCTTCGGATCCTTGACGGCGCAGTGATCGTACAACGCTTTGATCATCCGTTTGGCATCGCTGATCAACTGATCAGCTTCCGCCTGATCCACGTATTTCGCCATTTCCAGCATACCGCAGGCCGCGATTGCGCTGGCGGAGGAATCGCGCGGTTCGTCGCTGCCGTCGGTGAAATCGAAATCCCAGTACGGAATCAGATCGCTAGGCAGATGATCAATGAAGTATTTCGTAACATGCCGGAACAGCTCAAGGTATTCCGGATTGCGGGTATATTTGTAGCTGATGGCCAGACCGTAGACGCCCCAGCTCTGGCCGCGTGCCCAGGCGGATTCAGCGCGGTTGCCCTGGTGGGAAACACCGTGGCTCGGTTTGCCTGTTTCCGGATCGAAGAAATACGTATGATAAGTCGAATAATCCGGCCGGATCACGACGCTTAAGGCCGTATGAATGTGCTTCAGCGCGATTTCACGATACTTCGGGTCGCCGCTGACTTCCGTTGCCCAGTACAATAACGGCAGGTTGAGCAGGCAGTCGATAATCAAGCGGTAGTTGTCTTTCGCGCCTAACGGACCCCAAGCCTGGATGAAGCCGCCTTTTTCCTGGAACCGGGTGATCAGCTTATCCGCTGCTTTCAGCGCCGCTTCTTTGGCTTTTTCATCGTTAAGCAGCTTATAGGCCGCAACACAGGAAGGGGAGTACAGGAAACCGAGGTCGTGATGTTCCAGGACGATGTTGCGGTTGACGCGGTCTAAGAAACTTTCGACATGCGTCAGGCCGGTCTGCTTGAAGCACTCTTCTTTCGTCGCTTCATAAGCCAGCCAGACCTCGCCGGTCCAGAAGCCGTTGGTCCATTCGGTATTGTCCATCAGGGGATAAAAATTGTTGACGCTGTTGGGATACTTCATGCTGGTGGTGAAGTCGTTTAAGCCGCTGCGTACCTGTTCGACAGCATAATGAATCGCGTCGTTCAGCTCAGCGTCGGTCAGTTCAGGATAATTTGCAAAGTTCATGGGAAATCTCCTCTCTATGCCCCTATTGTAGCAAGTTTACACCAGAAGTTCAACCATCTTGTATACAAGTTAAAATGAAATTTTATTTCACGGTTGGACATAGAAAAAAAACCGGAGTTTTATTCCGGAATTTCCAACGTCAGACATCCTTCCTGAGCCCAGGGCAGCGAAGCCTGAATCTGTCCGTTTTGAATATCGAAAGCGCCGCCCAGCGCTGGTTCTTCAATACCGGGTGTATCCAGATTGTTGACCAACACAACCCGCTTTGCGAAGCTGCCGGCCTGAAGGGCATACGCCTCAGCTTGTTCCTGCTTCCATTCGGTCAGAGGGAAACAGACGTATACCGGCCAGAACACCAGATCCGGCTGACGCGAAGCCATTGCGGAAACAACTTCATTGGTCCAGCCGTCGCCGCACAACAGGACGCCGATCTGTTTCCCATGATAACGGAAGATTCCGCTTTGCGTCCCTTCCCTATAAAGCTGAGGATCAGCGTCGCGGATTTTCCAGCCTGGCGACATCCGCGCATAATCAAGCAGGATTTCCCCCTGATTGGAAATGATCAAATAATTGCTCGTCCATTTCCCCTGATGAAACCGGAAATAACCGACGCCGATGCCGGAATGTACCGTTCTTGCCAGATCCCGCAGCCAGCCTATCGGCGCATCGCTGTGATCGACAGCCCATTGCCGGTCATGATCCGGATCAAAAGTCAGACTGTTAAAGCTTTGAAGAAAAGCCTCGCCGAAAAGGACAAAATCCTGATCAGGATGCGCCCGCAGAACGGCTTTGATTTTATTTAAGTTTTGAGGAATGCTTCCGTTGACGGAGAGTGCGGCGGCCAGCGTAATTTTCATATTGAACTCACCTCGATTATTTCCCGGGTAATTTTAACTGTCAGTCGATTCAAGCTTTCGTACTCAGACAGATTTTTTCTGGTAAATCCGCAGGATGAATTCCACCTCTGTGGACAACTGCGTCAAAACGGCAAGCTTCTGTTTATCCTCAATCGAAGTCTTGTAATAATACGGGGTCATCGTAAAGAGATCCTGAATCTGCGCCTGACTTTCCAGCTGTATTTCATAACGTAAAGTCTGTTCGTCAATCAGATCAAACTCCGGGGCCACGGTCGTTTCCTGTGGATTGAGATAGGGCGTATCGTATAAGACTTCTTTTAAGCCCCATAAATGCCGCTGGCCAGGGCCGACGACGATCAGTTTTCCCTGATCTTTGAGCACGCGCGCATTTTCAGCCATCGCCAGCGGCGCAAAGCAAGACCAGATCACGTCGATTGTCTGATCCGGCAGCGGCAGCTCAAAGACCGAAGCCGCCGCGAAGCGAACGGAAGGACAGCTTCGCCCCGCCTGCTTCAGCGCTTCCTTGGATAAGTCGATGCCAAAGCATTCGCAGCTTTTCAGCGTTTCACATAATTCCGTATAGTAACCCTCGCCGCAGCCGGAATCCAGCACGGACGAGGGATTGAGCGTCTGGATCAATTCCGTTAACTGATCTTTCAGCGGCTGGTAGGCTCCGCTTTGCAGAAAGCGCGTGCGGGCTTTGACCATCTCCGCGTTATCGCCGTGGATTTTCTTCGATGAACGGATTAAATTGACGTAATGAAAACGCGACAGGTCAAAGCTGTGGCGTTTTTCACATTGATAAACAGACTGCGTCAGCGTCAGCGGCCGGCGGCAGACTGGACATAGGAAGGGAATCATAACGAAGACCTCGCTTTTCTGTGGATAGTGTAGCATATTTACTGGAAAAACGGTAAAATAATTCCAACGGACAAACCTTGTTCCAACGAAGATCAAAGGAGAAATAAGCTATGTCAAAAACGTTGATTCTGGATATCGACAACACCCTGATCGAAGCGATGAAGGAGCTTCAGCCCCGCAGTGAAGCGGCGCTGCGGCGATGGCTGGCGGCCGGACATCGGCTGGTGTTTGCCAGCGGCAAGAACGCGTGCGCGTTTGACGATCTGATCGCCCTGTTGAAAATGCGGGAGGGCTGGCACATCGCTTCCAACGGCGGCATTCTGGCGGAACCGTCCACCGGCCGGTTTGAGCGGCTGGCATGCGTCGGGGCGCGGAGTCAACGATGCATGGATGTTATGGATCAGCTGGGGATTCCCTATTTTGCGTACACGCTTGATGAAATTGTGATCAACCGGCCAATGCCGCAGGCGCAGATCGACCATCTGGAATTTTTAAAGGATCCGCGCGTGGTGCTGCGCGATGCGGTCGATCCCCGGGCGGTCGTCAAGCTGTTGATGTTTATCAACGCCGCCGACGAAGAAACCCCGCGGCGATTGCGGCAGGCGCTGCAGCCGGAAACGATGGGGCTGCAGCTGATCCGCACCAGCGGCGAGCTGCTGGAAATCCATGATCAGCATCAGACCAAGGCTGTCGGGGTGCGCGCCCTGGCCAATAAGCTGCATCTGGATGTGAATGATTTGTACGCGGTCGGCGACAGCGAAAACGATATGAGCATGCTGGAAATCGTCGGTCATCCCTATATCGTCGCCAACGCTTCGCAAACCTTGAAAGACCGCGGCTGGCCGCAGCTGGCAAGCTGCCGTGAGGAAGGCGTAGCAGATCTGATCGACACGCTGTTAGCGGACTGAGATCGATTCCGGCTGCCGCGGTTGACAAGCTGGGAAAAGAAGCGAATAATGGAAGAATAAAGATAACGCTGTATGAAAACGGAGGCGGTTTTATGTTTATTTTTAGTTCAGGCAATCAGGAAAGCTTTTATGAAATGCAGGACAAAATCAACCGCAAGCTGCGTTCCCTGCGGCGGCTGGGGCTTGTCCTGGCAGCGGTTCTGGTCGTGCTCGGCATCGTGCTGTTGTTCTGTCCGCAGTCGGTCGTCTTGTGGATTGAGCGGGGAATTGCGGTCATTCTGGGGCTGGTCGGGATTGTGGAAATCCTTGACTACCTGTCGACCAGCGCGCTGTTCCGGCAAAGTCTGACGATTGTCCGCGGGCTGTTCGATCTGTTGATCGCGGTCTTGCTTTTGCGGGCCGATGCGGAAATGGTCATCACGGTGTTCGCCGTCCTCTTGGGCGTCAGCGCGATTGTGATCGGAATTCATAAGCTCGATTACGCGATGAAGCTGAACTATTTCCGGGTCGAGGGTTCCGGCATGGCGATCGCGGGCGGCGTGCTTTCGGTGATTGCAGGCATTTGTTTTCTGATCAGTCCGTTAAGCTCGGCGATCGTGCTGACGACGCTGATTGCGGCATATTGTATACTGGGAGGCATCGCATTGTTCATCGAAATGCTTTCCTTTAGAAACCGGTAAGGGAGGAATCAGAAATGGATTTCAAGAAACAGGCGGAAAAGCTCGTCCAGAATGTGACGCAGGCTGCGGAAAAAGGCACGGAGCGGGCAAAGGACAAGCTGGATCAGACTAAGCGTCAGATTGAACTGAAACGCCAGCTGAAAGCGACGGAAGAGATGTTGAACACGGCGTACATGGAAATCGGCCGGGCGTACGCGTCAGCCCGGGAAGAAGACCAGGAGATGCCGGAGGTGGAAAACTGGCTGGAACAGGTGCGCACCTCGCAGATCACGATCGCGGATCTGCAGCGCCAGCTGGCCGTGCTCAAGAGCATTGATTAACGAGGATTCAGCGGGATATAACTGCAAGGCAGAAAATGCGTGATCTCATTGATTCTGATGCAAACAAGGTTACAAAGGTGTTCAGCACGCTGTTTGAGGAGGAATGATGATGCGAGCATATCCAGAGGATTATTTAAATGATGTTGTTGAAAGTCAAGGAAAATTGTTTGATTTTGTAGCTCATTCCTACCCGGATAAGGATCCAGAAGATTTTATCGAACAGTATATGAAAAGCAAAACAAGAAAAAGGTTTGAAGAAGCGATGGCCTATGTCAACACAATGAGCGCCGAAGAATTGTGGATATACTTTATCAAAACGGAAAAGTATACTTTGAAGGCAGGTAAAGCTCTGGGCGGGTTCATGCCCGATTGGATCGGCGAGTTTTATGCGTATTATCAATGGTATTACAACATTCCGAGCTGGGAAGTGATCGAGAAAGTGCCGCTCGATTTCCTAAAGAAAGCATATTCCGGGCTGCATGATTTAGACCTGGATTTGGCCGTGCGGAAAGTGGGTGAAGTATGATGAAAATTGTTTGTTTTCATAACCCTGACGAAGAAAATGGATATTTAAGCAATTGGTATCCTTCCCGATTTATAGTGAAGAATCGTGTATTCTCCTCGATGGAGCAGTTTATGATGGTCCGCAAAGCAGTTTGCTTCCACGATGATTCTGCGGCAGCACAGATTCTGGCCACGGAGGATGTTGCCCGGATTAAAGAACTTGGCAGACATGTGTCCAATTACGATGATCATCATTGGAATGGGATACGTCAGATCGTGGTTTATGAGGGCCTGCTTGCGAAATTTTCTCAGAACGAGGATTTAAAAGAACAACTTAAGGCAACAGGAGATGCTGTTTTAGCAGAGTGTGCGGTAAAAGACCGGATCTGGGGCATCGGACTTTCGATGTCTGATCCTGACAGAATGAACAGGGAAAAGTGGCAAGGTCAGAATTTGCTTGGATATGCCTTGATGATGGTGCGTGAACAACTGTAATTCCGTCTGAGGTGATGCGGACTTTAGAACAATGATCTAGAAAACGAATAAATTTGAAAAGTTTGAAACCGGCTGAAATTCAGTAAGGTCTTCAAACTTTTATTTTGAAGTCCAAGAAAAACGCTGAAATCCGCGCTTGGAATTGACAACCTCACCGCCATTCGTTACACTGAATCCGTTATCTTATCAAATCAAACAAGGAAGGGTTAGACTATGAGTATTTTAACGCTGGAACATTGCAGCCACAGCTTTGGCGGCCGCAGTATTTTTGAAGATGTCTCGTTCCGCCTGTTAAAAGGTGAACACGTCGGACTGCTGGGAGCCAACGGCGAGGGCAAGAGCACGTTTATGAAAATCATCACGCGCAAGCTGGAACCGGAGGAAGGAAAAATCACCTGGAGTAAGAACGTGAAGGTCGGTTATCTGGATCAGCACGCCGTATTGGAACCGGGGATGACGATCCATGACGCCCTGGCACAGGCGTTTGCCGGATTATTCGATATCGAAAAACAGATCACAGCCGGTTATGAAAAGATGGCGGACTGCACGGAAGACGAGATGGACGAGCTGCTGGAACAGATCGGCGAATGGCAGGATACGCTGGAACACCATGATTTCTATCAGATCGACGTCAAGATTGAGGAAGTTGCCCAGGCGCTGGGGCTGAGCGAGATCGGACTGGACCGGGATGTCAGCGAATTGTCCGGCGGCCAGCGCACGAAAATCCTGTTAGCGAAGCTGCTTTTGGAAAAACCGGACATTTTGCTTCTGGACGAACCGACCAACTATCTCGATGAGCAGCATATCCGCTGGCTGAAAACCTATCTGCAGAACTATGAAAACGCGTTTATCCTGATTTCTCACGATATGCCGTTTACCAACGAGGTCGTCAATCTCATCTACCATGTGGAAAACTGCCGGCTGACCCGCTATGTCGGCAACGTCGACGAATTCCACCGCCTGTACGAACAGAACAAGCTGGCGCTGGAAGCGGCGTATCAGCGTCAGCAGCAGGAAATTGCCCGGATGGAGGACTTCGTCGCCCGCAACAAGGCACGCGTCGCGACCCGCGGCATGGCGAATTCCCGCGCAAAGAAGCTGGCGAAGATGGAACGGATTGAACTGAGCGCGGAAAAGCCGAAGCCGACGTTCCGCTTTCAGATGGGGAAAACCCCGGGCAAGGTCATCTTTTCCACAACCGATCTGGTGATCGGCTATGACGAACCACTGTCCAAACCGATCAACCGGGTGCTGGAAAAGGGTCAGAAAGTGGTGATTACCGGCGCGAACGGACTGGGTAAGACTACGCTGATGAAAAGTCTGATGGGGCTGATCCCGCCGGTCAGCGGTTCCGTCCAGCTGGGCGAGCATGTGGAGATCGGCTATTTTGAACAGGAAATCACCGAGCCGATCCGCCGCACCTGCATCGAGGAATTGTGGCAGACCTATCCCGCCTATTCCCAATATGAAATCCGCAGCGCGTTAGCCCGGTGCGGCTTGACGACCGATCAGATCGAAAGTCAGGTAATGGTGCTGTCCGGTGGGGAACAGGCGAAGCTGCGGCTGTGCAAGCTGCTGAACACGCCGTACAACGTGCTGTTTCTGGACGAACCGACCAATCATCTCGATCAGGACGCCAAGGACGAGCTGCACAAAGCGATTGCTGAATATCCGGGAACGGTGCTGCTGGTCTGTCATGAAAAAGAATTCTACACCGATCTGGCAGACGCCATCTGGGATTTAAGCGAAGTCAGTCTGCGCCGCTGATCACGTATGCGCCGCCCGCTTTGATGCTAAACTAACGATGACGAACCGACGTCGTCGAAAGGAGAAGGAAAAACATGAACCTGAAAAAAATCGGACTGGCGCTGGCAGCATCCGCGCTGATCCTGTCCGGCAGCGGCTGCTCGCTGTTTTCCGCAAAAAAAGCGAGTCCCGCGCCGCAAGCACAGACGGGAACCACGGAGGTCCAGAAAGCTTTCGATGAATTCTTGATGGAGGAAACCCGCCGCCAGCTGACGCAGGACGCCCTGACGCTGCATTTTTCCCTGACGGATCCCGCGGCTCTGGGCATCCGTGAGAAACCGGTGACGCTGGGCAGTCTGAGCGAAGCCGACGAACTGCGCCATCAACAGGAAACCGAAGCCGCGCTGCAGAATTTACAGAAATTCAAGCCGGAAGATCTCACGGCCGTCCAGCAGCTCAATTATCAGCTGCTGCAGCGCGATCTGAAACAAACGTCAGCGATGAACGAATACATGCCTTTGCAATTTCTGTTCGAGCCGAACCAAGGCCTGATCGGCGCGTTAAATCAGAACTTCCTTGAGTTCCGCATGGAAACGGAAGAGGATGTCCAGCTGTATCTGACGCTGTTGGCGGATGTAGAACGCTATCTTAACGAAGCCTTGACCTATACCCAAAACCAGGCCCGGCGCGGCTACTTCCTGCAGGATGAAACCCTCGACAGCACGCTGGCGGAAATCGACCGGTTTGTGGAAAAGGTAGACGACAATGCCCTGATCGTTAATTTTGAGGAAAAGCTGGACGCGATAAACAGCCTGAGCGACGAGCAGCGTCAGCGCTATGCCAACGAAAATGAAACGCTGATGAAGGAAACCTATCTGCCAAGCTACCGTCATGTCCGGGAAGAACTGGAAGCCCTGCGCGGCAGTGCCAAGGGTCAGGGCGGTCTGGCGGCGGCGTATGGTGAGCAGGGACGCGCTTATTACGAGCTGTTGATGCAAGCCAAAACCGGAACCGATCAGACGATCATGGAACTGGCCAGCGAGCTGGAGAATTTCCTGATTCAGAAGCTGCAGCGCATGCAGGCGCTGGCCCAGCAGGATCCAAACCTGCTGGAGAAGCTGGAAGCTGTGGAATTCCCGACCGTCGACGCAACGGAGCTGTTAGCGGAATTTGAAAAGAAAATGACGGAAGTGGTGCCGGAAATTCCCTCGATCCGCTATACCGTCAGCTTCCTTGATGCCAGTATCGCCAGCGAGAATACGATTGCCTACTATCTGATTCCGCCGCTGGATCAGGAAACGGAAAATATCATGAAGGTCAATCCCGCCTATGCCGACAAGGCCGAAACGCTGTGGACTACGCTGGCGCACGAAGGCTTTCCGGGACATTGTTACCAACATAACTATTTTCAGAATACCGATCCTCATCCAATCCGCCGTGTCCTTTCGGAAACTGCCTACGCGGAAGGCTGGGCGGAAATCATCGCGCTGGAAGCTTACCGCTGGCTGGGCCTCGACGATGAAAATCTGATCGAAGCCCTGCAGATCAACGCGATGTTCGGCTACTATCTGCAATCCCTGTGCGATATGGGGGTGAACGGCTTAGGCTGGAGTGAAGCGGATCTGACAAGCTATCTGAGCAATTTCGGCTATGAAGACGCAGCGGCACAGATTTATCCTCAGCTGGTTGCCAACCCGGGCGTGCTGCTGCCATACGGCGTGGGCGAAATGAAGATGGAACAGCTGCGCGATCAAGCCCGCGAAGCCCTGTCGGATCGCTTTGATCAGAAGGACTTTTACAGCGTGATCCTGGATAACGGTCCGCGTCCGTTTACCTTGATTGAACAAGACGTCCAGACGTATATCCAATCCAAGAAATGAGGGATGACGCATGAGAATCCGTCAAGCCAGTCCGCAGGATGCCCAGGGTCTGGCAGAAGTTCACGCACTGAGCTGGCAGGCCGCGTATGCCGGGCTGATCGACCCCGAATTCCTGAAAACCCGCACCCTTCAGCGCAGCTTGGAAACGTTTAAGCGAAATGGCTGCGCTGAGATCTGGCTGGCAGAACAGGCGGACAAGATCGTTGGTTTCTGCCGGATCGGCACGGAAGAAGACGACGGTGAACCGCTGGGTGAGATCGTGGCGCTGTATCTGTTGCCGCAGTTTCAACGTCAGGGGATCGGCAAGCGGCTGATGCAGACAGGGATTGAACTGTTGCGCCAGCGCGGCTATTCCACAATTGTCCTGTGGGTTCTCAAGTCGAATGTCCAGGCTCGCCAGTTTTATGAACACTGCGGATTTACGGCCGAGCCTGTGGAAAAGACATTAGATATGGGTACACCGCAGATCGTCGTGCGGTACCGGCTGACCTGCGAATCTTAATGCAAGGATTTTGAAAATAGAGTAGAATAAGAAGGAAAGAAAAGGAGCGAACAAATTATGGGTTTAATTCAAGGTAAAATTACGATGGCCAACGGAGCGGAAATTCCGTTTGAGCTGTATCCGGACGAAGCGCCGATCACCGTCGCCAACTTCGTCAAGCTGATCAAGGAAGGCTATTACAACGGCAAGACTTTCCACCGCGTCATTCCGCATTTCGTTTCCCAGGGCGGCTGTCCTTACGGCACCGGCGCGGGCGATCTGGGCTACACAATTCCCTGCGAAACGAAAAACAATCCGCACAAGCATGTCGCGGGTGCGATGTCGATGGCTCACCGCGGCAAGGACACCGGCTGCTGCCAGTTCTTCATCTGCCATGATCCGCAGCCGCATCTGGACGGCGTGCATACAGTCTTCGGTCAGGTGACGGATAACCTTGGCGCTGTCCGTGCCATGCGCAACGGCGACGTCATGACCAAGGTGGAAATCACCGAAGAATAATCCAATATCAATCTAACTCTGCTTCTCCCAAAGCAATGATTTCGGGACGAGCAGAGTTTTTCTTTTGTCCGGCCGTTGCTGGAGTCTGTTTCTACGTATATTCCTAATATTTTGAGTGTATCAAAAAAATGTATATCAAAAAAGATTAAATACCAGAAAAACTTTAAATAAACACTGTATTCTTTCTTTTTGAAAATTGATTATGATAGAGGTTGTAATTCATATTTAATTGAAATTAGTAGAAATAAGAAAAAATTATAAATTTATTTTTTACCTCATTTTATCTTGATAAATACCATGTGAAATTCTTACTTCTCTTTTGTTATCAAGTGAATTTTTCACTCTCCTTTTCAGCAATTCTTTCAAAATCACTTACCTGTAAAAATACTATTCCCATATATGGGAATAATTGGGAAACGATATTGCTATCATAGAACCGCAAAAAACAAAAGAAAGGAAGCTGAACTATGGAATACGTAACATTGATATCGAAAAGAATCCGGGAATTATGCAAACAAAGAGGTAACATTTCATATTATAAATTATCTGAAATGTCCGGCGTCAGCACCTCCACCTTGGAGAACATCATCAAAGGTCATACCAAGAATCCAGGAATCGCAACAATTCATCAGTTAGCGTTAGGTTTTAATATGACGATCGCTGAATTCTGTGATTTCGATGAAATGAACATGTATGAATTTGTCGAGGAGGAAAACGAAGTCGCTGGCTGACGTTAAGCCTTTGACTGGAATCCAACGAAAAGGCAGCCTTTTTCAGACTGCCTTCGGTTTGGATTTTTTCAGCATGCGATTTTCTTTCTTGATCTTTTTCTTTAATTGCTTTTTCTCGTTCTCACTCAGCGGATAGTCCAGCGAGTAGAGATGCGCGTCCTGATATTTAATCTTCTTGTCATATTTGACGACTGCCACCCACTTCAGCTTGTGTTCCAGCTTGGATTTCTTCGGCCGCAGATACAACAACGCCGTATCGAGAATTTCATATTTTTCATTCATAAAGTCGATCCGGGCAATCGGTGTCTGCCACTGTCCGTTATAAATAACCAGCCCTTTGACAACCAGGAAGGAATTCTGAATGGTCGTGCTGTCGAAGGTGAACTCAGCCTGTTCGATCTCTTTCAGATCGCTGGTCAACTTATCCGCGTTGCGCTTGCCGATCAATTCATTGCGCTCCATCAACAATTCCACAATCCATGATAAGAACAGGATGACAACCACAATTGGAATGATGAACCAAGCATACTGGCTCTGTAAGAACAACACAATCTTTCCCAGGAAAGGAACGTGCATGACATAGATGCCGACGATATCCTGCCGGTATGTATGATATTCATCCAGACCTTCGTAAGCATAAGCCTGCGTATAATACCGTACCCGGCCATCCGATTCTACTTCGGTCTTGGCTAAAGTATGCGTCAATACCGTATCTTCACCCAGCCGGTTCGCATGGAAGGTAATGATTGTGCCGGGAACCAGCTCATCATCCGATTTTATGTTCTTGGATAACACCAGCGAATAGGTTGGAATCTTCGGTTCCATACTTCCGCTCAATACGGTATAGAATTGAAAACCGGTCAGATTGATCATGGTATCCGGAAAGAACAACATCCCCAAGATATAGCAGAACAAAACAAAAGATATAAATCGGAATATCCAATTTACTATCTTCGGCTTAACTCTCCACTTTTTCTTTGTCTCCATGTTACTATCCCCGCAGTTATCTCTATTTTATCAGTATTCAGGTTAGAATCAAAGATACTTTTAAAAAAGCCATCCGAAGATGGCTAGTATTATTTACTTTTTTTCTTCCAAAGCTGCATCAACAGTAACTGAAACAACTCCATCCGTAACGTTTGTTTTATCGGCATCAGTTAAGGTAGTAGTTACTTTTATGGTGTAGTTACCATTTGTAATGGGTGTAGTACTCAAATCTACCTTTGCATCTTTATCATCGAAGATTTCAACTGTAGGTAAATCATTAACATCTTTACCATCAATAGTTGCGCTTGGTTTTGTTGTTAACGTCAAATCTTTGCTTGTACTACTTGCATTTGTAACTGTAACTGGTATGTCAGTTATTATTACTGGATTTGCATTTAAATCTCTATTTTCCATAGTTGGCGTAATAGGAGTGTCACTTGTTGCAGTTAAAGTAATTGGCTTAAGACCATTAATAGTAGTCGAACCAGTCTGCTTCAAAGTAAGACTATCCCACGCTGCATAAGATCCTGTCGTAGCGGCGACGATCGCCGCACCGGTCATGAAACCGAGAATTGCTTTTTTCTTCATTATAATATTCCTCCTCTTAACTAGAATATGTTTACATTCTTATTATAAGAGGAAAATTCGTAAGTGTGTAATATCAATAAGGTATAGCCTGGTTATACTTTTTATGAAATTATACTTTTTATAAGGAATATTATTCACTTAATGAGGAACAGAATAAGTCCAGAAAGAGCTTGGCTTCGTTAGATAAAGTATGCCGCTGGCGTTCGATCCAGACTAAATGACGGTACACATTGTCCGTTTCCAAGGGGATAGAAGCGATGCCGCCTTTCTTGAGATCGGCCGCTTGCCAGCAGTTGCCGAACATGAATGAATTGCTGTGCTTCAACAGATTGATCATCGTGTGGTAATTGTTGATCGTGACGGTCTTCTTGAAGTTTGTCAGTTCCTGATCGCCGACTTTGAAGGTGTAATTGAGCTGAGTGTAGAAATCCTGCGGCATCCGCAGATAGGTCATGTCCAACAGCTCGGAGGTGGCAATCGTGCTTTGCTGGGCTAACGGATGGGTTTGGGCAAGATGGACGTACACCGCGTCCTTCTTAATCGAGTGCATCTGTAATCCCTGAATTTTAATCACCCGGGTCATGACCCGGTGCTGCACGGAGTTCAAGGTCATGATCGCGATCTCGGATACCTGATCGCTGACGTTCTTGATCGCCTGCTCGATACCGGTTTCCTGAATGTTAATGACCGCGTGATCGCTGGGAGCCGCTTTGAAATAGTCCTGCACGATCACATCCTGAAGCAGAAGCATCGCCGTCGACACCAACAAGCGCGTTTCCACCACCGCATGATACGTTTTCTTTAACCGTTCGATCTCGTCAAATTGCGAAAGAATGCTATGAGCATAATAATATAAGCTCTGGCCGACCGGGGTCATTTCAATTCCATGATTAGTTCGGATCAATAACTGGACGCCCAGCTCGTCTTCCAACGCCTGAACGGTTCGGGATAAAACCGGCTGGCTGATGTAAAGAATTTCAGCGGCTTTGTTGATGCTTTTCTGATCGACGATGGCGACGTAGTAGGTTAACGCTTTGACGTCCATTTAAATCACCTGCTTTGCTTACTTTAATCATACCATAAAACAAGTGTGTTCCCGATTATTTTGATCGGGAAATGAACAAGATAAAAGAGAAAGATGAAAAGTCAAAAATAGACTGGTAGAATTACACGAGTTCATATAAAATAGGAGAGGATCCGTGGGGAAACCAGGAGGAACCAATTCATGAAACGCCATTCACAAGCTTATGATTACACGATGATTCTGATCGGGTCGGCGCTGTTTGCGGCTTCGATTAATCTTTTTGTCGTTCCGGTCAATCTCTATAACGGCGGGATCGTCGGATTGTCGCAGATTTTCCGAACGGTGCTGGTCAGCCGGATGAACCTGAATTTCAGT
Organism: Holdemania filiformis DSM 12042; assembly: GCF_000157995.1. Lineage (GTDB taxonomy): Bacteria > Bacillota_I > Bacilli_A > Erysipelotrichales > Erysipelotrichaceae > Holdemania > Holdemania filiformis. Next base: position 44,268 of record NZ_GG657560.1, read on the forward strand.
TTTGATATCGCGGGCGTGATCAACTTTCTGATCAATGTGCCGCTGTTCGTTATGGCTTACCGCTCATTAAGCCGCAAATTCTTTCTCGGGACGCTGCTGTCGCTGATTACCCAGACTGTCTGCTTTTCGCTGATTCCGATTCCCGCCGTCCCGATTCTGGACGACGTGCTGGCTTCGCTCATCATCGGGGCGATTGTCGGAGCTTTGGGAATCGGGATGACACTGGTCAGCGGGGCCAGCGGCGGCGGAACGGATATCGTCGGCGTGTATGCCGCGCTGCATTGGAAATCGTTCAGCGTCGGCAAGCTCCAGCTGTTGTTCAACGCGCTGGTGTACTGCCTGTGCGCGTTCCTGTTCGATTTGCCGATCGCGATTTACAGTATCATCTATGCTGCCGTGTACTCGTTTGTGCTCGATAAGGTTCATCTTCAGAACATCGAGATGAGCCTGATGATCTTTACGAAGAATCCGGAAATCAAAAGCCGGATCCTCAAGGATTTTGTGCGCGGAGTGACGTATTGGAAGGGTTTGGGCGCGTACACCCAGACGGAAACCGAGGTGCTGGTCACAATCGTGTCCAAGGACGAGGTCAACGACCTGCGGCGGATGATTACGCAGATGGATCCCAAAGCTTTCATCATCGTTAACGAGGGCTTGCAGATCACGGGCAACTTCATAAAACGGTTAGTGGAATAAACGATTGGCAAAAAGAAAACAAAAAGTTAAGAATTCGACAAAACTTGTCAGAATTCCGCTATATTCAAAGCAGACCTTTCATGGTAAAATAGAAACGAGGTGTTAGATATGAAAATTGAGTTTAAACAGTTAAATGAACTCGCGCAGAAAAAAGCAGAGAAACTGTTAAAGGAAATCAGCTTAACGGTGAAAGACGTTGATTTTGATGTAACAGGCGCTGATATTACGATGATCGTCAAAACGACGCAGGAAGTCATTCATCTTTAAATCACCGGGATCCCTGGTGATTTTTTCTTATGAATAAGCAACGAAAATGGAACCGGCTGCAGGGGATCGCCGCGATTGCGGGGGTACTTTTGCTTGTGCTGGCGGCCTTGGATTTTCTTCCGGCGGTCAATGCGTTATTGAAAAGCGGCGACGAACAGGCGATTCAGCTGTACTTCCGCGCACTGGGGCTGAAAGGCGTGTTGTTTTTGATCCTGCTTCAGATGGTGCAGGTGATCACGTCGCTGATCCCGGCGCTGTCGCTGCAGGCAGCGGCCGGGGCCAGTTACGGCCCATTATTCGGTTCGCTCGTCATTCTGGCAGGGATGGTTCTGGGCAACGGTCTTGTCTATTTGTTTGCGGAAAAGCTGCTCGGTCAGCTGTCGCCGGAATCGAAGATTTCGCGGTCGCTGGAGCGTTTCCATCACTGGCTGGCGGGAAAAAATAAAGAGCTTTACTGTTTCCTGATGTTTCTTCTGCCGATTCTGCCTAATGTGGTCAAGCCCTATCTGGCGGCGGTTTCGGATGTCCGCTGGTCCGTTTTTCTGTTTTGCTGCGGTGCCGGCTCGATCATTCCGGTCTTGGCCGGTACGCTGATCGGAAACTTTCTGATCGAAGGGCGGACGCGGGAAGCGCTGATCGTTGCCATCGCGGCTGTCATCGCATCGATTCTGGCCGCGCTGATTCAAAAACGACGTTCCGCTCAGACGACCGATCGAATGAGTAGAAAATAAGCAGAAAATTGGACAATCGAAAACGATTGTCCGCTTTTATGATATTGGTAATTTGTGTATAATAGAGCCATTGCGAAAGGAATCTGACGATGAAAAAAACCTATTTTTTTGATTTGGACGGCACGCTGCTGCCGATGGATCAGGATCAATTTGTCCACAGTTATTTTTCCCGCCTGGCGAAGAAGATGGCCGGGAAGATCGATCCGAAGCAGCTGGTTGAAACAATTTGGAAAGGCACTGCGGCAATGGTGGGCAACGACGGACGCTCGACGAACGAACAGGTGTTCTGGCAGATTTTCGATGTGTTGACGGGTCTGCATCATGAAACGCTGGAAGAAGAATTCCTCGACTACTACCGCAACGAATTCAACGAAGCGATCGAAGCCTGTGCGCCGACGCCGCTGGCGAATAAGATTGTGAAACGGATGAAAGAAAAAGGCTATACGCTGGTCTTGGCAACCAACCCGATCTTCCCGCGGATTGCGACGGAAAACCGGATCCGCTGGGCCGGCCTGGACCTGAACGATTTCGACTGGATCACAACGTTTGAGGTCTGCCGCTATTGCAAGCCGAATCCGAAATACTATGAAGAAATTCTCCAGCGGTTGAATCTTGATCCGAAGCAGTGCGTCATGATCGGCAACGACGTCAAAGAAGACATGACGGCCCGTTCGCTGGGCATGGAAGGCTGGCTGATCACCGACTGTTTGTTAAACACGGAGAACCGGCCGGTGGAATGCGAGTTTGAAGGCACACTGGCGGAGCTGCAAGCGAAAATTGAAACGCTGGCATAATAAAAAAGTCTAGAACAGGCGCAGCTGCCGTTCAGACTTTTTTTTCATAACGATTTGATCGTCAGGCTGTACATGACCGATTAAGAGTGTGGATTGCGGATCGTGCAGCGCTCTCCGCCGGGCGATCTGCGCCTCGTCGAAGTTGGCGTAGCAATAGCGGCAATGATGAGCACAGCTGTTGTATTCTCCGAGGTCCGTGACCTGCAGGCATTGACAATGCGGCCGCGCCTGGGTCAGCGGATATTCCAGCGTTTTCCCGGTCAGCGCCCGCAGCCATTCAGAATCGATGCAGCTGCGGTTCTCAATGCCGGCAGCGCGCAGATCCAGATTCTCCGCGCACAGCTGCAGCCGCATACCGTAACGAGCGCCGATCTCAGCCAGCCGGTACGCTAATGCCGCAAAGCGCTCCAGAGAATCCGGCTGCCAGTTCAGTTCACGCTGATGCTTCCGGGTGTTTTTATAGAGATCCAGATGGCTGATGATGATCTGCGTGCAGGAACCCGCCAGCTGTTGGCAGCAGCGCTCAAACGCCCGGAGGTGAAACGCTTCGTCGTATCGTTGAGATAAGAAGATCGGATCATACCGCAGAATCATGTGAGAAGGGCCGAGCCAGTCAGCCAGCTGGCGGAAGCTGTCCAATACCTGCCGCTTATCCGTTAAGCCTGGTTCAATCTCAGGACCATAAGGCGTCACCGTGACCTGGAAACCGACCGCGTAATCGCGGAAGACAGCCATCTTATCCAGCATCGGCGTCGGATTCTTGGTCATGAAGATGACCGCGTCGACCTGACTTGGTGAAAACTCCACGCGCAGCACCTGGTTGGGCGCGAACGGATTGCGGATATCGACAAGCCCGTCCTGAAAGCGGCGGACAAGCCACTCACTGTAAAACGCGCACAGATCGGTGCGCTGGGAACAGCACAGAAGCATCGGTTTCCCCTCCTTTTCTGGTTTCCAATATATCACAAAGCGATCAAAAAAGGCAGTTCATTGACTGCCGTAAGTGAAAGTGTTTTTGGAGGGTCAGATCAGATACGGAAGAAACAACGTCGCCAGACCGAGGAAGAAGAAGAAACCCAGAACGTCCGTCACGGTTGTCACAAAGACTGACGAAGCCAGCGCCGGATCGACGTTGATTTTCTTGAGGATGACCGGCACGGCATAACCCGCGATCGTCGCAAACGCCATGTTCAGCAGCATCGCCAGGCCGACAACCAGCCCGAAGATCGGATTCTGCTGCATGACGCCGCAGATCAGCGCGACGACCAGACCGATGCTGACGCCGCTCAAAATGCCCACGCCGAATTCCTTGAAGAAGACCCGCCGGGCATTGTCGCCGGTTAATTCACCCAGCGCGATACCGCGGACGACGATCGTTAACGACTGCGTGCCGGCGTTGCCGCCCATCCCGGCGATGATCGGATTGACCGCCGCCAGCGCGACGACTTTTTCGATCGTTCCGGAAAAGACCGCGACGACGGACGAGGCCAGAAAGGCGGTAAGCAGATTGATCAATAACCAGGGCAGCCGGCTTTTCAACGATTCAATCAAACTGCCGTCGACTTTTTCTTCTTCGTTGATCTGCGCCAGTCGGTGGATATCTTCAGTGTTTTCTTCTTCGATGATGTCCATGACGTCGTCGACGGTGATGACGCCGAGGATGTGATCGTGCTCATCCACAACTGGCATCATGAGGAAGCTGTATTTGCTGAAAATCCGCGCGACTTCTTCCTGATCGGTCGAGGCGGGGACGGAGATGACGTTCGGGTTGGCGATGTCGCGGATCAGCGTATCAAAACTGTGAGCGACGATTTCCCGCAGCGAAACGACGCCGGTCAGGACGTTGCTTTGATCGACGACGTACAGGTAGTACGCCATTTCCGCGTCCTGCGCCGCTTTCTGCAAATATTCCAACGTCTGCAGCACGCTCATGTGCTGGGATAAGCTGATAAATTCCGTCGCCATCAAACCGCCGGCAGTATCGGCATCGTAACTCAGCAGCTCGCGGACCTCCTGGCGGTCTTCAACGTTCATCTTGCTTAAGACATCTTCCGATTCCGCCTCATCCAAAACGGAAACCAGGTCGGTAATTTCATCGGAGGACATTTCCTCGAGGATGACCATCTGTTCGGTATCGGAGAAATGCGACAACAAGCCGTATTTCTCCTCGTCTTCTTCTTCATCGACGATTTCGGCCAGGATTTCCGAAGGCAGCCGCTTCATGATGACGTCTTCATCCTCTTTATATTCGTGGATGACTTCCAGAATATCGACCGGGTGGATGAACTCGATCATTTCCGCCAGCTGTTCGTCGGTGGCGTGCAGCAGAAAATTCCGCAGCTCTTCTTTGCTGATTTCTAATTTCATACGATCTCCTTGATCCGGAAGTACCGGTGCGATGCGTTAACCAGGCCGGCTGTCGAATCTGATCTTTGTAACGGGTAGAGAAAACGAAGATCGGCAGACAGGCCCAAGGACTTTTCCAATGCTTTCATTATAGACTCTTTCCGGCAGGCAAAACAACCGTTCACAGAATATTTTTTGTGAGCTTGGAATGAAAAAGCCAATTTCTCAATAAAGTATCCTGAAGCAGTGAAGATCAGCGTTTATGGCTTGGATAAGCCGTTCGGAAACTCACCGTAAAGCGGCAGGAGAATAAAAAAACCTCATCCAATTTGAGATGAAGTTTCTTCCGCTTTGCGTTTTATGTCTTCCTGACGCTTCTCATACGAATACCGGCAGCCGCAGTAATCCTGCCGATACAGCTGATGCAGCCGCGATAATTCCTGCCCCCGGTCAATGCCTTTTTTCTTTTTAAAGTCCGAATAGAAATACGGTACGTCCGGATACTTGTGCGACAACTGCCGTCCAATCTCGTTCAGTTTCTGACTGTCTTTCTGCCGGCTGATCGTCATGACGGTTGTGAAGTAATCGAAGTGATGCTCGCTGGCATACCGGTAAGCCTCGTCCATCCGCAGGCCATAGCACAGAAAGCAGCGGCCGCCGCCTTCCGGCACATCCTTGAGGACCGATAACCGTGCGGTGAATTCCTCATTGCGGTAGGGTGGGACAATCAGCTTGACCGGATGCGGTAAGGTAGGATTGACCTCTTTCAGATAGCGCTTCAATTCATCCAGCCGCCGTTGATATTCCGCCGCTGGATAGATATTGGAATTGTTGTAATAAATCGTGACTTCAAATACACTGCTGAGAAATTCCAGCGGGAACGCGCTGCACGGTGCGCAGCAGGCATGCATCAGCAGCCGCGGCTGCCGGCCTTCCGCCACGATCCGCGCCATTTCCTCCACGCTCATTTTCCAATAGTTGATCTTCGGTTTGGAACTTGCCGGTCGTTTATTCTGCTCCATAAGCTATTCGATGAACATACTGTCGCCGAACGAGAAGAACCGGTATTTCTCGTCGATCGCCGCCTGATAAGCTGTCATGATCTGATCTTTGGTCGCAAACGCGCTCACCAGCATGACTAACGTGGATTTCGGCAGATGGAAATTGGTAATCAAACCGTCGATCGCTTGAAATGAATAACCTGGGAAAATGAAAATATCAGTATCCTCGTGACATTCGCGGAACTCGCCGTACTTGCTCATGATCGCTTCCAATGTCCGGCAGCTGGTTGTGCCGACCGCGATGATCCGCCGGCCTTCCGCTTTTGCCTGATTCAGCCGGTCCGCCGTGGCCTGATCCATCATGAAGAATTCCGAATGCATGTGATGATCAGCGATATCCTCGGTGTCCATCGGCCGGAACGTGCCTAAACCGACATGCAGCGTGATATCCTCAACCTCGACACCTTTGGCTTTCAGCTGATCGAACAGCTCCGGCGTAAAATGCAGACCGGCCGTCGGCGCGGCGGCGGAACCTTTAACCTTGGCGTAAACCGTCTGATAACGCTCCGGATCATTCAGTTTTTCCTTAATGTACGGCGGCAGCGGAACATTGCCCAGCTTTTCCAGAATTTCATAGAAAATACCGTCGTAGATCATCCGGAACTGACGCAGGCCTTTTTCGCCGATCCCGATGCATTCCGCTTTCAGCTCGCCTTCATTAAAGGAGATGATGGTACCCAGCTTGACCACTTTGGCGTTGCCAACCAGGCATTCCCACTCATCGCCTTCCTGCCGCAGCAGCAGCAGCTCGACGTGCGCGCCGGTTCCCTCTTTCGTGCCGAACAGCCGGGCTGGGATAACGCGCGTGTTGTTGCGCACCAGAACATCGCCCGGTTTTAAATAATCGACGATGTCGTAAAAATGCCGGTGTTCAATCGCGCCGGTGGAACGATGCAGGACTAACAACCGCGACGCTGACCGCTTCGCCAGCGGCGTCTGCGCGATCAACTCCTGCGGCAGCTCAAAATCAAATTCGCTTGTTTTCATATCAGAACCCCCTCGAGTCCACGCTGTTCAGATTATATTTCTTAAACAGCTCCGCTTTGAAATCACCAAAGCGGTCTTCCCGGATTGCTTTTCTGGCCTGTTCCGTCAGACTTAACAAAAACCGCAGATTGTGAATCGACATCAGACGGCTGCCCAGTCCTTCGTTGCAGCGGAACAAATGCCGCAGATAGGCACGGCTGTAATTCTTGCAGGTGTAGCAGTCGCATTCCGGATCCAGCGGCCCGAAATCTTCTTCATATTCCTGCTTTTTAATGTTAACCCGGCCCTGGGAAGTCATCAACGTGCCGTGCCGGGCAATCCGTGTCGGCAGCACGCAATCGAACATATCGACATTGCGCAGAATACCTTCCAGAATCGCGTCGACCGACCCGACGCCCATCAGATAGCGCGGCTTTTCCCACGGCAGATATTTGACGCTGTAATCGATCATCTTATACATCGTTTCCTTGGATTCGCCGACGGACGTGCCGCCGATCGAATACCCTGGGAAATCCATCTCCGCCAGCGTTTTGGCGCACATCTCGCGCAGGTCCTGATACTCTCCGCCCTGGACGATGCCGAACAACGCCTGTTCCTCCGGACGCTGATGCGCGTCTTTGCCGCGCTTGGCCCAGCGCAGCGTCCGTTCCACGCTGTTTTTCATGTAATCATAGGAGCAGGGATACGGAGCGCATTCATCAAAGCTCATGATGATATCCGCGCCGATCTTGTTTTGGATCTGGATTGATTTTTCCGGACTTAAAAATAAGGTAGAACCGTCGAGATGACTCTTGAAGGTCACGCCTTCTTCCTTGATCTTGCGCCGGTCCGCCAGCGAAAAGACCTGGAATCCGCCGCTGTCCGTCAGCATCGGCCCGGAATAGTTCATGAATTTCTGGACGCCGCCGGCTTTATCGACAATGTCTTCGCCCGGCCGCAGCCACAAGTGGTAGGTATTGGCCAGAATAACGCCGGCCCCCAATGCCTTGATTTCCTCCGGCGACAAAAACTTAACGGTCGCTAAGGTGCCGACAGGCATAAACATCGGCGTTTCTACGTCGCCATGCGGCGTGTGCAGGATGCCGCAGCGGGCGCCTGACTGTTTGCACACATGGGTAATCTCAAATCGAATTGCACTCATATATTTTTCACCGCCACTATTCTATCATAAAAGCCCCTTCCCTGAAAGGAAAAGCCGGAATAAGCTGAATCCTGCCGGCATAAGCCTAGAGAAAGAGGAGGCCTGGAACATGGAAGAAAACAAAGAAGAAATTCAATGGATCAGTAAGATTCGCCGTCATTTTCATCTGCGGATCGAAATTTACAACCGCCGCAAGACGATCAAACAATGCAAAAAGGAGGTCCTCCAGACGACGCTGCAGCTGGGGAAGGTGACGTATCAATGCGTTCTGAATCAGAAGGAAAGCGAGGAGATCGCCGCTTTATCCTCGTTTATCCAGCAGCGGTTAGTGACGATTGAGGAATTGGAGCAGCAGATCCGGCAGCTGAAACAGGGGGAGGAAGAACAGGATTTTCTGGACGCAATGTTTTAATTGAAGTCTGTGATTTCTGAAGATGAAGCTGGAGATGAAGCCGGCAGGTGCGGTTCCACGGTAAGGAAAAAGCAGACTTCAATATAAGCAAGGCTGCACGAAACGGAAAAGCTGGATTTACGGGTTCCCATCTGTTTATCCTATTATATAGGAAAGCGAACTTCAGAAAGTTCCGTTTTGTATTCAATGGGTTAATATTTAATGCCAAGAATTCAAATCAAGCGAGGGGACGGGTGTCCTCTTGTTTTTTTGATCCTGATCCTGGGGTGATCAGATTCGATCTTTATGGAGCGCAAGCGTTTTAATAAGAAGGAAAGACTTTTATCGAATCGAAGTTGAATTTCAAGGTATAGCTAATCGGAAGACCAGGGACCGCCGTAAAATAAATTGCGAAACGGATGATCGTAATGGATAAAAGAGTGTCGCAAATGAATTTTGTTTTTTAGCAACAAGCCGATTTACAGAATCCAGAATAAAAGAAAAAATAAACGAATACTCAAAAAACGCAATAACAAAAGGCGATAAGGGAATGCAAAGGAGAAAAT
>NZ_GG657559.1:0-636 GCF_000157995.1 Holdemania filiformis DSM 12042
AATATGATCGGCTACGGCTTATGCGCGACGGGGATGCTGATGACCTTCAGGGTCAGCGAAATCCGCGCGTTTCTGATCTCCGGCGTCGGTCTTTTGGGCGCGATGATCTGCTGCCTGTTGTCACTGGCGGCCAGTCTTCCGCTGCGGTACAGCGGAATTCTGATGCTGGTATGCCGGATCTTTGAATTGTTCGGCTTTGCGAAAATGTTTGAAGGCTGCTGGCGGCAGTTCCGACGGCGCCGGCTGCGGGAAAAAGCGAAGGAAACAGATCTCCGCATGAAAATCTACATGTTGGCGTTCACTCTTTGCGCTGTTGCCGAGGCGGCCTGCTGGTTTATCGGGGCGGCCTGGGCCTCGCAGATCGTCCAGCTGATCATCCGGCTGGTTTACGGCATGCTGATGGCATGCGTGATGCTGTATTCGGAAAGCGATTCGCTGCTGCCGCATGAGGAAGAATCGAGAATGTAAATCTGATCAGAAAACCGGTTCGCCGGTTTTTTATCATTTTTTCGAGTGATAATAACGATAAAACGGAATGGTATAATTAGGGAGTGACTTTCAGGCATGAAGAATGAACTCCTGATTTTATTCGGAGGACTCGAATATGAAAAACAGAAATCCTAGGCATGAACTTGA
>NZ_GG657559.1:963-9470 GCF_000157995.1 Holdemania filiformis DSM 12042
AGGTCAAGATCCTAAAAAATAAAAAGGAAGGGTATATAAATGATTTATACACTAATGAATCAGAAGAAGGCAGCACAATACGGCAGAGGGGATTCTCCGATTCTTCCTCTTTATTAATTCATAGAATCTGTTATAATGATAAACGTTTTGAGAGAAGAAATGTCAGTCGCAATCCCCTGACAATAAACAAAACACGAAAGGAATTCAATAAAATAATGAAAAACAAGACTTTAGTTCGTTTTTGTATCAGCGCGGTGATCGCCGCGTTATACGCCGCCGTTTCTCTGGCGTTAGCGCCGCTTTCGTTCGGACCGGTCCAGATCCGGATTGCGGAAGCGATGACGCTGCTTCCGGTCTTATTCCCGGAGGCGATTGCCGGTGTGACGCTGGGCTGTTTTTTGACCAACTTGATCGGCGCGATCATGGGCGTCAATTTGTTAGGCTTTTTTGATGTGCTGGCGGGAACGCTGGCAACCTTCCTGGCGGCGCTTCTGACCTGGAAGTTCCGTAAGCTCTGTATTCAAGGACTGCCGATTGTTTCAGCGCTGATGCCGGTGCTGTTCAACGCCGTGATTGTCGGCGCGGAACTGGCCTATGTCCTCTATCCGACTGCCTTGGTTACTGGTTTTGCGATCAATGCGCTGGAAGTTGGACTGGGCGAACTGATCGCTTGCTTCGTTCTGGGCCTGCCGTTAGTCAAGGCGCTAGATAAAGCTCAGGTGGCCAAGCGCTTCGGCTTATAAAGGTAAGATCGACTCTGTTAAGAAGACCTCTCAAGACAGACAGCTAAAGGGATTTCGGACGCTTTCGGGCGTCTTTTTGTTTGGCCAGCCAATGGAAATGCAGAAGGCAAATATGAAGAAAGGCAGACCAGAAACAAGATTTAAAACTGATCGAAATTTCAGAAATAAGGAATACCGCTGGGCTGTTTTGTATCCAAAACAAAACGGTTGATAAAATCTTGTTAAAAATTTTACAAAAGCGCTGAAAAGGAGTTGTAAAGATGATATTAATTTGTTATCATTCTATCGAAGAATATTCATCGAATATAATTCAATGAAATGGATTCAATGAGAATTCGGAAAGGGAGAGAAAGAAATGAAAGGAACAAAAAAATTCCTCTGTCTGATGCTCAGCCTGGTTCTGATGGGAATGACTGGCTGCAGCACGCAGAACAAGCCAACGCCATCCGTGGAGCCTTCAACAGATCCGCAGGATGCTTTGACAGCGCTTCAGGACAGCGATGTTGACGTTTTAGTTATCGGCGCGGGCGGCGCGGGTTTAAGTGCGGCGGTATCGGCGACGGAAAACGGGGCCAGCGTCATTGTTGTTGAAAAGATGTCGATGATGGGCGGCAATACGCTGCGCAGCGGCGGCGCGTTCAACAGCTATGATCCGGAAGGTCAGGCCAGTACAAAAATGGACGATTCGTTAAAAGCGACCGTTGAAAAACTGCTCGCTGTCGAACCGGTCAGCGACGCGCACAAGCAGCTGATCGAAGATGTTCAAAAACAATATGATGAATATCTCGCTTCAGGCTCGGATTCGTTATTTGATTCGCCGGAATGGCATGCGCTGCAGACGCTGGACGCCGGCGACTACATCGGCAACATCGATCTGATCCTGACACTGACCCGCAACACACTGGATACCAAGAAATGGCTGACGGCCAACGGTACGACCTGGGATCCAACGATCCGCACGGTAATCGGCGCATTATGGAATCGTTCTGCGCAGACGACCAATGTTTCAGGTGCTGACTTTATCGCAGCGCTGAGCACACAGGCGGAGAAAAACGGCGCTCAGATTTATCTGGACACCAAAGCTGAAAGCTTATTGCAGGAAAATGGCAAAGTCGTCGGCGCTACGATCACCAACGCCGAAGGCAAGACGGTGACGGTCAACGCGAAATCGGTTGTCATGGCGACCGGCGGATTTGCGGCGAATGTTGAGATGCGCGTGAAATACAATACGGAATGGGATGATTTAGGTGAAACCATCGCGACGAACAATCATCCGGGCGCGACCGGCGACGGGATTGTGATGGGTGAAGCAGTCGGCGCGGATTTAGTCGATATGGGCTGGATTCAGCTGATGCCGCTGTTCCCGGTCAGCGGCGGCGGAATTTCCGGTTATGTCAACAACGCTATCTACGTCAACAAAGAAGGTCTGCGCTATGTCAACGAAGATAACCGGCGTGATGTTCTGGCACAGGCGGCTCTGAATCAGACGGATAAAGTCTTCTTTGTGATCAACGATCAGACGGAAATTGACAGCGTTCAGATTCCGCAGGCGAACCTGGATTACATGGTTGAAAACGGCATGTTATTCAAAGGCGATACAATTGAAGAACTTGCTGAAAACATGGGTGTTCCGGCGGACAATCTGAAAAAGACAATCGAAGATTACGGCAAAGCGGTCGATGCTAAACAGGATGAATTCGGCCGGTCTACCTGGGGTGTGCGGCTGGATAATCCGCCATACTATGCGGCTTCCTATACGCCGGCGGTTCATCATACGATGGGCGGTCTGCGGATCAATACCGAAGCGCAGGTTCTGAACGCTTCCGGCGAAGTAATCCCGGGTTTCTACGCGGCGGGAGAAGTCACCGGCGGTATCCACGGAACCAACCGTGTCGGCGGCAACGCCGTTCCGGATGCGCTGGTCTTCGGTAAAATTGCGGGCGCTAATGCTGCCGCGCAGAAATAATAAAAATTTACTCACTTAAGTCATAAATAATTCAGCCCTTCCGCGTATTTCCTAACCTTGGGAAATATCCGGGAGGGTTTCTTCTATTTGACACCTCTTTTGACATTCCTTATAATAAACAAGAGAATGAGGCGCAAACATGGAAAAAATGACAAGCCGTCAGGAACAAAAAATCAGAACCCAACAAAAAATTATTGAGGCGGCCAATACGTGTTTTATGCGAAAAGGCATGGCGTACACCCTAATTACCGATATCTGTGAAGAAGCCGGCGTATCTGTCGGCACCTTTTATCATTATTTTAATAATAAGAACGATCTGATCATCAGTCAGTTTAAAAAGTTTGATATGGGATTTCTGGACGTCGCTCATCAGCTGATCGACAATCCCAACGCGTTGGACAGTCTGATTCAATTTGCGCATTTTTTCAGCCGGGACGCGTCCATTTCAGATAAAACGCTGACACTGGAATACTTAAAGGCACGTGTATCCTTGACTGTGGAGCAGCTGTTTCCCCGCAACCGTCCTTATTTTATCATTCTCTGTACAGTGATTTATAACGGACAGGTGCGCCGTCAGATCCGGGCTGACCGGACGCCTCAGGAACTGGCAGATCTGGTGATGGCGGCCACACGCGGATATAATTTCGACTGGGCAAGCATGAACGGCGACTATGATTTGATGTCCCGTATGCAGCAGGATATGCCGATTTTGTTTGAGGGTTTTCGCTATCATACGGAATATCCGTATCAGCTGTGCGCCGTCAACGAGGTCATTCCTGTCCAAAACGTGCCGAAGCTTTATGAACAGGAAACTGCGCAGCTTCGGGAATATTGCGAAAGCCGACTGCTAAGCAAAGTCCATGAATAAAAACGGAGGCAGGATTAAAATAGCATTTGATTTTGGATTAACACAGTAGAGGAAATCGGTTCCTTCGTTAACGAAGTGTAGGTTTTCTCTTTTTTCATTCAGGAAAGAGAAAGTTGCGAAGATCGAACAATGGGAAAACTTAAGTGAACCGAAAGCATGCAGATTTTGTAATTAACCGGCTTTGTCTGGTTCTTTGTCCGCAACAATGAAACGAAATAGTACAACGAAACGATAACTTGGAATGCTTTCTGTTTTTAAAATGATGGAGGTTACTTCCTCAGTTACTTTTAAATGATGCTTGCGGATGTATTCTTGAACTGGAACGAAGACTGCACTGTCGAGCTGCTGAAGTGAGGAAAGCGCTAAAATAAACCGAAGACCTCGCTGATGAGGCGCGATACAATGCGGGAAGGAGCTGGCAAGCTTCGCTCGATTTTGATTGTGATGGGTAATTCCAATGGCATAAGTGGGCCGGAAAGTTTCTTTTTCCAATTCTTCATAGGAAAAAACTAAGGATTGATAAGATAGATCGCTTTCTAAAAGCTCGTGCAGAGCAGGAAGATGATCGTGAAATTCTGATTCTTTAATATAACTCAGTCCGTCGCAATCCTCCACATATTGAATTTGATTATAAGCACTTTGAATCAATTTTTGATAAGTTAAAGACTGTTTGATACCCTGTTGTTTTCTGCGCAGCGTTTGAATCTCCTGTTCCAGGGCATCGATTTGATTTTGAAATAAATTGATCATTTCTTCATTGTCAGAATGGTTGCTTTGATTCTTCAACCGCTGGGTAATGGCCTCCAATGACAGGTCGTGTTTTCGCCGATGCTTTAAGACTTCATACAGTGCTGCGATTTCTTCCACTTCATAGTGAAAATAACCATTTTCATCCTGTTGCAAAGAAAATAAGCTGGCGTTGCGGTAAAACCGGACAGCGCTTCGAGGAAGATCAAAAAGCTGACAAAGATCTTTTGTTTTCATATTCGCTCCTTGACTGGGTACTTTATACACAGTTTATTATAAAAGGGCGAAGGAGGAATGAGAAGATGAAAAGATTTACTCTCTGCACGGCGGCTTTCCTATGGATGCTTGCTGGATGTTCAGTTAAGCCCAGCCCGTCAATTCAACAGCCGGAAAAAGAAATCAGCGGTGTTTATCAGGGAACCGCCTGGGGGAACAACGGCGAAATCCGTGTCGAAATTACGCTGGAAGCAGGTTCAATAAAAAATATTGAAGTCCTGGATCATCAGGAAACCAAGGGGATTAGTGATTTACCGCTTACGGTTATTCCGGAACAGATTGTCAAGACACAATCTATCGCGGTAGAGGCTCTCAGCGGAGCAACGATGACGAGCAATGGAATTAAAAATGCAGTCAAAAATGCTCTCGAAGAAGCTGCCGGGGAAACGGAAAGCTGGGAAATCAAACCTGAAAAGTCAGGGATAGAAGTGAAAGACGCACAATGTGATATCGTAGTTATCGGTTCAGGAGCTGCGGGGATGACGGCGGCGATTTCTGCCGCTCAGCAGGGAGCCAAGGTAATCCTGATTGAAAAACAGGATATTCTGGGAGGTACCTCGCTGCTGTCCAACAGTATGTTTGGATCGGTAGGGACTTCCGTTCATCAGAAAGAAGGAAAGACAGAAACGGTCGAGGATTTGTATCAGAATTATATGAAGCAGGAAGCGGCGACAGGCGCCTACGCAAAAGCCGAAGCTGCGCGGATTTTAGCCGAAAACGCTGCAGAACGCGCGGAATATTTAATCAGCTTGGGTGTTGAGCTTGACCATACATCCAGCGCCTTTATTTTAGCTCCGAAGGGTGGCTCTGGCTTGGGAGCGATGGTGATTCCTGCTCTGAATGGCGAACTTGAAAAATTAGATGTCGACGTTCGCACCGGGACGAAAGCCACACATATTTTAACCGAAGGGGATCAAGTTAAAGGCGTCAGCGTTACAACGGAGGGCGGTGAATATAACATTCAAGCTAAAGCCGTGATCATGGCTACCGGCGGATATGCCGCTAATAAGGAAATGGTCAGTCAGTATTTGCCGCAATGGAAGGATTCAGTTTATTACTGTTCTCCCGGCGATACCGGCGACGGTTTAGTGATGGCACAGGAAATTGGTGTAGAGCTGGTAGATATGACTGTGATGAAAGCGAATCCTCTTGTTTTTTATGATCGAACCCATGCCCTGACCATGAATGCCGCAGTTAACGCCGGCGCGATTTTAGTCAATCATGAAGGCAAACGATTTGTTAACGAACAGGGAAGCTACGGGATTTCACCAGTGATCAATAGTCAGACGAAACAGGAAGCAATCGTTCTGTTTGACAACACACTTCTGGAAACAAATGAAACGATAAAAGCTTACGCTGAGAAAGGGTATTTCACCGTCGCTTCGTCCCTTCAGGAGCTGGCTGAAAAAATGGAAATCGATGCCGATGCATTAGTGCAAACGATAGAGAAATACCAGGAACAGGTTAAAAATGGAGTGGACGTCGAGTTTTCAAGAAAAACACTTGCGGATTTAACTAGTGGAGATACATTCTATGGTATCGTTGTTAAGCCTTCCATTCAGGGAACATTTGGCGGGATTCCGACGAATACAGGAACTGAAGTACTCAATTCCAAAGGTGAGATCATCCCGGGTTTTTATGCTGTCGGCGAATGTGCGCAGGAAGGCGTCAATGGCTTAAATCCGATGACGACCAATCTTGTTTTTGGAAAAATCAGCGGTGAAAATGCGGCTAGCTTTGCTTTGTCACAATAAAATAGGGCAGCAGATATTTTTGTGCGATGCATATGTAAACGATTCCCGCGGAACGTGCCGAAGCTTTATGAACGTGAAACCGCGCTGCATCGGGTATATTGTGAAAGCCGGCTACTAAGCAAAGACCATGAATAAAAACGGCTTTAGGATTAAAACAGCATCCAGATTTTGGAATATCACAGCAAAGGAAATCGGTTCCTTCGTTAACGAAGGGCGGGTTTTCTCTTTTTGGCTTTTGATCTATGACCGACTATTCAATCGTGGACAAATCCGGCGTTATTTAAGGAATGCCTTGCCTTCCTTCCGGTCTATCCTTTACAATGAAGTTAAAGAAGAAATGGGAAAAGAATGGGGTGAAACAATGGGGAGAGAAAAAAAGTCAAAAGCGAAACGGCGCTGGATAAAAACACTCACTGCGGGGATGCTTGGCATTTTGCTTTGCGGCTGCGGCGTTCAGCCAAGGCAAGAAGGACCGGCACCCTCGTCAACGTCCGCAGCGGATGTGCCGATGCCTTCGGTGGTTCCGACGCCGATGCCGGACATGGAAACGCTTTTGCCAAAGCTGCTCAAGGATCGAGGCTTGATTCAGGCTTTGAATTCCACGATCTATGAATTCAGCCATGAATATGAGCTGGTTATCCACGACAAAGAGTGGACCTTTACCGATGCGAAAGGTAAGGGAAACATTATCGTTAACCTGACCGATTCAGAAATTACGTTTATATTTCCAGACGTAACCCTTGAGTACAAAAAGAAAGACCGCATCGTCAAGACCGCGGTGTTCTCCGCTGAACTTACGATGGCGCTGGAAGGATCGGAATCCTCTTGGAATGCGGAAATCGTGACGGAAGACGATCAGCGCTTCGTGATTCAGTTTGATCCGAAGACTGCCGAGATCCAGGATGGCGAAGCAGGTTCTGAAACGTTAGGACAGAAAATGAATTTTGCGCCGTCGCTTTACGGGCAATGTCTAAGCTTCTTTAAGCGGTACTGGAATCAGTCGATTGATCAGAGGATGATCATCAAAGCGATGGTGGTGACCGCAACGAAGCTCGAGCGGGGAATCGATCCGGACAACATTACAATCCGGGTTGACAAAACCCCGGAAAACCCGGTCAATGTTCTGGAACCGAATGGCGTGACGCCGGAGATCACGCTAGAAGTGGAAATGAATTTCAATGATAAAGATACGATCTATCTAAAGAACACGTCAAAGCTTGAGAAAACGTTGTACCTGTTCACCGCGATGGACCAGGGTTTCGACGATCCGTCCGCGATCGATTGGGAAGCGCTGGCGCCAACTTTGATGAGTGCAATTCCTAAATATGGTTGCGATGGACGATATTGCTTGAATGCCGAAGGGCAGGTGCGGTTTGCGGACTACGCGATCCGCGAGGGCTATGGTTCGCTGGTCACCCAGCCGGACATGAACAAGGCGGCAAAGGTATTAAGCGGACAGGATTATGTTTATAATGATTATGATAACCGGAAATTAAGCAGCGGCGTCGTTTACAGTCAAAGCGTGAACAGCTATATCGCTTATTCCCGTGAAGGCGACTGGCTGGAAGCCAGTCCCGGCGTCATCGTGCTGGATCAAAAGCAATCAGACAATCGAATCACCTTGGATTTTGTGACCTATGTGCCTCAATGGGAGGATAAGCTGATTGTGGAAGGGATTCCGGTTGAAAACGATAATGGGCAGAGGAATGCCAACCCCAAGGTTATTCAAACGGTGAAAGACAATCTGGATCGTATGCCGCACTGGACCGCGGAGCTGGAAGACACCGGCGACGATCAATTCTATCGTCTGCTTTGGGCTGTCCGGTATTAGACCCGGGAATACCCGGTGAAAACTCCGCTGGCCTGCGATGTCAGGTGGAAGATAAACTGGAAAACGAAAATATAAAAAGAACACTATCCGTCAGACCGTGGGTAGTGTTCTTTCATGAGTGAACGGGGGACAACAGGAAGGGAAAGGTTGTGGCGTAATGGTGGATAACCGTGATATAATAGCACAAGAGATCAAGGGTGAAAGCACATGAAAAAAGGATATTTTATTACATTTGAAGGTCCGGACGGCAGTGGGAAAACCACCGTCAGCACTGCGGTAGCGAAGCGGCTGCAGGAAGCCGGAATTGAATCCATATACACCC
>NZ_GG657559.1:9711-16467 GCF_000157995.1 Holdemania filiformis DSM 12042
GCTGCTTTACGCCGCGGCCCGGCGTCAACATTTGATTGAAAAAGTGCTGCCGGCCTTAGAAGCGGGGAAAGTCGTGATCTGCGACCGCTTTGTCGACAGTTCGCTGGCTTATCAGGGCTTCGGCCGGAATTTAGGGATCGAGGAGGTTTTGTCGATCAACGAGTTTGCGATCGAAGGCCACTGGCCGGATAAAACCCTGTATCTCGATCTGGCTCCGCAGCAGGGACTGGACCGGATCGCCACCCGGCAAAACAAAGACCGGCTTGATCAGGAAAAGATCGATTTTCACCTGCGCGTCTGCGAAGGCTATCGGCAGGTGCGTGACCGGTTTGCCGAACGGATGATCGTGATCGACGCGGCTCAGCCTGTCGATCAGGTGATTGCCGACTGTGTCAAAGCGATAGGAGCGCTGATTCATCGTGAAGTTCGCTGAACGCCTGGAGGCGCAGCAGCCGGTTGTCTATCAGACGCTGAAACATGCGCTAGTGCAGAAAAAACTGGCGCACGCGTTCCTGTTTGTCGGACAGAAAGGCACGCCGCGGCTGGAAACAGCCTTGTTGTTAGCGCAAAGTCTGATCTGTCAGCATGTCCACGACGGATTCGCCTGTGAGGAATGCAGCGACTGCCAGCGGATCGCGGAAGCGAATTACGCCGATCTGATCCTGCTGGATGGCGCGTCCAAGTCGATTAAAAAAGATGAAATCCTGTCTTTGCAGGAGCGGTTTAATAAAACCGGGTTGGAACGCAGCGGACAGAAGGTCTATATTCTCAACAACGCGGAGAACACGACCCCGGAAGCGCTCAACAGTCTGTTAAAATTTCTCGAAGAACCGCAAGGCTCCGATACCCTTGCGATTCTGATCGTGGAAAATCAGGATCGGATCCTGCCGACGATTGTATCCCGCTGCCAGACGCTGACCTTCCGGCCGCTGACGCAGCGCCAGATCCATCAGATCGCTCTGGAGGAACAGCTTGATGAAACCGACGGCTATCTGTTATCGCATCTGATCCGCGATGTCGATCAGATTAAGCAGACCGCTGAGGATGAAGCCTATCAGAATGGTATGCTGATGATGCGCCGGTTTATCCGTGAATTCCCGCTGCGGGAGGAAGAAGTGCTCGTCTGGATGCAGACGGAATATCTCGGAAGCAAGGATAAAGAGAAGGATAAGCGAACCTTCGGCTATTTTATCGACTGCCTGCTTCAATTTCTTCGTGACGCCGCGGTAGGACATACGGAAGGTCCGGCCTGGATGGCGGAAGAAATTGTAAAATGGAATCAGCGTCCGCTGCGGCTCGATCAGCTGATCATCGTCTTGCTTGAATGCCGGGACAAGTTATCCCGTAGTTATAATCTGCCGCTTTTGGCGGATCAGTTAATTTATCAAATGAAGGAGGGAATGAAAGATGAGTGAAAATCAGGAAGCTGTAAAAACGGAAGAAGTCAAGCCGGTTCCTGCGTACCGCTATGTCGTATCGGTACGGTTTAAGAATTCACGGAAAGCGTACAGCTTTGGAACAAATGACGAAACGCTGGAATATGGCGATTATGTCGTCGTGGAAACGGTGCGGGGCGTGGAGATGGGCGAGATCATCAGCAATCTGCGCGATGTGTCGATGCACACCCAGAACACGCCGTTAAAGCCGGTGCTGCGCAAAGCGACCCGGCATGACCGCGAGATGTACGCTGAAAATAAAGATCTGGCCAAGGAAGCGCTGTCCCGCTGTCAGGAAGCAGTGGCGCGGCTCAAGCTGGATATGAATCTGATCAGCTGCGAATATACGCTGGATCGAAGCAAGATTATCTTTGTTTACGTTGCGGACGAGCGCGTCGATTTCCGCGAGCTGTTAAAAGAACTGGCGGGGATTTTCAAGTGCCGGATTGAGCTGCGTCAGATCGGTCCCCGCGACAAAGCGAAAATCATCGGCGGCTTAGGCACCTGCGGGATGGAAACCTGCTGCTCACGGTTCATGGATGATTTTGACGTCGTGTCGATCAACATGGCGAAGAACCAGCTGCTGGCCTTGAATATCCAGAAGCTTTCCGGACAGTGCGGCAAGCTGATGTGCTGTCTGAAATTTGAGGATGAAAATTACAAGCAGCTGCGCGCCGGACTGCCGAAGATGAACGCCCAGGTCGAGTATGAAGGCAAACTGTACCGCGTGACGTCGATGAACGTGATCAACGGGACGGCGAAGCTGGAAAACCGGGAGAACGTCCAGTTCATCGCGCTGTCAGATCTGATGGAAAAGGGCGTGTTCCGCCGGCCTGAAGCCCAGAACGCAAAGAATAAAGAAAAAGACGCGCGGTCTGGCGAACGCAAGGATGAGCGCCGGGAGAACGAGCGGAAAGAAGATCGGAAAGAGAATGACCGGAAAGAAAGTCCGGAACGCCGTGGCGCGGAAAGTAAGGACGCCGAGCGGAAAGCAGAGCGCAAAGACAACGCCCGGAAGCCAGAGGAGAAGAAACCGGAACGCAAAGATGGAAATAAACGACCGGCGGAGAAGAAGCCGGAAAAGAAAGTGGAAGAACGCAAACCGGAAGAAAAACGCCGTGAGGAACGCAAACCGCAGGAAAACCGGAAGCAGTTAAAGCCGCGGGAAAGTGTTAAGGAAAGTAAGCCTGAAGGCGAAACCAAGCCTCAGGAAGGGGAAGGCGAAATCCGCAATCAGGAACGCAAACGCCCGAACCGCCGTCGCCGTCATGCCAACCGCAAGGAAGGTCAGCCGAAAAACGAGGCGGGCGAGGATCAGAAATGATTCGTCAGCAGAGCTTTACCAATGAAAAACCAACGTTGTATCTCGTCCCGACGCCGATCGGCAATCTTGAGGAAATGACGCCCCGGGCGATTGAGATCTTACGTTCGGTCGATGTGATCGCCGCGGAGGATACCCGCAATACAATGAAGCTGCTTCAGGTATTCGATATCCATACCCGCATGATCGCGCATCATTCCCATAACGAACGGGAAAGCGCCAAGGGCTTGCTGAACCTGCTGGAACAGGGCCAGTCGGTCGCTGTGGTTTCCGACGCCGGATATCCGTTGATCTCCGATCCCGGCCAGAATATCGTCGAACAAGTGACAGCTGCCGGTTATAACGTTGTGCCGGTTTCCGGCTGCAGTGCCTCACTTAACGCGCTGGTCGCGTCGGGTCTGAAAGCTCAGCCGTTTTTGTTCAAGGGATTTCTTTCCAGCAACGACCGCGAATGCGTGAAGGAACTGGAAGGGCTGAAAGCCTTGCCGTTTACGTTGATTTTCTATGAAGCCCCGCACCGGATCGAACGGATGCTGGGACATTGCCTGGAAGTCCTGGGCGATCGCAAGGCGTGTCTGGCGCGTGAGATTACGAAACGACATGAAGAATTTCTGCGCGGGACATTGAGTGAAATCAAGGAAGCAGCCGCTGGATTAAAAGGCGAGATGGTCGTCGTGATTGAAGGCTGCGCTGAAGAAAGTGAGCCGGTCATCGACATGGCGCTGATTACCGAGCAGATCAACGAACGAATTCAGTCCGGCATGTCGGCGACGGATGCGATCAAACAAATCGCCAAGGAATACGGCGTGTCTAAGAATGAGATTTACCGCGCTTATCATCAGGAATCTTAAAAGAAAGCTCTTTTCCTAACGGCTGAATGTCGCTGGGGAAAGAGCTTTTTCACTCTGAAAAGTAATTACAATAGATGCTTTGATCAAGATTCGAAGGAAAATTCCTAGAATACGATAAGGATATCGAAAAACAAACTATCCTAAGATTTGATAATCTGCGCTTCAGCCGAATCGTTGCAGATCAACTTGTCTGTTTCTTAAGGCTTTCGGTAGTATAGATTCCGATACTCGTTAGGCGTCAGGGAAAAAGTGGCCTTAAACTGTTTGGAAAAATAACTGGGATGCAAATAATGCAGCTGTTCTGAGATCTGCCTGACAGATAAATCAGGATCCGCAAGCAGCGTGAGCGAGCGGTACAAACGGTGTTGTATAATCAACGATTGCGGCGACAGCTGAATAACGGCTAATGTGCAGCGGCACAGATAACTTTGCGAAACATGAAGACGGTCGCAATAGTCTTGGACGCTTAACGCTTCGTTTGATTTTTCTAATTCATATAAAAATTTTTCCGCGGTTGAAAGCATAGCGCTGTCTGCACGCGAAGAAGCAAAAGAGTTCGGATCCTCTTTGAGCATCATAACTGTAAGTTGACTGATCAAATGCTGGAGGCCTAAAACATAACCCGCTGTTTGTTTTTCCGCGTTATCGAAGCAATAGCGTATAAGATTGAAGGTCGGTTCATCAATCAACTGTTGAAACCAGAGCTGATGATGAAACAGGGTCAGCCATTGTTCCTGATTAAACAGACCGCTGACTTGAAAAAGCAGCTCATAAGTTTCTAAAGAATCAGTGATGAACTGAGCACTGTGAAGCAGATAGGGCGGGATCAAGAATAAATCAGCAGGCCCGGCATGGAAGGTCTGACCTTGAATCGTGGCTGAACATTCTCCCTGACGAATTACGGCCAGTTTGATATGCGGAATGAGGACATTGGATAACTGACGAACGCGGTTCTGAAAAGTATGGCGATAAGCAAAAATCTGATATTGATATTTTTGAAGGGTAACGGAAATAGAATCCATACAACTTTGATTAGGTATTAATAAATTACGGTATTTCATAAGCAGGATTCTCCTTTTTTTTATTATATCGAAGTTCTGAATTTTATCCTAGTCGGTCTGATTGGAATCTTGTGCAAAAATAAACAATATGACATGATAAGAACATAGAAAGAGGGAAGAAATATGAAAAAATTAAGAATGTTATTTTTGGCAGCTTTACTCCTGACAGGCTGCAGTACAGCTCCGGCTCCTAAAACTGACGCAGAATTGGAAGCAGAAGGTTGGGTTAAAAATCCAGAAGCTAACGGTTATATCAAAATGGAAGACGCATTGACCACAGCTTCTGTTGCCATTGATGAAAGTCAACAGCTGAGTCAGCCGGAAATTCGTGAGCTGGCTTTGGATTATCTGCGGGGGTGGCCTTTAAAAAAGGATGAAGCGGGACAAACAATTTATTCTTATCGTGAAATGTATCAAATCGCCACTTCCTACAATAATGAACCGGGTCTGTCATCGGTTGAATTCGTCTTGGATCCTCAAACCATGAAGCTGTACGCTTCCAGTGAAAAAGGAACAGAAAAATGCGTGCATATCGCAAAGAATCCGAAGGTTGTTTTGTATTGGTATAAACAGATACCGGAGGAAGAATATATCGCTTATAAAAATGATTATTTTAATTCCTATGGAGTTCAGATCAAGGGCACCGCAAAGCTGATGGATCCGGCTTCAGAAGAGGCGCAAAAAGCTGCTGCGTTGTATCTGGAAACACTCTATGGCGCCGAAGGTTGGGCGGCTATGGGAGAGAAACAGCCGGCGATTATCACCAAATTGCTGGAAGTTAATGACTGGATTGAAATTGACCCGACTGAGTATGTTGTGAACTCACTGCAGTGGTCCTATAACAAAGAAGGAAGTACTCGCCCGGAGTGGTATGATCCGGAAAGTCCGTATTTCGGCAAGTCTGTCCGGCAGGTTTATTACGTTCATTAAAGGAAGAAAGCGGGAGCCTCATCCCGTTTTTCTTTTTCGCTTTTTCATCTTTAAAAAAGAAGCAGGCAGAGCAGAAAAATTATAGAAAAATCCGTGCGGAGCTATTGACTCCCAGGAAACTTATGCTATAATGATAACAGTTATCGTTATTAGGAGGTGAGATGATGATTCGCAGGAATTCAAGACAACGCCAGCTGATCTTGGACGTGATGCGCGGAGAAGGAATTCACATGAATGCCGACCAGGTTTACCAGAAGGTAAAGCAGGCCGATCCTTCCATTGGAATCGCGACGGTCTACCGCAACTTGAATCTGTTGACGGAAATGGGTGAAATCCAAAAGTTCCAGGACCGCAGCGCAGGGTTCATGTACGATGGAAATCCGAAAAAGCATCATCACTTCTACTGTCGATACTGCAAGCGGTATTTCGACGTTTCGTTCTCCGTGGAGGAGCAGATGATCCGCCAAGTTGAAGACCAGATGGGCGTCAGCGTGGAAGATCTGAATATTTCGTTGGAAGGCTGCTGCAACCAGTGTAAAGACAAACAGGAAAAAGAGAAAGAAAGAGGTAAAGAACAATGGAATTAAAAGGATCAAAAACAGAACAGAACTTAATGACAGCTTTTGCCGGTGAATCCCAGGCGCGCAACAAGTACACTTACTATGCAATGAAGGCTCGTGCTGAGGGCATGGAACAGATCGCGAACATCTTTGAGGAAACAGCGCGCAACGAACAGGAACATGCGATGCTGTGGTTCAAGGCTCTGCATGGCGATCAGATCCCGACGACAGATGTTAACCTGCAGGATGCAGCTAATGGTGAAAACTACGAATGGACAGACATGTATGCTGAATTCGCTAAGATCGCACGTGAAGAAGGCTTCAACAAGATCGCAGCGCAGATGGATATGGTCGCGAAGATCGAAAAGCGTCATGAAGAACGTTACCTCGCTCTGCTGAGCAATGTCAAAGAAGACAAAGTCTTCAAGAAAGAAGAAGACGTGATGTGGAAATGCCAGATCTGCGGTTATACCCTGGTCGGCAAGAACGCTCCGGGTCTGTGCCCGCTGTGTGGCTATGCGAAGTCTTTCTTCGAAGTTGAAAAAGCAAACTATTAATTTCTCTGATTCATCGGATCCGCTGTGCGGGTCCTTTTTT
>NZ_GG657559.1:17459-61624 GCF_000157995.1 Holdemania filiformis DSM 12042
GTTTCCGGAAAAACTACCTGTCTGGGTTTTCGTGCGGTTCATCGCAGATCGCATTCATAATCAGGATATTCAGGGCATACACTGAAAACAGAATCGGAGGGTACCGCCATGAAAATCAGAATTCTGCAATGCGATCCGGTTGACCCGCAGGCCGAGGATCAGGTTCACCGGATCCGGCATCAGACGGGCGATCTCGTCATTGAATACATCCAACTCGTAGATGCAGCACGCCGCCCCGAAAAATGGGATCAAACTATTCTCTGTTCCTCAACCGCTGTCGATCCGCAGCTGGCTGCCGCTTTTACCGAACCGGTCCTGGTCCTGAGTCCCAAACCATGCAGAGCGATTCCGTCCTGGCAAATCCGCCGGGGATTGATCGAGCCATGGAACGGAGAGTGGCTGGTGAAGATGATCAGTCAGCTCGTTCATCAGGGACAGCCGCTCGATCGCAGTCAGACCCTGGACTTTGTCAAAGTGAAGAAGGAACGGAAGATCAGCGCTGAACTCGACCACCTGTTAAAAGGCGTTAAAACCAAGGACTATCCGTCCGCGGTGTGGCTGTTTATTCAGGATCGTCAGAACGACGCTATGGAACAGGACGCGGAAGAACCGCCGTTTCCCGTTGCCTGTTACTGGATGAAACAAAAAGCGGACATGAACGTCGCCTGTCTGGTCTATCCGCCCATGCCTTTAACGGACAAAGCGCCTGGGGAGAAATAAATTATAGTCTGACCGGTTTTCACAAGAAGAAAGATAAGAAAAAGCACTCGGATGAGTGCTTTTGCGCGTCCTGGAATGGAAAACGATTAGAGCTTGCAGACATTGGCCGCCTGTTCGCCGCGGTCGCTCTGCACGACTTCAAAGCTGACCGCTTCGCCGTCGTCTAACGTTTTAAAGCCGTCTGTCTGAATCGCGGAATAATGAACGAAGACGTCTTTTCCTTCATCCGTTGTAATGAAACCGTAGCCTTTTTCAGCGTTAAACCATTTGACTTTTCCTGTAACCATGAGCTGTCCTCCTATGCCACTATAATAAAAGACACATGAGCTTGGGTAGTAACTATCCTTTCGTCATGTGAAATTATAGTTATAGCCTAAAAAATCTATTTACAATATAGCACGATTCTCCGACAGAATCAATCCGGATTTCATAATAAACTTCGCCGAAATTGTCAATATTTGTTCGAAATCGAAGCATTCATGAAGAAATTCAGAATTATAAACCGACAGTGTTAAAGTCAGAGAACCGTGTTTTTCAAAGTGTTGCCGCGGCGTATTCCCTGATGCCGTGGAAGTCTGACTCACCTTTGCCCGTAAACCAAAAATTTCCTGATTTTGAGCATTCTGATAGAAATTTGTTCAGAATTTGACTATGATGGTCAGGAATAAAAGATTTTTGTTAATTTCCCGGATTTTGGGAAACAATGAATGAAGGAGTGATGCAAGATGGCAATCCATCAACAATTAACGAACGACCTGACCTGGGTGGGTGTCCAGGATCCGCAGCTGAAGGTCTTTGATATTATCATGGAAACAGAATATGGAACGACCTACAATGCTTATCTGTTAAAAGGCTTGGAAAAAACCGCGCTGATCGAAACGGTCAAGCTGCCGTTTTTTGACGAATTTCGAAAGCGTATCGAAGCGGTGCTGCCGATCACGCAGATTGATTATTTGATCGTCAATCACACAGAGCCGGATCATGCGGGTTCGATTGCCAGGCTGTTGGAAATCAATCCGGACCTGACAGTGGTCGGCAGTCCGGCGGCGCTGCAGTTCTTAAAGGAAATCGTAAATCAGGATTTCCGTTCGCTGATTGCGAAAGAAGGCATGACGCTGGACCTGGGCGGAAAGACGCTGCAGTTGATCATGGCGCCGAATCTGCATTGGCCGGATACGATGTACACGCTGGCGCAGGAAGACGGGATTTTGTTTACCTGCGATTCCTTCGGTGCGCACTATGCCTTTGAAGGGCTGCGCGTGAGCGAGGTCAAGGATCACGAAGCGTATCAGAGCGCATTAAAATACTATTACGATCACATTCTAAAGCCGTTCCGTCCATTTATGCGGAAAGCGCTGGACAAGGTTGAAGGTCTGGATGTGAAGATGATTTGTCCGGGACACGGACCGGTGCTGGATTGCGGGTTGGATGGGATAATAGAGCAATATCGCCAATGGAACGTTGAGCCGCAATTAGAAAATAAGCTGATTCTGGCGTATGTCAGTGCTTACGGCTACACAGAGCAGCTGGCCCAGGCCATTGCCCGTGGGATTGAAAGCGCCGGCTGGCAGGCAGAATTGGTAGAACTCACGCAGACGCCAGTTGCGGAAGTGGTGGAAAAACTGGAACAGGCCCGGGGATTTCTGCTGGGATCGCCGACGATCCTGGCGGAAGCGCTGCCGCCGGTCTGGATGCTTCTTTCCTATTTGAATCCAGTTGTGCATGGCGGAAAATACGCCGCAGTTTTCGGCAGCTATGGCTGGAGCGGGGAAGCCTTCGCGCATTTGGAAGAACGGTTAAAGCAGCTGCGGATTACGGTTATGCCTGCTTTGAAAGTCCGGTTTAAGCCGTCGCCGGCGCAGCTTGCGGAAGCGGAACAGGCGGGCCGCCGCTGGGTGGAACAAATCACCGGGGAATAAGCTGGATTCCTTCAGCCGGTAAGCCATCTTTCTGTCATTAAAGAAATCCGCTTTCTTTTGGATTCGATTCAAGATCAACAGTGAAATAACAAAACAGACGGTCGCCGCCGCAGCGGAAATCGTCTGTTTTGTTTGGGGGGAGATTGTTTTGGATCTTCGCGATCCAACTTCAGGTTAACGCTTTACAGTAAGGGAGTTTAAAACGGAAGGGAATCGCGTTGTTTATTGCTTTAACGCATTCTTGACCGCTTCGCGCAGGCCGTTGCTGGAATTGGTTGCGCCTGCGACGGCGTCAATTTCCAGATTCTGCGTTTTGATCAGTTCCGGAATGAACTGTTCTTCCGCTCCGGCATAGATGTTTGGGGTTTCCGCCTGTTCCAGGACCTGGATCTCCGTGATGCTTCCGTCTTTGACTGTGACTTCTACTTTGATCGGACCGTTGTTGCCCTGGCCTTCACCGGTAAACGTGCCGTCCGTGAAATTGCCTTTGGCGGTTTCCGCGTTATTTTCCTGCGGAGTATCGCGGTCAAACGGAACATGTTCAGTCAGTCCCTGGCGATCTTTAATGTATTCGATCGCATTGCGGGCAGAGACACGTCCGAAGACGACCGCTTCGCCCAGGCCGACAGAATAATAAGCACCCTGAACATTGCCGATGACTTCGCCTGCCGCGTACAGGCCTTTGATCGGCTTGCCTTCCTTATTGATAACGCGGCCGGTAGTATCCGCCAGGACGCCGCCTAAAGTATCCATGACGCCCGGTGTTAAGGTGACGGCATAGTAAGGACCTGATTTGTAGGTATCCGCCAGTTTGACAACTTCTTCGTTGCCGATGTTGTCTGTCTTTAAGCCGTTCATGGTCGCCAGGAAGGTTTCCTGATCGACGCCCAGCTTTTCCGCCAGTTCTTCCAGCGTATCCGCCTTGATGACGGTGCCGCTGTTGTCGATGCCGGTCATGCGGTATTCATCGAAGAAATCTTTTTCCTCAATTGCCATGAACGTCTGGTAAATCGTTTCGTTGTAAACGCCGAAGCATTCCGCGTCGGTTTGCTTCAGGATATCCTCGGTAATCCGACGGTCGGAGCTGGCTTCGCTGTATTCATTAGTGAAACGCTTGCCTTCCTTATTGATGAAGACGACGCCGTTGTTTTTAATCGGCAGCTGCATCTGGATGGAGAACGGAGCGACTGCGCAGGACAGCTGGATCAGATCCATGTTGCGAAGTTCTGCGCCCAGCTTTTCCGCCATCACGATGCCGTCGCCCATATTTCCCTGGCTTGGCGCTAAATGAATATGGGCCAGACCTGGATTATCGTATTTCGCGATCATTTCCGGGTTGCTTTCAAAACCGCCGGTTGCCAGAATGACAGCCTGAGCGTCAATGGTATATTCGCCGTTGGCATCTTTGACCTGAACGCCGCTGACCCGTCCGCTTTCATCGGCGATCAGATCGACGGCCGGACTGTTGTAGCGGATTTCAATGCCGTTTTTCTCCGCCTGTTCCTTTAAGACCTTGACTAATTCAACGCCCGGGATTGTGCCGTCGGTCGGGCAGTGCAGGTCGGCATAGCGGATCTTTCCCCATTCGGATCCGAAGCCGTCCAGCCATTCGATAACCTTCGGCGTTTCCATCGCGATGATGCCGGCCATGTCGACATCCGCAAAACCTGCGCCGTTTTTGACGATTTTGTCTACTAACATCACCGGGGTTTCTTCTTTCCCCTGTTCATCCATGAAGCGGGAGTTCGTGCAGTTGAAGCCGCCGAACGCCATCGTTGTGCTGCCGCCCGCAAAGGACATTTTTTCTAAAACCAGGATGTTGTCAGCGCCTTGTTCGTGCGCTTCCACGGCCGCGGCCAGACCGGCGCCGCCGGCGCCGACGATGACGATGTCAAATTGTTCGTTGCCGGATTCCGGTTGGGTTTCCGGTGTTTTTTCGGCGGGCGTGCTCGCGCAGCCGCCTAAGCCCACAGTCAGGCATAAGCCAAGAATCAGGGCAAGGTATTTCTTCATTTCTCTTTCCTCCTTGAATAAGGAAATTATAAAAAAATCACAAACGGGGGTCGAGCGAAAAACCGGACATTCTGTTCAAGTTTCAGATATCCGGATCCGGATTTAATTCCGGGCAGCTTCAGTTCCCGCGATCCGGCCGAAAACAATGCAGTCCGGGAATGAATTGCCGCCTAAACGGTTGGCGCCATGAATTCCGCCGGTGACTTCGCCCGCGGCGAAGAGATGAGGAATCGGCTGCTTCTGCGAATTCAGCACTTGCGTCCTTTCATTGATTTCCACCCCGCCCAGCGTATGATGCACGGTGACGGTTTTTGCGGTAGCGTAGAAAGGGGGATGATCGATTTTGTTGATCAGCGTTTTGCGGTGGAACCGGGGATCGTTCTGCGCCTCGACGCTGCGGTTATAGTCGGCAATTGCCGTATTCAATAAAACCGGATCCAGATCCAACAGGCGGGCCAGCTCGTCCAGACTGTCCGCTTTGACAACCTGCCCCATCAGCACCAGTCCTTCCAGGAAGTCACGGTCTTCCTGCAATGTGGAAAAATCATCGTCGGCGATCGAATACACAAAACCATGTTCCTGGCTGCGGATCGCTTCGGCCAGCTCGTCGCGGCCGGCGTCTTCGCGGATAAAGCGGTCGCCCTGCGTGTTGACGAGAATGCCGTGGTTGATCGCGTTGGGAATGGAATTGTGCAGTCCTCCCGTCATAAATATCGGCCATCGGATACAACTCAATGTATTCCATATTTATTAAGGAAGCACCAACGGCCTCCGCCATGACGATCCCCTCACCGAGCGTTCCCGGAGCATTGCTGCAAAGCAAGTCGCCGGTTAAGCTCTGGTCATAGTGCATCCGCATCTCCACGTTATAGCCGAAACCGCCGGTCGCCAGAATCACACCCCGGCGCGCCTCGAACTGAATCGTCTGGCGTTCATGCGCCGCCGCCACGCCGAGAATTGCGCCGGAGTCGTCCTGAAGCAGGGCTTCCGCCTTCGTATTGAGATAGAGATCGACGCCTTCCCGGGCGCAGGCGTCGCCGAGCACCTGAATGAAATCCGTTCCGTTATGCGCTTTGGAGTAATGTCCGCGGGCATGTTCGCCGCCCAGACAGTTGTCGATCACCGTGTCGATCTGCAGCCCCAGCTCCTGCAGGAAAGCTAATCCTTCATCGGCTTGGGAAGTCAGGATCCGCACGAGTTCCGGCTTGGCCTTCTGATGCCCGCCGTTGTAGGTTTCTTCAAAAAACAGTTGTTCGCTGTCCGCAATGTTGAGCGGACGCTGAAGCGCGTCGTCGACGCAGTTATACATCGCCGTGGCCCGGATCGTATTGCCGCCCAGACTGCCGGTTTTCTCCAGTACTGCGACCGACGCACCCTGCTGAGCTGCGCTCACCGCGGCCGTCAGCCCGGCTCCGCCCCCGCCGATCACAACGACATCGTAGGTTTTAAGCGGTTCTTCCTGCTTGGCCGGTGTTTCCGGGAGCGGCCGGAAACATTGTTCATCGGTAAAGCCCTGACGTTTCAGAAGTCGTTCAATCCCGCGGCGCAGAGCCTGACAGGATTCGGTCGCTCCGGCGACGGCGTCGATCTGCAGGGTTTGATATTCCAGCACCTGAGCGATGAATTCCGCAAAGGCCGGATCGGCAATTTCCGCGGTATCTTCATGAGAAAGAACGCGGAGTTCAGTAATTCGCTGATTCTGACTGCGGACTTCGATTTCCATGGGCCCCAGATAACCTTCGATTTGACAGCGGGTTGAGGAAGCGGCGCAGCCACTGATCAGCGTCAGGCTGAGCCAGGCCAGAATGATTTTTATTTTCATGCGGATTCCTCCTGATAATCGGGCAGCCGCTGACGCAGCTTTTGTAAAAACAAGGCGTAAGCTTCCTCGCCGTTCATTTCCGGCGTCCCCATCATTGTCCGTACGGTCTGCAGATAGACTTCCTTTAACAGCGCTTCATTTTCACCGGCGGGCCGGGTCTGGACTTCGGGAAAAATCTGATCGAAATACATCTTGCCGATGTTCTGGCCGGCGAAATCCTCCATGATCAGATCCTGATATCCTTCCTCAGCATAGGCCGGACTGTAGCTGATGAGCGTGCCGGTGCCATGATTCTTCGCATAAGCCGCACCCGAAGGCGAAAGCAGCACAGCCTGAATAAAGTTCCAGGCAGCTTCGGCATGGCGGCTGGTCTTGGGGATCGCCCAGACCGTGCCGCCCCAGGCATAACTGCCGCTGGGCGCCCGGGTGAACCCCCAGGATTGACCGGTATGGAAAATGCCCATCGACATTAACCAGAGCGAGCAGGGATAAAAGAAGACCTGATCTGTTTCCAGCGAATTCATCCACTGCGGCGAATATTGTTGATAGGACAAAGCTAACCCGGCCTCCTGCAGCGCGTCCAGAATCTGGAAAGCGTTAAGGAAGCGGTAGGGCTGTAGCAGCGTATTATTTTGAAGGTAAGGCGTGCGGGACTGACCAAACAACATCACCGCGGCGTCTTCCAGGGAAGCGAACATCGCCTTCTCCGGGAACTGCTTCCGGAACTTCAATCCCTTGCTGATGACATCGGCCCAGCTGCTGAAGACGATGCCGACCTGAACCGGATCTTCGGTTTGTAAGAAAGCCTGGGCAATGGCGCGGTTGTAGGCGATGCCGCTGGCAGACAGTGTCGCCGGCACGGCCCATAGATGCCCCTGAGCATTCTCAAACTGGGCCAGCCGGAACTCTAGCACCTGATCGCGGGGTAGAGAATAAGGCGCTTCCTCCAGATCGAGAAACAGCTCAGACCCATCGATCCCATCCAGCGTTTCACTTTCCAGAATACAGATGTCCGGCAGCGGCTGATTGAGCGCCAGCGCCAGTTTGAATCGCTGCAGCATTTCGCTTTTTTCTACTACGGTGTAGTTAAGCGTGATCTCAGGATGCGCTTTTTGGTATTCAGCGAAGGCGTCGGGGAGAAAATCATCCCAGCCCCAGACAGTGAGCACTTCCTGCGGCGGATTTGCCGGCGCGGCCGGCGGCGCTGAAAACGCGGCGGACAGAAAGAGCGCGAGGGCCAGTGTTAAAACGACCAAGCTGAGGCGGTAAAATTTCATGAGGTGCTTCCTCCTTTCGGCACCAGCGGCAGATCGAAGAGAAAGGCCGTCCCTTTTCCAAGTTCGCTCTGTACTTTCAGATGGACGGGATGACCATAAAGAAATTCCAGCCGTTCGCAGACGTTGACCAGCGCGATCGAATGCACGCTGTTTTTCTCTGCCTGACGGTGGGCGCTAAGCGCTTCCGCTCCCTGTTCGATGAGCGCTGCCAGTTCCGGACGCAGACCGACGCCGTCGTCGCGGACCTCAACATGCAGCTGATCCTGCCGCCGATGAATGGAAAGCGTCAGCTGTCCGGGCCCATCCTTGGGAATGATCCCGTGGAAAATCGCATTTTCAACAAGCGGCTGAAGGATATTCTTGGCGATCAGCTGTTCCTCCAAGCCGGGCTCAATATCGTAGACGACGCTGAATTTCTGCTTATAGCGGTAATTTTGAATTGTGACATACGCTTCGATCACGGAACGTTCGCGGGCGATCGTATCCATCAACAGATCTTCATGCACCGCCATTCCATCCTGTAAAATCAAGATCAAAGCCCGTACCATGTCGACAACCTCCTGATTTCCGCCCCGGCGGGCCATCACGATCACGGAATTTAACGTATTATAGATGAAATGAGGATGAATCTTCGAGATCATCATGTCGAATTTTAACTTCTTGCGGATTTTTTCATCTTCCACTGCCTGATCCAGCAGCTGATGAATCCGGACAACCATCGTATTGAACGTATCGCCCAGCACTTCCAGCTCATCGTGGCTATGGATGTCAATCTGCGTTGTCAGATCGCCGGATGCAAATTGATTCAAGCCGTCGGTCAGCGTGGTTAACGGGGCGGTGAACTGTTTGACGATGCGCGAAAGAATCAGTAAAAACAACAGGAAGATCAGCAAGGAAAACAAGATAAAAAAGACGATCAGAAAGGAAGCCCGGCCGCGCAGCGCGGCATGCGGCCGGTAGGAAAGCAGCGTATAGGGCGTGCCCTCGACCGGACTGGTCAGGTAGTATCCGCTTCGGACCGGCTGGACGGCGGCGCTTGAAATGGCATTGATGGCGTCCAGTCGTTGTTCGTTGATTCCGGAAGGGGAGGGAATCAGAACGGTTTGTCCCTGCATCAGCGTCATCTCCTGCTGAGGCAGATTCCAGGCTGCGATCCGGGATTCTAACTGCCGCAGGTCCAGCAGAATCCACAGCTCGCCAATTTTCTGCTGAGGATGGGCGAGATCGGAAATCGGCGTATGATAAGCGGCCAGCCAGAGGGAATCGACGCCGGAATGAACTTGGAAGGCTTCCGTGAATCCAGCCGGACGTATTTCATCCGGCGGCGTTTTCAGTGCGTCAAAGGTTTGATCGAGCGGATAGAGATTCCATAGAACCTGATCCTCACGCAGAATCAGCGCACTGTGAAGCAGATCCTGAACCGACAGATAGCGGGTTAGCAGCTCGGCGGCTTCCTCGCGTTGGAAATAGTCGGGATCTTCGGTATGGCAGAATTGCTGAAGCTGGGGGTCAGCCAGAAGATTCCGCGTGATGATCATCAGTTCCTGCACGGAGCTTTCCAGCTGCTGGGCGTTTTGCCGGAGCACCTGAGCGTCTTTTTTCAGGTTTTCCTGGGTCAGGATGTGCGCGAAATAATGATAGGAAACGAAGCTGGTTACGCTTGTCATGACCAGCACCAGCGCCCCCAGCGCCGCGGCCAGCTTGACGGAGAGCCGGGGCGGAAGCAGCGAAGCAAGCCGCCTGCGGAGAATTAAGGGCCTCATGCGTAAGGCTCCTTCAGTATATCGCTGGGATAAACGTGGTATTTCTTATAGAAGACGATCGCGAAATACTGGCTGGAATGGAATCCGCATCGCTGCGCGACCTCATAGATTTTCAGATCGTTTTGCTTGAGCAGCCGCATCGCTTTCTGCAGCCGCAGCTCCAGCAGCGTCTGCGCCAACGTCTGACCGGTTTCTTTTTTCAGCAGCTTGCTTAAATATTCCCGGTTCATCTGCAGCGTCTGCGAGAGATCGTCGAGTACGTTTTCATCGGCGCAGTGTTCCTGTAAATAGTTCAGCATGAAACTGGTTTTGCGGCTGGTCTGCGCCTGAGTTTCTAAAGCTGGCAGCCAACGATGCACAAACGCGTTCAGCTCCTGAAAGGTACTGATCGTTTTCCATTGGGAAAAATTGTCGTCAGCGAGAACGGCAGCCGGCAGCATTTTCTGCAGCTTCTGCAGCATCAGCTTGATCGCTAACAAGACCTGCGGCAGCGGCGGCCGATGCTGCGCGAGTGCGTCGAGAAACGCGGAAAGCACCGGACGCAGTGCAGCGAGGGTGTCGGTCTGGGTCAGCCGCACTTCCCAATCCGCGCTGTCAAAAGGATCAAAAGCCGGACATTCATGGAGTAAGGTAATCCGGCCGGGGGCAAAGTAGAACAGCTGCGTCTGCCGCTGGTTCATCAGACGATACAGCCGGCGCAGTTCCTGGCGGTCGGGGGCGATGGGACTGACAAAGAATCCGGCTGGAGTGAGTTTGTTTTCTAACGCTTCACGCAGCGCGGTGCAGAATTCATAAGGTACGCTGTCTCCCGGCTGGTCTGCTTCCACGGCAAACCACAATTCCTGTGCGGATTGAGGAAAGACCAGAAAGGAAGTGGTTTTGCGCAGCGGAAGCAAAGCTTGCTGGACGGAAGCTAAAAAAACGTCTGTAGACAGCGTGTCCGCAGGATGACTCAATTCGTCCAGTGAAGGCAGATGCCGCAGGCAGACCAGACCGATTCCCTTGTGGGAAGCAAACGGTTCGGACGCGGAGTCCAATGCGCCTTCGTCGTTGCCCCAAAGCAGCTGGCGGAAGCGGGTTTGTTCATCCAGATAGCTGGCGGCCTTGCGCTGCCTACGCTGTTCGCACATTCCGCGCAGATTTTCAAGCAGCACCTCGGCGGTCAGCTCATGCTTGAGGATGTAATTGTAGACACCCAGCGAGACCGCTTCCCGCGCGTAATCAAAGCGTGAAAAAGCGGTCAGCAGCAGCGTCTGCACCTGCGGATCGATCTGGCGCAGCCGGCGGATAAAATCCAGTCCGTTTAACCGCGGCATCTCGATATCGACGAAGACCAGATCCGCCGGGGTCCGGGCTAGCTGTGCTAACGCCTGTTCCCCATTGCCGGCGGTTCCGATGATTTCAAAACCTTCCGCTTCCCAGGCGATTAATTCCCGCAGATCATCCAGAACCAGAAGATCGTCGTCGACCAGGAAAACACGGCATAAAGAAGACTCGGATTGATTCATAGCACCCCTCTTTTTCTCTCGTTGATTCCAGTGTATCATAGTTCAGGAATTCAGGCAAAATGAGAACCTGGCTGTCTTGACAAAACAAGCTGGCTGAAAACCATCCAGGGAAGAAGGAAAAATCACTGACTTTCGTTTCTTAACAATATATACCAGCGAAGCAGAAAGGAGAGGACTTGCTTTTTTCCAGAGTGCATGGTAAACTTAACGAGCTTAAAGTTAGGCCAAGCTAACTTAAACAGAAAGAATCGATCCGACGTCGACTCTTTTCTTTTTCAATCAAAGTTAGTTTAAACTAACAACTATTTCTGAAAGGAGATCGCTATGTTCCAACGAGTTAGAAGTACGCTGCTTCTGGCGGCAGTTCTGGTTCTCTGTTCCGTGCTTTCACTGTTTATCGGTGTGGTCAATTTCAGCGTGTCAGATGTGCTGAACGGAAACTGGGAAGCGCTGGAAATTCTGGTGCTGTCCCGCTTGCCCCGGCTGTTGGCAATTTTATGCACCGGAATGGGCATGAGCGTCGCGGGCCTGATCATGCAGCAGCTGTGTATGAATAAATTTGTTTCGCCTACGACCGGCGCAACGATTTCCTCTGCTCAGCTGGGAATTCTGTTCGCTTTTCTGTTCATGCCCGGCTCGACGCTGTGGGTGCGCGCGGGTTTTGCCTTCGTCAGCGCGATTGCGGGAACCTGGATCTTTGTGGCGTTTATTCAGCGGATTCAGTTCAAGGACGTCGTGATGGTGCCGTTAGTCGGCATTATGTTCGGCAATGTGATCGGCGGAATCACGAACTATCTGGCGTATAAATATGAGATGACGCAGGCGCTCTCCTCGTGGCTGGTCGGACACTTTTCTCTGGTGATGAAGGGCCGCTATGAGCTGGTCATTCTGGTTGTGCCGTTAGTTCTCGCGGCGTTTCTGTTTGCCAATCATTTCAATATCGTCGGTATGGGCAAGGATTTCTCGAAGAACCTCGGCGTGCCTTATAACGCTGTGTTGTTTCTGGGACTGACGATCGCCGCAATGATCACCGCCAGTATCGTCGTCGTGGCCGGCAGTATTTCCTACATCGGACTGATTGTTCCCAATCTGGTGACGATGTTCAAGGGCGACAAGCTGCGCGGGACTTTGGCCGATACCGCGCTGTTCGGGGCGTTGTTTGTCCTGGTCTGCGACATGCTCGGCCGGGTGGTCATCGCTCCGTATGAGCTGCCGATCGAGCTGATCGTCGGGATTCTGGGCAGTCTGATCTTCATCGGTCTGCTCTGGATGCGGCTCAACGGGAAAGCCCGTATCGTCAGAAAACCGGAAGGAGGCTGCAGGGGATGAAACGCCAAGATGTCAATCAAATAAAAGCAGCGATTCTGATCACACTGGCCATTCTGGCGGTGATCGGTTATCTGACGTTCAATGTCAATCCGAAATATGTCGAATTCGCGATGCGCCTGCGCGTGCCGAAATTGTTAGTCATGCTCGTGACAGCTTTCTGTATCGGCGGCGCGTCGATTGTCTTTCAAACCTTGATTCAGAACACGATTGTGACACCCTGCCTGCTGGGGATGAACTCACTTTATGCCCTGATCCATACCGCGGTGGTGTTCTTTCTCGGTTCCGGCAGTTTGATCGCCCGACATCCGCAACTATCATTCCTCGTCGATCTGACGATCATGGGAGCGGCGGCGATCCTGATTTACGGGACGTTATTTAAAAAGATGAAGTATCAGATTCTCTATGTGCTGCTGGCGGGCACGGTCATGTCGACGTTTTTCTCCAGCATGCAGACGACGCTGATCCGGATCATGGATCCCAACGAATACGACGCGCTGTTAGGCTCGCTGGTCGCCAGTTTTTCCAACGTCAATTCCAGTTTGCTGGCGATCTCGGCCGTGTTGATCGGCTTGGTGATCTTCGCGCTGCGGAAAGAGCTGAAGCTGCTCGATGTGATCGCGCTGGGCAAGAATCAGGCGATAAATCTGGGTGTGGACGTGGATAAGACAATCCGCCGGTTATTGCTGGGCGTGACGGTGCTGATCGCGATCGCCACGGCACTGGTCGGTCCGATTTCCTTTTTGGGCTTGATCATCGCGAATCTGTCGCGGCAGTTGTTTAAGACGTACAAGCACACCTGGCTGATCTTCGGCTCGGCGGTGCTGGGAATGATCGTTCTGGTCGGAGGACAGCTGGTGGTCGAGCATGGCTTTTCTTACAGCATTCCGATCAGCGTGCTGATCACGATCGGCGGCGGTTTGTATTTCCTGATTTTATTATTCGGCAAAGGGAGGCAGCGGATATGTTAATTCAGCAACTGACAAAACACTACGGCGCTAAGCGCGTTGTCGACGAAGTCAGTTTCGAGATTCCCAAGGGCAAGGTTCTGTCCCTGATTGGGCCCAATGGCGCAGGCAAGTCGACGGTGATGGGGATGATTTCCCGGCTGGTCGCCAAGGATGCGGGGCTGGTGCATTTTGAAGGCAAGGATCTGGCGCAATGGAACAGCCGCGACTTGTCCAAGCGGCTGGCGATTCTGACGCAGTCCAACAACATTCAGATGAAGCTCACGGTGCGCGAACTGGTCAGCTTTGGCCGTTTCCCTTATAGCCAGGGGCGGCTGCAGGAAGAAGACCGGCAGAAAGTGGACGAAGCGCTGGCCTACATGGAGCTGGAAGTCATCGCCGATCAATTTATCGACGAGCTGTCCGGCGGGCAGCGGCAGCGGGCGATGATCGCGATGGTGATTGCTCAGGATACCGATTATATCCTGTTGGACGAACCAACGAACAACCTCGACATCTACCATGCGTCGAACATGATGAAAATTGTGCGGCGACTGTGCGATGAATTGGGAAAAACGGTGATTCTGGTCCTGCATGAAATCAACTATGCGGCGTTTTATTCGGATTATATCTGCGCGTTTGTGAATGGCAGAGTTGCGCAATTTGGAACCGTTGAGGACGTGATCAGCAAGGAAAACCTTTCGGCGATCTACGGCGTGGACTTTGAGATCCAACAGGTCGCGGGCCGGCCGTTGTCAATCTATTATTAAAGACCTGATTCGCAGGAAGGTCAGAGAAAAGTTGCCGCCTGACTTTGAATGAAGGACAGTTGGCGGGGAAGTTCCCGCCTGAAACACCCGATCAAGACTTGGAAGAAATAAATAAAAAGGAGAGAAACAATGAAAAAATTAGCAGTATTCATGGCCGCCGGCTTGTTAATGCTTACAGCCTGCACCGCCAAACCCCAGAATGAGGGGCAGTCGGAATCGAAGCCCACGATGACGATCATGACGCTCAACGGCAATCAGGAAAGGGTGTCGCTGGAAGTCCCGGCGGATCCGCAGCGGATCGCGGTTCTGGATATGGCGGTGCTGGATATGCTGGACAGCTGGGGCCTGGGCGGCCGTGTTGTCGGCATGCCGAAATCCTCGACGGTCGATTATTTGAAAACGTATAATGAAAACGAAGCGATCGTGAATCTGGGAACGTTGAAAGAAGTGGATATGGAAGCGCTGATGGCCAGCGAACCGGATCTGATTTTCATCGGCGGCCGGCTGAGCGCGCAATACGATGCGTTGTCTGAGATTGCCCCGGTTGTGTATCTGAGCACGGACGCCGAGCTGGGCGTTGTGGAAAGTGTGAAGCAGAACGCCATGACCGTAGCTTCCTTATTTAATATGGAAGACAAGGCTAAGGAACAGCTGGCCGGTTTTGACAGCCGGATTGAAACGCTGCGCCAGGCGGCGGAAGGCAAAACCGCGGTGATCGGCATGGTCACTTCCAGCAACTTCAATACTTTAGGCAATGGCAGCCGGTGCTCGTTGATCGGCAATGAAATCGGCTTTACCAATCTGGCG
The DNA here is from genome assembly GCF_000157995.1 of Holdemania filiformis DSM 12042. GTDB lineage: Bacteria > Bacillota_I > Bacilli_A > Erysipelotrichales > Erysipelotrichaceae > Holdemania > Holdemania filiformis. Next base: position 32,332 of record NZ_GG657559.1, read on the forward strand.
AACGACATTGATTCCACGCATGGCAACGAATCGTCGATGGAACTGCTGGTCAAGCTGAATCCGGAATATATCTTCGTGCTTGACCGGGATTCTGCGATCAATACCGAAGGCGCAAAGCTGGCGGAGGAAGTCATGAAGAACGAACTGACTGCCAAGACGCTGGCTGCGCAGAACGGCAATATCGTCTACCTCACGCCGACGGTCTGGTACCTGGCGGAAGGTGGAATTACCGCGCTGGATGTGATGCTTCAGGATCTGGAAGCGGCATTACTGAAATAAAAAACAAAAGGATGAAGGCGGCTTCGCTCATGAGAAGCACACGTTCATCCTTTTTTATCGAGTGTAAGGGAGTTCAGCGGGGAGAGAAAATCCGGGAGCTATTGCAGTGTGACGTAGCCGTAATACGGCGTCGTTCCCTTCTTGGTGGCATTCTGGATTTTTTCACTCTTGAGAATCGGCGTGTTGTAGCTGAACAGCGGAATGATATAGGCTTGTTCCTCGATCAGATATTCTTCAGCCGCATGCAGCGCGTTCATGTATTCCGTATGATCGACGATCGCCGCTGCCTCTTGAATCATTTGATCATAAGCAGGATCCTCGACGGCCGGAACAACCTGCTGCCCGATTGTCCACAAGGTCAGAAATTGGGAAGGATCGTCGCTGGCGGTATAACCGTAGCGGGAAAGATCGAAGTCGCCGTTGTCGATCTGATTGTAGAAAACGCCGGATTCCACGACTTCCAGTTCACAGTCGATCCCGATGGTTTTCCACATCGCTTCCAAGATTTGCGCGACATCAGCGTGAATAAAGGAAGAAGAATATTTGTATTTGATTTTCAACGGATTTGTTTCATCATACCCGGCTTCCTTCAGCAGTGTCTTCGCCTGTTCCGGATCGTAGGCCTGCATAGTGCCTTGCGCGTCGGCTTCCTTCCGGAAGTCCCCATCAGCCCCATTCAGTCCGGATGGAACGTAGCCAGCTAAGGCCTGATAGTATTCTTCCGGTCCCAATGTGGACGCCAGAGCTTGTTTATCAATCGAAATCGCCAGCGCTTTCCGCACCCGGCTGTCTTTCAGACATTCCGGAGCGGTAGATCCAGAATTGAGCGCGATGAAATAAGAGGTCGGAGAGGGAATATTCCAGACTTCGTTCTGGTTGGGATAATTGACGCCAACGTCAACCGGAACATTCATCGCGATATCAATTTCACCATTTTTATAAGCGAATGACTGGGCGTCGCTGTCCGGCATAACCAGGAAGGTGATCTGATCCAGCGTGATCGCATCGGCATTGTAATAGCTGTCATTTTTAACGATGACGGCTTTTTCATTCTCGTTGCACTCTGCCAGCTGATACGCGCCGATACTTGGATACCCCGGCTTCAGCGCCCAGGTGGAATCATGCGGATCCGCAAAGTCCGCTCTTAATGGCGACCAGACGTTGCCGCATAACAAATTCAAGAAAAAGGCGCAGGGTTGTTTCAGAGTCAGAACGAGCGTCGAGTCGTCCGGTGTTTGAACGCCGTCGATTTCCAGCGTGGCAGCGTCGAGATCGGTATTCGATGCGATTTCTTCCGCGCCTTTAAGATAGGTGATCAGATTGTAGATCGTCAGGGAGTTTTCCGCTCCATAAGTCAGATTCCGCAGGATGGCATATTTGAAGTCCTGCGAGGTCAGCGACTTTCCGTCACTCCAGGTCAGTCCGTTTTTGATCTTTAACGTATAAGTCAGGCCATCATCGCTGACCGTATAGCTTTCGGCCAGTTCCGGAATGACGTTGCCGTTCTCATCCTTGGTCATCAGGCTGGAAATGGTATGGGCCAGAATGTAATTGTTGACGGTTTCCGTATTGAAGCCGGGATCCAGCGTCGTAATCTGTCCGCCGACTGCGACGACGATGGAATTTTGTTTTGTTTCCGGTGTTGGTGAAGAAGGGTCAGGCTTGGAAGAACAAGCGGTGTTCAGGACTAATAAGCCTGCGCAGAGAAGCATATTTAATTTTTCATGGTAATTTTCCTTTCTTAAATGGGTTTTGGTAAAGAAGCAGAAACATCGTCGGTAGCGTTTCCTAGAATGTTGGGTTTCTGATTTCTGTTTATAAGTTGTTAAATTTACAGGGGGAATCATCAACATCACTCCTTTCCAGAATCCTCAGGGAAAATAAAAATCGTCCCTAGCTTATGCTAGAGACGATGGATTCGCGGTGCCACTCTAATTGCCGGTCTATCCCGGCCTCCTCAAATCCTTAACGCGGATATGCGGACTTTCCTACTGAATTCAGAAAGTCATCTCCCAGATGCGTTTTCACCGGAACAAGTGCCGCTGACCTTTCACTCTGTGTCAGCTCGCTGATGGATTCTTCCGCTTACTTTTTCTGTTCATCGATTTTATGATTCTTAGTCTAAACGACAAATGAAAATCTGTCAACAACAAAATGAATAAATTTTCGGAAAGTTAGAAATTATTTTCATCAGGAAAGAAAGCAATAATTCAACCATGATTTTAAACGTTAGCGAAACTCGCGTTTTCCTAATGAATCAAACGTGAGAAAAAAAATGAGGAATTTTCCATCCTCATCCTTTTGTCATTTCTGTTTTTGATCAGTTCACTTTTTCAACTTTGATCGTCGTCAATTCTGTTTCGCCGGTGACGCTCAATTCTCCGGTATATGTGACTTGAACCTGATCGCCGTCTTGGATTCCGTCCATTTTAAAGTTTTCATCAATCGGAAAAACATAGGCCTCTTTTCCATCATCCAGAATGAACATGACATTTTTAATATCGCTGATTTTTCCGGTGATGGTTTTTTCTTCCCCTTGCTTTGTCTCTGAAGTCGACGGAGATTCAGCAGCTTCGGGAGTAAGGGGTGGTGTTGGCTTGTCTTCTTTCGCTTGGCAGGCGGCTGTTCCCAACAGTAAACCTGCGGTTAAGATGATCATGACTATTTTTCTCATTACTTTATCCTCCATGTACCCTTTTTGGTGATTCCATAAGATTAGAAGGATTAAGGAATGAAAAAATTGAAGTAATTGGAAAATGTCATGAAGTTGTCATAGTTTTATTCGCTGTATTCGACGGGCTTCCAGCCTTTTTCTTCCATTAGTGTTTTTACCTCTGTCCAGGTCTTTCCGTTTATAACTAAACTCTTACCTGAATACCATTTATTATCATCTTGATTGTAAATAAGACTCGTATTCCAGTTTCCCCCTTGAATTGTGGAAGCATAGATAATCGCATTTTCTGGAACAGGATTGTTATAAGGGTTTTCCACATTTGGATCAGTCACATGTCTATAACAAATTTGTATTTTATAGTCGCCTTTTGGCAAATTTGCTGCATTAACAATTCCATTATCCAAAGCCGGCCAAGAGCCTCCGTATATTTCATTTTTCATAAAATTTCGGATAGCGTCATTGTTTAGTTTAGAATTTCCAGTTAACTCCCTAATTATACTAGAGTTAGTTTTCTTCTGTTCATTTAAGAATTTCATGAATTCCAACATCGCGCTTTGAATACCTTTCGGCGTGTAATCAAGGTTTCCACTTGAAATGCTTCCATGTTTCGAACATTTGATGAGTGTCACTAAACCTTTAATTTCAACAACACTGTACTTTCCTCCTGATGCGCATTTCGGTGTGGAAATAAAATATTCATCATCTTTGTTCTTTAATAAATCCTCAATCGACACCGGTTCGCCTTTGATCTGGTAAGCATTATACATTTCCATGACTTTCTGCCGGGTCTGCTGACACTGGACTTCAGCCGCCGTCGACGTAAAGCCTGTGAGTCTTGGAACCAATATGAGTAACAAAGCAACCAGTATCGCAACGACGACGATTAACTCGATTAATGTGAAACCGCGCTTCTTCTGTTTTCGCATAATTATACACTTCCCTCTTTGATAACCATTATATCATGCTTTAGCGATAGAGAACTAGTGAAACAATCGTAAGAAAAAAGCATTGACAGGCGAGATTAAGGCTTTACATCGGCAGTTTCTGTGACTATAATTAAGGGCGTAAAGGTAGAGAAAAGAAGAGTAGCTTCTCCATTTTCTGAATCAGAGAGCCTGGGCAGGTGAAAGCAGGACGGAAAACAGAAGCGAACATGGTCTTGGAACTGATTATCCGAACAGCGTAGGATAAGACGTGACTTCGCGTTAAGAAGCAAGCGCATATCGAAAAGATATGAAGTAAGGTGGTACCGCGCGAAATCAGCGTCCTTTCAAGGACGTTTTTTTATTATAAAAAAAGGAGGAATTATCATGAGCGAAAAATATTACATTACAACGGCGATTGCCTACACATCGGGCAAGCCGCACATCGGCAATACTTATGAAATTGTTCTCGCCGACAGTATCGCCCGGTATAAGAGAATGCTGGGATACGACGTTTTCTTTCAGACCGGAACGGATGAACACGGTCAGAAGATTGAAGATAAAGCCAAAGCCGCAGGCGTAGCGCCGCAGCAGTTCGTCGATCAGGTCGCAGGGCAGATCAAGGAAATCTGGGATCTGATGAATACGTCCTATGATAAATTCATGCGGACAACCGATCCGGATCATGAGCGTCAGGTTCAGAAGATTTTTAAGAAGCTGTATGATCAGGGCGATATCTACAAATCAGAATACGAGGGCTGGTATTGCAAGCCTTGCGAATCATTTTTTACTGAAAGCCAGATCGTCGACGGGAAATGCCCGGATTGCGGAGCGCCGGTTGAAAAAGCGAAGGAAGAAGCTTATTTCTTCCGTATGAGCAAATATGCGGATCGCCTGCTGAAGCACATTGAAGAAAACCCGGAATTCATTCAGCCGGAATCCCGCAAGAACGAAATGATCAACAACTTCATCAAGCCGGGTTTACAGGATCTTTGTGTTTCCCGCACTTCCTTTACCTGGGGCGTGCCGGTTGATTTTGATCCGAAGCATGTCGTGTATGTCTGGATCGACGCACTGACCAACTACATCACCGGTCTGGGCTACGATTGCGACGGTAATCATGGCGAAAAGTTTAAGCACTACTGGCCGGCGGATGTCCATCTGATCGGTAAGGATATTCTGCGTTTCCACACAATCTACTGGCCGATTATGCTGATGGCGCTGGATCTGCCGCTGCCGAAGCAGGTGTTCGGTCATCCATGGCTGCTGGTGGGCGAGGGCAAGATGTCCAAGTCCAAGGGCAATGTAATTTACGCGGATGATCTGGTTCGTTACTTCGGCGTCGATGCCGTGCGCTACATCATGCTTCATGAAATGCCGTTTGCTCAGGATGGCACGGTCACCTATGAATTAATGATTGAACGGATCAATTCTGATCTGGCGAATATCCTCGGCAATCTGGTCAACCGCACGCTATCGATGACCAATAAGTATTTCGGCGGATTAGTCCATAACGCAAATGTCAGCGATCCGATTGATGACGAACTGATCGCCTTGGCTAAAGCAACGCCGGCGAATGTTCAGAAAAAGATGGACGAACTGCGGGTCGCAGACGCGATCGACGAAATTTTCGCTCTGCTGCGCCGAAGCAACAAATATATCGACGAAACGATGCCGTGGGCGCTCGGCAAGGACGAAACAAAGAAAGACCGGCTGGCTACCGTTTTGTATAACCTGCTGGAAAGCATCCGGATTGCGGCGATTCTGCTGGAAAGTTATTTGCCGGAAACGTCGAAAGCCATTCTCGATCAGCTCAATACGCAGCAGCGCAGCTATGATTCCGTGCTGACTTTCGGGCAGCTGGAAGATGGTATTCATGTAACACCGAAGCCGCAGATTTTGTTTGCGCGGATCGATGAAAAGGAAATGCTGGAAAAGATCGAAGCGGAACAGCCGAAGAAAGCGCCGGTAAAACCAGCGGAGCCGGCGAAACCGCAGATCACGATCGACGACTTTGCGAAGATTGAAATGAAGGTCGGGCAGGTTCTGTCTTGCGAAAAGCATCCGAAAGCGGACAAGCTGTTGGTGTCTCAGATTGACATCGGCGAAGAAAAGCCGCGGCAGATTGTCAGCGGCATCGCGGGCAGCTATAAGCCGGAACAGATGGTCGGCAAGAAAGTTGTCGTCATCACCAACTTAGCGCCGGCCAAGTTAAGAGGCGTCGAGTCGCAAGGCATGATTTTAGCCGGCATGGGCGAGGATCAGATCGAGGTGCTTTCCGTTGAAAAGCTGCCGGTCGGCAGCACGGTTCGCTAAGCCCCAGAAATTCCTGATTAAGAACAAAAAAGAAAGAAAACGCAGGTTTAGAGGGTTCTCTAACGCTGCGTTTTTTTGATGTTGATCACCGGTGCTCTCTTGGATTCTATTCCTTACTTAATGCTTTTGGCATCCATCTTTTTATATTGCGTGTAAGCCTGTTCGATGCGGTCAAGCAGGGAATCCGTCGGGTTGCTGAACCATCCGGTCGAATAAGCCTGATAGTTAAGGCGAAGTGTAGAATCGCCGTAGATCTCAAGATTCCAGGTCTGATTTCCATCGCTGAGAAGCAGCATCCCTGTTCTTAAGGGAATGTCATGAGCGGTTTTCTGTGAAAAGAAGAAAGTACGGGTAAAACGATCTTCCTGAAAAAGCAGGCTGAGCTCCTGAATTATGTCTTCCTCTGTGATTTCAATCGGATCGCAAGCCGTATTGCTGGTTGTCTCTTCACAATAGATCAGGGTGATTCTCTCGGAATTGGCAATCAGCGCCCTTAAAGAAACCGTCGTTTTCATTTTAAAGCCGCAAAATCCGAGAAGCAAAAGGATAAAACCCAGGCCCAGTCCGATTCTTTTCTTCATTTTAATCCTCCCTGGTGAAGTAACTTTTTGTAAATATGCTGTCTGTCAGCTGGCTTTTCATCCATCACCGCTTTGCAACTGCGTTTAACGAGCGACGGTCAGACATCGTTTCTGACTTTATCATATCATAAGCCGGCGGCGAACTTCCATGATATAATCAAGCTAACAGAGAGAGGGAGGTCAGACCCATGCGGATTGACGATTATGCAAAATGGCTGCGGACGTTAGTTTCCGAAGCTGTCGTTCAGAACTATATCAAGCGCTGCCAGCGCGTAGAAAAGAATCTGGACGTCAGTCTTGATCTGGAATTCAGAAAAGACAGGGGGGCTTCCCTGCTGGATCAACTAACGTATACGACGGAAGACTGGCAGAAACATCGGCCGCTGCGCTGCTCCATAAATTTCAGGGCGGGATCGGATTGGTACAAGGGATTGGCTTCTTTAAAAACAGCGGTGAATAAATATTTTGAATTCTGTCAGGTTTCCGCCGCCTCGCGGGACTGTTGAGCTTTTGATCATCAGAGTCATAAAAAAAGAAATGCGCAGTACAGACAGCACTGGTTAGCTTGATGAAAAGCTGGAAATGGAGGATCAGGAAATGAACGAAACAATTCAATTCGCCACGCGCGGAGAATTCAGGGCATGGCTGGAAGATCATTGCTTGTCTGAGGAAGGGGTCTGGCTGATACTGGGCAAGGCCGGAGGACCGAAAACGATCAAAGCGGGCGAAGCGCTGGAAGAAGCGCTTTGTTTCGGCTGGATTGACGGTCAGATGCAGAGTCTTGATGATAAAACGTATCGCAAATACTTTTCGCAGCGCCGCGGGAAAAGCAAGTGGTCGGAAAAGAACAAGCAGCTTGTTCAAAGGCTGGAAGAACAAGGCCGGATGACCGACTCAGGTCGGAAAAAGATCGCGGAAGCCAAAGCGAACGGACAATGGGACGCACCAAAACCGGCGGCGGTCACGGACGAACAAATCGCGTCGCTTTCCGCTGTTTTGGAAGCTTATCCGCAGGCGTATTCCAACTTTCAGTTGATGTCCATGTCGGTTAAGAAAACATACACCCGCGCTTTCCTGGATCCTAAAACCGAGGCCGGGCGGAGAAAGCGGATCGCCTGGATTGTCGACCGGCTGAACAAGAACTTAAAACCGATGTAATTCAAGCAGGAATTCAATTCTTTTTGAGAAAACGCCGGCTTTTCCGGCGCTTATAAAACTTCAATTTTCCTTCAGGGAAAAAGGACACTCAAGAACGAAGCGGGCAGGCAAAACTCTGAAAGGGTATGCTTAGCCGGCTTTTTTGCGTTAATCAGTCAGAGGAGAAAATCCGGGACACGGCATGTTTTTCCGCTCTGTTTGAGTTCAATCATTCAACGACCCCGACCCTGATATTCGCTGCGGACAATGTGGTCCATTTCTTCCGGCGTTTCCCGGCATCCTCCGGCAAGCCACCGTTTAATGATCGCCGTTAATCCGCTTTTGAAAAATTCCATGTGGTAATCAATGTATTGATTATTGAAATCTTGTTTAGCTTGTTCGGTATCGTAGAACTGGATTTCATACTGATTATCATAGCCAAGTTTAAAATAAGTGCGGTAAAACAACTGATTCTCCTGAATATGTCGGAATAATCGGAGATAATCGTTACTGTTGAATTTTTGAGTTCGTTCGGTCTCATAAAGGTGATTGACTTCACTTTCCAAATGAACCCTTACCTTGTCGGCCAGATCGTAAAGATCAACATAATTAGCGTAAAAGGTGCTGCGGTTCAGTTCGCAGATTTTACAAAGATCGGAAACGCTGATTTCGTTCAGCTCCCGGGTCTGTAATAATTCAATGAACGCTTTCTCTATCCGTTCAATCGATTCCCGCCGGCGGCGGTTATTTTTGACATTCATAGACATTTCCTCCATTAATCCAACACTTGTCTTCAAATTGATGATGGTTTTCGCTTCTTTGAAACAGTATACTAGGTTTACATTAAAACAACAATCGTTGCTTTAATAAACGAGGAGGTATCAGTATGAAAAAAAGTAGTTTTACAGCTTTGATGTTAGGAACTGTCAGCGGCGTTTTGTTTGCGCTTGGCTTTTGTATGGCGCTGATTCCCGAATGGAATGCATTCAAACCCGGGATTGTATTTGGCAGCGTGGGATTGCTTCTGGGCTTGATCACCTATCTGCTCTGGCGGAAGATGGAACATAAGAATCCGATTCAAATTTCAGGAAAAACTCTGCTCACGCTGCTGACAGGCATTCTCGGCGCGTTAACGCTGGGGATCGGCATGTGTTTCAGTATGGTTTGGAACAAACTGGCGCTGGGAATCGGCATCGGATTAACAGGGATCGTAATCTTGCTTTGTTTGATCCCCTTGACTCAGGGAATCAAAGACTAGAGAACATTTGATAAGAGAATTCAATGACCGCCATGAAGCGAATCTGTAAAAATTCGAAGATTAAAAACCAGCGGAAACAAACAGGAATGCCATCTGATGGCTATGCGGGTATACTAATGGGACTGAAACAAAATCCGGAACACAGACTTTTGTGGATGGCTGCGGGTAGTCTGTGTTTGAACCTTACATATGTGTTTTATAATGGCCTGCTGGGGGTAACGTATCAGTCGTTATGGTTTGTTACGCTATGCATGTATTACGGCGTCTTGAGTTTTATGCGATTTATCGCTGTGGTCTGCGGCTTAACCTGGTGGAGGAGTGAGACTGCGGACGGACTGGCGGCGGTGCTGTGCGGGTGCTTGCTGACAATCCTGAGCTTTGTGTTGATGGGCGCTCAGTATTTGAGTTGGGTCCGGAATAGGGCGGCTGTCTATGATGAAATACTCATGATCACGATCGCCGCGTATACATTCTATAAGCTAACCTGGACGATAATCCGGGTATTTAGGAAACAGAAACGGCTTTTATTCCAGGTGATCGGGAATATCTCGCTGGCAGAAGCGGCCGTGTCGGTTTTGACCTTGCAGCGGTCGATGATCGCGTCCTTCGGAGCGATGGGGCAGGAAACGGCAAGGCTTATGAACGGATTGACCGGAGTTGGTGTCTGTCTGTTTGCCGGAGGACTCGGTGTGAGGATGATCCAAAAAGGAATTGGAATAAGGAGAAAATTAAATGGCAAAATCAAAATTTGTTGAATTGAATCAGAAGATAGCGGAAAATGTTACCGGCGTTTTTGCCGCAGTAGAGGACAGCGTGATTTCCGGATATACAAAAATTGAAGATGCGTTCGTCGACCGGTATTTAACCCGCGAAGGAGAAACCACCGAAGCGGCTAAGAAACGCCTGCAGGAAGAAAAACATGCAAAATAGACCAGCGTTAAGAATTGAAAATATCAGCTTCAGTTAGGAGGCAAGGGAAACGAACAAGCGGACAAAGAATTTCTGATGACAGGGACAGAAGTAAGAAATATCAATTCGTCGGCATGACATTTTATCCGGCAGGAATCGAGAAAAGAAGCGGCCAGCCGCCGCTTTTTTGAATTAAAAGCAGGCGTGGAAAATGAAAAAGACCGGCGTCTTTTAAAACGCCGGTTTTTGATTCAACAAATATTCTGATTTCAAAAGAAGGGCTGCCGAACGAAGAAAATTTATTTTCCGATCGCCTGAGTGAAGAATGCCCGCATATCCGCTCCGAGTAGTTTCGCGCTTTCTTCCCCCAGATAAGCCATGTGGCCTGACGGATATTCGCCGATCACCACCCGGCTTGGATCTAAATGCGAATGCGTTGCCAGATAACGGGCATTGCCGGCCGTCGTGCAGAGATCGTACAAACCGCTGGCAAAGAAGACGCGCAGTTTTGGATTGCGCCGCATCGCTCCCGCCAACGCCTGAGCCGGCGAGGATTTCGACTTCCGCTGCCATGTTTCGTTGACGTCGAAAACCAGTCCCTTACTGCTGCGGTTGAAGCTGATGTTCAGCTCCTTGCAGATCAATGCGAAAGCCGTCTGGAAGGCCGGTGTGTACTGACCCATTGCCGGGTCGTCCGCAATGACGTTGGAATCCCGGATCGCCGGATCGTCTTTCCAGGCGTAACGTCCGTCATAGAAGCCGACGGCCAGTCCCTGATCCTTTAACAACAGATGGGCGAATTCCTTCTGCATGTCGATCCGCAGATGATGGCGAACCCAGAACTCGGTTTCGATACCGGTAAAATACGTCAGCTTTTCCGCGATCGCTTTCTGTTCCGCTTCCGGCAGCGCGTCGCCCTGAAACAAAGCGCTCAGGTATTCTGTTTTGGCAAAATCGAAAGCCTGGGCGATAAAGGTATCGCGATCCGGTTTGCCGTCCGGGTGATGATAATGATTCGTCGCTGCCATCGTGATCAGATTTACGGCTGACGGTTCCGCCGGATTGGCTTCAAAGAAGGTGCTGCCTAAAAGCATGATGCCGCTGACGGACAGCCCCAGCGTATCCGGCTTGATCGGTCCCGCGCCCAACAGCTCGGCCGCTAGCAAAGCCGACCGGCCGGTGCCGTAGCTTTCCCCCGCTAACAAGATCGGACTGTTGCGCCGGTTGTAACGGGTCAGCCATTGTTCGATGAACATCGCCATCGCTTTGACGTCGCCGTCCGCGTCATAAAAATCCGGGCGGGCTTTTTCCTGGATCAGGCGTCCAAAGCCGGTGCCTACGGGATCGACCAGAACGATATCGCACAGATCGAGCAGACAATGCGGATTGTCTTCCAGCTCAAACGGCGGCACGGTCGGCAGATGCAGCTCGTCTTCCAGCTTCACGCGCCGCGGGCCAAACAGCCCGGCATGAACCCACAAACTGGAGCATCCCGGCCCGCCGTTGTAAGCGAACAAAACTGGACGGGTCGTCGGATCCGCTACGTCGCTGCGGAAATAGGCGTACGAAAAGATCGTCGCCGTCGGCTGACCTTCCTCGTCGACAAAGAAATTATCCTCGCAGACGGTGCGGTATGGGATCGGCTGACCGTTTAAGACAATGGAGCCCTGGGCTTCAAATCGGGACTTTTCAAGACATTCTTCAATTCTCATGGATTTCTCCCCCACTTTCTGATTGCTTAGTTTTTAGTATACACCACGGCTGAAGCGAATGACAAGCAACGCATATCAAACGATGAGCATTCCGATGAAATCAAAGTCCGGCGGGAGCGGCGAGACAGGCCAGCGTGCCTATGGACAGACCGGTGCGCAACGCCAGAACGGAACATTTTATCTTCAATAGAAAATAACGGCTTTTCTCAGGCTGATCGATCAGACACTCATAATTGGCCTGACCTTTGCATAACAGAAGATCGGCTTGATGATAAATCGCCTGGAACTCCGGACTGGTGCGCGGCAGCAGTGTGCCCAGTGCGTCGTCGCCGTTGCTGAGAATTCGGGCCCAGCGATGAATACCGGCCTGACGGGCGTCCTCGGCGATCACATTGTTAACGACCGGTTGCCCGCGCACGGCATAGACCAGATTCAAGTCAGGATTCAGCTGGTGGATCTGTTCTAAAAGCAGCGCATCGATCACAACCTCGCCAAAGTTGTCTCCTAACACTAGCACAGTCCTCGCTTCGCTCAGCGCCTGTTTCAGCGCCGTCGTTTCGAGATCGAAAGGGACGTCCAGTGCGGTCTTGAATTCATTCAGCATGCGATTGAAATCCGGATGATGGATCGGGTTGAAATCGAAGCCGTTAGCCAGAATTGCCAGCCGCAGCGCTTCCGCAAACGGATCAGAAGCTTGGCTGATCCGCAGGCTCAGCGCCGGCACCTCCGCAAGCAGATTCTCGTTCACCCTTTGCCGCAGCGAAGCGTAGGGGTCCTCTGTTCGCAGCGTCTGTTTTACAAGTCGGTAAACAGCGCCGATCGCCGCCGGTGCCGGCTGATTAAAATCAAGCTGAGCTAAGGTGTGAAAGACTGAACGGTAAAACGCGGGGCGGTCGGCTTCTGGAATCAAAGCGGCACAGCTGACTGTCTGAGCTGTTATGCAAGGCAGGCAAGCATCTTGGATCTTCATCGTATTCCTTCTTTCATGAGAGATCTTCTGCGGAATCCTGGAAGCAGGATTTTTCCCTGCTTCCAGCGTAACAAAAAAATGGGGACTTCCGCAAGTCAAAGCGTCAGCTTACAGAGCTTTCTGATCGCCGCTGACCTGGTTTACAAGGCAGATGAGGAAGACCTGGCAAGCCGGTACATATAAAAAAAACGACAGAGACCGCGAATCTCGCCGGTTTTCTGCCGTTTTCTTTCTTGTGTGTTGAAGATCGATTTATTTGTTGGCCGCTGCCAGCTGACCTGCGATCCGTCCGTAGTAGACAGCGCCGCCGATCGCCATGCCGCAGCACGGATATTCGTCGCCGAACAGACCGGTGAAGGCAACTTCGCCCGCGGCGTACAGACCCGGAATCGGATTGTTTTCCGTATCCAGAACCTGTGCGTTGATATCGGTGACCAGACCGCCGAAGGTGACGGTTACGTTTGGCCGCAGCTTCAGCGCGTAGTAGGTTTCACCTTCAACCGCGATCATGTGATCCGCCGGTTTGCCGAAGTCTTCATCCTTACCCGCAGCGCACAGCTCGTTGTAACGATCAATGGTCGCCTGCAGCTCAGCCGCGTCGACTTCCATCAGCTTCGCCAGTTCTTCGATCGAATTCGCTTTCAGCGTCTTGTCCAGCGTCATCGCGTACTGAACGGTCGGCGCCGGATCGTTGGCCGTAGCGATATACCAGCCGTAACCGCTGCCGCTCTTGGCGATCGCGTCCGCAACATGGTACTGATAAGTGTATTCGTTGGCGACACGCTTGCCTTCCGCATTGACGATCAGGCCCGCTTCTTCATTGATGCCGACGCCGGAATTGAAATCCAGGTAAACTGTCTGCGTTGCCGGTGCGTCATAAATCTGTGCGTTGACCTTTTCCGCCATCGTCAGACCGTCGCCGATATTGCCGGCTGGAACGGAGGTGACAAAGCCTTCGGTGGTCTGCGCATAGCGCTTCATCATTTCTTTGTTCTGCGCATAACCGCCGGTCGCGATGATCACGTTTTTCGCGTTGACCGTCAGCTTGCTTCCGTCCGCTTTCGTTCCGCTTAAGCCGACGATTGCGCCGTTGGCGTCAGTCAGAATCGTATCCGCAGTCGTGTTGTAGTAGATTTCGCCGTTGTTCTTCAGATATTCTTCCGTCATCGGCACGGTGATGTTGCCGCCGAAGCCGTCGGTCATACCGCCGCCGTGATGGCCTGCCGCATTGGTCGTGTTGTGCACGCGCCATGGCGTCAGGGACTGGTGAATCGCTTCAACGTCATAGATCATGACGCCCATGTCTTCCAGCCAGGTCATGTTTTCAACGGAATCATCGCAGAACGCCTTGACCATTTCTTCATTCAGCTGGTCTGCGCCGTCCATTGTTTTCATGTAGTCGAACATCTGCTGCGGGGTATCTTCATAGCCCTGCTTCTTCTGCCATTCCGTGCCGGCCGCTAAGAGCTTGCCGCCGCTGCGCGTCGTTGCGCCGCCGGTTACGCCCTGCTTTTCCAGGATGATAACCTTGGCACCAGCCCGGGAAGCTTCGATGCCAGCCGCTAAACCCGCTGCTCCCGCGCCCGCGATGACAACGTCGGCATCCAGCGTCTGGTCTTCTGCGGTTTTCTCAACCGGAACGTTCTTCAAGGCTTCCGCATCGCCGCCGGCTTCCGTAACCGCGCTGGCGACCGCGTTCTTGATCGCCGCGGTTGTGATCGTCGCGCCGGTGACGTTATCGACGCCTAACGACTGTGTTTCGACAATCTGCTTCGGCAGGACTTCCACCGGGGAGGTTTCCAGACCGTAGCCGATGCCGTAGGTTTCCTGATGTTCTTTGACGACGACGTCCGTGATCGCGTCCTCGCTGACGGTGACTTCTACCGTAACGTCACCCTTCATGCCGGTTGCCGTGCCGGTGTAGGTGCCGGCTGTGTAGGACTGCTTGGCAGCCGCGTCCGGGGTTGGTTCGGTTTTCTTACCGCCGTCGCCGCAGGCCGTTAACGACAGAACCATCGCTCCGCACATCAGCAGCGCCGCAAACTTGCTTGCTTGTTTCTTCATTTCTTTCCACTCCTTTTTGTTAAGGCTTTCGCAAGCTCATTATACAATGTCCTGTGACAGGAAGGTCAATCCCCACTTTTTTGACCCGCGGGATTAGTGTATAATGAAGAAAACAGGGAATTACGTGAGAAGTGGAAGTGCTTTCACAAAGTATCCATGATTAAACCGTTCCCTTAGGGAATGGTTTGGGATAAGATTTAACTCCTTCGTTCGAATTATAAAATCAGGGATGGTAACGATCTCAGAATCGTTATTTGAGGTAAAAAAGAAACGAGGTGATTTCTTTGCGGATTCAGGAAGTCTGCCGGAAGACCGGGCTGACGAAAAAAGCGATCTATTTTTATATTGATCAGGGATTGATTATGCCTGATCGCAATGCTGAAAATAATTATCTGGATTTCAGCGAAGCCGATGTCGACCGGCTGCAGATCATCGCGCTGCTTCGGCAATACAATGTTCCCGTCGGCGCGGTCGAGGAATTATTCCGTTATCCCAGCATGACCAATTTCTATCTTCACCGGCAGCTGGCGGATTTACGGGCGCAGCTGCTTCGGCAGCTGGGATTGATTCGTTCGTTATCGACGCTGCTGACCGAGCTGCCGCCGCAGTACAACGTTGCCAACCTTAAGGAACAGGTCGGCCGTTCAACCGCCGCGACGGAAGCGGATCAGTCGATGCTGGATTTGGTGTGTCCGGATCAGGATGCGCGGATGATCTCCATCTTTATCTGGAGTTCGTTTCTGAATGTTCCCAAAAGTGAATACCGGTTGTTTTTGTGGGGGAAAATTACCGAGCAGGCGCAGCAGGAGCTCAAGGGATCGCTGCGGTATGTTGCCCGGATCATTTATGCGCTGGACAGCGAGCAGATTGAAAATGACGCGCGTCAGCGTTACCACGATTCCCAGGCCATCCTGAAGCTGCAGGAGGAGAGCTATGGGCAGCTGCGGCAGCGGATCATGAAGCGGCTGCGGCATTTAGCGGACGATCCGCGGGATCAGGCTTATTGGACGCTGAACTATGAGAAAGTGACGCTGCCGCTGGTTCGTTTTGTCAATGGCCCGTTAGGCGATTTGATTGCCGAATATAACTCGGAATATCTGATCTATTTAAAAAACATGCAGCGGCTGGCAGCCAGTGTGCGCCGCGAGCTTCTGGAAGGCGCGGAACGGGACTTGTATGAACGGCTGATACGGGTGCTGAACGGAAAACTGGATCTGGATCAATACCCCGGACTGATCAGCTTTTATACGTTTGAAATGGGCTTGTATATGATCCTGCCGTTAGCGAAGCAGCGGCAGCTGCTGGAAGAATAGCTTGTGGCTTGCGCTGCGATGTTCGATGAGATTGCAGCCGGGGCTGAACCGAGACAAGGATCCGGATCAAAACAGAGCTATGCAGGCTGGATATAGCAGAAAAGAAAACTCCCTGCCGCCGGCGGGAGTTTCTTTCACTTTACTTTTAAGCTGGATTCTAACTGCTGAATCCGGTCTTCAGCCCGTTTTTTCAACAGGAAGACGCTGAGAATTTCCGCGACATAGGTGAGGACATTAATCTGTTCCTGATCCCACAGCCGTTTTTCACGGCATTCGTCGAAGCCGATGTAACCCCGCGGACGCCCACGGTCCTGAATCAGGCATTGCAGCAGTGATTTGATTTTCTGCGGTTCCAGCAGGCGGATCTGCGCGGGATCCAACGATTGAATATCCTGGCAATAGAATAATCCATTTTCATCGAAATTGGCCAGATATCGGCCTTCGAGATCATCTTCATACGAAATGTGCCGCAAATTCTCTTTTTCCGGAGGAATTCCCTCGTTGCACCATTCAAACGTATTGGTGCAATATTGATCATCGTCGCTGTTTTCAAAAATATAGACGCGGCTGACGTCGAAATGCCGTCCGATGATTTCAAGAATTTCCTGAATACAACGCTCTAAATCCTGAGCTTCGTAGAGCTTGTTGAAAATGAATTCGCTGATCCGCGGTGTTTCGTACTTTTTCAACGGGTTGGAATCGATCCGGGCATTGACGGCCGAGACTCCTTCAACCATCGGAAAGAACGCGTTGTCGTCAGCGAGCTGATTGTAAAAGGCATATTGATTTTTACCCTGGCTTTTCATGGAATACAAGGCCTGATCGGCACGGTGGAACCAATAGTGGAAGTTCGGATTGACCGGCGAAGTCATCGCAATCCCGATACTGCAGGATACTTTGAGGATCTTCTGATTGCGAAGCTCAATCGACTGGAAGGCTTCGATAATCTGCCGGGCCTTCTTTTCCGCCAGTTCTCTGTCAGGGATATTCTTCATGAAGACTAAAAATTCATCGCCGCCAACCCGCCCGAGGATATCTTCGCTGCGGAACAGCTGCCGGATCCGCGATGTCGCTTCAATCAGGAAGGCGTCGCCGAACAGATGGCCGAGCGTATCGTTGACAATTTTGAAATCGTCGATATCGATGATCATCAAGGCGTTCTGCACCGGCTGAGTTGACAGCCAATCCTGAATCAGGGTTTGGGCTGTTTCCTTATTATAATACTGCGTCAGCGGATCGCGCTGCGCCTTTTCAAGCAGCTTCTGGGCCCGCTGTTTATCCTCGTCGATGTTGGAGAGAATGCCGATAGCCTTGATCGGTTTTTGATTTTCATCCAGCTGGGTTGTCACGCGGATTCGGAACCAGTTTGGCTGGCGATGAATGTCATGCAGCTGCAGTTCGTCTTCAATGTAAGCCTGGCCCGCCCGGATGCGGCGGCACAGATCCGCAAATAAACTCCGTTGTTCCGTATAGAAATTTGTGTTCTTTTCATCCAACAGTCCGGAGACGGTGGTCTGCCGCGGATAGCCCAGGTATTGTTTCCAGTTTTCAGAAAAGGTGAGTTCGTCCGTCGCGATGTTCCACTCAAAAATAATGTCCTGGGTTTGATTCATGATGATTTCATAACGCTCTAGGCTTAACCGGAATTCCTCGGCGATCCGCCTGGATTCTGAAATGTCGACAAGAATGCAGCAGAAATATTGCCGCCCCCATTCGTCCTGCAGATAACGGCCTTTATCCAGCACCCAGATCGGCTCTGCGTTTTTGCGCAGCAGCCGGAATTGTAATTCTTTATCACACCCGTGGCGCAGCTGTTCGCGGACCTCCCACAGCGTATTTTCATAATCCCGCGGGTCGATCAAAGCGCGGAAACTGTTGTGCAGCTCCGTGCGGATTTCTTCCCGGGTATAGCCGGTCAGCTGCAGGAAGCTGTCGCTGGTCTGTAAGAGCGTCAGGGGTTCATCGAATAAACAATGGAAGATTCCACCCGGCATCTGATCGGGCAGAAACGTCAGGGCCAATTCTTGATTTTGATAGGCTTCAGAAGCGATTTGCGCCGGACAGATCTGAACAAAACAAAATTTTCCGCTCTCCTGATCCTGGATCAGCGTCAGGATCAGGGAATGGCAGTCTTTGCCCTGCATCAGGGCTTTGACGGTGATTAACCGATACCGGTCGTTCAGCGCGGAACTGACCGGCGCTGTCGTGCAGATCAGCGTTTCGCGGTGCCGGTGCATTTGACTTTCGATATGATCGCGAACCTGACTGAGACCGGAATAATCCCGGCGCGGTTCGGTAGCGTGCCATTGAATGTTTTCATCGAGTAACGATTCTAAACAGGTCCAGTCGTTGTCGACAAACAAGGCCTGGATGAGGGGAAAAACCTGCGGTTCGCCAGAGAATTCCGAATTGTTCATGTGGACGATCCTTTCTTCAACTAAAAGCGTATGTTCGTTATTCTAAGTTTACACCATTTAACAGCTTTACAAAAGACAGGAATGACGAAATTGCGGTCTTTGTCGAAAGGACACGGGAAAAGCACGGAAATCCCGGCCTTCGCCAAAGCTTCGCCGGAAATTCAGTTTACGGTCATGAACTATTCAAAAACAATTCACATGGCCATGGGAGAATAGCGGTGCTTATTAGAAGTGTGGAAAGCGAGCGTGATGAAATGAAATTCCAATTCTCACTGAAATCCCTGCGATGGACCCGGAAGAAAACGGTGATCCTGGCTGTCGGCATCTGTCTGGCCGGTGCGGGGAGTTTTTATTTTTCCCGTCAGGGAACAACCCGAAAGAACACCACTCAGGCTTCCTTTATCCGAACGACCGTTCTGAAAAAAACAACGCTGAACAATTCGATCAGTCTGACCGGCACGGTGGAAAGCGCGTCGGTATCGAACGTCACGACGAACCAGTCGCTGGCGGTGAAGTCGATTCCCGTCCAGGTCGGGGACTGGGTAGAAGCCGGGGATATCATCTGTGTCCTGGACACGGATGAAATTGACAAAAACATTGAAAAGACGCTGGAAAGCTTGCAGGAAAATATCGATAACGCGAAGGATTCACTGGCTTCCGCGGAAGAAAATCTGACCTGGGCGCAAAGCGACGCGGACAGTGCGTGGAATACGATGGCGGAGAAAGAAAGCGCGATGAACAGCGCAAAGACGGCGTATGAATCCGCGCGCAGCTCTGTCGACGCGTTCCAGGCTAATGTCGATCAAGCGCAGGCGGCCTATCAAAGCGCGGTGGAAGCGGAAAATCAGGCACTTTCAGCCCTGAACAGCGCGATCAGCGACGGGACCTGCACGGGGCTGGAAGATACAGCCTGCGCAGCCGGGACGGCTTACAATGATGCCAAGCAGGCCTCCGCCGACGCCAAATCAAAGGCTGACAGCGCTCAGCAGGATTTAAAATCCGCGCAGTCGGCGATGAATTACGATACCCTGGCGGCGGCTTACAATACAGCCCAAAGCGCCTACAACGCCGCGCTTACCGCCTGGAATACAGCCCGCAATAACCGCGACAGCTGGCAGACGAAAGTCGAGGACGCCAAGGAAGCGGTCACGAAGGCTTCCTCCAGCGATACGCTCGACGATCTGTACGAGAAGAAGGAAAACTGCACGCTGACGGCGGAAACCGCCGGCAAGGTTACGGCGATCAACGTCACAGTCGGGTCGATGGCGACCAACAACACGACGATCGCGACGATTCAGGACACGGACGCGCTGAAAATCACTGTGACAATTCCGGAATATGAAATTCAGAACGTCGAATTGGGGATGACTGCGAAAATTACGACGGACGCCACCGAAGGGGAGATCGAAGGGACGCTGACGCAGATCTCGCCGGTCGCTTCTTCGCAAAACGGCGGATTTTCGGCCGAGGTGACGGTCACGACGCCCAACAGCGGTCTGTATGTCGGCATCAACGCCACGGTGGAGATTATTCAGTCCACTGTGGATAACGTCTTCGTCGTTCCGATCGATGCGGTCGGCACCAATGACGCCGGGGAATCGATCGTGTTCGTCAAGGAATCCGGCTCCGGCAGCGACGCCGTCTTTAAGGAAGTCGTCGTGACCACCGGGGAGGAAAATGATTACTATGTGGAAATCAGTTCAACTCAGCTCAGCGAGGGCATGGAGGTGCGCAGCAGCGCAGATCCGGAACAGGCTCAGGTTAACGGGAGCGAAAGCGGCGAACAGGTTCAGATGAACGGCGGCATGCAGATCGACATGGGCGGAGCGATGCCTTCCGGAGAAATGCCTGCCGGTCAGATGCCTGCCGGAGGACCGGGCGGAAACGGAGGCGGAGCGCCAGGCGGCCGGGGAGGCAACGGATGAGTCCGGCACAGCCTGTTATCGCGATGCAGGGCATCGTCAAGCGGTATTACATTGGCAAGCCCAATGAGCTTGAGATTCTGCACGGCATCGACTTGCAGGTCGAGCCGGGGGAGTTCATCGCGATCGTCGGCGAAAGCGGCAGCGGCAAATCAACAATGATGAACATTCTGGGCGCGCTGGACCGGCCGACAGAAGGCCACTACAAGCTCAATGGCGTCGACATCCAGACGGCCGGGGATAAAGAACTGGCAAAGATCCGCAACCAACAGATTGGCTTCGTCTTTCAGACCTTCAATTTGATCGGCCGGATGAGCGCGCTGAAAAATGTCGAGCTGCCAATGCTGTACGCCGGGCTGCCGGCCCGTGAGCGATCGGAACGGGCGGCGGAACTGCTCGATCTGGTCGGCATGGGCGAACGGAAAAAACACCAGCCCAACGAGCTTTCCGGCGGACAGAAGCAGCGGGTGGCGATCGCCCGGGCCATGGCGAACGATCCTTCGCTGATCCTGGCGGACGAACCGACCGGCGCGTTGGACACGGCGACCAGCCGGATTGTCATGGATCTGTTTCATAAGCTGCATGAGGAACAACACAAAACGATCGTGCTGATCACGCACAATCCCGAGCTGGCAGAGGAAACTCAGCGCGTGATCACGCTGCGCGACGGTCAGATCGTCAACGTTCGGAAAGGAGCGGGCATCCATGGGTGTGCTTGATAATATCCTGATGGCGCTGTCCAGTCTGAAAGCGAATAAGATGCGTTCGCTGTTAACAATGCTGGGCATCATCATCGGCATCAGCTCGGTCATCGCGATCATGACTGTCGGCGACTCCTTGACCGGTTCGATTACCGACAGTATGTCAGGCATGGGCGCAAGCAACATCACCGTATCACTGCAGAAAAAAAGCAGCTCATCTTCTGACAGCTATGGCGGCGGCCGGGTATTGATGTTCGGTCCGAGCAGCCCTGACGAGGAAGATCTGATCTCGGAAGCGATGATAACAGAATACCGTTCGCTGTTCGACGGCCGGATCACAGCGCTATCTTGCTCAGAGAACGTCGGCAGCGGTACGATCAGCCAGGCCGAGGTGTCCGGCAGCGTCAGCGTGAGCGGTGTCAATCCTGACGCCCTGACTGTCGAGGATCTGGACATGATCACCGGGCGGTTTATCAACGAGAAGGACAATACGGATACGAAACGCTCGGCCGTCATCTCGGATTATCTGGCGGAAAAGCTGTATGGCTCCGTTGAAAAGGCGATGGGCGAAAAGCTGGAGGTCAGCCTCAACAACGGCGTGCAGGTGTTCTATGTCGTCGGGATTTACCACTATGATACTTCCAGCAGTATGATGGCGGCGCTCTCGGACAGCGATAACCTTTCGACCTCGATGTATGTTCCCGTCGCTACTGCAAAGAAGATCACCCAGGCCGGCCAGGGCTATCAGTCTGTCACGGTCGTCGGGGCGGCCGGCGAGGACGTTGATACGCTGCTCAGCGATACCGAAGCATTCTTCACCAGCTTTTATACGCATAACGATTCTTACACGATCTCTGCGTCGAGCATGAAGGAAATGCTGGAAACGATGACCGAGATGCTGGATACCGTCAAGGTAGCGATCGCGGGCATCGCGGCGATCAGTCTGTTGGTCGGCGGCATCGGCGTTATGAATATCATGTTGGTGAGCATCACCGAAAGAACCCGTGAGATCGGCACCCGCAAAGCGCTGGGCGCGCCGAACCTGGCAATCCGCGTTCAGTTTATCATCGAAGCGATGATCATCTGTATGATTGCGGGACTGTTAGGCGTTTTACTAGGCGTGGCGATGGGCGCGGGTGTGGCGAATTTGTTAGGCTATCCAGCCAAACCGTCGGCTGCAGCCTGTGTCTTAGCGGTCGGCTTCAGTATGGCGATCGGTGTGTTCTTTGGCTATTACCCGGCTAACAAAGCGGCCAAGCTCGATCCGATCGACGCGCTGCGCTACGAATAAATTAAAAAGCAAACCAGACAGGCCGCGGCAGCGGCCTGTCTGAGCCTGAGTTTGAGTTTCAATCTGCCGCGGCGTTCCTGAATTTCATTGCGAATTGATCGGAAAGACCCGGTCCGGTCTGTCGTTTCCTGTTATAATAAAGGAAAAGGGGATGACGGAAATGAAACGGATTGAAGCGGGTTTAATCCGCAAGGCCATGGCGGAGCCGTGGGAGAAACTGAGCTTTGCGCTGACGCTGAATCTATTGGCGCTGACGATTTCTTTTTTCAGCGGTACACTGTGGCTGTTGTTTTTTGTCAGTCTGATCTTCGATGTTTTAGCAGTCATGGATTTGTTGGTTCAGCGGAACCGGGCCCGGCATTTTGTCCGGGATCTCGATTTGAAAGAATCCCTGCCGTTGTGCAAACAGGCGGACAACACGTTCTTTCTGCCCAACAAGCTGATTTCCTGGTACCGCGGCAAAGGTTTGTGCGTGCGTTACGAACAGATCAAGAACTGTTATCTCAATCAGATCAGCGAGAATTCACGGATGAAATTTGACAGCCGGCGGCGCAGCTGGAAATTACAGATCAACTGCCGCGATAAGCGCTATACCGTTCTGGCGCTGGAACGCAAGGACGATTGCATGACTGTGCTGCGGTTTCTCAAAACGATGAATCCGTCGCTGGTCGTCTATGATGAAGTCCCAGCCAAACCGCTGACGCTGGCAGAGCTGCCTGAATATGAATGAAACCGGGGGAGATTGAAATTCACAATCCTTCGGTTTTTTTGTACAATTTCTGAAATCTGTATAAGAAAAGAATAATGAATACGAGAAATAAGAAAAATATGATACAATGAATTTAACGGAGGTGATGGTTATGAAACACATCACGGAACTCATTCAGAAACAGGTCGTCAAAAAACACAGCCGAGCGCTGATGTTCTATTTATTTTTGTTGATCGCGGCAACTGTTCTGGCCTGGATCAGTCAATCGCTTTACGTCAGCTTGTTCATCGTCGTTTTCCTGGCAGCACTGGCGGTTCGCTTAATTCAGGCGGTGCATGAACTGGGCCAGGTCAAACGCTTCACCCAAAGCCTGCGGGGACCGCAGCGGCTGCTTTACCGGCAGGTTGATACGACGTTCTTTCTCGAAGACCGCTGGATCTCCTGGTTTAACAAGCAGGGTGTCCAGGGGACTTATGATGAAATCACAATGTGCAGCTATGCGCAGGTGCCGCTGCGGAAGTCGGAGAAGCTGTACGCTCCGTGTCAGCTGCAGATCAATGCTCAGGGCCGCAGGACAACCTTGATTCAGCTGCAGCATGATCGCGACGCCCAGACTGTCATGGCGTTTCTGAAAACACAGAATCCGGCGATCCTGTTCTCAGAGAAGCTCACCGAACGGAAAGTGCAGCTGGAAGATCTGCCGGAAAAAATGGAGTAAATTTGTGAGATTGTGTGAAGTGAAGCAGAAGTCTTGTCAGAAATGAGGAGTGGAACTATAATCTTCAATAGATAGATATTCAATGCGTTGAATATTTAGGAATGGAGGATTTATGAGTGAGCAAGTCATGGAAATGATGTCGCTTTTACGGCAGATTAATATGCGCCTGCATCATTGCCTGAAGGAACTGTACGAACCGCTGGGCCTGACTGGTCCGCAGGCGGTCGTGATGATCGAGCTGTTTAAAGAAGACGGTCAGCGGATCTGCGATCTGGCGGAAACGGCCGGCATGACCGTCAGCAATATCTCAGCGATCTGTCAGCGGCTGGAGCGCAACGGCTTTCTGCATCGCGTGCGTTCTCAACAGGATCAGCGCACGGTGCGGATCTGTCTGTCGGAGAAATCGCTGCAGCTGATCCGCGACTGCGATCATCAGATCGCGCTTCAAAGTGATCAGATTTCGTTAAAGATGACGCCGGCGGAGCTGGATGAAATTAATTCAGGATTACGGAAGTTAAACGCATTCCTGGATCGGGAGGATTTATGAAAACAGAAAAACCAAAAAATAAGAAACCGTTAATTTATTATTATTTCGTGATGTTGATCGCGCTGATGGCGTTCAATTTGTTCGTGACGCCGATGATCCAGAACCAGCGGATCAAGGAAGTCGGTTACAGCGACCTGATCGCCGCCCTGGATGAAAAACAGGTCGACGAGGTAGAAGTGGACAACCAGACCGGCAAGATCGCCTACACGATCAAGGATAACAAGAAAAATGTGTTCGTGACCGGCATTATGCCCAACGACACGACGCTGACAGAGCGGCTGGAACAGAGCGGGGCGCAGTACACGGCGGTTATTCCGCAGCAGAATTCCTTCTTGATGGATATGTTGATGTGGCTGGTGCCGATCATCATCATCCTGGGCGTCGGCCAATTGTTCTCGAAACAGCTGGCGAAGAAAATGGGCGCGAACACGATGACGTTCGGGAAATCCAGTGCGAAAATCTATGTTTCGGCGGAAACGGGCAAGACGTTCCAGGACGTAGCGGGGCAGGATGAAGCGAAGGAAGCGCTGAGCGAGATCGTTGACTTCCTGCACAACCCGGATAAATATAAGAAGCTGGGCGCGAAGATGCCGAAGGGCGCGCTGCTGGTCGGGCCTCCGGGCACCGGTAAGACGCTGCTGGCCAAGGCGGTTGCGGGGGAAGCGAACGTCCCGTTCTTCTCGATTTCCGGTTCGGAATTTGTGGAGATGTTCGTTGGCATGGGTGCCGCGCGGGTCCGCGATCTGTTTAAGCAGGCGCAGGAAAAAGCGCCGTGCATCGTCTTCATCGACGAGATTGATACAATCGGCAAAAAGCGCGACAGCGCCAATGGCATGGGCGGCAACGACGAGCGTGAACAGACGCTGAACCAGCTGTTAGCGGAAATGGACGGCTTCGACGGAAGCAAGGGCGTCGTCATCCTGGCGGCGACCAACCGGCCGGAAACGCTGGATAAAGCGTTGTTAAGACCGGGACGGTTCGACCGGCGGATTCCTGTCGAACTTCCGGACTTAAAGGGCCGTGAAGAAATCTTGAAAGTTCACGTCAAGGACATCGTCGTCGACAGCGATATCGATTACCGCACGATCGCGTTATCCACCTCGGGCGCTTCCGGCGCGGAGCTGGCGAACATTGTCAACGAAGCGGCGTTAGCGGCGGTGCGCAACGGTCATTCCAAGGTCATGCAGCACGATTTTGATGAAGCGGTCGACACGGTGATCGCCGGGAAGGAACGCAAAGGCGCGGTCATTTCCGAAAAGGAAAAACGGATTATCGCCTATCATGAAATCGGTCACGCACTGGTCGCCGCGGTATCGAAGAATTCTGCGCCGGTGCATAAGATTACGATTATCCCGCATACCAACGGTTCGCTGGGCTATACGATGCAGGTGGCGGAGCAGGAAAGCGTCTTAATGAGCAAGGACGAAATTCTGGAAAAGATCCGCACGCTGACCGGCGGCCGGGCGGCGGAAGAATTTATGTTCAATATCTGCACCTCCGGCGCGTCCAACGATATCGAACAGGCGACGCGGCTGGCGCGGGCGATGGTGGCTCAGCTGGGCATGAGCGATCAGTTCGGCATGACGGCGCTGGAAACGGTGAACAACCGGTATCTGAGCGGCGACGCATCGCTGGTCTGCTCGAATGAAACGGCAACCTTGATCGACAAGGAAGTCATGGCGATCATCAAGAACGCGCACGCGGAAGCCCGGAAGATTCTTGAGGACAACGCGCAGCTGCTGCATGAGGAAGCGGAATACCTGCTTCAGAAGGAAACGATTACCGGTGAGGAATTCATGGAAATCTTCAGCCGGCATCAACAGCTGAAGGCGCTGCCGCAGCCGAGCGCGGAATAAAATAACAAGAGATTGAACCTGACACATCATTGCGTGCCGAAGTTCAATCTTTTTTTGCGAAAGGGAATAGCGTCGCTCTCTTATATAGTAAGATCTGATTTATAATGAAGGTGACAAGACAAAGCTCTGAAGGAAGAAGTTTTCGAAAGTTGACTCCTTTTTCTTTAGGCTTTCTGAAACGCAGAACTCAGAATAAAATTCACGACGTTTTTTTACAACTGCCAAAGAAAATTGGCCAACGTACTGATCAGCGGAATTGTCATTAGGCTGAGCATCGTGCTGGAAAGCACCAGCGTTGTCGCTTTGACCGAGTCTTGATGCAATGTTTCTGAAAACAACGCAACGCTAACCGCGCAAGGACAGCTGCTGACTAACGTTAAAAGCATTTTTAGCATTTCTGGAACAGGAAGTCCTTTTAATATTAAGATAACGAGCAGCGGCATGAATAAAAGCCGGGCCATAGCTGCTGGAAGACAGCGCCGGACTAATTTCCAGTTTTGCGTCAGCGTGGTTTTAGCTAGTAAGGCTCCCAGAATTAACATCGCCAGCGGCGTGTTCAAAGCGGCGGTCATCGTGAGAACATCGGCGATGATCGGCGGTAAGGCTAACGGTGTGAAATAAAGCAGCATCGCCAGCACGACAGCGATGGCCATAGGCGTCTTCAGGAATTTTTTCAAGGAGAAGGCTGAAGAATGATCCATCAAATAGACGCCGACCGTCCATTGCATTAATGTGTTGACGATCATAAACGGCGTTAAAAGAAAGACGGCGGACGATCCCAGAACAGCCTGAACCAGTGGAATTCCCATAAAACCGGAATTGGGAAGCAGCACCCCGTTTTCCAACACCGGATCGCGCTGAAAAAGCAGTAAAGCGGCGGTCAGGAATAAACAATGAAACACGATTGCTAAGATGAAACTCGTCAATAACCAGCGTGCCTGTTCCTGTTGGAAAATTTCATTGCCGGACAACAGAATGACGGATGGCGAGGCAACCTGAAGCAAAAGCTGGGTGAGCGAGGGTATATGATCAGCATGCAGAATTTCCCGTTTGCATAAGAACCAGCCGGCAGCAATCAACGCGGTCATGATTGCCATCTGATGAAAGATTGAAGTCGTCATCTTAATTCCCGAAATGCTTCTTATACAGTTTGTTCGTCTGCATCAGCTTATCGTAGAAATTATCGCTTTTCTTATTGACCAAGACCGCGTAAATCATATCAACAAGGCACAGCGCCGCAATCCGTGAGGAGAGCGACAAATTATTCTCGGGGTCGTCGATGCTGTTGATATAAAGATGAAGATCGCTGATTTCCAACAGTTCATTATTGTAGTTTTTGGTGACAGATGCCAGGAAAGTCCCCTTGCCGCGAATATGATCCGCAGCTTCCAGAATCACCGCGGTTTTCCCGGAGTATGAAAAAATAATGACGACGTCCTGCGGATCGGCGAAATAAGAATAGGTCAGAATATCGCATTCTGTATTGAAGTATTTGCAGGGAATACCCAGCCGGGAGAAACGAAGATGTGCGTCATAAGCAATAATGCCTGAAAACTGTACGCCAAGAAAGACGACATGGCGGCAATTCAGAATTTTGTCCGCTAATTTTTCAATATGTTCAACCGGATTGGTCCGCACGGTTTCAATGATTGAGTAAGTATCCTGCGATGTAATATTATCAATAATGCTGGAGGCATTGTCGCCTTTTTCAAATAACAGCGATGTACTGCTGGACATTTCATCCTTTAAGAACAGATTCAATTCAATTGCCAGCTGCATTTTCAAACTATTGAACCCTTCATATCCATTTTTCTTGCAGAAACGGGAAATTGTGGAACGCGACGTATAAGTTTCCCGTGCGAGATCTTCCATCGTCATTTCAATCACTTCGTTTGGGTGATTGATAATGTAATTAATAATACTTTTTTCAACGGGGGTTGAAGAATGATTTTTCTGTAATTCTAAAAAGAAACTCATTAGCGTCCCCTCCTGATCCATAGTCTTATTATACGTCAGGATTGAAAGCTTACTCGGATTCAACCGATGACACAAATGATTCAAAAATGACTCTGAAAAAAGAGGAAAAAACAGGAAATATCGCAGGTAATGTTTCTTCATGAAATTCATTATCATCAAAATTAAGTCGAATGACACAAGTGCGTCAGAGATTGAATCCGACCCCTCATTCGTTTTCTTGTATGATGTAAGCGTATACATCGAGGTGCCTCAGGGAGGTTGAAATGAAGTTTATGGATGCTCATGTGCATCTGAAAGATCGGAACGATGAAGTTCTGGACGTGGATGCACTCTTACAGGAAATGGACGCTTCCGACATCGAACGGGTATTTTTGATGCCGGCCGATTCCCGCCGCAGCGAGAATGAACGAATGCTGAAAGAAGTTCAGGGTCATGCCGACCGGTTCATTTTATTCGCATTTGTCAATCCTTATCATCCGGATTGTGTCGAATGGTTTGAAGAGGCGGTGAAGCATCGCGGCGTCAGGGGATTGAAGCTGCATCCGGTGCTGGACGCCTATCCTGCCGACCGGGCGTATATGCTGGATCCGCTGCTGGAAGTCTGCGACCGGTATCATCTCCACTGCATCATTCACTGTACATCCGATGCGCCGAACAGTTCGCCGCTGCAAATGGAAAGAACGGCCTGCCGGTGGCCGAACGTGACATTCCAGATGGCGCATATGGGCGGCTGCTGGTTAGCGAACGACGCGATTAAGGTATGTCAGCGCAATCAGAATATCTATCTGGACGGTTCGACAGTTTCCTTATCGGCTGTTAAACGGGCAATCGCTGCTTGTCCGGATCGGTTTCTAATGGGGACGGATGTTCCATTCTATCATTTTGAAATGGAAAAGCTGAAAATGAAGCTGGCAGTTTCGGATCCGGTCCTCTTTGAAAAAGTGACGTATGGCAATATGCGGGACTTGATAGCAGAGAGGGGGTTGGAACTGTGAAAATCATCGACGCGCATAATCATA
>NZ_GG657559.1:61840-64192 GCF_000157995.1 Holdemania filiformis DSM 12042
GCGCATAATCATATCGGCGACCGCCGGGGACGCAAGGGACAAACTGCTGAGGAAATTATTGCCAAGATGGATGCTTCGGCTATCGATCAGGCAGTTGTTTTCTCTTATGTGCCGTATCCCAACAACGACTATATCAGTGAGGCCGTTAAGAAATACCCCGACCGGTTAATCGGATTCGCCATTTTGGATCACACGCAGGAGCATCCTGAAAAAGAACTGGAACGTTCAGTTTTGGAACTGGGACTTAAAGGACTTAAGCTGGATACGCCGACACACGGCTTCTCGATCGATGATTTTGCGGTGACCGGGCGCACGCTTGAGATCGCTGATCGTTATCATTTGCCGGTCATCTGTTACTGCGGCGATAATAACTACGTTCATCCTTATAAATTCGTGGAAGCTGCGAAACGATATCCGAATGCCAACTTCATCATGGCCCATGCGGGAATTCTTTTCATGACCAGTCATGCGATTGAAGTCTGTGCTGAAAATTCTAATTGTTATATTGAAATATCCAATATCAACGCCTGCGTTATCAATGATGCGAAAAACAAAGGGGTATTGAGTCAGGTGTTGTTCGGCACGGATACGCCGTTTAACTATTTCGACGTGATGAAAAGCTGTGTGGAGTGCGCGCTTACCGACGAAAAAGAGAAAGCGTTGATTTACCATCAGAATTTTGAAAGGATCATGAGCCAAACCCAGATTCGTTAAAAAAGGAGAGGATAAGCCGATGAAAGCTTTGATTATCTGTCAGTTTGCCATAACAAGCAAAAATATGATCACAAAGGTGATCCAATATGCCAGGGAACACGGCAATGATATTTCCGTTGAATGCGCCTCTGTTTCAGAGATAGCGGAGCTGCCGTTTGAAAACTATCAGGCGGTATTACTGGCGCCGCAGGTCAGAAATTATCTGAAGAACGTCACTGAAAAGTGCGCTCCGCTGCACATTCCAGTCAATTCCATCGACGTGGTCGCCTATGGATTGCAGGATCCGGAAAAAGTTTTAAATCAAATCAAGAAGATGTTAAATCATCCATTATAAGAGAAAAGAGGGGAATTTATGCATCAAGTTATGAACTTCATGGAAGAGAAAATTATGCCGCCGTTATTCAAAATGGCGTCGAATAAATATCTTCTGGCGATCCGCGATGCTTTTACATCAACTTTGGCGATCGTTTTGATCGGAAGCGTCTTCCTGCTGATCTGTTATTTCCCGAATGAAAGCTGGGCTGAATTTATCGGCCCGTATGTCCCGATGCTCAGTGTACCGAATACTCTGACTTTAGGTTTGATCGCGCTGTATATGGCCTTTGCGATCGGTTATGCGCTGGCCAATGCGGTGAACCTGCAGCCTTTGGTCAACGGCGTCGCAACGACGGCAATCTTCTTAATCATGGTTAATCCATTAACGGCCGAGGGAACGATCAGTCTTGCTTATCTTGGTTCGCAGGGGATCTTTTGTGCGATTCTAGCGGGCGTCGTAACCGTGTTTCTGAATTATCAGTTCACGAAACGAGGCATCTTAATCAAAATGCCGGATTCTGTACCGCCGATTATTTCCGCTGCCTTTGAAATGTTAATCTCGCTGGGGATTATTGTCGTGTTGGTCTGGGCTGTGCGCGTTGCCTTTGGCGTCAATATCCCGGGCTTAATGTCCATGTTGATTTCACCGTTGGCGGTCGCAGCGGATTCGCCGTTCGCGGTTGTGACGGAAAGTCTGATATCCCGGACGTTGTGGTTTGCCGGAATTCATGGCGGAAGTATTATCGCGTTCAATGGCGGTGCTTTGTATCCTTTTGCGCTGGCCAATATCGACGCCAATGCCGCGGCGGTGGCGGCGGGTCAGGCAATGCCATATATCATTACGCCTTCGTTCGAAAGCTTCTATCAGGATTCCAGCGTATCCGCGTTTGCGATCTGTCTGATGATGGTGGTAGTCTGCAAGTCTTCCCATTTAAAGCAGATCGGGAAGCTGGCGGCCTTGCCGGCCGTATTCGGCGTTACAGAACCTTTCTGGTTCGGTTTGCCAGTCGTGCTGAATCCGATCATGCTGATTCCATTCTTATTTGCGAATACCTTTAATCTATTGACAACCTGGATTCTGAGTTACTTGAATATCATCGGACGAACCTATGTGACGCTGCATTGGGCGCTGCCGGGATTCTTAGGCTCCTACTTATCGTCCGGCGGCGATCTTCGCAATCTGATCTGGTGGATCGTGCTGCTTGTGTTAAACTGCCTGATCTATTATCCATTTATTAAGATGTATGATAAACAGAAAATGCAGGAAGAAACAGAAGCCCAGATCACAACGCAAGGATAAAAGGGAGAACGATGTCCATGAAT
>NZ_GG657559.1:64380-77998 GCF_000157995.1 Holdemania filiformis DSM 12042
TCCATGAATGAAGAAAAACAACAGGTTTTAAATACGGAACAGCTTTTATTGATGATGGTCGCTCATGCAGGAAATGCGAATGCCAAGGTGTTCGACGCCCTGGATGCCTACGAGGCAGGCAATCGGGAAGCTGCATTCGCTATTCTGGAAGATGCGGGGCAAGAACTGTTGATTGCACAGAAGAATCAGTTCGCCCTGATGAACCAAGAGGCGCTGGGAGACGATGTGGTTCCATCGATCTTAATGATTCATGCGATGGATATCTGTATGACGGCGGCGAATTCGATTCAATACACCAAGCGGCTTCTTCCTTTGCTGCAGGCGAATCATGAAGTGTCGTAGTCAGCCCTGCGCTTGTCACTCAACACGTTATCGCTGCCGGTATAAAGGTTTTCATTTCCTCGTCCTGAGGCCGGACCTGCCATCAGATTTATCCCGTGAGAACCCTGCTCAAGGGGATGAGTCTGCCCTATGTCGACGCCATGGGAAAGGTTGTGTTCTTACTGGCAGCCGTCTATTATGCCATTTTGAATTTCATCCCCGGCGTCATTGCGATGCTGGCGATGATTATCCTGATGAATCAGGTATTCGTTCCCGTATTATTCCGTTTCGGAATTCTGCGGATTGGAAATGAGGTGAATTTATGAAAAAAGGCATCAAGATTGTAACAATCGGAGGGGGTTCTTCTTATACTCCGGAACTGATTGAAGGACTGATCAAACGTCAGGCAACTTTGCCAGTCCGCGAACTGTGGCTTGTCGATATTGAAGAAGGCCAGGAAAAGCTAAAGATTATCGCGGCCTTAGCGGAACGCATGGTCAAAAAAGCGAAGGCCCCGATTGAAATTCATGCGACGTTGGATCGGAAAGAAGCGCTGAAAGATGCTGATTTTGTAACGACGCAATTTCGCGTCGGTCAGCTGAATGCACGGGATAAAGATGAGAAGATTCCGCTTCGCTATGGTGTGCTGGGTCAGGAGACCAATGGGCCGGGCGGACTGTTCAAAGCATTGCGGACAATTCCGGTTTTATTTGAAATTATTGAGGACTGCAAACAACAATGTCCTAACGCATGGATTATCAGCTTTACCAATCCGGCGGGACTGAATGCTGAGGCAGTGCTGCGGTACAGCGGATGGAAACGATTTATCGGATTGTGCAACTCGCCGACGGTTATCGGCCATCGGATCGCAGGGTTGATGGGCATTCCCAATGAAGATCTGCGGATTGACTTTGCCGGGCTGAATCATATGGTTTTCGGCTTGCACGTCTATAATCGTGGGGTGGATATCACATCGCAGGTGATCGAGGTGCTTTGCCAATATAATGAGGGCAAAGAATTCGACAAACGATTTGAAAATTTACCATATACCCCGGACTTTATGCGTGCCCTTCATTGCATACCGTCTCCGTATCTGCGTTATTACTTTTTTAAGGATGAAATGCTGAAACATGCTCAAGCGGATGCTGAACGGGGTGAAAACCGGGCCCAGGTTGTCATGCGGGTGGAGAAGGAACTCTTTGAAAAATATGCCGATATTCATCTGGATGTGAAACCGAAAGAATTGGAACAACGCGGCGGCGCGTATTACAGTGACGCGGCGTGCAGTCTGATCGATTCCCTGTATAATGACCGACGGGATATACAGGTTGTGAACACGCTGAATCAGGGCGGATGTTCCTCATTTGCCGACGATGAGGTTGTGGAAATCAGTTCTGTGATTACAAGAGAGGGACCACGTCCGCTGACCGTAGGCCGTCTTCCAATTCATATCGAAGGGATTGTCAGGCAGATCAAATCGTTTGAACGTTTGACTGCGCAGGCGGCGCTGAATCATGACTACGCGACAGCGTTAATGGCTATGACGATTAATCCGCAGGTTATGGATGAAAACATCGCGCGTCAGATTCTGGATGAGATGCTGAAAGCACATCGTCAGTATTTGCCGGGATGGACAATCCCTGAAGTTTGATCGAAATGAAGACATACAATACAACAGACATATAACATTGTTTTCAAAGACAATCATCAAAAAAGCAAGACTGGAGAGATAAGTTCTTTCCAGTCTTTCATTATGAAACCGGATGGTCTTGCAAGGGGTAGTGGATATCAAAATGATCCGCTGTTCCCTTATCCTTAAAATGCGGGTAAACGAATGAGTTATCTTATGGAAAAGCGCAGGAAAACACAAACTCAACCACCCGTCGGTCGATGTTTTTGAACTTCTGTTATAGAATAACGGCAGGAGGACGGAGTTATGTTTGAATTAGATAAGCAACAATTCGGAGCATTTGTCGCCGATCAGCGAAGACAGAAACAAATGACGCAAAAAGATCTGGCGCAGAAGCTCATGATTTCAGATAAAGCGGTCAGTAAATGGGAACGCGGTCTGAATATGCCGGATATCACGCTGTTAGTGCCGCTGGCTCAGGCGCTGGATGTGAGCGTGGCTGAGCTGCTGGAATGCCGGAGAATTTCTCAATCGGAACCGATGAGCGCCCATCAAGTCGATAAGCTTGTAAAAAAAGCGATAACGATGAGCGAGGAAGATCCGCAGATGAGAAAGCGGCGCAGCTGGAAAAATGGCTTGCTGCTTTTGCTTTGTTTCGCGATTTCTCTGGGAGAAATAGGAGCGCTGCGGCACTTTCATCAAGTGACTTCCATGGTGTTCAACGATTTATTAGTAGCGGAGCTGCTCAGCGTGATCTTTGGTCTTTACTTTTGCTTGTTCGCGCGGGAAAAATTGCCCGCTTATTATGATGAAAACAAAATCAGCAGTTACAGCAGCGGCGTCTTCCGAATGAATCTCGCCGGGGTTTACTTTAACAACCGCAACTGGCCGCATATCATGAAGGCCGGCCGGAATTGGGCGCTGAGTTCGTTAGTG
The DNA here is from genome assembly GCF_000157995.1 of Holdemania filiformis DSM 12042. GTDB lineage: Bacteria > Bacillota_I > Bacilli_A > Erysipelotrichales > Erysipelotrichaceae > Holdemania > Holdemania filiformis. The sequence continues at coordinate 67,268 of NZ_GG657559.1, forward strand.
CTGATGCCGGTTTTGTACGGACTTCTGACGCTTTTGTTCCAAGGGAATCCATGGCTTGTGAAGATCGTTCTACTCCTGACCTATCTGGCGGGCCTGTTAATCCCGATGATCTATGCGGGAAAGAAATACGAGTAAAAGGATGTTTTTACAGGAATTCGATGCAATGAATAAATAAAATACTGACAGCTTCTGATTGGGAATCGGACTGTCAGTTTTTTTGTTATTCGTTATTTTCAGCGGTTCTTTGAATCCGGATTTTCAATCGTTCCAGGAATACCTTAACCGCGGGGGAAAAGGTCTGGTACTTCTTGGTGACCAGCGTCAGATCCAAGGATAATTCCGGGGTGATCGGCCGGAAAACGAGAGGCCGCCCCTCTGTATTAACCAGATGATCAAGACATAACGCTGCGCCGATACCTTTTTCCACAAAGAACATGGCGTTGTAAATCAGATTATACGTTCCGACAATCTGCATCGAATCCAGTCCCATCCCCTCTAAAATCTGATGGCCGGAAAAAGTCTGTTCCGCGATGATCAGCGGCAGCTCTTTCAGTTGTTCAACCTGAATGGAGCGTTGCTCTGCCAGCTCGCAATCATCCCGCATTAACAAGCCGTAAGTATCCCTTTGTTTCAGCGTGAAATAATCATATTTCTCCTGCCGCACGGGTCCGAGAAGCAGGCCGATATCAACTAAACCCTTATCCAGCCGTTCCATGACCAAATCGGCAGCGCCGCTGTAAGTGTGAAGACGAACGTCAGGATAGCGTTGATGAAAATGAGCGTATTCATCCGCAATCATGGCCATCGCTGAAGTCTCGCCGCATCCAATCGTAATATCGCCGCTCAGATAACGGCCCTGAGAGTGAAAAGCAGCTTCGGTATTGTCGATCAGTTCTAAAATATCCTGAGCTTTGTTGCGCAGGAACAATCCTTCTTCCGTTAACGTCAGCTTGCGCTTCCCACGGATAAATAACGATTTGCCGAGCTGGAACTCCAGATCCATCATCTGTTTGGACAAGGTTGACTGGGTTATGTGCAGGGTCTCCGCCGCTTTCGTGATGTTTTGTTCCCGCGCAACGGCGAGAAAATAAGTCAGAAGCCGGGTTTCGATCATTCATTTCACCTCATTCCGTAATCAAGATACGTTCTCTTTGTATTTTAGCACGTTTTTATCATTCTTAAAAACGATGGTTTAAGATTCATAATAACTGTTTGCGATCAGGTGAAATTCTCATTATGATACAGATAGAAGGAGGTTTGGGTGAGATTGAGGAATTCTTCGACAGAGCTTCAACGCTGGATGTCCGTTTGTGATTTCCCAGCGGAGATCCAGGATCAAATCCGGCAGGCTCTCCGGGATCATCAAAGCGCGGAACTGTTATACCTGCTACAAGGCCAACGTTGTCAATTGATGGATCAGCTGCATGCCGCCCAGCGGAAAGTGGACGCGCTGGATTATGGACTGCGGCTGGCGGAACAAGAGAAACTCTGACGACTTCTGTTAAGCTTTAGACAAGGAGGCTGACGATGGTTTTACGATCATTTCGGGCAAGGAATCAACTCTGGGAACCGGGCCAGGGGATTGGCGAAATTGATACAATTGACGCGTTGTCGTGCATGATCGTGACGCCTGCCCATGAATAAAATTGAAAGGTTCATGAACTGAGAAATTCTTGATATCCCGTTTAAAAGAAAGAAGGAAATACAATGAAACAAAAATTAGGAAAATGGACGTTACTGCTTGCTTTGTTTTGCCTGACCGGATGCGGAACAGCGAAACAACCCTCCACGACTGTGAATCCGCAGACGACACCTGCGCCGGCGGAACCCAGTCCGGCGGTTAGCACGGATCCGCTTCTTTCACCAGAAATTCCGGAGGAGGCGGACCGGGCGCTGGTCGTTTATTTCTCTGCCACAGGCAACACAAAACCGCTGGCTGAAGCGGTGGCGGAGATCCTGCAGGCCAATCTGTTTGAGATTGTCCCGGCTGAACCTTACACCACGGAAGACCTGAATTACAATGATAATGGCAGCCGGTCAAGTCTGGAAATGAACGATGAGACCAGCCGTCCGGCTCTGGCGGAGAATGTGGAGAACTTTGAGGATTATTCAATCGTCGTGCTTGCCTATCCAATCTGGTGGGGTCATGCGCCGCGGATCGTCAGCACCTTTGTGGAAAGCGTGGATTTCACCGGAAAGATTGTCATTCCGTTCTGCACCTCCGGCAGCAGCGGCATTGGAAGCAGCGCTGATGATCTTCAGGCTCAGGCGGGAAACAAAGGAACCTGGCTGGAAGGCCGCCGCTTTGCGGCCGGGACAAGCCGCGAGGAGCTTGCGGACTGGATTGACAGTCTGACGCTTGACGAATAAAGAAAGCCGGAAACAAAGGCAATCGTTTCCTCAGTTTAACCCGTAAGAAAATCAGGAAGATGCCGGCGGTGATCAGAATTGGATCCAACACCGATTCCAGCTTCGTGCAATGTGGAAATTCATCCCATGGATGGGCAGACGCTGAAAGTTGGATCACGCCCATGCTTGTTCATCCGCAAACCTGAAATACAAAATAAAAAAACTCCCAGCGATGAAGTCCGCCGGAAAGCGGGCGATTCCCAAGAAGGAATCATTTCAAAGCCGGGAGTTTTTATCATTTGTTTCTGATCCAAGGGGTGCCGGAGTTTTAGGAATGAAGGAATCTGGAATCTTTTTAACTATGAACTCAGAACGCTACTTCTTTCTTAATGATCTGCGAAGTCATGCGGTAGAAAATCAGATAGAAGATCGTGAAGATCACAGCGCACACACTGACGCAGGCATAGGTGAAGATTGGGTTTGTCAGCTTCAGCGCCACCAACAGCGTCTGCATCAGCGGCGTGGCAAATCCGGTATGAATTAAAGCGGTAACCAGCGGCAGGAAGAAGACGAGCATGACCTGCCGGTTGATCGTTGCGGACACCTCCTGTTCGTCCATGCCGACTTTTTGCAGGATGATGTACTGTTCGCGATCATCCATCGCTTCCGAGATCTGCTTGAAATAAATGATCAGCACGGTTGCCGTCAGAAATAAGATCGAGAAGAACACGCCGACAAATAACAATCCGCCGTACATACTTTTGAATTCCTGCCGGTCGTAATCCAGACAGGTTGCATATTGAACCGGCCCCAGACTGCGGACCTTCTGGTTCAACGCCTCGTAGAACGCCGTGCGGTCTTCCAGCGTGCCGGCGTAATTAACGCCGATCCGGGTGCTGGTTTCCCATTCACCCTCCTGAAGATAATCCTGTACCGGAAGCATCGCCGCTTCATCCGCGAAGACCAGAAACACCAGCTCGCTGGAATCTGAAGAATTTGTGCCGCCGCCGTTGTTGTATTTGCGCTGGGTGAACGGCGTACTGCGCTGGATATCCCGAACGGCGTAGGTTTTATCCTGAATCGTTAATTCAGAGAGATGAATTTGATCGTTGCCTGTCAAAATCAGAAGCTCGTCGTCTTGAAGCTCCGGGGCCTGACCGGTAATCCGCTGATAGGTGGCGGCCGGAATGAAAAAGATATCGTAACCGTAATCGATCACTGCGCTGCGGAAACCGACGAGATAATCGTCGTTGGTAAACGGACTCAGCGTTCCTTTTTCCAGCTTGGAATACGCTTCGCCATAACTGTAGATCTGCACATCCTCCAGCGTAACATGATGCGTTTCAGCCAGTTCAGCGGCAGCCGCTGTGATTTCATCGCGCTGGGAGGAAGTCAGTTCCTCACTGAGCGTGTAGGTCAGATCGTCGGGATTGGATTCAGAAAGCGCGTTTTCCTCACCGAAGAACAAGGCCGCGCAGCCGCCCATTGTCACTAACAACATCGTGCTGAGGATGCAGATTGTCGTCAGACTTGCGGCATTGCGGCGGATCCGATGGGAAAGCATCGACACCGCGACGAAGTTGTCCGGTTTGTAATAGAAGGACTTTCTTTTTTTCAGCCAGCGCAGAAAGAACGTCGTGCCGGATTCAAAAAGAATGGAAGTCGCAAAGATCACAAGCATGCAGTCGAAGAAAAACACCATCAGCGCGGTAAACATATTGTTGGTGAACAACGCGACGGCGTAGGCAGCGATCAGGCAGATCAGGCCGATCCCGGTTTTAACGGCCAGGAAACGTACCGGCTTATCCGCCTGCTTTTCACTGTGAAGCAGCTCGATCGGATTAATCCGGTGGATCTGAATCAGTGAAATCCCGGTCGTTGCCAGAAACAAACCGAGAAAGACGGCAGAGGTCCAGCCCAGCGCGGTCCAGGAAAAGGCATAGGGCAGACCGTGAGGACTGTTGAGCATCCGCAGCAGGATCATCCACATCAGCCGGCCGCCGATCCAGCCCAGCGCCAGACCCAAGACGAGTGAAGCGAGGGTCTGAAGGGTGTTTTCCCAAAACAGAATCAGTGAGATATGCTTCTTTTCCATCCCCAGAATCGTATATAAACCCAATTCCTTCTTCCGCTTTTTTAAAAGCATCTGATGAATCGAGATCATGAACAGAATCGCGAAGGTCGTGATGACGAACACACCCAGCTGGAAGATAAAAGCCAACGTCGTGCCGCCGCGAATTTCCGGGACATGCGGGTTAAACATCATCGTCATGATCAGAAAATGCAGGAATACCGTGACCGTGCTGGCGATGAAAAACGGCAGCGTTACGTTTTGCGTGCGTTTCAGATTGGCGCAGGCCAGCCGGAAAGCATACCGGATCATAAGCTCTCCCCGCCCTGACGCGTCGCCATGGACAACGAAGCGGTAATCCGGTCGTAAAAGACTTGTTGAGACTGATCGCCGCGGCACAATTCCGCGAACAGCTTGCCGTCGCGGATAAACAGCACCCGCCGGGCATGGCTGGCCGCCAGCGAGCTGTGCGTCACCATCAACAAGGTCTGGCCTTGTTCGTTCAGCCGGTCGAAGATGTTCAGCAGCTGCTGAGAAGAATGGGAGTCCAAGGCCCCGGTCGGCTCATCCGCCAGAATTAAGCGGGGCTCGGTAATGACCGCCCGCGCCACAGCGGTGCGTTGTTTCTCACCGCCGGAAATTTCAACCGGGAAATGTTCCAGCAGCGGTTCAATGCCCAGACTGGCAACGACCGGTTTCAGCCGTTGTTCCATTTCCGCTAACGGCGTCCGGCTGAGCACCAGCGGAAGCAGGATGTTGTCGCGGACAGTGAAGGTGTCCAGTAAATTAAAATCCTGGAAGACGAAGCCCAGCTTTTCCCGCCGGAAGGCCGCCAGGTTTTTCCCTTTGATCTGTTTCATGGACTGTCCTTCCAGAAACACTTCGCCGCTGGTCGGCGTATCCAAGGTTGCCAGAATATTAAGCAAGGTTGATTTGCCCGATCCCGACGCGCCCATGATCGCGACGAATTCCCCCGCTTCCACGGAGAAGCTGACCCCGGCCAGTGCGCGGCACGGTTTGCCTCCGGCGCGGGTGTTATACACTTTTTGAATGTTCTCTGCTCGCAGCAGTTCCATTTTGCATCCCTCATTTCTTTCATCTGATCCCATTTTATCGCAGCGCTGAACATCGCTCCATCGACTTGACGAACAATTTCCCGGGCAATCGAACATTTCTGTCACGATGCGCAAAGGAAGTAATCAGCGGTAGAAAAACAGATCGGGAGAAGGGAAAATCAGATGGACCTGCGTGCCTTTTTCTTTTTCGGATTCGAGATGCAGCTTGATATTGAGTGAATCGGCGGTTTTCCGGCAGAGATAAAGCCCGATCCCGCTGGCCTTGAAATCATGGTGACCGTTATAGCCGGTGTATCCCCGCTCAAACAGCCGTGCCTGATCCGCGGCGGCGATGCCCCGGCCGGTATCAGCGATGATTAAATGCGGCGTTGGATCACAGAGAAAGGTGATGCTGATCGAGCCGGCGTCGGTGTATTTTAAAGCGTTGGACAACAGCTGTTCCAGAATGAAGCCCAGCCACTTGCGGTCGGTGACGATGGTTTGATGAAACGGCGTGAAGTTCAGCTGCAGCTTTTTCAGAATGAACGGCAGCGCCTGCTTGCGGATCACTTCCGCGCACAGTTCGCCCAGATCGCATGGTTCTAAAATCAGATCCTCTTTCAGATTTTCAATCTGGATCGCTTTCAGCGCGGTTTGCGCGTATTGTTCCGTCCGCATCAGCGCCAGCTTCATTTCATTGAGATGACTGGCAGAAATTGTGTCTTCCGGTTCCAGACTTTCGAGAATCAAGCTCAGCGAAGCCAGCGGCAGTTTAATCTGATGCATCCACATCGTGACCAGTTCTTCCCGCTGTTTCTGCGCGGCGTTCTGCTTTTCCTTTTCTTCTGTCAGAATGACGCGTTGTTTCAGGATCAGCTGTTGATAGCGCTGCTCCAGCGGATCGCGGGTGTCCGGCATTTCCCGTTCCAGACTGATCCACGCTTCTGTCAACGAGTCCAGCTGCCGCAGCCGGCGGCGGTAACGGCGGTAATCCAGCGCGGAAATCAAGACCAGAAGCGTCAGGACGATCAGCGCGGTGTAGCCGGTCGATTCCAGCGGATACCAGTAGAGATATTGCAGGAAGGCGTAGATCGCCAGAACGATCCCCGTCCAGAGAAACAGAAACTGGCGATAGCGCAGATAGCTTCTAAGCATGAAGCTGATACCCCAGTCCCTTGCGGGTTTCGATACAATCGTCGATCCCCAGCTGTTCCATTTTCCTGCGCAGGCGGTTGACGTTGACGGTCAGCGTATTCTCATCGACAAAGCAGTCGTTGTTCCATAGCTTCAACATGATCTTTTCCCGCGATACGACTTTATTTTTATTTTCCAGAAGCAGCTGCAGAATTTTGAATTCATTCTTGGTCAGCTCGCATTGCCGGCCATCTTTGCTTAAGGAAGCGTCGGCAAGATTGAAGACCGCGCCCTGAAACTCCATCAGCGTACCCGATGGCTCGTAGCTGTAAGCCCGGCGCAGCAGCGCCTGAATTCGGGCAACCAGAATTTCCATGGAAAACGGCTTGGTCAGATAATCGTCGCCGCCCTGGTTCAGGGCCATGATGATATCTAAATTTTCGTTATGCGAAGACAGGAAAAGAATCGGTACCTTGGACAGCTTGCGGATTTCCGCACACCAGGCATGACCGCTTTTCCCCGGCAGCGAAACGTCCAGGATGATCAGCTGCGGCTGCACGCTTAAAAACTCTTTGTCCAGCTGATCAAAATTCGTCGCTGCTTCGCAAGGATAGCCCCATTTTGTTAAATTTTCCGAGATCAGCCGGGCCAGGCTGGCGTCATCCTCGATAATCCAGATTTTGTTCATAACGGATTCCCCTCCATTTTCCTTATTATAATTGAAAAAAGAGGAGATTTGGGGATTGTGACAAAAATGATCGGTACCGTTTGCCGGATCAGGGTCGTTCAGCTCAGTCCCAGTTTTGAGATCCGAGATGAACACCGGCGGCGCGTTCGACCTTCTCGAGCTGATTCCGATCAAAATCCACGGGCAGAATTAAAAAGGATCGATCTCCGTCTGCGATAAACCACTGAGTCATCGGACGGTTGACGACATAGACCAGATCCGGCGCGAAAGGAGAGATGTTCAAGTCCCCATACTGATATTCTTTGCCCGGAAACAACGACGCAGGCATCATGTCCCTGTTTTCCAGCTGGATTTCCAACTCGCCGACCTGTAAAGAACCGTGAAACTGATGAAATTGATCGACATTTCCTTGTAGATGAAGGTCGATGAATTCTGCCGGACACGCGCCGATGCAGCGCATGGACAGCGTCTGATGAATCTGACGCGGCCGGATGATCGAAAGGGTCTGAAGCACGAGAAAACCGACGATCATCAGGATGAAAATTCCAATTGCGGCCAGGATCCGGAATCCGCGGCGGGGTTGTTTCTTCATAAAAGGGCCTCCATTCTAAATTGAGAAGGAAGAAAATGCGGGAACGTAAGGTCAGGTCTGTCCGGCAGAACAGACAAGCGGCAGTCTGTGATTTCAGCCTGCGCGGCAAACCGGGAACAATTTCGCACTTTATAACGAGATTTTGGGATCGGCTCTTTCTTTAATCCTTAATTCTAGTTTATAATAAAAAGACAGAGAAAGAAAGCGGATGACGGACAGAGCTGGGGGGAGAACAGGATGAATCAGGAAAAAACCAATGAGAAACGACTGCGGATTCTGAAATCGGCGGCGAATTTGATCGCTCAGAAGGGTTATTACGGCGTCGGCTTGAAGGAAATCCTGGATGTCTGCGGTATCCCCAAGGGGTCGTTTTATTATTTCTTCCCCGGCGGCAAGAATCAGCTGGGCGTCGAAGTCTTAAATTATGCCTACGAGCGCATGGAACAGGGGATTCAGGCTTTGATCTTCCCGGTATCGGATAACGCTGAGGACGTGTTTGTCAAGATGGCGCATCACATTGCGGATATGCTGGAAAATCACAAGGGGTATGCGACGTCGCTGGTCATTACATTCATCGGCATCGAAGCTTCCGATATCAGCGCCGAAATGGAAGCGGCCGCGAAACAGGTGTATCAGCGTTGGATTCAGTTATACTGCGATAAGCTGATTGCCTGCGGATACAGCCTGGAACGGGCTCGGCAGATCGCTCCGCAGATTTGTGCGCTGATCCACGGCATGACGCTTTCCTGCTGGATCCGCAAAGACACTTCGGAAATGTTGGCACTGGAACCGGCGATCCGCGCGCTGCTTCAGTGAGGACTTTCCTTTGCGAAGATAGGCAGTGACTAGTGATAAAATAAAGCTCTGCTTTGAACAATCTCGCCGATCAGATTTTGGATCGGGAAGGGAATTCAGCGCAGAGTTTTTTGATGAATGAAATGAACGGGCAACAAGGAAAATAAATAAAAGGTTCCCCGAGCTGAAAACTCAGGAAACCTTTTGAAAATTAAGCGGCAATAGTAGCCGCGGCTGCCTGTCGTTCCTGTTCAAGAAACGCTAAGAGCGAAGGCAGCGTGCTTTCGTTCACGTTAAAGAAGAAAGCCATATACCGGCATTTCTGAAATGACTCACCATCCAGGGTGAATGAATAACCCGTCTGACAGCGGGGATTGCAGTCGTCCGGATCGATCAGCCGCTTACAAACCGAGGCTTTGCGGATCGCTTTTTTCATCGCTTCCGGCAGCGTGCTTAAAAATGCTTCATACCGGGCTAAGCCTTCCGGGTACAGGCGCAGCTTGACGCCGGTTTTCCGGCAGACGAAGTTCGCCAGCGTTTTGCGTTCTGGCTTCAGATAGCTGACGGTGTATCCGCTTTTGGCTTCCTTGATCTCCGCCTGACAGCCCTGGTTTAACAAGGCCTCATGCAAAGCCTGAACTCCTGCTTGTTCCGCAGGCTTCAGACTCTGCTTAAAATCGTCGAAGGCGGCGCTCATTGCACGTTGCCGGATTGAGCGCGAACAACAGGAATCCATACTTCAAAGCGGGCTTGAGACGGATCGGGTTCCAGATAAACCTCGATGTCCGGGCCGTTGTCGTATTCATACCCGGAGGTCGGCAGCCATTCCGTGACAATTCTTCGTTCCAGATCCTGAATCGCCTGCGGACAAACCCCTTCTCCGGAGAAGATCGCCCATGTGAACGCCGGCACGATGTACTCTTCTAACGGGGCTTCCGCTGGCAGATCGCTCGCCACGGAGATGAAGTATTTCCAGTTTTCATTTTCAAAGCAGGCGCTGACGCCCAAGATCCCCATCGGCTGAGCGTTCATCATCGCCGCCAGTTTTCCGATCCAGCCTTCCTCAGCCGCCCGGCCCCACAGCTGCGGGACGACGCTGAAATTCTCCTCGGTGTTGCTTTTCATCGGGGCGGATAAGCCAACGATCCGAAACGCTTCTTTCTTTTCAATCCGATAATTCATTTCTTCCACTCCTTTGACAGTGATCCGGAAACTGATCGGCGGGAAGGTTTTGACGGAGCAGCCCGGCTTGCGAACGGCCGAGGGTGCAAGGCCATGCACGCTTTGGAACGCCCGGTTGAAGGCGGTCGGCGAAGTATAGCCGTATTTCAGGGCAAGGTCGATAACCTTGATTTCACTCTGCTGCAGCTCGACCGCGGCGATCGACATCCGCCGCCGGCGCAGATATTCGGAAAGCGGAAGACCCGCGATGTACGTGAACATGCGCTGATAGTGATAGCTGGAACAACAGGCGATCCGCGCAAGCTCCTCGATCCTGATTTCTTCCGTTAAATGTTCCTCGATGTAATTCAGCGAGGCGTTGAGGCGGTCAATCCATTCCATAGTTTCCAGATCCTTTCTGTATTTTTGATTGTACTTCATGCCGCAGGGAACATCCTCGCATTTCCTGACCGGAAAAAGCGAGCTGTCAGAGGTTGATCGCGGCTTTGCGAGCCTGACGGGTGAGTTCCTTGACCGGCAGCGTATAGAGCCGGCCGTCTTTGATGAAATGCGTTCCGCACTGGCGGAATTCAAAGTGCTTGTGATGACGTTCGCACTGGGCGCGCAAATCCAGAATCCAGGCGTAGTCTAACGGCCGGGCGCAGCGGTCGGATTCCCCGCCGGCGACGACCAACTCAATTGATTCGTCATCCAGCCATTTTTCCAGATCTATCGCTTCCAGCATCGGCTGGCAGATAATGTTTTTATGCACGATCGGCAGCGAGGCGAACAGCGCTAACCGTTCATCTGCGCGGCGCTGATTCTCGACGGTACAGCCGATCGTCACATTCGGATAGCCTGCGCCCCAGTCGTCCGGCAGACCGAT
>NZ_GG657559.1:78222-94595 GCF_000157995.1 Holdemania filiformis DSM 12042
CCTCCGCGCGCCATGGATCAGCGTCTTCGACAAAGAAGTCGGAGGTGAAGCAGACATAGACGATCTGCCCGCTTTTCATCTTCCATTCGTCGTTGGCTTTCTTTTCCAGCGGTGCGTTAAAACGCTCGCTGCGCACGATTTTATCCGTATCGACGCCGCGGCGGGCGTTGCCTTTGTGGATATAACAATAGCGACAGCCTTCGCTTTGGCGGTGACAGCCGCGCCAGGGTGTCCAGAATGCCATGATTTCCCCTCCATGATTCTGCGGCTGACGGCCGATTGCCGGATCATCCGCAGGCTTGTGACAGATCGTTCCATAGTAGAACAAATCCGCTTCGCTCAGTTCTTCTTCCATTATGCGAGAGGAATGCAGGAAAGTAAACCGGGAAATTCAGGTTTTTCCTGGCTGCAGAGGGAAGGTGTGCTGACAGAAAGCCGGTTCAGCTGCGTCGCAGCGCATCCGGAAGCGTATATTCTCTACTTTGACTCCGGTAAGAAAAGGGGGTTAACCGTTGCCGGTCAGGGGGTGTTTTCACAGGATAAGCCGGTGGATCAGAAGAATCTTGAAATAAAACAAAGGTCTGCCGCAGTGGACAGACCTTCTTGAATCCTTGGTGTTGATATACTGTAGTTGGACGCTTATTCGCTCAGGCTGTTGACCGCGCTGATGCCGGCCAGCCGTCCGGACGTATAAGCCCAACCCTGAGCCGCGCCGCCGTAGGTGACGTACTCACGCTGTTCTGAGAACAGGACGCCCAGGGAATCCGTGCCGACCGCGTACAGACCGTTGATCGGTGTCGCATTGTCGGAGCCTAAGACCTGCATGTCGGTGTTGACGTCCAAGCCGCCGACCGTGGAGTAAATGTAGGAAGCGCCGACGAAGGCGTAATATGGACCTTCTTCGCTGATCTTCATCGTTAAGAAGTCCGCGGCCTTGCCGAATTCTTCATCCTTGCCTGCTTCCACCGCAGCATTGTAGCGGTCGACATTGTCTTTCAAGACCGCCGGGTCGAGGTTCAGCTGCTTTGCCAGATCTTCCAGCGTATCCGCTTTAACAGCGATGCCTTTTTTCACGCACAGGTCGATCAGCTCGTCCACCGGCAGCGGTTTGCCTGCGTCGATACCGCCCTGGCAGGTCAGATCGTCGTTGAAGCTGACCGGCAGACCATTCTTCTCAACGTCGCGGAAGAAATCGTCGGACCAGATTGTGTAGTAGCGCGGACCGGATTTCCAGGTCTGGAAGGTGCCGGCTTCGTTGGAGAAGCGTTCGCCCTTCATGTTGACCTGTAATGCGTAAGCAGCGCTGGCCAGCGCATTCGGGAAATCGTTGAGCGAGTTGCGGCGCGGCAGCTGTGTCCAGAAGCCAACGTCGTTTTCATCGCCGACGACTTCAACCGGATATTCGTGCAGCGTGATCGGCGCGCCCTGTAAGTGAACCATCGGCGGCATTCCGATATTGTAGGTGCCGGCGCCCAGATCCAGCGCGGAGCTGATCATCGTGCCGTCGTTCTGCTGCATGCCGTACATCAGCCAGCTGCCCTGCAGTGGATAATACTGGTTAGACAGGTATTTCTCCTGCAGCGCGGCGTTGTTGGAGAAGCCACCTGTGCCGATGATGACTTTCTTGGCATTGATGGTGTACTGCTTGCCATCGTAACGTTCTGCCTTAACACCGGTCACCGTGTTGGTGTCCTTGTCATAAATCAATTCTTTAGCTTCGACTTCCAGCAGATACTGACCGCCGGCCTTTTCATAGTCGGCGATCATGCTGTCAAACATTTCGCCGGTTTCTTTCTTCCAGTTGCCGTAACCCTGGCCGGTATACTGGAATTTGACGTACCAGATATCCTCGTCGGTGAAACCGCGCTGCGGTCCGCCGTATTGATAGCCTTCGCCTTCCGGGGAACCCTTGCCGTAATCAAAGCCATGGCTGATCAGCCAGTCGACCGTCTTGCCGGATTCGCCGAAGAACAGATCCAGAAGATCCTGCTTCGCGTCGCCCTTGGTGAAGTTGTTCCAGTCTTCCTTCATCGCTTCAGCGTCGACATAATCCTTGCCGCCGTGGTAGGTCTTGTCGTATTCCGGGGCGTTGATGCCCATCGTGTCCGCGGTGATGCAGGAGGTGCCGCCGTATTTGCCGGCTTTGTCAATCGCCAGAACGCTGACCTTGGAGGCATCGTTGCCGTTGGCTGCGTACTGAGTTTCAGCCGCACTCATCGCTGCGGCTGTGCCGGAGCCGCCCAGGCCGACGACTAAGACGTCAACGTCGATCGTTTCCTGCTCTGTGGATTTGGCCGGCGTCTTATAGAAATTCTTGATCGCCGCCGCTTCAGAACCCCCTTCGGCCAACGCCTGGGCAACGGCTTTTTCCGTAGCCTGCTTGATGCCCGTGCTGGAACCGGTGCAGCCGGTGATCGAATCGACGGTGACCGACTGATTTTCCAGAATCCGCGGAATCAGTTTTTCCTTTGCCGCTTCCAAGAACGGGTAGGTGTCGCCGTTGTCCAGCACTTCAATGTTTTCAATCTTGTCTTCGCTGACTGTGACCGCGACTTCCATTTCCTTCAACAAGGAGAAACCGCTGGCTGTGACGGTGTAGGTGCCGGCCTTCATCTTGGCGGCCGGGATTTCCGCGCTTGTGCCGTTGTATTCGTCGATCGCTTCCTGCACCGCGGTTTTAATTGCAGTGGAAGTGATGGTTGCGCCTGCGACGCCGTCCACGTCTGTGCTGCCTGCGTCAACGATTTTCGCCGGCAGTTCCTGAATCGCCTGACCGCCGATCGTCGGTGTTTCCTCATCGCCGGCCGCCTCCACGCTGGTCAGCTTGCCGTCTTTGTCAAAGTTCACGGTGACGGTGACGTCGCCGCCGAAACCTTTGGCTGTTTTTGTGATCGTCGCTTCGCCTTTTGAACTACCGCTTCCCTGGGCCGGTTCGTTCTTCGTCCCGCAGGCCGCGGTGGTCATCATCAGGCCCGCAAGCAGAAGCGCCGTCAGCTTTTTACTGCTTTTCATCATTATTTCCTCCCTTTCCTGATCCGCGGACGAGAAACACTCCGCTGATCTCGTGGGTATTTTATCATGAGAAAGAATTATCAAGGATTAAGTGAAGATTAATTTTTTGGTTTATTAGTTTTAGTATTGAACTGTCAAACATTATAGATCATGATCTCCCGCAATGCCGTGTCCGCTTCCCGCTTCGCCGTGAGGTAAGAAAATCCGGTGGAAAGAATTGATTTTCCGCCGGGGGTTCACTATAATGGAACGCACAGAATAGGAGTGAAAAAATGCTCAAAGAATTTAAGAAATTTGCGCTGAAAGGCAACATGATCGATCTGGCAGTCGGCGTAATCATCGGCGGCGGCTTCAATGCGTTAGTCACGTCGATGGTCAACGATATCATCATGCCGGTGATCAGTCTGTTTACCGGCCGGCTGGATTTCACCAATATGTTCATTGCGCTGGACGGCCAGCATTACCCGACGCTGGCGGAAGCGCAGGCGCATACTTCCACGATCGCTTACGGCAGCTTCATCACCGGGCTGATCAATTTCCTGTTAACCGCGTTTGTCATCTTCCTGGTCATCCGCTGGATGAACAAGCTGCGCGCCAAGGAAGAACCAGCGCCGCAGCCGAAGACGACCAAGGTCTGTCCTTTCTGCAAGACCGAGATCGATCTGCACGCCACCCGCTGCCCGCACTGCACTTCCCAGCTGGAAGCGGAATAAACAAACTTGGCCGGAAGCTCTCCTTCGAGGAGAGTTTTTCTTTTTTCTTACAATTCTTTAAATTCAACTTTCGTCAGATTGATTTGTGGTACAGTAAGCGTATTGAATCACAGAAAGAAGGCGGTTGACTTGGAAAATAAAACGTTGCTGCAGGCCTTCGAGTGGTATTTGCCCGAGGATCAGCAGCATTGGAAGCGGTGCGCCGCGATGGCGGAAAGCTGGGCCGCGCTGGGAATCAGCGGCGTCTGGCTGCCGCCGGCCTATAAAGGCACAGGCGGAAAAAGCGACGTCGGCTACGGCGTGTATGATACATACGATCTGGGAGAATTTGATCAGAAGGGCACTGTCGCGACGAAATATGGAACACGCGCGGAGTATCTTGAAGCTGTCGCAGCGCTGCATCAGGCTGGAATCGAAGTGATGGCCGATATCGTGCTGAACCACCGGCTGGGCGCGGACGCGCAGGAGGAAGTGCTGGCGGTGCAGGACGCCGGGGATAACCGGAATCAGGCTGTTGCGGATCCCCGTCCGATCCAGGCCTGGACGAAGTTCACATTTCCGGGACGAAAAGGAAAGTATTCCGATTTCACCTGGAACTGGAGCCATTTTGACGGCACGGACTGGGACAGCGATTGGAAGTACAGCGGGATCTTCCGCTTTGTCGGGAAACAATGGGATCAGGAAACCGACGGGGAGAACGGCAACTATGATTATCTGATGGGGGCGGATCTTGATCTGTCCAATCCGGAGGTGATCGCCGAGCTGGACCGCTGGGGCCGCTGGTATTATGACACCGTGAAAATGGACGGGTTCCGGCTGGATGCTGTGAAGCACATGGATTTTACGTTCTTCACGCACTGGCTGGACGCATTGCGCCGAGACAGCGGCAGGGAATTGCCGGCGGTGGGCGAATATTGGAGCTGGGAATTGGATAAGCTGCGGCATTATCTGGACGCCTGCGGTCATTGCATGCGGCTGTTCGACGTGCCGCTGCATTACCAGTTTGTCAAAGCTGCCACCAGCAACGCTCAGTTTGATATGGCTCAGATCCTGAACAACACTTTAGTTCAGACCGAACCGGACGCTGCCGTTACGTTCGTCGATAATCATGATACCCAACCCTCTCAAGCGCTGGCGTCATGGGTGCCGGCCTGGTTTAAGCCGCTGGCCTACGCGCTGATCCTGTTGCGGAAAGAGGGCATTCCGTGCGTCTTTTACGGCGATTTAGCCGGAATTCCGCATGACCGCATTGCGCCGGTGATGGGCTTAGAACGAATGATCCGGGCCCGCCGGGATTATGCCTACGGCGATCAGCGCGATTACTTTGATGATGCTAATCTTATCGGCTGGACGCTGTCCGGGGACGATCAACATCCGCATTCCGGTCTGGCGGTGATCCTGAGCGATGCGCCGGGCGGAACCAAGACGATGGAGCTGGGCAGAACGCTGGCCGGCAAGACGATGCGGGATGTGCTGATGAATCAGACGGAAATCATTCAGCTGGATGAAAACGGCTGCGGCACGTTCCCGGTCGGCGGGGGCAGTGTGAGCGTCTGGGCGTTGGACGAAGCTTATGACGCGCTGACGCTGACCTTATAAAGCAGGTTTCGCAAACGATCCAGAAAAGGACTAAATTATCGCAGGCCGCCGATGGATCGCCTTGGCATCGCTGCGGAAGCCTTGAAAAGGCAGCGCTTTTCGAATTTCAGATCTAGCTTTCATTTAAACAAATTTGCTTGTCGAAATCCGACCGATCGGTTATCCTGAAAACAGAAAACAGAAAACAGAAAACAGAAAACAGAAAACAGAAAACAAAAACAGACCGGAAAACCCCGGCCCAGGAGGAATGACGCATGAACCAAGCGGAAGCGGCACGCAGAGCGATGGCGGAATGGCTGGCTGACGAACACGAACTGGGCAGCATGCCTGAATGTTTGGAACAAACACAGGAATTTGATCTGCATGATCTGCATTATTATATCTTTCGCTACAAACCAACCCGGAATCATCCCGACTGGCTGTTAGGCGTCGCGGGTGGTTATGAAAAGGACGCGCTCGATCATTGCGGGCATGTGTTCAGCGAAATGGAAGTTTATCAGGAAGCCAACGCCGTCGATCAGGCGATTGCGCTGGTTGAACAGGTCCGCGCTTACTGCATGCGGGAAGCGGCGAAGCAGGAAGAAGCGGCCGGGATCGGTCCGTTCGCCGGCTTTGTGCTGCTGCGGGAAGCCCGCTGGGATCCGCGGAAGTTGGCGGAAGATTTACGCGAGACATGGCAGATTGAGATCCGTGAGCTGCCGGACGATCCAGATCAGCCGCTGGTGGCCGAAGTTGACGGGATGACCGTGGCCGTCAGCCTGATGGGCGCGCCGGTTCCCGATCAGGAAGCGGAACGCAACGCAGAGAACAATTACCTGTGGCCGCAGGCCGTCGAGAGGACGAAGCTCCATCAGGCGCATTTGCTGGTGGCGGTGTTAGGCCGGGATCAGACAGCACTGAGTCAGGCATCGCTCTATACAAAGCTGGCGGCCAGCTGCTGCCGGCAGGCCGGCGTTCTGGGGGTCTATACGACCGGTACGGTGTACGAACCGGAGCTGTACCGGGAAGTTGCGGAACAAATGAACGAGGGTGAACTGCCGATCTACGATTGGGTGTATCTCGGACTGTACCGCAGCGAAGCGGGGATGTGCGCGTACACCTATGGGCTTCAGGCTTTTGGAAAACGGGAGATGGAGGTGCTGGACAGCGCCGCTTCACCGCAGCAGCTGCACGATTTCCTCTATGCCCTCGCCAGCTATGTCCTCGACCAGGACGTGACGCTGAACGATGGGGAAACAATCGGCTTCAGCGCTGAGGAAAAACTGCCGATCACCTGCGGACCAGGCCGGTCGCTGGATCAGACGATGCTGCAAATCAGTTATCAGCCGGCATAAAGAAAAATAAAAAAACGTTGATTCTCAACCGCCCGGGCAGAAGCCGAAGCGGAAAGCGCGGATCAACGTTTTAATTTCTGGTCAATTGTTGAGAAAGGGATAAATTCTCAGCGGAAAAGCGGATATAACCGGAACGAAAATACGACCGGATTGAAATCGTGAAACTTCGGGAACACAATGTTTTCCATTTTCCGCAGTTTGGCGAAGCCTTGTCATAAAGCCTGATTTTTACAGAAGATTCAGATTTTCCAGCCGTTCCTGTTCATTTTCCTTTAAAATCAAATCGATGCACTCGGCCACTGAGTCGACGATCGTTTTCGCCTTCGCCTGGATATCCGGCCGGACATGACTCATACAATAGCTGTGCGGGATCATCGCGAACATTTCAAAGTCGTTTTCCGAATCCCCGACGACCGCAATTTCATCGAGACTGACGCCGGTCAGCGCGGCGATCTTGGCGATGCCGGTTCCTTTGTTCGCCCCGTCTTTCAGGATGACGATTGAATACGGACTGGTCTGGATGATCTGATACCGTCCGAAGAATTTCCGCTTTAACATATCCTTATAATAGTCGACGCCTTCTTCCTGCTGGAAGTGGCAGAAACAGGCCGTGATGTGCGTGTGGTGCGGATCCCGGATGTATTCGGAAATGGACTCGTCCAGCACCTGCCGGCAGTCGCGGATCCGGTGCTTGGGATTCAGCTTATATTCCATCGCCTGTTCCCCGAACGGATCCTCAAAGATGTAGTCGTTGTCCTGTGTGACGACCAGAAAACGATGCTCATAAGCGCTGTCGGAGAAAACCTCCAGAAGCGCGTCGATTTCATCGTGGTCGAAATCTGTCTGGTAGATGAAGCGGCCGTTGAGCCGGATGGAAGCGCCGCAGATGCCGACGGTGTCGAACACCAGGTCGGAGCCGAAATGAAGCGGCAGAAAATTCACAGACCGGCCGGTCGCAATCGCAAACCGCACGCCATGATCCTGGAGCCGGCGGATCGCCGCGCGGTTTTCCTCGCTGACGCCGCTGGTCAGTACCGGCGGGATATACAATAAGGTACCGTCCAGATCGGAGAATAAGATTTTGATCAAAGAAAATCACCTCCATCCCATTATATCAGGGTTTTCCTGGTTTTCTTTTCCACTTTGTTAAAAATGCCGAAAAAAGAAGAAAACAGACGAATTATTGATCCAGAACGCAGCGTGCGTATTTTGACCGCTTGTTTTCCCGATAGGTCAGGCCGGCCTGGTTTAACAAATCCAAGAAAAACGCTTTTCCCGCCTGCGGATCGCCGGTGATCTCAAATTCGATTTCATAATCGCTGCGGCCGTTGATCAGGCTGTGATCCAGGCATAACTCGCCCAGCGGATAAACACGCAGATGCCGGTGTGTGATCATTTGACCGCAGACATGAACGGGCAGCGTGAGTCCCAGTTCGTCAAATAAAGCCCGGATTTCCGGATTATCCAACGCTTCCGGACTGTTTTCCGGCAGCTCCATCTCCATTTCCCGCACGCCCTCGGCCTGAGGAATCTTCATTGTGAACCAGTGTTTTCCCTGGACGTCGCGGATCCGCATTGCGATGTGCTTTAATGTCGAGCTGGGCGTGCAGTCGTAATACACGTTGGACTGCACGAGAACCTGATCGACGCCAGTCAGATCGCGCAGCTGGTTAAACTCCTGTTCGCTGACCAACATTTTATATTCGATTTCAAGATTTTCATTCATTGGAAAGTTCACCTCTTCTCTGTATGATATAATAAGGAAGCAGAAAAGAAAAGGAAAACCGCGAGGGAGAAAGCTTTGCGGCGTAAAGGAGAAGCGCATGAATCAACGACCGGCATTAATCTGGGATTTTGATGGAACCCTGGCTTATCAGGAAGGCAAATGGTCCGGCGCGATGCTCGCGGCGATGGATGAGCTGGTCCCGGGGCATAGTTTGACATTGAAGGACGTCCGGCCGCTGATGAGCAGCGGATTTCCCTGGGACGAACCGGAAAAGCTTCACCCGGAACTAACGGATCCGCAAGCCTGGTGGACCTTTTTGGAGGCGTACCTGATGCGGGTGGCGCTTGCGCTGGGCTTCAATGAAGATCAAGCGTGTCGGATCGCCCGCCAGGTCCATCATGTCCAGGCCGACAGCCGTTCCTATCATCTGTTCCCGGATACCCAAGCGACGCTGGATCGCCTGAAAAGCGAAGGCTACCGCATGATTATTCTGTCCAACCATGTGCCGGAGCTGCCGCAGATTGTCCGTGACCTGGGCTTGACGGATGCCTTTGAAGCCGTACTGGGTTCCGCGCAGACGGCGGTGGAAAAGCCCCATCCCCGGGCGTTTGCGCTGGCATTGGAAACGCTGGGAAATCCAGCGGCAGCGGTGATGATCGGCGACAATCCAATCGCGGATGGCCAGGGCGCTCTTCAGGCGGGCTTGCAGCCGTTGTTAGTGCACAGTTCCGATAAATCCGCTCTATTTTGGCATTGTGGTCAGCTGTGTGAAATTCCCGCGCTGCTGGCATCGCACAGTTTTAGCACAGAAAGATAAAGGGTTCGGAGCGATCCTGGTTTTACGCTTCTGCCGCTGATCTTCCGCTTGCCGGACGGGCGGAAAGGAATCGGGCAGAGATCCGCTCATTGTGCGGAAACAAAATTGAAGAAGAAACGACAGAAGAAAATCAGAAGGGGATAAACCCGCTTTAAAGGGAGTGCGCCAGACCGCCGGACGAAGGAAAACTCCTGCGGTCCTTAAAAGAAACAGTGAAGAAAGCGAGAAAGAATATGAAACAAAAGTTTGCGGTCGTCCACCGGCCGGATGAAACGTCGCGGCAGCTGAAAGACGAGCTGGCCGGCAAGCTCGGCGAGGCAGGCTGGACGGAAGATGAACGGCAGCCGGACCTGGTTTTTGCGATCGGCGGGGACGGGACGTTTCTGTATGCCGTGCACGAATATCTGGATCAGCTGGAAAATGTGAAGTTTGTCGGAATCCACAGCGGAACGCTCGGCTTCTTCTGCGATTACCGCTGTGATGAAATGGATCTGTGCGTCCAGGACGTCACGCACCGCAGTCCCCAGTGCGAAAGCGCGCGCTTGCTTCAGGTCACGGCACGCGGCGGGGGACAGGAAAAGACGATTTACGCGTTAAACGAAATGCGGATAGAAAACGTGACGAAAACGCAGCTGATGGATATTGATATCAACGGATCTTTCTTTGAAACCTTCCGCGGAACCGGCTTGTGCCTGTGCACGCAGATCGGCTCTACCGCGTATAACCGCTCCTTAGGCGGAGCGGTGATCGAAAGTGGTCTGCCATTATTGCAGCTGAGCGAAATTACCGGCATCCATCACCGCGCTTACCGTTCATTGGCGTCGCCGCTGATCCTGCGGCCGGAATCGGTGATTCAACTGCGGTCCGCCAGCTTCGAGGGTGCGTTTCTGTGCTACGATCACCTCTGCTTCAACCTCGATCAGGAGACCGAAATCGAAGTGTTCCAAAGCCAAAAGCAGGTTCAGATTGCCCGGTACCGGGATCTGGCCTATCTGCAGCGGCTGCGGATTCTATTTTAGCCGGGAGCCGGTTGAACAGATTCACGGATGGGAGAGCCGGGAACGGATCGGAACCGAAGGAAAGTAGCCGGGGAAGGTTGTCTTAAAGCGCATGGAAGGCCGTACTGAAAACCCGCTTGAAACCGGCCTTCGTTATATAAAGGAAAAGGAGTGATGAACATGCAGCCGAATGTCATTATGATCTTGATCGACGATTTGGGATGGATGGATTTAAGCTGTCAGGGAAGTTCGTTTTATGAAACGCCGCACATCGACCAGCTGCGCAGGGAAGGCATGGCTTTCGATCAAGCCTACGCCGCCTGTCCGGTCTGTTCGCCCAGCCGCGCCAGTATTCTGTCCGGCAAATATCCGGCCCGCTTAAAGGTGACGGATTGGATCGATCATGAGAACTATCATCCTTGCCGCGGCAAGTTGATCGACGCGCCATATATCAAGGAGCTGTCGGTCAGCGAGTTCTCGATGGCGAAAGCGTTTCAGGAAGCCGGTTATCAGACCTGGCATGTCGGAAAATGGCATCTGGGAAAAGAAGCGACGTATCCGGAGCATCACGGCTTTGATGTCAACCTCGGGGGCAGCTGGTGGGGCCATCCGAAGAAAGGGTATTTCAGTCCGTATCACATGGAAAACCTCAGCGATGGACCGGAAGGGGAATACCTGACCGACCGGATCGGCGCGGAAGCGGCCGCACTGATCCGCAGCCGCGACCCTCAGCGTCCATTTTTCCTGAACCTCTGGCACTACGCGGTGCATACGCCGCTGCAGGCCAAGGCGGAAGATATCGCCTATTTTGAAGAAAAAGCGAAGCGGATGGGACTGGATCAGCAGGATCCGTTTGAGATCGGCGATCCGTTTCCGATCCTGCAGAAAAAGGATAAGCGGATCACCCGCCGGATTGTTCAGTCGGATCCGGTGTATGCCGCGATGATCAAGGCGCTGGACGACAGCGTCGGCCAGCTGATGGCGACGTTGAAAGCGGAAGGGCTGGACGAGGACACAATCGTGATTTTCACTTCGGATAACGGCGGACTGGCAACGGCGGAACATTCGCCGACCTGCAACTTCCCGTTATCGGAGGGCAAAGGATGGATGTACGAGGGCGCGGTGCGGGAACCGTTATTTGTGCGCTGGCCGGGGAAGATCGAGGCGGGAAGTCTGAGTCATGCGCTGACGACCAGTCCGGATTTCTATCCGACATTACTGGAGCTGTGCGGTCTGCCGCTGCGTCCTCAGCAGCATTGCGACGGGGTGAGCCTGGCTCCGGTGCTGTTGAATCCGCAGGCAAAGTTTGACCGCGGGCCGATCTTCTGGCATTATCCGCATTATGGCAATCAGGGCGGAACCCCGGGCTCCGCGCTGCGCTGCGGAAAATGGAAATACATCGAATTTTATGAAGATCACAGCGTCCGGCTGTTTGACCTGGAACAGGATGTTTCGGAGAAGCACAATGTGGCTGAAGTCTATCCGGATTTAGTCCGGCAGTTCCACAGTCTGCTTCATGAATGGCTGGAAGCGGTGGACGCGTGGTATCCGGAGGTGAATCCCCATGCGGAACAAGACATGGCGTGACGATATCCGCGCTTACGTTCCCTTCAACGAACAGGAACGCAGCGATAAAGCACGGTTTCTGGAAATGCTGGATCTGGAAAATATCCTGACCCGGGAGAATGAAGAAGCGCATGTTTCCGCCTCGGCCTGGGTGATGAACGAGACACTGGATCAGGTGCTGATGGCCTACCATAATATTTATCAGTCCTATTCCTGGCTTGGCGGTCATGCGGATGGGGATCCGGATTTGTTTGCGGTCGCGCTGCGGGAAGCTAAAGAGGAAAGCGGAATTACGGAGCTGGCGCCGTTTTCGCAGGACATCCTGGCATTGGATATCCTGCCGGTGCCGGCCCATATCAAGCGGGGCAAGCCGGTGAAGGAACACGAACATTTGAACGTGACCTATTTGTTTATCGCACCGACGGATCAGACGCTGACGGTCAAAGCGGATGAGAACAGCGCTGTTGCCTGGATTCCGATCGCGGACTTGCCCAAGGTGGTCAGTGAAGCGCGGATGCTTCCGGTCTACGAAAAGCTGATCGCGCGCTCCCGTCAGTGGAAAGCGGAAGCGCTGCGTGAAAAGGAGCCGCGATGAAAAAAGAAATCGTAGTGGCCGGCGGATGTTTCTGGGGTGTTCAGGAATATTACCGACGGTTAAAGGGCGTCGAGGAAACACGCGTCGGATATGCTCAGGGAAGTCTTGAAAACCCAAATTACGTGCAGGTGAAGCGGCAGATCAGCGGGCACGCGGAATGCGTGCGGATCGTCTATGATACTGATCAGATCACGCTCGAGCAGTTGTTCGATCATCTGTTTCGGATCATCGATCCAACGTCCCTGAACTGTCAGGGCAACGATGTGGGAACGTCCTACCGCACAGGGATTTATCCGGCTTGCGCGGAAGACGAAGCAATCGCGCGGCAGTTTGTGGCCGAGCGGCAGAAAGACTATGATCGTCCGATCGTAACGGAAGTCGAACGTTTAGTCTGCTTTTATGATGCTGAACAGGAACATCAGGATTATCTCGTGCGTCATCCGCAGGGGTATTGCCACGTCGATTTTTCCGTGATGCTGCCGCAGGAGCGGAAAGCATAGCGGGAAATCTCAGGTATTAAGCTTCGATGACGATGGATCGGATTGATCACGATCGAATTTCAGTATTGGAAGAGCATTAAGTTTCTTCAAATTTTAGAATGAAAAGAAGGTTGTCGGCTGCGGCAGCCTTTTCTCATTTTTTGAGCGGAAAGTCGTTTTCCGCAGCGGTTTCCTGCGTTCTCTGGTGGGATCCGGGAATTAGTCTTTCCAAAGCGGGAGAACTCCGGTATCATTAAAGAAGAAAACGGGAGGAAATTCAATGTTAAAAGAATACGCGCTTCACTATTATGGGCAGGGATATAATTGTGCGGAAAGTCTGGTATATGGGGCGAATACGGCGTGGAATCTGAATTTAGATGAAAATGCCTGTCATTTGATGGCGGGTTTGGGCGGCGGCCTGCAGGTAGGAGACGTCTGCGGAGCGTTGAGTGGTGCAGTGTGCGCGCTGAGCTGTCTGATCGTGAAGACCAAGGCCCATGACTGCGCGGAGTTAAAGCCCTTGACGCAAACCGTTGTCGGCCAAGTGCGGCAGCGGCTGGGATCGCTGCGTTGTGAGGAAATTAAACCGCGGCTGTTTCAGCCGGAACGCCGGTGCGCGGCGACGGTGGAAAACTGCGCGGATGTTTTGGAAACGGTGCTGCGGGACGCCGGCTTGTTGCCGGAACCGGTAAATCGCGCGGATGAAAGCGCGGCATAAGGCAGAACTGGATCGTGAAGACAGGCTGTCGAAGGGAACCGGGTAGGAAAAGCCTCAATGCGTAGTTGTTAGCCGCTTACGCAGGATTTTTAAATAGAGAAAGCGAGGAAGAACAATGCGGATAAAACCTCATCTGCTTTATGTATTTTTGATAGCAGTTAACTTTTGGATTCTGCCGGCAGTGATCAGGAATACGGGGATGGCGATGGTTATGATGTTGGCCGGCCTGCCGCTGATCACGTTGATCATCGCGGCTTTCCACGCATGGAAAGCCGGTTTGGCGATCGTTTTTGCGCTCGTGACCGGAATCTTGTTTATCCCTGCGATATTTCTATATTTTAATGAAAGCGCGTGGATTTACGCTCCGGCGTATGCAGTGATCGCGCTGATCGGCGGAGTTGTTGGAAAGAGCTTGCGCTCGGGGAGAGGAAGCGAGTAAACGTGCCTTTTGAGATTGTCAGGCAGAATTTGTGCGAAGTAACCGCCGACGCGGTTGTTCGTTTTGTAAGCACCGGTACCGGTGTTCGGGTGCTTCATCGCGGAAGTTTGCCGCCGGGTTTCATGGCTAAAGAGCTGGAATTTGCTTTCACGCCAAAGGCAGTCATCCTGATCGAGGTATCCTTGCCGCAAGGCGGGGACGGGGAATTTAATCCGGCGTTGTTATTGACGCAAGCTTATCGGCAGGCGCTGACGGCGGCGGTCCGGGAACATTGCGGGTCGGTCGCCATCTTGTGGCCGAAGTTCAGTTTACCCGGGATATCGGAAGATGACCTGTTATCCATACTTGTGCAGGGGGAACGCGAACTTCTGACAGAACAGGAATTATGGGTGACGCTGGTTGTAGAGGATGTTCGCAGATTACGGCTGTCAGATTCGTTAATCAACGCTGTCAGTCGTTATATTAAGGATCATTACATTCAAGCGCTTCCGCGAGAAAAAACAGGTCATGTTCTTGCGAAAGTGAAGAACTTCATCGCGCCCGTTGAAGCAGAGTTGGAAGAAAACGAAGAACTTACAGATATTCCTGCGGAAGAAACATGTCTTTTTAAAGAGCAGGAAGAGGCTCAGGCTCCATCGGATAAATTTTATGCTGAACCTAAAATGCGGTCGGTGGATCCGCGCTTGTTTGAACAGTTGATCGCTCAACATGAGGAATCGTTTTCGGAATCGCTGCTGCGGATGATCGACGAGAGAGGAATGAGTGATCCGCAAGTTTATAAAAGAGCGAATCTTAACCGGAAATTGTTTTCCAAGATTCGGATTCAGAAGGATTACCGGCCGAGTAAAACGACGGCGCTGGCGCTGGCAATTGCGCTGGAGCTGAATCTGGATGAACTGAAGGTTCTGATTGGCCGGGCCGGCTATGCCCTGACCCATGCCAGTAAGCTGGATATTATCGTTGAATATTTCATTGGTCAGGGAATTTATGATTTGTTTCAGATCAACGAGGTGTTGTTCGCTTTTGATCAGCCGCTTTTGGGCGGTCGCTCGTTTTAATTTGTTTTGTCGCCTGCCAAGCGACCTCCACAGATGGCTTTCAGTTTAAACTGGAAGCACAGAGGAGGCAAAGGCAATGAAGAAAATCATGAAGGAAACAATGGAAATCGTATTTATTTTGGATCGCAGCGGCAGTATGGCGGGTTTGGAACAGGACACGATCGGCGGATTTAACGGCTTGATTGAAAAACAGAAGCGGGAAGCAAGCTCGGCGCGGGTATCGTTGGTTTTATTTGATGATCAGACCGAGGTGATTTTGGACCGTGTTCCGATTGAGGACATCGGGAGTCTGAGCGAAGAAGAATATTATGTCGGGGGCAGCACAGCGTTATGGGATGCGGTTGGTCGTTCAATATTGCATATCGCGCGGGTGCATCAAAAGATGAAAGCGGAAAACCGACCGGGAAAGACGTTGTTCATCATCACGACAGACGGTATGGAAAATTCCAGCGTTGAATATTCTCTGGATCAGGTGAAGCAGTTGATCGAACGGCAGAAAGAACGGGATCATTGGGAATTTTTATTCCTGGGCGCGAATATCGACGCGGTGCAGACTGCGGGCAGTATGGGAATCGGGGCGAGCCGGGCTGTGAATTTCCATGCGGATAAACCAGGAATGCGAAAGAACTTCGGAATTTTGGCAAGAGCGATGAAATTATATGAAGAATCTGAAGAACTGGACGAAAACTGGGCTGAGGATATCCGGAAAGATTTTGAAAGTCGGGAACAAGAAGATCGTTTTTCGAAGTAAGAAAAAATAGAAAAATCATAATGAGCAGAGTTTTGAATTAAGTATCCATGGATGGTTCTGCAACGATCGATATCAGAAAAGCGGCAGTCAGATCTGCCCTTTTTATTTTCATTTCTATGAGTAAGAAAAGTCGCTGAGAAACAGGAAAGCTAAATTGAAATCAAAACGTTTCTGAGTTATAATAAGAACGTAAAATTAACTCAAAAAAGTATTTTTTAGTTTTTTTAATGATTTTAGGGGGCTTTTTTCGATTTTCCGCAATATTAATGATAGGAGGTATCCTATTATGCAGAGAATCGACCGGCTCAGAACTTTAACCAAACAGGAAATTCAAAAAGTCAGATTTGTGTTCGCTCCCACGCATCCCGTCTTAGCGGCCTTGGATTATCGGAGTAACGATCTCTTTCGTTACACATTTGGTTCAGAGGATCAACTGTCCAACAAAATACTGATTGCGTTTTTATCGGACTTGCTCGGCATTCGGATTGTCCGGCTGAAGATCCGGGAGAGTGAACCGGTGAAAACGAACGAAGGTGAAAAAGGGATTCGCTTTGATCTGTTAGTAGAA
>NZ_GG657559.1:95296-108203 GCF_000157995.1 Holdemania filiformis DSM 12042
GATAAAGACGTCCAAAGATCTGGCTGAACAGATTCACGAAATTGTAAATCAGAGAACGAACTCAACCCCACAGCCTAAGCTGGCGGCCACGGTTTAGAATTATCTGCAGAGGTGATTCCAATGATCAGAATGACAGAAGAACAGCGGGCGGAGTTTTTGAGAAGTACAAGCATGGACATCGCATTAATGCGGACTCGGTTTGATGAAATTGATGAACAGAAGATTTACGAAAAAGGACTGCGGTTAGGGAAGAAGATTGGGAAAATCATTGGAGAACGCAGTGCCGAGCTTAAAGGGCTGAGAATGATACTTCAACAGGTGTTGAGTATCCGGATTCCGATGGGTGAAGAAGAAACGACACTGCTTCAGCAGCTAAACGGTGCCGAGCTTCTGTTATTATCGGAGCAGTATGAAATGATAAAGACATCTGAAGATCTGGCAGAACAGGTTCATCAGATTGTAAATCAAAGAGCTCACCGTTAGCCTGGCTTCAAGTGAATTTCCACTTTCTGAAAAAAGGCTCTAATTAAAGAAAAATGCCAGGATCAAGGAAAAATCCTGGCACAGGAACAACAATCTAAAATGATTGTTTCTTAACTATTTCATGAACTTCCGAACCAACTTTGCTTTCCAAGGAGAAACAGGCTGATAGCGGATTGGCAGGTCGATGAGGGTTGATTTATCGACGATACTTTTGGTATGGGAGAAGGCTTTAAAGCTGGCATAACCATGATAACCACCCATACCGCTGTGTCCAACGCCGCCAAAAGGCATCGCCGTGGTCGCTAAATGAATGATCGTATCGTTAAGGCATCCGCCGCCGAAGGAACATTCGCGCAGGAAGCGATCCTGATGTTTATGATTTTCACTGAACAAATAAGCGGCCAGCGGTTTCTCCCGCTGCTGGATGAAATGCAGCGCTTCGCTGAAATGTGTATAGGTCAGAATCGGCAGGATCGGTCCGAAGATTTCTTCCTGCATTAGACTTGAATTGGGATCCGGATCGACGACCAATGTCGGCATGAGTTTGTGCTGGTTCCAGAGTCCACCGTAAACAACAGGCTGATCCATCAAGAGTTCATTCAGCCGCTGTTCATGTTTCTCATTGATGATTTGCGGATAGTTTTCATTTAATGTTGGATTTGTGCCATACTGGCGTATGATTTCAGAACGCAGCGCTTTGATCAGCGGTTCTTTTACACGGGAATCCACTAAAATGTAATCTGGGGCTACACAGGTTTGTCCGGCGTTGAGCAGCTTGCCGAAAATGATCCGGCGTGCGGCCAGTTCGATATCGGCGGACGCATCGACCAGACACGGACTCTTTCCGCCTAACTCCAAGGTTACCGGCGTCAGCCAGCGCGACGCCTTTTCCATCACCAATCGGCCGACCTGGACACCGCCTGTGAAAAAGATCGTGTCAAAACGTTGTTCTAAAAGCTCGGTATTTTCTGCCCGGCCGCCCTCGATGACCGCGACATAACATTCGTCATAAATGATGTTCAGCAGCTTAGCGATACAATGGGAGGTTGCCGGCGCATAGGCGGACGGTTTAACGATCGCGCAGTTGCCGGCGGCCAGTGCGCCGATCAGCGGGCTCATCGTCAATTGGAACGGATAATTCCACGGTGCCATGATCAAAGCCACGCCAAACGGTTCGGCTATCGTAAAGCTAACAGCTGGAAATTGAGCTAATGGCGTCGGGACACGCTGGAACCCCATCCATTTCTTTAAGTTTTTTCGTGCGTAATTCAGTTCTTCAAAGACCATGCCGATCTCAGTCATATACGACTCAAAATTGGATTTTCCCAGATCCTGTTTCAGAGCCTCCATGATTTCCAGTTCATGTTCCTGGATTACGCGTTTCAATAGCGTCAGCGCTTCAAAACGAAACGCATAGCTCAATGTTGCGTGCGTATTAAAATAAGCCCGCTGATTATCCACACAGGTTTTAATATCCATACATCAATCCTCCTGTTTTCCTTATTGTATCACGAAGCGGAAATCATCAGGTGAAAGAATGCTGAGATTCGTTAGCGAGATATCGATCAATATGGAGGAAGTCTCATGATAAAATTAAAAAATCAGGATTTTAGTTACAAGTGTTTAAAATTTACTCAATTTGAATTGGCTTCGAGGAAGTCCATTAATTCCTGGCGGGAACGGCACAGGATCATTTTTTTATAACAGCTTTCATCGATCAGAATATCAAAGATCAGATTGTAGATTTTAGAAGCTTGTTCATCATCGCTTCGGCTCAGAATCAACAGGACTAAATTGACCCGTGAGTCATACCAGCGGATCGGTTCGTCACTGTAATAATAGACGACCTTGGTTAGTAGCGCGTCCTTTTCTAACGAATGCGGTACGGCGAAACGGTTGAAAAACGCCGTAGAGGACAAGCTTTCCCGCTGTCGGACGGAATCCATAAACTGATTGTCGATGACACCCCGCTGTTGAAGCAGCTGATCGAAGAAAGTCAGGATTTCAACTTCTGTGGTCAGTCCGTGGTTGCAGAAAAAGAGTTGATCATCGAAAAAACGAAGCAGATTCTGGCGCAGTTTGCGGCGTTTTTGGGCTTTCATAAACTCGAGGTTTTTCTTCTCGATTCGATGGATTTCAAGCGGGGATAAAATGGGACTGATCGGGATCAGATCCGTAAGACTGTTTTCCGTCTTCACGGTGGACAGATAAAAATCAGCGTGATCCTGGTCTGTAATTTCCGACAGACTGGAAACGATTTTCACAATATCCAGCGTACAGCTTAATTTTTCTGTCAGTTGCTGAACCATCAATTTGCGCAGCTCATGATACTGCGGACAAATACAGATCACACGGGGCAGATCATACGTCGGCACATAGGTGGCGATCGAGCCGAGATAAATCGCGATTAAGCCGATTTCATCACCGGGGATTGCGGCCTGGAATTCTTTTTCCAGCTGATAAGCGAGATAGACCGCGACATCGTAAATAAACGGATGCGATGTGCGCAGCGACGTTGCGAAATCATTGTGGAAAAAATTCTGATGACGGCAGCGCAAAAGCAGAAAATGGACATGCAGGACAAAGTTGTCGAAGACTGCGGAATAATCCAGTTCCAGCTGAAAATGACGAAAAGTCTTGTCCAGCAGTTTCCGGATCTGACCGCGGAAACGTTCGTTTTGAAGGATCTGTTCGTTTTCTTCCGGGAAGGAACCCGTAATGAATGCCAGAATCGTCGCTTTATCCGCTTCGGTAAACGTCAGCTCGAGCTGTTCCTGCAGCCGTCCGCAGGTCGTATCGACAAAGCGGGTCAAAAGCGGAGAGGTTGAGATCGGCAACGCGTCCGCTTCGGTTTCACTGCCGTCGCTGGGATAGCCGTTGATCATCCGCTGGACGCAGACCGCAATGCAGATAATGATGTTTTTGATATAGATGTCGTCGATCTGAACATCCAGTTCATCGAGCGTTTCATGGATGATTTGCGCCAGCTCTGCCAGGCCGAACGGCGAAAAATAACCATCGAAATTGACGAGCGTCGTAGCTAATGCGTTAGCTTCGGCAAAGAAAAAATGAGAAAGCATCCGGCGTTTATCGGTTTCCTTACCCTGGCAGCTCAGCCATTCCCCACGCCGCTGCAGACTCAGCGAAAAACTGTGAAATTTCGGCATCATGCGTTTCACCAAACTGTAAATCGTGGATTCGCTGACGTATAACTTCTGCGTCAGGTCGTAAATCGACGCTTCCTTGCATTCGAGCAGGGCTAAGATCAGTTGTTTTTCCAGCTGGCGGTCATCGTCCACACGGCAGTCCTGGATCTGTTGGAGAACCGCTGGATCTTCGTTCAGCGTATAGCCTTCCTTATTGGAAAGAATGATCGGCTGACCGGCAATCCGGTTGATCGCGCTGACTTCATACCGGAGTGTGCGCGGCGAAACGTTCAGCAGCTGGCTGAACTGTTGACCTTTGATCGGTTTCTGATATTCCCGCAGCAGGCGCAGCGCTAGATATTGTCGCTGAGAAAGTTCAATCATGATTTTTCCTCCCTCTGCCTCTTCAACATCATTATTATCAAAATCCTTACAAAAACACAAGGAAAGGTGAAAATAAAAAATTGCCAGGATCGTGGCAATTTCTTAATCATCCCTTTATGAAACAAGAGGAAATCGAAATTAGATTGAAAACCCAGGGTTATTTCTACTCAATCGTTCAATGAAAGAAAGCGAAAGCGCTAGTCAAGGTCAAAAAGAACGTCTTCGTCATTCTGAACATAAACTCTCAGATTCTTCCGGCCTTTCTGAACGATCGAGTGTCCTTCGGCTTCCAGCTTCGCTTTCTGCGCCAGGACGCCGCCGGGATACTTCGGATTCAGTTCTCCCGATGCTTTAAGCGTCCGCCAATAGGGAGTTTCATCCGCTGACCGTTGAAAGCTGGCCCAGGCGGCAATCGATACGAAGATGCCGGCAGTGATCGGTTCTGTGAAATCTGCGCCATTGATTCGGGTGAAATCTTCACGGAGTGTCCCCACAGTGATCATCTTACCCCAAGGTACGTGTTTCATCATGCGGTTGTAGTCGATCGGCGGAGCGAAAAACATCCGGGTTCCTGCACAGGGTCGATATCCATGGCCATTATTTCTTATAATAAGATCAAGCAAGATTGAAACCCATTAACTTATGATCAAGAAGAAGCAGGCGAAAAATGTTTCTTATTTGCCAACTTCTTTTTTTGCTTGCACAGCTTGGATCCAGTCTTGAGGGCTTGCCGCGGTCGCGGCAAAATCCAGATTGTCCGCACGGTTTGAAAAGAAGTATGCTGACAACGGAAAAGATCCCGTATTCTTTTCAACCGGGAGAGTTGAGACCGTCGGTCAGCCATGCCTGTGATGTGGGCCGATGGACGCTGCGCCGGTCTTGACTCTCCACCATTCAATACGCTGGAAATCAGCGGTAGAAGGAGTGAAAAATCAATGAAAACACCGAAAGGTTTTCTATGGGGCGGCGCTTCGGCGGCCAATCAATTTGAAGGCGCTTATCTGGAGGATGGCAAAGGATTGAGCGTGGCGGATTGCTTTACCGCCGGTTCCCGAACGCATCGCCGTGAATACACCGACGGCGTCGTCGAGGGGAATTATTATCCGTCGCACATCGCGACCGACTTTTATCATCATTGGAAGGAAGACGTCAAGCTGTTTGCGGAAATGGGTTATAAAGCCTTCCGCACCTCAATCGCCTGGAGCCGGATTTACCCGCACGGTGACGACGAACAGCCTAACGAGGCGGGACTGCGGTTTTATGACGAGCTGTTTGACGAGTTATTAAGCTACGGTATCGAACCGGTGATTACACTGACGCACTATGAGGTTCCGTATGCGTTGGTTGAGAAATACAATTCCTTCGCTGACCGCCGCTGTGTGGATTTCTTTGAACGCTACTGCCGCACGGTGTTCACGCGCTACAAGGGGAAGGTCAAACTGTGGATGACGTTCAATGAAATCAACACCATGATGCATGGCGGCGAGCAGCAGACCGGCGTGCGGATTCCGGAAGGTGCGGACCGTGATCAAGTCCTGCTGCAGGTTGCTCACCATCTGCTTCTTGCCAGCGCGAAGGCAGTCAAACTGGGGCATGAAATCGATCCGGAAAACAAGATCGGCTGCATGGTCTGCAATCCGCTGTTTTATCCGGAAACCTGCAAGCCGGACGATCAGATTCAGGCGATGAAGGATAACGACGCGATGTTCTATTTCAGCGATACCCAGGTTCGCGGCGGCTATTCCAACAAAGCGAGGAAGCTGTGGGAAGCACGCGGCGTGCAACTCAAGACGGAGCCGGAGGATGAACAGATCTTACGCGAAGGCTGCGTGGATTATGTAGGATTCAGCTATTACATGTCGGCGGTTTCCTCAACCCGTCCGGTTGAAAAAGTTCAGGGGAACATGATGCGGATGGTGAAAAATCCGTATGTCCAGGAAAGCGACTGGGGTTGGGGGATTGATCCGGTCGGCCTGCGGATCGCACTGAATCAGTTTTACGACCGCTATCAAATTCCGGTTTTCTGCGTGGAAAACGGCTTCGGCGCAGAGGATGAGGTCAGCCCGGACGGCCATGTTCACGACCCATACCGGATCGATTACTTTCGCCGGAATATCCAGGAATTGCTCAAGGCGATTCATGAGGATGGCGTTGACGTGATGGGCTACACGGCCTGGGGCTGCATCGACTTCATCAGCGCCGGCAGCGGCGAGATGAAAAAACGCTATGGAATGATTTATGTCGACCGCGACAACGAAGGCCGCGGCACGTTAAAACGGATTAAAAAAGACAGCTTCGACTGGTACCGCCGCGTGATTGCTTCCGACGGCGAGGATCTCGGCTGACGCGGCAGGAGAAGAAAAAGGAGGGACGGATGGCGAAGAAAGAACTGGATCTGCTGCAGGACAAACCCGCCTCAGCGATTCTTAAATTTGCGGTGCCGATGTTGATCGGCGCCTTGTTTCAACAGGCCTACAGTCTGGTCGACACGGTGGTGGTCGGTAACTTTATCAACAGCGATGCACTGGCAGCGGTGGGCACCAGCGGCGTCATCATGAATATCGTAACGATGGCCGGGATGGGATTAGCCGTCGGGACCTCGGTCGTCACGGCGCAGTATTTCGGCGCAAAGAAGCTGCGCGAAGTCAAGACAGCGATCCGCACGTCGCTGATTGTGTTTGTGGCGCTGGGCTTGGGCGGCGGCGTGCTGGGCCTGGCGATTATGAAGCCGATGCTGCAGCTCATGAATACGCCTTTGGAAATGATGGATTATGCCCTTTCCTATCTTGGCGTGATCTTTACCGGTGTCGTGTTCGTCATGCTTTACAACATGTTTAATCAGGTATCCATCGCGTTGGGCGATTCTAAAACCCCGATGCTCATGCTGCTGGCGGCCAGCGCGATCAATGTGGTGCTGGATCTGGTCTTCACCCTTGTCTGCCATTGGGGAACAGCCGGCGTGGCGGCGGCGACCGTGATCGGCCAGGGCTTCGCGGCCTTGACCTGCTGGCGGCTGATTCAAAAGAAAATGAATCAGATGGTCACGGAACAACCCGCCTGGTTTGATAAGCAGATGTTAAAATCCATCTGCGCGATCGGACTGCCGGCCGTGGCGCAGAACGCGATCTCCGCGTCCGGCATGCTGGCCGTGCAAAGTCTGCTGAACAGCTTCGGCAGTGTGACCGTGGCGGCTTATACCGCTGCCAACAAGGTCGACGGGATCGCGATGTCGCCAATGGTATCGCTGGGAACCGCCATATCCACTTATGCCGCCCAGAATATCGGCGCGAAGCAATACGACCGGGTCAAAGCGGGACTGCGCTTCACCTTGGGCCTGGCGCTGGTCTGCTGCCTTGTGACCGGCGTTCTGATCTACGGCGCGACCGACGCAATTCTCGGATTGTTTGTCAGCGGCAGCGCCAGCCGCGAGCTGTTTGATATCGGCGCGGAATACCTGCATGTCGCGGTCTTCAGCTACTTTGTCATGGCCGTCATGTTTATTCTGACGGGTGTGCTGAAAGGCGCCGGCGATGCCAAGCTGGTGTTCGTCTGTTCGATCACCGATCTGTTGACGCGTGCCGGGTTCGCTTATGCCGCGGTCGGCGTCTTAGGCCGCTATGCGCTGTGGCTCAGTTACCCGTTCGGCTGGTTCTGTTCCATCGCGATTGCCTGGCCGCGTTATCTGTCGGGCAAGTGGAAAAAAATTACGATTATCGCAAAGGAGTCGGAGCATGAAACATACATTCCATCTGAGAGCGGCGAAGGAAGAAGTCTTTGACTATTTTATCGACGTCCTGCTTCAGGATGTGCTGGCCTATACGGGTCAGACGCTTTCCCGCAGTCAGTTAAAAGAAGGCTTTACTTACCGGAAAAACTTATCGAGCAACCCGAAGAAACCCCGGATCGCGACAGTCCGGCTGACGGAATATCACTATCCGGAGCATTATGCCGTGATTTATACGCGCGATGATTTCCGCAAACGCGCGGTCTATGATCTGAGCGATGAACCGCAGGGTTGCCGGTTTGTGATGACACAGCAGCAGGAAAAGAAGCTGCGTGATGAATCCGGAGCCCTGTTGTGGACGGTTACGGAATCCGCAGAGAGGGAGGGAAAACCATCACTGATGACGCGTTTGCGGATGCGGACGGTGGTCCGCCAGCTGCGGAAAAGACCGAAAACTGCCGTCGTTCTGTAATGGGGCAAGGCTCTGCCGCGAAGGCGGCAAATGTGAAATTGCCCAGATAAGCCGTTGACGCTATACTGATTTCAGAAATACGGGATAGTGAGGACGGAGGTGTTTTCAGCCACAGGTTTTGAGAAAATAAGGAATCTTGCAGAAAGGGGAAACTCATGAATAATTTCTTAGACAAACTCGATCACGTTTTATCGCCGGTCGCGGACGTATTGTCCAACAACAAATTCCTGCGCTCAATCGCCAACGGTTTGATCGCGCTGATGCCGTTAACGATGGTCGCCGCGATTTTCAGCATTCTGGAGGCGCTGCCGAAGGTGGCTTCCTTCTTACCGCAGTGGAGCGAAGCGGTGGATGCCGCACTGTTAGTTCCGTACAACGTCATCTTTGGTTTAATGGCGTTGATCGTATCGTTCACCGTCGCTTACCAGCATTCCAAAAACTATGAGGATTCCGACAGTATGATGAACGGTCTGTTATCGCTGTTATGTTTCGTGCTGATGGCGTCGACCTATGAAAACATGACGTTCAGCGCCCAGTATTTCGGCTATGCCGGAATCTTCGCAGCCGTGCTGACGGCGTTGGTTTCCGTGGAACTTTATCATTTTCTGGTCAAACACAACCTGCGCATCAAAATGCCGGACTCTGTGCCGCCGCTGGTCAGCAAGTCGTTTGAAGCGTTGATTCCGCTGCTGATTCTGGTCACGGTGTTCTATGGCGGCAACTGTCTGGTCGTCAGTCTGACCGGTAATTCGATTCCGGCGCTGATCCAGTCGCTGGTCACTCCGGCCATCAAGGGCTCCGATTCGATCTGGTACCAGGCGATCCTGCACTTCCTGATGCAGCTGTTCTTCTGGCTGGGCATGCACGGCTGGGCGATCACGGCGGGGTTCTCGATGCCGATCTCCAATGCGCTGCTGGCGGAACAATCAGCCGCCTATGCCGCAGGGACACCGATTGCCGAGCTGCCGTATTTTACCACGGGCGGCGTCAACATGTGCAACGTCTTCTACTTCATCCCGCTGATCCTGATGTTCGCGTGCAAAGCCAAGCGCAACAAAGCGATCGGCAAGATGACGTTCATTCCGACCTTGTTTAATATCTCCGAACCGATGACCTTCGGCATTCCGATCGTCCTGAATCCGATTCTGGGCATTCCGTTTATCCTCTACCAGCCGATCATCGTTTCGATTAACATGGCGGCGGTCAAATACGGCTTCATGAACCGTTCCGCAATGTCCGGCATCGCGGCTTTGCCGCAGCCGTTCTCAACCTTTGTCGCATGCTACGGCGACTTCCGCGTCTTCTTAGTTTTCGCGGTGATGATGATCGTTGCGATTGCGATCTGGTATCCGTTCTTAATGGTGTGGGACCGGAAATGTCTGCGGGAGGAACAGGAAGCGATCGCCGCAGGTCAGGTGGAAACGGCGGATTAAAGAAAGAAGGATATCATGAAAATTATACGTTTGTTCTGCGCCAACGGCTTCACTACAGAAATGATGACCAAAAAGATGCAGCAGGCGGCTGAAAAGCTGGGTCTGGATTATGACATCAAGGCTTTCCCGTATGCCAAGATCCGCGACGAGGGACCGAAAGCCGACGTCATTCTGTTAGGCCCGCAGATTCGCTACAATTTAAAGCATGTCGAAAAGGACTATCCAACAATGCCGGTGATCCTGATGGATATGCGTCTGTATGCCGCAATGGATGGCGAAGCGATGGTAAAGCAGGCTCAAGCTGCTTTGGAAAAATAGGAAACACGACGGAAGGAGGAATACAGATGCAACAGGAATTGACAAACGTCAGCTGCGAAATCATCGCGAAGGTGGGGACGGCCAAGGGGTTGTTCGTGGAAGCGATCGAAACTGCCGCGGCCGGCCAGCTGGATCAGGCCCGCGCTTTGTTAAGTGAAGGCGAACAGATTTTTAATCAGGGACACGAAGCTCACGGTCAGCTGTTGACCCAATTCGCAGCCGGGGCTGAGGTCAAGGTCGACCTCCTTCTCGTTCATGCGGAATGTCAGATGATGAGCGCCGAAGACTTTAAGGTGATTGCCGAAGAAGTCATCGCGATCGCAGAAAAGAGGATTCACGCATGAAGATTAATGTGGAAACCGGCAAGCGCGCCGCGATGAATGATATTGTCGAAGCGCTGGAACAATCTGAACTGCACGCCGTCTTTTGCGGCAAGGACAAGATGAATCCGATTGCGCTGGTCTTTGAGATCGACGCGGAAGACACGAAAGTAGTAATTCGTCAGGCTGAAAAAATCATTAAGGCCCGGTTGGGCAAATCAGTTTCTTTTCGGGTCGTGCCGCACGGCAGCTTGCTGTACTATGGCTGATCCCGCCGGAAAAACTCGCGTCAGAAAAGAATTTAAAATCAGAGGAAGATGAATGGAACATTCCGTTCATCTTTTCAAAAGAAAGAACGGAATCTCAATCTACCGTTTTAAATCGTAAAACGAAACCAATCTCCGTTTTCCCGGGAAATATCGATGGAATCAAACTTGCCTTGAAACCGGATTTCATCAGAAGCTGACTCTCTGCAATCTGAATTCACTCAGCGTCCCGGGATCATTCAAGCAGGAATCTCAAACATTAAAAAGAAAGAAGGAGCGCTATGCAAACTCATTTTACCCATCTCTTCACACCGCTGCGAGTACGCGGCATCATGTTTCCAAACCGGATTTTCCTCTCGCCTCAGGGCCATTCGCCTAAGCATCGCCACCCGTCTTCGTATGATTCCTTATACGATGCCGGCATGTTGTTTTTTGATAAATCCCAGGGTGGTTTCGGCGGCTGCACGCTTGCTACAGGACCAGTTCTGGAAGACGGCCGCTATGAGAAATATGCCCGCGATCAGATTCGCGAGCTGATGTCGATGGCTACCCAGACTGGCGCCAAGGTCGCCGCCGGGGTCATGCCGTTTACTTTCCATCCTGATAAAATTCCGCCGATCACAGATTTAGAACCTCAATACGCGGAAATTGAAGGCGGTACGCCGAAAGGTCAGCCTAGCAGCGGAAACCAGCCGATGATGCCGAACTACCGTGCATCCAATGGCCTGTGGGACGGTTATCCGTGCGAAGAAATGCCGAAGTCCATGATTCTGGAATCCATCGAAACAGCTCGCAGAAGTGCGAAAGCAGCGCGGGAATTCGGTTTCGATTACGTGGAAGTCGGCGGCTTCGCCCATGGCAGCGCGATCGCATCCTTCTTGTCAGCCAAAGAAAATCACCGGACGGACGAATTTGGCGGGTCGCTTGAAAATCGCTGCCGTTATCCGTTAATGCTCTTACAGGCGGTACGCGAGGCGATCGGTGAGGATATGCCGATGGCGATTACGATTTCCAGCCAGCTGTATGATCAGCGCAGTGCTGATTTGTCGCATACCGAAGATGAAATGATCGAATTTCTCAAACGGGCGCAGGGAATTCTCGATATGGTGATCATCTCCTCTGGGATGGACACGACGAACCTGTGGAATGAAAACGTGTTCCACTGCGGGACGATCTTCCAGAAGAAAGACTTCACCGTCGAATTCTCCAAGCGGATGAAAAAAGAAACACCGCAGCTGATCGCAATTCCGCGCGGCGGCATCAACACCGTTCAGCTGGCGGAGGAAGTCATCGCTGAAAACTGGGGCGATGCGGTGTGTGTAGGCCGTTCCTTTGTTGCGGATCCTTATTGGCCGAAGAAAGCGATGGAAGGCCGGGAAGAGGATATCGTTCCTTGCCTGCGCTGCGATTACTGCTATCACAGCGCGACCGATCACATGAATTTATTTTGTTCCGTCAATCCGCGGCTGTTCCGGGAACGGCGGGTGCCTGCCGCTATTGAACCTGCGGCGGTGAGGAAGAAAGTCGTTGTGATCGGCGGCGGACCGGCTGGATGCAAAGCAGCGTTAACCGCGGCAGAGCGGGGACACGAAGTCATCCTTATTGAGAAGAGCGCTGCGGTTGGCGGTCAGCTGAAGCATGCGCCATATGATCATCACAAAGAGGATCTGGATAATTATAAAAAATATCTCCAGGTTCAGATCGCAAAATCCAAGGTTCAGGTGATCTACAATACGACGGCTACGCCGGAATGGGTGCGGTCCATGAATCCGGACGCGCTGGTGATCGCGGTCGGCGCTG
Source organism: Holdemania filiformis DSM 12042 (assembly GCF_000157995.1). Taxonomy (GTDB): domain Bacteria; phylum Bacillota_I; class Bacilli_A; order Erysipelotrichales; family Erysipelotrichaceae; genus Holdemania; species Holdemania filiformis. The sequence continues at coordinate 107,643 of NZ_GG657559.1, forward strand.
AACCGGTCTGCCCTCCGATTCCAGGCATTGAGAAAGCGCAGGAAGCGACGAGTTTCTATACCCGGATGGATGAGATTGGCCAGCGGGTGGCAATTATCGGCGGCGGGACGATCGGCGCGGAACTGGCGCTGACTTTAGCGGAAACTGGACGCGATGTGACGGTCATTGAGATGAATGACGAGCTGGCGGCGCAAGGCCATTTCTTTTATAAGATCGGCTTAAAACACGCGATTCTTGACGTTAAAGAAAACTACCATGCGTTGTTGAAAACCCGCTGTCTGGAAGTGTTGGATAACGGTGTCAGAGTCATGGACGCCGAAGGTCAGGAACAGATTGTGGAAGCAGATACCGTGATCTATGCGGTCGGCATGAAATCCAAACGGGAAGAAGCGCTGGCGTTCTATGGTATTACACCGCAGACGGCGGTGATCGGCGATTGCAAGCGCGTCGGCCGGGTGATGGAAGCGACGCATGACGGATATTTCTTCGCAATGAGCTTATAGAGGGAATCAGTTTTCAATCCTCATGATTAAAATGAAAGAGGCTGTGACAGATAAGGAA
>NZ_GG657558.1:0-2708 GCF_000157995.1 Holdemania filiformis DSM 12042
TCAGCTAACGCAAAAATAATTTTTGTAAATATTTTTATTGCTATTTTATTAAGTTCGTTTATGTTTCTCATGGGGCGAAAAATGAGATTAACTTATGGAATAATTTTGATAAGTACGATGGCCTTACTTTGCTTTTGTCAAAATCTTCATTATAATTATTTCTCTACTTTCTTTTCTTTTTCTAAAGCTAGTATTCTAAAAGAATTTTTCCAAGTGAAAAATGAAGCTACCGGAAAACTAACATTAGATCTCTTTGGATATTTTTTGCCTCTGATCCCTTTTATTCTTGTTAATTTATTTAAAGGAAAGCAATATAAATATAATTATATTCTAAGAATAAGTATTACAAGTTTTTTATGTATATTAAGTATTGCCTGCCTGTTCTTAACATTCTCAAATTATCCGGAGAATATTAAGAAAAGTGAAAGTGACTCGTATCTTTACCATACACTTTACAATAAAGTCAGAGCCGTTGATCGACTCGGCTTGTATTCATACACCATTAAAGATGCACAGCTAACTCTGAATCATAAAATAGAAAATACTGACGAACAAAAAACAATGATTGATCTTTATATAGAAGAACATGGATATGTTTCAGAACCTAATGATTATACAGGGATATTTAAAGGTAAAAATTTAATTCTTATCTTATGTGAATCTTTATCCACAATTGTCATTGATGAAGAACTGACTCCTACCTTATACATGATGAAAACACAAGGAATTAATTTTGATAACCATTATGCACCAGTATATCAATCTGCTACAGCGGATAGTGAATTCATCAGTCTTACTTCCCAAATTCCTTCTATTGACAATGGTCCGCTTGCTTATGATTTTTATGAAAATACTTTTCCAAGCGCACTTCCTCAATTATTTCGAGAAATAGGATATTCAGCTAACTCATTTCATTCTTTCAAAAAGGAATTTTATAATCGTGAGACTTTGCATTACACCTACGGATTTACCTATCTCTATGATTGGGTTGATCTTAATTTAGAAAAGCGTCCAGAATTTGTAGAGGCTTATAACTGGATTCATGATCGTGAACTTTTCACTAAGGCGCTAGAAGCGACAAATGAAAATGCTACTGAACCATTCTTTGATTTCTTTATTAGTGTTTCTGGGCATGTGCCTTATGTGCGTGAGCGCTATGAATTGGAATATGATCTTTGGCAAACTATCGTTCTCCATGGTGAAGCTGGTGAAACGTATTCTACAGAAGCCCTTTGTTATTTAGCAGCACAGAAAACGCTTGATAGTGGATTGGAAATTTTAATTGAAGATCTTACAAAAACCGGTCAACTTGAAAACACTGTTATCGCGGTCTATGGAGACCATTATCCTTATGGGTTAACAAAATCCGCGACAAAAGAATTATTCACTGACCTTAAAAATGACTATGAAATTTATAAAGTTCCATTCATCATTTGGACTCCAAGTTTAGAGAATAGTACAACTATTGAAACAGTGACCTCAACATATGATATTATGCCAACTTTATGTAATTTGTTCGATATAAACTTAAACGGTCATCTCATCACTGGTCGTGATGCATTATCAGATAAAGAGGGACTTGTTATCTTTGAAGATCGCTCTTGGCTTAATGATCGAGCCTATTATAATGCAACGAAAGGAACAGTCATTAAATTAGATTCTTCTATAACTGATGATGAAATAGAAGAAATAAATAACAAAGTTTTCGAAGAAATCCAAATTAGTCAGAATATTCTAACATCTGATTATTTCGCTGAAAAAAATTAACAAATTTAACATGTGAACTTCCATTACCATTGCTGTAAACTCAACATCATTATTAAAGAGAATACATTTATATATTAGTAATTCATTTATATCAGAATCTGCGATGCTTGAGTTAATAAATCTCACAATGGTCATATAGAACATCCTTCATCAAAAAAATAGAGCTATCTTAAGAATCATATCGTTTTCTTAAGGATAGCTCATTTTATTCTAATTCAAATCTTTTTCAAGATGTCATAGCTTGTTGCAGCGCCTCTTCTGTTATAAAATCTGAATAGACGCCAAAAAAATGATTATCATTAATAATTTTCAAAGCTTTATCTATCTGGTTAATTGTATGAATATAGATTGTAAACTGATCTTCATAATCCTGCATTTCAGCATAAGCATAAATATCAGTAATTACTTTTGTAGCCCATTCATTATCCATATGCATAACAATTACCGGCACTTTATTTTCCTTAACGAATTGATAAATTTTTTGTCCATCAGAATCCACGTAATAATGATAAAGAGTAAATATAATTTTATTAAAGTCATAATTTTCATCTAAGAAAATATACATTTCCGGAGTATAGGCTTGAGGTATAATTCTATTGATTAAGTCTGGATTAACTGAATTTACTTCGTCTATCATTTTGTTATACATCACTCTCGATCCATCAATATCAAAAGTCTTAGAATCAATGATAATATAAAAATCCGGAATTTCGTTCATAAGTTTCAGAAGATCTTTAAACATCACTGTTTTATATTTTCCATGAATCTTAACTTGCTTAAACTCGTCCGTAGACATTGGCCAATCTCCGCCAATATCCGTTAATTTATTACGAAAATCTTCCCAAGTATGAATTAAGCATATATCCCCATCCGACGTTGTATCAAGATCGATTTCAAACAACCGTGTACCTTCATTATAATTTTGATAAAAAGCTTCTAAA
>NZ_GG657558.1:2930-12737 GCF_000157995.1 Holdemania filiformis DSM 12042
ATGTTTTCTCCTTTATTTAAAGGCTTTTTAATCTTTTATCCGTCTCTCTGTTTTTCAACGTTCCCCCTCTTTCTCAATTTATTCATCCTTTCTGATATTCTTATTTCAATATTTTCCTTCAATTATAACCACTTAGCTTCCCTCAGTTAAATACGTTTCATTTCCTCTGATCCTAGATTCTTCTAAAATGATGTTCTCCCCTCTTTTTTCATCTCGTTTTCTTATCTTCTCAATTCTTTATAATCTCTCCCCCCTTTCTAATTCACGCCCATCGTCATGGTCTCAAACAAAAAAAACTCTGAACTGACCTTATCAGTTCAAAGCTTCTCCCGATCAGGATTCTGCAGCGTTGCATGCAGCAGTTCCAAATATTCGTGGTACAGACATTCAATTTCCTTTTGATTGAATGGTGATTCTTTTCGTTTGATCTTGCCGATCAGCACGTCCATTTCTTTTTCCACGGCGTGCTTCAGCGGTTCGCTGTATCCCATTTCGCGGCCATGCTGCTCATACTCGTCTTCATCCAAAATTTCAATTCTTCCGTCCGGAAACAGCTTTACATCTAAATCATAATCAATATTCTTGATCGCCTCGCCGTCATATAAACTTGGAGAAGCGAGATTACAGTAATAATAGATGCCGGTTTTCCGAATCATCGTGATCACGTTGTACCAATGATCAGGATAAAAGAAGCAAATCGCTGGTTCCCGTGTAAACCAACGGCGGCCGTCAGCCTCGGTGACCCATGTTTTATTGGTTACGGCAATCACCCGGCGCGGTCCAGCTTCAATGACGAAGCCCTTGGCCCATGTCCGATGCAGCGAACCATCATGCTTGAAACTCTGAATGTAGACTTGTGATCCCACCTCAGGCAGCATGTTGATTCACCTCATTTCTTGTTTTTACAAAATCTTTTTTATTATACCTCTTTTTAGTCTGGACGAAAAGAGGGGAATCCCGTCGGATTGATCCTTCGGTTCGATCCGCATAAATCTTTCCGCCCTGCCCATACTGTCAGCAGAAAGGAGGCTGGATGATGAAAACACCGCCAAAAATGCTTTCACCGAAAGACTGTTCTTATCTGGCAGACCTGTTAGAAACGCTGCTGACCACAGCCAAGAAAGCAGAGGCTTACAGCCAGAAGATCGAAGATACGCAAGTCAGCGACTTTGCCGCTCACTACTACGAAACCCTGAAAAGTCAGTATTCCATTCTGACCGATGAATTGAAAGGAAGTGTCAACGAATGAACAGTCAGGAAGTCATGAATCCAAAATCTGAGATTTTACCCGACGAGAAACGTTTTAATGACCGCGACCGGCTGAATGATTTGTTGATCTCGATCAAGCATATTACCTACATGTATTCCTTAGCTTGTCAGGAAGCCAGCAACAACGAGCTTTATACCAAGCTCTTCAGCTTATTTCAGGAAAGCAGCCAGCTGCAGCGAAAAAATTACGATCTGATGTTTGAAAAGGGCTGGTATAAGCTGGAAAAAGAACAAGCCCAGAAAATCGACACAAAGCATCAAACCTTTAAATCAGAAGAAAGTCAGCTGAGCTGAATTTCTCTATTCTCTCCCTTATTGAAAATAAAGAAAAACCGCTGATTTGAGAAGCCTGCGAGCGCTCAAATTCTGCGGTTTTTTTGTAATCAAAGCGGCTGATTGCTGAGTTTTTCGATTCTGATCTAATTGCAGACAGGACTTTATTTCTTATTCATCAACGGTTTGATGCGCGGCATGACCAACGGCAGCAGAACCAGACACAGGATCGCCGTCGGAATCATGTAAGTCGCATTGTAGACCAACGAAGCCCACGGCGCCGTTTCCCAAACAAGGATTCCAGACAGCGTGCTGGAGATCAGCCGGACAAGGTTGGTGACAAGCACGCCGGAATAAAACCATTTGTAATTAGGAAACAGGCTCGCCAGTCCGTAAACGGAAAAGGCGAAGAAATAGTCGAGCAGAAAGCCGACCAGATCCGGAGTATACATCGGACCGGTGACATACTGCAGCAGAATCGAAAGGACGGCAACGACCGTGCCTTTCTGCCAGCCCAAATGATAGCTGGCCATTAACAGCGGAATCACTGAGACGCCAAGCGAACCGCCGTTGGGCATCTGAAGAATTCCGAGCGTGTTGACGGCGACGTCGAGTACGATAAATAACGCAGCGTACAGCGCCATGTAGACGAGATCTTTGGTTGTCCATTTCATAAAAAAACACCTCCAAGTGTGAGGCGTAAGGAAAATCAGTAAACTCCCTACGCTAGTTTTACCTAGATCAGGTGATAAGGGTTTGTTCCATCGTTGGATCTCAGCATTTGCTCCCCTGTTCACGGATCTTATTATAGCACAATCTAAACTGAAGCGTTCCTTTTTTATGACGATTCTTGTAAAATAAAGAAAACGGAGGAAAATGGGATGAATGAGAATTTAACAACAGACCTAGATACGTTGCTGGATAACGCCAAAGCCTTATGTTCTGGAGAAACGGATCGGATCTGCTGCCTGGCTAATCTCAGCGCGCTGATCATGCAGAGTATGCCCAGGATCAACTGGGCTGGATTCTATCTGATGAAACAAGGCGAATTGGTCCTGGGCCCCTTTCAGGGAAAACCGGCCTGCACGCATATCGCCTTAGGCAAAGGTGTATGCGGAACCGCCGCACAGAAAAATGAATGTTTAGTCGTTCGTGACGTCCATCAGTTTCCCGGTCATATTGCCTGTGATGAAGCCAGCCGCAGTGAAATCGTCGTACCGCTGGTATATCAGTCCGAAGTCGTCGGCGTTCTGGATATCGACGCTCCGATTCCCGACCGTTTCGGGTCGGTGGAGGAAGCCGTCCTGCGCGAGCTGGGCGCCTGGATCGGTGAATTATTCGCTCTTGACTAATCGATTCGGTTCCTGGCGTTCCCAAATTCGAGGTGAAAATAGAATTTAAAAAGTATTGGATCAATAACTGTAATTATCCGAGCATTTAAAAACAGCGGTGCTTATCCCGCTGTTTTTTATGTTTTTACTTCTATGATTTTCTGTGCTTCCAGACTTTCATCATCTTGCTTGGATAGAAATCGCTTGATTCTTTCTTCTTTAAAAGAGCGTCGGCTGGAGATAACGGGCGTACGGGTGTTCCTTAGCAAAATAGCGAACCGCTTCATCAATCGCGGCGTCGGCTTTGAAAAGCTTCAGATCGGCCATGCCGGCCTTTCCTTTTTTAACGAAGCCTTTTTCTTCCAGCCGTTTACCGGCCTTATTGAATATTTCACTGTCGATATCCAGATCCAGATATTTCTTCCACATCCGCTTGCCTTCCAGCTCTACGGCTGCGCCGCGCAGGATCACCGGCCGGATTTCGCTGCGGTATTCCGCTAAATGCAGCGCTGTGCAGCGAGTGTAATCGACGCCCATCAACAGCACGGAACCTTTCAGCTCATATAGCCGAGCGGCCGGGGATTCCTCCGACAGTGGAAAATGCAGCGATTGATGATTGCAGAGCAGCTTTGCGTATTTGCCCCAGGCGACATAAGCGCAGTTGGGATGATGGGAAATCACGATTCCCTCGCGCCGCCGCAGATTCTCAACGATCGCTCCCATCCCCCGGGTATCTGATTCTTTTTTATTAAACGCCGGCATTTGTTCGCGCACGGCTTTGATCAAATGTCGTTCGATCGGCGGATTTTCCCAGGCCGAAGGTTCGGTGTTGTCCGAACATTGCATCGCCATCAAAAGCGTACCGGAATACCCGACCGCTTCGATCAAAGCGTTAACGACGGTTTGCGCACCGCCGCAGACATAACCGAACGCACTGAGCGACGCATGAACTTCCAGGATCATGCCGGCGCCGACGCCAAGTTCTTTAAGCTCTTCTAAAATTTCCTTCTGCGTTATCAGCTGTGATATCGCTTTTTGTGGTGTTTTCATCCGGCCATTCTCCTTCGTTGACTTGCTTTCTTATTATATCACGCAAGCGCACGTTTTATAAAGAGGGCAGCCGACAAAAAGGAAGCCCTTACGGACTTCCTTTCATCAATTCGACAAAGAACAGCGGAATTTTGTTCAAATGACGACACAATTATGAAAACCGCGGTCACTTTCCGCCTGCGCCAGACGCTGGGCTTCTTCCAGCGGCGTGATCGTCCGGCCGCAGAATCGCAGTCCTTCCTCGCATACCCCAAAGGGCCGGTAGCGCAGCAGTTTGTAGCGGATTTTCCCCTGCAGCCTTTCATTAACCCCCCGCACGGTCTTCTGATTTTGTTCAGAAAATTCAGGCAGCAGCACCGTGCGGACTTCTCCCAGCTTACCGGCCTCAAGCAGCATCGTCAGATTATCAAGCACCGGGCGGTTGGACGCGCCGGTGAGCTGACGATGAAAGTCGTCGTCGATCGCTTTCATATCAAGCATAACGCCGTCGCACAGCTGCAGCAGCTCGGGATATTGCCTAAAATCAAGGATTCCATTGGAATCGATCAGGCAGGTTTTCCCGGCCGCCTTGACAAGACGGAAGAATTCCGTCAGAAAATCGGCGTAAAGCATACATTCCCCGCCGCTGACCGTAATCCCCTGAATAAACGGGAAGGTTTCCGCAACCCGATCCAATAACGCTTCCGGCGTCAGCTCGCTGACCTTGCACGAAGCATGATGGGGACAGACATGGATGCATTGATCGCAGCCCACGCAGCGGCTTTCCTCCCACACGACTTTCCCTGCATGCAAAGTCAGCGCTCCGGCCGGACAGCCGGCGACGCACTGGCCGCAATGATCGCAGATCCGCCAGGTTTCCGGATTGTGGCAATACGCGCAGTGCAGCGGACAGCCTTGGAAAAAGATCGCGCAGCGGTTGCCGGGACCGTCGACGTTGGAAAAGGGAATGATCCGATTGATCAGCGCCTTCATTGTTCCCGCTTTTCCACCCGGCGGTCGAGCGCATTGCCTTTATCACGGGCTCCCTGACCGAAAATGCTGACATTATTCAGCGACTGCTTGTGCTGATCGAGCTTCGCCAGTTCGCTTTTCTTAACCAGATAGCCGGTCACGCGGACGACGTCGTTATTCTCAAGATAGCCGGAGAAATAGCGCATTCCGCTCGCCATTGCGCCTTTGATGATATCGCCTAGAGCTTCCGGAGTGTTCAGCCACGTTTCCTCAAATTTAAAGATATCGCCAATCCCGGTCGGGAAAAAGCCGTGCATCCGGGCTGCGTGCTGAATCTGTTTCAGCATGCCGGGTTCCGCACCGACCGGAATCCGCGCGCCCGGAGAGTTCTCGCGGCCGTCGGAATCGATCCCAACCTGCGCGTGCAGGCGGAAGTGGTGATCGGTACCATCGCAATAGGCCGAGGTAAAACCCGCCACCAAATCGCTTAAGCGTTGTAAAATCTTGACGCCCAGATCATCCGCCTGAACGTTGTTGCCATAACCGCGCCGCGGATCCTCGATCCCCAACAGATGGTTAACGCATTCCGCCAGCCCGACCATGCCGAACATCCCGGTGAAATTCTCAAGCTTGACAAAGCCTTCGGTAACTAAGAAATTGGCTTTGAAGAACGCACTGGTTTCGACGATGAAACGGATCCGGTCTTCCATCATTTCCAACATGATCTGCACATAGCGCGGCAGCACGTTATCCAGGAAATCCTGCGGATCCTTCGCCTTCAGCGAGCATTCATACAGCCGGATCCGCGGCAGCGTGAACCCGCCTCCGCCGACCTTCAGGCCATTGTAGCAGGAAGCGATCGCGTAGTTCTCGCCCCATTCGCGCGTAAACATCGCGTGGTTGGCAAACGACGGCTTGGCAGTTTTCAGCATGCACAGCGCGCAGCGTTTCAGAAAATCGTCGCTGGTCTGCTGCGAATCGTATTTCAACGTCAGATTCGGCATCGCACACTGCATTTCTTCCGTCAGCTCCAGAATCAATTCGCCGGTGCGGCTCGCCTGCGGCCCGAGATCGGCATGCACAAAGGAATCGGTCAGCGTGCGGTCGATGTGCAGCAGAAACATCTTCAGAATCTGTTTTGCCCGCTGCGGCGTTTCTTTCAAAACAAACGGCTCCAGCAGCTCATCGAGATTGCCCAGATACACTGGAAACGAGGTGATCGAAGGCACATGATGGTACATGATCAGCAAAGCGTTGGTCGCTTCCAACAGATCCTGCGGCGGCGTCAGACCGAGAAACGGGGAACCCTTTTCCATCAGCTGCTTATAATCCGGACAAATATAGCGCGGACGGTAGGGTGCCAGACCTTCGCCAAGATCGCAGAAAATGCCTTCGCGCTCACCCTGAAGATACTCCGGGGACCGCTGCAGCGTGTCGTCCATGTTTTCCGCCAGACGAGCCAGGGCAAGCAGCTGTTGTTGGTAAGTCAAAGTTTCGTCACAAATAATATTCAATACTTCTTCCATCATCGTTCTCCTTTTTCTTTCTTTATTAAAATTGGATTTCGCTTGCGGTCAGGCCGCAGAATATCGAAAGAGAAGGTTAAACCTGGTTCAGATCCAGCCAGCGGCAATGCAGCCGGCTGCGCCATAGCGTGAGCGCCTGCCGGTTCAGCAAGGGGCTGACGGACAGCGGATCGCTTAAGGTCAGCGCCGCCCCGGCCGCCGCGCATTCCGCCGCGTCCGCAATCGAAGCGCCTTGGGTGCGTAAGGAAACATAGACCGCAAAGAAGCAGTCGCCCGCACCGGTCGTGTTGACCGGTTCAAGCGGATCGAGCGTCATCAGAAGCCGCTGTTGTCCCATTCCGACCGCCGTTCCCTGCGCGCCCAGCGAGAGCACGGTTTCCTCAACGCCCTGCTCCGCGAACCAATCCAGCGCGGCGCGGATCTCTGCAGGCGTTGGAATCGCAAATCCGCACAGCCGTTCCGCTTCCGCCCGGTTCGGCTTGAAATAGGTCAGCCGATTCAGAACCGGCCGGGCTTTTTCACTTTTGGACGCGCTGAGCGGATCCATGGCCAGCGGACAGGGGGCCTGATCGGCAATCCAGTGGATCAGTTCAGGATTCAGATTGGTATCCCAGATCAACAAATCCTCGGGTTGAAGCGAATTCAGCACCGGGCGCAGACAAGCTTGATCGAGTTGGTTAAGAATCGTCATGTCCGCAATCGCGCTGTGCAAATCGTGATCAGGATCCAGAATCGCCAGAAAGGCCGAGGTTCGCTGATCCGGAAGGGATTGAACCCAGCGCATGTCTACGCCGCACGCCTGTCCCTGTTCGAGGATCCAGCGGCCGAAACTGTCGTCGCCGACCACACTGACCAGACTGACGTTCTCACCTAACCGCGCCAGATTTTCCGCCAGATTGCGGCCGACGCCGCCCAGCATGGTCCGGATCGTTCCCGGATTGGAATCCTGCGGGCGCAGCGGATGATCGGCAATTCCCATGATATCGACGTTGGCCCCGCCGATGACGACAAAGCGGCTCATTTCTGCAGACTGCGGTTATGTTCTTCCTGCATTTGCTTTAATTCCCGCTCCTGCAGCGCAACCGCTTTCTCCGCGACAATTTTCTGGGCGAACGCTCCGGACGCCATTTTCAGTGCCAGATTATCAAAGGAAATCTGTTCCGGCGGCGCTTCGAGCGCCAGCTGCGGATCAATTTCCGCGGCCGCTTTCTTCAATTCGTATTCCTGCTGCGTACAAAACAGGTTATACGCGTTGCGCGTGCCGCTCAGATGAGCCTGGTACAAAATACCGACGCGGACCTCCTTGATCGTCACAACCTGCTTGAGAATGGTGATGGCGACCAGATAGGCCAGATGCACGCGGTTGTATTGCTTCTTATGCGGCGCCGGAATCAGATTCAGCTTGACGTAATTGTTGACCATGGCCGGGGTGATGATCTTTTCGTGACTCCGGCCCAGAAGTAAATCCAGATACCGGTCCATCAGCGTCATGACCTGATCCATATACAAGTCGATATCCGGCAGTTCCTCCCACCGGGGAAGATGGACGGCGTTGAGCTGCTGCGCCCACTCTTTCATTTCCTGTTCAGATTGTTTCATTTGTTGACCTCGCTCTTTATTTCGTCTTCCGCACTTCTTCCTTGGTCAAAAGCAGCGGAAACAAGAAGGTGAAAATCCCTGACGGCGCAACCGGAAGAAAAAGCAAGCCGGAAAGGCCGCGGGTTTTCGACATCTTCATTTTATCATAGAACGGCGGCCGGTTGGTTACAAATTTCGTCGTTTTCCACCCGGGTTCGATGGACTTTCAAGGCTGAGTTCACTATAATATATCCGTTATGGTAAAAATAAAGCGAGGAAATCAACCATGGAGAACCCTGTATTAATGTTGGGCGGACTGTGTCTGGACCGGTACTGCCTGCTGAGCCAGTTTCCTGTCAAGGGCCAGGATACGCTGATTCAGGATACGTTTGAACGGATTGGCGGCTGTCCGATCAACGCCGCGTTCACCTTAAAAAAATTCGGATTGGACCCGGTTTTATATTCCGCAGTCGGCGCGGAGTCGATCGAAAAAGTCCAGGCTTTTTTTCACCGCAATGAACTGCCGGCGGACGGACTGTTTGTGATCGAGGATCAAAAGACGGGTTTCTGCATGATCCTGTTGGATGATCAGAAGGAACGAACATTTATGACCTACCGCGGCTGCGAAGGAATATTTGATCCGGCACGGATTCCGGCGTTGAATTACCGCGCCTGCTGCCTGACGGGACTGTATCTGATCTATGGAACAGACAGTGAAAATGCCGTCGCATATCTGCACACCTTCGGCGCCGACCGGGAAATATTCTTCGATCCGGGACCTTTATGCGATCAGATCGATCCGGACCTGTTTGAAAAAGCGATGCGCTTATGCACGCACCTGAAGGTTAACGAAGAGGAGCAGAGACTTCTGGAACAGACGCTGGGCCGGCCGCTGACGGCTTATTTCCAATACCGCATGCGGGCCGTCGTCGTGACCTGCGGTTCGCGGGGCGCGCAGCTGATCCAACCGGAACAAACGCAAAGCTTCCCGGCTCTGCCGATTAAGCTGGCGGATTCCAACGGCGCCGGCGACGCTTTTTTCGCAGGGTATGCCGCATCGGTCCTGCAGGGAAAACCTCTCGCTGAATGCATGTGGATCGCTTCCGCGTGCGGAGCGTTGACAGCCATGACGCTGGGGCCGCATGCCGAAGGCGGCTTAAAAGAGATCCTGCAGCTGCTGCAGGATGCCTAAATTTCCTGTTAACTTGGGATTTCCGTATGATTTCGCGTGAGAAAAGCTGTCCACCGCGCGGCTTTTCTGGTAAAATAAAAACGGAAGAATTAAAAGATAGGAAAAAGGAGAGATGAAGATGAGCAACGAGCTTTCCCATACGATTAAGCTCAGAATTCAGGCGCTGGCCAAAGAACAGGGAATGTCCCTCTACCAGCTGTCTCAGATCAGCGGCATGACTCAGTCGACGGTCAATAATCTGATGAATCGGGAAACGAGTTCCCCGACGATCGCCACGATTAAACGGCTGTGCGACGGATTGGGAATTACCCTGGCGGAGTTCTTCGACACGGACGATTTTATGGAACTGAAAACCAAGCCGACGCCGAAGGAAAAAAATAAAGAAAAGAAATAGAAAAAGCTGCTTCCTGATCCAGTCTTCGGATGGTTCGGGAAACAGCTTTTCTTTTCAGACTTATTTTTAGTTTTGACTATTCTCAATTTATTGGATAACGGCTTTTCTTTTTGCCGGACTGCCGGGTCTTACAATTCCCGGCCGATAACCTTGGCAATCGCACGGCCCTTTTCGATCAGAGAGGCGAACTTCGCCGGCTTCAGCGACTGCGCCCCGTCGCTCCACGCACATTCCGGGCAGGCA
>NZ_GG657558.1:13165-17253 GCF_000157995.1 Holdemania filiformis DSM 12042
AATTCGTGTAATCATAATCTCCAATGCCACCTAAGGCATGTGCCATAACTCGATACGTATGATTCCAATCTTCAACTAACTCTCCAACGTCAGAAGTAATTTTTAACACTTGTTCTGTTTCGTCAATATTAACAACAGGAGCATTATCTCTATAATCATCAAAATTTCCTTCATCTTGATATATGTTGTTAAATAAAATAAAAGCAAAACTGCCGAACGCTGTGAGCACTAATACACTGATTGCAAGAATTAACAATTTTTTCATATTTACCTCACTTTACACTTTTCTTGATATTCAAATTGGTTCAATTGACATTCAAATAAAATACACATCTGATTTTTAATAGCATCTAAGATAATTCCAACCATAAAAAGCAGAAAAGCTATAATAAACAAAGAAGCCGCAAGTACCGCACTTGGAATTTTAGTAATGAATGCAGTTTTAACAAACTCTGTAATGACCGGTATTCCTATTAGCAGACCTAAAGTTACAAACAAAATAGAAATACAACTAAAAAATAACATAGGTCGATAGTTTTTAAACAAATCAAATAGCTTTACTAAAACCTTAAAACCATCTGAAAATGTATTTAGTTTTGACTCGCTTCCCGCTGGCCTATCTCGATATGTTATCGGTATTTCAACAAGCTTCATGCGGTAAACTAGTGAGAATATCGTCATCTCAGTTTCAATTTGAAATCCCGAACTCATAACCGGCATATTTTTTACAAATCTACGGCTATAGACACGATATCCGGTCATGATATCGTTAATATTACTTTTGAAAAGAAAATTAATCAGATTTTTAACTAAATTATTACCGAATCCATGAAAGCCTCGTTTATTCTCTTCAAAATATGTTCCATTAGAAAGACGATCTCCTATAACCATATCCGCACATCCTTCTAGAACAGGTTGAATCAATTTATGTACCTCATCAGCAGGGTAAGTATCATCACCATCAACAAGAATATAAACGTCAGCATCAATATCTTTAAACATTGCGCGTACAACATTTCCTTTTCCCTGTGCAGTTTCTTTTCTAACTATCGCGCCTGCAGCTAATGCCAAAGTTGCAGTTTTATCTTTAGAGTTATTGTCATAGACATAGATATCCGCGGTAGGTAATTCTTTTTTAAAATCTTTTACAACTTTTTCAACTGTTAGTTCTTCATTATAACATGGAATTAAGACTGCAACTTTACTCATAAATATATCCCTCTCTTTATATTTTTAATATTTGATTCATAACACTTCATGTAAATTAAAATAAATATACTTATGATAGATACTATTTTACTTAAGCTTTGAACTAAAGTGCCAGAATATTTTATTTCATAGTGTACATTTGTTGAAAGAGTGTTATTTGAAAAAGAAACAAACCCTTCTTCATTTGGATATACATTCAAACTTTGTTCTTTGTCATCAAAAATTCCAACAACTTTATAACCTTTATAATAGATTAAAGGAAGTACATATTCAACTAAAGACTCTCTCTCATCCTCAAATGTTAATAGATTATAATCTTGCTTATAATTTAAAATTCTCTGTCCATCATTTACTAATATACTTTTCTCACGAGTTTGTAGCTGATCATAAATTGTTATAGGCATATAATCTAAAGCTCCTAAAGCCCAAATTTCTTCACTTAATCTGTCCCCTTGACCATTATAGTATAAGTCTAATGTTCTTAGATTATTTTCATCTATTTTTGATAATGAAATCAAAGGATAGATTTGAAATAACCCGAAGCCTACTGCTAACATTATTATTAAAACGGATAAACGCAAATTTGACTTAACCAAAAACCCTCCAAGAATAGCACATAGAGGTATAGCTATTATTAATAATCGACAACTAAACTGAATAAAATTAGGTTTAAGCAGATATTGCCATGGAAAATATCGAGTTGTCATCAAGATTACAATCAATATAATCATCGCATAAAAGAATGCTCGCTTATTTTCTTTATATTTTAATAAAGAAATTAAAATTATAAAAATTTGAATTATTCCAATGCTCATATTAATTTTGTTGTCCTCTATTCCCCAAATCATACCGGTTCCTGGAAAAATAGAGATCGCTTCTGAAAACGTCAATAGACTTTTAGCAAAACTATCATCCGAAAAATAAGATGATACTCGATAGATCCCTACGTTCAATTGTTCTAACATTGGGAAAAGAAAAAATGCGGTTAACCCTATTGAAAGTATCACTGCTTTAAACAAATTTAACAATACACGTTTTGTTAGAAACTTCCTTATATTAATCATCAAATATAATCCAAAAGTAAAACATATTAAAATAAAACTGATATTATGAACCAATAACAGACACGAAAACCCAATGGTAAGCAAAAACCAATCATTTCCTTTACCTTCAATCAGATTATAAGCACCTAACATGATTATTGGAACAATCATAAATGCAAGTACTTCTCCCAAAGCACCTCTATAGAATACATCTGTTATAAAGTAGTTTGAAAAGATATATAAAACACTAGAAACTGCAGCGCTTTTACAATCTTTAAAAATACGATATGAACACCAAAACATTAAAAGCGACGTTAGGTACACACACATAAAAATGAACATTTTATAACTTGTTGTAATATTTACTCCGATTGCATTTAAAACTGCTGGTATATAGATTAAGAAATTTGAATAGAAAAGAGGCGAAGCATATCCATATCCATAACTTTGAAGGTAAAATAGAGATGGAAAATAATCGTGATATTGGATTGCTTTAGATAAAGAATAGATTCTAGCTATATGATAATCAGTATCATGACCTGAATAGAGCGATACCGAAGAAAACAACGGTATGCAGAACACCACAGTTAAGCATAAGCAAAATAATAAAATTAATATTCGTTTTCTATTCATTTTTTGTCACACTCTTAATCTTAAACTTCGATGTAGTTATCTCTGTTATCGCGCAAGCATCAGTTGCCTTATCAAATTCTGGATTTTCCCAATACTGAATAATAAGATAATCAACGTCATAATAATCCAAATAACCACATGAACGAGCATAATCTTCTGTTGCTGGAGTTTCCCAATCATAATGTCTGCGAGCTAAATCATAGAAAATCCAATCGACGCGATTCCAAATATAATAGTAATCCCGTGCAGTAAATATCTGATATACATTAGGAAGAAAAGTTCTTACTCCTTCCGCATGAGAAATAATTGTCGGTTGATGCTCATCGTTAAATCGATTTTGGTCACGCTCAATTAACCCCTCAAGAACATGTATCGCCTCAATTTCCTCATCACTGATTTTATAGATCGGATTCACTGTTTTCCCTCCATTTACATGAAAGGTGTATAATCCCCAATCAGAATCCAAATAAGAAGCTACATGTCCGACTACAATCTCGATACAAAGAATAACTAATAACATCCGTTTTATCCATTCTCGATGATCAAGATATTGAATAACAGCTAATAAAATCAACATCTCTGTAAATGGATTAAACAAAACTTCTACAGTACGGTAAAATACATTAGAAGCAATCAAGTAGGCCACCGCGGTCGTCGCTAATGGGTTTAAAAATAAAATCAACATCATAACAAATAAGGATTTTATATAGTTTTGTTCTTCTGAATGAGCTTTCCAAAGAATCAAGATAACGCCGATCCACCGTATAATGTTAAGAATATTATCGAAAATATGGGAATAAATGAAATAATAATCTTTGACCATGTCATAATCTTGATGATTATTAAAATAATAGGCATAATCATATAAATAATCAGGTTTAAAGAAATTAACATAAGCCGCAAACATCATCATAAGAACAGGAATAAGAATAAAGAAAATAAATTTACCATGTCTGAAAAAGAATTTTTCAATTATTTCAATAATTTTCTTCATCCACTTTGTGAATCGCAAACTATAATAAGCTATAAAAATTAGAGCTAGCGCGGGCGCAATCCAGGGAATTTCCTTATTCCGACTAAACATCGCAACCGCATAGATTGCCATAGGTAAAACGATGATTGACATATCAACAAAGGCATTCTCTTTTTTACTAACAAAAAGATAAGCAGCCAAACTAAATAAAATCGCAAAGGATATAAACA
>NZ_GG657558.1:17907-31850 GCF_000157995.1 Holdemania filiformis DSM 12042
AATCACCTTGTAAATCATATCATAGATCAAACTGACTTTCTATAAAAGCCGGCCCAGAAAACACTGGAACCGGCCTTACTCACCTTAATTTTTATCTTTATTCGATGTTAATTTTACGATTAAGGACATTGTCAAGTAATTAATCGGAATTGTCAGCGGCAAGGCGAAAGCTTTGGCGAAAAGTTTGTCCACGCCGATCCAGTTAACGAAGATTACAGTCATTACCATATTAATGATAATTCCCGGAAGATAACTGATTGGAAATGAAATAAAGCTTTTCCAATTCGGTTTTTCATGATAAGTAAAATGCATGTTTAAAAAATAAGAAAAAAACATAGGAACAACATCACCAAGTAAACTTGAAGTCGATACTGCGATACTGAAACTAACGAAAATCATATATAATATCTGAGATAAAATCGTATTGAACGCGCCGATAAAAGCAAACGATAAAAAGCTTTTATTTAAAAATTTTTCTTTTATTTTTTCTAACATATTAAACTCCTTAACTCTTTAACCTTAACTAGTTTATCATATTTTGATTCGTAAAGCTTCATTTTCTTCTTCAAATAACCTATAAAATTAACGATTTCTTCTAAATAAAAAACTTGAATGCGTTAAGCAATCAAGCCTTAATAATTATTTAACTTTAATTCTGTCAAATCACGATAAACCTTTTTGTAATCCGCTTCAAGATCATGAATGACAAATAACAATTCTTCAGGTACTTGTTTATGTTTATCAATAAAATCATGACATGCTTTTAATCCCATATCCATCGCTTTTATCGATTGATTCAAAATTTCTTCGTCACTATCTGCCATCATCGTTTTAATCTTCTCAGTCATTTCAGATAAGACAGCCATGATCCCAGTAGAATCTGCCGCATCCTCACCATAGGAATTAATTCTGCTTGTCAATTCAGTTTCATGTTTCTGAAAAATATCTAACGAATGCTTTAATGTTTCTCTTAACTTTTCTGATTGCGCTTCGACTAAATACTCCTTAAACGTCGATGCACCCATATGACACCCTCTTAATAATTCATTTAAATCTTTAACAATTTCGTTATCCATAGAATTCATTTCATTCACCTCTAAAAATAGTATTCCCCATTTTTATATTGATCTATCCTTTTTTCCATAGATAAGTTGAGTGCAGGTCCATAAACAACAGGTTAAGAAAGTAAGCAGCGCAGATGCTTTTTGGATCCAGGTTCCTGAATAAGTAATAGTAATTATTCCCGATGTAACATTCTTATTATTCACTTCAACCAATCCGCTTTCTTTATTTTTTATTACAGGAAGTTTGAATTGTTTACCATTCGTATCCACCGCCGCAGCAGTATACCCCTTGTAATAAGTTACCGGTATTTGCATCCATGTATTGGTTCCCATCTTGGTAATTTCAAAACTTGTTTTGTTTCCTTGTTTTTCAATGCCGCAGGCAATTTCTTTATTTTCAACAGTCACACAACGGGATGCTGTACGATAATCGGTTTGAGCCACTGGCAAATAATCTGCACCGGCGATTTCAGGTCGGACATAAAAAGAATCGCCATAGTATGGATCCAATAAAGTTCCATCAATCAAAGCTTCATACGGCATGTCTGTCCCAAAAATAATTGGTCTTTCAGCAACGGGCATAATCCGTATAAGCCCCACCATTATTCCATAAACAATTAAAATCGGAACAACTATGATGCCCGATCTTCTAAAGAATCTTACGGAGATAATCGCCGCAGCAGGACATAGAAATAAATCCGCAAGACTCATCAATCGCCACGGAAACTGAATAATTCGCATCCACGCAAAATATTCCCAGGGAAATAATCGGTTGCATAAGAAGTAACAAAGATAACCCAAACCGCAAATCAGATAAAGAAAATTACTCTCTTTGGTTTTTTCTTGATTAAAGAGAAATACGCCGAGCAACGGTAAAATAGGTATCAAAACGCCCAGATTGGTCGTCATTGCCTGCCCTGGATCATAAGCAACATTAGAAACGGAAAAATTCATCGTCATTTCAGTATATTGCCAGGCATTTAATGCGGTTGATGCCAAATCAGAACTTCCTGCATAATAATGTAAGTATAGCTCTTGACTTGTCATTTGTTCCAGCATCGGCCAGAGATAAAAGGAACATAAGCCGATTGCCCATAAAGCTGCTTTGATGATCGCTGTTCCCCTCTGTCTCTGCTGATTTAACACATGCCAGCGAATAAGGATGAAAACAAGCAAAATTAGAACCATCAGATAAAAGGATAGCGTGTGGGAAAGAAGTAATCCTGAATAGCCCGTCATTAGCCAAGACCATTTTTTTTCATCACCCCAAAGGACTTCATAGATTCCAATTAAAGCCACAGGCATAAAGATAAAAGCCAGCACTTCCCCTAAAGCTCCGCGAACATAAATATCGGTGAATCGATAGAGTGAAAAAACATAAAGAAATGCAGCCAAATACATTGCGGGCTGCTGCCGGCTAAGCTTTATCGTTAGCTTTCCCATAAACCAAGCCGAAAAAAAGCTGCAAAGCAAAAGTAAGAACTGATAGCTGCGCGCCAAGCTTAAGCCCGCATTATAGAGTAAGGCGGGTATAATTAAGAAAAAATCACAGTAGAACAACGGACTGGCATATCCAAAATTATTATTCTTATAGGGATAAATTCGCGGCATAAAAATTCCGTCTTTAAAACTTTGCACCAAACCTTCAATCCGGCTTAAGTGAAAACTTGTGTCATGCTCCAGATTAACTCCATGAGTCCAATAAGGAGCTAAAGATAACAAGGCAATAACAAGACAGAATAGAACAAAAAACAGTTGTTGCTTTCGCTTCATCTTTTGCCCTCCTTTTATCCAAAGTACCAGCTTGGAAACCATCGCATAAATCCATCAATATAAGCTTGAGTTGTGCCAAAGCCAGCTGTCGCAGGTAAAAATAAAACAAAAAGCAAAATACAGGCAAGGGTAAAAATTTTGATCCGCTTTTCGTAACGAGCATCCTTGTCAATCAAGCATTTCAATCCGTAAACAAGCGCGACGATTAAAAATGGAACTGAAGGATAATAGTGATAAATAAAAACACAGCGAGTGACTAACATCCAAGGAATGAGCTGAGCAAAATAACAGACTAAAATCATTCCCGCTGTTTTTGTTTTATTTCTGATAAAATCATAGACACAGAAAAGAATCGCAATAAATCCAGACCACCAAATCAGCGGATTGCCAAAAGCTGAGATGGTGTAAACAAGATTCTCACTGATATGATGATAATACCAAATTGGACGGGCATCCAGTATCCATTGCCACCATACCGATTGAAAAGGATGGGTTGCGTCAAGATTCGCATGATAGTTATACATCCCCATAGTCTGCTTGAAAACTCCGCTTAGACTCCATCCCTCGCCGCGATTGATTATACACGGCAAATAAGATAAGGCATAGATAATCAAAGGGATCAAAACAAACCACAGGCAGCACCAAAGAAGGGTAATCCAACAGTATTTAGGGAAAACTTCAATTTTATGTTTTTCTAATGCGGTTGGTTCTTTCGCTCGTTTCGCCAGTCTGTATTCAACATAACGGCTGATTAAGCTGCTGAAAAATAATACGGCCAATCCCATCCCAGCATAAACACCTGTCCATTTTACGGAAACGCCAATTCCCATGCTGATTCCAGCTGCGGCTAATAAACCTAATGATTTCTTAAAATCATCCACATAAAAGTTCATCAAGCAATAACGAATCATGAAATAAGTCATCAGTAAAATAAAGAAAACAGAAAAAGGTTCCAACGTAGCGATTCTCGCCGTTGTTAAATGCATAAAATCACAGGCCAGGAAAACAGCTCCCAGAGCTGCGTAAAAAGTCTTATTAAATAATCTGCGGCAAAGATCATACAACAGAGGGATCATCGCAGCGCTGAAAAGAACCCCGCCAAATCGCCACGCAAAAGGATTATTACCTAATAATTTGATAAAAAACGCAATAACTTGCGTTCCCAAAAGCGGATGGACGAAAGCATACATAACCTGACCTTCAGCAATTTCCTGAGCGTTGCGAACATGATAGATCTCGTCAAAATAGGTTTCATTCAGATACAACGGATCGATCTTCAGCTTAGACTGCTCGTCAATAACCAACTGCGGATCGTAAGTGCCTTCAGTATCACTCGAATAAACAGTCAATGGTAAAAAATCATTAAATCCCGCTCGCTTCAATCCAATTTCATTAATAACATTATTCTTTTCTCCAGCCGTGATACGAAGATAGCGATAATTCCATTGTCCTTCGATAATTTTCCACTGGAGATAACTGCTGTTATCAATTTGCGAAATATTATCCCAATCTACTAAATCATTGGATCCTTCGATTAAGACATTTCTTAAACCAATTTGATAACCGCTTTCTAATGCATTATTATCCCCCTCACCAGAAAGCAGATAAATTCGATCAAAGGCACTGCTACCATCCGCAATCTGTAAAATAAAAGATTCATTCGACTGGGTTGGCTGCCAACGCGTTTGCGGCAGTTCAGTGTCCCCCAATTGCCAGAATGCAACAACCAGGAACATTAATGTTATTGTCCCGCATATTAAAATGTCGAAAGCATTCCAGACCGCCTTTCCAGCGGATGTTTCTTTTGACTGAGGCTTTATTATTTCATTTTTTTCCTTTAAACTCTTATATATCATAAAAGAAACAATCAGGATAACACCTTCAATTAGAAGTAAACTAATTAATTCTTGATTATGAAAAAGCGTTAAACTTATTTCTTTTAACATGTTTCAGGACTCCTTTTAGCTAATAGTATATCAGAATCAAACTAGGCTTTCTACATACTTCATACTTACATTTCTTTTACAACTTTACACTAACTATAGAATTTCTTGATTAAATTGTGTATTATTTTTTTAAGAACTATATTGGGGATTTATTTTTACAGGGGAGAGGAAAATGAAGAAAAAGAAATTCTATCCTTATTTCATTTTTTTACTTGTTGTCATGTCCATTGAAGTTTTCATTTTTAACTGGCGCACTTGGGAATCACTTACATTTCCTCAAAGTAAACCTGGCTATCAAATTTCTATTGACGGAAATTATAAGTCCGATAAATTAGTATTCCCAGATCAAAGTTTACAAACAATACAATATAATTATTTAAATCAAAATGTCCAGAATATAAAAATCAATCTGCACTGTGAAGGAAATGGCTGCCCAACTACGCTCGATTTAAAAATCAATTATAGCGATGAAGGTCATTCCCAAATGAGTTATAAAGGGAATCAAACTTATATTGAATCTCTGGAAGAAACTCATATCATTAGAATACACCCCTATGGTGATGTAAAAAGTCTACGTATTTCTTTCTATAATCCAGATAACGCCAAATTTACTATAATCGCTTCTGAAATAAATGTTCGAGTTCCCTTGAAAATACAAACTTTAAGAATTTTAACGATGTTCATCCTCTTCATCCTTATTTATCAATTATATCAGCATCGCAGCTTCTTTACTCTCTCTTTTAAAGGAAATTCAACAAAACGGAAGACTATGATTATAGTAACTGCTTCATGCCATATCCTGTTATTTGCTCTTGTGCTTTTCTCTAATCCTTTCTTCTGGAAAGATACAGCCTATCCTCATCCTCAAGAATATCATTATTTAGCGGAAGCATTAGCTAAGGGACAGACATCTTTACTCGTTGATCCTTCAGAAGAATTAAAACAACTATCAAATCCCTATGATAGTTCGCTCCGAATCCAGGAAGATGTCTATTATTTCTGGGATTTTGCTTATTATAAAGGTAAGTATTTTGTATATTTTGGAATTGGTCCGGAACTAGTCTTCTATCTTCCCTATTTTTTAATTACAGGAACTCATCTTCCTAATCCCATTCCAATTATGATCTCTGAAACTTTCTTCATTCTAGGAGTTTTCTTGTTTTTTGAAGAAATTGTTATTCGATATTATCAAAGAAAAATACCACTCGGTTTAAGTCTATTACTAAGTTCAGCCACGATATTGGGCAGCGGAGCTTTTTTCATAGCCAGACGTCCTGATATTTATTCA
Organism: Holdemania filiformis DSM 12042; assembly: GCF_000157995.1. Lineage (GTDB taxonomy): Bacteria > Bacillota_I > Bacilli_A > Erysipelotrichales > Erysipelotrichaceae > Holdemania > Holdemania filiformis. The sequence goes on from NZ_GG657558.1 coordinate 23,979, forward strand.
GTACCCATTATGATGGGATTGGCGCTTACGATCTGGGGACTATTTTTGTGGCTGAAATCCAGGCAAACTGATCATTCGCTTAATTGCAAAATTTTGTTTATAGGATCTTGTTGTATGGCCTTCGTTGCCGCCTGCAGACCGCAACTGATTCTCGGTTCTTTCTTAGCATTCCTCTTCTTCCTACCCGAATTAAAGAATCTAAGAGAAAAACAAAACCAAAAATACCTTATGGTTGCCTTACTCCCCTATGTCATCATCGCTGCAGGATTAATGTTCTATAACTGGACACGCTTTGATTCTCCTTTTGATTTTGGATCAAGCTATAATTTAACGACCAACGATATGACTCGGAGAGGTTTTGTTTTTGATCGATTCTTTATAGGAATTTTCACTTATTTATTTCAGTTTCCGAATATCCAATCTGTCTTTCCGTATCTTCAGTACGTTGAATTTAATACAAATTATATAGGGGAACTTACTCGAGAATCAATGACTGGGGGACTCTTATCCTGTAATCCTATCCTTTATTTCTCAATTTTATTGCCATATTTGAAACGAATAAAAAAACATAAAACTTTAATTAGCTATCTTACTTTTCTAATCCTCGGTATTCTTATTATGTTTATTGACATTCAATGTGCAGGGTTATTACAACGTTACATTTCCGATTTTGCAATTTTTATCTTTATAGGAACCACGCTTATTCTCTTTTCTCTTTATATTCAAATGAAAGATAAAGAAGTAAGAAAAATATTCATATATACAGTTTTATTTCTATGCCTGATTGGTATTTTATATAATTTATCTTTATTCTTTCTTCCGGACTCAGACAATATTGCGCTCACTAATCCTCAGTTGTACTCGCAATTCTATAGATTATTCCATTAAAGATAAGGAGAACAACCATGCAGCCCACCTCATTAAATTTCGCAGCTTTCTTAATAATCAGTTTAGTTATTTACTATATAATACCTAAACGGATTCAAAACTATTGGCTCACTCTGATTAATTTATTTTATGTCAGTTCATTCGGGCTATTGGGCGTTATCTATTTATTTGTAGTAAGTCTTGTTGTCTATATTCTTGGGCTGCGCCTAAGTAAAACAAAAAGAAAAAAGCAAAACTCCGAACTATTAATTGCTATTGTGGTATTAGTAGCGGGCTTAGTTATTTTCAAATATTATAAACTTATATTTCCTTTCTTCCATTTTTCCTGGCTAGCGCCTGTTGGCATCTCCTTTTATACCTTTAAAGCAATCAGCTATTGTATTGAAGTTGTTAAAAAAAGGATGGACGCAGAAACCAGTTATCTAAATTGCTGGCTTTATCTTTCCTTTTTTCCAGTTTTTACAGCTGGGCCGATTAATCGACCAAAATCCTTTTTTACACAGTTAAAAAGGCAGCGTTCCTGGAAAACATCCCGGATTGAATCAGGGTTGATCCGTACAGCCTTGGGCTGTTTTGAAAAAGTAGTGATCGCTGATAATTTATTAATATTAGTCGATTCCATTTACTTCCAATGGCAAGAAGCCTCAGGAGGTTTACTATGGATTGCCATGATCTTATATTCTTTTCAAATTTATTTAGACTTTGATGCCTATTCTAATATGGCAATTGGTATCTCGAAATGTTTTGGATTCAAGATTGAAGAAAACTTTAAAACACCTTATCTTGCCGAGAGTATCTCTGAGTTCTGGCGGCGCTGGCATATTTCCCTTAGTTCATGGCTGCGGGATTATATTTATATTCCGTTAGGTGGAAATCGCAAAGGGACCACAAAGAAATACAGGAATTTGATTGTTGTCTTCCTGATTAGCGGTTTATGGCATGGTGCCTCTTGGTCGTTTGTTCTCTGGGGACTCTTTCATGCCCTTTTACAAATATTTGAACAAATCATACATCTATCGAAGAAAGCTTCGAATTCACTAATCCGATTTTTAAAGATTATACTTAACTTTGTTTTAATTACTATCTCATGGGTATTCTTTAAAATAACCGATGTTAAACAAGCACTGGCAATATTGCAGAAAGCATTATTTTTCCCATCCTTTAAGCTCAACTTAGATTTACTTAAAATCTCTTCAAAAGAACTCTCCATCGCTTTGTTCTTCATATTGATTATTGTAATTTTAGATCTCCTGCGAAATCATTTCGATATGATCAAATGGTTTAGAAAAAGAAATTTTGTATTTCGTTTCTTAATTTATATTCTCTTATTCTCCACTTTCCTTATTCTTGGCGTGTATGGAACAGGATATGATGCGAATCAATTTATTTACATTCAGTTTTAATTAAAGAAGGTAATGACAATGAAGAAAACAATTCAGTTTATATTTAAATGTATATTATTAGTGATCACAGCTTGTCTGCTGACGACTTACTTTTCAATTGTTTTGCGTCCGGAATACTATGAAGCGCCGGATGATATGACGAACAAAACAGAAGGTTTCTACGCGCTCGAAAAAGATTCGTTAGATGTCCTTTTCCTTGGCTCCAGTCATTCTTACTATGCCTTCAATCCAGCAATTCTCTGGAAGAAAACAGGAGCTTATAGTTATGTTTTCGCAGGCGAGTGTCAACCCTTTTCACAGACCTATTACTACCTCAAACAAGCGCTAAAAACTCAAACACCTCAAGTTATCGTCCTCGATGTCTTCGGGCTTCTGGAGAGCTCTAAGGCCTGCCAAACAGACGGAATTTATAAAAAGAACTCTGAAGGTTTGCGAAATGAGATCTATCGAGCTCAATCTCTAAAAGAAATAAGTGATCAATCACTGAAATTGGATTATTTGTTAGATTTGAGACTCTATCACTCACGATGGAATGAAATGACAATGGATGATTTTAAATTTCCTTTCGAAAAGCACTTCAATCCTTTTTTCGGTTGGACTATGGGCTATCCTGAATCTGATAAAAAAATAGAACGAGATACCTACCATCAAACAGAAACTGTAAAACCCGATGAAACCAATCTGCAATATCTTGATAAAATTATTGATCTATGCAGGAAAAAGAATTTACCGCTCTTATTAGTCAAAACTCCTTACTATGTCACCCAGCACGAATACAATATGCTTCAATATATTAAGCAATATGCTCAAAGCAAAGAAATTCAATTCATCGATTTTAACGATCTCTATGAAGAAATGAACTTTCATTTTGATCAGGACGGTGACATTTGGCATACAAATATCCGTGGTTCTACAAAACTCATGAATAAGTTGATTGAAGTCTTAGAACAAGATTATCACTTAAGCACTTCAAAGCCGAAAAAAATTGAATCGTATGAAACAGCTTTAGATCAACTCTACAATGATACGATGGAAAAATTATTACAAAGTGTCGATGATATTTACAATTACTTTGATTATATTCAAGAATCAGGATTTACATTTGCAATTAGCTATAATGGAACCGATGGACATTCTTTTATTGGAGAATACGAAAATAAAATGTTAAATAATGTTGGTATTCACTTTGATTTTATCAATAATAAAGACAAAGATTTCATTATGGTAACTCAAAATGATCAAGTATTATTTTATGAAGAGGATAACAGCTTAGTAAAAGAATATAAATCTAAGAATGCAAGTATAAAATTTGATAATAATAATATCATCATAAACGGGAAACAAGAAACCTCGGAAGATCCAGGACTTAAAATTGTTATAATTGATACACAAGGAAGAGTACTTGATTCATTGTATATTGATTATTCAATGGTATTTTGGCTAAAAAATCGTCTTTAAGGTCTAGATAAAATGGTCATTAAAAATTTTTTTAGTATTATTTTTGATTTCTTGAAATACAACAATATAATTCCCTTATAAAAATAAATAACGGATAGTAAAAATATAAGCAATAATACACATGAGATTAATTTACTATTGAGATAATAAACTAATGTACATACTGTAATAGAAATTGTTAAACTAACATACAATTTTAAGTTATATTTAATTTTCAAATATTTTTTTGTATCAATAATTCTGTATATCATTGTTATCAAATATCCCATAAACGTCGATATTGATGCGGCAAATAAACCTAAAAACTTAATCAAAAGTAGATTAATAATTATATTTATAAAAGCAGCCAGCATTGTTGATTTTGCAATTTCAAACGTATTTTTTTTAGCTACATACACGATTCCCAGTAAACCAATTACTACGTTAAACAAAGCAGCTATCAAATAAATTGGTATATTAAAATAAGCAGAATTGTACATCGGATTTATAAACCAATTAAATACTAAAGGTATGATAATTATTGTTCCTATACAAAACACTGAAAACATTAAGATTATTTTCTCAATCATATCTGAAAAAAATATATCTCTATCCTTATCAAAATAATGCATTACGCCAACTTCATGCCATGCTAATTGAAATATCCAAAAAACAGTCGTAAATGCTGCTGAAAATTTTTGCGATACAGCAAGGATTCCATTAACTGACATGCCCAAAAACAAGGTAACAATCAAACGATCAGAGCCATTCATTACCCATAATGATAACTGATTAGGGACGAGGGGAACAGAATATACCAATGTTTCAACAATACAAGATTTTTCCAAATGTTTCAAAGAAATATATTTATAGAATTTCACCTTTATTAATAAAAATAAACAAGATATTAAATTACCACAAAAAGTGGCTAACAACATACCAACTACTCCCATTTTTAAATAAACTATGCAAAATACATTAATTATAATTATAGATAATGAACTAATAAAACTCCCTAAAGCATAATCTTTTGTCTGATTTAATCCTCTTGCTATCTGTAGAAATAAATTATTATAAGTTGTAGCAATAAGGATTAAAAACAGCCAAATTTTATAATCTTTATGAATGTTGACTGAGCCAATACAAAAAATGATAAAAAATAATATATTAAATCCCGTCAACGTCCAAAAGCCACTTGAAATGGCCTTTTTTTTATCTATTTCGCTTTTACAATTCAGCAAGATTCTAAAAACCCCCTGATCTAGCATTAACGAAACAATAGGTACGAATAAATGTACTAATGTAGTAACTAATTCAACGGATCCATACTCTTCAGTTGATAATAATTTCGTATATAAAGGCAGCAAAAGAAAAGCTATTAATTGAGTAGATATTCTCCCTATTGCAATTATTAATGTTTTTTTAGTTAACTCTTTAGATCTGCTCATCTTTCTACTTCCTTTCAATAGAATATTGATAAATTTATTACCCTAATGGTTAACTAAAACTAAATAATTTAGATTTTAGCCTGTAATTTTTCTTTTTCTGTTACCAAAAAGAAAATATAAACTTAATGGTGATATGTTAAGAATTAGTCATAAATTTGATTAACTCTCATCTAACTCTTTTAAAAGCTTTTCTAACGGAGAAAACATATCTTTTAGAATAGATTTATCATAGGCGTTCGCTTTACCAATTAATTCTATAACGCTATCAGGTGTTATTGTCCATATGTCTTCAACATATCTTATATATGGATATAAATTGTCGAGTTCTGCATAAACGCCACTTACTTTATGTGTTGAATTATCTAAAGCTATACAAGGGGTTCCAGTTATCAGGGCAAACAACATTCCATGAAGTCTGTCTGTAACTATTAACTGGCTTTCAGCAACCTCATAAATTTTTTTTCTCATTTTTTTTCGTCTATTTTTTATCTTTATTAATATATTTTCAACTGTTGAATACTGTTCTACACAATAGTTATTCAGTAAATTTGATAAGAATACTTCTACGTCATAATTAATATTTTTCTCAGCATCTTGTCGAAGACATAATAAAATTTTTTCTTTGCGCTTAACATTAAATTTTTCGCTGATACAGGTTACAATATCAGGAGTAAGTTTAATATCTACATTTATAAGCATTCGGTTTAATAGTTTAAAAGAATTTTGATCGCGAACAAAAATATGTATATTTTCTTTTTGAAAAGCTTTTTGAAGTTTATCATAATAATTGTACGGACAATTATTACTAAAATAAACTGTCTGTGGGAAGATAACAATTTCATTTTCGAATAAATTACAAACTTCAAAAATTAAATCAGAGTCTTCTTTATAGATATCACTTAACCAACCACCACCAGGCAAAATAATAATATCATCTTTATGTATTATCTTTATCACTTCTTTTCTAAACGCTTTATATATTGCACCATTTATTTCGAAAACTTTGCTATTTAATTCACAGGAATCAATGAAATCTAATATTGCCTCAGAAATAGCATGATCTCCAAAATTACCATATTCAGAGGTTCCTAGAATTACAATTCTTTTCTTTTCATCATTTTTTTTTAGTTTTCTTAATATATAAAGCACATCAGGAGATACAAAAAAGGCTCTAATATAAAACCATAGCTTTCTATTCAATTTAGATTTAATCCATAATATGGCTTTAGTCATTTTCAAGCCTCTTTTTCATGAGCATTTTAGTTGTCAGATAAATGCTTGGAACTAAATTAATAGCCTTCTTAATTTCGTTATTTACTTTCTCCTTTTTTGAATATTCTTCATTACTCTCATACAATTTACTTTTATAAAAATCTTTCACTTCATTTACAATCCAATCGCGGTCTTCACAATTCCTATTTCTAACGTCAAAATATGTTGGCATATCTAATTCAGGAATTATCCCAAACGTTAAAAAAGCATGTCCATTATAGCAATAAGGTTGTGAACAGCATTTTCCTACAGCAATCCATTTAATTGGCTTATTTATATCAACAAAAATATTCTGATTTATTAATTGACCATAACACGGCTGCGCAAATCCTGTGCCTAAATTAATAAACAAAGACCAACAGCCGGCATAACAATATTCATTCCTTTTTTCGCCTAATAGTTTAAGCTTCAAATCCAAAAACTTACTATTAAAATTATTTTCCCAAATCTCAATATATTTGCTGCGTTCAAGCTTAGTATAAATATCTAAATTTGTATTTTTCTCGTTTCTTGGAAGCGTTACATGTGGAACAGCTCCCAATTTTTGCATACAAAGCCTTTTCAATTCATCAATTTCTTCAATTTGATTATCACTCCCCACCATTTCAATTGTAAATGAACATCCGCATTGCTTCATTAAATTAACATTTTCAAAAAAACGATCAATGATCCCCAATCGCTTTAATTCATCATAATGATAAGAAAATTTAAATACCAGACGCTTTAATTTTTGTGGCGGTAGCTTTGCTAAAACTCTAAAACGTTCAGTCAAAGTACCATTTGTAACAACTTCAACAAAATGCTCCTCAAGCAATAATTCTATAAGTTCAAGTACTTCTGGATCAAGTAAAGTCTCGCCACCTGCTGTAAGGTTCACGTAACAAGTTCCACCAACTCTATCTTTAGAAAGTGCTTTTGCAATAAACTCTGGAGAACGAGCAAAACTCTTTTTTTCTTTTTTCCATTCATTTCTTTGCTTAACATAACAATACTTACACTGCAAATTACATTGTGCCGTAGGAATATGTAATAATAATAATCTTTTAACTTGTTGCATATATGATTTCTCCTTTTAGTACAAACAAATTTTGATATATAAATTGACAATATTCATTCTATCACGAATACAAATAAAGCAAAATCTTTTCAGTTTATAATTTCGTTTTGAGTATAACACATGGACTAGTTTTTTTACAGTGATATAGTTAATTAAATTTTTATCATTTCCAATTTGTTAGCATTATATCTATGTAACTAAGTCTTTTAAGTTAAAGTTACCATAATTTTAGCCTTTCCAAGGTATTTCACAGGTTACATCTAAAGCGCTAATTCCCTTATCCACTTACCACAAATTTCACAATGCGGATCTTCTAAGACATGATCGATGATTTTTATTGGTATGCTGAAAAATCAGTTGCCCAGCT
>NZ_GG657558.1:33042-33826 GCF_000157995.1 Holdemania filiformis DSM 12042
TGGAAATCAACGCCTTTTTTTCTTGAGCATAAGATTTTATCACCAGAACGAGTGTTGGAAAAAGTCTATAAAACAAGCCAGGAAACTTCCTGACGATCAATTTGTTTGCAAGTTAAAACCGTTTTTAAGGTCATTAACTTAGCCATGAGCCTCTCGCTTGACCCCAATATGGAACTTTTTCTATAAAACTCGTTCACTTTGAACATAATGATATAACCTTGTAAAAAGGCATAGCTGACCCCTCTGAAACGCTGAAGATATTGTTTAAGATTGCTATGCAGTAAATTGACTTTATCCAACGTGTAAGTGTCTACCTTTTTCTTTCCGCTTGGAATCTTATGCCATGTTACCTTCAATTCTTGAACGAGCCGATGATATGACCGCTGACTGTCTGTAACCAAGTCACAGCCTTCTTTAATTTTTCCTTGGAAAACATGAATTGAACTTGTTGCTTTGATCCGTCCTACATCGCTGGCTTGAATTACGGTTCTCCCCTGGGCATCAATTGCGCAGCATAAGTTTACCTTCTGCTTACTAATTCCTCGCTTTTTTTTTGAGCCTTCCAATTCTTCCTCTCCTTTTTCTATCCGTTCAACAAAAGTTTCGTCCAGACAGACAATTCCCTCTAATTGATCTCGGTTCATCAATGCATTTAAAGCATCGTTGACTTTGTGTCTCCAACGAAAAGCCGTATTTCGATGAATTTGAGCTACGCGAGCACACACATCTAGGCTTTCTCCACGAAGATAACATTCTAAAAACCGCTGCCATTGGTCATAATTTT
>NZ_GG657558.1:35588-36415 GCF_000157995.1 Holdemania filiformis DSM 12042
CATAATTTTTATGTGTTTTATAGAAAACAGAATGGACGTTATAAACAAAGGCTTTCTTACAGTTTGGACAGTAGAACCGCAGAGTTCCTGCTTTTGTTTGACCATGCGGATAACAGTGAAGTCTGCCACAATGCGGACAACGGGCTTGGGCTTGATTCTCTTGAAGATATCGTGATAGGTATTCATGGTTGAGGGCTTCCCGTTTTTTTCTCAAAGCTTCAAGACTGATTTCTTTTTTCATATTCATCACCTAGTTATTATTATAACGTTTTTTCTTTTTTTCATTGTCCCTTTAATCGGACAGTACTGCATCTGGTGATGAAATTTGAGCATAAAAAAAGAAATATAGGTAAGAATTTCCGTTACAATAAAATCACCACAAATTACAGAAAGGAAAGAAAGTGTAAAATAAAGTGTGTAAGTTAAGAAAAAAGAATCTTACAGGATTTCAAGGAAATGAGTAAGATTGAACAAAACTTGCACACTTTATTTTACACTCTCGTTTTTTTATTGGCAGTCATGCTGGTCGTCATTTTATATTGAATTGTGAAGGAGCGAAAGAGAATTGCTCACTGCCACAGTCAATGCTTGCTGTTGTCATGGCAGTTCTTTCCACAAGCAGATCAGAAGTTTATTTTCAATGTAGCGAGTCTTTAGTAGCTTTTATACTTCAAAATTCGCGTCTGTATCTTATCATCCATTGCCAACTGATTCCACACCATAGCCCAATTTGCTACTGGTCGGCGCAACCATTTTTTTAAAGTTCGGTTATCCTTTGATAAAGGGCCTTCATCACTGCTTTCTCATTGAAGAACGATCTTAAGATC
>NZ_GG657558.1:37929-43346 GCF_000157995.1 Holdemania filiformis DSM 12042
TCTTAAGATAGCTCTATTTTATTCTTTATTTATTGCCACATTCGTCTACCACTCCTATCTTTCTTCCGTTTTCCGATTCTGATACCGCTGAAAATTATATCTTAAGATGACTAGCCCAAGTTCTACCCTGACGCTGCTTCCCCATCTTTGATGCTATAGGGCTATATCCAAATTTTTTCTTAGCTTCTACAAACGTTATCTTATAGCCAAGTTCTTTTTTCCACCATTTTTTCAACCTTCCAGCGTTTTTAAATGTTCATCAATGACGCAGAGGGATTAAGCTTTAGCTTTTTTGCTAACTGACTAAAATCGTATTATTATCATTTAATTAACTAAAAAAAATACGGAGATATATTTTTTCTATATATCCAAGTCGATTAATATATTTATTATTTGATTTAAAAGAATTTTTTTTCAAAAATTTTTTACTTATTCGCAAATCTTTAACTAATCTCCCATTGGATTTGAACATTCTATACGTCATACCAATTGCAATATGATATAAAGCAAGATATTCTAATTCTTCCCTATATAGATCTAATTGCCCAGATTCCCTATATTTTGTTAGTAACATTTCAAAAACAAATTCTATGTCACGAACTTTATCTGCTTTACTTTTTGATACAGAGCCTTTTCTTATCAAGTAATAATAATTTACATTATCAATAATTGAGACCTTTGCTCCGTAAAACAGGATATTTTGAGTAAATAAAAAATCTTGACACATTTTCCCCTCAATAAAATTTATTGAATACTTATCCAAAAATTCTTTCGAGATTAATTTAGCATAAGGTGCATTGATAATATTAATCATCATTTCTTTTCTATTGTTGCAATCAAAAATAGTTGAATTAATATAATTGAAATTTTTCTCGAATAAAGTGGGTTTATATTCATATATTCGCTCTATTTGGCTAACTACAATATCCGATTTTGTCTTAATAATTTCTTCATACATATCAGATAGATAACAATCTGATATTGTATCATCTGCATCAATAAAGCATATATAATTACCACGAGCTTCTATTAAGCCTTTATTTCTAGCGGCAGATGACCCCAAGTTTTTCTGAGCATAAACCCTTAGTTCATCATGACTTAATTTCTCTTCCATCAATATTTCCAACGAATTGTCATTTGACCCATCATCAATGCAAAGAACTTCAAAATCAGTATACTTTTGTTTCCAAATACCATCAAACATCTTTCTAAGATATTTTCCACAATTATAAACAGGAATAATAATTGAAATCACTTATTTATCTCCTCTTCTTTCATTAAATCCTTTTTTCCTTTTTTCATCAAATACATTGCTTTACTATACGTTATATTTTTATTTTTTCTATTACTTGTTTTTAGCATTATAAATAAGAAAAAAAATATATCCGAGTACTGTTTATACAATTTGTAAACTAGTGCACCTTTTGAATAAAAATAATTTTCATCAAACCCCACAAACCAAGATGACTCCGAATCTGGAATTGTCAAAATTCTAATTGGCACATATAAAATAGAAATTCCCTTTTCTAAACAATCATTAATAAAAATATTTTCTTCGCCTGAATTAAACATCATTGAGCCTGTTCCAAATCTTTCGTCAAAAAGAATTCCTAAGTCTTTAATTTTCTTTGTTTTATAAGCTATCTGTACTGAAGATATAGATGTAAGTTTGAGTTTATTTATTTTAGTTTTATGATTCTTTAAAAATGTCTTTTTCTTATCAGTATTGAAACAGATTATATCATACTCAGGATTCAATTCAAAAGTATCACATACTATTTTCTCTAAATTATCAATATAAATTAAATCATCGTCGCCTATTAAAGATATTTGAAAATCGGAGTTTTTCAATCCATAATTCCGACTTTTGCTCAAACCTAATTCATCAGTATTATAAACTGTACATTTGTGATCAATTATATATGAACTATTGTATCCTACCTGATTTATAACTAAGATATTCACATTTAATAGATTTTCACGTTCCCTCATTCGCTTAATTTCATTTTCGCTTTTATTCATGGTAGAAATCAAGACACCAAATTTTCTATTAATCTCTTTCATAAATGTCTCTCGTATAAACTTTTTCTTTTACATCGTCCAACCGATGATCATATCTATTAGCTACAATTACCCTACTCATTTTCTTAAATGTTTTCAAATCATTGATGATCTTACTTCCATAAAACGTACTATCAGAATTTAAAGTAGGCTCAAAAATTATGATTTGAACCCCTTTATTCTGAATTCTTTTCATTACGCCTTGTATTGAACTGTTTCGAAAATTATCACTGTCCGTTTTCATAATTAATCTGTAGATACCAATTATTAAATTGTTTTCAACAATCTCATTAAAGTCGACATTCTTGTTATTATTACAATATCCCGCCATTTCCAATATTTGATTTACGACAAAATCTTTTCGTGTTTTATTTGCTTCAACAATTGCTCCAATTAAATTTTCTGGAACATTAGCATAATTAGCCAACAACTGCTTTGTATCCTTAGGCAAACAATATCCACCATATCCAAAACTTGGATTATTGTATTGATCACCAATCCTAGGATCTAAACATACACCTTCAATTATCTGTTTTGTGTTTAAACCTTTTATTTCAGCATAAGTGTCTAATTCGTTAAAATAAGCTACGCGAAGAGCTAAATAAGTATTGGCAAATAATTTTACAGCTTCAGCTTCTGTTGACCCCATTATCAGTACTTTAACATCTTGCTTAATTGCACCTTCTTGGAGTAAAAAACTAAATATTTTTGCAGAACTAATCATATCATCATCATTAGTATCTACTCCTATAATTATTCTGCTCGGAAATAAATTATCGTACAATGCCTTATTCTCACGTAAAAATTCTGGACTAAACATTATTCTTGTCGTTTTAAATTTTCTCGACAATTCAAGAGTATATCCAACAGGAACTGTTGACTTTATAATCAACACAGCATTTTCATTATATCTTAGTACTTCGCTAATTACAGATTCTACTGATGATGTATCAAATTTTTGTGATATGTTATCGTAATTAGTTGGAGTTGCGATAATAATATAATCAGCATCTCCGTATATACTTCTACCATCTGTAGTTGCTTTTAAATTTAAATCTTTCTCTGAAAGATATTTTTCAATATAATCATCTTTTATTGGTGACATTTTCGAATTAATTAGATCAACCTTATATTGTAATATATCTACCGCAATTACATTATGATGTTGCGCTAAAAGAATACTCATGCTAAGTCCAACATATCCGGTTCCAACAACCACTATATTATACTTTTTTTTCATATTAAGCCTCTTTCTATACAATTAATCCCCATTTTCTGATGTTCTATGATAAATATTTTTCTTATCACCTTCATTCTTTTTTTGTAATGCAATTATCTGAATCAAATTTTTTAATTTATTTTCTAAAATTGAAATTTTAAGAAACAAATAAAAGACAAGACAGTATAAAATAAAAATCATTATCAAATATAAAGCATTAATTGTAGTTTTGATTTCTAATAATTTCGATGTATATTCAACAATTTCAGGAAAAATACTAATGGTAATTAATCCACATCCCCACAAAATCCACACTGAAGCTAAATCAAGTGAAATCTTTGATCGTTTGATAAAATATAGAATGATTATAAAAAACAATATAGAAAATAGAAATAATATAAGCTGTAATCTCCCCATACGAATTCTCCTAATCTAATTAATAGCTAAGAAACAAAATAGAAATGATCATTTTGACCATGTATTTAATTGAATTACATAATCCACTATACAAACTTACTCCCGCAACTCTGTCTTTCATTTCCACTTGAACTTCAACGACTTTAGCGCCTTTTCGTAATTCATAAACTATTGTATCAGGTTCTGGCCTTCGATTCATATTATAAGCAAAATCATATATCATTTTTCTATTTAACATCCTCATACCACTAGTCGGATCTTTGATTCTTATGCCTGTCGTCAGTATAATTAACAATGTTAGGATTCTGCTTCCCAGCATTCTCAAGCTTAAATTCTTTTTTTTATTTACAAATCTCGACCCAATAACTATATCTGCTCCTTTTTCTATTTCTTTTATCATGGTACTGATAAAAATTGCCTCATGTTGACCATCTCCGTCAAATTGGATAGCGCATTCATAGCCGTTTTCCCATGCATATTTATAACCGGTTTGTACAGCACCAGCCAAGCCTAAATTTACAGGAAGAGTTATATGTCGAATATTATTTACATTAAGTATGCTCTCTGTATTATCAGTCGAACAATCATTTATTACTATATAATCATAATTATTATAGTAATTATCTAAATTATTGATAACATTAACAATATTACTTGATTCATTGTATGCTGGGATTATTACTAAAGTTTTCATACTGCCTCCTTGATGTTATTGATGCTTCGAACACAACATATTCCACCTTAATATTTCTTCCTAATCACAATATTCTTATTTCATCGAAACTCGAAAACTTACAAGCTATTTAGCTTTACTATTGAATTATTTAAACCGATTAAAGTATGATGCATGGATAATTTCTGGATAATTCTTATAACAATAGCTCATATCAACCCTTCCACTAATGCCATTCACATAGCCACTATTAGTGTACTGCCACATTTCATAATGACCTTGATAACCAACATATCCCCGCCAATCCGCAATCCATACATCATAGTAATTAATTTGATTAGAATTCATCCATAAAGCATTATTGGCAAAGTTAGTATAAGTATAAATACCAGCATAATATCCATGCATGGACAACATCCCCAATGCGTACTCTAACAAATACGTATTCCAGCTCGGGTCAAAATTAAAGAATGAAGAATCTTCAATATCAACATAAACCGGATAATCAAGGACGATGCCATAATTATATTCTAAATCTTTCAAAGCTTCAAACAAAAGTGATAATTCCGCAATAATATTATCGGTACTTTTAGAATATGTGTAATAATATGCGCCAACTTTAATGCCTGCTTTTCTTGCATTTATCACATTAGTCTTAAAGTAGGGATCAATATAAACACCATTGGTATTTTCAGACATCGCGCGAATAATCGCAAAGTCAACACCGGATGCTTTTACAGCCTGCCAATTAATATACCCTTGGTATTTCGATACATCCACACCCCATTTCCGATAGGTAACATAAACAGTACAAGTTACTTGATACCCCGTAATCGTTGTTGCACGAATTGTAGTTTGACCTTCATTGACACCCGTAATAACCCCACTGGAATTTACCTGTGCAATTGACGCATCATCACTGGTCCAAATAATATTTCTCAATCGGCTGTCTGTATTCAAAGGAACAAAGGATACAGATAGTTTTAGTGTTTTGCCCACAAGGATATTTGCCTCGGTCATATTCAGCTTAATCGCCTGCGGTTCAAT
>NZ_GG657558.1:45804-46560 GCF_000157995.1 Holdemania filiformis DSM 12042
ATCCTTCACTGTCGCTGTTATCGTCGTGGTTCCTAAGCCGATCGCTTTCAGCTTCCCGGCTTCATCGATTACGGCAACCTTCGGATTACTGCTTGTCAGCGTTGCCCTGTCGTTTACTTCTTCCTGCCCGATCGATCCCACAACCCGGATCGGACGTTCTTCCCCTATTTCCAGACCTGCACTCGTGTAATTGTCAATCTCCATTTTTAAGCTCGACAAGGAATTCACAGGATAAACCGTTACCTTCCGGATCAGCGTTTTATCCGCGCATTGGATCGTAAGCGTGCTTGTTCCCGGCTTCAATGCTTTTACCGTTCCATGACTTCCTTCCGCACTTAAAGCAACGACACTTTCATCGCTGTTTTTCCAACTGATATTCGGCTGGCTTCCATCTTTTGTCCGAGCCAAGATTTCGATATCATCCATCGCGCCAACGATCATATTTAAATTCACTGTCGTATTTGATGTTTCCAAAAAGCGATAATAAGTTAACGGAGCCGTCACTGAAACGATCACTTCATCTTCTAAATCCGGAAGCACTGCGCTTCGAACACGAATGGTGGTTACGCCGGCTTTCTTCGCTGTGACAATTCCCGTTGAACTGACCGTCGCGATTTCTTCATTATCGCTTTCCCAAACCAATCCTTTTAACCTGTTGTCTGTTCGGGATGGATCAAAAGAAACCGATAACCGTGCCGTTTTATCGGACATCAAGCTCAGTTTATCTGTATTCAGCTTAATCGCCTGCGGTTCAAC
>NZ_GG657558.1:49018-70928 GCF_000157995.1 Holdemania filiformis DSM 12042
CTCCTTCACTGCCGCTGTTATCGTGGTGGTTCCTAAGCCGATCGCTTTCAGCTTCCCGGCTTCATCGATTACGGCGACCTTCGGATTACTGCTTGTCAGCGTTACCCTGTCGTTTACTTCTTCCTGTCCGATCGATCCCACAACCCGGATCTGACGTTCTTCCCCTATTTCCAGTCCTGCACTCTGATAATCTTCGACACGAATACTTAATTTCGAATTGACATCAATACTATAAACGGTAACTGACAGTGTAGAAGAAATACCGTTCATCATCGCTGTTAATTTCGTAATTCCCGGTTTCTTCCCAGTGATTTCCAAATTTTCTTCATCCAAATCCAAAATAGAAGGATCCGCAATATTCCAGATAATTTGATCTTCAACATTACGATCAAGATGGAGCTTCGTTGGTTCATTTACTAACAATTTATTATTATCCAACGATATCTTTAATATGCTTTTTAGAACTTTGATAGTATAAGTTTGTGATTCATCTGGATATTTAGCGATAATTTTAACAGTACCTGCCGCTTTAAAGGTCAATAATCCATTAGTGTCAATAGAGGCAATAGACGAATTACTGCTGCTCCATTTTATTATTTCGTTATCGCTAAACGTTTCCAGTTGAATTTTCTGGCCTGTATAGTAAAGATTTTCTCCCTCCTGTGTGAAAATTCCAGTTTTTTCAATTTGTACCTCACCTTTCCAGAGAGCATAGCCAAAAGAAGATATCGTAAACTGATAGGTGCCTTTCTTCAAATTTTGCTTAACTATTTGCGAATAGGGAACAAGAATAAAATCCTCCGCAGTAGTATAAGTTAAATGATATTCTTTTCCTGATTCAGAATATAGACTAAACCCTGTGATCTGCTGCCTGTAATCAGAATTCTCTGTGGTTAAAACCAAATCTCCGTTTTCTCTCTGTTTTAACGATAAGTTCTGCGGAAGTTCTTCAGCCCCGAAATTTAATAGGATATCCCCATGAAAGCTCTGGTAATGCAAGGAATCGAAAGTAATTTGATAATTTCCTTTTAATATTCCCAACTCAAGCAGCCGATTAAAGTTCATGACCAGCTGATGTTTATCATTCATCTGGAATTCTTCTGTCAGAGCATACTCTTCAATTCCATTCGTAAGCAGGATATTGTTTGATCCATGTCCCAATAGATTTTCTTTCCAGAAAGCATCCTTCGTCGTAATTAGAAGATCGCCATTTTTAGCTTGTTCCACTGTCAAATCTTCCGGCAGTTCAATTTCACCGAGTACTCTTATCGTTTTCTCTATTTTTACATCATCAATTTCTGCAGATAGAACGGTATATCCAGGTTTTAGAGTCTGAATTATCCCATGATCGGAAGTTCCGCTAATCGTAAGCACAGCTTCGTTAGAAGACGCCCAGTGAATTTCCCGGTTTCCCCAATCCTGCGGCTGGATATTTACGTATATATCCTCAGATATCCCTGCTTCATATTCATTTTTAATATTATTAAACGTCAGAGAGGTCACTGCTGAAACGACATGAACTTCAATTATTTTTTCAAGTCTCAGATTTTCAGCGGGAATAATATGAACCCTGGTCGTTCCGGAACGATTTCCAGTGATTTTGCCAAAATCGTCGATACCGGCTATCCCCTCGTCTTCAGAATAATAACTTAACCGTTGATCAGAAGCGTCTGCGGGTTGAATTGCGACTGTTAAAGGATGTTCTTTCCCTGTGATCAAACTTATATTGTCACTTTCAATGGCAGTTATCGGTTTATAGTAATGTGATTCCTTCATCAGCCGCACTGCCTGATTAAATTCTTCCGCCTCCTGAACTTCATCATCCCAATAACGAATCTGTCCGTCTGGATCAGCTATAATCAGCAGCGGATATTGAATATCTCCTGTGTTCAGAATCCGCATATACTGCCGCATCAGACTCCCAGAATCAGAAAAAGCTGCAAAATCAGACAACCCTTCTTGCTCTAAAAAACGATTTACTTCCCCGTCTGAAGTTTGGTTTACTTCAAATAAAAACACTTGCACATAAGGATAAGCTTGGACCGCACTGGCTTTTAATTCCTCTAAAGTGATCTGACAGTTGCCGCAGTCTTTGCTGAAAAATAAATAAACTCTCGACTTGCCTGCCAACTGATCATAGTTAAAAATTTCTCCCGCTGTTGTCGTTAAACTTCCAAAATTCAGATCCTGTATATAGGTGGGCTGTTCCTCAATTTCCTGTCCATAAGACAAGGAAGCCATTGGAAACTGGACATAGAACGCTTCGGTTTTATATTTTTCTTTTCGATAATGATCCGCAAACGCATTATCTGATTTTAAATAATATTGATAGTTTCCCTCCATTCCCGCATCCCAGGTCGCATCTAAGTTATACCAGAGGCCGCCGATGCTCACGATGTTCCAGGCATGATTTCCACCGGTAATAATCCTTGTTTTTAAGCCGGCTGCGGAAAGCATCCGATACATTAGGAGAGCATACCCCTGACAAACAGCGGTATGATTAATCAGCGCGTTATAGGCGTCATATTTAGAATACGTATAATCGTAGCTGACATGAGAGGTCACATAATCATAAATAACTTTAATTTTTTCCTGAGGATCGGATATTTTATCAACCTGATAGGTTGCAAACAATAGCTGGCTGATGGTGACTCCCGTTTGTTTTTCCTCCAGCAGCGTCGTCATATATTCAACGGTATATGTTAAAGTGTATTGATTATTTTGGATATATCCGCCGCCGCTCCAGCCGCGGTAGTTCAGTTGCAGGTAATCGCCCGCCTCAGGATTGATATTATTGTCATAAGCCATCGCCTGTTCTATCAAATCCATAATGACGTTGTCGCGATCAGGGTAAGCACTGACAGGAAAGGTAACTGTGATCGTGGCCTCGCGCGAAATCAAGGCTTCTTTGACAGCGTCAGCGGCACTCTTGAAATCTGGAGCATTGTTTTCACTGGAAAAAAGCGCAATTTCACTTCTTTGATGTAACGTATTAAAATCGACTTCAAGATCCGGGTATTCCGGATTTGTAAAATCAACGCTTGACAAAGTTTCCAACTCAGAAGATAATTCCGGTTCCGACGTATTTAATGGTTCATCAGTATTCGGCGGCGTTACCACAATCTCCGGTGACTTCGTGGGTTTATCAACGGGAATCTCCGGCTCTTGATCGGGTTCAGGTTCCAAGGTCGGTACTAAAGTTGGATTCAAATCATTAGAATCCGGCGTTATTTCCGGTGCTGATGATTCTTGTACTTCTGCAATCGTTCCTTCTCCTGCAGACTCCCCCTGATCTTCCGCTTTTACAAGCGTCAGATTATCGCTGATTAAACAAATGGACAACAAAAAGACGAGTAAATTTTTCATAAACCTTTTCCCTCACAGTATATCAATACTATTAGTTTATCACGTTTATTTTAAGAAATAGTATGAAACTTAGCATAGATTTTATAATTCTAATTTTCTTATCCTCAATCATAGCGAAATCTCCATAAAAGAAAGCTTTTTATGAATAATTTCAAATCATTTTCTTTTCTGGTAAATTTTACCTTTTTTTTAATTTGAAGCTCAATCTGTTCACTTCAACTTCTTACAATTTTCAGTCGTTCAGAATTTTCCACCCCTTTCTTTTTTTATTTGTTGTATCATAGTACTATTCATCGAAGGAGGGATTCAATGAAAAAAATTCTGATTTCCATGCTGGCCTTGCTATGCTTAACGACAGCCTGCTCCAAGGCTGAAAATAAACCGACGCCCGAACCGAGTTCCAATCCGGTCATCAGCGTCGTGGATTTACCCGTCACGCAAGCCCCTATCGCCCAGCCGGAATTTGAAACAACCTGGGCCTTAACGTCCACCGACGGCTACGGCATTCTCGAAAGCACCTTTTCCAACATTAAAATTATTATGAACTCCCCCGGCACCGAGATTTTCGGCGTACAGACCTATCACGAAGGCCTGCCGCTGATTCACGGCGTCACCTACCACCTCAGTTTTGATCTCAGCGCTACGATCGAGCGCCCCGTCGAGGTGTTCATCATGAACGTCGACGACAGCGCAATTGAATTCACGCAGATGCTGACGGCTACCGAAAACGGCACGCATTATGAATTCGACATCAAAATCCAGGGCAACACCTCCTGGAACGGCCGTCTCGCCTTCAATACAGGCGCGCCAACGCCCGAAACCGCCTACGACTACCATGAAGTCACCATCTCTAATTTAATCCTTCAGGAAGCCTCTGACGGCCCGACAGAGCCGAATATCAAAATCAACCAGACCGGCTACCTGCCCAACGCTCAGAAAAAAGTGGTTTTCCCGTTCGATCAGGGCGACTACTTCCAGGTGATCGACGCCAACACCAACACCGTCGTCTACACCGCCCCGATTCTGCGGAAGCTGTACAACGAAAGCACGAAGGAAACAACCTTCTACGGCGATTTCAGTGACTTCACAACCCCTGGCCGTTACCGCCTTCAATCCCAGCTCAACGGAACCTCCTACGAATTTGAAATTCAGGAAGACCTGTACCACAACCTGCTGGATCAGACCGTCAAAATGCTCTCATTGCAGCGCTGTGGTCAGACGTTAACCGCCGACTGGGCCGGGGCCTTCGCCCATGAACAGTGCCACACCCAGATCGCTACGATCTACGGCACTGATCAACAGCTGGATGTCAGCGGCGGCTGGCATGACGCCGGCGATTACGGCCGCTATGTGCCGACGGGGACAAAAGCGGTCATCGATCTGATGCTCGCCTATCAAATGAACCCGCATCTGTTCACCGACGCGATCGGCATTCCGGAAAGCGGCAACGGCGTCGCGGATATTCTTGATGAAGCCCGCGTCGAGTTAGAATGGCTGTTAAAGATGCAGAACGGCTGGGGCGGCGTTTATGACAAAGTCGTCACCGCACAATTCCCGGATTTCATCATGCCGGATCAAGACCAGGCTCCGCTCTATATCATGCAGGAAATGACAACCTCAACCGGCGATTTTGTCGGCGCAATGGCTTTGGCCTATTCGATTTATCAAGATATCGATCCTGAGTTCGCCCAGCGCTGCCTGGACGCCGCGAAGCTGTCCTGGGACTATCTGCAGTCAGCCACCCTCTCTGTCTACACCAATCCGGAAGGCTTTTCCGCCGGCCAATACAGCGACGACAACGATACCGATGAGCGCTATCTCGCCTCGGCCGCTCTCTACGCCGCGACCGGCGAACAAAAATACCTCGATTCCGTAAAAACGATATTCCAGGCCAGCACCGATCAGCTGACCGGTGTACAGTGGAAAACGATGGGATCTTACGGCACCTACCTGATGTTAAAACTTTCCGACGTTCAAAACGTCGATTCCGCATTTTATCAACAACTGCTGTCCAAACTGATCAACGATGCCGAACAGGTTCTCAACGCCACGTCCAACGACGGCTATTTTGTTTCCCTGTATTCCGCATACGCCTGGGGCAGCAATGCCGATATCGCCAACAACGGTTTAATTCTGGCCTTAGCCAACGATATCCACGCTAATGTCAACTATGTCAACAGCGCAGCGGATCATCTTCATTATCTGTTGGGCCGCAACAGCCTGAATCTCTCCTTTGTAACCAATTCCGGAATCCATTCTCCTCAGCACCTCCATCACCGTCCTGCCTCAGCGGCAAACGCTCTGCTGCCCGGCGCGCTGGTAGGCGGTCCGGATTCCGCGCTCGAGGATCCGGTGACCCAATCGATGTTCAACGGCGATACCGCTCCCGCGAAGTGTTATGTCGACGATGCGGAAAGCTATTCAACCAACGAAGTGGCGATCTATTGGAATTCCCCGCTGGTGGCTCTGATCAGCGCCGTGGAAAACGCCAACTAACCAGCCTTTCCAAAAAAAACAGACTTTCTTACCTCTCGTTCACTGTCCAGCTTAGCTGAACACGAACGAAGGCGAACTTATCCAATCCCGGACGATAACAAAAAAAAGATCAGAATATCCAGCCATCCCTGGACTCTGATCTTTTTTATTAGGCTCATCACTGAGCCACGTTCTTACCTTTACATCCTGTGTGAATCAATCCCGATGATCCGCCTGCGGTAAGGTTTCCACCTGATTAATCTGAAAATACGGCGAATCCGATTTCGTGATCGCGACGATGCCGTCCACGGCTTCATACAGCACCATCATTTCGCTCAGCATCTTCTGCTGATTGCGATTCAAGCCCTGTTCCGGAGCCTCAATGATTAACTTCGCTCCGGTTTCGAACATCGTCATATAATATACCAAAGCAACCAGCCAGGCCGTACCCTCCAGTGAAGTTTCTTTCAATAAAATCTCGCTTTCTTCGCTGACGAGCCAGTCTTCGCCTTGATTCCACACCAGATGACCACCCAGAATCGCGGTTGCCCTGGCCAAAGAAGCCCGGTACAAATAAGGATTCAGCGTCCCGCACTGCGCCATCCGCTTTTCTGCGAATCCGGCAAATCCTCTTTTTAATAAGGGCCGAAGCTTCTCCCGGACACCGTTTAACGCACTGTCCTCACCGAAGCGATCAGCCTGGATAACATAGGTCTCACGTCTTTCACCTTGCATCTCTTCATTGTTAAATTCAATCACACAACTTCCCTCTCTTTCACCAAAAACGTGAACTTCTTCATATTACCGCACTCTTGAATCAAAGACAAGAGGGGATTTCAGCGTTTGAAAAAAATATATCGAAAAATCAAGGAAATGATTAACTTAGCCTTCATCAGGGATTTCCCGTCCGCCAATTCTGCTTCTTGTTGCAGAATAAAGACCCGGTTTTCACCGGGCCTTGTCTGAGAATTCAATTGCGGATTAACCGCGCAGCACCGCCTGACAGTCCTTTTCCAGACGAGCCAGAACCGTCTGATGCACGTCCTGAATTTCCTGATCGGTCAGCGTGTGATCTTCCGATTGATAGTTGATCGACAGGGCTACCGATTTCTTGCCGCTTTCGACATGTTCACCCTGATAGACGTCGAAAACCTCGACCTGCTTGACCATGCGCTTGCCTGCCGCCTTGATCGCCTTCATCAGCTGCTCCGCCTTCACTTCTTCGTTTACAACTAAAGCGATATCGCGGTGAACGGCCGGGAACCGGTTGATCGCGGTGAATTTGACCTTGCTGGCCTTGCTGGCCAACAACAGCTCCAGATTGAATTCCCCATAGACCACTTTGCCGATCCCCAGCTCCTTCGCCAAGACTGGATGGATTTCGCCCAGGACGCCCAGCAGCTGATTCCCCAGCATCACGCAGGCACTGCGGTAAGGATGGAAATGTTCCACATCCTGATCATTTTCCTTAAAGCTTAGCCGTTCCGCCGCAAAGCCCAGTTTGCGCAGCGTTTCTGTCAAGACGCCCTTGGCCGCGAAGAAATCGCTGCGGATATCAATCCGGTTCAGCTTGGAACTCTGCAATGAATCCGACATCACGATCGCCAAGCGTTCCTGCTGAGTATTGACGGCATAGACGTTGGAGATTTCAAACAGATTCACGTTTTCATTCTTATGATTCTGATTGTAAGCCAGGCATTCCAGCAGACTCATGATCAGCGAGGTGCGGACATACTTGCGTTCCTCGCTCATCGGCGCGGCCAACGCGACTGCCTCGCCCAGCGGCATCAGCGCGTTGTCGACTGCTTTCTGCGACACCAGCGTATAGGTGATGACTTCGGAAAGGCCTAATCCGTTCAGCGAGCTGCGCAGATTGCGGCGCATCGTCTGCCGGTCCGTCAGCTGCCCCGCCGTCGCTTCCATCGTCGGCAGCGTGGTTTTCAGATCTTCATAGCCTAACAGGCGGATAATTTCTTCATCAATGTCTTCGCGGATGTTTAAATCCGTGCGGTAAGACGGGATCGTACAGGTAAAACAGTCGCCGTCCTGGACCGGATTGAGATCCAAATCCTTCAAAACGCCCAGCACCTGATCCATCGTGAATTCTGTACCCAACAATGTATTGCAGTGAGTCAGCGTTTCACTTACGGTTTTCACCGGATCCTCAATCGTTCCCACAAGAACGTTTTCTTCAAAACCGTCGGCTTCCGCCAGTTCTTTTAACAGCTGAACAGAACGATCAACCGCTTTGATCGGCGCCATCGGCTCCACGCCTTTGGTGAAGTGCATCGCGGCTTCCGTGCTCAAGCCCAGCCGGCGCGAAGTGTTGCGGATCGATACGGCGTTGAAACCAGCGGCTTCTATGAAAATACTGGTCGTCGATTCGTCGATCTTGCTTTCCTCGCCGCCCATGATCCCGGCGATTCCCGTCGGTTCGCCGCCGGTCGTGATCAACAGATCGCCCTTTTTAATTTCATAGTCCTGTCCATCCAGCGCCTGCATCGTCATTTCAACGTCGTCCACAACGGTGATTTCGTGATGCGGCAGCTTGCTTAAATCATAGTAGTGCAGCGGCTGCCCGGTTTCGACCATGACGAAGTTGGAGATATCGACCACGTTGTTGATCGATTTGATGCCATAGGCATGCAGATAGTTGGACAGCCATTTCGGCGAAGGGCCCACCTTCACGTGATTGACAACCTTGCCCAGGAATGTCGGACATTTTTCCGTCTTGCTGGCAACTTTGAAGGTATTCGGCGTACCGATCTGACTGGCGGACTTGCAGTCTGGCCAGGTCACCTTGCGGTGCAGCACCGCGCCGACTTCCTTCGCCAGATTCCACATCGCGTTGCAGTCTGCCCGGTTTGGCGTCAAACCGATATCCAGAATCGTATCGTCCAATCCCAGGTATTCCAGAACCCGGGTTTCACCCACCGGCGCTTCGTCATCAAAAACGTAAATGCCGTTCAGCTGTTCTTCCGTCTGGGCTTTTTTATCCACGCCCAGTTCTGACAGGCTGCAGATCATGCCGTTGGATTCCACCCCGCGCACCTTGGCAGGTTTAATTTCAAAGCCGCCGGCCAGCACAGCCCCGACCTTGGATACGATGACTTTCTGTCCCGCCCGGACATTCGGCGCACCGCAGACGATATTCAGCACTTCATCGCCGACATTGACCGTCGTGACGTGCAGATGATCGCTGTCGGGGTGGTTCTCGCAGGTCAGAACCTGACCGATGACCAGATTCGTGCCTTCGGCCATTTTTTCGATGCCTTCGACTTCCAGTCCGGCAATCGTTAATTTCTCAGCTAAGACTTCCGGGGTGACGCCGTCCAGATTGACGTACTCCTTCAGCCAGTTCATACTCATTCTCATCTTCTTTTTTCCTCCTTCAGCGATTAGTCAAAACGATCAAACATTTTGAGGAACCGGGTATCGTTAATATAGAAATTACGAATATCGTCAACGCCGTATTTCAGCATTGCGACACGCTCGATGCCGACGCCGAAGGCGAAGCCGGAGCATTTCGTCGAGTCAAATCCCGCCATCTCCAGCACGTTCGGATGCACCATCCCGGCGCCGAGTACTTCGATCCAGCCGGTGCCTTTGCAGACCGGGCAGCCCTTGCCGCCGCAGATGTGACAGCTGACGTCAACCTCGACGCTTGGTTCGGTGAACTGGAAATACGAAGGACGGAAACGGATCTGACGGCCCTCGCCGAACATCCGGTCGGCCATGAACTGCAGTGTGCCCTTCAAGTCGGTCAGCGTGATATTCTCGCCGACGACCAGGCCTTCCGCCTGCATGAACTGATGGGAATGGGTCGCGTCGTCATTATCGCGGCGGTAGACTTTACCCGGGCAGATGACCTTGATCGGCAGCTGGCCCTGGGCCTTTTCCAGCTCGCGCATCTGAATCGCCGTGGTATGCGTGCGCAACAGCTCCTTCGGATTGATGTAGAACGTATCCTGCATATCGCGGGCCGGGTGATCGGCCGGAATGTTGGCGCGTTCAAAGTTGTAGAAGTCGAGTTCGACTTCCGGACCTTCGGCAACGGTGTAGCCCATGCCGATGAACAGATCTTCGATTTCCTGGCTGATCAGTGTCAGCGGATGCAGCGTCCCGGTGCGAAACGGCACGCCCGGCAGCGTGATGTCGATTTTTTCTTCTTCGAGCTTGCGGTTCATCGCCGCTTTTTCAAGCACTGCCATTTTTACCTCAATCGCGGCGGCGACGGCTTTCTTGCATTCGTTGACTTCCTGACCGAAAGCCGGTTTTTCTTCCGAGGAAAGATCCTTCATCATCGTCATCAGCGACTGAATTGGCCCTTTCTTCCCCAGCGTCGTCACCCGGATCTGCTGCAGCTGCTGCAAATCTTCGCAGGCTTTGATTTCTTCCAGCGCCTGAGCCTGGACTTGCTGAACTTTTTCCATAATCGGTTCTCCTTTGTTCCTTTACAAAAATAAAAAACGTCGTTCCTGATTCAGGAACGACGGCTCGCGGTACCATCCTGATTTATCCTCGCCCTGCCTGCCGACACCAACACGTCCGCCGGCGCAAAGATACACCTTAATTTTCCCTGTAACGTGAGGAAGACGGGGATCATTACTCCCGCTATAAAGGTGAATTCGCAGAAACCTGCCGGGCAGAACGGCTCTCAGCGGGTCACCGTTCCTCTCTTTTCCCAGGTTCTTCTGTTACTAATCCTTTAGTTAAACCGCTTTCTAGTAGTTATTATAGCCATCTGAAATTTTTTTTGCAAGCTTTGATTCAAATTGAATGATTTTTTCATGGAAAAGGAATGAAAATCTACCGAGGGACACCCTCGCAGAAGATGACCTGTTCTTTTCCCAGACAATTTTAAACTAAAACCCGCACGCGCAGGATCTCAGGCTGCTGACGCAGCGTGGCGGCGATTTTCTCAACCGCCGGAGTATCCACATCCACTAACGTATAGGCAAACTCACCTTGCGAGCGGTTGAGCAGATTTTCAATATTGATCCCCTGCTTCGAGATCATGCCGGAGATGTGTGCCAGCATGTTCGGCACATTCCGGTGGAAGCAGCAGAGCCGCGCCTGACCGCTGCGCTCCATGACGACGTCGGGCAGATTCACAGCGTTCCGGATGTTTCCGTTCTCCAGATAATCGATCAATTCCTGTGCCGCCATCACCGCGCAGTTTTCCTCCGCTTCCTCCGTCGAAGCGCCTAAATGCGGAATTAAAGTTACACCCCTCTTTCCAGCCAAAGCCGGACTTGGGAAATCCGTAACGTAACCGCGGATCTGTCTGGCTGCCAGCGCCGCCAGCACGGCGTCTTCCTGAACCAGACCGCCGCGCGCAAAGTTGAGCAGCACTGCTCCGGTCTTCATCAATTTTAACTGGCTGGCAGCGATTAAATTCTTTGTCTGCGGCGTCAGCGGCACATGAATCGTCACATAGTCCGCCGTCTTCAGCACCGCTTCCAGACTTTCCGCATGCCGCACCTGACGGGAAAGCTTCCAGGCCGCGTCAACGGAAATATAAGGATCGTAGCCGACGACCTGCATATCCAGCTCCACCGCCAGATTGGCGACCAGGATCCCGATCGCGCCCAAGCCGATCACGCCCAGCGTTTTCCCCTTCAGCTCCGTTCCAACAAACCGGCTTTTCTCTTGCTCAACCCGCTGCGCTAAATCCGCCGTATTGCCTAACGATTCGATCCAGGCAATCGCCGGAATGACCGGCCGGCTTGACATCAACAACCCCGCCATGACCAGCTCTTTAACGGCATTGGCATTCGCGCCCGGCGTATTGAACACGACAATTCCCGCCTCGCTGCACCGCGCAGTCGGAATGTTGTTCGTTCCCGCTCCGGCCCGTGCGATCGCTTTTAAATCGGCTCCGAATTCCATTTCTTTTAAATCCGCGCTGCGCACTAAAATCGCGTCTTCCGCACCGGCTTGTTCTGTAAACTGATAGGAGGCTTGCGGAAACTGCGCCAATCCCGCCTCCGCAATTTTATTCAGACAACGTATGTTTAACATATCCGGTTCTCCTCCTCAAAGCGCCGCATCAGATCGACCAGCTTTTGAACCCCTTCCAACGGCATCGCGTTGTAGATTGAAGCGCGCATGCCGCCGACCGAGCGATGGCCTTTTAAATTGACCAGCCCTTCCGCCTCCGCCGCGGCGATGAACTTCGCGTCCAACGCAGCGTCGCCGGTGACAAACGGCACGTTCATGATCGAACGATCTTCCGGACGGACCGGATTGGTAAACAGCCGGGATTGATCGATCTGGTCATAAAGCAGCGCCGCTTTCTGTTGATTGACCGTCTTCAGCGCCGCTAAATCATGATAGCGGTTTTCGATCCATTCCAGCACCAGTCCCAGCAGATAAATCGCAAAGGTCGGCGGTGTATTGAACATCGACTTGTTTTTCGCCTGCACGGCATAGCTCAGCATCGACGGAATCTCCGGACGCTCCTGAATCAGATCTTCCCGCACGATCACAACCGTCAGACCTGCGATCCCCATATTTTTCTGCGCCCCCGCGAAAATCAGGCCATAGCGGGAAATCTCCATCGGTTCGCTTAAAATGCAGCTGGAACAATCCGCGACCAGCGGCACGCTCCCGCATTCCGGCAGTTCCTTATATTTTGTCCCGTAGATCGTGTTGTTCTCACAAATATGCACATAGTCCAGATCCTGCGGAATCGTCACACCCTTCGGAATTGACGTGAAGTGTTCCGCTTCGCTGCTGGCTAAGATCTCACAGCCGCCGATCTTGCGGCACTCCGCAATCGCTTTTTTCGTCCAGGCTCCGGTATGAATCACGCCCGCTTTCCCGCCTGGTTTCAACAAATTCATCGGCACCATCGTAAACTGCAGCGACGCCCCGCCCTGCAGAAACAGCACTTGATAAGACTCCGGAATTTGCAGCAGTGAACTCAGCCGCCGCTCCGTCGTTTCAATAATTTCAAGGAAGGAGGAGGATCGATGACTCATCTCCATGACGGATTGCCCGGAAATTCCGTACTCCATCAGTTCGGCAGCACATTTCTGTAAAACCTCGGTTGGCAGCTGGCTGGGGCCAGCGCTGAAATTGAAAACTCGTGTCATCGTCGTCATCCTCTTTTCTAATATCCCCATTCTAGCACTACTGGTGTATGCTCACAATCAAATTTTCAATACAATTACATTTATTTTACATATTTTCATGTAATAAAATGTAAATGCGCAATTATTCGTTAGAATATGAAAAACTGAGTCCAGAAACAAGGAAAAGACAGCGCCTTGATCCTTTAATGGATCTGCCCTGTCTTCATTGAAAATCAAATTTTAAATAGTCCTCCAGTAGTTTTTCCTGGTAGCCGCACCGCTGATCCTGCAGCATCCGGTGTTGGATCGCTGCCAGTTCCTCGCAGCCGCAGCTTTCCAAAATCCGGCGCCGGCGAGCGTTGAACGATTTATTACTCAGCGCCTTGATGTAATCCTGAACCTCATAATGCCATAGTTTCAGACCCGGGCAACGCCGCAGCATCCGCTGCGCCATCTGCAATCCTTCCGGATCGAAATCACCGCAGTACCACATCTGCGTGTTCGTTTTATCCACTCGCCTTAACAGCTGCCAGACGCATTGATTCGGTTGCCCTTCACTGCACATCAGACTGATGTCAGAACGTTTCTGATGCCTGAGTTCAGCGCTCAGCCGTTCAAAAATTGAAGGGTTTTCAATGATCACAAACTGGGCTGCACTTTCGATCCGCTCTACGTTCAAGACATTGCTCAGCGTCACGCTGAACGGTTCAGCTTTTTCGGCAAACCCCTGCCATCCCGGATGCACTTCGCCGCGATTTCCAATTCCGTTCAGATTATAGACTAAGCAGCGGTTGGAGACCTGATCCCGCAGCAGACCCGCTTGTTCTAAAAGCTCGCTTTCCTCCCAGACTTTTTCCTCATCCGTCGAGTCCTCCGTCAGCTCCCAGCGCAGCGACTGGATTAACAGCCGCCGGACAGGACCGGTATCCAGCGCATGCGGATCATGCAGCACGCGCGCGGCATAAACCGCAATCAGCGAAACTTCCTGAGTGCGCATCGGCAGCTGATTCATCGCCTCCGCCCACTGCCGCAATACCGCTTCCGATTCAGCGCAGCAGCGGGTGTAAAGACTCCCGCGAGCCTGCCGGATTTCTTCCAGCCACCGGCCTGCCGGCGTTCCGGCCAGCTGCCGTGTCATTTCATCGAAACGCGCTTGTTCCTGCACTCTGCGTTTCTGTTTCTGAATATTTTGTCCCTCCAGCGGTTCATCAAAGACAAGACTCAGCACTTCCTGCAGATCACAGCCGTCAAACCGGGTCCGGCTTAACGCCTTTTTCCATTGACCATAAGTGAGCGTGATCGTGGACTGTCCCCAAAAAGAACCGCCCAAAAGCTCCGCCAAGGCTTCCTGCAAAGATGGATCACATTCGTGCAGAACCAGCTTGCCGCGCCAGGTTCCGCTGTGGTTCCACCGTGTTTTCAACGCTTCCAGCAAAGGCATGAAGGCCGGCTTGCTTTTCAGATATGCGGCAAATTCCTGTTCCGCCTTCATTCCGGAATCCAACTTTTCACACTGCCGTTCCACTGGTAGTCCATGACCGTGACATAATGCACACCGTCCGGGCGATAGAGCTCCGCAATCCGCAAATGTTTCACCGATGGATAATCACCCCACAACACCTGAGAATTCATGATGTAATCGAAGCGGAAGTTTTCAATTAACTTAAATAACCCGTCGATGTTATTTTCATCCACACCGGCAAACGCTTCATCCAAAGCGATAATCTGCGGCGCGTCCGGGCGGGCCATTGAATACTTCGCGGAAACCGCGGAAAACAGCGGAACATACATCGCGATCGCCTTTTCTCCGCCGCTGAAGGAGTAGAAAGCCGAATTTGTCAGTTCCTTTTTCTTCTCATCGCCTCTTTGATACAAAATAGTGAATTCAAACCAACGCCGGTAATCCATCACTTCCTGCATGATCTGATGGAAGCTTTGTTGATTTTCTTCTTTTTCCGCTTCTTTGCGGGCCGCGGCCAGCCGGTTGCGGAAATGTCCGGCCAGTCTCTGCTGATCCTGCGGCTTCATGATCTGCGCGTCGGTTTCCAGTAAGGTAATCAGCTCGCGGCTGTCCAGTTCCTGATCATTTTCAGCTTTCCGGCCTTTCCACTGCAGCGACAGCCGCAGCGCTGAGCTGGTATTCATCGCGCTCATCGCCGTATTCATCCGCTGAACCCATTCGCGGCTGGTCCGGATATGCCGCCGGATCGTCTTGGTAATGGAATTGATCATGATATCCTCAAACAGTGTCCGCTCTTGTTCCTGAATCAGCTGCTGGAGCTCAGCAATCGCGCCGCCGATATAATCGACCAGCTCCTGAAAACCGGCCCGCCGGCCCTGAATTCGTGCTAACAACTCTAACCGGCCAGGGATATCAGCCAGTTCCTCCTGCAGAACCGACCGATAGCTTGGCGAATAATCCTGCAGCACTATCCGATGATTCTGAAACTGCGCCTGCAGATCCATCTGTAAGTCGCTCGTCCGCCGGCCGAAGCCTTCACTTTTCTCCAGCTGGCGCAAAATTCCTTTCCAGTCCGTTTGCGGATCAACTTCCTGATTCAGATAGCCGTTGGTCAATTCCCGCACGACAACCTGATCGTATTGCTGACAGAGTATTTTTTGCCGTTCAATTTCCGCTTCCCGGCTTTCCAGATTCTCGCTTGACTGTTTTAATTCATTCTGCAAAGAACCGAGCGTCCGGTTCAGCAGTACGATTTCTTCGGGCAGCCGTTCTAACTGCCACTGGATCTGCGTCAGACGCTCGCGCAGCTGATCGGCATGGCTTTCCCGCAGCTGTTCCTCGATTAACGCAAGCTGCTGCCGGCGGGCGCTGATCTGGGATTGCAGCTGGCTTGCATCGGCCTGCATATCATCAAGATCCCACTGCAGCTCCTCAAGCTGAGCGCGGCTGCTCTCGCATTGCTCTTTCGCGGTTTGCAGCTGCAGGGTAATCCGCCGCAAGTCTTTCATTTTATCCCGGTATTCCTCATACCCTTCCTTCCGGCTCAGAAATACCTGTTCATCGGCCGCGATCGCCAATTGTTCGGCAGTCTGCCGGATCCGCTGATCAATCTCCGACATCCGTGAACGGATCTGATCCCATCGCTGCTGAGTCTGATCCAGCTGCTTCTGTTTTTCCGCAACCGCCTGTTCGGAAGCCTGAACCTGCCGCAGCGCTTCGCTCAGATCATCTTCCTTTGGAATCTGTTTGAGTTCACTTTCCAGCTGCTGCATAGCCTGGGTTATTTTATTCAGTTCCGCCTGATCCTGAGATAATTGTTCTTCAATCTTATTCAGTGCCTGCTGACAGCGTTCGATTTGCTGCTGGCGGTAGCGTTCCCGAGCCGCCTGGCCGATCATGACCTGCGGCTGTTCCATACTGTTAAGTCCCTGCAGAGAACCCCAGCGATAGCCGTTCTCCTTGAGCTGCAGCGATGCCAGCGAGCATTGAAAATGCTGTTCAAGCTGTTGAATCCCGTTTTCCTCCAACAAGGAAGCGTCCAATTCCAAGGCTGGAAGCTGGACAGGCGGCAGGGTTGTTAACAATACCTTTTCAGCCTGCCCGCGCGGCGTCTTGGGCAACGCATCCCAATCGGACTTCGCTACCAGTATGCTGTCCAGAATGCCCGCCCGGCGCAAGCTTTCCTCAATCATTTGACGCTGTTCTTCCGAACATTCCGAACTGAATTCCAGTTTTTCATAAAGCGGGCAGAAAGGAACTCCCTGTTCCTTCAGCCAGCGGTGATGGTTTTCCGTCGCTTCATCCCACAACGGCGCTGGTTCGCTCACGGTTTGCCATTGATGCAGTTCCTGCGCAATCTGACGCTGCTGCTCCAGATGTTCGCTTTGACTAGCTTTCTGCTGCGTCAGCCGGCTCTGCAGTGACGACCAATGGCCGTGATAAAGATCGGTGATTAACTGCGTAATTTTATAGAACTGGCTCTGTTCCGCATAATCCAAAAGCAGCTCCACCACCGCCGCAAACTGGCCGGCATTTAATTTCAGCCATGTATTTTCTTCGCTGAAGCGGAAGAAACGGCTTTTCATTTCTTCTACAATGCCGCGATACTGCTCTGCAATTTCATCCGCCTGTTTCTGTAATCCGGCTTTTTCATCTTTCAGCCGCAGCCATTCATTTTGCTGCTGCTGGGCCATCGCGGCGGCCTGCCGCCGTTGATCCCACGTGACCAGTCCCTGCTTCAAAAGCACCAGCCGCTGCTCGATCAACTTTTCGGCGTCTTTGAAATCCAGTTGCGCCGCCGGTTCATCCTTCAGCTGCTGCACAAGCAAAAGATGATCTTCAAACTGAAGGTTATCCTGAAGCACGTCCATTTCCGCCAGACAGCGCTGCTGATCACGCAAACTGCCGTCATAGCGGTCGCTGAAACGCTGCTGGTCCGACCGGACATCCTGCAGTCGATCCTGTTTTCGCGAGAAAGCTTCCTGCTTATGCCGCAAATCTTTTTCCAGCTGTTTGAGCTGTTCTTTATAACTCTGCTGCTGATCGATCAGCCGGATCAGCTGCGAATCCTGAATTTGATTTTTTTCTTCCGTCAGATTCCGCTGGAGAGATTGTTTTTCCTGAATCTGCCGCAGGGATTGTTGAATTTCTGTCTGAACCCGCTGCCGCTGCGCTTCCTCCGCCTGCTGCTGCTTCGTCATCCCCTGCAGCTGTTGCTGCTGGTTTAAGGCCTTTTGCAATTTATCCGCCAAAACCGCGCGGTTATATTGCTGATAGATTTGGTTAACCTGCGTGGCCGACCGCTGAGCCTGGATCAGATGATCCAATTCATCCTTCTGCCGGTCCATACTGGCGATCGCTTCGCTCATCGGCCGCAATTCCTCTTCGCTTAAGGGCTGCAGCGAATTCTGCAGAAGTTCGTTCAAAGACGTCGGTTTCAAAGAATTGCTCAACTTCGGCGAACGCAGCTGCACCAGCAGTTTGATCAATTCATCGTACTGTTCGAGATTTTCAAAACCATACAGCGCCTGATTCACCCGCTGCATATAATCCGTCCGCGAAGTCATCACATTCTGAACGCCAACGACGTTTTTCAGCTCCTGCTGCGTCAGTGCCAGATGATTGCGGACAAGACTTAAATCCTGATTAATCCGCCGGTTGTCTTCCAGCACAAAATACCAGGCATCGGTTTTCTTATTCAGCCGGGCATGCAGACCCATGCCGATCGTCTTGTACACTTCCTCGTTTTCCCGCTTGAATTCCATCCACAAATAACCGATTCGGTCGGTCCGCTCGCTGTCTTCTTCCAACAGATAATTTTCAATCTTCCGCGAACGCGTACCAAACGCGTCCAGCCGTTCGCTGTTCTTATTTCCGTCCAGCAAGAGCGGAATGAAGCTCTGCATCGTGACAGATTTTCCGCTGCCGTTACTGCCGCGCAAAAGCAAATGGCCGTGATCCAATTCAAACTCCTGGTTTTCATAATACCAGAAATCGATCAATCCAATCCGTGCGGGGTGCCATCGTTCATTCAGCATGAGAATCCTCCTTGACTACAGCGTAATCGCCGGCTAGTTTGCCAAAAATCGGCATGAAATAAACTTGTTCGTCTTCAATCCGGACCCAGCCCAGATTCTCCAAGGTTTCCAGCGTCTGTTGGATCGCCGCGGGAATTTCTCCCTGAATATACTTCGGCAAATAATCCAGGCGCTGCTGAATTATTCTTTTTAACAACCGGACAACAGAATCCACCGGCAGGACCAGGACTTCCATCGCCTGCAGCGAATATTGCGCCTGATGGATTTTCACCCGCTGCTGCAGCTGCTGAGCTAAAATCAAAATCAAATCATGCGCCGCGTTATTTCCGGGAACGACTGCGCCGGCCGCGCAGGCTTCATCGAGAACAAGATAGGCGCTGGAGCGCTGCAAATGCAGATCGCAGGCAAACAAACTTTGAAAATCACGCTGAACCTGTCCCCGCTGATTTCTCAGATAATTAAAGTCCTCGTCTTGTTCCGGCTGCCGGTAGAGGCCCGGGCTTAATAACAACCGGCGGTAAACCCGCTGCCGCCGGACAATCCCGCGGTCCTGATCCATATCGATCCAATCGCTTTCAATAAAATCCTCAGGACAAGTATAGTCCATCAGATCCCGTGCGAAATTCCGCAGGAAAAAACGGGAATTCCCGGTGTTTTCAAACAGAACTTCCTGATTTCCGCTGCGCAGAAACTGTTCGTCGCTGCCGTCAAGCAGCTTCATCAGCCCTTGTTCCTGACAATAGCGCAACACGCGCACCAACTGACGGCGGCGGGCATACTGCGTCCAATCCAGTTTTTCTTCCACGCCCTGTCCCTGAAGATATTCCGTCAGCATGGAAAAATCAAATTGTTCTTCTTTCTCCCGGGTTTCCAGATACATCAATACCTGGCAGAGCATCGCGTAATCGCCCGGTTCTTCAAAACTCTGGATGCCCATCCACGGTTCAGGCTGACCGGGGATTTTATCCAGTTTGACTAACGCCGGCGTAATCAGCACGCTGTACCCAAACTTTTCCAACAGAATCCGGCGGTAACGTCCGATTTCATCCTTGATCTGATAATAAAGCTCCGGTTGGGAAGACCGCAGCACCCAGCGCTGACTGAGCAGCGTTTCCACAGCGTTCATCAATAATCGCCCTCCATTTCCAGGATAAAATGCGGCATAACAAAGCATCCGTCCTCACAGCGAAGGACGCAGGACTGACTGGCATTTTCCAGATTGACGTGAAAATAAACGCCTTCCTCCGTCCGGCCGCGATGGGAACTGCTGTTGAGTCCCCGGCTCAGCCAGCTTAACAAGATCTTGCGCACCGCCGCGGAAATCACCGGCAGCGCCGCAAAATCAATACTTCTTTCCTGAATCAGAACCCGCAGACTTTCACGCCGCTGCCGCTGTTGTTCTTCCACGGCCATCCGCTGCAGCTGCCGTTCCAGCTGATAGTCCGGATGCGGGAGCCGGCTGGATTTCGGGCGTGCTTTACGGCTTCGGCTGTCCAAATCAAAATAACACGGGACTTCGTCATAGACTCCGCTGTCAATCGAATCTGTCGCCCGGTCCGGCAAGCCTTTCAAGTGCAGCATTTTTTCCGGGCCGAAGACCATCGCGCTTAAATTATGCGCTTCGTTCAACGTTGTGCATTGCAGAAATACCTGCGCTAAATGCCGGTAATCCTCCACGCGGCTGGCGCCTTGGGTATAGCGTTCGCTGATCTGCTGGGCGTACCGTGTCATCCGACGGATAATTTCGTTAGTCGAGTCATATAACCGGGTAATCTCGCTGTCGCCATTTTCCCCTACAAACCACAGCTTCAAGCTGCGCCACCGGCCCCGGCAGTTTTCAAGAATCTGGTCATCCGTCGTTTTTTTCTCAATCCGCGGAATGGACTGCTCATACCGGACCACTTTCGCAAAAAGGCTTTCCATCGTGGTTTCAGGCAGATTCTGCATCGTTTCCTCCAACCCCAAGGCATGTTCCTGCAGCGTTTTGACAAAGGTGCGCAGATACATCAGCAGCTGGTCTTTAAACATAAGAAATTGCTCCGTCTTCATCATTTCTTCCGCATGGGCGCTGTTGAGCGTCCGGATATAATCCTGATAATTGCGGTTGAGGCGGATAAAATCTTGATTCAAAGCGGTCCAGGATTCCGCGGCTTCCTCATCACTTTTTTCAATCAGCGAAGGCAGCGCGAGGATCTGCCGGTGAATCCGTTCAATCAAGCTGGGCTGCAAAGAAGCACCTTCGACTTCCAGACTTTCCAAACGCAAAGTCAACCGTTCGATTTCCACGGTATATTCGCTTAACTGATAACGGAATTTCTTATTCTTGAACTCCTGATAGGTCGTCGCTTTTGCGCTGTCCTGCGTCGCCGTCAGATTTCCCCATTCGAGCAATGCCTGCAGATCCAGCTGACATTGATTTAATGTATAATCCGGAAACAAGCCGGTTTTCAGCATCATGTCAAAGACATCTTCTTTATTCAGCCAATAATGGATTTTTTCATATTCCTCATAAAAATAGCGCATAATCACCCGATATCGATCCGCATTGATCGCCGTCAGATAACTAGTCTCCATTATTTTTTTAGTCAGTGCTTCCGAGATCTGCATGCAATCCCTCATTTCTGCCTTCAAACCAAGGTTTAATTCTTCTATATTTTACCTATTCTTAGCGCATAATAAAAGTAAAAGATCAACGAGAAAATAAAACAGAAGCTTTTCTAAGATTTCTTATCGATCTTTTACATTATTCTCTACAAGCTCATTGCAAGCCGCATTCAACAAGAATTCTTTCAATCTGTTCCCAAATTGAAAGCGAAGGATTTTCTCTGTAATAAGCATAACCTTTGTATTGTTGCAATTTATAACCCGCTGTTCGATTATTTTCCATTATTTTTTTTGATCTTTGAATCGCGCTTCGAACATCATTCAAGTCCAACGCCGCTAAGATCCGTTTAAATTGTTTTTCTTGCTTCACTTGTTCAAGATTTTCAAAATTCTCATGAAAGGCACGATTCAATAAAGTGAGATACTGATTTCTATGGTTAAGCGGTTGACTACAGTCACGGCGATGCAAAATCAGCCACAACTCAAAAGTGAAATTACTATAACCTAGATTATACTTGACATTCTTACCTGAATTCTGAGCTTTTTTCATATTGTCGATAACACTTTTGAATTGCTTCACATGCTGCTCTTCATTACTTTCATAGTCAAAAATATGTGTAATTTCAGTTTTACTGATCATCGTTAATCGCTTAACACGATCAAAAGGATTTTTTTGTACTTTAACGTCCAATTTTACTGTCATTTTCGCGTTTTCTTCCGCATTGATCCGTTGCTGAAGCCATTCCAAATACCACAATTCAGTTTTACCCTCTACAGAAAAATAATAAGTTCTATTTTCTTTTCGCATGAATTTACATCTCATTTCTATGTTTAATTATTTTCTCAAAAATGGGGGTAAAATCAATATCCTTAATTGCGCCATACCG
>NZ_GG657558.1:71147-97469 GCF_000157995.1 Holdemania filiformis DSM 12042
GAACGCCGCTTTTCCCGGCAGTTTTAAAATCAGACAATGCATAAAGAGTGCTGAAATGAGTTTCTTCATTCCTTTCAACAAATTTTATTTCATCCCGTCGATAAAGATTAGAATTAAGAAAGATTGGATTATGCGTATTAAAAACCAGCTGAGCATGATGAATATTTATATCGTCATTATGAAACAGATTGATAATATTCATCAAGGCCATCGGGTGAATGGAAGCGTCAAATTCATCAACAATTAAAACTCCGCCATTAAGTAAAGCGTTGACAACCAGCGGAAACATATTGATAAACCGGAGAGTTCCGTAGGATTCGAATAATTCCGCAGGAATTCCTGTTTTCTTCTCGCCGTCAAAGATCGAAAAAAGCTTAGCGTCATGACTTTCATCCATAATTACATAACCTAAAGCATTGGAATTGATTCCAAAATTGATTGCGGCTTCGTTTAAAGTTTTTTCAACATAAATTGATTTCTTTTTTGGATCCGTAAATTTTCTGACTAATTCAATCGCGTCAGCATGGACAAGCACCATCAACTTCTGTTTTAGCCATTCACTGATGAGAGCTGTTAATTTCGCTGAAAACATCGTTCTGAATCCATTCATCAGAAATAACTCTGTCGCGTTTAGGCCGCTTTTCGCTAAAGCGAACGCCCCTGTTTTATTATCTTCAAAGGCATCCACTAATAAATCCTGAATTCTCTCCAGATTTCCAAAAACTAAATCAGTATTTCGTGAAAAAATGAGTTCTTTATTGATTAACAAAGTTTCAGAGAGAATTTTACGTGCATATTCTGCCTCCAAAAACATGCCTAGATCGGCTGAAAAAGAATAATCGACAAGCATTCCCTGAGTAAGAAACTGGATTGAGAAGTGAACGGGTTCCGGGGTTTTCAAAGCATTGTTAGGAATTAGTTCCAGCATTTCGGAAGCCGCATTATAACGATGATGATTTTCCGCATTTCGTAAATGCCCCCTTAGAACAATCGTTTTGAATGTATCCATCGCTTCGATAATATTGGTCTTTCCAGAAGCATTAGGTCCGTAGATGACCGCTGAACATAATCCTCTATAGCTTGTTTTCCCGATCACTTCTTCCATAACACTGTAGTCGAGTCCCTTTTGTTTTGGAGCTGGAATGAGTGAAAAAACAAATTCGTCTTTAAATGATTTGTAATTGGATGCAGTGAATTTAAGGAGCATTGCTATACCTCCATTTTGCTTAATTTACGCAAATTTACATCTGTTTCATTCTATATTATAGCATACTCAATATTTATTTTGCGATATTTTTGCAAAATTGAATTTTATATTTAAAATGTTATTGATAATTCTTCATTACACTTCGATTTCGTTTAATCCGCTTTAAAACCGCAGAAATAGGCAACAGTTTACTGTGTCAAATTGTTGATCCTATCGAATCGGATTGATTCATTCATAAAAAAATGATCAGAGAAGAAGTGTTCCTTATCGGTTCACCTTTCTCTGATCACTTTTTAATTCTGATTTTTTACAGCGGAGATATCCTGAATTCTCAGCTTATATTACCGCTGGGACATCCGGTGCGCCAGCTTTGTGATCTCGACGACGATCACCGGCACAAACGCCAGGCCGACCGCGATCATCAAATGGCTTGGATCCAACGCCGCCATTGAGAAGGCACTCGCCAAGAACGGCACATACATGACTAACAGCTGCAAACCGACGCCGACCGCAAAGGCCCCCCACAAATACTTATTGGAGAAGATCTGCTTGGAGAAGATACTGTGTTCGCTCTTGACGTTAAACGAATGGAACAGCTGCGACAACGCCAGCGTCACAAACGCCATCGTCATGCCGATCTCATGCGCGTCCCGGTTGCCTAAAATATAGGAAATCAAGGTCAAGGTACCAATCATCACGCCCTGCCAGGCAATCGTCCAGCCCAGGCCGTGCGCGAAGAAGCTTTCATCCTTGCTGCGCGGCTTGCGGTTCATGATATCCGGCTCCGGTTCTTCCATGCCGATCGCAAAGGCCGGCAGGGAATCGGTGATCAAGTTGATCCATAACAGATGCACCGGCATCAGCGGGACGCCCAGATTCCACCCCGGAATCA
The DNA here is from genome assembly GCF_000157995.1 of Holdemania filiformis DSM 12042. Taxonomy (GTDB): domain Bacteria; phylum Bacillota_I; class Bacilli_A; order Erysipelotrichales; family Erysipelotrichaceae; genus Holdemania; species Holdemania filiformis. The sequence goes on from NZ_GG657558.1 coordinate 73,247, forward strand.
AGGAAATACAGGAAGCGCCGAAGATTGTCAGCACTTCGCCGATGTTGCTCGATAACAGGAATTGAACGTCCTTCCGGATGTTATCGTAAATTCCTCGGCCCTGACGCACGGCATGAATGATCGTCGCGAAGTTGTCGTCGGTCAGCACCATGTCCGCCGCGCCCTTGGCGACATCCGTACCGGTAATGCCCATCGCACAGCCGATATCCGCAGCTTTTAACGCCGGCGAATCGTTGACGCCGTCGCCGGTCATCGCAACGACATGCCCTTTATCCTGCCAAGCCTTGACAATCCGCACCTTATGCTCCGGGGCTACCCGGGCATACACGGAAATCTGTTCGATCTGAGCTTCCAGTTCTTCATCGCTCATCGCACTCAGTTCAGGGCCGGAAATCGCTTTCTGACCGGGTTCGAGAATTCCTAAATTCTTCGCGATCGCTGTCGCCGTGACAACGTGGTCGCCGGTGATCATGATCGTCCGGATGCCGCCATGCTTCGCCTGCGCAATCGCATCGCGGACTTCGTCGCGCGGCGGATCGATCATGCCGCACAAGCCGACAAACGTCAGATGATTCTCAACATTCTCACTGTCCAGATTCTCCGGAATCGCATCCCAGCGCCGCACCGCGACCGCCAGTACCCGCAGCGCGTCTTTTGCCATCGTCTCGTTAGCTTCCTCCGCCGCCGCTTGGCCCGCGAAATTCTCACACCGGCCTAACACGATATCCGGTCCGCCTTTGGTGATCGACAGAATGCCGTCGTCCGTCTGATAGAACACGGTCATCATCTTCCGGGAAGAATCAAAGGCCAGCTCCTCGCTGCGGACATACGTCTTCGCCAGCTCCGGCTTGGTTTCACCCATTTTATAGCTGGCTTCCACCAGCGCGGTTTCCGTCGGATCGCCGATCATTTTCAGTTTTCCCGCTTCCGGAATCACTTCGCCGTCCAAGCACAGCGTGAACCAGCGCATTAATTCTTTTACGTCGGTCCCGGCAGTTTCTGCTTTAAAATCCTGAATGCCCGCTTCCGGCAGATAGGTCTTCACGACTGTCATCTTGTTCTGCGTCAGCGTGCCGGTTTTATCCGAGCAGACGATGCTCGCCGAACCCAGCGTTTCGACCGCCGGCAGTTTCCGGACAATCGCGTTGCATTTGACCATCTTGTTGACACCCAGCGCCAAGACGATCGTCACGACAGTGGCCAGCCCTTCCGGAATCGCCGCCACGGCCAGCGCCACCGCGGTCTTGAATGCTTCCAGAATTCCCATACCGCTGAACATTTCCATACCAAAGACGACGGCGCAGATCACTAAGCAAAGCATGCCGATCGTTTTGGAAATCTGCGCCAGCTTGTTCTGCAGCGGCGTAGTTTCCTTGCCGCTGTTCATCAACATGCCGGCGATCTTGCCGACTTCGTTTTCCATGCCGATCGCTGTGACGACCATCGTGCCCCGGCCATACGTAACTACTGTGCTGGAGAACGCCATATTCTTGCGGTCGCCTAACGGCACATCGTCCTGCCCCAGCGCTTCGCTGGTCTTATTGACCGGCACCGATTCGCCGGTCAGCGCCGATTCGTCGATCTGCAAATTAAAGGATTCTGCAATCCGGCCGTCGCTGGGAATAAAATCGCCTGCTTCCAGCAGCACAACGTCCCCGACGGTCAGCTCCCGGGACGGAATCACTTTTTTCTGTCCCCCGCGGATAACCTTCGCCTGCGGTGCGCTCATCTTCTTCAGCGCTTCCAGCGATTTCTCCGCGTTGTTTTCCTGCACGACGCCCAAAATCGCGTTGAACAGCACGACGATCACGATGATCAGGCTGTCGATCCACTCACCCGGATCCACGATAATGGAAATCAGCGCCGCCAAAATCAAAACGATGATCAGCGGATCGGTAAACTGCAGTAAGAAACGCTTCAGCAGGGAATCCTTCTTGACTTCCTGCAGTTCGTTATACCCATAACGTTCTGTCCGTTCCTTTACTTGTTGCTCAGTGAGCCCGGCGCTCAGATCCGTGCCGAGTTCTTCAATAACTTCCTGCGCGGTTTGACTGGTTTTCATCTACATCTTCCTCCTTCGCTGCCTTCACAAAAAAAGGCAAGCCTACCTTCAAAACCTGAAGATAACGGTCTTGCCCATCATTTCTGATTGCTGCATCCGGATCTGTAAGAACAGATCGTGATGACGAATACAGCACGCATCGCTGCGCAGCTACTCCCCATTGATCCAATGGCAAGCGTAATATATCATTCAGTTGAAGAACTGTCAAGATTTCCACTTCCAGTTTTAGACAATTGGACTCAAGTGTAGCAGATTCCTTCTAATTTCGTCCGCTATTCTCGAACCGGGGGATTTCGCTTGTTTGATTCTATCTCTCAATCCCTTGTTTTTATTGTAACCGAAAAGATGGAATTTATCATCTGCTGAAAATCATTTTTAACTCCGTTCTTTACTGGACAGGCTTTCCCTCTTCGCGGTACAATAGGGTCAAACAAGATGAAACGTATTCATCAAAGCGGAAAGGGTGAAAAAATCATGGAAAGAATTTATGCCGTAGTTCAGGGACAGGTTCAGGGTGTGGGCTTTCGATGGTTTGTCCAGTCGCTGGCCAATTCATTACAAATTACAGGCTGGATCCGCAACATGGAAAACGGAATGGTGGAAATGGAGCTGCAGGGCGAAACCGCGGCTTTGCATCAACTGCTGAGCCGGATCCGCAAGGGCGACCGGTTTATCCAGGTCGAAAACCTCAGTTCCAAGCCGATCTCTGTTCAATTAAGGGAAAAGCGGTTTTCCGTTAAATATTAACGCGGTCTTCCGCAGGACAACCCTGTCGTTTTTATTGTTTCCTGCCTTTCATTCTCTTTTAAATCATCGCGTCGCTGATTCACTTTGATAAGCTTCGCTTTCTGCTTTTTGATTTCTGGAATTCATCAGCGTCTGACGCTTTAACCAATCGAAAAAAGTCCGTAATTCGCGGACTTTTTTGCTTCATGGATTAATGTTACAGATTAGCCTGATGATTGTCGATCGCATACATCAAGCTTGTATAGTTCTCATATAAGAACCGGTACAGCTCGAAGTTCTGTTCCGACAAGGCTACCGCGTTGTTGGTCGCGACGCTGTACTGCTCGGAAATTGCGCCCCAGGTGTTCCGCCCGATGATCCCGTCGGCCGTCAGGCCCACACGGGTCTGGAAAGCACGCACTGCCGCTTCCGTCGCCGCGCCGAAGATCCCGTCGACGACCAGCTGATTGGAATTGCCCCAGCCCTGGTTGATGACGTTCAGCGCCATCTGCATGATGCTGACATTCTCGCCGCGGCTGCCTAAGCGCAGCGACGTTCCCGGATAAGCCGGGATCTTTTGGGAAATCGGCGGAACGATCGACTGGGTTTCCCGATAGGCCCGCACCAGGATATCCCAGGTCTGCCGCCCTACGATCCCATCGGCTGTCAGACCGGCTAACTTCTGGAAGGCCACAACCGCGTTGCGGGTCGAAGCGCCGAAGCTGCTGTCGATCTTCACCGTCGGCACACGCGAGGTAAACAACGCGATCTTCTGCAGGTAAAACTGGATTTCCTGCACATAGACGTTGCGGTCGCCCTGACGCAGCGCGCGGCCCGGATAAACGCCCGGCAGCCGGTCCTCGACGCCTTCGGAGCTGAGCTCGGCCAGCTTTTTCACCGCGACGTAAATATAGGAAATCTTATACCAGGTTCCTTTGCCGACAATGCCGTCCGCGGTTAAGGAGAACTGCCGCTGGAATGCCTTGACCGCGTTCTCCGTACCTTCTCCGAAAATACCGTCGATCGGATAGGTTGGCGGAATATTCGGATAGTTCACGGCAATCCGGTTCAGCTGATTCTGGATGATCGCCACGCTGTCGCTGCGCACGCCGCGCTGCAGATTCAAGCCCGGGAAGGAACCGCTGACCCCCTCGATTCGATTGGTATCGATCAGTTCAATATCATTTCCATAATAATACTGCAGAATCTCAAAAGCGTTGAGACCCTTGTTTGCCTGATCGACAGTCCCCCATTGCTTTAAGCCTTTGCACCATACCTGCCGGCCGTCGCAATATTCCGCGTAATACGGATTCACCGTGTTCACCTTGCGGATATATTCGTTGAAAATATCGTCGACGACCTTACTGATGCTGGTGAAAATATCCCGGCCATACACGAAATACTGATCGAACGCCGTGCTGTTGGTGATATCGAACGAATAACCGCGGCTGCGGTACCATTCAGTATAAACACGATTCAAGCACAGCGAAATCTGACAGTAAATATTCGCGCGCAGACTCTGTTCAGGCCAGGTCGGATAAATTTCGCTGGACGCTACATTCTTAATGTAGTCCTTGAAGGTCACCGTCACATTTTGGGCGCTGGCCGTCGGCCGGCCCAGATGCACGGTCACATATTTGGGAATAATCGGATAATCCAGAATGTACGGCGCGATCGATTCCTCAGCGTCGCCCGCGCCGACGCTCTCGTTAAAACCGCAGCAGCCGCCGCGCGAACAGCCGCAGGAACGAGCCATGGAGCGGGTCAGGGCATGTTCGGGAATTTCGATGAATTCCTCAAACTGCGGCGCCAGTTCCTCGTCGGCATTGAGCAGGTCCACCTGCAGCAGCGCTTCCTCCTGCGCGAAAATCTGAACATTGCGGAATGTCCGGTCCGCAAATCCGGCTTTGGACACCGTTACATGCACCTGCGCGTACGGCTTTGTCTGATTGTCGGGATTCAAGCTCAGCTCCCGGTCGGGCGCCTCGATTCGGATTACCGGACTCTTGCCGTTCGCTCCGCTGCTCAACCGCAGATTCACCGTCTGATCGTCGTTGGTCACGATGATCGAAGCGCCTTCGATCGGCAGCGCTTGCTGAGCCACGGTTACTTCTACGATTAAAGTACCATATTGCATCGCTGTCACCTCCACTGCTACGATATGCGATACCGCATTTTTCAGTTGGGCAGGGATTCAGTATTCTGTCGATTTCCGAAGTTTTTTGATGTAAGCGGTACCGGAAAAACTTTTTATGAATGTAACCGTTTACTTGTGAAAAAGTTGTCATAAGCCTATTGCAACGTCTATTTCGGCATGCTATAATCACACCCGTAAAGACAAGTGAAACTATTCACAACAAGGAGGATATTCTGATGGAAGAAACACTTAGCCCGGCTCAGGCGGAAGTCAATCAATTAGTTGAAAACGGCTTGCAGGCCCTGGATGACTTTTTAAAGCTGGATCAGGACCAGGTCGACTACATCGTCGCCAAATGTTCGGTCGCAGCCCTGGATAAACACGGCGAATTAGCCAAACTGGCGATTGAGGAAACCAAGCGCGGCGTCTTTGAAGACAAGGCCACCAAGAATCTGTTCGCCTGCGAATATGTTGTCAACCACATGCGGCACCTGAAATCGGTCGGTGTCATTAAGGAGGATGAGGTTCAGGGATTAACCTATGTCGCCGAACCGGTCGGCGTCGTCGCCGGCGTCACTCCGGTCACCAATCCGACATCCACCGCGATTTTCAAGAGTTTAATCTGCCTGAAGACGAGAAACCCGATCATCTTCGGTTTCCATCCAAACGCTCAGCAGTGCTCCGTTGCGGCGGCTAAGGTCGTCTATGAAGCGGCCGTCAAAGCGGGCGCCCCGAAAAACTGCATTCAGTGGATCGAACATCCAAGCATGGAAGCAACCTCGGCGCTGATGAATCATCCGGGTGTCGCAACAATCCTGGCCACTGGCGGCAACGCGATGGTCAAGGCGGCGTACAGCTGCGGCAAGCCGGCCCTAGGCGTCGGTGCGGGCAACGTTCCGGCCTACATTGAAACGACCGCCGATATCAAACAGGCGGTCAACGATATCGCATTGTCCAAGGCATTCGACAACGGCATGATCTGCGCATCGGAGCAGGCGGTCATCGTCGATAAGGAAATTTACGACGACGTCAAGGATCAGTTCAAGAATTACAATGTCCACTACGCAAATAAGAAAGAAAAGGAAATGCTGGAACAGTACATGTTCGGCGTCAAGGCCTTCACCAAAAACGTCGGTGCGGCCAAGCTGAATCCGGATATCGTTGGTAAGTCCGCGGCCTGGATCGCCGAGCGGGCCGGCTTCACCGTCAATCCGCGCACCAGCATCATCATCGTGGAATGTAAGGAAGTCGGACCGAACGAACCGCTGACCCGCGAAAAATTATCGCCGGTGCTGGCCATGCTGAAAGCAGAATCGGTTGACGATGGGTTTGATAAAGCGGAAGCGATGGTCATGTTCAACGGCATCGGCCACAGCGCCGCCATCCACACCGCCAACGCCGATTTAGCGAAGCGCTTCGGCGAACGGATCAAAGCCTGCCGGATCATCTGGAATTCACCAAGCACCTTCGGCGGCATCGGCAACGTTTACAACTCCTTTATCCCGTCCCTGACCCTGGGCTGCGGCTCCTACGGCCACAACTCCGTATCGGATAACGTCAGCGCCGTCAACCTGCTGAACATCAAGAAGATCGGAAAGAGGAGAAACAATATGCAGTGGTTTAAAGTGCCGTCTAAAATTTATTTTGAACGAGATTCCATCGAATATCTCCACAGCATGCGGGACGTGGAGCGGGTCTTCATCGTTACCGACCGCTCGATGGTCGATCTGGGCTATGTCACCCGTGTTACCGATCAGCTGGAACAGCGCCGCAACAAGGTTCAGGTTCAGCTGTTCTGCGACGTCGAACCGGATCCGTCCATCCAGACTGTCAAAAAGGGCCTGAGCCAGATGCAGGCGTTCCGACCGGATACGATCATTGCGATCGGCGGCGGTTCTTCAATGGACGCGGCGAAGGGCATGTGGTTATTCTACGAACAGCCGGACGTCAACTTCGACGATCTGAAGCAGAAGTTCATGGACATCCGCAAGCGGGCGTTCCGCTATCCGGAACTGGGCAAAAAGTCCAAGCTGGTCTGCATCCCGACGACTTCCGGCACTGGTTCAGAAGTAACGCCGTTCGCCGTCATCACCGATAAAGAGGAAAACAAGAAATACCCGCTGACCGATTACTCCCTAACGCCGACCGTCGCGATCGTCGACCCGGCCCTGACGATGAGTCTGCCGGCTTCGATTACTGCCGACACCGGCATGGACGTGCTGACGCATGCGACGGAAGCTTATGTTTCCACGCTGGCCTCTGATTTCACCGATGGTCTGGCGCTGCAGGCGATCAAGATGGTCTTCGAATATCTGCCGCGGGCGGTTGCCAACGGCAAGAACGATCCGGAAGCGCGCGAAAAGATGCACAACGCCGCAACCTTAGCGGGCATGGCCTTCGCCAACGCCTTCCTGGGCATGAACCATTCCCTGGCGCACAAGATCGGCGCTGAATTCCATGTGCCGCACGGCCGCACCAACGCGATCTTACTACCGTACGTCATCCGCTATAACGGAACCAAGCCGGAAAAGCCGGGCGTCTGGCCGAAATACAACTATTACAAAGCCGACGAGAAATACGCGGAATTAGCCCGCTTGATCGGTCTGAAATTCAACACCGTCGAAGAAGGCGTCATCGCTTACGCCAAAGCCTGCGCGGATCTGGGCGCGGACTGCGGCATCAAGATGAGCTTCAAGGAACAGGGCCTGGACGCAAAGGCCTGGGATGCCGCCAAGGAAAAGATCGCTTACCTGGCTTATGAGGATCAGTGCTCCCCGGCGAACCCGCGCGTGCCGATGGTGAACGATATGATCGAGATCCTGCGCGCTTCCTACGAAGGCAACACCAGCTACTACACGAAATAAACAGAACAACTTTCCCTTCCCATTTAAATCATTTCTGTCGGGACTGATGTTCCTCAGTCCCGACGTTCGCCTTTCCTGAATCCCGGTTCAGCGCCGCTTCGCTGGATCGGGATTTTTTACGTCCCTGACGCAGACGCTGCTTTCAATGAGAAAGTCGGTTGGCAAAATGGATCAGATTGAAATCTCAATTTCTTGACAGCTTGATTCTATGGGGAGAACCTAAAAAAACCGCAGGCATGATTTAACGCGCGCGGTTTCCTGTTTCTTCGTTTCCTTACAATCTTTTCAAGCTTACGGCCTGGCCCTGATTCTCAATCTCCCGGATCACGCCCCTTAGCTGATCCAACGGCACTGCCGGACTGTATAAGTACCCCTGATAATGGGTACAGCCCAAGGCCTTCAACAGATCGCGAACCTCCGCGGTTTCCACATATTCCGCGATCACCGTGAAATTCATCGACTGGGCCAGATACAGAATCGACTGAATGATCTGCCGGCCGCTCTCGTTCTCCCGGGCATTTTTCACCAGGCTGCCGTCCAGCTTAACCAGCTCAAACTGACTGCTTTGAAGATATTTCAGCGACGTGCTGCCCATGGAGAAATCATCGACGGCCAGCGCATACCCCAGATCTTTGAATTCCTTCAGCCGCTGGCGCATCGCATCATCCAAAAGCAGCGTGTTCTGTTCCGTGACCTCGATGCAGTACCGGCCTTTCGGCACCGGATGATGCCGGAGGAAATCCGCGAAGACTTCCGACTTTAACGTATCCACCGTGACATTCATGGAGATCACTGCGTCAATTCCGCTGAAATCCGCCTGCAGCACCTGCGTAAACACCGCCAGCTCCAGCGCCTGCAGCTGATCGGTTTCCTTCGCCAGGTCGATGATCAGCGGCGGAGGCACCTTGCCATAGCGCGGATGGGTGTACCGCAGCAGCGCTTCGACGCCGAAGCAATGATTGTCCGCGTCAAACTGCGGCTGATAGCCCATCTCGATATGATTCTGCTGCAGATCATTTTTGATTTCCGCCGCCAGCAGCTTCGCAAAGTTGCCGACCATGCCGTGCGCGCCAATCAGATTCGTCGGTTTGCCTTGTTCCATCTGTTCATTCTGCATAGCGATCAGCTCGCTCATCTGCCGCTGCGACTGCCGGATCAGAATTTTATCATAAAGCAGCACAAACGGCGCGTAAATTCCCACGCCGATTGCGATATTCACAATTTGAAGCACCACTCCGGCCCATGAACCGGTCGCCATATAGCCGCTGATCAAAGCCGGCGTCGTCCATTCCACGCCCTGCACGCACAGCGGCACCCAGCCCAGCCCCATCGCCAGCGACGAGGTGAACAGACAGACCAGCGGCGTCAGTAAGAACGGCGCCACAAACACCGGATTAAACATTACCGGCAGACCGAAAATCATCAGCTCATTAATATTGAACAACATCGGAATGACCGCCGTTTTCGCCAGCGTCCGGTTAACGCGCTGGCGGCTGAACAACATCAGCGCGATCAGCAGACAAATCAGCGTCCCGCAGCCGCCGATAAAGACAAAGTTATCGAGAAAAGTCTTGGTAAAGATCTCGGTCGGCGCCTGTCCCGCCGCCACGGCTGCGACGTTGATCTGCATACCTTCCTGAAACAAAGTCCGCGATACGTTTTCAAGAACGTTGGTTCCATGAATGCCGAGCAGCCACAGCACCGACGACAGAAACACAAACAAGGCTGAGCTGATGAATCCCCGCCCCATGTGCCGGAACAGCGTGTTGGACAACAGCACGAACACGTCCTGAAAGCTTTCGGTATGGAAGATCAGACGGATGCCCTCGTTGAACACTGCCGCTGACAGCAGCACCGCCAGCATCGGCAGGATGGCCGTGAACGCCTGATTGAAATTATAATCCGCCCCCGGCGCAAAGAAATGTTCGGCCGGCATCTTCCGCCGCAGCCAACAATACGTGAAACTCGTGAAAAACGCCGCGCACACCGCGGTGAACGTCCCAACCGCACCCGCAGATTCCAGTTTCAGTCCGCCGTTAAGAATGATAAACACCATAATCGCCGCCGGCGGTACAATCCAATCCCCAGGCAGCGGTTTTTCTTCGGTCTGCAGCGCACCCCAGGCCAGACATCCCGTCAACAATACCGACAGAATGCCGAAGGTACATTGATAAAGCAGTTCCGCCAGCTCCTCAATGAAAATCAACGCGGGAAAATAGCCCGCGAACGTCCGGATCAGCAGAGAAAAAGATCCGATCATTAAAATCGGAATCGCGATGGTCAATCCCGCCCTGACGGAGCGAATCAGCCGGTAAGATTCCATTTTCGCCAAACCGGCGCTGAGCTTCTCTATCCGCATGCTTTTCTCCCTGATTTTCTTCTATTATACCGCATTTTGCGCGGAACGTCCGGGTTTATTTGTCCGAATTACAAACTAAGTGCGCGGATTTGCGGGCGCCTGTCCCCAGCGATCGTCGATAAACTGCCGGATCAGACTGAACGCATCCTGCCGGCAGCCCTCGTTTTCCAGCAGCTCATGGCCGCAGGCCTCAAAGCAGACGAGCTGTTTGCGTTCACTTTGAATTTGATGATAAGCGTATTGCGAAGACGACAGCGGCACGAATTCATCCTGCAGTCCCTGCAGAATCAGCGTCGGACACGTCACTTTTTTTACCGCCGGCTTCAGCTTTTTCACCAACTCGAAAAACTGCGGGAAATATTCATATTCCAATAACCGCTCGTCCATATACGCCTTAAACTGCGATTCACTGTGCTTCAAAATCGCAGCGTATTTCGGAATCAGACGGCTGACCGTTTCCAGATTCATGTACTCAAACGCCGGCGCGACCAGCACCAGCTTATTCACCGCCAGAAAGGAAGCCAGAAACGCCGCGATCACCCCGCCCATTGAAAAGCCCAGCAGCGTCACTTCATACCCTTTTTCAAGATACGCCGTGACCTCTTGGTTTGCGCGGGCTACCCACACCAGCCATTCCTTTTCATTTTTATCCTCGTCATACAAATCAAAGCAGCGGTATTCCAGCCCGGAATCCGCCTCGCACATCGTTTTCAGATAATGAAAATCTTCCTGCTTGCGCCGGCCAAAGCCATGAATCGCGATCAGCACGCGTTTTTTGCGGCGGGAAGCGAACAGCCCATGGCGGATCATCCGCATCTCCGATAGCGGTACAGGCAGATCCCTGCCGCTACCGCGACGTTCAGCGATTCAAAGCTGGACATTTCGATCAATGCCCGCTGATCGCAGATGTCCAGCGTCGCCGGCCGGATTCCCTGGCCTTCATTGCCCAGCACGACCGCGATGTTTTCACTGACCGGCAGCTCGCTCAGCGGCTGCGCTCCCTGCAAGGCCGTTCCGATCACCGTTACGCCCAATTCCTTCAATTCATTCAGCGCCGGAATCAACTCCGTCCGGGAAATCGCGATATGAAACAGCGCCCCCTGAGTAGAACGCACGCATTTTTCATTGTAGACGTCGGCGCAGTCCGGCGAAAGCAAGACCTGATCAAAGCCGAAAGCCACTGCCGTGCGGATGATCGTCCCGACGTTGCCGGGATCCTGCACCCCATCCAGCACGACCGTCCGCAAGCCGGCCGGCGCCGTTGTCTTCTGCGTACAAACCGCGATCAGCCAGGCACCCGATACATTCGCGCTGAGCTTGCGCATGACGCTCTCGCCGCAGACGATCGCTTCCTTCTCTCTTTCAAACGGATTCGTCCGGCCTGCTTCGATCAAAAGCTGTTCCACTGCGCCGGCTTTTAACGCTTCGCCGATCAGGTGTTCGCCCTCGACCAGAAACTTTCCGGTTTGATCGCGATATTTTTTCTGCTGGAGCTTCGCCCAGTTTTTAACTTTTTCATTCATCGGGGAATTGATTTCCATAAATCGTCCTCCTGTCGTTTCTACTCTTATGATAATCAATCGGCGCGGAAAAAACCAGAATCTTTTCAGATTCCGGTTTCGTTTTTATTTCCTGGACGCCGAACGGTCAGCCGGCGGATACGCACAGTTATAGGTTTTCCCCGGTTCCAGCTGGATTCCGCGGGCCTCGAACAGTTCGCTGACGGTCACCAGCTGATAGCCCTTTTCACTCAGCCATTCGATCACCCGGACGCTGGCCTGGGCTGTCGGTTCATACATATCGTGCATCAGGATGATATCGCCGTCCTGAACCTCGCGCATGACCTCATCCACGGATTTATCCGCGTTCTGATGCGCCCAGTCGCGTGTGTCGATCGACCACAGGATCAGAGGGTACGGCGAGGTTTTCTTCAACGTATCGTTATAAGCCCCATACGTTGGACGGACTAACAGTTCCTGCCCCTCCAGCGAACCGGCTTCGGCGATCGCATCCCAGGTTGCGGCGAACTGATCAAGAATTCCCTGACTGCTTTGTTTGGTCAGATCGACATGCCCGAATGTATGGTTGCCAACCTCGCTGCCTTCCTCAAGCATCCGTGCGACGATATCCTTATGATTGGCGACCCGGCTGCCCAGGACGAAGAACGTCGCCGCGCCGTTGTGTTCCTTCAGCGCATCCAGAATCACCGGCGTTACCTGGCGGTTCGGTCCGTCGTCATAGGTCATCGCGACCATCGGCCGGGTTGGATCGATGATCCGCCCATGCGCCTGTAAGCCCAATAAATTGCGGGTGTCCTCATCGACGTAGCCGATCACTTTGTTCAGCGGAATCACCGCGATCAATTCCTCGCTCTGCGCGGCCAGCGTCTGCGGCGGCAGGACGACGCGCAGCTCGTCTTCGCCTAAATACAATTCTGCTTTATCGTTGATCAGCACATTTTCATCCACTTCATAATCAGAACCGGCGGTCTCCGGAGCCAGCGTCGTCAGGAAGCTGCGCATTAAAAACGCGAGATGCTTCATGCCTTCCTCCGAGAACAGATCGCTGAACCGGATTAGCCGATCCTGCTGCAGATCGAAAGTCCAGGCCCGGACTTCTTTCATATTGATCGCGCCGGTGCGTTCAAAGCTGATCTGCACCGAACCATACCGTTCATTCAGTTCGTAGGATTCATAATCGGCATACAAGGTACATAAACCTTCGACGCCTTGATTTTCCTGCTCAAATTTTTCAATTGCCTCCTTCACCGCCGCTTCGATATTCGCGTCGATCTCCGCGCTGCCCAGATGCGGATAGTACACGGCGATCGCCCGCCGGCCTGTCACCTTGATCTTCTGCTTCATCTTTCCGATGCGGTGATTCTCTTCGATGGTCTGACGCATCGGCTCCGGCAGACGCCGCCGTTGATGTTCACGGCTCCACGACTGTCCGATCAGCACGCAGATTGCAGCTAAAATGAATAAGTAAATCCCTAACCGCCATTTTGTTTTTGTTTTCACGCTTCTCACCTTCGTTATCACTGTATGCCCCGGCAGGATAAAAAAGACGCTGACTGTGACTTTCCTGGTTTCACTTCATTATAAAGCTGTTCGTGAAAGTTGTTTTTTGCATATAAAAACATCAGGATGCTGAATTCAGTCCCTGATGTCTTTCCATATTCGCTAACCCCCGGCAAAGCTGTCCTGTCCTTGGACCGGGATCCATTTTGTATTCCGGATAGCCTGCGCGGTTCCCTGCGCTGCGTCAGATATCAGTCCCGGCAGCGAATCGGGAACTGGACTTCCGTCAGCCAGTTTTCTTCAGAATCCTGATTCCAGATACCATCGATATAGCTCTCCCGCGGTTCACCGATAATTTCCGCCTGATTGTCCTCGATCCACTGCATCAAAGCGGCGTAGACCTCGCTGAAGCCTTCATATCCGCCCTTGAACAAGGCGCAGGCGGCTTTCACGGCCGGCTCCTTGCGGAATGTAACGTCGTCGAAGTCAGGCTTCAAGGTTTCGACAGCCTGGCAGATCTCGGCGTGGATATTCTTTTCGCGGTATTCGCCATCCAGTTCTTTCACGAAACAATATTCCGGCTGCGTGCATTTCAGATCCGGATACTGGCGGGCGACCTTGGCCCCGGTGGCGGGGATTTCGCTCAGCAGATCGCCATATTCAGGCAAATTGACCTTCCGGGCCATGACGATGCATTCCGGTAATTCTTTGACGATGACATTGATTTTCATAATACCCTCCTTTGCGCCTGTCGTTAAGACGCGCTCGATGCGGCGAAGCTGACGCTGCATGGAATTGAGATCGGTGCCGAGCTGTTCACGGCGCTGCTTCAGGGCGTCAGTTTCACTGAGCTCCTTACGCAGAATTCTGCCGATCGTATCCACGCTGAGTCCCAGCTGCCGCCATTGTTGAATCTGAACCAACGCGATCAGCTGATCCGTGGAATACCAGCGGTATCCGTTCTCCGCGTCGATCTGCTTCGGCCGCAGCAGACCGATCGCGTCGTAGTACCGCAGGGTTTTGACCGTCGTCTTGCCCATCTTTGAAAAATCTCCAATTTTCAGCATCTTGTTTCCTCCTCCGCAAACCAAGCATAGGCCCTCCCTTTACGGGAGAGTCAAGCGTTTCCGCAACAAATTTTTATTATTTTCCATCTTATCATGAAATTCCACATTTTTTACGCTTTTTGACGATCATTCCGGTTGACAGGATGAACTGTAACTATTATGATTACAGTATCAAAAGAACATTTCGTTCTTTCGGAGGATTCTATGTCATCATTCTTTTCCCGCTTCGTGAGTAAAACCACAGAGAAAAAGCCAGTCAAACTGACCCCCGCTCAGGCTCAGCAGAAAATGACGAACGAACCGGTCACGATCATTGACGTGCGCCGGCCTGACGAATTTGCCGAGGGTCATATTCCCGGAGCAATCAATCTGCCCAACGAAACGATCAGTCATTCCGCACTGGCCGCGCTTCCCGATGAGGATGCCATCCTGTTGGTGTATTGCCGGTCAGGCCATCGCAGCGCGCAGGCCGCGGCGAAATTAGTCCAGCTCGGCTACAAACAGGTGTATGATTTCGGCGGGCTGCTTCAATGGCCTTATGAAATCACAAAGGAGGATCAGGCATGACAAGCGAGCTGACCGTCGCCATTCATGCCGCGGTGTATCTGGCGCATAAAAACGCACCGCAGTCCAGCGACGAACTGGCAGTCAACATCTGCACTCATCCCGTCCGCGTCCGCAAGATTATGGCTGCCTTATGCCGGGCCGGGATCGCGGTATCGCAGGAAGGCAGCGAGGGCGGCTATCGTTTGTGCCGCTCCCCGCAGGCCATCACGCTGCGTCAGATTGCCGAAGCGCTGAATGTTGCGCTTGTGGAAAGCAAATGGCAAAGCGGCGATCCGGAAATGAGCTGCCTGGTCGCCTCCGGCATGGCCCGGGAAATGGATAAAATCTACCGCTCATTAAACGAACAATGTCTGGAAAGTCTGGACCGGCTGACGCTGTGGGATCTGCTTCAGGATCTGTTTATTTCGCAGCCGGAAAACATCATCATGAAAAAAAAGGAGGAACTCATTCATGAAAACCTACGATAATCTGATCATCGGCTTCGGCAAAGGCGGAAAAACGCTGGCTGCCAGCCTGGCGAAAGCCGGCCAGCGCACAGCGTTAATTGAGAAATCACCGCTGATGTATGGCGGAACGTGCATCAACGTCGCCTGTCTGCCGACAAAGTCTTTGGAAAACAGCGCCCGTCAGTCTGCGATTCAGGGCGGCGATGACGCGGCCCGGCAGCAGCATTTCCGCCAGGCGATCGAGGAAAAACGCCGCCTGACCGCAATGCTGCGAAAAAAGAACTATGATAAGCTCGCGGCGGCCGGCGTCGAGATCCTTGACGGCGAAGCTTCGTTTGCGGACGATCATCATGTCCGCGTGCAGATGAAAGAAGGCGAGGAACTCCTGGAAGCCCGGCGGATTTTCATCAACACCGGCGCGAAGCCGTTTGTTCCGGACATTCCCGGATTAAACCAAAGTCAGCGGGTCTATCTCAGCGAAAGCCTGATGGAGCTTCAGACGCTGCCGCGGCGGCTTGTCATCCTGGGCGGCGGTTATATCGGCTTGGAATTCGCTTCGATGTTCGCCAATTTCGGATCCCAGGTCACAATCCTGCAGCCCAATCAGCGTTTCCTGCCGCGCGAGGATCTTGAGATCGCGGACGCGGTGGAAGCGAGTCTGGCCCGCCGGGGCGTGCAGTTAATGCGCAACACGGCATTGGTTGAAGTTCGGGATGAAGCGGCGGAAACCGTCCTGAGCTTAAAGCAGAACGAGACGGAGGCCGAACTGCGCTGCGATGCTTTACTCGTCGCGACCGGCCGGCGGCCGCAGTTGGACAACCTGCATCCGGAAGCGGCGGGAATCGCATTAACTTCCCGCGGGGCAATCGCCGTCGACGAACAGCTGAAAACCTCCGTCGATCATATCTGGGCAATGGGCGACGTCACCGGCGGTCTGCAATTCACCTATATCTCACTGGATGATTCCCGGATTGTCCGCGATGCTTTGAATTCCGGGCCGCGCACAACCGCCAACCGCGGCGCGGTTCCCTACAGCGTCTTCATCGATCCGCCGTTCTCCCGCGTGGGTTTGAGTGAAGAAGAAGCCCGCCAGGCCGGCTACGCCGTCAAGATCGCCAGGATCCCGGCCGCCGCCATCCCGAAGGCGCAGGTTCTGCGGAAAACCGACGGCTTATTAAAAGCAGTGATCGACGCAAAGACCGATCAGATTCTCGGCGCGCACTTCTTCTGCGAAGAATCGCATGAAATGATCAATCTGATCAAGCTGGCAATGGACGCCAACCTGCCGTATACCGTCCTGCGCGATAGTATTTATACCCACCCGACGATGAGCGAAGGCCTGAACGACCTGTTCGCCGCCGTCCAGTCCGCTTAAATTTTCCCCTCCCTTTCCTTATTTACAATAAAAACGCCGAACGATGCGGCGTTTTTAATTTATATGAGCTGTTTTATCAGCTTCGTTTCCTTCCTTTCCCCCATTCAGGCCGCTAAACCGAGCCAAAGGGAATCTTTTTTAATCAGAACGGTTTCGCCAGACCTGTTATTTCCCGCTGATTTTTGCCAACAGTTCTTTCGCCGCGATCTCCAGCGCGTTGCCGCCTTTTTCCGGCAAGCCCAGACCGGTGTAAATCTCACCCAGGAAAATATGCTGATCCAGCAGCGCCGCAAACATCTGATCGATGATTTTCAGACATTCGGGCTGTTTCTGCATCGGACCGAACGGATTGGCGAAGAAGGTGGTGGACAACCCTTTTTCCTGCGTCGTTCCCAAAGCGAACCGTTTCCCTTCAATAAACGTCTGAACTGCTTCTTCCTTACTGTCAAAAGCACGCAGTCCGCGCCGGTCTGTATAATTGTTGGCGTAGAGGAACAAATCGACCTGCTGATCGGTAATGATCGTATCATACGGCGAAGCGGGGATGACGACGCGCGCATTGGCGCTCTCCGGGTTAAAGAAGATCGACCGGTCCATGTCGCGGTAAGCGCTGCCTTTATCCAGATCGTCCAGCCGGACAAACGCGCCGATTTCCGTGCCCTGAGCGCGGATCTGCCCCTGTTCATCCAGATGCAGCGAGCCCATGTCGTCGAAGATGATCTCCCGGCTGACGATCACATCCTCGCTTAAATTGGTCAGCGCTTCGATCGTTTCCGATTTGCCTGCGCCGGAGTCGCCGATCATGATGACGCCTTTCTTCGTTCCATCCTGCAACGTCAGATTGATCATCGCGCCGTGCAGCGGCAGCCAGCCTTTTTCAATCATCGCCAGGTTGTGCAGCGTCAGGATCATCTTCTTTAAATAACCAAAGTATTCGATGACATCGGCATAGGATACCTTGCCGACCCACATTGCGTTTGCCTGGTCATGGTAGAAAACCGTATCGTTCTGACCGTCCGGATTGCCGAACAACAAAAGCAGATCCGGCTTGGCTCCGATGCAGTCCTCATCCGACGCCAGCTCGAACAAATTCGCCAGCGCCACCGCCCCGGCGGTAAAGTCGCGATGAAAATAAGTGTAGCACAACAGCGAACCGACTTTTAACGGAAAGCACATCCATTCCTCGTCGCCTTTGATCCACTCGGCCATCGGGTTCGCGTCCACCTCGGTAAACATGCCCAGGCGCTTGTTGCTGCGAGGATGGATGATCAGCGGCGTGCGCATCATGATCGTATGCACAAACGGAATGTCGCCCAGCTCGCGATACCCCTCCGGCGCCGGCCATGGATAATCGCGCAGCAGCAGGCTGGCATTGGTTCCGGCCTGAAGCTGACGGTACACGCGGTTCTTCGACCCCTGGGTCTTCTGTTGGACCGTGCGGTAAAAATCAAGGATCATCTGATGGAACTTCGCGTCGGCTTCCATGAAATTCGCCAGCTGCAGCCCTTCCTCATTGCGCGTATAAATTATGGAATAGCGCTGCATATTCCGCCAGAAATGATAACAATCCTCAATCACTGCCAACATTTTCTGCCGCTCGCGGAAATAGGGGTGAGCGATTTCCTCAACCTCCAGCACCTGCATGACCTTTAACAGGCGGATCAGGTCTTTTTTGACTTCTTCGATCGGAAGTCCGCGCCGCAGCCATTCAAACAGCTGGGGATTGGTATGCGAACAATAATTGAAATACAAATCCAAAAACATTGAAAAACCTTCGCTCGACAACAGTTCCTCTGCCGTCGTGTAGTACGCTTTGGTGTAGTTGATCAACGCCATATTGCGTTTGAGATAAATCGCTTCTTTCATACCGGACCTCCTTCAACACCAGTCCATTATAGCACTTTCGATCAGAAATGAAAGATTTTTCTTCCACATTTTCATTTCTTTCATTATCTTTGTTATGTTTTCTTATGGTTTGTTTTTGTGTCTGCATAGCGGACGGACTGATTGTTCGTTATGATCTAAGCGGCAGGTCCGGCTTTGTCTAAGGAATAAGCTGCTTAACGCAAGCTTATTACAACGTGTTCCGGGCGCGTAACCGCTCCGCTTTAGTCTATGCTTCGAATCGACGGACGGCACGTTTTTTAAGAAAACGCAAAAAAAGTCGGGCTCCAAAACAATCCGGCTTGTTCCAGTTTATCTAGTCCATTCCTTTTCCACCATGTCGGAATCAGCGGCGCTGGCGGACGACCTCAAAGCTGATCGCCGCCACAGCGCTTGTGCCGTTTAACGCGCTGCGCACCGGACGGGCATAGGGAATCACGATATTCTGATCACTCTGTTCCAGTACGTCGCGGCTCAGTCCCCGCAGTTCCCCGCCGATCGCCAGGACGATCGGCTGGTTGAAATCGGCGTCAAAATAATCGATCGCATCGCTGCGCTGCGCACAGTACAAAACACATCCCGCCTGTCGGCATTGCCGGACGGCCGCGCCGAGATCCTCGCACAGACACCAGGCAAGCTGTTCGCTGGCCCCGGCGCTGGATTTCACAATCGTCGGCTGGGCAGTCTGCCAATCCCGGCTGCCCATCAGCACGCCCGTACACCCGGCAGCGTACAGAGTGCGGAACGCGTAACCAAGGTTAAACGGATCCTCAATTCCCTCTAAGACCGCGATAAACGGCTGCGGAGCGTCCAGACATTCCTGCACGGATTGATAATTCCGATCCCCGGCCAGTGCTAAAATCCCGCCATGGGTACGCCCGGCGGCCTGTTGATCGATCTTCTCGCGCGGCCACCGTTCCACGGGGATTTGACGCTGGGCAGCCTGGCGCAGAATAAACGCCGTATCCTTATCTTTCTTCTTCTGATCAATGACCAGCTTGATCACCGGCCGGCGGCCTGACATCATCACCGCTTTTACGCTCAGCGCGCCTTCAAACCAATTCATCTTCCTTGCTCCTTCCGGCGGATTAAATCGTAGGGGTGCAAAACAACCGGCGTGTTGATCCAGCAGCGCTGCATCGGCTTGTTGGCAACCTCGACGGCAGTTCCTTCCTCATCCGTCATCGTTTCTAAAACAAAACTGGTATTTTCCAGATGCGGTCCGAAGGCTTCCAGCGCTTCGCCGAGCGCAAAGTGATTGCGCACCTCGATCAGCGCCTGTTGGCGGACAGGATCATAATCCAGCACCTGGGCCAGAAAGTCATGCGTTACCCGCGAAGGTGCATTGTCGTACAAATGATCCTGCGGACCGGGGATGCCTGCCAAAAAGCCCAGACAGGCCGGCCGGTTTTCAGCCCGCATCAATTCGCGCCGGGCTTCCAGAATTGCCGGCTGTGCGTCTTCTTCCGGATGTTCCAGCAGCCAGTCGATCAGCTGCCGGTAAGCCCGGACGACGACCGCGATGTAATACGCCGACTTCATCCGTCCCTCAATCTTCAAGCTGGCCACGCCTGCGTCGATCATATCCCGGACATAATCGGCGGCCATCAGATCTTTCGACCCCATCGAGAACAACAGGTTGTCATCGCTCAGTTCTTGAGTTCCTTGATAAAGATGATAGCGCCAGCGGCAGGATTGGGCACAGCCGCCGCGGTTGGCATCGCGCAGCGTCATCGCGTTGCTTAAGGTGCAGCGGCCGGAATAATTGACGCACATGCCGCCATGGATAAATGTTTCGATCGGCACTTCACTGTGCCCGCAGATCTGCCGGATCTGATCCATCGTGCATTCGCGGGCCAGCACAACCCGGTCCGCGCCCAGCCGCCGGTAAAACCGAACAGCTTGGGAATTGGTGCTGGACATCTGCGTGCTGAGATGAACCTCCAGCTTCGGCGCGACCGTTTTCACCCGGCGGACAATCGTCGGTGAAGCGACGATCACGGCATGCACGCCGATGCTTTCCAGCTGTCGCAGATAATCGTCCAGACCGTCAAAGTCGTCTTCGTGCGGAATGATATTGACCGTCACATGGACGTGTGCCCCATATTCACGGGCAAACCGCACGCCCTCGGCGATATCGTCCAGTTCAAAATTACTGGCGCGCGAACGCAGCGAAAACCGCTTGCCGCCCAGATACACGGCATCCGCACCGTAGCGGACCGCGGTTTTTAAACGCGCCAGATCGCCGGCGGGCGCTAACAATTCAATCGTTTTTTTCATGCCGCGTCCTCCTTGGTTAAATTGGTCTTCTGTTCATAATAGCCGGAGCCGTAATTCAGATCGGGCCAGCGCTGTTCCAGCTGTTTTTTCAACTCCGCCGGAGCCGCGCCTCCCAGTACCGCCTCATAGGCTTTCCGGGCGTCGATCAATTCGTCGTCGCAGGAAAACAGACTGTCAAAGGCAAAGTGACGGATCCCGCTGGCCGCCAGCTGTGAAATCTGATCCAGGGAACAGAGCGTACTTTCCATGTACACTGCCGCCCCTTCCGCTTCTTCCAGAATCGGCATTTTCCCGATTCGGGTCGCTTCGATTAAATAGAGGTCGCGGCGGTGACGCAGATCGCCGACGGACTTGCCGATGACCTGTAAATAATTCGATACCAGCGGCCGGCGCGAATAGGCCATCACCTGCCGGCCGTGAATCTGCAGCTCCAGCCGGGACCCGTCTGTTTTGCGCGCGATTTCCAAAATTTCCTCCAGCGTGATCTCCGCCGCCAGCACGACGCGGCCGACGCCCAGATCGAGCATCATCTGAAGATCCCGGGAATTGGTCATCAGGGTATCCGGAGCGTAGATCAAGCGGTCTTGGAATCCCAGCTTCTCCGCGGCCAGAAAAACCGCCGGATCCATATAAACAATGCCCTCGGGATTCCAGATCTGAATTTGTTGAAGCCAGGCTTCCATCTCAGGAAGCTCCTCCTCCATCCACAGGCGGTTGAAAACAATCTCCCGCCGAAGTCCAGCTTGTTGGCAGCGGTGAAGGATATCCTCAGCTTCCGTTTTGGAAAAGAGCCGGGCGGAGCGGACGGAACAGCCCTCGATACCGATCCGGATCGTTGTGATCCCGCTTTTTTGCATATTTTCCAGCGACGATGCCTGCTGCAGCGCCGCAATCCAATTGATTTGTTTCATATTGATGTACCGTTCCTTTCTGTAACCAGGACAGCTTGCGCTTTAATTATACGGGCAGGGTCTGAAAAGTCAATCATTCCGCAGGTTTATACGGGTTTTCATGACGATTTAACGATTGACGGCCGGCGTCCTTTTTGTTAGAATATTCAAGATTGATAAGGGAGTAGTCACCGCAGAAAATCTGCGTTGCTAAGTCAACAACATGACGAAATTTCTTCGTCTGGCTTAGAGGTAATTGACAAGACTTGTCTGACGCTTAAAGCAAAGCGTAAGGCAGGTCTTCTTTTTTTATCGAAACTTATGAAATGAAAGAGGAGATAGAGTATGAGTATTGAAGTCGCAGTCATTTTATTCATCGCCGGGGTCATTCTGGTCGTCAAGGGCGGCGACCTGTTTGTCGACGCCGCCAGCTGGATCGCGAAAGCCTCCGGCATTCCTTCCTTTATTGTCGGCGCGACGATTGTCAGTCTGGCCACCACCCTGCCGGAGATGATCGTTTCCGTGCTGGCGGCGCTGCAGGGAAAAACGGAAATGGCGATCGGGAACGCCGTCGGTTCCGTAACCGCCAACACCGGATTGATTCTGGCCGTCGCGATGATTTTCATGCCGATCGCAATCCAGCGGAAGGATTACGTCAAACATTGCGGGCTGTTGATCGCTGCCGCAGCGGTGCTGCTGGGTTTCAGCTTATCGGGGGCCTTGAGTTTAGCCGGCAGTCTGATTCTGATCGTGATCTTCCTGATCTCCATGGCGGAAAATGTCCGCAATGCGATGAAGCAGCAGGAAGACGGCGAGCGGATCCAGACAACCCGCAAAGAAACCGGACGGCGGATCGTGATGTTTTTATTTGGAGCGTTAGGCATTGTCGCAGGATCGCAGCTGCTGGTCAACAGCGGCAGTGCGCTGGCAGCTTTCTTCGGCGTACCGGAGCGGATCGTAGCGGTCACGATGATCGCGATCGGAACTTCGCTGCCGGAGCTGGTCACCACGATC
Source organism: Holdemania filiformis DSM 12042 (assembly GCF_000157995.1). GTDB lineage: Bacteria > Bacillota_I > Bacilli_A > Erysipelotrichales > Erysipelotrichaceae > Holdemania > Holdemania filiformis. The sequence goes on from NZ_GG657558.1 coordinate 95,938, forward strand.
ACCGCGATTGTCAAAAAGGAATCGAGCTTGTCCATCGGCAATCTGATCGGCGCCAATATCCTGGATCTGACCTTGATCCTGCCGGTTTGTTCCTTTGTTTCCGGTCAGGCCCTGCCGGTTTCCGCGCAGAGTCTGGCGCTGGATATGCCGGCTTGTCTGTTGATCACCCTGCTGGCACTGCTGCCGTTGCTTTTCAAAGAGAAGGGATCGAAAATGCAGGGCCTCAGCTTAATTTTAGGGTACTCGCTGTATCTGTTCTTCGTTCTCTAAATTTCATTTGACATCCGGGCACTTTCGGGGTATATTCTTCACAAACAGAGTAGGTTCCTGCGCGTTAAGTGCTTTCTGAACGGGGAGTTGTCAGAAGGACGAAAAGGTTTCTTGCGGTGCAGGTTCCGCATCCCGCTGACCCGAAAATCGAAGGCATGACCTTCTCTTTTACCTGTCAGAGGGAAAAGAGGAGGTTTTTTTATGGCTCAGTTTTCCAAAGCTCTCTTTTCTCATCCGTTTTCCCGCGCCTATTGGAAAGAAGCGTCCGCGGAAACGCGGCGTGTCCGGATTCTCGCGATTGCCGCCTTGTGCATGGCCTTAAAAATGGCCATCGCTTCGTTCCGGATTCCGGTGGCCGACAATCTCTATATTTATTTTACCTACCTGATCACCGCTGTACAATGTGCCGCTTGCGGTCCGGTCGTCGGCGTCCTTTGCGGCGGAATCGGCGATCTCATCGAATTCGCAATTCATCCTAACGGACCGTTTTTCCCAGGCTACACCTTATCGAGCATGGCGGGCGCTTTGATTTTTGCTTTATTTCTTTACCGGACAAAAATCACGGTGCTGAAGCTGGCGCTCAGCCGCTTTCTGATCAATCTGTTCGTCAATGTCGGACTGGGCTCCTTATGGAGCTACATGTTATATTCCAAGGGTTATCTGTATTATTTTGCCAAGAGTCTAGTAAAGAACACGATCATGCTTCCGATTGAGATTGTATTGTTGGTGTTGTTCTTCCGGATGTTAATTCCCTATCTGGAAGGGAAAAACTGGATCGCGCCGCAGGGAGAAAAGAAATTACCCTGGTGGTAAACAAAATTCATTATCTGTGTAATCTATGTTTTTACAATAAACAGGTTGCTGGAAGAAAAACTAAACACTGGCTGAACAAAGTTAAAGTCAACTTTGCCTGCCAGTGTTTTACATTGGAATAATGATTTCACTTTAAATCAGGATCAATTGCTGGAAGTTATACCTGCTTGATCTCGTAAGATACCAGAACATCGAAAAGCAGATCAGCTGCAAACTCTCTCATCAACGCTGTCTGCGCCGTTCCATGACATCAGACAGCCAGAATGACGAATCATCTTCATTGCAATCTGCTCCTCCGTGTAATCCGGATGTTCTTCTTTAATTTTCAGAATCGTTTGAATGCAAGCTACTTTTTCCTCTAACATGTCCGCTATTTCAGCAGCCCGCATTCCTCTTTTTACACTTTTCAATGTGACTTTAACGGTCTTCAGCATTGAACCTTGATCCTT
>NZ_GG657558.1:98391-112579 GCF_000157995.1 Holdemania filiformis DSM 12042
GATGAAATCCAGATTGCTGGAAAGGATCTTAAAACCAGTTAAATCAGAATGATTGAATCAGGAACTTATTCGTTTGTTTCTTTCTGCGTAAAAAAGCTCCTAATCTTTCTGAAACCAATCTGCTGAATTGAAACAAAACAAATCCTAAAACCGCGCCGAAACTGTTCATCAGCACATCGTCAACATCCGCGATCCGCCCAATCAAGAACTGGATGACCTCAATCGTGAGCGAGCATCCTGCGCCGAGGATAAGAATTCTTCTCCAATTCCTGAACTGAGGAAAAGCCGCGGCAATTAAAAAGCCGCCGGGCACGAACATCAGGATATTCGCGAGTCCCTGCCTTAAAATAAGTCTGAAGTAAAATCCGTTCATTTTCCCGCTTTGAAACGCTCCGACAATCTCACCAATTCCTTGAAAAGGGATCAGATTCCAGTTATGGAACCGCTCCGCTGAATACGGCCCATTGAGCGTCACCGAGAAAACAAAGAATAACCAGGCTCCCGTCCCCAGCAGTAAGCTCACCCTTTTTAGCTTGAAATTCATCCTAGAAACAAACCTGGCGCAAAGAAATACGAGGAACGCACTTCCCGCCAACCATAAGCCGATCCCTGAAAACAGATTCATAAAACTCCCCCCCTTGCGCAGCGAACGCCGCATCCTTCAATTTCATCTAAAGAAAAACAGATCCTTCAAATTACCTCGAAAGATCTGTGCTGGTTCCGATACTTCACGTTTCCTTCAGCGGTATTGCTTTCCGCCTGTTCGTCTGATCACAATCCGCCCAGTTGGCTTACCGCGCCGCCGTCGGTCACAATCTTGCCATATTGATCGTAAACACCCCAGACGTCTTTCAGCTCGCTTTCTTCAATTTCATCAAAGAATTTCAGCTTGAAATGATGATATCCCGGAGTGTATTGCGTATAGACAAGATCCGCCCGCGGCGCGCTCAGCTGGATATGACTCTGACCCTCGAAGGTCGTTTTCGTGATCGTCACGCCCGCTAACAAGCCTACCCGCTTAAGCGTCCCATCCTGAGCAGAAATCAGATTGCCCAACGAATAGATACAGAGTGTATCGTCGATCCATTCGATCGGCTGAACGACATGCGGATGACTGCCGATGATGATATCCACGCCCAGATCCGCCAACAGCTGCGCTAAACGCCGCTGTTCCGCAGTCGGCTCGTGCGTGTATTCCTCGCCCCAATGCATCGCGACCATCAGCACGTCGACTTCCCCGCGGGCCTTGGCGATGTCTTCCGCCAACATTTCATCCGTATAGACATTGACCAGATATTCCTTGCCTTCCGGCACTGGAATTCCGTTAGTTCCATAGGTATAGGACAACAGCGTATACCGGATTCCGTTGATCTCCCGGATCCGCAGCTCCTCCCGGTCGTCAAACGAGCTGTACGATCCGGCGGTCAGCGCATTTTGGTTTGACCAGTAGTCCAGCGAATTCAAGATCGCCTGTTCACCCCGGTCGAGCGTGTGATTGTTCGCCAGAGAAACAAGGTTAAACCCCAGATCCATCATCGTATCGCCGAACTCCTGCGGCGAATTAAAGCAAGGATACGTCGACAAGCCCAATTCCGTTCCGCCTAAAATCGTTTCCTGGTTATAATACTTCAAATCATAATGATCCAGAACGCGGTTCAACGTGCTCATCATCTCGGTAAAATCGTAATTGCCCTCAGTCGTCTTGGCATCGGTATAAACCGCCCCGTGAAGCAGCGCGTCGCCCGCCATAATCAGCTCGGCTTTCTCCACCACCGGCGTCGGCTGCGGGGTCGTCACAGGCGGCGTTACCGCGACCTGCACCTCTCCGTTTTTAGGTTTCTGCAGCGTAATCACGGCCAGCACCATCAATAAAGCCCCCAGCAAGATCAACAGGGCGATTACCGTGCGCATCAGATTTTTCATCGTTTGTTTCTGATTCATAACTTCTCTCCCATCCGCTGGTCTTATTATACCTTTTTTTCATACCCGGCTCGCGTTTTTCACTGACAATTAAGATTTTTGTAAGGTTTTACCGCTTTAATTGAACAACGTGCACCGGACAGACCTCCTGGCAGCAGTAACAGCGAATGCAGCGGCGGCGGTTGACAACCGCCTTGTGATCGACCAGCGTGATTGCCTGAACCGGACAGTCCCGCACACATTCCCCGCATCCCAGACAACGTGAGGCATCCGGCTTGGGATAGGGAGCGAAATGCCTCCGCAGCGCGGCAAGCGGCGAGGGAATCAGCTGGATTAAGCCTTTCATCGTTTCCGGCAGCCGGAAATCATGACGGATCAACGACTCCCACGATTCTTCAGGAGCGATCAGTTCGATCGCTTCGGGATCAACCAGTCCCAGCTTCACGGCTTCCCGATGGATCGGTGTCTGATCCGGATCAATCCCCAGCAGGGTTAACGCGCCATAATCCAGTGCAAATGGATCCAGCGCCGCTAACAGCCGCTGTCCGTCATACCGGTCGCCGCCGCTGGGGCCATTGCCCTGCATGCCTTCCACCGCGTCCATAACGCAGAGCTGCGGTTTGACATGCGCGCAGAATTGACACAGAAACCGGCAGAACGATTCACGCTGAGGAAAGCGGGCGTGCATCTGAGCTTTTACCAAGCCCGGAATGACGCCGAACATATTCTTTACCGCGCCGCTGGCGACCGTATAGCTGTGACTCTTAAACTTGCAGCAGTCAATGATCAAATCGGCTTGCGCGACGCATTCCAGAACCGGCACCGGTTCGCTGCCGGCGCGCAGCCCGCTGTCGACGCTGCTAAGATTTTCATTCAACCGGCAGCCTTCTTCCTGAACCAGTGCCCGCAGTCCTGTTTTCTGATATACCAGCTGGATGGAATCCGGCGTAAACCGCCCGGCCGGACTGTCGGCCAGCGTCACACTTCCTCCACGTTGATGAACATAGCGAATGACTGCGCGCAGGACCTCCGGATGGGTCGTCGTGAATTCCTCCGGTGTTTTCGCCGACAACAGATTCGGTTTGATCAACACGCTCATGCCTGGCTGAATCAGCGTATCCGCGCCGATCGCCGTCATTAACAAATCCAGCTTTTTTCCGATAAGAGCCTGATCATAACCGGCGCAGCGCACAGCCGCGACTTTTTGTTTTCCGCTCATTTTCCTCTCCTCATAAGAAAAGGGCTTAACAGCCCTTGCTTTGGTACACCACTTCGCCGTTGACCAGCGTCGTCTTCACGACCGCCGTCGGATCCAGCGTCGGTATTCCGTCAAACAGCGCGATATCGGCGTCCTTGCCCACTTCCAGCGAACCAATCCGCTGATCGCAGCCGATGATTTTCGCCGGATTGATCGTCAGCATCGCGATCGCCCGTTCGGCCGGCGCCCCATAGCGCACGACCTCGCCGGCCTGTTCAACGATCAGCCATGGATGATAAACCGGACCATCCGTCATAATCGCGCACAGCACGCCGCGCTGGTCCATTTCAACCACGCTGTCAATATCGATTTTAATCGACTCGCCGAACCCTTTGGCCACGGCAATCGGACCGAAGATCACCGGGCAGCCGGCGGCCACGATCGGTTCCATATAATCCGAAGCGCCCCACGCATGATCGAGCGTGAATTCAAAATTAAATTCCTTCGCCAGTTCGATCACGGTGATCATATCAAACTGCGTGCAGTGCATTTTGACCGGCATTTCATGCCGCAGCACCTTCGCTCCGTTTTCCATCGCAGGATCCCATTTCGGCATTTTTGCCGGATCGTTCTGCGCTTCTTCCTGTTTCTTCATGTATTCCTGAACGTCGCGGAAATACTGACGCAGCACGCTGGCCACGCCCATCCGCGTCATCGGCATCTGATTGCGCTTGCCGTAGACGCCCTTCGGATTACCGCCCATCGCCGCTTTCAGCGCCACATGCCGGTTCACGCACATCGACTCAACCGTGCCCTGCCCCGCGCTTTTCACCGCGCAGACCACACCGCCGATCACATTGCCGCTGCCCGGAGCGATCGCGCTGCAGGTTACCCCGGCAGCCAGCGCTTCCTTAAAGGAAGGCGACAGCGGATCGATCCCGTCGAACACTTCAACTTCGGCAGTGACGTTCCTGACCATTTCATTGACATCCTGCGCTCCGGTCGCGATCTCAAAGCCGCCGATATGACTGTGCGCGTCGACAATGCCCGGAATGGCCGTCAGTCCCGCCGCGTCGATGACCTCGGCGTCTTCGCAGTCCAGCTGTTCGCCGATTGCCGCGATCTTGCCATTTTCAATTAAAATATCGCCTTTTTCCAGCGTGCCCTGCGGCCCCATCGTAAAGATTCTGGCTCCTCGGATCCATCGTTTCATCACGCCTGTTCCCCCTTTACTATTTCCCCGGAAATAACGACAATTTCCGGCAGGGCACGGAAGGTTTCCAGCGGATTTCCCGACCAGATCACAATGTCGGCATCCTTGCCCTCAGTCAGACTCCCGATCCGATCCTCCACGCCTAACAGCTGCGCCGGAACGCTTGTCAGCATTTTCAGCACATCCTCGCTGGACAGACTTGCGCCTAAACGCCGCGCCTGCGCCATCAGGCCATGCGCGTTCCACATCAGGATCTCCCGGCCCGGCGAAACCGCATCGCCAAACGCGCTTAACGCCACCGGCTTGCCTGCTTCAATCAGGGAAAACAGCGCGGCATAGTTCACCGCCGCATTGTACTTGTTAAACCCATCGGTCAGATCGCCCAGAATCAGACCGCAGTCCTTGTCCAGCAGACTTTCATCCAGCTGATACATATTCGCCAGCACCAGCTTGACCGGCGTGTTTTCAAACAATTTCAGGACTGCGTCGGCTTCCGCTTTCGTGTTGCAGCTTAAGATCAGCGGCAGCTTGCCTTCCAGCACCGGCTTAAACGCCTGAACCTTCGGATCCTTCTGGTCTTCTTCTTTCTCTGAGCCGCATTTCGCGATCAATTCGCGCAGGGCGGAAAAGATCCCCATTTTTGTCATCGGAGCGCTGTTGCGCGGACCATAGGTCTGCTTTACCTTCTCATCAACCGAACCCTTCATCGCGGCGTTCGCCTTGACGCACATCGCCTCTGTCGTCCGGCCATGCGCCTTGAACACCGCCGCGCTGCCGCCGAGAACATTGTTATTGCTTGCAGCGACGCCCGCCGCCGTAATGCCGTAACCCCACAGCTCCTGGTACATCATACTGTCGGGATCAAACGCGTAAACGACGTCCAGCTGCGGCGTCAGCGGATCACTCGTTTCATCGTTGTCGCGCGCCTGCCCGCGCCCGGCCGCCGTGCCCCAGCCGCTTAACGGATCGATCCAGCCTGGCATGACGCACTTTCCTTCCGCGTCGATCACCTGCGCCCCCGGCGCCTTCAGATTCTGTCCGATCTGAACAATCTTGCCCGCGTCGATCAAAATATCTGTTTTAGCCAAAATCCGGCCTGTACCGTCATGAACGGTTCCCTTTTGGATTAAGATCAAATGATTACCCCCATTCTTTTTTATGCCTGTTTCCATTATAATGATTTCTTCCGCACTTTCCTAGTCCGCGATGAAGTTTTTTCCAACAACTCCTGCCTGTGGAAAGTTAAAAAAGAAGATCTCGATCTCCTTTACAGAAATCTTGATCTTCTGCCTTAGCTGAACGTGAACCGTTTCAAATAAATTCCTTTATCTCGTTATCGTCTTCCTTTGATTCAAATAATAGACGCCATAGGTCATTCCTGACACGATTGCGATATAACTGACAACCAGCTGCATGCCAACGCTTTGAATCAGATAACTGAGATTCGTTGAGAAATAAGGATCGATCAAAGCTTCCGTAATTTCCGGCGCACTTTTCAGTACAGCGTCGATCTGCGGAGCGTAAACAAACACATTGAGCGCGTACACCGCCAGACTTCCCAACAAGATCAGCATCATCGTTTTTAAAACAATGTGCAAGATCAGTTTTCTGGATTGAAAAAACATCTTCGCCCCGCCTTTCAGGGCCTGCCATGCGCTTTGATGCGTTTCAATCATTGAAAACAGCGTCAGATGATTGATGCAGTTAAGAAAGATCACGCTCAACCCCAACAGCGCCGGCAGGACAAGAAGCACCGCGCCGAAATGAATCATCGCCTGAAGCGCGAAGACGCCGGCGGCCAGAATCACGGCATACATGCCAAACAATGGCAATAAGGCCTTAAAATATTTTGCGAACTGACTGAAATCCCGGTACGAATAAGGTTCGTTCCGCAGCGCTTTCAACATGACCCAATCCAAGCCGAACAGAAAAACCAGATTGATCGCCAGCGTAGTTCCCAGCGGAATCAGATTGTCGTTAAACTGCTGAGCCGCCAACGAGATCAGCGAGCACAATAGAGCCGTAACCACACAATACTTCATCAAGGCCAGCCGGTGCCTGGCGATCGCGCTCCGGGCGGATTCCAATACGAGGCTCATTTCGTCCTGGTTCATGCCGTGATCGCAAGAAAATCTTTTTCCTGCGACTGCACGACGCCTTCTTTCAACAGGCGGATTTTGCGGCTGTTGGCATTGACGACAAGAATCGGACAAACCATGGAAACCTTATGCTTTTTAAAGAATTCCAAATCGACGTCGACCAGCGGATCGCCCGGATTTACCCGCTGATCCAAAACGACATGCACCGCAAAGCCTTCGCCTTTGAAATTCACGGTGTCTAATCCCAGATGGATCAGATATTCATTGCGGTCATCCGCCTTGATGCCGATCGCGTGGCCGGTCGGGAAGACCGCGACAATTTTGCCCGACACGGGCGATAATACCTTGCCCTCCAACATTTCCAGCGCAAACCCATCCCCCATCGACTTACTTGAGAACACCGGATCCGGCACTTCGTCCAGCGTCATGATCCGACCCTTAAACGGAGCGGCGAAATCCACCGGTTTCGGTTTGAACAGATTCTTAAACATCAACTTCACTCCTCACTTTTATACAATTTTCCCATACAGTAGGTTGCCTGAATTTCAAAAGCATCGTTGACGACGAGGATATCAGCGTCTTTCCCTGCTTCCAGACTCCCCTTGCGGTCATCCACACCGATATAGCGCGCCGGATTTTCCGCCGTGATCTTCATGATCTCATGAACGGACGGATGGACGTTGGCGATCAGGTTGCGGATCGATTTGATATAGCTCAGCTCCAGGTTCCGCACCGCCTTGTAATCGTGAATATCGACATGTTCCTCGCTACCGTCGTCATTGCGCAGAATCAGTTCGTCGCCGTTGGGAATAAACGTCTGCTTCCGGATATAATGATACTTTTCTTTCTTCGTCAGCGCAATCCCGCCGCAGTCCGTCGTCATGATAATTTTATCCTTGCTTTTCAAACGCCAGGTCAGCGCGAACACTTCCGGCCGCACGGTCATGCCGGTCTGTTTCGCGAATTCGCAGTTCAGGTCGTCGAAGTACAACGCCGCACCGGCCACGCCCGGCTCCCGGTGATGCAGCCCGCGCATGCCGCTGAACATGTGGGTTACGCCGCCTAAGCCATATTCCTTCAGATCCCGGATACAGTCGAAGGTTGCCGCGCTGTGACCGATATTGATCTGAATGTGATGCGCATGGCAGAACTGGATCAACTCCTTCGCTCCCGGAAGCTCCGGCGCCAGCGTCATCAGACGGATGATCTGCGGGTGGGACTGAGCATCCATGAACCGCCGCATGATCGCCATGTCCGGATCAATGCAGCAATCTTCCCGCTGCATGCCCTTGTACTCCTTATTGATAAACGGGCCTTCCAGATGAACGCCCAGCAGCGTCGCGCCGTCGTCTTTCTGATGATCGACAACCCAGCTGGCATTTTTGATGCCCTCGACCAGATCCTCGACCGGTTCCGCGCCGGAGGTTGCCAGGAAACTCGTCACCCCTTCATACGGCAGGTTCTTTTTCATTTCCTGTATTGAATGGACGGATTTATCGTTGTTGAAGCTGCCGGTGCCCCAGCCGTGGATATGCTGATCGATAAAACCCGGGATAAGCAGATGATCGCCATAATCAATAACCTCGGCGTCAGCAGGCACTTCTGTAGAGAACCCCCGGATGACCTCACCCGCCACTTCCAGATAACCGCTGCGGCAGATCTGATAAGGAAAGTAAATTCTTGTTGATTTTAAATACATCGTTTAATCCCTCTTTTCCAATGTCCAGTAATCTTGATTAACCTCCATGAGATCGTCCAGCACCGCCTTCGCTTTATCAAAATCATTGACGGTCCGGTTCAGTGTCAGCGCCTGCAGCGCCTTGGTATAATCTTTTTCCATCCAGGCTTCGCAAGTCAGTTCTTCATAAGCGTATTGATTCTCCATCAAACCCTTATAGAACGTTTTCACAGGGCCGTACGGAATTCCCCGCACGCCGTCTTTTCCCAGAGTTCCAGCGACTTCCACGACGGCTTCCGCCGGGAAGTTGTCAATCAGTCCTGTATTGCGCGTCATCACGATGAATTCCTGATTTAAGTCATAGGCGATCGATTCTGCTACCTCGACCATCATTGAACCGAACACCGGCGAAGTCAGCACCGGAATCTCACCCAGCTCGGTTTTGCCCCGGGCCAGCGCGCAGACGTCCCAGACTTCTTTTTCCCGGGTCAGGATCGTTTCATCAGCACGGGTGAACTGCGGATCACTTTCTTTCACGATCTCGTCCGCATAGAAATAATATTGCAGATACGTCGTCGGGATATATTCTGAAACACAGTTCATCATCTTGTTGACGCGCAGATAGGTATCCAGCCAGGATTTTGTACGCTGTTCCGCATTGTAAGGCTTAAAGTCGTGATTCATCAGGTAATCGCGCAGCGTATCAAAATAGTCATGGCCTTCCGTATCATAGAGCGCGGTGAACCAACCGAAATGGTTTAATCCGAAATACCGGGCCCGCAGCGTTTTAACGTCGACGTTGAGGATCTTGGCAAAGCTGACCATCATCGAATACGGCTGATCGCACATATTGATCAGGCGATGATCGTCAGGATATAACCGGTCCAGCGCCAGACCGACGATGGCCGCCGGATTGGTGTAATTCAGAATCCAGGTTTCTTTGGAATACTTGCGGACGCAGTCGACCATTTCCTTCATCCCGCCGATTGAACGCATGCCGTAGGCGAAACCGCCCGGGCCGCAGGTTTCCTGGCCGACCAGACCATATTTCAGCGGAATCTTTTCATCATACGAACGCATCGTGTTCTGACCGACCCGCATCTGGCAGAAAACAAAGTCGCAGGCACAATAAGCCTCGTCCATATCACCGGTCACCACAACCTCGGTTTCCGGGGAAAAGGTATGCAGCAGCAAACGGCAGTAATCTTCAATTTTGCCGAAGCGATTCAGGTCCTTATCAAAAAAGATGACTTTCTTTACCGGGAAACGGTCTTTCATCTGCATCAGCGTCCCGATCAAGGCCGGAGTCCGGCAGCTGCCGGCTCCGGAAATTGTTATCGTGTGCGGTGTTCTCTTCATGCGTGCCGCCCCAATTCATCGTCGACCGCATTGCGGACAAATTCGACTAATGGTCCGAAAACAATGTGAATATGCTTGGTTGTCGGGAAGAAGATTCCAGCGCACCCAGATTTTTTCAACAGATCTTTGTCGATCTTTTTGTTGTCGTTGATGTCAATCCGCAAGCGGGTAATACAGTTGTCCACCGTGCCGATATTGGATGGACCGCCCAGCGCTTCGATCACAATCTTCGCGATTTCATCATAACGCTTTTCCCGGATCAGTACGTTATCCGCGGAAGGTTCGTCTTCCCGTCCTGGCGTCTTGACGTCAAACTTGACGATCCACCATTTGAACAGGAAATAATAGATGAAGAAGCTGATCACGCCCACAATTACGATATTGATCCAGTGGGAATTTTTCATCATGACGCCGAAGATCACGAAGTCGAACACGGTACCGCGGATATAACCGACCGCCGTTCCCATAAAGTAGAGAGCTAACGAGCCGAGGGTTCCGATCAGCGCGTAGATGACATACAGCGCCGGTGCGATGAACAGGAACGTAAATTCCAGCGGTTCGGTCACATTGCCCAGCGCCGCCGTCAGAACCGAGGTCAGAATTAAGGACTTCGCCAGCGCTTTGTTCTCCGGATAAGCGGTCTTGTACATCGCTAAGCCGATCGCCGGGAAAACGAACATCGTTCTGACCATCTGATTCTGCGCACCAAAGCGGGTCAGCTCCGGCATCAGCGCCCAGTACTCGCTTTCCGGTCCAAGATTAAACAGGATTTCATTCATCGCATCAAGATAGCCGATATAGGTCTGGCCATTGATCACATAGGTGCCGCCGGCTTCCGTGAAGCGCAGCATCGCGTTCCAGACGTGATGCAGGCCGAACGGAATCATCATCCGGTTGACAAAACCTGACAGCACCGGTCCGAGAATCTTATGCAGAAGCAGGCCGGACAAGCTGCTGCAGAAAGCGATAAAGTATTGCCAGAAGAACGGCAGAATCAGACCGATGACGATCGTCACGCCCATGGAGATTAACGGAACCGATTTCTTGCCGGAGAAGAAGGCAAACGCGATCGGCAGTTCCAGATTATAGAATTTATCGGAAGCCCAGGCAGCGACCAGACCGGCAATGATTCCGCCTAAAACGTTGACGTTTAACGTCTGCATGCCTAAGACCATCGCCTGACCGCCGACAGCGATATTGCCTTCGGTGATCAGCTGCCCTGAAGCCGACAGCCAGATTTTCATCGTAATCAAAAGAATCAGATACGCCATGACAGACGAGAAGACCGCGATTCCCTTATCGCGTTTCGCCATGCCGTAGGCGACGCCCATTGCAAACATAATCGGAATGTTGCCGAAGATCAAATCGGAAATCTGACGGATGCTGGTAAAGATCAGTTTGACTGTTGGATTGCCCAGAAAGGGCAGCAGATCGATCATGTACGACTGGGTAAAGGCCGCGGATAAGCCCAGCAGTAAGCCCACCGGCGCCATAACCCCGATTGGCAGCAGCAGTGATCGACCGAAACGTTGAATCTGCTCACTATACTTTTTCATAGCAGTTCCTCCCTGCTTACTAAATTACCGGAGATTGAAAGCGATTTCAATAAAATCACCGGTTATTTCCGACAGTCTTTTTTACCCTGGTCATCAAAAATGACCACAGTCACAAATCATGGGATAAAGCTTACATCTTGAAAAACAAACAAAGAAAAACGCGAAGATCTCCGCGCTTAAAACAATTAAAAATTAGACCTTTGCTATCTTAAAATCCACTTCTATGCGATTTCTGTTGCTCAACCTGAACATAATGAACTAACAAATCCACGACCGCGAACATCCCGATCCGCGTTACGATATCATCGATCTTGGTATCCGTCGTACTGGAAGAACAATACAAGGCTAAATCGCCGTATTGTACCAGCGGGCTGTTGGAAAAGGCGGTGAGCGTGATCAGCGCGTTGCCGTAGGCTTTGACAATCTTCGCTGTTTCCACAATGATCGGTGTTTTCCCGGAAAGCGAAATCGCAATCAGCACTTCTTCATGCGTCATCTGACGGGCGATGATATTCAGCAGATTGTAATCCGGGATATTGATGCATTTGACATTGAGCGTCAGCAGCAGGTGCTCAAGATAATTGCCGACCGCCTTGGACGTTCCGCGGGAAATCACATAAACACATTGCGAGTTCACGATTGACTGGGCAGCCTGCCGCATATTCTCCGGTTTGTTGAGCTGCATCGTTTTTGTCACATTGCCGGTGATTTCAGCCTCCACCGTTTCCACACTGGCTGCCGGTCCCGTTTCTTTCGCGCGGTTTTTCAGGAAAAAACGCAGATCGTTATAGCCTTCAAAGCCCAGCTTCTGCGACATATTGATCACCACGGTTTTGGAAACGCCGCATTGATCCGCCAGCTTCCGGCATGTCATCTTCTGAATTGTCTGCGGATGATCCAGAATGTAGTGCAGCAAGCTTCGTTCACTGTTGGTCAGCAGATCGTAATTATTTGAGTAAAAATCCACGACGATTCCCTCCTCGCTGTATTAGAACGGATTTATTATACCACGAGAAGAAACCTGCGAAATAGTCTGAACTGTGAACATCCCGGAAAGGTGCCGAATTTCATTCCTCAACCTTACCCGCAGCATCGAATTTAAAACGTCTTCTTGTCATTTATTCTTCATTCCCCGGACACTTGTGATAGAATAGTCGATAGATGGGAGAGAAAGCATGAAAAAAGTACAGATTCAAGATTTTATTGATTATCGCTATCTGGGCAGCCTGCAGGTCAGCCCTGATCAACAGCACGCGGTGTTCACCGTGATCACGGGGGATCAAGACGCCGACAAGTATCCCGGCAACCTGTGGCTGCTGGATCTGGCCACGCGCGAAACACGCCAGTTAACTTCCGGCAACGAAGAAAAGAAAGCGATCTGGTGGAACGATGACACGATCGTATTCACCGGCTGCCGCGATCCGAAGCTGAAAGAGAAAACCGCGGACGGTGAAAGCATGACGGTCTTCTACAAGCTGAATATCCACGGCGGGGAAGCCGTAGAATGGTTCCGTCTGGCGATGCCGGTCGGCAGCTTCCAGAAAGTAAACGACAACCAGCTGATTTTGTCGGTCGCCTACCGCGCGGATGGCATGAACGATTTTGAATGCCAAACCGAAGAAGAAAAAAAGCAATGGAAAAAAGAACGCGAATCGCACAAGGATTACGAATGGTTCGATGAAATTCCATTCTGGGCCAACGGCCAGGGCATCACCAACATGAAGCGCACCCGCCTCTATCTGCTGGATCTGGATACCCAGACGACAACGGCGATTTCCGAGCCGTCCGCCAACGCCTCGATCGCGCACATTCAGGACAACAAGCTGCTTTATATCAGCAATCCGATGAACTCTGTCCGGGAAATCCCAAGCTCGCTGCATCAGTTCGACTGCACGACAAAAAAAGATCTGACACTGATTCCGGATCATGAGGTCAACGTCAGCTGGGCTTTCTATATCAATCACAAGATCATCGCCGCGATCTCGGATTTCAAGGAATATGGTCTGCATCAGCATGCCACGTTGTTTGTCGTCGAAGAAGATCAGCAGCGCACCCGTTTGGTACATTACGATAATTCCTACGGCGCTTCGCTCGGCTCCGACTGCATCCAGCAGTTCGGCACCGCGGTCAAAGCGTACAAAGACAAGATTTATTTCAGCTGCACTGACGAAAACGACGGCTGTCTGAAATGCTTCGATGAACATGGTCAGCTGCAGCGGCTGTCCGGCTATCATGGCGGAATCGAGGACTTCGAGGTCACAGACCAAGGTATCGTCTTCATTGGTCTGCGCGATCAGAAGCTGCAGGAGATCTATTTCCTGCAGGATGAAGCAGAAACGCAGCTGACACATTTCAACAGTGAGTATCATGCGGCTACCGCGGTTTCCCCAATTGAAAAAATTGAGTTCTACAACGACGGCATCCGTCACGAAGGTTTCGTGATCAAACCCGCGGACTTTGATATCAACAAGAAATATCCAGGCATTCTGGAAATCCATGGCGGACCGAAAGGAACCTTTGGTCCGGTTATCAATCATGAAATGCAGGTCTTCGCCGCGAACGGCTACTTCGTCTTCTACTGCAATCCGCGCGGCTCTGATTCCCGCGGCAATGCCTTCGCCGATATCCGCGGACGCTTCGGGAAAGAGGATTACAGCGATCTGATGGCCTTTACCGACGCGGTGCTGGCGCAGTATCCGCAGCTGGACGGCGAACGTTTGGGCGTGACCGGCAGCAGCTACGGCGGGTATATGAGCAACTGGATCATTACGCAGACCGACCGGTTTAAGGCGGCGATCCCGGAAGCTTCCATTTCCAACTATGTCACGAAGTTCTTATGCACCGATATCGGCTTCACCTACAACATGGACAACCAGGCCGCGACCCCGTGGTCCGACGTCGCGCTGGTGTGGGAACAGTCGCCGCTGAAATATGCCGACCGCGTCAAAACACCGACGATGTTCATTCATTCCGATCAGGATTACCGCTGCTGGATCGCCGAGCCGATCCAAATGTTCTACGCGTTAAAGCTGCACGGCGTGGAAACCCGGTTCCTGTTGTTCCATGGCGAACATCATGGACTGCCGATCTTCGGCAAGCCGTCGCACCGCATTCAGCGCTTGACCGCGATGGTCGAATGGTTCGATAAGCACTGTAAATAAACCG
>NZ_GG657558.1:114043-125155 GCF_000157995.1 Holdemania filiformis DSM 12042
AGTCTTTTCCCGCGCCTTGACCATCGCAAGAATGCCTTCGGTGCCCATCCCCTGGAAAGCGTAAGGTGAGGTTCTCGGCTTGTACGCGCCGCCTCGCAACATCACGCCGCCGGCGTCTTTGACCTGTTGGGCGATGTCGCAGATCATTTCCTCGCCTTCGACCGAGCAGGGACCGCCAATCACGACGATCTTCTCCTGACCGCCGACCTTAACGCCGCTGACGTCAATGACGGAATCTTCCGGATGGAACAATCGGTTGGCCTTTTTATAAGGAGCCTGAACCCGGGTCACTTCCTTGACGCAGGTAAAGCTTTTCAGCCAGTCGACGTCCAGCGCGGTCGTATCGCCGACCAGTCCCAGAACGATATAGTTGGCGCCCTCGCTGAAATTGAGTTCCAGTCCTTTTTTCTCCAGCTGATTCATCAGTCGCTGCAGTTCGTTGCGGTCACAATCTTTTTTTACGGTTAAAATCATACGTTTTCTCCTCTTTTCCGTTAAAAAATAAAAAACATCAAATTCGCTTTGATGTTTTGTTGAACCAATATAACGCGAAAATTCCAAGGAATCTTGGGTTACATTGGTCTATCGATAATAATAATAATAAGAGTGGTTCAGATTGAATTTAAGCATGGAATATCACTCCTTGAC
Source organism: Holdemania filiformis DSM 12042 (assembly GCF_000157995.1). Classification (GTDB taxonomy): domain Bacteria; phylum Bacillota_I; class Bacilli_A; order Erysipelotrichales; family Erysipelotrichaceae; genus Holdemania; species Holdemania filiformis. Next base: position 114,692 of record NZ_GG657558.1, read on the forward strand.
TCTTAGTTTACATGACTTTCAGTTTGAAAGCAATACTTTCATTTGTTTTTTACAGGATTTTTACATTTTCGGATTTCCTGTCTGTCCGGCAGGCTTCGGCGGCCCGAGCTTACAGAAACCATTCCGGCTGACGGGGTTGTTTCATCTTCTGCTGGAAAACAAGCCGGGCCGGATAATAGAGCGCCGGCGGAAACTGCCGCGCACCGGCCGGACAGACTTGGATGCAAGCCGTGCAGGACACGCAGCGAGTCTTATCCGTTAAGCGTGGTTGAGCAGGATCAATCGCCTGAACCGGACAGACCACAGCGCAGCGGCCGCAGCGAAGACAGCGGGAATTCGTTTGGGGTTTCAGCGGCAGCGCCGTAATTTTCCGGTACGGACGCTGACCGGGAACCGGGGAAGTCATCGGATGGGCGGCATCCAGCCCCTTCTCAAGCAAAGTCTGGGCAAAGTTGGCAATTCCGGCTGCATCAGCGGCATCCGGACGGCCGTTGGCAACAGCGGGAAAAATCGAATGCTGCGCAACGACCGCGGCTGCGCCGACGACGGTGAACCCGCCAGCCTCCAGCGCATCGCTCAGTTCCAGCAGCGCATCCTCATAGGCCCGGTTGCCATAGACGACGACCGCCACCGCCGGCGTGTCCCGGCCTTGAATCTGATCCATCCAGACTTTGAAAAACGCCGGCAGTCTTCCGGAAAAAACGGGAAAAGCCGCGATCAGACAATCCTGCGGTCCCAGGCTGGCGCCTTCGTTCAAGTTCAGATCCCGCCGCGGCAGTCCCAAACCAGCACACAGCTGATCGACGACCTTGGCCGTTGTCTGCGAGGCGCTGAATTTCATTGTGACTAAACGCATTAAACTTCCTCCTTTATCCGCTTACCGGATTTTACAAAAAAGACGGAGATGAACGTCCTCCGTCGGATTGCAGGCTGCAATGGTTAGCGGTATTCTTTAACCTTCCCTTGATGATTCACAAAGATCAGCGAAATGCCAAGGCGGCTTTTCATGTAATCGCTCAGCTGTTTCCATTCCTGCTTGGAGGAAATCTTGGATTCCATCAGAATCGAATATTTGGCGATATCCGGATCCATCCTTTTGATCAGCGAGTACATCTTCGAATTAAACGTCTGCTTCTTGCCGCGTTTTTCATAATCAACCTCAATCAGCCATTTACCTTCCGGCGTCTGCACGAGGTAGGCGTCTTCCAATTCTTCGTAAGCCAGTTTTTTCTTATCCAGCCAGTTCTGCAGAGACTGGGTCATATACGCTTTGTTAAATTTAGCTTCCAGCTTTCCGGTCTTGGGATTCCGCTTCAGACCCGGGGTTTTCTTCAATGTGGATCCAGCTTTACGGCCGCGTTTTTTCGGAATATACGCGCTTTCACGGCTGTCCAGATCATTCAGGTAATAACGAATCTTCATCTTTGTGCTGACATTTTTCTTGCCCGTCGGCGCAACGATCATTTCATCACCGCTGAGCATGCACTGGCGCATCGCGCTGCAGCAGGTAATCAGCGTCGCATTGCCTTCGTTCAGCTTGCCCATCAGTTCTTTTGCCGAGCATTCCAAATAAGAATCGCCGGCTTGAGCCGCCGTGGTTTTCAGGTTTTCAATCAGCGATTTGTAATCTGTGATTTTAGCTCCCATTCCATTACTCCTTTAATTATAATTAACGCCAGGTAAATTATATCAGCAACCCCTATAATTGAAAATAACAAATTACAATAATTGTTGTGTTTTTACATAGAGAAAAGACTAAAAAAGTGACAATCGTCACTTTTTCAGCCTTTCCTCTCAATTTAAAAAGTGCTTTTCAAATCATTCCAATCTTTTTCTCCGAATTTCCTCTGAATTTAATCCTTTAAGCTCGCGGAAATGAATACTATTTCATCATTTGACAAGTTTTATTCCGTTCATCTTCATCAAACCGGATAAAAAATTCATGTAAGGACAGATCCAGAGCGCTTGCCAGCGCAAAGCAATCCTGCAGTGTTGCTTCTTCCTCCTTCCGTCTCAGCCGTTCCATCCAGTCGGGAGCTTGCCGGGCTTTGCGGCATAGCTCGGCCTCATCCATCCCCGTCTGGCGCATAACCTCCTTCAGCAGCATGATCGTCCAATCCTTTTCCACTGTGTTTTTTTCGTGCATTCGCAATACCTACCTTTCTTTGGAATTCATGTCTCCATAATTAATATTGCGGAAAAATCCAAAATGCCTTCCAAAAACGTTAAAAAAGTTAAAATTTTTCGTTTTTTACTGAAAAAGCCGCACAATTTAACCTGTGCGGCCGGTATGCAACTTATTTCAGATGGCTGTCCATCCAGTTCAGCGTTTCAGAATAGGAGCGTTCACGATGCGATGGCTTGCCGAAATTGTTCAGGCCATGGTGATCGCCGTCGAAGCAGACGACGCGGGTTTCCACGCCTTTGTCCATCAGCGCCGTGATCATCTGCAGACCATCGGACAGATGACAGCGGAAATCCGCCAGCGGCTGGATGAACAGCGTCGGCGTCACAGCGTTGCACGCGTATTTGAGCGGCGAACGATCCCAATAGGTCTGCGTTTTCTCAAAGATCGAGCCGCCCATCTGATCCGGAACAAATTCCATACTGATGTCGGACACGCCGTACATCGAAACCCAGTTGACAACGGAACACTGGCTGGAAGCCGCCTTAAAGCGGTCGGTATGACCGATGATCCAGTTGGTCATATAGCCGCCGTAGGAAACGCCGGTCACGCCCATCCGCTGCGGATCGATTTGCGGATAGCGCTTGAGTACTTCATCAGTGAAGTTCATGATATCTTCATAGTCGACCGTGCCGTGCTTTTCCCGGATTTCCGCGAATTCATTGCCGCGGCCGTCGGAGCCGATCGGATTGCAGAAGAAGACGAAGTAACCGGCGGAGGCCCACGTCTGCATATCAATGCCGAATGTCCCGTGATACGCCCCCTTCGGCCCGCCGTGAATTGTCAGAATCGCCGGATACGTCTTTTCCGGATCAAAATCAACCGGCTTCATGACCCAGCCGTCGACATCCCAATCATGGCTGGCGATGGTCAGCGGTTCGCATTCGCTGACCGATTTCGTCTGTAAGAACGAATGATTAAAATCGCTGAGGCAGCGGACTTCCCGCGTTTTCAGATCGATCATCCAGACTTCATCAAACTCCATTCCCTGTTTGCCGGAGATGACCGCCTGATCGCCATGGATGTCAAAGCTGCCGATATCGCCGTTCCAGTCGGACATCTTCTTTAGTTCGTTATCCGCGCCGAAACAGAACAGATTATTGGAAACGCGGTCGTTGCCGTTGATCCACAGCGCGCCGTCTTTCGGCTTGGCAAGATAGTAGGACAGATCCGCTTCCGCTAAGAGTGTCAGCGTGCCTGAAGCCGGATCGAGCTCATAGAAATTTGGATGTTCGTTCTGTCCCCAGATCTCGCCCTTGGCGGCGCAGAACAGGACCCGGCTGCCGTCGGTCGCGACATTCTGGCTGCGGTTGCCGAAGCCTTCGTTGACGTAGACTTGGCGGTTTTCGCCGGTATTCAGATCGTAGCACCAGACGTCCTTCTGCAGCTTGGTGCGCAGCGTGTACGCACAGCCGGAATAGTAGATTTTCTGATCGACGACGGCGCTGGCTTCCACCTGAAATAACGGATCGCTGCACGGGGTCAGCTCCGCTTTTTTCTCATCGTAGAGAAACAGCCGCGTGCGCATCTTGCTGGTAAAGCCCGGCGTCCCGTTGGACCAGAACGGAGTTTCGTCCAGGACGTGGAACTCGGCGTTCTTTTTCTTATCCTCGGCAACCTGCTTGCGCTCCTCGGCGCTCATCTTATAATAATCCGGCAAATTGGCGTCGCAGCGGGCCGTGACCAAATACAGGCCGTCCTTAATCTTTTCCAGCTTTCCCGCCTGAATTGGCAGCGTAAACGCCTTGACCGCCTCGCCGCCGTCCAGCCGTAAGCGGTAAACGCCGGTCAATTCCTCGCCGGCCTCAGCGCGCTTTTGATCCGCCGGATCGCGCAGCGATAAAAACATCAGCGTGTTCTCGTCGTCCCACAAATAGCTGCTTTCCTTGCCGAAGCTGGTCAGCTGACGGAATTCCCCGCCCTCGGCGCGGGCCCAGATTGTAAAGTCATAGCCGTCTTGTTCGTTGCAGGACTTGACGACGACGGCGATGTGCCGGCCGTCGGGCGAAAAGGTCACCTCGCTTAAGCCGCGAAGTTTTCTAAAATCGTTCAGTTCAAATTTTTCCATTCGAGTATCTCCTTCTGATCCTCAGTTTACAATGGGATGAAAGCGATGTCAATTTGAATCAGCCGACTTTCATTTATTATCATTTAATTTTCAAAGGGTTAACGCAGCGGCCGGTGCAGCGTGAGAAAGGAATCGGCCAATTCCGGATCGAATTGAGTTCCCCGGCCTTCTTCAATCCGGCGCAAAACCTCCCGCGGCGGCAGCGGATCATGATAGCGGCGGCGGCAGATCATCGCGTCGTAGGCATCCGCCAGTGCCAGCACGCGGGCCTCCTCGCAGATCTCCGACCTTTTTAACCCGACCGGATACCCGCCACCATCCCAGCGCTCATGATGCTGCAGAATCATCGGCGTCAGATCGTTCAGCGGCGTCGGACTGACCAGCCGCGCGCCCTCGGCCGGATGATTGCGCATCTGCCGCCATTCCTGCTCGTTCAGGCGGCCCGGTTTTAACAGTACGGCATCGGGCGTCGCCAGCTTGCCTAAGTCATGCAGCAGCGCCCCTTCTTTTATTTTACGGCAGCGATCCTCGGACCACGCCAGCTCCCGGGCCATTTCATAAGCGAGCCGGCTGACGCGCAGACTGTGGCGGCAGGTTTCCAGATCCCGCAAACGCAGCGCGGACAAATAGGCTTCGATGAACGCCTGTCGCGGCGATGTATATTTCATGTGCGATCCCGTCCTTCTTTTTCAGCAGTATGGACTAAAGACCGCGGCTTAAACTAACATTCAAAAGAAAGATACGCTTAAACCAAGATCTTTTCCCGGTCTAAGCAGACAGACACATGCATACCGGAAACATTCCAGGCAAAAAAACGATGAAAAAAAGATACGCCGGCAGAGAAAGGGAGGGCCTCTGACCGCGTATCGATTTAACAATATTATTTTATCATAGCCGCCTTGATTTTCGAGGCAATGTTTTTCCTGAATGAAAAGGAAAAATGGACGCAGAAATCAGGATCGGCCGCAATTTCATTTTTCCCGTTGCCGCTCTTCGCTCTTTTTAGGCAACACAAAAAGCGGCTGCAGCCGCTTTTTACTTCGCTTTACTCAGCTTTTATTTCTGATGCGCCAGAACCATTTTTTCCAGCTTTTCCAATCCCGTCTGCAGCTGGGCGCGCGGGCTGGCCAGATTCAGCCGCTCGAAGCCCAGATAGTCCTCGCCAAAGAATTTGCCTTCGGACAGATAGACGTGACCTTCCTCGATGCAGGTCTGGTTCAGTTTCTCCCACTCGATGCCGCAATCGCGCATATCCAGCCAGAAGAAATACGTTCCCTCCGGTTTGCGCGTTTTGATCATCGGCAGCCGCGTGCGGAAGAACTCGTCGGCGTAATCCCGGTTGGCCTTGATGTATTCCAGCAGCTGATCCATCCAGTCCTCAGAGAACTGATAGGCAGCCTTCATCGCTTCCAGCGCGAAGATATTGATGCTTGCGATGCCGACGTTGACAGCTTCGGCCTTAAACGCTTGGAACAGTTCCGGATTTTTGATGATCACGCCGGAGATTTTCAAGCCGGCCAGATTAAACGACTTCGTGCAGGAAACGCATGCGATCGTGTTCTGCCGGGTGTAGTCGTTAATGTTGATGATCGGCGTGAACTGACCGTCAAAGACGAAATCGGCGTGGATTTCATCAGCGATAATCTTCAGCTGATGCTTCTCACAGAACGCGGCGATCTGTTCCAGTTCCGTCTTCGTATAGACGCGGCCGGTCGGATTCTGCGGATTGCACAGAATGAAAATCTTCGTCTGCTCGTCAATTTTCTTCTCCATGTCCTCAAAGTCCAGCGTATAATAGCCATCCTCTTCGTGCATCGGACACAGCGTCGGCACGCGGCGGTTGGACAGCGTCTTGTCGACAAACGGTTCATAAGCCGGGGTCGGAATCAGAATCTTATCCCCTTCCTGGCTGAACAGCCGGATCGCGGCGGACACTGAATACATGACGCCGGTCGACATCATCATCATTTCCGGATCCGCACCGTATTGATAGCGGCGGTTAAACCAGTCCGCCATGACCTGCGTATAAATCGGACCGCGTTCCGTATATCCGTAAGCCGGGCACTCCATGCGCTTTTTCAGCGCGGCCTGGATCGGATCGGAAACCGCGAAATCCATATCCGCGATCCACAACGGCGTCACGTCGGGAATATCCAGCGTTTCCTGTACGACATACCATTTTGTGGCGTCAGTATGGCTGCGGTCGGTCACTTGATCAAAATTATATTTCATATTTATTCACCTCTGCTCTCCCAGTTTAGCATAATTTATTCAAGAATGGTAGCTTACCTGCGAGTTTTTAAGTCAAAATCAAAAAGGGAGAATGAAATTCATTCCCCCATCGCCTGCGTCAGTTCACTCAGCGTCTGATCGAGCTGAGCCTCGTCAAAGCGGCCGCTCTTTAACAACATGTAGCCTTTCATCAGCGCGATATTCAGGCGTTCCGCCTGCTCTGCCGGCCAGGTTTTCAAATCCAGCTGATCTGCGCGGCGCAGAATCGCGGCGACCTGCTCGGCCTTGGCAAACAGCTGATGTTCCTTCATCACTTCGCCAAACAGCGTTTCCAGCGTCCACAGACGGTTGTGCTCGGTCACGAACATCTTGATCGGATCAAAGTGCCAGTGCGCCTGTTCGCCTGCGCTTAAAATCTGCTTCATCTCTTCATCGCTGAGCTCGTCCATCAACATAAACGAAATATCAAACCGCGTGCAGTCCTGATTGCTGGCAGGCTGCCGCTGCAGGATCTCTTCGACCGTCATCTTCAGCATGCCGTCGTCCAATAAACCCAGCTCGATGTTCATCGGGGCGGTGATTGTCTCTAAAATATGTTGATCGACATCGTCGATGTTATAACAATAAATCGCTTTTTTCATAGTTTCATGCCTCCAGTGGTTTGTATTATACCCGAAGCTGGAAAGAATATCCAATCCTAAACTCAAAAATTTATTTTTTACCCTGGAAAGCACTTTCGGTTTCCCGACGCTCTTACAATGAATAGAACCTGCGGATTAACGGCGGTAAACCCAGCGGCCCTCCACCATCGTCGCGCGGCATTGCCACTGCTTGTCAAACAGCGCCAGATCGGCATCCATCCCGGCTGCCAGGCGGCCCTTACGATTTTCCGCCTGAGCTAAGGAAGCCGGATTCACGCAAGCCATCTGAACCAGCTCGCATGGTGTGCAGCCGCACATCTCGCCCATCATCCGCACCGCGTCGTTCATCCCGATCGCCGATCCCGCGCGCCGGCCGGTTTCCACTACCTGAACATGCTGGCCGTGCTTGCGGCAATGCAGTCCGCTGAACTCGAAGTCGCCATCCGGCATCCCTTTGCCCAGCATCGCGTCGGTGATCAGCACCAGCCGCTGAGGACCGAAATGCTTCCACGTCATCCGGACAACCTCAGGATCGACATGGAAGCCGTCCGCGATCAGCTCCGCCTTCATCCCTTCCTCTAGAAACGCGCCCGTAACCGTGCCGGGATCGCGATGCAGATGCTGACTCATCGCATTGTATAAATGGGTGAAGCCGGCAGCCCCGGCGAGACTGGCGCGGTGAACGTCGGCGCTGGTCGCATTGGTATGGCCGACCATCACGGTGATTCCCGCCTGCACTGCGGCCTGGATCAAGCTGTCCATGCCTGTCCGCTCCGGTGCGACCGTCATCACTTTCAAGCGTCCCTGAGCGGCTTCGACCATCTCCTGCAGTTCCTTTAACGACGGATCGCGCAGATACCGCTCATCCATCAGCGCCTTATAATCCGGGCTTAAATACGGACCTTCCGAATGAATGCCCAGCATCGCGGCCCCCGGCAAGTCCGTGACCGCCGCCAAGCCGCGCAGAATTTCCAGCAGTCTTTCGTGCGAAACGACCGTCAGTGAAGCCATGAAGGCCGTACAGCCATCCATCACGACATTGCGGCTGAGCGCTTCCGCCGCCTCAGCCTTCCCGCTGATCAGATCTTCCCCGGCCGCACCGTGGATGTGGATGTCGATCAAGCCCGGCGTCAGCATCAACCCTTCCGCGTCGATGACCTCGTCCGCATTCTCCGCCTGCGCCGTCCACTCGGCTTCCGGCATCAATGCGGCAATCTTTCCCTCCTCGACCAGCACCGCGCCGCAGGGAATCTCGCGAAACCCGTCGGCGATCACCTGGGCGTTATGGATCAGCGTTTTCACAGCGTACCGCCTTCTTCCAGCAGTTTCCGGGCTTCTTCCATAATCTTGATCGACGAGGAAGTGCCGAAACGCGTCGCGCCCGCTTTCTTCATTTCCAGCAGCGTCGCTAAGGAACGGATGCCCCCGGCCGCCTTGACCTGGACGTCCTCGCCCGCTTCATGTTTCATGATGAACACGTCCTTGGCCGTCGCCCCGGCCGGACCGAAACCGGTTGAGGTCTTGATGAAGTCCGGCTTCACCTCGCGCGCAATCTGCGCCAGGCGGATGATTTCTTCCTCGCTCAGATAACATGTTTCAAAGATGACCTTGCAGATCTTGCCATATTGGTGACACAGCCGCGTAATCCGGTCCATCTCCTTGCGCACCAGATCCCAGTTGCCGCTTTTCAGCTCTGTCAGGTTGACGACGTAATCGATCTCGTCTGCGCCCTGGCGGATGGCATGCTCCGTTTCCAGCAGCTTGATATTCAGTTCAGTCTGGCCCAACGGAAAGCTGATCGCCGCTCCCACATGCACGCCGCTGCCCTTTAAGGCATGATGGCACAGCGTCACCTGGCAGGAGTTGATCGCGATCATCTTGAAATGATAATCCCGGCACTCCTGGCAAACCTCCAGCACTTTCTGTTTTGTCGCGTCCGGCTTGAGTATCGTATGGTCGATCATCCCGGCCAATTCGCGCAGCTGCGCTTCTAACTTTTCTTCCATCTTCCTGTTCCTCGCTTTCTTTTCAATCTTCGTTCTGTCTGCTTTCATTATAACGAAGCGCTTTCATGAATGCCAGTATTATTCATAGATTGACACAATTTTCAGAATAAAAAATCCCATCCTCCTGACATGGGAAAATGGGATTGTTCCTCAGCGCTGCCGCGTGATATAGTCCTGCACGTTATTCGTCTTGTAGACGCAGTTGGAATTCTGATCCACGACGACCAGCGTCGGCGCCTGCATAATCGAGAAGCGTTCGCTGAGCTGCGCCTGTTCCTGCGCATCGATCAGCTCATAGGCGATCCCGGCTTTCTCCAGCAGCCGGCCCGCCATCTTGCAATTTGGGCAGGTCTTCGTCGTAAACAACAGGACCCGGCCTTCCGCGGAAGAAGACGGCACACTCTTTTCCTCGCGGCTTTCCGGCTGGACCGGCGCTTCTTTCAGCGCCTGACGGCCTTTCAGCACAGAATGACCGATATCGTAGACCTTGCGTTCCTTGTATTCCTGCGTCTTGCCGGCATTCCAGTTCTGAACCGGCCGGTAGTAACCCGTGATCCGGCTGTAAACCTCGGTTGTACGGCCGCAGATCGGGCAGACATACTGCTCACCGGCGATATAACCGTGGTCTTTGCAGATCGAATACGTCGGAGACAATGTATAATAAGGCAGTTTATAATTCTGGGAAATCTTGCGGACTAAGGAAGCGGCGGCTTTCCAGTCCGGCAGCTTTTCACCTAAGAAAGCATGGAAGACGGTACCGGATGTATACAGCGTCTGCAGCTCATCCTGAACGTCCAGCGCCTCGAAGATATCCTCGGTATAGCCGACCGGCAAATGCGAGCTGTTGGTGTAATACGGCGTGTTGCCTTCCTCCGTCGCGGTGATGATGTCCGGATACAGCTGCTTGTCATGCTTGGCCAGGCGATAGGTCGTCGATTCCGCCGGCGTGGCTTCCAGGTTATACAGATCGCCGTATTCTTCCTGGTACACGACTAACCGTTCACGCATGTGATTCAACACTTCCTTGGCGAATTCCTGCGTTTCCTTATGCGTCAGATCGGCGCGCAGCCAGGCCGCGTTCAGTCCGACCTCGTTCATGCCGATCAGCCCGATCGTTGAGAAATGATTGTCGAACGATCCGAGGTACCGGCGCGTATACGGATACAGGCCTTCATTGAGCAGCTTGGTGATGATCTGACGCTTAACCTTCAGCGACCGCGCGGAAATATCCATTAAGCGGTCCAGCCGGGCGTAGAAATCGTCTTTGTCCTTAGCCAGGTAGGCGATGCGCGGCAGGTTGATCGTCACGACGCCGACCGAACCGGTGCTTTC
>NZ_GG657558.1:125285-139555 GCF_000157995.1 Holdemania filiformis DSM 12042
GCCTCTTTATCCATTTCACCCGTTTTGTCGTCTTCTATTTAACCGTCGATCAGGCTATAATAGGAAGTATAAGGAGTGTGAAATCCATGAAGCAATCCCCGATGGAAACCGTTTACCAGTCGATGATGATCGGCTTAATGTCTGTGGTCGCCGCTTCGGCTGTCGTCTTCCCCGCGATTTTCCTGACTCAGTTTCACAAGTATCGTAAAGAAAGCGCGCCGAAGAAGATAAAATTATCCATTCAGACTGAAAATGAATCCGACTGACCGGATTCATTTTTTATTCGCAGATTCTGTTCATCATGATGAAGCATTCCGCATCTCAAATTCAGCCCGGGTTAACGAATAACAGCGGCAGTCCTTGACTTCCCCGGTATACAACCGTACTTTCTGCCGGATTGTTCCCTCATAATGAAAGCCGTTCTTTTCGATCACTCGCCGCGAACCCCAGTTGTCTACAAAATGATCCATCGCGATCAATTCCGTTCCCGGATCGTCAAACAGATGCCGGATCATCAGACCGACGGCTTCCGTCATGATGCCCTGATTCCAATAAGCTTCATCCAGTGCGCAGCCGATCGTCTTCGCCGCCAGGTTGCGCCGCGAAGTATCAATGCCCGCGCTGATCATCCCTGTGACTCGCATCGTGGATTTCAGCACAACCGCAAACGCGTCGGGAGTTGTTATCATCCGGCTTAAGATCTGACTGCTTTCTTCTTTACTTTGATGCGGACGCCAACCGGCCTGCGGCCCCACGGCCGGATTCTTTGCGAAAGCGTAAAGATCCTCCAGATCCTTCCTATCCCAAGGTCGTAACCTGATTCTGTCGGTTTCCATTTTCATTCGCTGATTCCCGCTCCTTTCAAAAGAAAACCGTCAACCGACGGCTTTCTGAATTTAGACTTATTTGTAATTCGCGTATGTGAATTCCGCAGCCCCAGCCAATTCCGGAACGTCTCTCGGCGTACCGTCAAGATTGGCCGCAACCGGCAGACAATCGCCGTTTTCAAACAGGAAGACCATCGGCATATCTTCGCTCATCAGCCGCTGAACCTCACTGTAAGCCTTCGCCCGTTCTGCATCGTCGTCAGTTTCAACGCCAGCCTGCAGCGCGGCATCCATTTCCGGATTGTTATACAATCCGACGTTGGTTCCGCCATTAGAAGCAACGCGTCCGGCAACACCGGAGACATCCGGTCCCTGATAGCCTGCCAGCATCGTCATATCAAAGTTGGAATTGGTAATGACTTTATCCTGCCATGCCGCCATTTCCATGATATTCAGCGTGACATTGATGCCGATTTCCTTCAGGTTTTCTTTCACGATCTGCGCGATATCTTTGAAGTTTCCGCTTTCAAAGATATCCATCGTCATATCGAAATAGAACCCGTCGTCGCGTAATGTATAACCGGCTTCTTCGATCAGCTTCTTCGCCGCTTCTACATCGCGGGCCGGCATGGTGTACTGTTTATCCAGATACTTGCCTTCCCATAACGGCGAGATGAAGTATTCAGCTAACGCGCCGGTTCCATTGGCAACCCGGTCGTAAATCCCCTGGCGGTCAACGCCCATCGCAACAGCCTGGCGCAGGCGAACATCCTTGAAGATACTGGTTTCCATGTTGAAGGTGATATATGTTCTGTTGATCGACAGATAATGGAAATGCTTATAATTCGGATCATTATCCAATTCATGCTTATTCGCTGTCGGAACTGTCACGCCCAGATAATCAACTTCACCGTTTAAGAAAGACTGGTAAGCAGTCGTCTGATCCGGAATAACCTGGAAAATCAGCTTTTCAATCGTTGCTTTGGTTCCGAAGAAATCTTCGTTGCGAACCAGCGTGGTACCAACGCCTGCATCATATTTTTCAAATTTATACGGTCCTGTCCCCACCGGATTCCATGTTGCCGGATTGGAAACAAAATCAGAATAGGCCGGATCATTCCAGATATGCTCAGGCATAATGAACGTCGCATACCAGCCCAGCTTCGGCACAATCCCGACGTCGCGCTGACTCAGATTCAGCACAACCGTATTCTCATCCGGGCATTCAATGGAAGTCACTGCCGCCAGTGAGTCTGATTTAGTCCAAGAATACTCTTTCATGGTCTCAAATGTCCATTTAACATCCTCAGAAGTAAACGGCTCGCCGTCATGCCACTTGACGCCTTCCTGTAAGTGGAAAGTCAGCGTCAGGCCATCCTCGGAAAATTCCCAGCTCTTTGCCAGATCCGGTAAAATCTGGTCGTTTGCGTTCAGCTTAACTAAACGATTATAAATGTTCTGATTGATCTGATATGCATAGTCATCCGACTTCATATCGGGGTTAAAGCTTTGAGGATCCCCGTTAACCGCATAGATTAAAACATCCTGTGCCGGTGCTTCTCCCGCTGTCCCATCCTTGTCGGTTTTCTTTTCATCCGTACCGCAGCCTGCCAGCATCAAACACGCAATTAATAAGGCTGTCAGCAGTTTTGATAACTTTTTCATATCTTTCCCTCCTTGCCTCTTCCTTTCCCATTGGAAGAATATAGTTTGAGTTTACACGCTGAAAAGAAAGTCGTCAAGATAAACTTTATCATTTCTTTCATTCTTTGTATAATTTTCATAATTAATATTGTAAATATTTTCATGGCATTCTAATCCTTGAGTTAAAAATGAACTTTCACATACAAAAAAAGCCGCGGCTTTTGAACAAACTGGTCATTGTTCTTTTACCACGGCTTACAAGTTTTATTTTACAAATTCAACGTAAGTTAATTCATGGGAAGCAGCTTTTGTCGGTTCCTGATATGGAGTGCCCTTCAAAATCTTCTTGACTGGTACTTTCGCACCGTTATCCATGAACAGAATGATTGGCATTTCTTCACTCATAATTCGCTGAACTTCGCTGTAAACAGCTTTTCTTTCAGTTTCATCCGAAATCTGAACACCCTTTTCAAGCAATGCGTCCAGTTCAGGATTGGAATAACCCATAAAGTTCATGGATGTCCCTGTTCCAACACGGCCAGAAATACCGGAAACATCCGGTCCCTGATAACCGGCAGCCATCGTCATTTCAAAATCGTGATTTACTTTAACGTTATCTACCCATGCCGCATATTCCAGCATCGTTAATTTAACGTCAATACCGACTTCTTTTAAGTTACTCTGAATGATTGTCGCTGCGTCCTTGAAATAACCACTTTCAAAGAATTTCATTTCCGTTGAGAAATAAATTCCATTTGCGTCTTTCTTAAACCCGGCTTCTTCAAGAAGCTGCTGAGCCTTCGCTACGTCGCGTTCCGGCATCTGATATTTTTCATCCGCGAAACCCGTATTCGGAGCGATGAATGTCGAAGCCACAGCCCCGGTTCCGCCCGCGCAACGATCCCAGATCATCTGACGATCAATGCCGTAAGCGATAGCCTGACGGACACGTGCATCTTTGAAAGTATCGTTCGTCATATTCACTGTGACATAAGAACGATTCATACCAATGACTGGATAAACTTCATAATCTGGATCATTGTCAAAATCATTCGCATTCTGAGAAGGAATGGCCGTATAGTAATCAACTTCACCAGTGCGGAATGCCTGATAAGCAGTTGTCGCATCCGGAATAATCGAGTAAATGACCTTCGCTACTTTCGCTTTATCGCCCCAGTAATCTTCGTTTCTTTCCAGAACAACACGGACACCTTTTTGGAATTCAACAAACTTGAACGGACCTGTTCCAACCGGCTTCATATTGTATTCATTCGTCGCCGTATCGGTGTTTTCATACAAATGTTTCGGCATAATAAACATTCCATACCAGGATAATTTCGCAATCAGAGAAACATCCGGATATTTTAAATTCATTACAACCGTATTGTCATCCGGGCATTCAATGGATTCAACAGAAGCTAAGCTGTCGCTCTTATTCCATTTTTCTGCAATCAGCGTGTCATAAGTCCATTTAACATCCGCTGAAGTAAATGGTTCGCCATCATGCCATTTCACGCCCTCATGCAAGTGGAATGTTACCTGAGTACTGTCGTCATTCCATTCCCAAGTTTCCGCCAGATCCGGAATAACCTGATCATAGGCATTCAATTTGATTAAACGGTTGAAAATATTCTGGTTTGGTCCCCAGGCATTATCATCTGACTTAAAATCTGGATGAAAATTAACCGGATCCCCTGATGAAACAACAATTAATGTATCCTCGGAGGTTGTTTTTGCTTCATCGCTGCCTGTGTTGTTATTCTGCCCGCCGCAAGCCGTCAACGTCAAAGCCGCAACTAAACCTACCGCAAGCAGTTTGAGAAATTTCTTCATAAGATTCCCTCTTCTTTCTTATTCTCATTATAACAGGAACGAACGAAAATAAAAGCAATAAAAGGCGGAGTATTTCCGTAAAAACACTCCGCTTTTGGACATTTCTTATTTTTTCAGAGTCACATACGTAAATTCGTTCGTCGCCGCCTTGTCAGGAACCTGATATGGCGTGCCGTCAAATTTGGATTTAACAGGAATAACCTGGCCGTTGTCAAGCAGCAGCACCATTGGCAT
This sequence comes from Holdemania filiformis DSM 12042, assembly GCF_000157995.1. Classification (GTDB taxonomy): domain Bacteria; phylum Bacillota_I; class Bacilli_A; order Erysipelotrichales; family Erysipelotrichaceae; genus Holdemania; species Holdemania filiformis. The sequence goes on from NZ_GG657558.1 coordinate 129,824, forward strand.
ATCCTCGCTCATCAGACGCTGAACTTCGTCATAGGCTTCCTTACGAATCGCCGGATCCGAGTTCTGAGCGCCTTTTTCCAGCGCGGCTTCCATGACGTCGCTGGCATAACCGGTAAAGTTATTGGAGCCCGTAATGCCAACACGCATGTAGATTCCGGAAATATCCGGTCCCTGATAGCCTGCGAGCATCGTCATATTAAACTTACGACCTTCTTTGACCTGATCCGTCCAGGCTGCGTATTCCATCAAATTCAGCTCAACCTTAATGCCGGCTTCCTTCAAGCTGGACTGAACGATTGCCGCGACATCCTTGAAGTTGCCATTTTCAAAAGCGTCTAAAGTCACTGTCAGATAATAGCCGTCGGAATTCTTCTTTAATCCGCATTCTTCCATCAATGCCTGTGCTTTCGCGATATCGCGTTCTGGCAGTTTGTAATCATCATTCAGATAATCTTCAAACAGCGGAGAAATGAAATATTCCGGCAAAGCGCTGACGCCGTTGCCCATCCGGTCAACGATCGCCTGGCGGTCAACCGCATACGCGACAGCCTGACGCAGCTTCGGATTGTTGAATGGTTCCTTCTCCATATTGAATGTCAGATATGTTCTGTTAATGCTCAGGAAGGAGAAGACTTCATAATTCGGGTCGTTGTCGAAATCGTGCAGATTCGCCGTTGGCAAGCTTGTAATATAGTCGATTTCACCGTTTTTAAACGCTTCCAGCGTCGTATTCAAATCCGGCATGATTTGATAAATCAGACGTTCGATTTCCGGCGCGCCGCCAAAGAAATCTTCATTACGTTCCAATGTTACACTCTGTCCGCTTTTGTATTCAACAAATTTAAACGGTCCGGAACCGATTGGCTTCTGCATCGCCGGATTCTTCGCGAAATCCGGATAAGCAGGGTCATTCCAGATGTGTTCCGGCAGAATAAACGTTGCATACCAGGCTAACAGAGGAACAAGTCCGGCATCCGGGTTCTTCATATTGAAGACGACCGTCAGATCATCCGGTGCTTCGATTGTATCAACATTGACAAAAGTATCAGATTTTGACCATTTATTTTCAATAATTGTATCGTAAGTCCATTTAACATCTTTAGATGTTAACGGTTCGCCGTCATGCCACTTTACGCCGTCGCGCAGATGGAATGTCAGCGTCATGTTGTCGTCGCTCCATTCGTAAGAGGTTGCCAGATCCGGAATCGGAACATCGCCCGGCGCCAACTTATACAAACGGTTGAATAAGTTCTGAGCCATCGGCCATAAATAATCATCCGATTTCATGTCTGGGTTAAAACTGGACGGATCTCCCTGCACAGCGGTAATGAACGTGCCGATCGTTTCCGTTTTATCTGTCCCTGAATCTGTCGTCGAGGTCGGTTTATCGCCGCCGCCCTGGCATCCTGTCAGCAAGAGCGCAGCGCTGAGCAAGGCTGCTAAAATCTTAACGCTTTTTCTCATTTTTAATTTCCTTTCCCTTTCTAAATGAAAAACTACGGTGCATTATCACTTTCCAATAGAATCCCTCCCATTCACATAAGTGTATGATACAGGTTCTTGAAAAATTATTCAATCCCATTTTGTAAGAAATATATAATTTTCATGAAAGCTGTTTTTCATTATGCGGACAAAAGCTTAAAAATGACCATAAGAAAAAGACACGCCCCTTATGAGCATGTCTTTAAGAATCTAATATGAATTATTCAGCGCGGTATGTGTAGGTGTATTCCGAAGAAGCTGTCTTATCGTCCAGTTCCATTGGCATACCCTTCATTTCCTTCTTGATCGCATATTTGTAGCCGTTGTCGATAATAGGGATGATCGGCAGGTCAGCACGCATGATCTTCTGGATTTCCTTGTAGCATTCGATTCTTTCTTCTTCGTTCGACAGCGTAACGCCCTTGTCTAACAAAGCGTCCAGTTCCGGATTGGAATAGCCAGCCATATTCATCGAAGTACCTGTCTGAACACGTCCGGAAACACCCGAAATATCCGGTCCCTGATAGCCCGCTAACATTGTGATTTCAAAGTTGCGGTTAACCTGAACCTTATCCTGCCAAGCCGCCATTTCCATCATGTTGATCTTCAGATCGATGCCGGCTTCTTTAACATTCTGCTGGATAATTGCAGCCAGATCTTTCCAGTTGCCGCTTTCGAAAGCATCTAATGTTACATGCATATAATAGCCGTCTGCATCTTTCGTATAACCCGCTTCTTCCAACAGCTTCATAGCTTCTTCTACATTTCTCTTAGGAAGTTTGGAATCTTCATCCAAGTACTTCGTGAAAGCATGTGAAATCATGTATTCAGAAGGTTCGCCATTGCCGCCCGCAGTTCTGTCCCAGCAGCCCTGGTTATCAATCGCTAAAGCGAAAGCTTCACGAACACGCTGATCCTGGAAGCGTTCGTCTTTCAGGTTGAATGTGATGTAAGTCCGGTTAATGCCCATTTCTGAATAGAATGTATAGTTATCATTGCCATCCAGATCATTTGCGTGCGCCGCAGGAATCATCTGACACAGATCGTCAACTTCACCGTTCATGAAAGCTTCCCACAATGTATTGTCATCAGAAATAATCGCGAATTTCAGCGTCTTGGCAATCGCTTTGTCGCCCCAGAAATCCTCGTTGCGTTCCAACGTTACATACTGGCCAGCTTTGTATTCAACAAATTTAAACGGACCGGTTCCGACTGGATTCTGGTTGTATGGGTTAGTCGCCGTATCGGTGCCTTCATACAGATGCTTCGGCATGATGAATGTGCCGTACCAGGCCAGCTTCGCAATGATTGAAACGTCCGGTGTTTTCAGGTTCATGACAACGGTATTGTCATCCGGGCATTCAATGCTGTCAATGTTGGACAGGTTGTCTGCTTTTGACCATTTTTCAGCGATTGCGGTATCGTAAGTCCACTTGACGTCAGCCGAGGTAAACGGCTCGCCGTCATGCCACTTAACGCCATCATGCAGATGGAATGTCAGCTGCATACCGTCTTCGCTGAACTCATAGGATTCAGCCAAGTCCAAATTAATTTTTGTGTTGTTGCCCAATTTCACCAGACGGTTAAAAATATTCTGGTTGATCGGCCAAGCGCCGTCATCGGACTTGAAGTCCGGGTTGAAGCTCTGCGGATCCTGCGTGGTGACCATGATCAAAGTCTGATCCGTAGGAATTCCGCTGTTTTCGCCGTCTGTTTGTCCACCTTCATTGGACGTGCCGCCATTGCCGCCATTACCGCAGCCTGCAAGCATCATCGCCATGGCCAGACACACAACTAAAACTTTTAGAAGTTTTTTCATGTATTCTTTCCTCCTCTATCGATTGTGTTTGAAGCAATCGTTAGTCTAATGATAAACGATTTTTAGTGAAATGTGAAGGATTTGTGATAATTGAAAATATGAAATTTTAAAATTTTCGGTAAAATTCATGAAATTATTCATTGAACAATGTAAGAAATGAAAACAAGGAAGATCAACTTCCTTGCTTCGACAGTTAACGATGTTTTTGCAGATAATCCGCCACCAGCATGCCGCTTTCCAGCTGCACGGCAATCAGCTTGCGGATTGGGATAACCTGATAATGCAGTTCTTTTTCCGCGATTTCCGCCCGCTTGGCAAATTCCTTTTCGCCCTCGTCATGAATGCGCTGCAGCCGTTCTGCGGCTTCCGGACTTGGGTTCTTCGCCAGCTCATGCTCGCAGGCGCGGATTAAGAGCGTCCACTGCAGCAGGACGCGGTACTTCGGGATCTCCAGATTGTCAAACGCTTCCGATTCCTTACATGAATCGTCGTAATTCGGATCCTGACGAATGAAATCACATTCCTGACGGTAGTCTTCCTCAAAATGCTCATAGCCGTTGCTGACCATCTTGGCGAAGCTGTTGTCGCCGCTGATCAGATCGGCGATTTGATCATAGCGGGCTTTGACAGCCTTGCGGTTTTCATGCAGGATTTCACGGCCTTTGAGCGCGGCTTCGCGGCGTGAGAAATCCATCAGCTTATCGCTCTGGATGCGCGGCTCGTAGAAATACGGCAGTTCCGTGACCAGCGTCGTCGTATCATAGCCCTGCTGACTGGCGTAATCGGCGCTGCTGGTGCCGGTTGACATCAGCTTCTCCGGAGCGACTGTGCCGTATTTTTCGTTGTAATCATAGGTATCCTTGGAGCTGATCATCGGATAGATCGCCTGCGAGAACGGCGTGATATAGTTTACTTCCGGCTCGCCCAGATGCAGAGGAATATTCTGCTTCGCCGTGGCAGCGTAGAACTTGTCCCACAATTCCGGGATTTCCCGGGTCAGATACCAATAGGTTCCCCCAAAGCCGGCGTTATGCAGTGAATACATAAACTGCGGCTGGATCTTGTCGATCAGATTCATCAGGCAGACGGTCTCCGGAATCGGCGTATCGTAGGTATAGTTTTTATAGTGGAACGGGAAATTCCATTCGACCTGTTCATACCCGGCCGGCCGGAAATAATGACGGGTGAAGTTGGTCAGCGTGATGGGTCCCTTGAACCAGCCTTCGTTGAGCTGCGTACCGTCGAGATCGATGCTCTTGATCAAATACCAGGTATAATCCAGCTCCTTGCGCAGATCTTCGTTTTCAGCCAGCGCGCGTGAGAAGTATTCCAGCAGCATCGCGCCCATCGGTTCGTTCGGATGCGGACAGCCGAACATCAAAGCGTTGCGGCTTCCCTGGCCGATCTTCAGACAGTAGATCGGATGTCCCTTACGCGATTTTCCAGCTTCGAAAATCTCGACAATTCCAGGAAATTCCGCCGCCAGCCGTTTAGAGTTTTCATCCATCTCATCCACAGTCAGAAATTGTTGATAATCCGGAATGTTGTCAATCAGTTTTTGAATAAAATCAGCCATGTTCAATTCTCCTTTTTATTTTTCTTCCCGATAACCCAGGAAACAGGCAAATCGATAGGGATTTGCCTGTTCTTTTTATCGTTTGGTTTATTGCGGATCCATCCAGACCTTCGCCATTTCATACGTCCCGTACAAGCTTGCCATTTCCGGCTCAAACGGACTGTTGTGAATATAGCTCTTCACCGGGTAAACCGCGGTGAAGTCCTTCAGGATCACGATCGGCACATCGTCGTGCATGATCTGCTGGGCTTCTTTGTAATACGGCGCGCGTTCTTCTTCCGAGAACACCTTAACGCCTTCGTTCAGCGCTTCATCCAGCGCCGGATTGTTATACTTGGTCAGATTCAGCGAGCCTTCGCTGTGTACGCGGTTGCGGATCGCGGAAACATCCGGGCCCTGACCGCCGGAGCATAAGGCGATGTCAAAGTTGTAATCGTCGATGACCTTGGTCATCCAGGCGCCCATTTCCAGGACGTTCAGCTTCACGTCGATCCCGACCTGCTTCAGGCTGTCCTGAATGACGATCGCGGAATCCTTGAAATCGCCGGAATCAAACGTCGTCAGCTCACAGCTGAAGTAAATTCCGTTGGCGTCCGCGGTATAACCGGCATCCTCAATCAGCTTGCGGGCGGCTTCCACATCGCGGGACGGAATCTTGGCGTCATCATTTAATGCCCATGGATACATCGGCGAGATGTAATATTCGGATACCGCGCCGAAGCCTTTGGCCGCCTTGTCCAGCACAGCCTGACGGTCGACTGCTAAATCCACAGCCTGACGCACGCGCACGTCATGGAACGGATTATCTTCGCCGATATTGAACGAGAGATACGTCCGGGAACTGGAAACATACTGATAAACATTGTAATGCTCAGGATCGTCGATCAGTTCCTGCAGATCGGATGTCGGAACGCCGCTCTGCATGTCGTCGACCTCGCCGTTAAGATACGACTGGTACGCTGTCGACGCGTCCGGGATGATTGAGATGATCAGCTTGTCTAAATACGGCGCGCCGTCCCAATAGTCTTCGTTACGCTCCATTTCGATGGAAACGCCCGGCGTGTATTTTACAAATTTAAACGGGCCGGTGCCGATCGGATGCATGTTGTGTTCATTCTGCGTCCAGTCCGTGCCTTCATACAAATGCGCCGGCATGATCCAGGTCCCCAGCCAGCTCAATACGCTGACAACCGAAGCATCCGGCTGCTTCAGATGGAAAACTGCTTTATAATCACCGTCAGCGGTGACGGAATCGATCATATTTAACGTATTGGATTGATAGCCTTCCTCCAGAACCTTGGTAAAGGTCCAGACGACATCGTTGGAGGTAAACGGCTCGCCGTCATGCCATTTTACATTTTCACGCAGATTAAAGGTCAGCTCCATTCCATCCTCGCTGAACTCCCAATCCGTAGCCAGATCCGGCACCACATGGTTGTCGACGGTCATCTTCACCAGCCGGTTAAAAATGTTGTACGTGGCCGGCAGCTGCAGATCGTCCGTTTTCATATTCGGATTGAACGAGTTCGGATCGCCATGACTGCGCATGACATACGTTCCCCCCTGGACCGGCTCGCCGCTCGGCTGTTCTTCATTCTCCGGCTTCGGCGAAGCAGTTCCGCCGCCCGCGCATCCGGTTAAGGTCAGTGCTAAGCACAGCATCACCAGAACGCTTTGAAACAGTTTTTTCATATTATTTTGAATCCTTTCTTTTCTCCCCTAGAGATTAATTTCAGTTTATCCCTTCTTGTAAATCAAGTCAATCTCTTTTTCATCATTCTTCGCAGTTTTCAGAAAACTCTTTCAGCTAATGAAAAAGAGTCTGCGCAACAAACTCTTTTTCCTGAATATTTCTGCTTATTCCTCGACCCAGACACGGGAGAATTCATTGGAAGCCACCGTGTGGATGCCTTCTTCAGAATATGGATGTCCATGAATCGTATTGCGGACGGCAACGGTGAACGTCGCTTCCTTAACCGGAACGATCGGCAGTTCTTCCGCCAGGATGACCTGCGCCTGCTTGTAGATCTCTGCCCGGGCAGCCTGATCTGTCGTGATCGCGCCTTCGTCCAGCAGAGCGTCCAGTTCCGCATTCTTGCAATGCGCTAAGTTAAACGCGCCGGCGGAATGCACGCGCATCGAGATCGCTGAAGCGTCCGGTCCCTGCGATCCGGAAAGCATCGCCATCTGGTAATCGCTGTCGACCTGAACCTTCTGCTGCCAGGTGCCCATTTCCGTGATGTTCAGCTTCACGTCAATCCCGATTTCTTTCAGGTTCTGCTGCAGAACTGTCGCGGTATCCTTGAAATCGCCGCTGTCAAACAGATCCAGCGTTACGCTCATATACATACCGTTAGCGTCAGCCGTATACCCGGCTTCTTCCAGCAGCTGACGTGCTTTTTCCACATCGCGTTCCGGAATCGTCACCGCGTCGTTCATCGCCCAGGCAAAGACCGGCGTCATGTAATACTTCGGCACCGCGCCGATGCCCTTCGCCGCCTTATCGAGAACTTCCTGGCGGTTGATGCCGAGGTTGACCGCTTCGCGCACGCGCACGTCGTTAAACGGTTCTTCGTCAAAGTTAAAGGTCAGATACGTGCGGTTGTTGGATGCCCGTTCGTAAACGGTGTAATCTGGATTGGCTTTTAAGCCGGCGATTTCGTTGCTTGGGATATTCAGCATCAGATCGTCGACTTCACCGTTCATGTATGCCTGGAAAGCCGTGTTGGCATCCGGAATAATCGTGATGACCAGCTTATCCAGATACGGTGCGCCCATGAAGTAATCGTCGTTGCGGACCAGCGTGATCGCCTGACCCTTTTCATAGCTTTCAAATTTGAACGGGCCGGTGCCGATCGGATGCATGTTGGCGTCGTTGGCCGTCCAGTCGGTGCCTTCATAGATATGCTTCGGCAGAATAAACGTCCCCAGCCAGCCTAACGAACTTAAAATAGCGGCGCTCGGGGAGCTCATCTGAATGACGACCGTGCTGGCGTCCGGGCAAGTAATTTCTTCAATCATTTTGAAGCTGTTGGACTGGAAGCCTTCGGTGCGGATCATATCCAGCGTCCACTTGACGTCTTCCGAGCTGAACGGTTCGCCGTCATGCCACTTCACATTCTCATAGAGATGGAATGTCAGCGTCTTGCCGTCTTCGCTGAATTCCCAGCTTTCCGCCAGGTCGGGAATGATTTCGGTCGAGGCCGTCGTCTTCACCAGCCGGTTAAAGACGTTGGTCGCCGTGTAGGTCGCCATGTCGTCGCCCTTGACATCCGGGTTAAAGCTGCCTGGATCGGTAGCCTGACGGATGATGTAAGTTCCGCCCTGAACCGGGGTCTGTTCGCCCTCGGACGGATTTTCCGGGTTGGCAGCCGGTTCCTTCGGTGCAGAAGAACAGCCGGCCAGCATCGCCAGCGCCAACAGCGCAATCAGTGCTTTTCTTGCAAATTTCATCTTTCTTTCTCCTTGTTTTCTATTTTCTGCTTCCTTGCCGGAGCGGTAAACTCCCCACCCCCAAGACCGTTTCCCACGCGGTCTTGCTCGTGAATGAAGGAAGAAAAGTTCTAAAAAAGGCTCCTCCGTCCGTGACGGGTGAGCCTGAGCCGCTGGTTATTTTTCAGCGTCGTTGCCGACAAAATGACAGGACACGATATGCCCGTTGCCCAGATCGCGGGCTTCCGGATATTCTTTAAAGCACTTCTCGCAGGCCTGATAGCACCGCGGGGCAAAATAGCAGCCCGGGCCGGTGTTGATCGGGGTCGGCGGTTCGCCCTCGATTTCGATGATTTCCCGTTTTTCCAATGGATCCAAAGACGCACAGTTGGAAATCAGGACCTTGGTGTACGGATGCTGCGGATTGTGCAGAACCTCGTCGGTAATGCCCGTTTCCACGATCCGGCCCAAGTACATGACCGCAACCCGGTCGGAAATATAACGGGTTGTCGCGATATCATGACTGATGAAAACCATCGCCGTGTTTTCTTCCTTGCTTAATGTCTGAAGCATATTGATGATATCCGCACGGATCGAAACGTCCAGCATGCTGACCGGTTCGTCCGCGACTAAGAACGTCGGGCGCAGCAGCATGCTTCGCAAAATCGAAATACGCTGCAGCTGACCGCCGGACAGTTCATGCGGATGACGGTAGATATAGTCGGTGGCCGGCGCCATTCCGGCGTCTTCCAGCGTTTTGATCATAATGTTGTGACGTTCTTCATCATTCGCGCCAATCTTGTGCAGCTTCAGCACGCTCATGAAGATTTTTTCAATCGTATACCGCGGATCGAACGTATCGAACGGGTTCTGGAAAATCATCTGGCAGGTCCGGCAGAACGCCAGCCGGTCTTTCTTTTTCAGCTGGGTGCTGGAAACGCCGTTGTATAAGATTTCCCCGGCCGTCGGATCTTCCAAATGGATCAGAACACGGCCCAGCGTCGACTTACCGCATCCGGATTCGCCGATAACGCCTAAGGTTTCGCCCCGTTTCAGTTCAAAGCTGACGCCGTCGACAGCCTTGATCGTCTGCTTCTTGCTGACTTTGCCATCCTGCTTGGTTACCTTTTTCTGGATATACCAGCGGGTCAGGTCTTTTACCTGAATAACTGTATCCGACATCGCTTATTCACCTCCTACCTTGTGGCAGGCAACCTTCCAGTTGCCCTTCTCGTTAATCGTCTTCAATTCCGGCTCAACCGTGCGGCACTTTTCAGTCGCGAACGGACAGCGCGGCGCAAAGACACAGCCTGGAATTTCCTGGCTTAAATCCGGCAGCGAGCCTGGAATCCCGCGCAGGTCGTTCTTGGCGCCCTTAAAGGACGGGAACGATTTGAGCAGACCCTGAGTGTAAGGGTGCTGC
>NZ_GG657558.1:139777-148491 GCF_000157995.1 Holdemania filiformis DSM 12042
GGTCGCTTCGTCCAGAACCAGTAAGCGCGGATTGTGAAGCAGGCTCAGCGCAATCGAAACACGCTGCATCATACCGCCGGACAGTTCGTGCGGATATAATTCATAAACGCGGTCGGACAGGTTGACAACCTTGAACAGATCGTAAACCCGCTGCTTGATTTCATTTTTGTCCGCATTCGGGAAATGCACGCGGTAAACGTCTTCCATCTGCGCTCCGACCTTGTGGACCGGGCTCAGCGCGCTCATCGACTTCTGGAACACGATCGACAGATCGGTCCAGCGCAGTGCGTCCATTTCATCCTTTGTTAACTTTAACAGATCCTTGCCGTTGTACAGAATCTCACCGTCGACCTGCGTGATGCGGTGCGGCAGCAGGCGCAGGACGGCGCTGGCCAGCGTGGATTTGCCGGAGCCGGATTCACCGACGATGCCGATCGAATCCTGTTCCTCAATTTCCAGGCTGACATGCTGGCAGGCATGGACCTTTTTGTCCTTCATAATATAACGTACATTGACGTTTTTCAGTTCTAATAATGCCATTTTTTCCTTCCTCCCTAGTTATTGGCGTCCATCTTAGGCGAGAGCACGCGGTTGAGGCCGTCACCGATGAGGAAGAATGTCAGAACGGTGAAGACAACGGCAACGCCGGCGAAGGTGGAAATCCACCAGCCCTTCGGCATGTACTGTTTGCCATGGTAGATAATCTGACCCCAGCTGACGACGTTTGGATCACCTAAGCCTAAGAACGACAGGCCGGCTTCGGACAGGATCGCGCTGGAAACGTTCATCGTGGTCTGCGCGATAATCGGGAAAATCCCGTTTGGAATAATGTGCTTGAACATGATGCTGAAGCGGCTTTCGCCCATCGCCTGCGCGCTCTTGACGAACGTTCTCTCCTTTAAGGAGATCGCCTGCGCACGCATTAAACGCGCGTTGCCGGTCCACGAAGTCAGGCCGATTACGATCATGATGTACATGATGTTGCTGCCGAACAGCGCGACGATGATCAGAATCAGGAAGAACGACGGCGTCATCAGGAAGAAGTTCATGAATTCCGAGATGAAGCGGTCGATCTTGCCGCCGAAGAAACCGGCGATACCGCCGATGCAAGTTCCCAAGATACCGGAAATGCTTGCGGCAACGACGCCGATCATTAAGGATGTCCGCGTCCCATAGATAATTTCGCTCAGAACGTCGCGTCCCAGACCGTCAGTGCCCAGGATATGTCCCGGCGTGCCCGGTCCGGCAACCAGCGCGTCATATAATTTATACGGATCGCACGGTGCGATAATCGGCGCGAAGAAAGCGACGCACAATAAGACGATCAGAAGAATGACGCCCATGCGCAGCTGGGAGTTCTTTTTCAACACCCGCATCACAGCCTGAAAAACATTGTCTTTTTTCATAGTTCTGTTCCTCCTAGTCGTAGCGGATCCGCGGATCGATAAAGCCGTAGAGGATATCGACCAGAATCATCGCGATACAGATAACGACGGATGTGACCAGATAAATCCCAGTCAGCACCGGATAGTCACGCTTGGAAATCGAGCTGAACATCAGACGGCCCATGCCCGGCCATGCGAAAACCGTTTCGATTAAGACGGAACCCGAAAGCAGGAATGCCAGCGACATGCCTAAAACCGTAACGGTCGGCAGGATCGCGTTGCGCAGAACATACTTGTTGAAGATCCGGCTTTCTTTCATGCCGGTCGCCTTGAACGTCGTAATGAAATCTTCCGACATGACCTGTAAGACGGAAGAACGCGCAATTCGGAAATAATACGGCGTCTGCGTCAGCACCATCGTCGTAATCGGCAGCACCAGATGGCGGCAGACGTCGGCGAAGTACGCAAACCCCTTATAATTGGCCCTGAGGTTCACCATGCCCGAGGTCGGGAACCATTTCAGCGTCGAGGCAAAGATCAGGATCATCATCAATCCCAGCCAGAACCCCGGCGTGGCGTCGAACACATACGAGATACTGCACACAAACTGGTCGAATTTGGACCCGTTCTTACGTGCGGCGTAGATTCCTATCAATGTACCAATGGTGACAGACAGTAGCACCGCGGTTAACGACAGCGCCAGTGTCGGGCCGATCTTCTCGCCGATCAGTTTAATGACGGATTCGTCGCTGATGTAAGAATACCCCAAGTCCCCCTTCGCTACATTGCCAAGAAACATGACGAACTGCTCCGGAATGGATTTGTCCAGGCCATATTTTTGCTGCAGTGCTTCGATCATCTCTTCGTTTGGATTATCCGTGCCCGCCATAATGCGGATCGGATCGCCCGGCGCCAGACGGATCAACGTAAAGTTGAAGCAGACTGACAACAGGACAACGAGAAGACCACTCAATGCACGTTTTCCAATATAACGTTTCATTTCAAGATTTCCTCCTTTTACCTAAAAATCTTTTTCCTCTGTCCTCTCAAACGGGAAAATAAAAATGTAAAATTTTCATAATTTTACATTCAATGAAACATAATTTCATTGCTTTCTATTATACACGAAAATCTGTCAAATGGAATAACTTGAAAAGAATTTTCCCGTTTTTTTTACCATTTTGCGCCGTTTTTCTTATTTTTTACATTCTTTTTCAGAAAGCGCTTGTAAACATGAACTTGTGCAGTTTTGCCGCCGGTTGTCCGCTTTTTTCTTCATTGAAATAAGCCCGGCGGCCTTGTTTTTTCCTCAGCGCCAGTATGCAATCCGTTCCTTTAACAACGTGACGGATTCCGTGCAGTCCCCGTCAAACCCCGTCTTGCCCAGCACGATATTCGGTTTGGTTGCCCCGTGAAAATCACTGCCGAATGTTTCCGCCAAGCCCCACCGCCGGCAGAACTCATGATAAAACTGACGCCCGCGCGCATCGTGATAGGAGCTGTAAACCTCAAAGCCGTCGACCCCGCCGTCCCGCAGGGCTTCAGCCGACGCTTCGTCCAGCTTGAGGTTCTGCATCGGGTGCGCGACGATCAGCGCGCCGCCGCAGGCATGCACATACGCCACAACCTGCCGCCAGTCCGGCAGCCGCAGCTCAGCGTAGCCCCAGCAGCCCACGGCCAGCTGATCCCAGTAAAAATTGGCGATCGGATTGGCGCTGCGTTCTCCCGTCTGATACGGCTTTAGATCAGGATGAACCTGCGTTTGAAGCAGTTCCTGAGTAATTTCAACATTGGTGTACGGCCGCCCGTGCGCCCGTGCGATGATCGCCGCTTCGTCCAGTTTCAGTCCGTAATGTTCCTCGATCAGCGTCAGCCGCTGCTTCCCGGTGCGCCGCAGTTCCTCGATGTAGTGATTCTTTAAGCGCGCAAAACCCGGATCCCGCAGATCGCAGCCATACCCTAATAAATGCACGATATTGCGGCCGAAAAAACAATCGATTTCAATTCCCCGCAGCGTTTCAATTCCCACCGCGGACGCCTTCGTTTCCAGCTCCAGCGCGCCGTCGATTTCATTATGATCGCTGATCGCGATCAGGTCCAGCTGTTGTTCCCGCGCCAGGCGCAGGATCGTATCGACGGATTCCGTCGCGTCAAAACTGGCTGAGCAGTGGATGTGCAGATCGGCTTTCATCGTTCATTCCTCCTTTGAAAGTGGTATAATATCCCAAGAAAAGAGGGAGATTATGCCGCAGCTTTATGAAACAATCAAACAACAATGTCAAAATCAATGCGAACTTTTAATCGTATCCAAGCATCGTTCCGTGGCTCAAATTCAGGCTTACTATGACCGCGGCGCGCGGGATTTTGGAGAAAACCGGGCGCAGGAGCTGCTGGAAAAGGCGCCGCAGCTGCCGCAGGATATCCGCTGGAATTTCATCGGCCACCTGCAGCGCAACAAGGTCCGCGCCGTCCTGCCGTATCTTTACCGCGTCTGCTCGCTGGATTCTTTGGAACTGGCCTCCGTTTTGGATAGGGAAGCCGCCCGCTTGAACCGGACGATCGGCGTGCTGGCGGAATTTAATCTGGCGGAGGAATCCACCAAGACCGGGATGGACAAGACCCAGGCGTTCGCTTTCTTTGAAGCGCTCCGTCAATTTGAGCATTTGATCCCCGAGGGTATCCTGGTCATGGGACCGCACGTCGAGGACGAAGCCGCCATCGCCGCGGTTTTCCACGAAGCCCGCGCCCTGTTCGATCAGCTGAAAGCGCAGTTCGGCGATTCCCGCTTTACGATCTGTTCGATGGGCATGAGCCACGATTATCCGATCGCCCTGCGCGAAGGCTCGACGCAGCTGCGCTTAGGCACCATTTTGTTTGAGGACTGATCTGTTTTTCAGACAGTCTGCCGGCCGGAATTTTCTTCCATCCCCGCGATCAGTCGAAAAACGCCCAGCCGCAGTACACATAGACCATATAGATAACGAATCCCTGGATCCCCAGAAAGTTGAAAATCGATTTCAGCTGCGGGAAAACGATGTAGCCCAGATCCCATAACAGGAAAAACATCAGGAAGAACGAGATGACGAGTTTCTTGAACCACGACTCATCTCGTCTTTTTTTATGGATATGCAGACTCAGGCCAAACGCGAACAGACTCACTGCGATCGCAATCGTCACCAGCGTCGAGCGAATCGAAACCGGCAGGTAAAGATTAAACAGCCGCACGATCAAGCCGCTGACAATCATAATCAGAAAGGGAATGCCATATCTTCTGGCAAAGCTCATAAACTCACTCCTAACTTCAACGTCCTCTATTATACATGACTTCGACAGAATCTGACAAAGAAAACTTCCCGGGTTTTCGCCTGGTCAGCGCGGCAGGCCGCTCATACCCTGACGATAGAGGAGGAGTGTTATGGCCCATCTGATCTTTCTGAGCCTGCTGGTCAGTCTAGACGGTTTTTTCAGCGGATTTACCTTCCGTCTGAAAAAAATCCGGATCTGCCTGCCGCAGCTGCTTTTCATCTCGCTTTGCCCGCTGGTGATCGTCACGGCGGTGATGTTATCCTCGCAGCGCATGACCGCTGGAATTCCAGCCGGCGCAGCCAAGGGATTAGGCTTCGTCTTGTTTTTCTGTCTGGCCTATCTGTCGTTTGCGGACGCGTTAAAAAAGCGCAAATCCAGTCCGCCTTCGTTGATTACCATGATCAACAACCCGGCCAGTTCCGATCTGGATCACAACCAGCGGCTGAGCAGCCGCGAAGCGTTGCTTCTGGGTCTGGCCTTAAGCCTGGACAACGCAGTGCTGGGCTTCAGCTTCGCGCTGGATGGCGCGCCGGTCATTTCCACGGCGTTGTGTTTTGCGTTCGTCAATTTTCTGCTGGTCATGGCCGGCAATCTCTGCCCGGGGCTGCCGTTTATCGACCGTTTTGAAAAAGGCAGCGAATATCTGCCTTCGCTGCTGTTTCTGATCCTCGCTTTCAGTCGTCTGCTTTAATCCACTTTTCGATCTGATCCAGCGCCCAGTCCAGCGTTTGCCGGTCCGTACAGACCGACAGCCGCACATGCCCCGCGCCGCGTTGACCAAACAACGTGCCGGGCAAGACCGCGACGCCGGCCTGTTCCGCCAGCTTGAGCGCAAATTGTTCGCTGGTCAAACCGGTGGAGACTATCGACGGAAAGCAGTAGAAGCTACCTTCCGGCTGAGGACAGGTCAGACCGATTTCATTCAAACGCTGCCAGCTGTGTTCGCTTTGTTCGGCAACGGTCTGCCGCCATGGATCGACAGGCAGCGTCAGCGCGGTGCAGGCAGCCTGCTGCACAAAGCCGGCCACGCCTGAAACCAGGGCTTGATGAGTTTTCAACAGTGCTTCGCCCCAGCGCCGCGGCGCGCTGATCCAGCCCAGCCGCCAGCCGGTCATCGCATACGTCTTGGAAAAGCTGCCGATGAAGATCACGCGATGACGGTAAGGCCGCAGCGCCTTGAAGTTCAGCGGCTTCCAGCTTAACTGTTCGTAAGCCGCATCGACGATCAGCGCCAGATCATGCTTTTCCGCCAGCGCCGCCAGCTGTGTCCAAGCCGCAGCCGACAGGATCTGACCGGTCGGATTATTCGGACTGGCGACAAGAATTGCCCGCGTCTTCACGCTGACCGCGCGCTCCATTGCCGCAAATTCTGGTTGTCCTTGGGCGTCAAGTGGAAAAAAGACCGGCATTGCCGACGCTAACGCAAGGGCGCTGAGCGTACCGGGATAGCCGGGATCCGTCACCAGCACCTCGTCGCCCGGATTCAACAACCCCAGGCAGCAGACCGCCAGCGCTTCCTGCGCCCCGTCGGTGATCAGGATCTGTTCCGGGCGAAACCGCCAGCCCCGCTGCGCTTTTTCCCGTTCTGCCAGCAGCTCGCGCAGTGATTTGAGACCGGCGGCCGGGGGATAGTGCGTCAATCCCTGCCGCAGCGCCGCCGCCGCGGCTTCTCCAATCCGGGGATCCGTACTTTGAGCCGGCTCTCCCAGCGTCAGTTCAGCCCGCGGGCCTAAATCGTGCAGCCGCTGGGTCCAGGCCCGGATCGGACTGAGCGGCATTTTTCGTACTTCTTCATGAATTCGCATAATTGCCTCCTTCCTTTTCATTGTATGAAAGGTTCTTTTCAATTCCCCGCAATTCAGTTATAATCAAGACATTCAATAAGGAAAGAAGATGATCCCGATGTCTTTTATGAAACAATCCGCCGATCTGCAGCCGATTGAAGATACCGTCTTCGCCGTCGTTTCGATGGCCAAGCAGGATATCGCCGAGCATGGGGCGGACGCCGTCGTCGACGCGACGATCGGTTCGCTTTACGATGAGCAGGGCAAACTCGTCGCCTACCAGAATGTATTCGACCACTACAACGCAATCGCCAAAGAAGTCAAGGCCGCCTATGCCGCCAGCTTCACCGGCAATCCCGGCTTCCGGACCCAGGTCCGAAACTGGGTGCTGCAGGATCAGCCGGTAACGTTAAACACCTCTGTCATCGCTACCCCGGGCGGCACCGGCGCCGTCAACATGACGATGATCAATGTTCTGGAACCGGGACAAACCGTCATCCTGCCGGAAATCTGCTGGGGTTCCTACAATTTAATGGCGGCGCAGGCTGGCTTAAAAACAGCGGCCTACGCAATGTTCGACGGCGATCATTTCAACTTGGATTCGTTTGAGAAGGTCTGCCGCCGCGTGATGAGCGAACAGGGACGGCTGCTGGCGGTCGTCAATGATCCCTGCCACAACCCGACCGGCTATTCTATGAGCCTTGCGGAATGGCGGCAGGTGGTTCGTTTTCTCAACGAATTAAGCGAGCAGGGACCGTGTGTGATCCTCAACGATATCGCCTATATCGATTACAGCTACCAGGGAACGCACAGCCGTGATTACCTGAGCACCTTGAATGAATTAAGCGGCAACGTCCTGGCTGTGATCGCCTTCAGCTGTTCCAAGACACTGACTTCCTACGGCCTGCGCTGCGGCGCGGCGCTGATTCTTGGGCAGAACGCGCAGCGTGTACGCGAAGCCGAGATTGTGTTTGAAAAAACCGCCCGCGCCACCTGGAGCAACATTCCCAACGCCGCGATGGAAAACTTCACGTGGATCACAACCGAAAACCGGGAAGCGTTTGAAGCGGAGAAGCAGATCTACGTCGACCTGCTGAAACAGCGCAGCGGCACGTTTATCCAGGAAGCCGCAGCCTGCGGTCTGGCTCATTACCCTTATAAAGAAGGTTTCTTTGTGACATTGCAGATGCCGGACAATGCGATGCGGGATCAATATCATCAGAAACTGATCGACCATCATATTTACACTGTCAAGGTTAATAAAGGCATCCGCGTCGCCGTTTGTTCGTTAAGCGTCGCCAAGGTGAAGGGGCTGGCCGAACGGATGAAGCAGATCCTGGACTCACTGCAATAAACCACAGTAAGCTTCGTCACTGATAACTTTAGGAATCGTTTCTGAATCTTAACGAAAGTCACTTATATTTCTGCAATTATTGAATATTAAAACAGGGACAAAACAAAGGTATAAGCTTGTTTTTGTCCCTTTATTATTTGGAAGAATTAAGTTCTCAGTTCATGAATTAAAGTTCCTAAATTACTTCCAATCTCATTTTTTAACAAATTGATATCGACGCAATAAGCTGTTGAATTAATAACCGCAGTATCCACTCTGCGGACGATATCCTCTGCATCATATCGGTATTTCTGATAACTGCCACAACGTTTTTTCAGCTCATTTTCCAAGTATCGAGAACGGCTTGACACTTTTGAATTTTCTTTAATTTTTACTGGGTCTAAATTTTTATGATCAGGAAAATGCAGCAACAGCCAAAACTCAAAGCATGGATTTGTAACATAGAAATCTATTTGTCTTTCTTTGCAAATTTGAACAACCTGATCGTATTGTTCCTCGGAAAAACTCTGCGGATCACGATCGACAATAAGGCAAATTTTATCAAAGCCTTCAGCGTAGGTTAGTTCCTGAATTTGAAGAATTTCAGAAATATGTTTGGCAACATTGATTATTTTTTCCTTTTCTGCAAGTTGTTCTAAAATCTTTATACCCTCAGTCTCCAGATCTTCCATGATGTCCGATAACTTTTTCTGACATTCTTGTGTACAGATGAAAACAAGCGAATTCCAGATACTTTGTTTTTGTACTTTACCGCCAGGAAGTTTATGACGCTCATCATAAAACTCTAAAACACAGTTAAAAAAGGATTCATAAGAATATTTTCCACTTTTCGTTTCATCTAAATTTCGAATAATCCGTTCTAAAATTTTCTTAGGATTGCTCCAG
>NZ_GG657558.1:148724-157747 GCF_000157995.1 Holdemania filiformis DSM 12042
TTTCATTGTAACTGCGAAGGATCGGAATGAGTTCAATAATCGGATTCAGTCCGAGTTCTGTCTTCAACGCATCGACGGCTTCAAAATAAAGAGCCTCTGTCTTTTCGCCTTCATAGACAAGATAAACCTTCTTTCTTACTTCTGTATCAGATAAAATACGGGAACGTTCCGCAAATTTTTTCTTTTCCCGCATTTCATTTCTCCGTTACTGGAAACACCGTGCTAAATATCGGAACCCCGCCATATCTTCCTTCAAGATACGCTTTATCAACCTTTTGGTCGAAGCGGGTATTATACTCCTCTAAAGAGTAAATATCGCTGTCTCCGCTGTTCTTTTTATCAATAAACCAGACCTCATCCCGGCGCAGTAAATCAAAATCCAATAGGCGGGATTCATGGGTTGTCACAATGAGCTGAATCTTTTTTTCTGCCGCCAGCTGAAGATAGGTTTTAACGAACTGATAGGATAAAGTTGGATGTAGACAGCGGTCTAATTCATCAACGATATACACCTTTCCTTCCTCTGACAACAAGATTTCGAGCAAATCTAAAATCCGGATTGTCCCATCCGATTCCTCCGATAAAGAAAACAGCGTTTTTTTTGAACCATGAGAAAATTGAATGGTTTTACAAAGGATTTCACCTTCCTGATTGAATTCCAATGTGAAGAAATCATGACGGCTGCGCATGACCAGCCCCCATTGCGACTCATCTGGATTAGCGTTCATCTCAGCAGCTTTCTTTTCAAGAGTGGTAAGAAGTTCAGAACGAATTGATTTCGGTATTTCGTCAAAAACTTTTTCCACCGGAACCTCAACCAGTTGAAAATCAGTAATTCCTGTTCCAAAAGCGGAAATAAAGCGGCAGATCTTCTCAACGTTTTCGGTTTGCACCATATAAGAATAATCGGAAATCGGCTGGTCTGGAAAATTGATATCCAGCCGTTGTTCAAACCATTGGTACATTTCCGCAAAAATCATGGCTTCCTTGAATTGATGATACAATCCACGTTTATGCTTATTGAGTACTGACAGCATCAGTACACTGTGGTCATCAGAAATATCGTCCGCATACACCCGCAGTTTATCATACAGGCCGTCAGCTTGGAATTCTTTTGCGAAGGAATAGGTTTTATTCATCAAATCCCGTTCAAAAATCACCTTTTCTCGATTATCCGGCATCAATTCTACCAACCACTCTGATACAAATTGTTGTGTGCTTAAAATAACTTCAAATCCGTAAGCATAATAACGATGATTCAATAAAATTTCGGTTTCAAAATAACTCGCTTTCCCTCTATTTTCCGAATCATTTTTACAATACCATGCTGAGCTGCCTTTCGGAAATCCGTTGACAACCAAAGTCCGCATGCATTGAATCGCCTTAACTAAATTTGATTTTCCCGCGGCATTCGCGCCGTACACAGCCGCAAACTTCAATAATTTCAATTTATCTTCTTCGATCACATGTGTTTTTTTATTTCGGACCTTCCCAGAAATCATTGAAAATTCCTGAGACTGCCCATCATCTCGACTTGAGAAGGATAAGAAGTTCTTTACGTTAAACCGAATTAACATGGCCTATTCTCCTTTACTAATATTAGTATAAGTGATTATTTCTCTTTAATCAAATATTTAAACACTAATTTCTATTATTTTAATTATTCAATATGTGATTTTTTCACTTTTATTTCAATTTTCATCATTATCCGACATCTCAATTTATTCTCAGTAAGGCACACAGCATTCAACTGCGAATTAAATTATTGAATTTATAAATTGATTTTTATTATTTATTTATGAATATTTTTAATTGACAAATTAACACAATCGACATATCATGGAACTAACAAGAGGTGGATATCATGAATGAAACGAAAACGCTGAGGCTCTGGAATAAAAACTTTATCCTGCTGTGGCAGGGCACGCTGTTCTCAACGTTCGGCGATGTGCTTTACAGCATCTGTATCGGATATTGGGTCTATGAGAAAACAGGTTCCACCGCGCTGATGGGACTGTTGACAAGCATCTCCATGTTTGTTGCCATGTTCCTAGGCCCCTTCTGCGGGGCGATCATCGACCGCAGCCACCGCAAATGGATCATCGTCGGCACCGATCTGATCCGCGGCTTAACGATGATCGGATTGGGCTTGATCGCCATGAGCAACCATTTAGAGGTCTGGATGGTGCTGGCCACAGCCTTCATCGCCGCTTTGTGCAATGCGTTCTTTACCCCGGCTTCGATGACCGTCATGACGGATCTGGTGATGCCGAAGGATCTGGTCCGGGCACAGTCCTTGTCCGGCGGAATGCGCTCGCTCGTCGCCATGGTCGGCAAGGGCTTAAGCGGGGCGATCATCGCGTTTCTCGGCGTGCCCTTCGTGATTCTGCTCAACGGGATTTCCTTATTGATCTCCGCTTTCACCGAATGCTTCATCGACGTCCCGCGGGCTCCGAAAACCGGAATGCCGATCAATCTGAAAACACTGTTCGCCGACTTGAAAGACGGTGCGCAGTATGTGCTCAACGACCGCTGCTTCCGTCTGATCGTCATCGTCGCCGTGTCAGCCAACTTCTTCGGTTCAGGCATGGGCGCCGTATTCCTGCCGTTCTGTCTGGGCCGGGGCTTAGACGTCGTGCAGTATGGCTATCTGATGTCGCTGCAGTCGATTTCTGCGCTGATCGGTACGATTTTCATGGGCACGCTGAACATCAGGCCGGAGCTGCGGATCAAGCTGATGTTATTCGGTTTCCCGCTGAGTTCGCTGTTGTTCGCCCTCTGTTATTCGATGCAGACGTTCAATTCCATGGCCTTTACCTTCCTGATCACCTATTTCGTCAGCGCCGTGGCTAACGCGATTCTCAACGCGGCCTTCATGCTGATCATCCCGCGGGAAAAGCGGGCGATGATTTCCGGGTTTATCATGATGGCCTCCAGCGGCGGTCAGGCCTTATCCTCGCTGGCCTTCGGCTTCATCGCTGAATTCGTGGATCTGAGCGTGCTGGGCACCGTTTCCAGTCTGATCTCCATCCTGCCGTTTATCCTGCTGTTTGTCTATCCGGAAATTCAGACCCGCTTCATGCAAGCGGAATTAAGCCCGGAAATCTGAGCGACAGAATTAAAAATAAAAAACCACCGAAGTGCGCTCTGCCGGTCAGGACAGAAGCCGGTTTCTCCGGTGGTTTTTTCTATCTCTTAAAAGATTTGCTGCGCTTTTGGGCGTCCCTGATTTCAGCTAAGCCTGGCTTCACGAATCCTTCCGGCCGTAGATACTGGCAAACGGTTTTCTTAACGCCATATATAACAAAACGGAAACAAAGACGCAGATCACGGCGTTGAAGGCGGTAACGCCGCCGGTCCAGGTCAGGATGATCGCCGCCGCTTCAGCGTTAATGCCCAGGATAAACCGTTTAAACAAATAGCCGATGATCGGATCGAAGATCACGTTGAAGCCCAAGCCGGCCGCCGCGCTCACAGCGGCGATTTTCATCGCCTGCCGGGAATCCTCAGCACGATTCAGTCCCAGCTTCTGTCCCACTTTTCCAGCAAGATAACCGATGCAGAATTTCAGGAAAAACGTCTTCGGCGCCGACGCGACATAGCGCGGATCCAACAGATCGGCAATCGACAAACCGATCGCTCCGGCAACGCCCCCTTCGACCGGTCCCAACAGAAATGCTGACACGACCACAATCGCGTTCGCGACATGAATCGCGACGGAAGAGCCGGCCGCCAGCGGAATATCGATCTTCAAATAACTGAAAACAACGTAATTGATCGCCGCAAAGATCGCAATGAACGCCATTGTCCGCGTCCTCTTTGTCATAAATAAATCCCCCTTCGATTTTTATACCTGCCGCGTGATGCAACATCCGGCTTTCCCCTTCCTGACAGTCGGCGGAAACCCGGTTTCGCGGCCTTTCTTATTGTAATACGAAACGATCAGGCAGGAAAACTTTTTTATGATTTTTCAGTCTCTTTTATGATGATCGTGCTGTCCGATATGACTTTCCTCCCATGAATTCAGTTTTGCAAAACAATCATAAAAAAACCCGGACCGTTTTCTGACGGCCGGGTCAAATTGCAATCGTTACTGCTCTTTGTCCGCTTGCGGATGCAGCTCCTGCCAGATCTGCTGCGAACGGATTTGCCACAGCTGGGCATAGTTCTGACATTTCGCGCATAAATGCTCCGCGCTCTCCGGCGATTGCAGATCGGTCGAAACCGCGCCGCTTTGTCTGACCAGCCGCGGCAAAATCTCCGGATTTTCCAGCATCGGGCATGGCCGAAGCATGTTCCCGTTAAACGGCTGATTGTGATAATAGGCCTTAAACAGAGGACTTTGCAAGGCTTCCAGCAACGTGTGCTCGCGGATATTCATGTTGGAATAATGAATGAACACGCACGGGTCGACGTCGCCGTTGGCATTGATGTGCAGATAACGCCGGCCCCCGGCAATGCAGCCGCCGACATATTCAGCATCGTTCTGAAAGTCGATGGTGAAAATTGGTTTCGTCTGGCGGAAGCCGCGGATCTGCTGGATCATCCAGGCCCGCTGATCGGGGGACGGCATTAACACCGGCGCCGCTTCATTGCCAACCGGCATGTAATGGAAGAACCAGGCGAACAGCGCGCCGTCCTGAATCATCTGATCAAAATACCGCTCGCTGCTGACATCCTGCACATTGGCGCTGGTATAACAGGTCGATACACCGAAAGGCAGCTTATATTGTTTCAGCAGCCGCATCGCTGCGCGGACCGTCGCATAACAGCCTGCGCCCCGGCGGCTGTCGTTGGCTTCCTCAAAGCCTTCCAGCGAGAGGGCCGGCACAAAGTTTTTGACCTCCAGCATCGCTTGACAGAACGCCTCGTCGATCAGCGTACCATTGGTAAACGCCAAGAATTCACAGTCCGGATGTTTCCGGCAAATCGCAAGCAGATCCTCTTTCCGGACCATCGGCTCCCCGCCGGTATAAATAAACATAAACGTGCCCAGCGCCTTGCCCTGGGTGATGATGGAATCGATCTCGGCCACGCTGAGATTCAGCTGATGACCATATTCCGCCGCCCAGCAGCCGGTGCAATGCAGGTTGCAGGCCGAGGTCGGATCAAGCAGGATCGCCCACGGCACGTTGCAGTCGTTTTCCGCCGAAGCTTCAATCTGACGGGCGCTGCCTTTCAGACTGGCGTTGATGATAAAGTTGGTGAAAAACGTCTTGCGCACGCCGGCGTCCAAGTCATACAGCTTCAACATCAGATCATACCAATGATTCTTCTGTTCGATCACCCCGCGCACCGCTTTGCGCTGGGACACGTACCAGTCATCAGGACAAACCTGATCGACGAGCTTCATCATCTTCGGAATATTCGCTTCCGGATCCCGTTCCAGATAGGCCAGGGCGGTTTTGACAGCCGTTTCCATCGCGGCGGATTTCATTTTTTCCATGGTTTTCATAATATAGCTTCTCCTTTTCCAGCTGCCCCCATTATAGGGGCGCGGAAAAAAGAAACCCAGCGACAGAAACCGCCGGGTGTAAAACGATCAGACATTTACGCCGGTTTGCCTGGATATTCAGGCGGCAGCAGCGCGCCGGTTTCCGCCAGTGAAATCAAGCGCCGGGTTTCCTCCTTGAGGTCATAGCGCATATCCTGATCCAGCCAGTCCAGCACCGCTCCCAGAAGCAGGCAGCGATAAAAATGCAGGACGGTGCGCAGGGCTTCCGGATCGTAGATGGCGTCCAGCTTCATTTGCCGGGCATACGTATTCAGCGTGTCACCGATCAAGCCGGTCAAGTGCTGCTGAAACAACTCGCGGCTGGCCGAATGGTAAATATGCAGCGCCGCCTCCCGATGTGCCTGACACCAGGCCAGCGCCTGATCCAGACTATCCAAGAGTGAAAGCGTATCCCGCTGCTCAGGAAGCAAAGCGGCAGCCTGTTGGGCAAAGATCGCTTCAATCAGAGAAGGAATATCCTCAAAGTAATAATAGAACGTGTTCCGGTTCAGTCCGCAGCGCTCGACAATCTGCGCCACTGTGATTTTATTCAACGGCTTTTCCCGGGCCAGCGTCATAAAGTTATCCATGATCCATTGGCGGGTTCTGATCATCCTCATCACCTCGTTCGCATTATACCATGAGTCAAAAACCAAAAGAAATCCCCGATACGACACAACCGGGGATTTGTTTAGCTGAATTTAGAATTTTCTACTTATTGTTCGATCCAGACTTCCGAGAACTCGTTGGTGCCCAGCGTCGTGGATTTTTCCTGGGACAGCGGATGATTATGAATCGTCGCTTTGATCGGATAGCTGTAAATTTCATCCGTTACGATGACCATCGGCAGATCGCGCTTCAGAATCTCCTGAATCTGCTTATAGACTTCCCCGCGCTCCGCTTTGTCCGACACGGCGATGCCCTGTTTTAACAGCTCGTCGATTTCCGGATTGGCATATTTGGAAATGTTCAGCGACCCGTTGGAACCGATACGGTTTTCAATCGCGTTGGCATCCGGTCCCTGCGAGCCGGAATTCATCGCCATATCAAAGTTGTAGTTATCCAGAACCTTCGTCTGGAAGTTGGCGATTTCCGAGATGTTCAGCTTCACTTCGATGCCGATTTCCTTCAGCTGCGCCTGGATGACCGTCGCGGTGTCCTTGAAGTTGCCGCTTTCAAACGTGTCCAGCGTGCAGGTAAAGTAATAGCCGTTTTCATCCTGGGTATAGCCGGCTTCTTCAATCAGCTTCTTCGCCGCTTCCCAATCCATGTCCGGAATCCGCGCCGTTTCACTCATCGCCCAGTCAAAGACCGGCGTCATGTACGTTTCCGGAACGCTGCCGATGCCCTTGGCCGCCTTGTCAAGAATTTCCTGACGATCTAACGCCATGTCGACGGCCTGACGCACGCGCACATCCGCAAACGGGCCTTCCTTCAGGTTGAACGAGAGATAAACGCGGCCGGTAGCGACGTATTGATACACATTGTAATTCGGATCCTGTTTCAGCGCGGCGATTTCTGAAGACGGGGCTTTGCCGAGAATGTCGTCGACTTCGCCGTTCTGCCAAGCCTGGAACGCCGTCGATTCATCCGGAATGATCGAAACGATTAATTCGTCGATATACGGTGCGCCCTTGAAATAATCCTCATTGCGTTCCATGCGGATCGCAACGCTCTTTTCATAGGAAACAAACTTGAACGGGCCGGTGCCGACTGGCTGGAAGTTGGCCGGATTGGTCGACCAGTCATAGTCCGGCGTATCATAGATATGCTTCGGCATGATGAAGGTGCCCAGCCAGCCGATTGTGGCGACAATCCCGGAATTTGGTTCGGAAAGATGGAACACGACGGTATTTTCATCCGGACAGGTGATTTCGCTCAGCTGTTTGAAGCTGTTGGACTGATAGCCTTCAGTGCGGATCTTATCGAAGGTCCACTTGACGTCTTCCGAGCTGAACGGCTCGCCGTCATGCCATTTCACGCCTTCATGCAGATGAAACGTCAGCGTCAGGCCATCATCGGAGAACTCCCAGCTTTCCGCCAGATCGCCGACGACTTCGTTGGAAACTGTCTGCTTGACCAGCCGGTTGAAAATATTCTGATAAGTGACCACACCCCAGTCGTCAACTTTTAAATCAGGATTGAAGCTGTACGGATCACCCGCACCGCGGACGATGTAGGTTCCCCCGGACACCGGTTCGTCCGACGCAGTCGCCGTCGGTGCGGCGCTGCCCTCTCCCTGAACAGCACACGCTGTTAACATGACGGCGCAGACGCCGATGATGAATTTCTTTACCCAGTTTTTCATTTTCATTTTCTCCTTTTCTGAATTTCAATTAACGTCCAATTCAGAAAACCAGTGCTCCGGAAACCCCGGTTTGCTTCACCTGTTTCACGCCCTCATGCCCCCTTTAATCAAATACAAAAAATCCGCCTTCGTTTTAGAAGACGGATTGATCAATCCGTGGTACCACTCCTATTATCCTGCTTTTAAAACAGGATCACTCTGCGGACATCGTCGCCATGGCGAGAATGTCTTCTTCTGTAACGGGAATTCCCGGCGTCCCCTACTCGGCTTAACCTTTCAGCTCGCTGCTAACAGGGCAGTTGTCCCTGGCGTCCGTACTGCCTTGCACCCTCCGGCAGCTCTCTTAAACCCGACATTCCAGTTTCTCATTTCCTGATCTAGGCATTTGTGTTGATGGGATTAGTTTACCGCAGACAGAAAAACTTGTCAATTCTTTTTTCAAACTTTTCTGAAAATATTCTTTAGGAACAAGTCTTTTCATTTTCATTTTCAGAAAGAACTCGAATCCCGCGTTTGTTCTGATACATCTTCGCATCCGCCCGCATCATTGCCGATTCGATCAATTCATTGGGGCGAACCCAGGCTGTACCGGCCGCCGCCGACAGCGGAAATCCCAATTGCTGTGCGCTTTGGCTCAGTTCAGCTTCCAGCTGCTCCAACATTTCCGCCACTGCCGCCTCGCCGTTCAGCAGCACGCAGAATTCGTCCCCGCCGACCCGGAACACGCTGTCCGGATAGCGCGGGGCAAATACTGCTGTCAGCACCCGTGCGATTTCCCGCAGCGCTTGATCGCCGGCGGCATGCCCCAGCGTATCGTTGACCTGTTTCAAACCGTTCATATCCAGTTCGATGCAGCAAACCGGAATTCCGTCGGCGCGCTGCCGTTCAAGCTTATTAATCTGTTCCAAATAGGCGGCGCGGTTTCCCAGCCCGGTCAGCGCATCGGTATAAGCGATATGATAGATTTTCTGTTCCTGCTGCAGCTGTTCGTTCTGTTCAGCGATCTTCTGCGTTTTCTGCAGCGAGTGCAGCACAACCCCATAAAATGCGAACGTCAGCAGGCAGACCGCCATAAAGACCGGAACATATTCCGGACGCTGCGCGATCGGCGTGGGATACGCGGCGATAAAGCCCAGCACGAAATAGATCAGCATCGCGGTCAGAGCCATGGTTGCCCAACCGCCGCGAACCTGTTTCATCAGCGTTTTCAGCAACAGGAAA
>NZ_GG657558.1:158033-158684 GCF_000157995.1 Holdemania filiformis DSM 12042
CGTTTTCAGCAACAGGAAATACCGATCGGCGAATACGAGCAGCGCAACGAACAGAAGCAGCGTCAGTCCGAGGTAGAAAAGCTCACCCTCCGGGAAAAACAAGGCCAGATATTTGCCGAACGAGGCGATGATCATCGACAAGGTATCGGCCAGCGCAAACGCCAGGAAAAACCGTCCGTCGCGGAAATCGGAGAGCAGCCAAAACCAGATCAAACTGGGCAGGCTGATCGCCAGTAAGGAGGAAAGCACCATTGGAAAGTGGAAAACATAGACCGCTGTCCCGTAAGCTGCGAAAAAAACACGCATCCGCCAGTCAGCTGAACAATTCCCCTGCGGGTCGTGTCCCGCAGCGTGATCATCCGGGCAAAAATTAAAAGATTAAAAAATAAGATCAAAACATCCTCAATTATGGCGATCATCCCCCAGAACCTCGCTTTCTTGTTTCAGTATACCATAAGAACCAGAGCCTTCCTAACAAGAAAATGATGCAAGCATCATTCTGGAAGGCAAAACCTTCCAGAACCCCTCGTCAGTTTCTTGCCTGGAGGGTATTCCTGATTTTAGATCTCTTCCTTCTCTCCCTCTGCTTCCAAAGTTCAAGGTTTGATCGAAGATTTCTTCCCTCAGGCGTATTGTATAACTCGCGGTTCT
>NZ_GG657558.1:159529-160182 GCF_000157995.1 Holdemania filiformis DSM 12042
TACGCTTTCAGAGAACGCTCATCTTTCTATTGAGTTAATTATACAATTCATCCGTCTCCATTTCAACGCATTTGAGTTTGTTTCATTCTTTTCATTTTCCTAGTTCAAGGCCTCGGTCATTTTCAATTGATTCTCCCTAATCCGCCTTCCTCTCATCAATCCACTCAAGATGGCGTGGATTACATATCCGTTATGCAGGCCGGCCTGTCATCGCTCAAAGCCGGATTGAAGACTATAATTACGATCTTAATTTCGTTTGGTGGCATTATATTGATCATCAAACGAAAGAACGGGTTGATGTCTTTGACTCTACTGTGGATTTCATGAAGAAATTGATGATCCATATTCCCGACGGAAACTTCAAAATGGTTCGCTATTTAGGCGCTTATACTTCAAGAAAGAAAAAGCTCTGCGCCTGTATTCGAAAGATGCTAAGCAAACCTCGAGCTTGGATACGCAAGAAACTAACCTCCTATCAGGAATTCCGAAAAGAATCAACCGGAATTGATCCTTTACTCTGTTCCTGCGGTCATGTTATGGAATTTGTAGAATCCTTCTTCCCGTCTGGATTGGAGGTGAAAATCAATGAAACGTGGAAATTTGTCGACTGGCAAAACGAACTCGATCCCCTTCAAGTGTACTCAGTGCGGCTT
>NZ_GG657558.1:160627-166631 GCF_000157995.1 Holdemania filiformis DSM 12042
ACATTGCACTTTCCTAATAGAAAGAAAAAAACAGCGTCATTCTTAAAAAACGCGCTGTTTATCACACCGATTACTTCCGCGGATTTAGCCGGCATCCGGCACGGCGATCAAAAACATCAGATCCCGCTGATTCTCAATTCCCTGACCTTCAAAGAAATCATACATCGTCCAGTTGTAGTAAAACCGTTCAGCACCGTAAACGGTATAGCCGTCCTGGTTGTGATCTGTCGTGTCGTAAGGATCGGCGACGATCAAAACGTCGTCCTGCGTCGTTTCCGTGCCCAGGGTATCATAGCCGATCACGACCTGCCAGTGTCCGCCCCAGTCATTCCAGGCAACCATCACCGGCGTTCCCGCCTTTAACAACGTTTCAAACCGTTCCAGCGGGAAGGCTTCTGCCAACTGATCGGCCGGATAATCCAGACTGCTTTCCAGCTTAAAGCCGCCGGTCTGTTCAAAGATCGTGATCATCGATTCCATGTCCGTCGCTTCCGGCGTCAAACCATTGCTTCGCATTTCAGCGAGTGTCCGTTCCGTTTGTTCGCCCAGCTGATCGTAATAATTTAAAACCAGCAGCGCGGACACCACCCCGCAGGACCATTCCGACGTCTGCTGCATCGTCTGGAAGTGCGGCAGAATCGTCAGCGACGCCGTGCTTTCCGCATTGTAAAAATCAACTGTGGAGAAATACGGCGAATCCGGATGATCGCCCTGACGTTCAACTGAATCCGCTCCGGCTTCCGGATCCAAATCATCACGGTAAGCCAGTTTCATCTGATCCGTAAAGTTCCCGCCAGATCGGGCTGGCCTATCTTCCGCGGAGACCGACGGCGAAGGCGCGGCCGAACAGCCCGCAATGAAAAGCAGTGCGCAAAGCACAGTCAATAATTTTTTCATAAAATGATTGTTCCCCTTTCAAAATAAAAAACAAAAACAGTTCTTTTCGTTTCTTCAATTTTCTTCCGGTACGCTCCATGCGCTCAGGATAGAAAGACAAGACGATGGCTTTTAGCCGCTTGGTGATTGCGTGTCACAGAACTTCTTTCAAAGCTTCAAGCTTTGGCATCAACAAGGGTAACCCTGTTTTAATTTCGGCGTTTGACCCGGCTGTCCGAGGCCTGTTCTTCGTGGAACATCAGGTCAGGCGGCCAGTTGTTTCCTCCTGGCAATGACGTGGACTTCATCATTCAAAATCAACGGGTGTGATCGTCTGTTTTCCCATCCCTCCTTCGCTTCAATCACGAAAAAATTATATCAAAAAAATTCGTCAGCGCAAGCATAAATTTAATAAAGTGAAATCGTTAGTTTAGTATTACTAAACTAATAAGCAATTTTCTGTTCCGCCGGCATTCTGATCGCCGATCTGCGCGATCTTCCGCTGAAAATGAACGGTTTCCGCGGTTTCCAATCCAAATGAAAACTGCCGTAAACTCCGGCAGCTTTCTGCTTTTCTATCATTTTTTCATGAACCAGGTTCGCAGTCCCAGCTGGGAGATGCCGCAGGGAATCATCCCCGCCTTTAACATCCGCAGCACGGATTCCTGATCAAACCAGGCCGCTTCTTCGACTTCATCCGGATCAATCGTGATGTTCTCTGATTTCGCAGTTCCCGCGTAAACATAAACAAGCTGATCCGACATCCCATTACTCGGATAAAACTGACATAGGAGTTCAGTCGCTTGAGTTTCGATCCCCGTTTCTTCGACAACCTCGCGGATCGCCGCAGAGCACGGCGTTTCGCCAGATTCCGCTGACCCGGCCGGGATTTCCCAGCCTTCTTTGCCGGTCGGATAACGCCAGCTGCGGATCAAAAGAATCTGACCGCGCGCGTTTTCCACCACCATCCCGGCTGAAGGGTGCGGATAATGCAGGACCGTGTAGGACAGCTTCCGGCCATCAGGATATTCTGCTTCATCCTGAAAGATCTGAATCCACGGATTTTTCAGGACACTTCTTCGCTTTTTACGAATCAATTTCATTCCCGGTGTTCCCGCGGTTCAGTACAGCTCGATCTGCACGATCTTACCCAGCTTCTTGAGATTCTCAGCCATCCGTTCGATCATCCGGATTTTTGCCCGCAATGAGATCGTCGAATAGGCTAACTGGCGGTGCGCCGGATTATCGGAACGGCCGACCATGAACACGATCTTCGTGCAGTCCTGTAAAAACATCTTTGTCAGCAAGATCGCGCCGTCTTCCTGCTTCGTCAGCAGAAACTGTTCGTAAAACTGCGGCGACTGCGCGCATTCGTGCAGATAGTCATTCGCTTTCTGCAGCGTCAGCACTCCTTCGGTCACTAAATCCAGCCCTTCAATATAGGCCATCGGCGGGACATCCGACGAAAGCGACAACAGGTTTTCGATCTGGATTTCCTTGCCCGTAATGCGGGAAACGATATTGGACGTCGTCCCTCCGCAGCAGATTTTCTTCCCGGTCGCGCTTAACAGGCGGCCGACCACCTTGCGGTCGTCCTCCGGATGTTCCGGCGGTCCGACCATTACGCGGGCCTCCGTGGCCGGCACGATCTTGGCCGTCGCCACCGTCGAATCATCGCCCGGCTGGCCCTGATACAGATCGTTGACACAGGCCAATAAAATCCGCGTGACCTCGCGGGCCGGATCGGTTGAACGGCAATATTCCGTCAAATGCTTTTCGACATCGGCATGATCCCAGCCGAAGTTCAAAAACGTCCCGACCCCGGCATGGATGATTCCGTCGGAGAACACGACGATGAAATCGTTCGGCTCTACTTGGAAGCTGCTTTCGCGGATCCGCCGCTGCCCGATCACGCGCGTTGTCCGCTGCAATTCGATACAGTTTCCCCTGCGCATAATCACGGCGGCGGGATTATCGAATTCAATCAGATGCGCCGTACCGTCGTAATAAATCTGAACAATGGTAAATGTGGAGTATGCGATGCCGCGCTCCTGACATTGCGGCAGCGTTGCGGTGATCGTGTCGACCGCTTCCTGCAGCGTCGCGCCTTCCGCCATCATCTCGCAGATGATCGTGCTGGTCAGCGTGGACAGAATGTTCGCTTTGACTCCGCTGCCCAGACCGTCGGCCAGCACCAGGATGCAGAACTGGTCGCAGTAGCGGATCGCCACCTTATCGCCGCACAGTTCCTCATTCTTTTTGATCAGCGAGGAAAACGACGTTTCAACATGGATTTTTTCCTCAATCATCTTCATCCATCGCTTTCATCAGCCGTGTTAAGGCGACTTTGGATTTCGCCGTCGTTTCGCCTAACAGACTGGCAATTTCCTGAACGACGCGCATCTGATCGTCGATGACGGTCTGCGCGACCTCCGCCGTTTTCATCTGCATCTGGCGGATGACCTTTTCCTTGGTTTCCTCCACCGTCAGATCCATTAAGATCAAGATCACATAGCGGTGGTCTTCAATCGAGATCATCGCATGGTTTAAGATTTTATGATATTGCGGATATTCGCAGCGGTAATACTGGACGCCGACGAAATCCTGAAGCAGCTCATGCAGACCCTGATCCGGCAGGATCGACTCGACCGGCATGCCGATCGGATCAATTTCCTGCAGGTTCATCATGTTCAGCGCCGCCGGATTGATCTCGCGCACGCAGTTATGCTCGTCCAAAACAAGAATTCCGTTCGG
This sequence comes from Holdemania filiformis DSM 12042, assembly GCF_000157995.1. Lineage (GTDB taxonomy): Bacteria > Bacillota_I > Bacilli_A > Erysipelotrichales > Erysipelotrichaceae > Holdemania > Holdemania filiformis. The sequence goes on from NZ_GG657558.1 coordinate 164,258, forward strand.
TGTATTTTCGATGATCAGGTTGGAAATCGACTGTGCGTGCTCGAGCGCGTAAGGCAGGCAGAGCTTCGGATCCGCTTTGCCTTCCAGCACCGCGATCGCTTTGGCGCGGCAGCTTTCATAACCGCAGGCGCCGCAGTCCAGCTCCTTTTCCTTCGACGTCTTGCCCATCAAAAATAACATGTCCTTAATTTCTTCTTCGGTGTGCGATGTGCGTTCAACCGGATCGGCCTGCCACGCTGCGCGCAGATTCGCGGGCAGCTCAGCTTGACGCACCTGATCCTGCGGATCCATGTTGCGCCGGATCGCGCTGCGGGCTCTCCATTCGCTGTGATCGACATGGCATAACAACGGGCCGCCCAGGCAGGACTGTTCGCAAGCCGACAGCTCGAAGAAATAGCCTTCCATGTGGCCCTGGGCAATTGACTTCAGCGCGTCCTTGACGCGGTCCATGCCCTCCGCACTGACCCGCTCATACACCTCGTCCGAGCTGCTTAAGGTCCGGATCACACCGCCGGGAGTCGGATACATCCGCACCGTGCTGGTCTTCATCGTTTCCCACCGGATTTCCTCCGCTTGTTCCTCAGGCTCATCCACCGGCGCTTCTTTCAGCCAGGCGGAAAGATCCGGCATCGTCAGCACGGCGTCGACCGCGCCCGCAAAGCGTGGATCGGCGGCTTCCTTCTGCTTCGCAATACACGGCGTCAGAAACACCGTCTTCACGCCTGGATAGCGTTCTTTTAAATCATAGCCATGCGCGATCATCGGCGACACGACCGGTGCGAGCTGATCGATCAGTTCTGGAAAGTTTTTCTCCACATAGGTGACGACGGCCGGACAGCACGTCGACAGGATGTTTTTCATCTGATGTTCCTCAATCAGCTTCATATACGCCTGGGAAACCAACCGCGCGCCGACCGCGGTTTCTTCGACCACCTGAAACCCGATTGCTTTCAGCTGCCGCTTCAGCCGCGGATAATCCGGCCAGACCGAAGCGAACGAGGGGGCGATGCTTAACGCCAGCGGCTGACCCTGGGCGATCCATGCGCGGACCTGATCGCCATCGCTGTGAACCTTTTTCGCGCTGTGCGGACAGATCGCGTAGCACTTACCGCACAGGATACACTCGTCTTCAAGAATCGTAGGCTGATGATTCTGATATGTCATCGCCTTGGTGGGACAGACGCGCACGCAGCGCAGGCAGTTGCGGCAGTTCGCCTCGGACAGCTGGATGTAGCTCATGCCAAAGCCGCCGTAATTTCCTGCTCGAGCACTTCTCTGACATTATGCAGACCGACGCCCAGCAGCTGCTTGCCATTCACGCGCAAACCCAGGCCCTGAGTGCAGACCTGCATACAGAAAGCCCCTTTGACATTCACCTGGTCTTCCCAGCCTTTTTCTTTGATCAATTCCTGCAGAATCGTGACGACTTCGTTGCTGCCCTTAACGTAACAGGCGCTTCCAATACAAACTTCAACAGTGACCATGTCGCTTCTCCTTTTCGCTTATTTTCGATGCATCGGCACGCCGGTAAAATCAAAGCTTTCCACCGATTCCTCAATCGTTTTCTGATTGCCGATATTTTCTTTCGCCATCCGGCCTTTCGCGACCATCGGCGGTTCGATGACCGCCGGTCCGGCGATGCAGCCTCCCGGGCAGGCCATGCCTTCCAGAATGTTGCCGGTAAACTTGCCGAACTTCATCAACGTCAGCTGCTTCTTGCATTCCATGCAGCCGTCGGCGTAGACGCCCACCGGCGCGGCCATCGCTTTTTCCTTTGCGACCTGCGCGACCGCCTTGCCGACGCCGCCGCCCTGGGCGAAGTTGCGGCCGAAGATCGACGGATAGTCTTCCTCTTTCGCTTCGACTTCCGCCGGATTGATGTGCTTAGCGATCATCATCGCTGCGACTTCCTCAAACGTCAGGACATAATCGACAGCCGTGAAGGATTCCATCGCTTCCTGCTTTTTCGCCAGGCACGGACCGATAAAGATCACGCCGTGATCCGGATGGTCTTTTTTCAGCTTGCGGGCCAGCGCCATCATCGGCGATACGACGGTCGACATATTATTTTCATAAATCTGCGGGAAGTGCATCTTCGCCAGGTTGACAAAGGCCGGGCAGCAGGAGGTGGTCATCGGCACGCCGGCTTCCATCTTTTCCGCCAGCTCCGCCTGTTCTTCCCACGCGACGGCGTCCGCCCCCAGCGCGACTTCGTAAACTTTTTCAAACCCCAGCAGCTCGATGCTTTTCTTGATCTGCGGCAGGGTGGCGCTGTCAAACTGTCCCTGAATCGCCGGGGCGACGATCGCGTACATCGGCGTTCCCATTTTTAACAGACTGACAACCGGCACAACCCACGACATATCCTCAATCG
>NZ_GG657558.1:166890-169468 GCF_000157995.1 Holdemania filiformis DSM 12042
TCCTCAATCGCACCGAACGGGCAGGCGGCCTGGCAAGCGCCGCAGTTAATACACTTCGTTTCGTCAATCTGGGCGATGCCGTTTTCATCCCAGCGAATCGCATCAACCGGACAGTGCTGTGAACACGGCCGCTCGGTCACGACGATCGCGTTGTACGGACAGCTGCGGGCGCAGGCGCCGCATTCCTTGCATTTTGTATAATCGATCTGAGCGCGGTGCAGTCCCATGCTGATCGCGTCAAACTTACAGGAAGCCAGACACGCCTTTGCCATACACTTGCGGCAGTTGTCGGTGATCTGGATTTTGCGGATCGTACAGCCGTCGCACGCCGCATCGATCACCTGAACGATTTGACGCGGATTGTACGCCGCGCCCTCATCCGCCATTTTCCCGCACGCTAAACGTGTCCGCTGCCGCAGGATTTCCCGTTCCTTATACACGCAGCAGCGGAATTCCGCCTTGCGCCCCGGGATCAGTTTGCGGCTGATCGCGGCTGCGCTGTCATCGGTCAATTTACCCTCATAAGCCAGCTGTGAAATTTCCTTGAGCACATCGAATTTAAACTGACGTGCTTCGTGATTGAACATGGACATCGTTTTCTCCTCCATTGCTAACGAATTCACATTACCATAGATAGCGATGATTTTCAATTCTGAAAACCTAACTTTATTATCGCATATTCCGGATACGCTTTCAAAATGTTTGTAAGCTTATTTAACGATCGTTAAGTTTACTATTTCCTGGGAAATGGCCGATTAAAACATCCCCTTCCTATAATTAATTTCCAGCAGCGCACTTTTCCAGTTTCCCCACATTCTTTGTGTGAACAGTCCTGCAGGGAAGCCGACCGTTTTGTTATTTTCTGCCATACCGCGGCTGTTTGATAAAATGGATGACACGAAAAAAGAACCCGCATTTTTTGCAGGTCCTTCATCTATATATTTTATCTTATTTATACCGATGAACCGCAGCGGCTGTTTTCCAACATTTCCGCAACTCTCTCTATGACATCAATTCGATTCCACTGCTGAAATCAAACCTTTTTTCTCATTTCTTCCTCGCGTTTACCCTTCACAATCACAAAATGGCTGTTTATCTATTCGATGGCTGTTTTGTAAATTTTCAGCAAAATGGGAAGTTGTAAGAAGCATCACACGGATCTGCGATTCATCGCACAACGCCTGCTTTCAGCGGCGGTTTCCTCTCTGTCCAGGTTCCATTCACTTTAACCTCCTTAGAATAAACACTTTCGTTTATCCTGAAAGCTTCGCTCCTCTTTCTTTACCAGCCTTGATGGATAATTAAGAAACTAGGTTCTTTCCTTAACGGACTCTACCGTTTTGATCGGCTGTCTGAGGGATCGGCTTCCTCTGTTTGAAGATCTCTTTCCTTATCTTCACCCTCATTATAATCAGAGTTTTCGAAAAAGTAAGCCCTTTCATTCAAAATTTTTTCGTGCTATAATAAAACTATTGAGGGTTGTCGTTTCAGGACAACCCTCTTTTTCTGTTTTCCGCATTCTGATCTTCTTCTTTTTCCCATTGCAGCTCCATGCCGCCCTGCGACCAGAAGCTTTCATGAACCTTTACGCCGTGGTGCAGCAGCGTCACATGGGCCTGACCGCTGAGGCTTTCCTGGATCCGGCCCTGCATCCGGCCTTGGTGCGGCGAGGCCAGCGAACAGGCCGGCCCGCATTCCAGACGAATCCGGATCTGCCATCCGCCCTGATGAAACCGCAGCTTCGCCCAGCCGGAACCATCTTCAAACTGACGGCAGCGCAGCGATTCCAGGCGGCAGCCGGTATAGGTTGCGAAGCGGTGCAGCTGATCGCGCAGCTTTACGACAAAGAGACAGCCGTTGAACGTCAGCGGGCCTAACGGAATGCTGGCCAGCGACAGGAAGAAGCATGAATCCGCAACGCCGCATTGATTCGACTGAAACCACAGATACCGCTGCGGAAACGAGGTGCCGCGGTCCTTTTCCAAATAGCCCACTCCCGCTACGGGAAGCGCGCGTCCGTTGGCGATGACAACGCCTTCCATGCGGTGATGCAGGCTGATGACGCCGTGCACGCACTCCATCTTCTTTAAATAAGCAAACGGCCCCATAATCGTCGGGGCATACCGGGAAAACGGTAGCGGCGTCAATCCGCTCAGCCGCAGCCTGACTTTCAGTTCCGGCAGCTCCAGTTTCACGCGCGTCAGCGAGAATTCGTTACTGCCCAGCGTCAGATGAAACGGCGACTGCCGCACCACGACGTCCGCCCAGCCAAACTCCGCCCATTGGGAGCGGTTTGTCAGCGTGTCGGTTGTCTGGATAAAAAACGGCGCGGCTGAATTCTGCGGGCTGAAGCCGACGATCACCGCCACCGAGCACCGCGGGTCGCACAGCCGGAAATACCAGCCTTCAAAATAATCTTTCGTTTCACCAAGGGAATGCAGCCCCATTTCTTCTTTACGGATTTGTATCGCCCGCATCCAATCACCTGCTTTCCCTTGCAGTATTTCCCACTGACGCCCAACTTAATCCTTTCCTGTTCTAGAAATGAAAAACATGCTCTCTTTGCGGATGCCAAAGA
>NZ_GG657558.1:169617-171572 GCF_000157995.1 Holdemania filiformis DSM 12042
TTCCGTCTGGGAACTGATTTAAGGCAGGATCGATCCGATGAGCGGCTCCAGCTGCGACGCCGGCATCGGTTTCGCGAAATGAAAGCCCTGATACAACGTGATCGGATAGGCTTCCAGCAGCTTCAGAATGCGGGCGTTTTCCACCCCTTCCGCCACCAGACGGATGTTCAGCTTCCGGCACAGCGATACAACGCTTTCAATGATCGCCAGATCCACCTGATTTTGTTCGGTTAAATCGCGGATAAACGACTGATCGATCTTCACTGAATCGGCCGGCAGATTGCGGATCAGAAGCAGCGTGGAATAAGCGATGCCGAAATCGTCAAGCGACAGATTGAAGCCGAACGCGCGCAGACGCGCAAATTCCCGGGCCAGCCCGTCAAAATCCTCGACCTGGCAGCTTTCCGTCAGTTCGATCGCAATTTGACGCGGATTGATTTTTAGCCGTTTGGCTTCCGCGATCAAAAAGTCACTGAAACCGGAGTCCTTAAACTGCAGATAGGAAACATTGAACCCGGTGATAAAATCCGGGCTTTTCTGCTGCCAAACGCGGGCCTGGGCAAACACCTCGCGGACGATCCAGCGGCCGACGGGCAAAATTTCACCGGTGTTTTCCAACAGCCGGATCATCTCCCCGACATCCGAATCCGCCTTCCAGCGCAGCAGCGCTTCGCAGCAGACCACGCGGTGATCGTGATCGACTAACGGCTGATAGACCAGTGAAAACCCTTCGCAGTCATGGCTGACCGAGCGGACCAACGTTTGCTTCAGGCCGCTTAAGCGGCGGTATTCCCGCGAAACCTCCAAGCTGAAAAAGACCAGCTGCGAACGGCGGTGCGCCTTCCCATGCGCCAGAGAATGCTCCAGCTTGCTGATAACGGCTTCCTGCGTTATTCCATCCTGCGGCGTACAGACTGCGCCGCCGGTGATTTCCAGGCTGACCTGCCGGCTGCCCAGTGCCTTGGCCGCCTGCGCCAGCGACTGAAACAGCTGCTGTGCCTGGCAGCAGGTGCCGCCCGGGATAAAGATCGCGAATTCATCGCCTTCAAACCGGTACAGCGCCGCGGTCTGCGGGCAAATCCGGCGCAGCTGTACGGCGAAATCCGCGAGAATCTCATCCCCGCCGCGATATCCATAATTATTGATGACTTCCCGGAAGCCGTCGAAGCCCACGACCATCACGACGCCGTGAGTGCAGGCAAAATTCAAATCGGCGAACTCCCGCATCGTTGGCAAGCCGGTCAGCGGATCAATTTTATTGCGCGCGTCCAGGCGCGTCATCATGCCGGCGAACAGCCACGGTTCGCCTTGTTCGTTTTTCATCATCGTGCCGCGGCATTCCAGCCACACATAATCGCCCGCCTGACTGCGCGCCCGGTATTCGCAGCTGTGATGCGTTTTCACTCCGGTAAAAACATCCTGAATGTCCTTCAGGTAGCGGCCGCGGTCATCCGGATGGATTTTCGCCATCCACAGCTCGGCGGCGTTTTCCATATATTCGCCCGGCAGGCCGAAAAAGGTAACGGCATTCTTCGACCAGTGCGATAAATCCTGCTTGACGTCGCAGACATAGATATAAACCTGTTCAGAGGCCTCGGAAAAAGCGGTGAACAGGGCGTTGTCCAAAATCGTAGGCATCCGTTTTCCCCTTTCGTATCCTTTTCTATTTTAGGGAATTCCTGCCAAATTTCAAATTGATTACCTAAACGAGATGTTTTTCGACTTAAATCAGCGTCAAATACAGCCCAGATGCGCCAAGGCCCGGGCGATGCCGTCCTGATCGGACGAAGTCGTCACATAGTCGGCCAGCGCTTTGACTTCCTCCACCGCGTTGCCCATCGCCACCGCGGTGCCGGCCAGCTTCAACATTTCCACATCGTTGTAATTATCCCCAAACGCCGCGACTTCCCCGCGCGCAATCCCCAGCTGATCGATCAGCTCCTGCAATCCGACCG
>NZ_GG657558.1:171884-175827 GCF_000157995.1 Holdemania filiformis DSM 12042
GCCACGACGTCATAGCCATCGGCGGAATAGCGCAGAAACGCCAGTTCCGGATCGTCATGGAAGACTTCCTCGACTTTCTCGGGATCGGCATGCACGCTCGCGCTTTGCGGCAGAGCGGTCTGATGCCGGTCCTGCGCCGGACAGTCGATAAACGGTTCCGGTCCGATATCCGATTCTTTCTGCGGCTGCAGCCAGTCAATCTTCTCCGGGGATTGATAGATGTAGCAATGATCGAGAAACTTCCAGGCCAGCCCGGCCTGATGCGAACGACAGAAAGCGTTGACACGCTCCACCTGCGCCAAAGATAAATCATGATGCGCCAGAATCCGCCCCCGGCCGTCAGCGACCACCGCGCCGTTAACCGCCAGGATATAATCCGGTTCTAACGCGTTCAGCGCCGCACCTAAGCCATAATGCGTCCGTCCGGTCGCGATCACAAAAATCAATCCGCTGCGCTTGGCCTTCGCAATCGCTTCCTGGCACGAACGCGGAATTTCATGGCGGTTTAAATCATACAACGTCCCGTCGACGTCAAAGACCAACATTTTTATCATGAACGAATCACTCCTGGCCTTATTGTACCAGAATTCAGTCGTTCCGCGTGTTCTTTTCCCGCACCGGCCCAGAAAAAAACATCTTCTCAGAGCTGACCGGACTGAGAAAATGTTTTGTTAGTGAATCAAGGCTGCATTTAAGCTTCATCCTTCGCGTAGCACAGCGCGGAATAGTCCTCCTCCGGGACTGGCCGGGAGAAATAGTAGCCCTGGATGTAGCGCGTGTCGATGGATTTCAGGAAATCAACCTGAGCCTGAGTTTCCACGCCTTCGACGATTACCGGAATGTTCAGCGAATGCGATAAGTTGACGATCGACGCGATCACCGCGCCGGAACGCTCGGCATTGTTTTCATCCGAACTGATAAAGCCCATGTCCAGCTTGATGATATCCACCGGCGCATCCTTGAACATGTTCAGCGAGGAATAACCGGCGCCGAAATCGTCCATCAGCACGGTAAAGCCGGCCTGCTGGAGCTGCCGGATCACCGCGTAAATTTGCTCGGTGTCCTCCGCACAGGCGGTTTCCGTAATTTCCAGCTGCAGATCTCCAGGTCTCAATTCATACTTGGCGATCAGATCGGTAAACAGCGCGACCAGATTGGCGCGGTAGAAATTATACTTCGACACATTGACCGACACCGGCGGAACTTGCTCATGGAGCCGGTGCTGACGCTGCAGAAACTGACATGTCTTTTCCCAGACATAATAGTCCAGCTGCATGATCAGTCCGTTTTCTTCCAGCACGCCGACAAACTGCCCCGGGCCCAGCAGTCCCCGGACCGGATGCTGCCAGCGCACCAGCGCTTCCCCGCCGATCACGCGCTGTGCGACGATATCATATTTTGCCTGAATGTAGATGATGATTTCTCCGCGGTCCATCGCGCCCTCGATTTCATCCAGAACCTGCTGCTCGCGGATAATCCGCTGGCGCTGCTGATCCGTGTAGAATCCCACTTCGCTGAACATCGGATCCGTTCGATTCTTGGCCGCCAGCGCCGCCCGGTCCTGCATCAGCTTCATCGGCAGCGATCGGTCGGTAATCGGATACACGCCATATTCCAGCGACAGATTCAAATCGCTGGCATAGTCTTTCAGAATATCCTCACGGCCGTTGGCCTGATACGCTTCGCACGGCGTCATCAACATGAAGTGATCCGCCGTGATCCGGCACGCCAGCGAACCGGGATAACGCCCGCAGTAATCCTGCAGCCGGCTGCCGATATGACTTAACAGCTGATCGGCCTGTTCTACCCCCAGCAGCTCATTGACGATCTTAAACCGCCGGATATTGATATAGATCAAATAATACGGCGGCGGATCCTGCGCCAGGATCGCCTGCGCTTTCTCCGTAAATGTATCCTCGTTGTACAGTCCGCTGATCCGATCCATTTCCGCCTTGTGCCGGAACATTTCGGTGCGCCGCCGCTGAATTTGTTCCTCGGTCTGCTTGCGGCTGCGGTAGATCAGCAGTGTGACGCCCAGAATCAGCGCCAGGGCTAAGGACGCGACCAGATAAGAATTTGCTTTGAGCCAATCTGTCCACGAGGGCTGATAATGCAGTCCCAGCGTGGAATCATAAATAACCTGGTTAATTTCCTTCTGCGACAGACTGGCAATCGTCTTGTTTAAAATCGCCATCAGCACCGGATCAAGATCAGCGCTGGCCGCAAAACAGGGCTGCAGCGACGGGAATTCCAGCGGATAATTATCCTGCAGATCGCTGATGCCTGGTTTCCAGCTGTAATAATTCAGCGTATAGGAATCGCACACGGTCGCCGCGGCTTTGTGATCGGCCACCGCCAGCAGGCACTGAACCAGCGTATCGGCATACAGAATCTGACCCGAAGGCATCTGACTTAAAAACTCGCTGTTGACGGCTGTGTTGTCGGTTACGATCAGGCTGAATTCTTCATTGCCAGCCGTACTGAACTCCTCCGGATTGACGACGACCATCAAATCCAGCTGCAGCAGCGGGTCGCTGAGCTGAACGGCCGCGTTCTGCGTCATCCGCAGGTTGCGCCGGGTGATGCCGCAATAGAGCGACTGCCGGGGATTCTGATCCAGAAACGCGACATAATCCGCCTGGGGAGCCTGCGGCGTCAGCGCAAACCGCAGACCTGATTTCTTCTCGATCAGCGCTAACAGCTGCGGCCAGATTCCCTTCAGTTTCCCCTTTTCCATATAGGCGAAGGGAACCTGCGAGCCGTCCAGACCGACCGGGATCATCCCCGCTTCCCGGATATACGCGTCTTCCTCGCGGGTGAACAGCGGCTGCACGGAATACTGGCTGTCGCCGTAATATTCATCATATAAATGGGCTTCAAAATAAGGGTCCGCCAAAAGCATTTCCGCCAGCGCTTCATCGATCTGCGTCATCAGATCCGGCCGGGCTGAATTGGTGATGATATAAAACGGCGCCGGTTCCAACTTGAGCACGACCTTCGCTTCGTCATGCAGCGCCAATCCCCCGCTGACAATCAGGTCAACCTGTTGGGATAACAGCGCTTCCATCAGCTGATTTTCCGTTTTATATTCCGTTGCCGGACAGTTCAGGCCATGCTTTTCAGCGTAATCCTGCCAGCTTTGATTTTGATAACTGCCCTGAAGCAGTCCGATGCGCAGCCCGTCCATCGCCGCACTGTCGTCGTAATACACCGACGCGTCTTCCCGCGCGTATACCACCGCCAGCTCGTCGCCGATCGGCTGCTGAGAAAAAAGAAACTGATCCGCCCGTTCCTCGGTGTACTGTGCGGTCATGATCAAATCGATCGAACCTTCGTCTAACTGGCTGAGAATCTGCTGCCAGTCGCCATAAACATATTCGTAGCGCCAGCCGGTAATCCGGCTGATCCGCTCGAGCAGCTCCACGCCGTAGCCTGTATATTTTCCAGCCCCGTCTTCTTCAATAAATCCGGCGTAATCAATATAGCCGACGCGGATCACCGGTGTTTCCGCCCGCACAGAAGCGGTCCTTAAAAACGGGATCATCCCATTCAATCCCAGGCAGAAAATTAACATAAAAATAAGCCTGCGTTTTTTCATACAGCGTGATCTTTCCTTCCTGACAAGCGATCAGGTTCGGCCGCTGCGCTCGTTCCGGCGGTCATGGCCTGGTATTCCTAAATTTTGTTCTATAAAAGGATTATATCATTGATTTGTAAAGAATTGGGAAAGATTACCGTTTTCATGATGTTGATTGCTTTTTCTGCTTCCAAAGTCCTGTTCTGACAGCGATAAACACGGGAAATCCGTCTTTTATCCAGAATCTTCCCGCCACCCGCCTGCGGACTGCGTGAGATATCCGCCAGCCGCTATGCCAAAATCCGAACGATCAGGTCCCTCCGCCGCGTCTACGAACAGTTTGCGCGGGGCCAATACACCGGAAAA
>NZ_GG657558.1:177333-190282 GCF_000157995.1 Holdemania filiformis DSM 12042
GGAAAAGGCATGAAAAAAGCGGAGTCCGCCTGACGCTGCCGCCCGGCTCTCTGCTGTACTGAACCTGAATTTGCTGAGCTATAAAATGATTTTTACAGTTACGCTGAACGTTTCGCCGCCGCTGCCCCGGCCTTGCGTCCGAAGTGGCAGGTGCCGATAACCGCGGTGCCGCAGCCTGGATAGTACGGACCAACCCAGCCGCCCGCATTTAAGCCGGCCGCATACAGGCCTTCGATCACCTTGCCGTTGACATCGACGACTTCGCAGTCCGTCGTAATCTTCAAGCCGCCCAGCGCGCCTAAGTTATAAGACGTGTTCTTATAGGCATAGAACGGGCCGCTGATTGGTTCCAGGCCGTCCTTGCGGCCAAATGGATCTGTGCCGGCCGCCACGTCTTCGTTCCAGTCCTTCATCGTCCGGGCCAAGCCCGCCGCGTCGATCCCCAGCTTACCCGCCAGCTCTTCCAGCGTATCCGCTGTGATCACAACTCCGTCGGCGATATCCTTGGCTACGCTTTCCGCCGTCCACGGCGCACCCGGCGCTTCCAGACTGCTCGCTCCGAAAATCATGTAGGTCGGGCCCTGCAGCTGCATTTCCTGCTGATAGATCGCGCGGTAATGATAAGCGTACGTCGCGTCCTCGCAGACAAACCGCCGGCCGGCCTGATTGACGATAAACGACGGGAATACCGGGTTGCGGTTATCTGTCGCCGCGCCCGTCTTGCCGCAGAAATCGATCGTACCGCCGCTGACATACGCTGCGCCCAGCTCCATTCCCATGCGGATGCCGTCGCCCGTATCGGAAGCGACGCACAGACAGATCTGCGTCGTATCGTCCCAATACTGCTGCGGATTTAATTCCTTTGCCATCTCCGCGTTCTGATCGACGCCGGCGGCCGCCAGAATGACGCCCTTGTTCGCCTTGATCGTAATCGTCTGGCCGTTCTGTGTCGCTTCCGCGCCGATGACCTTGCCCTTTTCCGTAATCAGACGGGTAACTTCCGTTTCATATTCAACAACCGCACCTAAGCCTTCGGCGACCTTCAAGACCGCCTGAACATAGATACCGCCGCTGCCGGAAGCGCCGCCGCCCTCATAGACGTGAATCCGGTCCGCCAGCACTTCATCCTTGACATAAGGAACGTGGCAATGGCCGTAAACGCTCGTCCATTTCAAGCCGCACGTGCTGGCCAGCCATTCGATGTCTTCCGGCGCGCCCATCGCCAGATCCTTGACCAGCGCTTCGTCCAGCTGGCCTTCGCCTTCCGTCATCCAGCACTCAAAATGCTTTTCCGGCGTATCGTCCTGATACGCGGTGAATTGTTTCTGATAGGTTGTGCCGGCTGCCTGCATAACGCCGCCGGACAGATTGGTAGTCCCTCCGGCAATGCCCGCTTTTTCCAAAACCAGCACCTTCGCTCCGGCCTCCGCGGCCGCTGCGGCCGCACAAACTCCCGTGCCGCCGGCGCCGACGATTAAGACGTCCGTTTCCTTTGTCCAGCTGATCGTGGAGGCCGAAGCCTTCGGCGAATCCTCGCTGCTGCATCCGCCCAGCATCCCGACGGCAGCCAGTCCCAATGTGGAAGCGGCGGCGCCTTTCAGGAAATCCCGGCGGCTGATTGATTTCTTTGCCATGTTTCTTTCCTCCTGTTATTTTGTGATTTTATTATCCATTTCAACGAAAGAAGATTCAAGAAACAGGTCGGCGGTTTTGTTCCTCTTTGTCCGCAAATTCACGATCAATCGTTGAAATACGGCTTAAACCGTTCCGGCAGCGTATCGTGGGAAAGCTGGATCATCTCATCGATCGTCTTATCCATGCCGTTCTCCACCCATTCGCACATAAGCTCGAGATTGCCGTAAATATGTACCCGCAGCATCGCCATCGTATGCCAGTCCTGCACGTCTTCTCCATGGCGCTTCAACGTTTCCGCATACAGGTTCAGGCTGATCTGAAAAATGTAGTTGCGCAGCGAGTTGGGATCATGCGAGCGCAGCGCATTCTGAAAGAAAAACAGATTTTCCTGAAACACCTGATAGACGGCACTTACTGAATCATGCCAGCCGCAGCCGTCCAGAAAGGTATTCAGCGTCTTATCAAAAATTTTCTGATAACTCTTGTTGACCAGATCATATTTATCCTGATAGCGCCGGTAAAAGCTGGACCGGCTGACGTGAGCTTGCTTCAACAGATCGTTGACCGTCAGTTTGTCTAACGGCATCCGCCGCATCAGCTCGATCAAAGCGTCGAACAGGCATTGTTCCAGTTCTTCTTCATTTTGATTGATTCCGATCGACATTCCGATTCTCCCCCTTTTAGCGCGGCTTCGCCTCGCTTTGTCTTCTCTATGATAACGAAAGGAGTCCGGCTTGACAATCGCTTTTCCGCACTTTCCGACACCCTTCTCCCGAAAATGCAAAAAACGCCGGTGATCCGGCGTTTCGGCTTTTACAGCTTCAGAATATAATCGGCTTTGCGGGGTTTCGGCTGCGGAGCTTCGCCGGCCGGGTGACCCAGCGCCAGCGCGCCGACGCCGCGCAGGTTCTCGCTCAGACCCCATTCTTTTAACAGCGCCTTGCCTTCCTCGCTGTCGAACATCTGACGCTCGCGGTGAATCCAGACGCTGCCCAGCCCCAGCGCATGCGCCGCCTGCATCATCGTGCACAGCACGCAGCTGCCGTCTTCAACCCAGGTGCCGACCGTACTGTCGGCCAGGACCAGAATGATCACCGGTGCGCCATAGTAGGGATCGGTTCCCGGTTTGGCATATTCGGCGTTCATCCGCGTCAGCTGCGCGCGCAGCTGCGGATCCTGAACGGCGATGATCACCGGCGCTTGTTTGCCCTGACCCGTGGGAGCGTAAGTTCCGGTTTTTAAGACAAGATCCAGCAGTTCGGCAGAGGGGGCAGCGGATTGAAACTGGCGGATTGCCCGGCGTGTTTGAAGATCTCTGATCGTCGCTTCTGACATGGCAATGATCCTCCTTTTTCTTTTATTATACCGCGTCCGTCAAGCACCGGAGGGCTGTTGATCCGGGAAATGGGCCAGAAACTCGACCAGCTGCGTTTCTGCCAGCGGCCGGGAATAATAGAACCCCTGAATCAGATCGACGCCTTCCGCGCGCACAAATTGATCCTGTTCGATGGTTTCCACGCCTTCCGCCAACACTTCATAGCCCAGCTCGTGAAAGACCCGGATCAAATATCCGGTCATCGTCGCGCTGCGCGGGTTTTCCACTGCCGATACGACAAGACTGCGGTCCAGCTTCACTGTGCTTAAAGGCATGTGCATGACGGAATCAATATTCGAATAGCCGGTGCCGAAATCATCCATTTCGATCTTTACACCGTGTTCCATCATTGTCCGGGCAAAGCGGATCGTTTCCTCAGGATTCTCGGCGAGGGCCGTTTCCGTAATTTCAATGATGATCTGTTCCGGATCGGTCCGGCACTCGCGCAGCGTTTGCAAGACAGTTTCCGCCAGCTCCGGCTGAACCAGCTGAACGGCTGAAAAATTGACATGCACCGCCGGCAGCGTCACTCCCTGTTCCTGCAGCCGGACGATCATCGTGCAGATCTGCCGCAGAATCTGCCAGGTCATCGGAATGATCAGTCCGGTTTCCTCGGCGATCGGAATAAACTCGCCCGGCGACAGCGGCCCCATAGGGCTTTCAGGAATCCGCATCAGCGATTCCACAGCGCTGATCCGTCCGGTCTTCACTTCTAAAATCGGCTGATACACCATGACAAACGCCTGTTCCTGCAGCTTTTGTTTTAAGATTTCAATGATCTCCGTGCGCCGCCGCATCCCTTCGAGCATCGTCTGGTCGCAATAACACAGCTTCCAATGATGCAGCTTCGCCTGATTAACCGCGTATTCCAGACCGTTGATCAAACCTTCAAGACTTTCCGCGCTGTTGGGATAGGCAGCCAGCCCGATCACCGCATGCAGCCGATAGCTGTATCCGTCGATCTCAAACGGTTTGTTAAAGCGGTCCAGGATGTCCTGTTCAAGTTTTTCCATTTCTTTAGGCGTGCGGTTGCGGATCAGCAGCGCGAATTCATCGCCGGAAAACCGATACAGGGGATAGGGCGCGGCCATCGTTTTTAACGTCGAAGCGATCTGTTTGAGGAAATGATCGCCGGTCCGCTGACCGAAGTGATCGTTGATCTGCTTGAAGTCGCGCAGCGAAATTACCATCACCAAAAACAACGAACGGTTGTTCTGCATCGACAGGCTGATCATTTTCTGGAACTCGACGCGGTTGCCCAGCCCCGTCAGCGGATCCAGAGAAATCTGCTTATTTTGTAAATAGAGATAAATCAGCAGGATCGCCGTCGTCGCTGCCGATCCGCTTAAGATAACGTCGGGAAACAGCTGCTGAACGACGATGACGCTGCAGGCGATCAGCGGGAAAACAAATAAAATTTTATAGATCTGCAATTCCAGCCAGCGGCGATACCGCCGCACCAGCACGACGGAGATCAAACAATAAAAATAGAAGATCAAATAAGTCGTGATAATCCAGGATCCTTGCAGATAAACCCCTGCCCGGATCGTGAACAGCATCCCGGTCCAGGGATTGAGCAGAACGAGAATGGCATACAAAACGCCCGGCAGAATGCCGAGCCAGAGCGCACGCCGGCCGCCGGTATGTTCCTCAAAAACCGTCGCCGCCGTGTAGCAATAATAGGCCAGTCCCATTAACGGCGTCGCTAAAAAATAGATTTCCGTTACGCCCCAGCACAGCCAGGAATCAACCCAGTGCGGACTGGCCAGCAGCAGCGTCGAAAGAACGTTGGATACCATCGCCGCAAAGGTCGCTCCCAGGCAGCACTGAAACATCCGGTTTTTCCACGACGGCAGCAGCGTGCCTTTGTGGGCGTACACCAGAATGATCGATAAAAAAACAATGGAGATGCACTCCGCCGCGATATTCCAGGACATACGCTCCCTCTTTTCTCCAAATTAGTTCGTTATTCAATCACTTTCATTATAACCATTTCTGAAAGCAATTACAATTCCAGAGTGATCGCTGCCGATGACAAGCCTGGTTTCAAGTACGTCGATGAAAATCCTCCATTGCTTTAGAAGGAGACTATTTAAAAATTGAACGGCGGAATTTTAAAATAACTGTTCACAGCTTGGTACAAACATATACAGTTAACTCAGCGTAAAAAGCAGAGGTTATTTCTCTGTTTTTTCGTGCCAATAGTAATACGAATCAGAATTATATTCTTCAAGATCATCCAAGCTCATTTCTTCAAGAACAATATAAGCTTTTCTATCCTTCAAAATCAAATAAAAGTCTACACTTTCTGATATGGGCGAATTTTCAGATAACATTGACGGCATAAATTCTCCTTTAGCACTGTAACTATTTTCAGCAATCTCAGTCAATGTCCCTTCATAAATTGATCGATGAAGTCGAACATAAGCTTCTTGATCTTGCTCAGTAAATAGATCAAGATCGAGACCCACTCCACAATCCGCAACCCATCGTATGTTCTTTGTATCCAAGTTAATGATGATATCCGTAGGGTAAAATAGAAACTTTTCTTTAATTTGATCTTTAATATTCGATGTTTCTGGAATGAGACCACGATAATCTCTTTCTGAAGCATCCTCCCCGATATTTTGAGTAGAAGCCGGCTCAACTGTAATTGTTGGATCAGCGATAACTTCCTTTTCTTTGAATGAACAACTACACAAGAAAACCATGGATAAACTCATCAGCAAAATGTTTTTCATTTTTCCCTCCGTTACCGCATTTTAGATTTAAAATTTCTTCTATTCCTTCATTGATCGCTCGCTGAATCCTGGATTTTATTATTTGGTATATGGTCCATGTCCTCAAAAGATAAATAAAATTCCCTGTCCCCTCCACAAAAGAGTTTCACCCCAGAAGATGACCGATGTTTCCATTTTAATATAACTTATCAAAGCGCGGGGAGAGTAGGAACCGACATGAGTCTGAACTTGATTCTGATCCATAATTAATTCCTCCGGCTTGTCTTATCCCCCCGCATGCCTCTTCGGACACAGCCCAGGCTTCTTTAATTTCATTATACCGATAGTTCCCTGAAATACAATGTGTATTCGTTCATCAAATCCTTACGCCGCGGCAGAAAAAAACATCCGCAGTAAACGGATGTTTCAAGGATTTATTCTTCTTCCAGCTCTGCCGCAGCCTTGTTCAGCTCGCGCATGTGCTGCCGGCGTTCCAATGCCGTCAAATATTTCTTGCGGATCCGGATATCCGTCGGCGTTAGTTCAACCAGTTCATCGTCGTTGATGAATTCCAGCGCTTCTTCCAGCGACATGATCTTCGGCGGAACCAGCTTCATCGCTTCGTCGTTGCCAGTCGAACGGACTGCCGTCATCTTCTTGTTTTTCAGCGGATTGACGTCCATGTCCATGTTCCGGGCCGACATGCCGATGATCATCCCTTCGTAGACTTCCGTCTGCGGAGAAACGAACAGCTGGCCGCGTTCCTGAATATTCCACAGCGCATAGGTCATCGCCTTGCCGGTTTCCGTGGAAATCAGCGCGCCGTTAGCCCGCTGCGGGATATCGCCCTTGTAGGCTTCATAACCGGCCAGACGGCGGACCATCGTGCCTTCGCCGCGCGTATCGTTGATGAATTCCGAACGGTAGCCGAGTAAGCCGCGCGTCGGAACCGTGTATAAAATCCGCGTGTAGCTGCCTTCATCCTGGATATCGACCATGATGCCCTTGCGCAGGTTCAGCTTGGAGATGACCGTGCCCGCGTATTCGTTAGGAACGCTGCACACGACTTCCTCGACCGGCTCATACAGCGCGCCGTCAACCTTGTGCATGATGACCTCCGGCTTGGAGACCGCCACTTCATAGCCTTCCCGGCGCATGTTTTCCAGCAGGACTGACAGATGCAGCTCGCCGCGGCCGGAAACCTTGAAGCAGTCGGTCGTATCGGTTTCTTCAACCTTCAGGCCGACGTTGACTTCCAGTTCTTTTTCCAGCCGTTCACGGATGTTGCGGGAAGTGACGTATTTCCCAGACTGTCCGGCAAACGGTGAAGTGTTGACCATAAAGTTCATCGACAGCGTCGGTTCTTCAATCCGGATCATCGGCAGCGGCCGGATGCTTTCCGGATCACACAGCGTATCGCCGATCGAGATATCGGCTACGCCGGAGATCATGACGATTTCACCGCACTGTGCTTCCGGC
This sequence comes from Holdemania filiformis DSM 12042, assembly GCF_000157995.1. GTDB lineage: Bacteria > Bacillota_I > Bacilli_A > Erysipelotrichales > Erysipelotrichaceae > Holdemania > Holdemania filiformis. The sequence continues at coordinate 184,543 of NZ_GG657558.1, forward strand.
ACAGCGATCCGGCTTAAGCCCTTATACACGAACACCTGATTGATTTTACGGCGTTCCTGACGGCCGTCCTCGTTGCACAGGATGACCGTGCTGCCCTCTTTCAGCGTGCCTTCATAAACCCGGCCGATGCCCAAACGGCCGATGTAATCGTCGTAAGCCAAGGCGGAAACCTGCATCTGCACCGGTTCTTCCGTGAAATCCGGATAGGCTTCGCAATGCTTCAGGATCGTTTCAAACAACGGGATGATGTCCTCGTTTTCATCATTTGGCTGATAACGCACGATTCCCTGACGGGCGATGCCGTAGAGGATCGGGAAGTCCAGCTGTTCGTCGGTCGCGTTCAGATCGAGGAACAGATCGTAAACCTCGTCGATGACCTGATCGGCCCGTTCGTCCTTCTTGTCGATCTTGTTGATCAAGAGAATCGGGCGCAGGCCGCATTCCAAGCTCTTCTGAAGCACGAAGCGCGTCTGCGGCATCGGTCCTTCGCTGGAATCCACCAGCAGGATGACGGTGTCGACCGTCTTGATGATCCGTTCAACCTCGGAGGAAAAATCCGCGTGGCCCGGAGTATCGACGACATTGATTTTGTAATCCTTGTACGTCACAGAACAGTTCTTGGAGTAAATTGTAATGCCCCGTTCCCGTTCCAGATCGTTGCTGTCCATAACGCAGTCAACCGTTTCCTCGTTATCCCGGAAAACGTGACTCTGATTTAAAAACGCATCCACCAGCGTCGACTTACCGGCGTCGACGTGGGCAATGACCGCGATGTTAATAATCTTCTGATATGCCATAAAAGTACCATTCCTTTACACAGTGATTTATTATAGACGCATTATCATTAAATTACAACAAAAACCGCATAACAAAGCGATAAATCGAAGATTGACAAATTTTGAAAAAAGCGGCGGAGCGACTTTTCCACCCCTTGTTGAGACCCGGGTTTTCCTCCGTTTGTTTCTTCTGCGGACCACTTCGGGCATCTGGCACCTTGTGAAAACCCATGAATTTTAAGCAAACGAAAACCAGTCAGTCAGCGACCGGTTCGTTTTTATCTTGTGGCGTTGTATCAGAATCCGTTTCCGTTTCCTGAACCGCTTCCGTTGAAGACGGCAGCGTCAGACCGCGGACGTTGAGATTGCGGTTGACCTTGGCATCGTAGGAGCCGGCCCGGACGATTTCCTTCAGGTCGATGCCGGTGGTTTCTTTCATCGACTCAAATAATTTCGCCATGACGGCCGGCACGTTGCTGGACACTCCGTCCAAGCCGCTGCCTTCGCCGCCGATAATCGTGATCTTGTCGATCTGGCTTAACGGTTCGGCAATCTTGCCGGCAACCTCCGGCAGAATCTGGATCAACATTTCCGCCATCGCGGCGTCATTGTATTTCTGATAGGCCAGCGCTTTCTTTTCCATCGCTTCCGCTTCGGCAATGCCTTTGGCCCGGGCAGCTTCGGCTTCCGCTTCGCCGACCATCTGGATGCCCTGTGCTTCACGTTCCTTCGTATACCGCTCCGCGTCAGCCTTGGCTTTCTGGGCTTCCGCTTCCTGCTGGATTTCAAATTTGCGCGCTTCGGCTTCTTTCTGGCGGGCGTACAGCTGGGCGTCGGAGCGCTGCTGCTGCGCGTATTTCTCCGCTTCCGCCTGCTTGCGGATCTGCGCGTCCAGCGCTTTTTCCTTGACCTCCGCTTCCTTCTCCTTCAACAGAACCTCGCGTTCCTGTTTGGCGATATTAGCGTTGGCCGATGTGATTTCAATCGTTTTGCGCTGGTTTTCCTGTTCGATCTGATATGCAGCGTCAGCTTCGGCCTGTTTGAGATCCGCTTCCTTTTTCAGCTCGGCCTTCTGGATTTCCAGCTCGTTGTTCTTGATCGCGATCTCGCGCTCCGCGTTGATCCGCGCGTCGCTGGCCTGCCGGTCCGCCTCGGCTTTCGCCACGGCGATTTCCTTATCCGCTTCGGCTTTGGCGATCGCGGCTTTCTTCTTGATCTGCGAGATATTGTCGATGCCCAGATCGTCGATCACGCCGTTGGAGTCGGAAAAGTTCTGAACGTTGAAGCTGATGATGTCCAGTCCCATCGCCGCCAGGTCCGGCATCGCGTTTTCCTTGACCAGCTCCGCGAATTTCTGACGGTCGCTGACCATTTCCTCTAATTTCATGCGGCCGACAATCTCGCGCATGTTGCCTTCCAGCACTTCGCGCGCGACGCGGGCGATATAGTCCGTATCCTGATTCAGGAAGTTTTCCGCGGCGACGGACAACCGTTCGCTGTCGCTGCTGATCTTGATGTTGACGGCGGCGTCGACCAGGATATTGATGTAATCCGCAGTCGGCACGGCGGTAGACGTCTTGACGTCGATCGGAATCAGCTTCAGACTCAGCCGGTCCATCCGTTCAAAGAAAGGAACTTTAATACTGGCCTTGCCGATGATAATTTTCTTCCGCAGGCCGGAAATGATATACGCCGTATCGGGCGGCGCTTTGATGTAGCCGGTCGTCAAAATCACGATGACGAGCACAGCAATGACGAGCACGATGATCAAACTCTGATAAGCCATTACTGCTTCCAACACAAACATCCCTCCTTCACTTGTGGTGGCGCCTTGCTTGCTTTCTGTTGACCGATTCCTCACCTCTTTCCGGCAATTCGCTTCGATAATTTATTTCTCTTATTTATCTTATCAAATTGTTGATCTTAGTTTAGCATAGATTCTTTATTTTGTAAATATATTCACAAGATTTTCATTCTGCGTTCCCTTTCAGAATGAATCCAAAAAAAGACAGGAATCGAATCTCCTGTCAGTTCATGAATCAAATCACAGATGCGGACGGCGCTTGCGTTTCTTCCTGGCTGATTTATAGCGGCGCTGTTCCCGCCGGTAGTCGCGGATCAGAATCAGACACAGAATCAAACCCAGCACAACCAGCCCGAAGAAGACGGTATGGGCTTTTACCCACTGCTGAAATTGATGGAAGCCGTAGAGCAGAGCGCTGCGCTGATAACGGCGCGGACTGGTCAGCTCGATCCGAGCTAATTCCTGCGGGGTTTCCGTGTCGGTGCGGGTGATCGTCGCCATGCCTAACCGCTGGCCTTCCTCAATCGGAGCTTGAAGCTCCCCGTCCAGCTGAGTTTCGATCTGCAGCGCAGACAGATCATAGCCGTTGGGCAGATTCAGCACGATGTCGGTCCCGGCCTTCAGCGTCAGCTTGTCGTTGAACAGGACAAACGGAACCTTGGTTTCCAAGAGCGTCTGATCCGCCGTTAAAACCGTTTGCTTGCTGTAATGATCGTAGAAATAATCATAGATATGGTCCGCGTCGAGAATGTGATACGGGGTATTGGATACCGGGGCATGCGCGGTGATCAACATATACCGCGTGCCGTTTTTCTCCGCGATCGAAGCCAGACACAGACCGGCCGGATTGGTATACCCGGTTTTGCCGCCGAGAATCGAATCGTTGTCGATCTTGGCGGGGTCGGTCGACGAGATCTTCGCGAACAGCGTGCTTTCCCACACCAGCCCGCCAGTGTGCAGCGACGGGGTAGCGGTGTAGCGGCGGGTCTGGAAAATCTCGTTAAACGTCGGGTTTTCCAAAGCGTAGCGCATCAGCGTTTCCAGATCACGCAGCGTCGTATAGTGATCGGGATCATGCAGTCCGGATGTATTGACAAAATGCGTTCCCGTCATTCCTAACTCGGCCGCTTTTTCATTCATCAGTCCGACAAACGCCGTTTCGCTGCCGGCTTCTTCCAGTGCCAGCGCCTGCGCGGCATCCGCCCCCGAAGGCAGAAACAGACCGTAAAGCAGATCTTTTACCGATACGGTTTCGCCCTGCTTAAACCCGGCGACCGAAGCGTGCGCCTCCGCCAGTCCGGCGAACACCTCCGGTCCCAGCGTCATCGTGCTGTCCAGCGCCGGGGCGTTTTCAATCGCCACTAACAGCGTCATCATCTTGGTCATGGAAGCAGGATAAATCTGATCCTCGCTGCCTTTGTCAATCATCACCTGGCCGGTGTCCATATCGACCATATAGACAAAATCGCTTTTGATCTGCGGAAAATCCGCATCCTCTTCCAAATAAGCAGTCCCGTCCTCAAAGCGCGGCGCATCCTGGCGCACGATTTCCCCGATCTGGGAATCCGCCGTGATCAGCGCGCGGCCAGAGACTTCCGCATGAACCGGCGTCAGTGTCAGACCCAGCGCCAGTAAACTTAATTGAATCATTCTTTTTTTCACGTTGCAAAACTCCTCGCTGAATTCCTTCTTATTATAACAAAAGTCCTGTCGATGTTCCTTGCGATTTTCTTTCATTTTTCTCAATCTGCTTAACTTTTATTCCTTAATGATTACGATTTTCTGATCAAACAAGGCGGAAGAAAGCTTAAACGCGGGTTGTCCGTCTTTTGGTCTTGTATTCCTCCGGTTGATCAGTACTTGACTTCACCGCCAAAAAGAAGCTGGCAGAGTCCATTCTCCGCCAGCCTTCATCAGGGGGTCATGCCGAACTTATTCCAAACGGCGGGCTTGTACGCGGTCACGGATCACGCTCAGACTGCTTGTGTAGGTGATCAGGAAATAACCGCCGTAGATCAGGGCCAGGAACCCGCCGACAAGCAATACCTGGCTGCCAATATCAATTTTGACCAGCGCCACCAGCGACTGAATCACCGCGCTGACGCCGACGATGGAATGCACGATGGCTAATGCCAACGGGAATAGGAAATAAATTGCGATCTGGGTGAACAGCGAGCGGCGGATCATCTTTTCCTCAACGCCGATCTTTCGCAGCAGAGCGTACCGATGCACATTGTCCGCGGATTCCGACAGCTGCTGCAAAGCCAGGATCGCTGCCGACGCGATCAAGAAGACCAGGCCCAGATAGACTGCGATATACGACAGGATCAGCTTCATCCCGCCGGAGGCCTCGTACATCTCCGCGCGGGTGACGCCGTTGTAAGCGAAACCCGTCTGCTGCCCATAGGCTTTGATCATTTCATTTAGACGCGCGTCGCCTTCCTCGGCAGGTACGTTATAGTTCAGATTGAACGACTGACTGGCTGGAATCTTATTGGTGAAAAATGAATCCGGCAGCACGATCGTTAAGAAGTTGCCGTAAGCACTGAAATTCTGAAGCTGTAAGAACAGCGCCGGCTGGCTGACCGTCAGCGTCTTGCCGTCGATGATCAGCTCGCGGTGTTCCTTGACTGCCTTGAAGATATCCGACTCGGCAGCGTTCATCGAATAGGTGATCAAATATTCATTCTCTGCCAATGCAACTTCCGGCTTCGACTGCATTGTCAGCGCGGCGTTGAGCTGGGACAGCGGCAGGAAATCGATCGCCATTTCCCCGACATCGTGGGACGTGCTGGCCTGCATTGTCGCGATGACGTCCGGGCTGCTGAAATCCTTGATTTTTACGGCCAGATCATACAGATCCAGATCGGCCGCTTCACGGGCCAGACCATCCAGATCCAATCCTTGGCTGCGGAAATCTTCAGTTAAATGGAAGCCCAGCGACTGCGTGTCGTAAACGTACACAGTCGCGTCGTACGGCGAGGTTTTCTCGACATCGCCCGCCAGCACCTGGCCGAAGGACAAACCGGTGCACAAAGCGCCGATTGTCAGCAGCAGCATGATGCAGATGATCGTCATCGACACGAACGCCGAATTGATCCGGCTGTTCAGCTGACGCATGACGAACATATTCAGGTTGCGGTAGTAGAAGCTTTTGCGG
>NZ_GG657558.1:190516-194634 GCF_000157995.1 Holdemania filiformis DSM 12042
TGAATTCCAGCGTGAACATCGCAAAGCCGTTGTCCAGGATCAGCGCGTAAGCGCAGCCCAGAATGATCAGACTGGCGATGAACAGCACGACGGACAAACCGATAGAACGCAGCTTCAGCGTTTCGTTATGCCGGTCGCCCTGAAGCAGATCGATCAGCTTATACCGGCTGACAACCACGCTGTTGAAAATCAGCACGATCAGATACATCCCGCCGAAGAACAGCGCCGACAACAGAATCGCCTTAACGGAAACGATGAACTCAAAGGCTTTGAGCTGAACCATGAACAGATTGGCGGTGACCACCGTCAGCGCCTGGGAGACCAGAATCCCCAAGCCCAGACCGACCGCAAAGGCCAATAAACCGATCATTACGGTTTCGATCATCAGGATCCGGGCCACCGTGCCCTTGTTCATGCCCATCACCAGATACAGACCAAGTTCTTTTTTACGCCGCCGGATCAGAAAGTTATTGGCGTAAACGATCAGAAAGCCCAGGACGATACAGACAAACACTGAGAAGATCTGCATCAGATTGTTTAACAGCACCAGCATTTTCGCCTGCGACTGACTCAGCGCCAGCATGACGGACTGAGATTGAATTGAATTAAAGACATAGAACAGGCAGACGCCGAAGGTCAGGGTCAGGAAGTAAACGCCGTAATCCCGGATGCTGCGGCGGACATTGCCTAGCGCGATTTTAAAGTACATTGTTGGTGTCCCCTCCCAACAAACTGACGACCTCGATGATACGGTTGAAGAATGTCTTGCGGTCGTCGTCGCCGCGGACTAACTCATTGAATATGCGGCCGTCCTTGATGAACAGAATGCGATGGGCGAAGCTGGCGGTAAAGGCGTCGTGAGTGACCATCAGGATCGTGGCTTCCAGTGACTTGTTAAGCACCTCAAAGCTGTTCAGCAGCATTCTTGATGCTTTGGAATCCAACGCTCCGGTCGGCTCGTCGGCCAGAATCAGCGACGGATGGCAGATCATCGCGCGGGCGCAGGCGACGCGCTGCTGCTGACCGCCGGACATCTGATACGGATATTTTTTCAGAACTTCCTCAATTCCCAGCTGAACCGACAGTTTCTTGATCCGGGCTTCGATCTTTTTCGGATTGACCCGCTGAATCGTCAACGGCAGCGCGATGTTTTCATACGCCGTCAGCGTATCCAGCAGATTGAAATCCTGGAAGATAAAGCCGAGCTGTTCCCGGCGAAACTTGGACAGCTGGCTGCTTTTCATCTTGGTGATGTCGTCCTTGCCGATTAAAATATGACCGCTGGTCACGGTGTCGATTGTCGAGATGCAGTTGAGCAGCGTCGTCTTGCCGGAACCGGAGGGTCCCATGATCCCGACGAACTCCCCTTTCTTCACCTCGAAGCTGATATCCTCGATCGCCCGGGTAATGCTTCCTTTATTGCCGTAAATCTTTTCAATTTGTTTTACCCGTAATATCGTTTCCATAAGTTTTCCCTTCCTTTATTAATGAATATCGCCAAGGCCGTCCTGGCCTAATACAATGACCTGAAATAAAACCTGGCATACAATCAGAATCTTATTGAATGTTTTCATTTGTGATTCCTCCTTGATTACGATTTTATTATAAGCTTGTCACGCTTATTGTACCTTAGAAGGGACTTACAGCTCGCTAACAGAATTGTAAGATTCGGAATTCTTCCTTTTTATATATAATGCACTCATTCGGAATTAGGCATCCCTAAACTCGGAAGTAAGCTGAAATCAAAGCAGGGTGTATAATGATGACAAGGAGATTCCCGCTTGGACTTAACTTTCGGGCCTCCGCAGGCAGATTCAGGGTCTGCCGAAAGGAGATCGCATGAAAATTGAAATCGGATCAGACCGCCCGGCTCATTTCCAACCCGCTTATCCGGAAGAATTTGAGCTGTTTTCCCATCTGGAGCTCGCAGCCGCCATCCCGCAGGTTTTATTTGCCGTCACGACATGGAAAGAGAATGGCAAGCCGAACATTTGTTTTCACAGCTGGAGCTGCTTCCACGGGGACAAGACGGCCTTCTTCGCCGTACTTGGCAATCTTTACCAGCACACGCACACCTATGCCAACATCAAGCGGACCGGTGTTTTTGCGGTCAATTTTCTGCCGGTGCGTTATTACGACGCGCTGATCGAAACAATCCGCCAAAACGAACTGGACGCCGATGAGTTTTCCGCCGGTGGCTTCACATTGGAAAACGCCCGCACGATTTCCGCGCCGATCATCCAGGAAAGCTTCGTCACGTTGGAATGCACGCTGAAATCCATGGAGGATCTCAGCGGCGCCGGCATCACCGCCATGGTTGTCGGTCAGGTGCAGCATGTCTGGATCGACGCCGATCAGTCCCCGGAAAGACGGTGCGGAAAAGACGGGTATATGATGTTAATGCCGGGCGCACAGAATTTAAAAACCGGTGCGCCGAATCCTTCTGTCATCGCGTCGCTGACGATTGAAAAGCGGGATTAGCGAACAAACTTGATCTTCACAACAAAAGAAACTGGCTGTCCAAAGCTTCAGGATCCGCTTCGAACAACCAGTTTTTTCTGAGATCTTGATCTAATCCGCAGGGTCTGCTTCTTTTCAAAAGGGACAAGCCTTGCTTTTTGGCAAAGCTGAAGACAGGGAAGCTTCGTTTACCGCCGGTAAACGACCTCGCCGTCCACCATCGTCAGCAGCGCTTTCGCCGCGGTGGAAACGACCGGATTCTGATCAAACAGAACAAGATCGGCATCCTTGCCGACTTCCAGCGAACCAATCCGGTCTTCGCAGCCCAGGATCGTCGCCGCATTGATCGTAATCATCCGCAGCACGCGTTCCGCCGGACAGCCGAAGCGCACAGCTTCCCCTGCCTGAGCCAGAATCATCCATGGATTGCGGGCCGGACCGTCGGTCATGATCGCGCATAAAACGCCGCGCTCATCCAGATCCTTTAAGCAGCCGGTATCAACTAAATGCAGTTCATTCGGCCCCTTCTGCGCGCCGATCGGGCCGTAGATAATCGCCAGCCGGTCTTTTTCCGCTTCGATTTCGTCGAGGAAATCACTGGACCCCAGAGCATGATCGATCGTGATCCGGATATCGAATTCCTTCGCCAGTTCGATGCACGTCAGAATATCGTGCTGATAGACATGGATTTTTAACGGGATCTTTTTATCGAGCACCAGCTCGCCGTTTTCCAGCCCCTGATCGAATTTCGGCATTTTGGCCGGATCTGCCTTGGCTTCCTGCTTCTTCTGGCGGTAGTCCTGAACCTGATGGAAGTATTCGCGGATCGTTTCCGCGATCGCCATGCGCGTCATCGGACTTTGATTGCGTTTGCCGTAAACGCCCTTCGGATTGCCGCCGACCGCGGCCTTCAGCGCGAACGGCTGTCTCACGCAGCGCTCTGCCAGACTGGACCCGGCGGATTTGATCACGCAGCCCAGACCGCAGATCACATTGGCGCTGCCCGGCACGATCCCGCTGGCGGTGATGCCGGTTTCCAACGCTGAGGCAAACTGCGGCGATAACGGATCCACGCCGTCGTAGGCGTTCAGCTGCGCCGTAACCGGATTGACGCTTTCGTTGAGATCCTGCGCGCCGGTTTTCGTGTCAAAGCCGCCGATGTGGCTGTGCGCGTCGACCAGCCCCGGCAAGACGAGCAGCCCGGAAGCGTCGATGATTTCAGCACCTTCCGCCGTAATCTTTTCCGCAATATCAACGATCTTCCCGTTCTCAATCAGAATGTCAGCCTGCAGCGTCCCCTGCGGCCCCATCGTCATGACGGTTCCGTTTTTAATCAGCTTCATTGTTGATAACCTCCCTGAACATAGACGACCTTGCCCAGCATGAAGACCTTTTCAACCCGGCCTTCATAGGTTTCGATCGGATTGGCGCTCCAGACGACAAAGTCCGCGTCCTTACCGGCTTCAATCGATCCGATCTGATCCGCGCAGCCCAGCAGCTTCGCCGCCTGACTTGTCAACATGCTTAACACGGCTTCGCTGTCCCCGCAGGCGCGCATCATCCGCGCCGCCGTCCAGATCAGGCCTTCCTTCCCGTTAGGATTGTTGCCGATTGTCGCCATCGCGACCGGCAGTCCCTTCTTATGTAACGCATATAAT
>NZ_GG657558.1:194883-199238 GCF_000157995.1 Holdemania filiformis DSM 12042
CGAAGAAGCCGCCGGACTTCCGCCGCAGTTCGCGCAGATCCAGCCGCAGACGGCAGCACATGCTGCGGACGTCGCTGGGCTGCATGTCGCTGTTGACATAATTGGAGAAATACGGCGTGCCGTACTTCGAGGTCATCTCAAACAACAATTTATTATTTTCGGTATCCGACCAGTCGAAATCCTTCGTGATCGAATACGTCGGAATCGGATATTGAAAGCCGCGGCCGTTGGCGTCGCCCTCAATCATGATCTCAATGAAGGCCTTGTTGACCAGATCCATTTCCTTCTGGCAGTCGCCATAGGTGAAATCCTGCGGCTGACCGCCGATAATCGCCGGCTGCTGCGCTAAATCGGAAGGGACGACCCAATCCAGGGTAATGTTGGAAAACGGCGCCTGCGTGCCCCAGCGGCTCGGTGTGTTCACGCCGTAGACAAACGACTCGACGCATTTCTTCACTTCGTCATAGCTCAGATGATCGACCTTGACAAACGGCGCCAGGTAGGTGTCAAACGAGGAGAACGCCTGCGCACCTGCCCATTCGTTCTGCATGATGCCCAGGAAGTTAACCATCTGATTGCACAGCGAAGCCAGATGCTTGGCCGGCTTGGAAGTGATTTTGCCCGGCACGCCGCCTAAGCCTTCCAGAATCAGCTGCTTCAGCGACCAGCCGGCGCAGTAGCCTGTCAGCATCGAAAGATCGTGCAGATGGATATCGCCGCTGCGGTGCGCGTTGGCGATTTCCTCATCATAAATTTCCGAAAGCCAGTAGTTCGCGGTGATCGCACCGCTGTTGTTCAGAATCAAACCGCCGACCGAATAGGTTACGGTTGAATTTTCTTTCACCCGCCAGTCCGTCGCTTTGACATAACTGTCGACCAGCTCTTTATAATCGAGGATTGTCGATTTCATATTGCGGATTTTTTCACGCTGCTTGCGATACAGAATGTACGCCTTGGCGACGTCGGAATATCCGGACTGAATCAGAATCGATTCCACGCTGTCCTGAATGTCTTCGACCTGAATCAGATCGTTTTTGATCTTGCCTTCAAAATCCGCGGTCACCCGCAGAGCAAGCATATCGATCACGCTGGAATGATACTGCTTCTGCTGAGCCTCAAAGGCTTTGGTGATGGCCAGTGAAATCTTGCTGATATCAAATTCCGTAATCATGCCGTCGCGTTTTACTACTTTATACATACTTCTCTACCCTTTCTTTCCTCTACAATCCCCGGAGCTCGGTGTCCGGCACCCATGGAAGCAAAATCCTCCGGAACGCTTCCATCTCTTCTTTTGTGCAGGCGTGCAGCCCTGGCTGGATCACCCGCTCGCTGTCGACAAACTGCTGCAGAACCAGCTTGCGTGCGCCTTTGATCCATTCGCCCAAGCGCCGCATATCCTCCGCGGTATGCAGCTCTCTGACTACTGTCGTTCTGAATTCATACGGGATCCGATCCCGCATTAACAACGCGACGCTTTTTTCAATCGCGGCCAGATCCAGCTTGGCCAGGCCGACCGTTTCGCCATAGCGTTCGCGGCAGTTCTTTAAGTCCATCGCCACGTAATCGACCAGCCCTTCGTCGATCAGATGCTCTAAGCGGTCTGGAAAACTGCCGTTGGTATCCAGCTTGACCGGATAGCCCAGTTCCTTGATCTGCCGTAAGAAAACCTCGATCCCCGGCTGCAGCAGCGGTTCTCCGCCGCTGATACAAATTCCTTCCAGAATTCCCTGCCGCCGATTTAAGAAATCAAACAATTCTTCCTTGGGAATCTGCGCCATATTTTCCGCCAGAAACACCAGATCGGAGTTCTGACAGAACGGACAACGGAAGTTACAGCCGCCGGTAAACAAGGTACTCGCAATTTTTCCCGGATAGTCAAGCAGCGTCATCTTCTGAATTCCAAAAATTCCTACGCTCTCTAATTCCGGTTCTTCTTCCGCTAAATAATCCAGCGCGTTCGCGACCGCCTTACTTTGCAGCTTCTCAAACAACGCCGCCTCCGCTTCACTCATGTTCTGCGTGATCTGATCCCACCATTGTTGGCGGATCAGATAGATCTGACCGATAATCTCCTTCGCTTTCGCCGTTGTCCGCAGCGTCCGCACGCGTTTATCCGCCGGACTGACCTCAATCGTAACGTAACCGACTTCTTCCAGCCGCTGAACACCTTTGGTGACGGTTCCTTTGTCGTAACAGCCCAGCTGCGCCAGACCGTTCATCGTAATGCCTTCGTTCTCATAAATGAAAATTAAAAACGGAAGCTGACCAGATCCCAGCTGATAGGCGTCCAGGACTTTATCGTAGTATTTTTGCGAACAGCGATATAAAATGGACGAATCCGTTAACAGCCGTCCTGTCTTTTCCATCCCCTCACCTCGATTAGTTGGAAATTCAACTATTAAGATGATAGCACGGATAACCTGGACCATCAAGCCTTGTAAACTTGAATTTTTTATTCAAATTTCGACTGAGTTCACTCAAAAGAACTAAGTCCTTTAACCAAGCCTGTTTGCACAGGTTAGCTTAAACTAAGTTAAAGATAATTTTCATTTTTCCAATTTCTGGATTTTTATGTAAACTTGTTTTCAACCTCATTGACGGTTATTCCATTCCCTGAAAGCCAAAAGAAAAGCCGAGCCTGAGCCCGACCTTTCTCTATCGTTTGTGATAATTACGCCTGTGTTTGTTCTTCGTCATCCTCATCTTCATGCCATTTTCTGCCTAAGTACAGCGTTACGGCATTGATCAGGAAGAAGACAACCATCAACAGCGTCCACTTATCAACCAAGACCATCGGCAGCCGCATGTTTTCGGTCAGGACGAAGACGATGACCGAGATGACAGCCGTTAAGCCCGAGATCCACTTGTAGATTCTCTTGCGCTTCAACTGTTCCGGATCTTCTTCTTCATTCATCGCTACGGTCTGATTCTGATCTTCCTCGTCGTCATCCTCTTTCGAGTGCTTCGCGAAAATCAGGAACAGTGCCGCTAACAAGCCGAGCAAGCTGGCGATCAGGTTGATCAGAGCCCAAGAACCCTTATGGCCGACCTGCGGCTGTTCTGGTTCTTCGATCTCTTCGACTTCCGGTGTCGGTGTCGGAGTTACTTCTCCGCCGCCTTCCGGTGTTGTCGGTTCAACGATGACTTCTTCTTCCGGCTGCGGTTCAGGATTAACTGGACCTGGTCCCGGAGGTACAACTGGTACTGGCGGAATGACTGGCGCTAAGCAAGCCTGCGCTTCTTCATTCCATTCCGTGCCTGCCGGACAGCCTGGGTTAACAGGATCCGGATCTGCTGGATTTGCTGTAAAGGTAATCGTGAAAGTAATATCCTCTGTCAGATCCAGCGCCGTAGTTGGAGCCATCGGACTCCAAGTACCGCCCTGATATCCGTTATTCGGACTTGCCTTCGCAATTTGATCGTCGCTCAGATGAGCAATGCCATCAACCGCATATTCACCATTCTCGTTGACCTTATTCAAGGTAAACGGACCCTGGTTAGCGGTAATCGTACCATTCACTGCGTTGTAGTTTACATGAATCTGATACTTATCCGGAATCTCGTCATGATTTTCATCAGCGCTGTAGTAAACGTTGACGATCATTCCCTCTTCCGTGATTGCTTTGCTTTCCGCATGGGTGTAAACGTAATCTTCGATGTCCATCTTATAATCTTCACCGTTGATCGTTTCTCCATGCTTCGCTGGAACTTCCTTCGCTGTTCCGATTTCAGCCTTCGTTTCTTCATCAATGTACTTCACTGTCGCTTGGTATTCATTGATGACGAATGTCGCTACGAATTTCGTATCTTCATTCAATGCGATTTCTGTTGTCGGTTTTTCTGGTGTCCAGCCTGTCAGATGATAACCCAAATTCGGTTCAACTGTTGCGATCTGATTTTCAGCCAGATAAGCGACTCCGTCCATTGCATATTCATGGTTGGCATTGTATTTCGTCAATACAAATGGTCCCTGATTAGCAACAACTTTACCGTTTACTGCGTCATACGTAACTGTGATTTGATATTTATCTGCGATTCCATCTCCTTCTTCAGGATCTTTCTCACCGATATTATCTGCATCATAGTAGAACGTAATTGTCAGATTTTCAGCTGGCATAGTTCCCGTAATGTTTCCTTCTTCATCTGCCTGCAATGTCGATTCATCAACACTGTCAACTTCGATATTCGACAGAACGAAATTACCATTTGCATTTTCTGGGCCTCTTGGAGATTCAGCAATAGCAGACAGGTAATCACGTTTCTCGTCAGCCTTCGTCGTTGTCAGTTCTTCAACAACATTGTTATCAGCATCTCGATAGACATGGGAAACTTTGTAGTTATAGGAATTGACTGTG
>NZ_GG657558.1:200747-201679 GCF_000157995.1 Holdemania filiformis DSM 12042
CCTTCCAAATCCGCTTTCTGCGAATAGGCGTTAAAGCCATACGACAGATTGCCCAGAATGACGCCCTGGATTTTATCTAACAAATCGACATCTTCCGCATGAATATCATAGCCCAGCGCCAGAATCGGTTTCAGATCGTAGTCGGCGCAGACCCGCAGCACCCCCCGCAGCTCGGCGGCGTTGTTGGCGGCGATCAAAAGCGGCATTTCCTTCGCCAGCACTTTATTCAGCGCTTTGGCTTTTTCATCCCGCTTGGTTTCCGGTTTGTTCTCGTCATACTCCTGTGCCTGCCGCAGTGCGTCCCGCAGCAAGCTGAAAATTCCCATCTTCGTCATCGGCGCTACGTTGCGGGAACCATAGGCTTCCTTGACCTGATCGGTCACGGAACCTTTCATCCCTGCCTCATCCTTCACCAACATTTTAAACGGATTGATGCCGGCCGTTCTGAAGACCGCCATCTGACCGCCCAGAATATTGGAATTGCTCGGTGATGCCGCCAGCGCGGTAATCCCGTAGGTATACGGCGCCTGTTCGCTGACGCAGTCCCCGTCATAAGCATAGAGCGCCTTTAAATGCGGCGTGAGCGGATCGCTCTTTTCGTCGTTGTCGCGCACTTCGCCGCGCCGGACCGCCATGCCCAGTTCGCTCATCGCGTCGATAAACCCCGGCAGAATCACCTTGCCGGAAGCGTCGATAAACCCTTCGGCCTTTCCTTTTAAATCCTTACCCACTTCAACGATCTTTCCGTTATCGATCAGAATATCGGTATTTTCCAGCACTTCGCCCTTGCCGGTATGGACGGTGCCGCCCGTGATGCAGATCATAAAATCCCTCCTCAAGAATCATGTCTTTATTGTACGCCAGAGGAACAAGGAAAGGCAAGCCGCAGATGCAGGGAACCCGTCATTAAAAAGAAATGGTAAACACGAACC
>NZ_GG657558.1:202679-205039 GCF_000157995.1 Holdemania filiformis DSM 12042
TCGTTGTCTGTTCGGCATCAACGATATAGTTGACTACAATGACCGCTCCATTCGCAATGGTTTCACCTTCTACAGCTTCCCCATTTTCATAAGTTACAGTGCTCTTCTTATAACCCTTATAACCGCGATCTGCTTCTAATTCAGTATTCCGTGTCAGTGTATCTGGCTGCAATACCTGAACTTTCTGCGTTTCCGTTAAGGTTTCCTGAACTTCTTCGCCAATTACATGCTTGACTGTGTAATTCAGTTCCTTTGTCTGGCTTTCATCAATAACAAAATTAGCAGTAAACTCCAAATTTCCATAAGATCCTTCACTAATTACAGTATTCATAGGATCATGTGTTGCATCTGGATTTGTACCCTTTGTTAATGTCCATCCTGTAAAAGCATAACCTCGTTTTTCAGGATTTACTAAGGTAATAACTTTTCCATCAGAAATGTCTTTAATGGAATACGATACAGGATTTGGATTTACCAAATCGCCATTTTTCCATGTTACATCTTCAACATTTTTATAGTCTATTTCAAAATTAGAAACATTTAATGTAAATTCGATTATATTATCTTGACCATAATATAAATCTGCCCATTTAAATGATTCATTAATCGAATAGCCCTGCAATGCTTCAATTTCTGATGCTAAAACCGGATAAACTTTGATTCGATTTACATCTGAAATATTATCTAGTACACTATAGATAATTTTACCTTCATACGTATAAATTACGTCATATGTCAGTTCCGCAGTCGCATAGTAAGTAAACGTTATTACATTTTCATTCGAATTTGTTGATAAGACAATTGACTTACTTGGCGCATCTACAGTATATTCCGCAAATTTTCCTTCTGGTTTTACGGCTTTTTCAACTATTGTTGTTTCTACTTTACCACTGCCATATTTACTTTCAGCAACTTGTTCTCCAGTTTCTGTGACATACTTTACCACGTAATCAGCCATCTGGCGTTTGGACCACCCTGCGTATAAGACTTTGCTTTCTTTTACAGGTTCTGCAAAATCATATAATTGAGTACATTCTTCATCAACAAACCAACCGTCAAAATCGTATCCTGGATTTTCAGGAGCATTGATCATATCAACAGTCTTGCCACTGATTACAGGTCTTGTTTCAACAACCACTCCGTCGCTTACAAACTTGACATCATAACTAGGTGCTGACCATTTTGCATATAATACAAGCCCCTTTGGCATAGTTGTTTCAGTGAATTTTTCTGTTAATCCCTGGTCAATATACCAGCCCTCAAATACTGAATCATTTGTTGGCTTATTCTTTGGTTCTACCAACTTGTCAGAAATATCCTCAGTATAAGGAACTTTGTAATCAATACGATCGTTCACATTTATCAACGATAGTGTATATTCTGCACGAGTATAATAGAAATAATAATCACCACTAGATATATTGGAACTACTTCCAAAATCTACTTTATTTCCTTTAGAATTCGTTGCTTGATATTGATTATAGCCATCAATATCAAAGAACTCTTCAGACTTTGTAAAATAATTGTATCTTACATCAACTGAGGTATACTCACCAAATGTTTTTCCATCAAAATTTCTTTGATTTCCTTTAGCATAACCTTCAAGATAATAATGGATCGTTTCCTCTTTATACGAAGTATTCCTTGTTCTTGAATATGTTCTGTCTTCGCTAGGCATTATATCAAGAACAGCTAATTTAGGATTGCCTTTATTATCTTCCCACGCATATGTTCCATTTTCAGTATGACTCTTAGTAATAGATAACCATTCATCAGCTATATTGGATCCATATTTAGCTTTAATTGTTCCATAGGTAGTATTTCTACTGCCTTTTATTGTAATAGTGTATTCATTTCTGGAATAATAAACTGTTACAACTGAACTACCGTCTGCTTTCACAATTTCGTTAGTTGCGCGTTCAAATTTAAAGGCTTTACTTGGTAAGCTTCCCCAAGAAGGTTTTGCTTGTTGAGAAGTAACTGTTACAGAAGAACCTGTCCGTGCCGTTCCCTGCCCTGTTGATAACAAAGAATATCCATCATCATTAGCATTTTCTACAAGATAAACAATGTTATAGCTCACACTAGAAGCTGACCATTTAGCATACAAAGTGACATTATCTGTCATTACTAAATTTCCACTAACTGAATCACCCTCAAATTCTGGATTGGTATACCAACCTTCGAAAGTATATCCAGCTAGAGTTGAGCCAGAAGCAATTGTAATTTCCGACATATATTTACCAGTTTGCCGTGGAACATAACTTCCTCCGTTAGTTTGATATGTCAGTGAGTAAACATTCAGATCATATTTAATCTCTACAACTGTATCTTCCTTATTTATCAAAGTTTGAATAATG
>NZ_GG657558.1:205327-209855 GCF_000157995.1 Holdemania filiformis DSM 12042
TGCTTTGAGGTGTATATCCCGCTACGGATAATGATTGTGCATCGGTTAATTCGCCAAAATTACCTAATTTAGTTTCAGCTAATTCCTTATTTTCTATATATTCACCATTATCATTTTCAAAGAAATGTTTCACTGTATAATTAATCGGATTCGCCTTATATATAATTTCCGCAGACAAATTACCTTTTTCAGCAAACACTCCTGTAATGTGATTATCTGTGAATTGGAAATTGCTTTCATCGAGTAACTCAGCCGTGTACCCTTCGATAGCAGGAATTTCGTAATCAACCAAAAATTCATTATTTTCGTTACGCGTTGTTTCGAAAGTGTATGAATTTAGGGCCATAGCTCCAGTTTCATAACTAAATTTTACTGTAACTACCAGTTTATCTTCTGTCGGTATAATTCCAGGATTATCTTCTGTTAGTTCACCCACATAAATAGATCGCGTGTTGATTTTGGGCATAATCAATTCATAACCATCTGCAATTTCGTAATTAAATACTATATTTGCTTGTCCCTCATCATCAAAGCTTTCTTTAGATATACTTTTTTCTGTAGTTACCAGTTTTATTCCTTCACGAACAAATTCACAATTTTCCGCAACATAAATGTTATTGACAAAATCTTCATCACTCAAATCAATAATTTCAACACGAATATAATTTCCAATATTCGTTTTTAAGATATGAGAAATTGCCAATTGATATTTATTAGCAGTTGGATCCGTTGGTTCTTCCGTTACATCCGGGGTATTCGTCACCTCCGGTGTAGCCGTTACCTCCGGTGTTGGATCAGGAGTAATCGTCGGTGTAGGTTCCACCGTCGGATCCGGCTGTTGGATTTCTTCAGATTCATTACTCTGAGAAGCTGTTGAATGAGCCGTGATGTTAAGAGAATGTTCCCCTGCCTGGACGTCTGTGGATTCATTGAATTCCGTACCGTCCAAAATCATTGAATCAATTTCATAACCTTCGTTGGCTCTTACGGTCAGGGTGCCCGGTGCGACTGATTTCGGCGCTGTTACTGTCTGACCATTGACAGTAACGCTTACAGCTAAGCTCGCTTCGCTATCATTCGCATCGGTCCCGTTGTTGTGTGATTCAATGCTGATTACAGAATCGACATCAAAGCTTTCCGCTACAACCCGAATCGGCATATCCGTAAAGCAGGACAACGTCATCGCGAAGACGGTCAGCATCTTTAATACTCTGTCAAACCTGTTCTTAATCTTCATTCTCGTTCCTCCTTTCTATCTTTGATCATTTTTCCATTAACGCCGATCTTCTGATTTCCTGCAATCCATTCGATTTCAGTTTCGTCGTTAATGACCGTAATGATAGCGTCTTTGTGGATTCCCGGTTCAAACACTGTCGGCTCTGCTTTCTTCAGGACGATCGCAGTTCCCCGTTTTACTTTTAAACCAGCTTCCTCCTTGTCGTATTGGATCTTGGAATGCTTGGGATTCTTATAACCCCAGGTGACTGTGTAACTGCCGTCTCCATTGGAATCCACTTGATCGACAAACAAGCTGAGATTCTGATTCTTTGTTTTGAATGCAGCCGCAATCACCAGGATGCCGGCAGCAAGGAAAGCAAAGAGGAGCGCAGAATCCTGATTTCTGCGGGCAGCCTGCGGTGTTTCTTCATCTTCAATTTGTTCAGTTTCCGGCTCCGGTGTCGCTGAATCCGCTAATATTCGTATTGGACTCATCACCAACAACATTGCCATCAAACTAAGAATTAACCCTTTCCGCATACTGTTCACCTCCAAGACACCCTCATTCTATCAAGGGGTGGTTATAAAACGGTTAGATATCCCATTTTCAATGGGGAAAGTTTTTAATTCATTCTAACTTTGAACGGAATTCACGAATGATCTCTTTCCTTATTTATAGAGAGATAAAATGATTGCGGAATCATTCCGATCACGGTATAACTAACTTATTCATACGCCCGCAGAAAGGATGAAGATCTTTATGAAAATATATTTAGGCGCAGATCTGGGAGGGTCCGCTACAAAATTGCTGCTCTGCGATCCTCACGGCAAGCTTCTCGCTGAAACCCAATGTCCATTGATCCGCACATCCGCAGCGCTGACCGCCGCGGTTCATGCCTTTTTAAAAACACAGGGAAGGGATGAGGAAGAAGTGGAAAGCATGGCGATGACCGGTGTCGGGAGTTCTTTTATCGAAGGCCCGGTGATTGGAAAAGAGCCATTAAAAATCGACGAAATGCAAGCTGTGGGCCAGGGTGCGCAAGCTTTATCGTGTCAGCAAGATATTCTGGCTGTCAGTATGGGCACCGGAACAGCGCTAATCCGGGCGGATCATGCCCGGATCCGACATATCGGCGGCACCGGTGTCGGAGGCGGCACGCTGGCGGGGCTGGCGCTGCGGCTAACCGGAATGGAAACCGCGGATTTTATCCAGCTGTCGCTCTCCGGTCATTCCGCGAATGTCGATCTGAAGGTCGGCGATCTGACCCGCGATACGATGCAGACGCTGAATTCCGATCTGACCGCCGCGAATTTCGGAAAGCTGGACGCTCGGGGCAGCGCCGCAGACCAGGCTGCCGGACTCATCAATATGATTCTCGAAACGATCGGCGTCATGGCAATTCTGGCAGTACGTCAGGACACAACCCGAACGATTGTGCTGACCGGTGCGCTGGCTGTCTTGCCGCAGGCCAAACCGCTTTATGATAGGATGAGCCGGATCTATAACGTGAACTTTCTGATCCCCGATCACGCGCCTTACGCCGCGGCGCTGGGCGCGGTATTGACGATTCTGTAAATCCGCAGATTGAAAATTGTTACAAGCGGGAAAAGATCTTTTTCGCATTTTCAGCATTCTTTTTTCAGAAAGCGCCGCCCAAAAGGAACCGCTCATGATAAAATGAATCTACTTGCTGAAAGGAGAAACAAAGCATGGACTTTAAAAAACTAATCGACGAAATCCCGGCCTACGACCATTTTTTGACCGTGGATGAAATGGACGCCAGCACTCTGAAGCTGGCCGAAGACTATCCGGATCTGGTCACGGTCACGCAAGAGGGGACATCCCGCGGCGGTCACCCGATCTACTGCCTGAAGATCGGTGACGGCCCGAAGAACGCCTTTATGTTCGGCTGTCCGCATCCGAACGAACCAATGGGCGCGATGATGCTGGAATATTTCTCACGCCGTTTATGCGAAGATGAAGCGCTGCGCCGCGAACTGGGTTATACCTGGTATCTGATCAAAAGCATCGACGTCGACGGCACAAAACTGAATGAAGGTTGGTTCAAGGGGCCGTTTACGATTACCAATTACGCCCGGAATTTCTTCCGTCCGGTCGGTTCGGAACAGGCGGAATGGACGTTCCCGTTCACCTACAAAAATTACAGCTGGACAACGCCGATTCCGGAAACTCAGGTGCTGATGAACATCATCGACCGCGTGAAACCGGAATTCATGTATTCGCTGCACAATGCCGGCTTCGGCGGCGCATATTGGTATGTATCCGGCGATGAGCCAAGCTTATGGGACGGTTTCTACAAAGCGGCGGAAAAGCAGAATGTCCCGCTGAATCTGGGCGAACCGGAAATGGTTTACGTCACGCAATACGCTCCGGCATGCTACAAAATGACGGGTTCCAAAGATTCTTACGATTACTATGAGCAAAGCATGGAACATCCGGAAGCGATGATGAGCTGCGGCACCAGCTCCGACGATTACGCTTCTCAATACGGCACCTACACGCTGGTCGCCGAGCTGCCTTATTTCTTCTCCCGCAAAATTGTTTCGGACACGATCATGCCGTTCACCCGCGCGGAAGCAGCGATCAAGGGCGAGCAGGTCAATCATGATCAGATTGAACAGATCGGCAAGATCCTAAAACCGGTTAAGCCGTGGCTGACAGAGGATAATCCGTTCCCGAAGATCGTTTTGCTTTCCGTGGATAAAAACGACGCGTCCACGCAGGCGCAGATTGATTATTATAAAAAGACGGAAGCTTACCAGCAGCCGTGCAAGGAATCGGAGGCCTTCGACTGCCTCGATATCACGCGTTTCTACACACTGCTGAGCTGGGGCTTGAGCGTGCGCGCGATCAACTACGCGATCGAGCACACCGATATTGATCCGCAGCTGGCCAAGACCGCGCTGGAACAGGCGCAGGCTGGTTTCGACAAGTTAGCGGCGGAGTTGGAAAACGATATCGATTATTCCGTCGTACCGATCCGCAGCCTGATCGGCGTGCAGCTGGAAAGCGGTATGCTCGTGGCCGATCTCCTTCGTTCTAAATAAAGGAAAAAAGGAAAATCGTGTTTCAGATTTTCCTTTTTCTATGTTTACAATTTAGCGCCCATCAGAATTTGATGGAGTAATAAAGTATATGGCGGAGGATCGCCGTTTATTATTCGCCTTTCAATGTGATCGGACGACGGTTTTCATAAGCATTTTTATTCGCCTGAATGAAATCGCCATGTCCGTCTTTCAGGGAAATCGTCGCGCCGGTGCGGACGTCTTCCAGCATCTTCTTTTCATC
>NZ_GG657558.1:210618-225102 GCF_000157995.1 Holdemania filiformis DSM 12042
GCTCGTCGATGTTCAGATCCAGGATTTTACCCTCTTTATCAAACAAAGCGTTCAGCACAACTTCATTGAAGCTGTAAACCGAGACTTCCTTGTCATCCTTGCCCGGACCTAAGCGGCCGTTGGATACGACGGCTAACCCCTGATAAAGATCGGATGCCGCGACTTCCTTCGGCTTTTCTTCCTTTTCCGCCTTTTCAACATACGGATAGGCTTGCGGATCCAGCGCATTGTTGACCGCGTCCTTGATTCCCTGACTGGAGAACGTCGCGCCGCTGACATTATCGACGTCAGTGGAGTTGGCTTTCACGATCGCCTGCGGCAGCTGTTCGATCGCCTGCGAACCAATGCCCTGCGTTTCCTGATCGCCGATCGCTTTGACGTCTGTAATCTTCCCGTCCTTGCGTGTGACGGTGACGGTGATCAAACCGCCGAAACCATTGCCCTTGCCTTCCAAGGTTTCAGTTTTGGCTTCCGGAGCACTGCAGGCCGCTGCGGAAATCAACAGTGCGGCCGCGGCCAGAAGCCGAGTCCATTTTTTCATAACTTTTTCCTCCCTGTGGTGATTTCAGCATAGCATGACCTGATAAACCAGGACAGTCGTTTGCTTCAGACAGTATGGATTATCATAGAACTATTATGGATAAACACAGATGAGGAATGGGTATTGGATAAGGAATGGAGAAGGGGAAGTTTTCCTGACCGACCATTCCGACGCTTATCCGAGATCCATAATTCCAAAATCAATCTAAATTATGCTAGAAATCGAACGAATGATTCAACCCTGTACGAATAAATTGGCTTTTTTCCTAACAATGATTTATCATTGAATTATAAGTACCAAGTTTATTATCCATTCGTCTTCAGTTTTCATTCTTTTCAAGTTTCCATTTTCCGCCGTTTTTCAGCATTATCCTGTAAAAACGGCGGTTTCCGCTTTTTTTCAGTAAGGGGGAGTTCCATTGAAAGCGTCAAGCAGAAAAGTTCCGCACCGCCAGCTCGTTCTCGGCTTGTTTTTTCTCATCGTCAATCTGATTGCCGGCAGTCTGATCGCCGTTCAGGAAACGCAGCACATCCAGCAAGTGTTAGCCCGGCGCGGCGAGCAGGCGCAGGAAAAGCTCGGCGGCGTTATGGCGGACTACACGCATTCCTTCCAGCTGTTCGCGCAGCTGCTTCAGCAGACCCTGGACGCGCATCCGGATCCTGACGTCATCTGGGATGATCTGAAAACGCTGGACCGCAAGCTGGCTGCGATTGAAGGCGATACTTTCGACGGCGTTTATATGGTGTATCAGGATCGTTATCTGTACAGCTGGGATACGCCGTATTCGCAATATGAAAGCACCGGCTACCGGCCGCAGGACAGACCCTGGTATCAAGACGCCGTTCAAGGGCAGGGCGCGATCGTCTTCACGCCGCCGTATATGAGCTACGCCAATCATTACATTCTTTCCACGATCTCCCAGCTGCAGCCGGATCAGGAAACGGTGTTCGCCTACGATATCAAGATGGGCAATATCCAGCAGTTAGTCCGCGAACTGGGCAGTTATGACCAGGAACAGCTGTTGGTCTATGACGCCAACGGCACGATCATCGGCAGCACCGAGGAAGCCTATCTGGGCAGCACCCTGACCGCCGACGCCGCGGCAGCCCAAACCGCGCTGCAGCAGGCTCGGGCCGCCATGGAGGCCTTGGAAGAAGGAACCGAGGCATGGCAGAAAGCGAAAGAACAGGCCGAGGCGGCCGAAGCCTTCGCTCAGTTTCGCAAGCAGGGCGAGCATGGTCTTCAGACCTTACTCGATCAGCCGCGGAAGGCTTCGCTGATCAAGCTGGGTTCGCGGCAGGTCTACGGCTATCTCAGCCCCGGAGAAGATTATCAAATTCTGATTCTGGTGCCGCTGGGGTCTCTGCTCGGCGCCACCGCGCAGGTCTGGCTGCTTCCGTTTTTGGTTTGGAATTGATCTTGGTCTACGGTTTGAGCCGCGTGCGCAAGGAATGGAACACGCGCGAGCTGCAGCAGGCCTACGTCGAATTGGGTCAGACCCAGAAGCGGCTGGAAATCGCCTTGAAAGCGGCGCAGAAAGCGGCGGCAATCGACGATTTAACCGGCACGATGAATTTTAAATCCTTCCGTCAGAATGTAACGGAACAAATCCAGAACATGCAGGAAACGGATGCCGGCATATTGATCATGCTGGATGGCGATCATTTTAAAACGATCAACGACAATTATGGTCATCAGGTTGGCGATGAAGTGATCAAGCTGGCGGCCCAGATGATCATCGGCCGTATCCGCACCGTGGACTTGGCTTCCCGGCTGCATGGCGACGAATTCGCAATCTTTATCGCCAATACGCAGGACTACACCGTGGCCCAAAAGATCGTCGGCGACATCAACGCTTCGTTAGTCAGCGAATCCGCGCGCCGGCACATGCCGAATATCACGTTATCCGCCGGCGCGGTGATCGTGCGCCGCGGAAGCAATTACACGCAGCTGGCCAAAGTTGCCGACGCCGCTCTGTACGAAGCCAAATCGTCGCATGACGGCGGCTTCGCGCACGCTTAGGGTTACCTTTGAAGCTCCACCATGAATTAGTGTTCCTGTCATCCGCTTCCTCCTGAAGCGTTCATCCTATGGAATATAAAAAGACGCTGACCGCAGGATCACTCCCTGCACACATTCAGCGTCTTATCTTTTTTCTCTGCTTATCCGGATCCATCCGGATTCCAGCTTGATTACTTTGGAAATAGGGAAGAGTTCAGGTCAGATCAAAAGCAGATAACCGCTTGTTGCGGGCTGAATCTGATCTTCGCTCAAAGTGTCCCCAACGACGTTGAGATCCTCGTCCAGCACCATCAAGCGGCGGCCTTCCGGAACGCTCAAGGTTCCGTCAAAGCGCTGCTCCAGCCGGAACGTCTGCGGCTGCTCAGCGAAGCCCTGGCCTTCGTAGACCGGCAGCGTATCCGTCCGCTGATATCGGTAGGAAGCCACCTCGCACAGGTCTGCCTCTCCCCGGGTGAAGAAATAGGGATCGATCAGATCGCGGCTGCCGTTGCACGGCGTGCGCAAGAAACCCCGGCCATGATTCTCATCGGCGGGGATAAAGCTGCCGTCAAAGCCGCCGCTGTACACGTCGCTGCCCTGCCGGCCGCTGAAGGACGCGACTACGATGCCCTCAAAGCCCGGCAGCGCCTGCAGGCTGAAGCCCGTCATGATCTCTCCGATAACCAGATCCTCCGGACTCGGGTTAACGACGACATACCGCTGATTCAGACGCTGGTTCCAGACATCGCTTAACGGTTTAAAAGATTTTGCCTTCATTGCGACCGGATAGGTCTGGCCGTTCATCTCACTCATCAGATACTGATCGCCTTGAGCTTCGGCAAAGAAATAACTGACTTTTTCATTCGCAATCCAGCGGCTTCCGTCATAGCGCAGATACGTTTCCCATGGATAAGCCTGCGCTTTCAGCGGTGTTTCCTGAAAATGCGCAGTCCCGCCCTGCATCGCAACCTTAACGATCGCGCTGGGCATCAGATAGGTGCCGCAGCAGGTCTCGGAAACCGCCTGCGGAATAGCCTGCGACCGGCGGTAGATCGAAATTCCCTGCTTGTCCAGCAGCCACTGCGCTAAAATATGCAGCGCGGCCTGGGTCACGTCGATCTTGCAGTCATGGGTTTCGCTGATCGCCAGCACCGCGTTGTACTTCGGAATAACAATCAGCTGAGAGGTGAACTGAAAGCTGTTGCCGCCCTTGCGCAGTACCCCTTCACCCAGATCAAAATCCGGATCGCGGAAATCGACGGTATCCCAGCCTAAACCGTAAGCCGGACTTTTCTGATCCTGCGGCAAAAAGGAAACGCCCTGTTTCTTCGCCATTTCCCGCTTGCTCGCTTCGCTCAGCACCGGATTTTCCGTTAAGAACAGCTGGCCGAATTTGCACAGGTCGATCATCGACGTCGTCAGACCGCCCGCGCCGTCGACTAACAACAGCTCTGCCGGCTTCTTTTTTTCATGGACTAACGGATTCTCCGGATTGCGGTTTTCAACCGTCCGGGTCGAACCGGCTCCGATCGGATCCGTGATGTTCTCGCGCAGAAACTCGCTGTACCGCTGACCGCTGACGCGCGCGACGACGATTTCCGCCAGGGTGAAGCCGTCGTTGCAGTAAACTGAATATTCGCCCGGCTTTGCTTTCAGGTGACTGATCGCCAGGTAGTCGAGCACTTCCTGATAATAATCCCGCTCCGTTAACGCCGTGACGGAAAAGCCTTTCCATTGTGTCCCCGGCAGCCCGCTGGCGTGATTTAACAAATGCCGCACCGTGATTTTTTTATAATCTTCATCGAGCATTTTAAAATCCGGCACATACTGAACGACCGGCGTATCCAGCTCTACCAAACCACGCTGGACTAAGATCATCACCGCCGCGGTGCAGTAAATTTTCGATACCGAAGCTACGTTGTAGGTGCATTGCGGGGTCGCCGCAATTTTTCCCGGCTGATCCTGCCAGCCCAAAGCATCGGCCGCCGCCAGCTCGCCGTTGATTTGCAGGGCATAGGAAACTGACGTATAATCCTTGGCCAGCGTCATGCTTAAAAAGTCCGAGGTTCTTTTACTCCATTCACAATCCATAACTTTCCACTCCTTATTTTTGTTCATTATACCGCATATTAACAAGAAAAGACAGGACGGTTCGCGCGGTCAGCCGCGGATGTCCGTCCTGCCTTCGATTTTCAATAAAGAATCGGCCAAGCTTGTTCCATCGTGCGTTTTTTCTTTTTTCGCTCAACCAAGCGCAACGTCGAGAATCATCATGATCAGAAAGCCCAGCATGAAGCCGAGTGTGCCGATGTGGGTATGTTCGCCCAAATGGGCTTCAGGAACCAATTCCTCAACGACGACAAAGATCATCGCCCCGGCCGCGAACGAAAGCAGCCACGGCATCAGACCCGCGATCTGCGAAGCAGCCAGAACGGTCAGGATCCCAAAGATCGGCTCAACGATTCCTGACAGGCTGCCGTAAAGAAACGCTTTGAAGCGGCTGAAGCCTTCCTGCCGCAGCGGCAGTGAAATCGCCGCGCCTTCCGGAAAGTTCTGAATCCCGATGCCGATTGCCAGCGCCATTGCCGCCGACATCATTGCCGGATCCTGATGCTGCGCCGCCATCGCGAACGCCAGACCCACGGCCATCCCTTCTGGGATGTTGTGCAGCGTCACCGCGGAAACCAACAGTGTCGTCTTTTTCCAGTTCGTGCTGAGTCCCTCCGGCTGTTTCTCTTCCAGATGCAGATGCGGAAGCAGATGGTCCAGACCATACAGGAACACGCCGCCTGCCGCAAAGCCGAGCGCCGCCGGCACCCAGCCGACCAAGCCCATCGCCTCCGCCTCGCTGATCGCCGGGATTAACAACGACCACACCGAAGCCGCGACCATCACCCCAGCCGCAAAGCCGAGGAATCCCTTCTGAATATTCCCGCCGATTTGATTTTTAAAAAAGAAGACGACCGCCGCGCCGGCCGAAGTCAAAAGAAACGTAAATCCGGTGCCCAGGGCCGCATAAGCAATTGCATTCATCTTCACTCCTCCTTTGTTATGTTAGATGCATTTAACTTTATAAGTTCATTGTAGAGAAAGCCGCAAAGAAAGTCAATTCTGACGCTTTCGAGCTTTCAATTCTTTCATCTTTCTTTCAGAGCGAACAGTTTTATACCCACCTGTTTCTTAAATGTGGTATCCTATTAAAAACAGAGTAGATTAAAGGAGCGATACCATGACCTCTGCCAAAACCCGTCAGTATCCTGCCGTCGATGTGATGAAATTTGTCTGCGCGTTTCTCGTCATCGTCGTCCACACTTATCCCTTTTATGAAGTCTGGCCTGATCTGGGCTTTGTCACAAGTAATATATTAGGAAGAATCGTCATTCCGTTTTTCTTTATTTCCGCCGGTTATTTCATGCAGATCGGCCGCTGTCACAAAGATGAGAATTACTTCCGCAGCTACATCAAGCGGTTGATCAAGCTGTATCTGATCTGGAGCGTGATCTATATTCCCTTCGGCATGCACAAGCTGGGCAGCATGATGGAGATCAGCGGAGCGCTGTGGCTGGCAGCCTTGCCGATCGCGCTGTTCAACATCGGCACCTACTTTCATCTGTGGTATATGTCGGCGCTGATCTTTGCGATGGTGTTCTGTCATTTGTTTTTAAAGAAATTTTCAATGAAAGCGTTATTGATCTTGGGCGGCGTGTTGTTTTTATTCGGCTTGATCGAAACGTACCACGGACTGATCACCAACGAAATCCTGCTGCAATCGGTCAACACGTACTTCCTGTTAATGTTCACGACCCGCAACGGCCTGTTCTTCGGCGTGCTGTTCGTCGCGCTGGGCATGGCGCTGGCGGATCAGAACCGGGTGGAAGCGATCCGCCATCCATTTGCCAAGGCGGCCGCGGCGTTTGGGCTGCTGGTTGTCGAAGCGTTTACCGTGCGGCACTTCCACTGGGCGCTGGATTACAACATGTATTTAATGACCGTGCCGTTTATCTTGTACTGGTTCGCCGGGCTGTTGCGGACAAGGCTGGATTGGAAACTGAATTTCAAAGCCCTGCGCGAGTCGAGCACCGTCATCTATTTCTGTCACGCGATGTTTCTGGAGCTGGGCGAAATCTTGTTGGGTTCGCTGTATTTAACCAACGGAGCGGTACGGTTTTGCTTTGTCTTCCCGCTGACGATGATCATGACGGCGATCATCCGCAAGTGGCTGCCGTTTCTGAAATAGACCGATCCTTACAAAAGTGTTCGCCGAATGAAAGCTTTTTTCTATGACAATTTCTCGCTTTTATACTATAATGATACACGAACCTGTTAAAAAGCCTGATCTGAGCTGAAATGTAATCTTTCGGCAGATCAATTAATGTAAAGTTCCAAGAGATAGAAAGGTGGGATTGGGTGGCAAAGCGAAAGCGAAACCGCACGCGGAAAATCAAACCCTTTACGATTTTACAGAAAACGTATATGATCGCCGGCGTTCTGATCCTGGCGGGCATGATTACAGTCTACGGCTCGGCGATGATCGTGCTGAAAGGTCCGTCAGTCACCGTCAGCAACCTGCTGACGAGCACGATGATGGAAACCCGGACGTTAAAGAGTATCGCCCGGCTGTTTTTCTCGGAAGAGGAAATGGAAACGATCATGAACCGCAACTCCGTCAGCGATACGGATGAAATCACGGATTCAGAAACCGATTTCATCATCGACGAAAGCAAGAAAGATAAAATTGAAATTATTGATATCAAAGGTCCGACCTACGAAGGCAAGCTGATGATCGTCTACGATCCTTCGCGAATCCATCTGGCGGTCAATTCGGATCTTGGCAACAGCAATGAGGGTTACTTCGTGGAGGAATACGTCAAAGCGAACGACGCGATCGCCGGCATCAACGCCGGGGGCTTCGACGATCCCAACGGTCAGGGAACCGGCGGAATTCCCTACGGCATCGTCATTCAGGACGGCGAACTGGTCAGCGGCGGTTTAGACGATTACAACTCCGTGATCGGCTTCAACGAGCAGAACAAGCTGATCGTCGGCAACATGACCGGCCGGCAGGCACTGGAATACGGACTGCGCGACGCCGTTACTTTTAAACCGATCTTCATCGTCAATTACGTTCCGGTTGAAGTCACCGGCACCGGCGGTGGCGTGAATCCGCGCACCGTCATCGGCCAGCGGGAAGACGGCGCTGTACTGTTGTTAGTCATCGACGGCCGGCAGACGACCAGTCTGGGCGCTTCCTATTCCGACTGCATCGACATCATGACCCAATACGGCGCGATGAACGCGGCGAATCTGGACGGCGGTTCTTCCTCCGTCATGGTCTACGACGGTCAGATTATCAACAACGTGGTTTCCATGAACGGAGACCGCAAGGTACCGACCGCCTTTATCGTGAAATAACAGGAGGGCCTCATGAGCAACAACGACGAACAAAAAAAGCCGGCGGCCGCGCCGAAAAAGAAAAAACCGGCGGGCAGTCCGACGTCTAAACGTCCGGCAAAGCCAGCCAAGGCCGATAATCCGCCGAAGAAAAAAAAGAAGAAAACGGAAGCCGTCCTGCATCACAGCCCCGAAGGTCATACCGGAGGGAAACAGGAAACTACCGATCTGTGGCATTTATCGGTCGAGCGGATCCGTGAAGCTTCTGAACGGGAGCGCAAAAAGATCAACTCTTCCAATCAGCAATTCCTCTATTTTCTGTTGAAGCTGTTTCTGGTGTTAATGATCTTGGGCAGCGCGATCATGTTTTTGACCTGGAAGGTCTTGGAAAACTATGAAAAAAGCACGCCGAACGGAGCAATGACCGCTTACGTTCATCTGCTTCAGGCGGACAACTACGATAAGATTTACGAAAACTCTACGGTGATTTTCACTCAATTCAATGAGAAAGAACCTTACATCGAGTATCTCAAGTCGATTTATGAGGGCGTCGATCTGAAAAAAGCGGTGTTCTCCAAAAAAGCGTATTCCAATGATACATTCCTCTATTATGACATGATCGTCGACAAGCAGAGAATCTCGACGCTGGAGCTGATCTACAATGAAGAGGCCAAGCAGTGGAACGTGCGGACCGTCATCGACGCGCGCAACTTCTATATCGAGGTCTTCGGCGACGCGCAGGTCTACGTCAACGGCATCCGGCTGAACGAGAATTACATCACGGAGCGCAATGTCAGCTCCGACGCCTATTCCAACTTGTTTGACCTGAACCAGGCGCCGTTAGTCACCCGTTATCATATCGATAATCTCGTCGGCGTTCCGACGGTTACAACCCAGGACGACACGAAATACAGCATCGTCAAGGACGCGCTGGCCGACCGCTTCTACATCGGGGATCAGCCAAACGGAGCGATGGAGGAAATCATGCGGACACGCATCCGCGACACCGCGATGACCTATGCGAAATACATTTCCGAGGACACCCGCTTCTCCGATCTGCAGCAGTATTTATACCGCCGCACGGATTACTACAAAGCGATTTCCAGCTTTGTCAATCGTTACTTCTCCACCCATGATTCCTATCGTTTCGATAACATGCATATCAGCGATTTGATCAGCTATGGCGAAGACGTCGGTTTCACCGGCACAATCTCGTTCGATTATGTCGTTACGATCGAAGGCGAGAAGTCGCAGACTTATTCCAACACCTATCAGATGACATTCTTAAACGTCAATGGCAAATGGCTTTGCAGCAATCTGGTGATTGCCAATCAAACTCAGCCGGAGGCGAAAACGGAGACGGAATAAACAAAGCTCGTCACAACAAAAAAACAATTACATCCCAACGGAAAACCGGAAACCCCGGTTTTCTTTTTTTTGCACCGGCGATCGTTAACCTGCTTGTATAATTCAAAAATTGATTCCGCGGAGCACACGGCCTTGCGCTCAGGGATGAAAAACAAAAGCTCAGATTCACGCTTAACAATGAACCCTGCACAAAGCGCAAAAAAAGCGGACCTCGCCGCTTTTTAAGTTGATATCGGGAAACGCTCGTTCCTTATTTAATGATTTCGCCCAGGGCGGAACCGGAAATCGCCGCCGCATTGGCTTCGTCAGTATCAATATGCATCGCCAGCGCGTACTTTTCAGAAACGCGGACAACCGTATCGCCGAACGTCAGGCTGCGGCCGTCGGTATCGATCTTCACGGAAACGATCTGACCGTTGGTGACGCCGTACTTTTCAGCATCCGCCGGGGTCATGTGAATATGCCGCTTCGCTGCGATCACGCCCTTGGTGATTTCAATCGAGCCGGCCGGGCCGATAATCGTAATGCCCTGCGTACCTTCGATATCGCCGGATTCGCGGATCATCGCTTTGACGCCGACGGTGCGTGCTTCAGTCAGCGACAGCTCAACCTGCGTTTCAGGACGGGTTGGTCCCAGAACGGACAGCTTCATTTCGCCGCGTTCGCCTTTGATCGTTACCTTTTCGTTGGAAGCGAACTGGCCTGGCTGGGACAGCTCCTTCTTAACTGTTAATTTGTATCCTGGGCCGAACAAAGCTTCGACGTCGGCATCAGTCAGATGGATGTGCCGTGCGGAAACTTCAACTAATACTTTTTCTTCTGACATAATTTTACTCCCTCTTTCTTTCATGTTCATTATAGTCAATTTATGGGCCTTCGGCAATGGAATTGATTTATTTTTTAGTCAAAATTTCGCCGATGATCAGTCCGTTGGCCGCCGCCTGGGACAACGAGCGGGTAAAGCCTGCGCCGTCGCCCAAAGCGTAAATTCCCGGGCAGTCTTTGATCTCAAAGTCAACGCAGTCCGGGCGGGCGGAGTAATACTTGCATTCCACGCCGTACAGCAGCGTATCATAGTTAGCGGTGCCTGGCGCGACTTTATCGAGCGCGTGCAGCGTTTCAATGATGTTGTCGAGCTGGCGCTTCGGCATACACAGGCTCAGATCGCCCGGCACAGCGTTCAGCGTCGGTCTGACCGTCGACTGCTTCAAGCGTTTCTCATCGGTACGCCGGCCGCTTTCCAGATCGCCTAAGCGCTGGACGAGCACGCTGCCGCCGGAAATCTTATTCGCCAGCGACGCGACGTAGCGGGCGTAATCGATCGGATCGTTAAACGGTTCGGTAAACCGGATCGTGCAAAGCAAAGCGAAGTTGGAGTTGTCTGTCTTGCGGTCCAGTTCCTTGTACGCATGACCGTTGACCGTCAGTACCCCGTCGGTGTTCTCCGTAACGACCAAGCCGCGCTCATTGAAGCAGAACATCCGCGTCGTATCGCCATACGCCTTCGAGCGATACAGGATCTTCGGTTCGTAAATTTTCTTGGAGAAATGTTCCCATACCATCGCGGGCAGTTCAACGCGCACGCCGATATCGACCTGATTGTTCGCACAGGCCACGCCGTTGCGCTTGCACCAGTCCAGGAAAACCCGGCTGCCGGCCCGGCCGACCGCGAAAACCACCTTGTCGCCGACGACGCTGTATTGCTTGCCGCGGTGAGTGAAGAAGACCTCATGGGTTTCCTTGTTGACATCCGTGACGGTGCACAGCGTTTCAATCTGAACGCGCTGCTTCAGATCGTCAACTAAGCGCTGCATCGTCTTCAGATTGGCGTCCGTCCCCAAATGCTTCAGCTGCGCCTGCTGCATAAGCAGATCGTAGCGCAGACAAAGCTGCTTTAATTCATCATTCGGCACAAACCGTTCCTTCTGCGCCCCAAAGCGCATCAGCACCTGATCCGCCTGTTCAATATAATCCATGACCTTGGCCGGTTCCATGAAATCCGGCAACCATCCGCCGTATTCCGTTGAAATGATATACTTGCCATCGGAGAATGCACCCGCCCCGGCGATGCCTTCCATCACTGCGCACGGTTCGCATTTCAGACATTTATCCGCCTTTCCTGAAATGATCGGGCATTGCCGATGCTCTAAATCCAATCCCCGTTCCAGAAGCAGAACCGACGCTTCCGGATCCCGCTCGGCAATACGATAAGCGCACATCAGTCCGCCGATGCCGCCGCCGATGATGACGACATCATACTTGTTGTTACAGTTCAACCCTTATTCCTGCCTTTCTGTTAAAGACCTTTTCCCGTCCTTCATTTTATCACAAAAAAGAAGGATTCCCAATGTTTGTATGATATAATAGGACAAATTGGAGGAAACAAAATGATTCTTGAAAACCCGCTGAAAGGAACGCGCGCCAAGCGGCCGGTCATCATCTTCCTGCATGGCTTTGGAAGAAAACGGACAGGCGAGCTGGAGGCTTTCCAAAAGGCGTTTGAAAATGATTATGATATTTTGATGCCCGAGCTTTTCGATCCTGAGGATCCCAAGGATTCCAACGGAATTCTATGGGCGAACCGGGCGCTGCATGTCGTGGAGAAGGAACTGCTTAAACAAAGAAAGGTAATTCTCGGCGGATTTTCTATGGGCGGCGTCATTGCCAGCTGGATCGCCACGCTGCTGCCGGTGGAAAAGCTGATCTTAACCGCGCCGGCTTTCGATCTGATCAATCTGAAAAACACCGGGAACATTCTGGCGTCGTTGATCACCCATTTCACGCATCTGGAATCGCCGCAGGAGATCGCCAACTTCAACGGTCTGCCCGCGAATTTCTTTCAGACGCTGATCGACGTTGTCGTTCAGTTCCGGCCTTACGCTTCGCAGATTTCCTGTCCGGTGCTGTTAATCCACGGATCCCAGGACGGCATCGTCTCCCCGCAAAGCTCCCGGATCGCCTTCGCCAAAATGCCCTCGGCTCAGAAGCAGATGTTTGTCATTGAGAATGGCCATCATGTCTTATTTGAGGACGAAGGTGTGTGTCCGGAAGTACTCGCTTTGATCCGGCTGTATCTGGAGGATCAGATCGTCATCCGCAGCGAGACACCGATGCCGGAAAGCACGGAAACTTCATCCTGCTGAGCAGGGAATAAAGCCGGGTTTTCTCAAAGTCTGTCCTTCGGGCTGCCTGAGAAAATCCGGCTTCTTTTTAGTAATGATTTCAAAATTATTACATTTTTATGACATTCTTCACCCAAATTCCATGATTCTCTTTTATAATAATCCCATGAGGTGAATGTGCATGAAATGGAATCGTTCTGACTTGCTTCGTCTTTTACCCTGGGGATTGCTGGGCCTTGCTTTGATTTTCTTCGCCGTCCTGGGCTTTTCTTCCGAGGAAGCCGCGGGCTGCGCTGTCAGTATCAGCGCCGACGGCAGTCATCTCGGCGACCTGTTGACGACCAGCGACCTGGAAATTCAGATCAACGGTCTGCCGCTCTCGCTGGATCTCTCCCAAACCGCCCCGATTGCCGCGCCGCTGTCGTTAAGCCGTGAAACGGCGAACATCCTGACCTGGACGACAAGCGACCGGGATCTTCAGCTCAGCTGGAATGGTCAGAAGCTAACATCCCCGGCCGCGATCGAAGTGGATCAGCTCAGTCCGCAGACAACCGCCACGCTGACGATCCGTAAAGGAGACTGCCGGCGCAACGTCACCGTTCAAACGCTGCCGGACAGCTTTCCGGCTGTGCAGTTTACCGGTCACAGCCGCAGTGAAGGAGATTTCTATGGGGATCTGATGAACGACGACGGTGATTCCTACATCTTTAAAATGGATAACGACGGGCAGCTGTTGTATTATTACCGCGGGTTTTATAATAAGAGCGGTTCGGTCATGAACTTCCAGAAGCATGAAATTGACGGCGTCACCTATTATTCCTTCTTTGAACCGACGGCGAACATTTCCGATCATCTGTTATATATGGGCGTGCAATATGGTCATATCAATATCTTGGATGATCAATATCAGCGGATTAAACAGGTTGAACTCCTGCCTTCAGATGCGCTGCCTTCGGGCGGGATGTGTGAAAATCATGAATTCCTGATGCTGGGTGAGAACCATTACCTGATCACTGGTTCCGTGGATCAGAATATATGGATGTCCAGCGAAGGACGGTATGTCCGGATCAAGGCGGCGCTGATTCAGGAAATCCAGGATGACGAGGTCATCTTTGAGTGGTGCAGCAGCGATTATCCGGCCTTATTAAAACAATCCGTGGAAAACAACGACTATACCAACACGAACGATCTCTATTATGCCGCGGATTACGCGCATATCAACAGTCTGTGCGTCGACCCAAGCGATGGCCATGTGATCGCTTCGTTCCGCAATCTGGACGAGGTCTTAAAGATTGACCGGCAGACCGGTGAGATTCTCTGGACTTTAGGCGGTTTGGGCGATGATTTCGGCTTAACCGAGGACCAGCTTTTCTCTCGTCAGCATTATGCCAAGCTGACGGATACGGGAACGCTGCTTCTGTTTGACAACGGCAACGCCAACGAACAGACGCGGATTCTGGAATTCAAGCTGAATGAAAAGAATCGATCCGTGACATCGTTTCAGGAAATGATCGTCGCGGGGAAATATTCGTTTGCGACCGGCTCGGTGATGAAGACCGAAGCGGACACCTATGTGATCGGCTGGGGCACGGGCAGCGTCCATTCCTTAATGAGCGAGATCGATTTTGAGAACCGGGAAGTCATCGCGGAAATAATCCCGGCGTATGGACAATACAGCTACCGGGTTGTGAAGTTCAAGTAGCGGTTTGCGGCGATATCCAAAGTAAAGGACTGGGAGTTTCGTCAATGCTTCCAGTTTTTTCATATTAAAAATTCAGGTAAAGAAGTGAATTCCTTCTCTACCTGACTTTTTGTCCCTTTAATCGATCAAGGCTGGCGGATAGGCTTGAAGCAGCCGCTGCAATTCCTGCTCTGTCACCGGCGTGGCCGATCCATGACGGACATCCTCATTCGGCAGCGTATATTCCGATTCTTCCAGCCAGCGCAGATCACTGTCTTCGCCCAGCGTTGAGAACTGCGCGACGTGGAAGGTTCCGTACGGGTAATAGTCCTCGTACAGGTAATATTGATCTTCACCATTGACCGGGAAGACGAACGGGC
>NZ_GG657558.1:225408-253645 GCF_000157995.1 Holdemania filiformis DSM 12042
CGGAAACAGGAATTCCTGATCATAGGCTTCGCCGAACAGCTTGGACAGCGCGTCCGTCGACGCGTAATAAATCGTCTGCGCCGCTTTCCGTTCATCCTTATAGAACAACCAGTATTTTCCCTGTGCCTGCAGCACCGTTCCGTCGATCACGGTATAGCCCGGTTTAAAGAAATTGCCCGGATAGCTGTAATGTTCAAAATCCCGTGTTGTCACATAATACAACGCGCTTTCATCCTTCTCCGTCGGATCGGAGAAATAAATATAATACAGATCCTGTTCCGGGTCATAACACATTTCCGGAGCCCAGGCGCGGGTTCCACTCATCTTTAAGAACGGATCCCACAGTGAAACCGGCACCAGCTGATGATCGGTAAACGTCACTAAATCTGAACTGCGCCAGAGATAAATATCCGGATTGTCAAATCCCTCTGTTGCCAGCAGCACAAAATTTCCATCTCGATCCCGGCCGATAAACGGATCGCGGATCCGGCCGTTGCCCAGCTCAGACGTCAGCACGGCTTCCCCTTGATTCAGATCAGTCCAATGCAGCCCGTCGCGGCTGTAAGCCAGCTTGCCGCGCTCCTCGCCCAGCTCGCCGTTGAAATAGGAAAGCACATATCCGGTAAACGCGTCCAGTACGACAACGTCGCGTTCGATTGTTTCGCTCAACTCTCCCTGCCGGATTGTGACCTGCAGCCGGGCATTAACCTTTTCTGAAGCCGTGGTTTTAACAATCCGGTTCTCCTGCAGCTCAATCCCGCCGGACAGCACTGTCCATTCAAGCTGTGAGCCATTTTCCGCCGCAGCCGGCAGCACGTCGTTTTCGTTCATCAGCGGCTGGAAGTCGTTATTCACGGCGATCCGATCGCGCTTTAAACGCGTCTTCGGCGAATCCGCCAGCACCGCGAATTTGAAGTCCTTGGTAAAGGTCTGCCCTTTATGTTCCACCTTCGCAGTGATCGTTACTTCCTGATCCCCCTGCGCCGCCGTCGGTTTCGTCAGCTTGCCTTGATCCGTGATGATCTCCGGCTTATCGCTGGACCAGCTGAAATATAGATCACGCACCGGATTCTCGGCAAACCAGAGATTGCCGGTCAGATCGTCCTGATTGCTGAAATGGAACGTATCCAGCACAGCTTTCGGATAGAAACGGTCAAACTCCGCCTGGACCTCCTCGGCGGTCCAGGCCTGGTTGATAATCTGGAAATCCTGGAACGTGCCTTCCGCCTGCGGGTCGTTGTAGATCAAACTTTTGCCAAGGATCAGCTCGTCTGTCCGCAGCTGTTTCACCTGCTTGGCCACATTGCCCGACGCGGTTTCCTCGCCATTGAGATACAATGTGACCGTGTTGCCCTCTTGGGTCAGCACGATATGGTTATAAATGCCGGTTTCGACCGTCGCTTCTTTCTCAGAGATAACCCGGTACGCTTTGTTTCCCGACTGAATCGAATAATTCAGTCCGCAGCGCTCGCCGGTTGGATTGCCGGAAGTCGCCAGCTGCATCACATGCCGGTCGTCGCGGCCCATCGAAAGCAGCGTCGTCCACTCAAAGTTCGCTTCCGGTTTAAACCAGAACGAAATCGTAAAGCTCTTGGAACTGCGCAGAATCTGCGATTGAACCCGGTGTTCGGTCTGAGCATCCAGACGATAGCCCTGCGCGTCGATTCCCGCGGTGCTGAACAGCTCCGGATCCTCCGGCGCGTAGATCTCCACCTGATCCTGAATAAACTTGGTATGACAGCCGCTCAGCAATCCCGCTAACAGACAAAAGCCGCACAGCCATTGAATCATTTTTTTCATGCCTGCACCTCTTTGTTCTTGTTCATCTTATGCCGAATTAAACGCCAGCCGCGCTGGATCAGTTTGCGGAAGGAGGCGTAGGAGAACCAGTAAACAATCGTAAAGACAACAAACACGATCAATCCCAGAGCCACGCATCCCATCAGGAAATGCAAGGTGGAGGACGTCACGAACGCCTGCTGGGTCTGCCAGCCGGCATACGCCGCAGCGCCGATCAGGATCGCTACACCCAGCCGGGTAAACACCATCTTGTAATAGCGCAGCGGATTCAGATGGAACACTTTTTTATAGACCAGAACCGGATTATATAAGAAATCAACGGTCCAGTTCGTCAGCATCGTCGCTGCCAGCACGCCCGCGATCCCTAACGGCTGGATCAGCACAATCGACAGGACGACCTTGGAGATCGCCAGTAAATACGCATTGTTTTTCGCGTCTTTGAACAAACCGTTGGCGTCACGGCAGATGATGATCGGCTCGCGCATCGTCATGTAGAAAATATTGATCGCAAACAGGAAAGCGATCAGAATCGTCACCGAATACTCCGGCCGCATCTTCATCCAGATCAAAACGAACCGTCCGATCACAACGAAGATGCATACGCCGATGATCGACGCGATATACACAGCGAAGTTAAAGAACTCCGTAAAGACGCTGTAGGAATCCGCGCCGGAATCGTTGAACAGGTTGCCGAAGCTGTTGATCGGCGAAGTGATCGCGGAGTTGATGATCTTGGATACCGACTCGGTCAGGTAGCTGTAAGAGCCATAGACGCTGGTCATCGTGTAGCCCATAAAAAAGGTGATCACCAGGTTGTCCGTATTGTTGGTGGCCAGCGTCGAGAGGCGCTGGATAATCGTATACTTGGCGTTTTTCTGGAACGCGTCGTCATAGGGCAGCTGTTTGTTTTCCTTCAGCCACGGATAGTTTTTCAAAGCGATCCGGCGGGCGATGAAGTTGGCGATGAACACCTGCAAGCCCTCGATCAAGAAGATATAAATATACGGCAGCTTCAGCAGGATGACGCCGACCATCAGCACCATCCGGAAAATGGCGATCGTCTGGATCCAGATGTTGATTTTGTACTCCTTTTGATCGGCGATGATGACAAAATTCGGTCCCATCAGGAAATAAGACAAACCAAAAGGAACACAAAGGATTAAAAACATCGTCACCGTTTCGCCATAGCCCAGCGGTGATTCAGCGAACATCGGGAACAACAGCGCGGTCAGCGCGCCGACAACCAAGACCGCCATGCCGGTAAACCGGAACACCTTGACGGCGCCGTTATAGATCGACAGCACCCGGTCCCGGTCGTTCTCAGCCAGCGGCTTAAACAACAGCTGGCGGAAGGCCAGCGAATAGCTCAGCTCAAAGACATTCAGAAAGGTGATGACGTTCATGATCGTCAGCTGCAGACCATTGAGGTCGCTGCCGTACAAGTCGATGAACATCCGCACCTTGATAAATCCGAAAATCGGAAGAGCGACGCTGGTGATCAGGCTCACCAAAAAATTGTAAAACGAATATTTTGTGCGCATAAGCTCCTCCTATCTTAATGAATCACGTGTTTGTAGAGCGGCAGCGTCAGACTGCCGAAGGTTTTCAAAAACAGCTGATCCTTCCAGCCTAAATTGCGGATGTAGGGATTCTTTTTCCAATTTGGGTAAAATTCCGCCATCACAGCGTCGCTCATCGCTTTCAGCTCGCTGGTCAGCGGCGAGCGCAGAAAGCGGAACATGCCGTACAGACGCAGATGCTCAATATGTAAATATTCCAGCTCATCGTGATACCGTTCGCTGAGGCCCATTTCCGCAAACTGATCGCGGACCTGCTTCATGACCGGAAAGATTTCTTTCAGCCGCTCGCTCTTGGTGACGGACATGATCGAACCTTCCCGCTGGCGGTAATGAATCCGCGCCTCGTGCTGAATTCCAATCGTTTGGGATTGCGCGAAGATCGGCATCGTGACCGGGATATCCTCATACCAGGTACCCAGCGGATAGCGGTAATGCTTCCGGGTGAAAAAGTCCGCGCGGTAGAGCTTGTTCCAGGCGAACATCGGCGATAGAAACGCCTGCTTTACCGGGCTGTCGAAGACATGCGGATTCAGCCCCGGCATGATCCAGGACGGCTGACCGTTTTCATAAAAATATTCGATATCGCTGACCACGACGTCCGCGCCCCGCGCCATGACTTCCGCCATTTTCGCGTAATACTCGGGATCAGCCCAGTCGTCGCTGTCAAGGAAGGCAATCCATTCGCCCTCAGCCTTGCCGATCGCGAAATTGCG
This sequence comes from Holdemania filiformis DSM 12042, assembly GCF_000157995.1. GTDB lineage: Bacteria > Bacillota_I > Bacilli_A > Erysipelotrichales > Erysipelotrichaceae > Holdemania > Holdemania filiformis. Next base: position 229,502 of record NZ_GG657558.1, read on the forward strand.
GGCGTCCGACAACCCGCCGTTGGGTTTATTCAGCTGCGCGAAACGATCCGGAAACCGGCGCACATAGTCCTCAATAATCTGCGGGGAGGAATCGGTTGAACCATCGTTGACCACCAGCACCTGCAAGTTTTTATAGGTCTGGCCGGCTAACGAATCGAGACATTCCGGCAAGTATTTTTCCACGTTGTAAACGGGCACAATCACAGTAATTTTGGGTTCCACCGCGTTCCTCCTGTCTGATGAAATAAGTATATCATAATCGTGACTTCTCAGTTCGTTTTTTTCGTTCTGCCCCCGCGCAGGCCAGCGCTGTCAGGATGCCGCCGGCGGTGATCACCAGCCCCAGCGTCAATCCGCGGGGACGGAAAACGAGCTTGATTTCATGGGTGCCCTCACTCAGCGGCAATTCGATAAACGTATTCTGAAACGGCGTGACCGCCGTCGGCTGCCCGTCGATTTCCGCATGCCAGCCTTTATCATAGGGAACTGTTGTCAGCAGCCGCTGCCCCGCTTCCGCCTGAACGTGCATCGTAATCGTTGAGCCGTGAATCTGAATATTCTGCGCTGCCTGCTTCTGCAGCTTCTGTGTCCATTGCGTTAACGCTGAGATGTCCAGGGAATAAACCTCGGCCCGGGTTAAGCGCAGCAGCTGATCGCGCACGACCAGCTGAATCAGGATATCCTGTCCCGGCGGATAGGCTCCCAGATATAACGCGCCCGCATCGATCCCGGTATGCTCGTCTTGGGCATAGTTCTGATCGATCCACAGCTGAAACCATGTTTCATCCGTTTCAAAAGGCAGCTGAAGATAGAGCGGATCTTCCTCATTCAAGGACTGAGTATAGATTGCAATCGAGGTTTCCGCCTCCGGCCGTTTCGCCACAATCAGCGGCGAGCGGCTCAATTCATCCCCATCCCACACAAACAGGTCGGGATCATCCAGCCGCGTGATCAGCGGCTCGCCGCCGCACAGCTGGACCAGTTCGTTTTGCGCGGCAATCGAATAGGTCTGAGGCACCGGCATCTCATCATGATCGTCAATGACAAACCCCAGCGGCAGCGCGTAGGGATTTTCCAGCACCTCGAAGGTTTCAGTCTCCGCAATTTTCCGGTAATGATCGGTCTGGACCTGGACATGAACCGCGCCTTTTTCCCGCAGCACATAGCGAATGCCCAGAAATGCGTCGAGCGCCAGCGTCGTACCGTGATAGGTACTGCCAAACATCCGGTGGCTGACGCCGTAATGTTCCAGGAAATCGCTGACCTTCTTATCGTAGGTCGACGAGTAATGCGAGATTCCCGGGTAGTTATAGCCCAGACCTTCGTTTTGTATTGCGCGCCGACCAATTTTCAATCCGGTAGCCCGGCTCAGATGCAAAGCTTGCCAGGGCGGTCCGCACTTCATTTTGGTAGTCCAGCACCGTCTGGGCCGAGGCATAGCCGTCATAGACGTTATCCCGGTCCAGCGAAATGAATGTGGCAGCGCCCGCGAAAGTCAGCTCGGCGGCGACGGTGACCGCCAGCACTTTCTGAAAGCCCAGACTCAGCAGCGCCGTGATCCCTGCGATGAACCCGGCGGTAATCAGCTTGGCCGGCAGCGTCATCGTTCCGTTCACGACCAACAGAAGCAAGACCCCAAGCGCCCCGCAGGCCAGCGACTTCCTGCCGCGCGTGTCCCACGCGTCCGCCGCCGCGGCGATCAGCCAGAACACGATCACAAAGCTGAACCGCGTTGGGAAACCATAGGGCATCGACAGAAAATGCCAGAGCTTATACAACGGCGTGAAGAACACCGACGCCGCAAAGAAAAGCAGCGTCAGACTATCGACGAGCTTCTTCCGGTTTGACCGCAGCCGCTGGAAAAACGAAGAAAAGACGAGGATCAGACACAACAATCCGGCATAATCAAACGTGATCTCCTGCCCCAGCGTCACAGCCGGTACACCTGGAAACGCGTTGTTCAATCCTGCCAGCCGGGCAAAGCTGAAAAGCGGCAGCGCCTCCGCGGGCTGGGCAAGCCGGTTGTTGATCACAGATAAGAAGCTGGGCATCAGCAGCCAGCCGTTGCAAGCCAGGCCGATCGCCATGCCGAGTATGCCCTTCTTCAAGACTGTCCAAAATGAAACCGCGTGTTGGTCCTCACTGAAATAGCGCGTCAACACCATCAGACAGGCAAACATCAGGCCCATGATCGCCGTGTAGTAATTGGAAAACACGCTCACCGCTACCGCCAGCGTAAATCCCTTGGCCGATTTTCCCCGCAGGATCTGTTCGATGCCGCTCAGCACCATCGGCAGCCAGACTAAACCGTCCAGCCACATCAAACATTGAGAATACGCCAGCGCGGCGCCGCTCAGTGCGTAACCCAGCGCGAACAAGCCATGAACTTGGCGCGGACCGAAACGATCCTCCAGATAGAACATCATTGTCCCGCAGCTCAGGCTCAGCTTCAGAAGGGTCGCCAGACTGACGGAAAGCAGAATGGCCTCGTTGGGCAGCAGCGCCAGAAGCAGCTGCAGCGGACTGGAGCAGTAATAGGAAAAAATCGGGATGAAGCTGCCGCCCATGCCCGCCGCCTGCGCATAAGTCAGGCTGTTCTGCCCGGTGACGACCGTATGCAGATATTTCAAATATTCGACATATTGAATGTTCAGATCGTTGATCAAAAGCGAACGGCCGCCAAACGGAACGAAGCCCAGCGCCGCGAAAATGCCGCAGAGCAGGACGGCTGCGCCCAGAAACGCGAAAAACGGCCGGCGGATGGATCTCAGTCGGTGCATTCCGTTACTCCTTAACGAAGGATTTCACCCAGCGGCGGTAAACCGGATGCGAAACCCCCGCCGTCAGAACCAGCTTATCCTTCATCCGCTCACGGCTGCCGGTGTAGCCGAAGCGCGTCATCCCTTCCAGGATCGCGGCCCGGTGAGGCATCAGCTTTTCAACCAGCCGGTACAGAACTTCGGCATGTTCCAGTTTTTCTGCCGGCGTGCCCTTGATCCGGCGCAGCTGATAAAATGAAAATTTATAGGCTTCAAAAATCCGGTAGTAAAACAATGCCGGAACCGCAGAACAGCGCTCCGCCTGATCCAGAATCGTGGAGAACACCTGGGCGTGCGCGTCGATCACCTGCGGCTTCAGATCGGTCATCGTATTGCCGGCCCGGTCGATCAGATAATACGCCAGCGCTTTGTCGGTGTAGACGACTTTCTCAGCGTTTAACAGACTGATGTAAAACAACAGGTTATCGGTGTAGCCGATTTTATGCGGAAACTGAATGTTCGCCGCCAGGGATCGCCGGTACAGCTTGGCGTGCGGCGAGGGATCCACAAAGAACAGATTCTCAAATTCCGGCGTGCCCTTTACATACCCCTGGCCCGGCTGCAGCGTCGCAAATTTCGTGTTGTACGCTGGATCGTACTTCTGTTCGTCGCTGTCGGAATAAATGAAATTCTTCGCGCCGATCACCAGATCCGCCTGGTTGGCATCCGCCAAGCCGACCAGGGTTTCCAGCGCGTCATCCGCTAAGTAATCGTCCGGATCGCAGACGAGGAAATATTCCGAATCCAGCCGTGCGATTGCCATTTCCAAAACGGAACCATAGCCGCCGTTTTCCTTGCGGATAGCGACGACTTTCTCCGGATACGCCGCAGCGTAGCGGTCGATGATCGGCTGTTCGTTTTTCGGCGATCCGTCGTTGACGGCATAGATCACATAGTCGGAATAGGTTTGCCGCAGCAAGGAATCCAGACACTTGGCGACGTATTCCTCAACATTGTAAATCGGCACGATAATCGTAACTTTACTCATGGTCAGTTTCTCCTTTACTTCACGATCCAGCTTTACCGGCGGATCCAATTGCGGGTGCGCAGATAGCCCTTCAGCACTTGCGGGCGCATGTAGATCCAGTCGTTTTTCTGGCGGTTGATCGGGTATTTGCATTCCGGGTAGTCCGGAAAATTCTTGTGAATGAACGCGAAACACGCGTCGATGTATTCGTTGACCAGCTTCCGGTCTTTGACCGTGCGGGTCTTCTTCAGGTTTTCGATGATGTTAACGCAGGCCAGATACTTCAGTTCTTCATAGTATTGGTCGTAGACGCCTTCCTGCCGGTAGTAATTCATCGTTTCCTCAGCCATTGTCAGAATGTGATAGGCCTTCTGATTAAAGGATTGGGTGATATTGCCCGGCCGGTCGGCGAGGTAGTCGTACAACGGCTCATTGACAAACGCAATCGACCTGGCTTTCAACAGGAGCTTATAGGTTGTACCCAAATCCTCGTACAGATAACCGAACGGGTAAGTGATGCCGTTGTCCTCAAACAGCGAGCGCCGGTACATCTTGTTCCAGGCGGCGTTAAGGATGCGCGTGATCATTTCCGGATTTTCTTTCAGCGTATAAACGCGGTCGCCGGAATAGCTGTTGGCAATCACTTCCTTGGTCTGCGTTTTCATAAAATATTGATAAACATCGAAAATCACGAGATCCGCGCCGGTTTCATCCAGCTTCGCGGCCGCTTTTTCAAGCGCCTGCGGTTCAAGGAAATCATCGGAATCGACGAACATAATATACGGTGCGGTGGCATATTTCATGCCATAGTTGCGCGCGTCGGACAATCCGCCGTTAGGTTTTTCCAGCACCTGAATCCGCGGATCACGGTTCTTATAGATGTAGAGCAGTTCATTGGAATGATCGGTCGATCCATCGTCGACGCACAGAATCTCAATCTCCTCAAGCGTCTGATGAATTAAGGAATCCAGGCATTTTTCCAGATAATCTTCGACGTTATAAACCGGAACGACAACGCTGACTTTACTCATGGGCGGCTTCTCCTTTGCGATGGTTTAACACTTTGCGGATCAGATTCATGTGGAAATCATCCTTCATCAGCGTCAGCAGACCAAAATACACGATGACGCCGACGGCGATCTGAATGAGATTGGTCGTAAACCGCGGACCCATCGCTTCCCCGATGAAATGGACGGGAAGCATCATGACGAGCGAAGCGATGACATATTTCGTCACTTCTCTTACGCGAAAGCCCAGATCCAATTGCCCCCGGATCGACAGCCATTGCGTCAACGTCACCATCAACTCGGCGATGACTGAACCGGTGATCGCGCCGAAAGCGCCGAACTTCGGCATCAGTAAGGCATTCAGGCAGAAATTCGTCAGAGCCCCGAGGATCACCGAGCGGGTATATTCCTTCGTCCGGCCGATCGGCAGAAGGTATTGCGTACCAAAGACGTTGCTGAGGGAAATAAACAGGATGATCGGCGTCGTAAAGATGATCAGCGGCGTCACGATCTGATAAGTGTCATCGAGGAACCAGCCGATAAAATAAGGAATCAGCGAGATGATTCCGGCGATCATCGGAATAGCCAGATACAGCGCCATCCTTAACGTTGTGCGTAAAAACCGCAGCACTTCCTCATCCTGACCCTTGGCATGGATGTTGGCAATCCGCGGCAGCATGACGCTGCCGATCGACGTGATGAAAAACAGGAACATCTTAATGAACCGCTGAGCCTGGTTATAGAAGCTGACGTGACTGACGTCGGCGTATAAGTAGCCTAACATCGAAACATCCAGCATCGTATAAACGCTGGTCGCGATCTGCGGGATGAAAAGCATGAGATTGGGTTTGAAATGCTTGAGCACATCCTTGAAATGGATCGGCGTCCACTTGACATATTGCTTCAGCTGGGTCCACATAATCAGCTGGCCCAGCACGCCGGAGCCGGCGTTGATCACGATGAACAGCGCCAGATCCGAAGGTTTCTTTACGAACGCAAAGATCAGGATAATCCCCAGGATCTTGATGATCATGTTGCGGATCGAAGCCGTTTTGAAATCCTCGACGCCATAGAAAAACCAGGTGATATCCAGGGCGACTGACAACAGCGAAATCGTCTGGATCGTCGCGTACAGGCGCACGCTGTCCTGCACGGTAAACAAGTAGAGGAAATAAACGAGCGTGGAGGCGCACATGCTTAAAAACTGCATTGTGAAGATCTCAAAGAACGTCTTTGACATCTTGGTCTGGTCGTCGCGGACGCGCGCGATCTCCCGGTTGCCGTAGATCGAAACGCCCATGATTCCAAACAGTACGAACCACTGAACATTGCTGCCGGTCCAGTCGCTGATGCCCAGCATCGTCGCGCCCAGCGTCCGGGTCACATACGGCACCGTAATCATCGGCGCCAAAACGACTAACAGTTGATATAAAATATTATAGAAATAGTTTTGAAGTATCTTTTTATCCATAAAATCACCTTTATTTAGTATAGCATGAATAGAAGAAAACTGCGAATTGTTAACGCAGTTTCCCTGTTTCTTGCTTTTTTCCGAGCCTTTGGATGAGGGGATCGATCACGCACCAGGACAGGCCAATGCTGCCTGAGATCTCGTTCAGCGAATCTGTTTCATCGCCTATCCCCGAGAAGATTGGTACTCAACGCTTTCGTTCAGTGAATTTCCGTCACCCGTTCTTCCTTTGCTAAGAGTGCGAGGTTTCGTTTAATTTGCTGAACATTTGCAAGGCTTTCGCAACGATCGCATCCATGTTGTAGTATTGATATTCTGCCAAACGGCCTAAGAGATGAAGATTGTCGATCCCGCGGATCAGCTCGCAATACGCCTGATACTGACGGCGGCATTCTTCTTTGGCGATCGGATAGTACGGGATGTTCCCGGTTTCCCCATCGTGATGGTAAGTCAGCGGGTATTCGACAGCGATGGTCGTCGCTTCCGGCTGCTGATCCGCCTGCATCAGGAGTTTGTATTCCGTGATGCGGGTAAACGCGTTTTGCTGGGCCGGGGTCGGATAGTTGACAGTCGCCGCTTCCTGGTAGGTATGCGGATGGCTCTGAATATCGAATTCCAGCGAACGGTACGGCAGCTCGCCTAACGGATAGTCGAGCAGATCGTCGATCGCACCGGTGAAAATCACCGGTCCCTGGAAGACTTCACCTTCAAACAGAATTTGCTTGTTTTCCAAATCGACCTTCAGACATGACTTCGCGTCGGTCTTCAGGCGGACTTCGATCTTTTCGTTTTTCAGCATGTTTTCAAAGATTCCGGTAAATCCATGCGCCGGCATCATCTGGTAGGTATCCTGGAAATAACGGTCATCATAGGAGATATGAACCGGCACGCGGCCGGTGACCGCCGGATCGATTTCTTCCGGCGTCTGTCCCCATTGTTTCATCGTGTAGTATTTGAAGACATGTTCGTAGATGTATTCCGCCAGCTCATTAATTTCCGGATTGGCATTGGCGCGCAGCTGCAGGATCGGCACCTTCTTTTCCATCCCATATTCGTTGATCAGCAATGTTTTTAAACGCTCGGCTTTTTCCTTGGGGAACGAGCGTTCAATCGTCGTCAGGTTGAATGGAATCGGCGCAACGACGCCGTTGATATGGCCGAGTACGCGATGCTGGTAAGGATACCAGTCTGTAAACTGGGAGAGGTAATCGACGACCTCACGGGAATGGGTATGGAAGATATGCGGGCCATATTCATGACGGCGCACGCCGTTTTCATCGATATAGTCGTACATGTTGCCGCCGACATGGGCGCGTTTTTCCAGGACGAGCACACGCTTGCCCGTGACATGGGCAAAGCGTTCCGCGATGACGCTGCCGGCAAAGCCCGCGCCGATAACAATAACTTCTGGTTTCATTCCGATCTCCTTTTACGGTCTGTCCTTATACATAGTTTTGTAGTAGTTCTGATAGTCGCCCTGCAGGATGTGCTCCCACCAGTCGCGGTGCGTCAGATACCAGTCGATGGTCTGCGGAATGCCGGTCTCAAACGTATATTTAGGTTTCCAGCCGAGTTCTGTTTCAATTTTAGTCGGATCCATCGCATAGCGCAGATCATGACCCGGGCGGTCCTTGACGAAGTGGATCAGTGATTCCGGCTTATTCAAAGCGGCGAGAATCGTCTTCACCACTTCCAGATTGGTCTTTTCATTGTGGCCGCCGATGTTGTAGACTTCGCCTACGCGGCCCTTGCGCAGAATCAGATCAATCGCCGTGCAGTGATCGTAGACGTGCAGCCAGTCGCGCACGTTCATCCCATCGCCATACACCGGCAGACTTTCATCGGCCAGCGCACGGCTGATCATCAGAGGAATCAGCTTTTCCGGAAAATGATAAGGTCCATAGTTGTTCGAGCAGCGGGAAATCGTTACCGGCAGCTTAAATGTGCGGTGATAGGCCTGAACTAACAGATCGGCGCCGGCCTTGGCCGCACTGTAAGGACTGGAGGTATGGATCGGCGTTTCTTCGGTGAAGAACAGATCCGGACGATCTAACGGCAGATCGCCGTAGACTTCGTCGGTCGAGACCTGATGGTAACGCTGGATGCCGTATTTGCGGCAGGCGTCCATTAAAACCTGAGTGCCGAGAATATTGGTCGTGATGAAGACCTCTGGATCCTCTACAGAACGGTCGACATGAGTTTCTGCGGCAAAGTTAACGACCATGTCGAATTTTTCTTCGGCAAACAAGTGATCGATAAACTCGCGGTCGCGGATATCGCCTTTGACAAATTTAAAATTCGGCTTTTCCATGATCGGCTCCAGAGTTTCCAGATTGCCCGCATAGGTCAGAAGGTCTAATACGACGATCTGGTCTTCCGGATAGGTATTGACCATGTAGTGAGCGAAATTGCCGCCGATAAAACCGGCTCCGCCTGTAACTAAAAACTTCATTTACGAATTCCCCCTTGTTCTTTTTTTATCCGTTTGATTTCTTTGACAATGCCTTCCTGGATCGTCGTCTGAATTGTGAAGCCGGTCAGACGTTTCAGTTTTTCAATATTGAGGACAATCTGATCGACAACCGGGACTTCGCTGTTGACATGCCGGATCTCGATCGCCTGGCCGGTTTTTTCCTGGACTTCATCCAGAATCTCCGTCAGGCTGGTCGCTGTTTGCGAAGCGACGTTGACGATTTCATTCTGGATTTGATGTTCAAGAAGCAGCTGGATCGCCCGGGCAAAGTCTTCGATATAAATGTAATCGCGGCTGCTGTGCGGAGAAGCCCACATTTCAAAGGCTTCGTGGCTCAGCGCTTTTTCGATCAGGATCGGGATAACGCCTTGTTTCTTATCCGTTGTCTGATGTCCGCCGTAAGGATTAGCGAGACGCAGGATCAGATAAGGCAGACCGGATTGGCGGATCACCTGTTCGCAGCGGGTCTTGCTTCGGGCGTAAAGAGTGATCGGATGCAGCGGCGCGTCTTCGCAGATCGGTTCTGCGGCATTGCCGTAGACCGTGCCCCCCGAAGACATAAAGATGAACAGCCGCGCGCCGCGCTGCTTCAGCTGACATAACAGAAATTCGTATTTTTCTTCAACTCCGCCGAGTGTTTTTTCCTCATCCTCGCTGCGGGCGTTGTTGGCAAGCAGTGAAATGGTATCGATGACGACGGCGTCTTCAAAATCGACTTGATCGAGATCTTTAGCCGAAAAGGCGTTGATTTCTTTAAAGTTGGAACACAGCGGCGTGTAGGGACTGGGTAACCCGATTATTTCGGTTTCTGCTTTCTGACTCAGCAGAGAAGCGAGATTGTAGCCTAAATAGCCGCAGCCTAATAGTATGATTTTCATTGCGACTCCTTTATTTGTTGTAGCTGGTGACAAAATTACCGGAAGCAACCGTTCTTAAGTGCTCACCATAAGGAGATTTCCCATAGGAAGCGGCGGAAGCCAGCAGTTGGTCGGTGTCAATCCAGTGATTGTAGAAAGCGATTTCTTCAGGAACCGAGATCTTGATTCCCTGAACTTCCTCGATGGTTTTGACAAAGTCACTGGCCTGGGCGAGCGAGCTGATCGTGCCGGTATCCAGCCAGGCAAAGCCGCGGCCAAAAACGACGCAGTCAATTTCGCCTTTTTCCAGATAGACTTTGTTCAGATCGGTAATTTCATATTCGCCGCGGGCTGAAGGCTTCAGGTTCTTGGCGTATTCAACGACGTGGTTGTCGTAGAAATACAGGCCAACGACGGCATAATTGGATTTTGGGGTTTCCGGTTTTTCTTCCAGAGAAAGGACTTTTCCGGTTTTATCGAATTCAACGACGCCGAATCGTTCTGGATCCGGGACGTATTGTCCAAAGATCGTTGCGCGGCCTTTGTTATTTTTGGCTTTTTCCAGCATCTCGCTGAAATGGTTGCCATGGAATATATTATCTCCTAAAATCAGGCAGACATCCTCATTGCCGATAAATTCTTCGCCTAAAACGAAAGCTTGCGCCAAGCCGTCAGGTGATGGCTGAACTTTATAGGACAGCTGAATGCCAAACTGGCTTCCGTCGCCCAGCAGGCGTTCGAAATTCGGCAGATCCTGGGGTGTGGAGATGATCAGAATATCGCGGATTCCTGCCAGCATCAGCGTCGACAGGGGATAATAGATCATCGGTTTATCATAGACGGGCAGCAGTTGTTTGGATGTGACTTTCGTCAGGGGATACAAACGGGTGCCGCTGCCTCCTGCAAGAATAATTCCTTTCATGGATTTCCTCCCAAACTCTTTAATTCCTCATTATTTTATCATAGTTAAGCATTGAATGCCATTCATTCAGTGAATTCTGAAAGTAGTTCAGCGATTCACTTTCGTGGATAGATAAAGAAAAGAAGACCGAATACATCAGCCTTCTTTTGATTTAATTACCTAAAAAGTTTTGAGAATAGATTGAAGAATCGGTTTGGGAAGATAAATCCCGTAGGTACTTCCTCATCTGTATTCGGAGATTCAGTTACTTCTTTAGGCTTACAGCCGCCATTACCATCTGGTTCTTCATTCTCACCACATTGCTTTTGAATTGGCTTACACCCGCCGTTACCATCTGGTTCTTGCCCCTCTGGACATGTTGACGGAACTGGGGATACTGTAGGATCAGTGGTTGGTGTTGTTGACGGAGTTGTTGTTGGGCTTGTTGTTGGAGTTACCGTAGGTGTCGTTGTCGGATTCGCAATACATCCTGCGCCTCCGGTATTTAAATCAGAATCATTTTTAGCATAATATCCACTTTCGCAAACACAGGCTTTTTTACCCGAATCATAGTAGGAGTTCGCAGGACAATTCTTCGTTGCCCCTTCATGCGTAATAATGCTAACCGTGATTTCCGTCACATTTTCCGTTTTAATACCAGCACGGACACTTTGTGCGATAACCATATTCTCAGGATAGGAATCAACATAACCTTCTTCACCTTGATGGACTTTGGTGACTTTTACAGTAATTCCTCGGGAAGAAGCCCATTCTTGAACTTCGGATAATAACTTTCCACTAAAATTAAGGACTGTATCTGGAGATTCGTCATGAATAATCGGCTCTGAATAAGTTTCATTAGTTAACGTCGGCGCAGTGAAGACCCAGTTTGCACTAAACGAAATTGCTTTTGGCGCGTCGATTTTAGAATCCAAGTTGATATTTCTCAGAATCGCGTTGCGGTTATCCGTAATTGATCCCTGATATACACGATAAATATACAGGTTCAACTGCATGCTTTCATTCCATTTCGAAGAACCATAACCGGTTACGCGGGATCCTACAATGTTAATAACATTTGCGTTCTTGACATAGCTGCGGTTCATTTTCTTAATCGAATAATTAAATAAGCTGATCAACTGATCTACGGTAAAGTTCGTAGAAACATTATCGCCGGCCGCATCCAATACTTTTAATGCCTTATTCACGTCTGTCAGTTTCATGGCTTCCGTTAAAATTGCCTGGATGACCTGCTGCTGATTCGCCTGCCGCTGGAAATCACCGTTAGCGTACAGATGACGTTCACGCGCATAGGCCAGCGCCTGTTCACCGTTTAACCGGTTGGTTCCAGCTGGAACCCAAACCGTCATCTTACCGCGGGCATCGGATTTCTGACCTACAAATTCATAAGGATTCGTAATGATGATCCCGCCCAAAGCATCAACCATTTTAACAATGCCGGTAAAGTTGCTTTCAAAATAGAAATCAATATCCACATCCATTAAATCTTCAACGGTATCAATTGTACACTGACGGCTGCGGACACGGGCATGCGTGATCTTATCTTCTGATTTTCCTGCATAACAGGCGATCGGCACATAGCTGTCACGAGCGATCGAGGTTAGAGTTACCTGCATGCTGATCGGATTAAAAGAAGCCAGCATTAAGGCATCTGATCGTTGTTCGTCCGTACCGATAATCAGAACCGTAAAAGGTTCGGTCGTAATATCTTTATCCGAACCTGATTCTGTAGTTACCGTAATATTCTTATCAAACGTCAAAATAGACTTCGTATTCTCTAAATATTCGCTGTAACCATCATTGACCTCAAACATCGCAACATAGTTGCTAGGCAGCGCCGCCGCGTCAATTTCTCCACCGAACAGCCCCATCAACATACTGTTGTAATCGTCATATTCGTGATAAGTAACATTGATCTTTTTCGCTTCTAATTCTTTCTTAGGAAGGATATAGCCGACTTGTTCTTCCGTATTCGATAAGATACCGAAGGTCTTGCCTTCAAGATCGTTAATATCGTTAATTGCGAAATTTCCGTTTTCGCTGTAAACAACAAAGGAAACTTCAACTTTCTCACTGGTCGTCCCGGTGTTGATAATCTTATCAATATTTTTGTTTACCCGGGTCGTAACATAGGTTAACGCACCGCCGGATAAAAATGCAATCACCAAGACACCGATCGTCACATAGAGAATACTCTTTTTCATCGCATAGGCGTTGTAAGCAATTAAGCCATTTAATACCAGCAGAATTGCCAGAATCACAACGTTAATGAGGACGAAGATCGACTTGCTGAAGTTACTGTATCGCGTAATGTTGAGGATGCCTAAGACCATCAAAATATCAGTCAGAATCGCGATGGCAGCCAGAACGAAGTTCATGTTGGAAAGTTTACGTTTACTCATTTTATTCTGTTTCGTCATAGCCAACCTCCTTAATCATAATGGTCGAAGAACTGTGCGATTTCATAACGTCCATCGTTATCTACGACTGTGAAATACCCTGTTTTCTGGAAACTATTAACATCAATTTTTGAACTTGATTTGTAATTCCAGGTAGCCTCGATATAATACGCTTTATAAGTTTCCCCGGAATAGTGTTCAAAATCTGCCGCATAATCGGCCTTTGTCGTTATATCTGTCACTTCTAATAAATTCTCACGACCATACTGGCTGATATATAAATCCAGGTCCTTGTAGAATTCCCAGCGTGATTGTTCCTGAAAACTGGTGAATAACGGTCCATAAATGTATTGCAGGCCTCCGACTTCATAATTACCATCTTTGTTTGTCCAGGTAAAATAATCAGCAATAAAATTACGAACAACCGCTTCACTGATCGCCAGCTGATCATCCCCTTTTAAGGCCTCTGTCAATTTTTTGAACTCATCCTGCTGAAACTGCGTCGGATTATTTCCGATGACGTATTGGTCATTCTTCATCGACGAGGTATTCGTCTTTTCAACGACCTCGCCGCTACCCGCGGATTTCTTTAACGAAATCCGAACGATATTGAAGCCCATAACCGCAACGACGACTAAGGAAGCCGCCAACATCATATAAATAATCTGTTTATTTTTCTTTGCGCGTTTTGCTTTTGCTTTATCCTGCTTACTCACTAACATTCCTCCTTTTATTACTCATATTTTTTACGGACGATATATTTCGGACGTTTCTTGGTCTCCATGTACGTTTTCGACAGGTATTCGCCGATAATGCCTAAGCTTAACAGCTGAATTCCTCCCAAAAACAGAATGATGACGACCATTGATGGATAACCCGCAACCGGATCGCCTACGATCAAGGCCTTCCCAAAAACAAAGATCATATAAAGGAAAGCAATGATAGAAACGAAGATTCCGGAAATCGTCGCCATTCGCAGCGGGGCAACAGTAAAGGCAACAATACCTTCAATCGCGTAAGCGAATAACTTCCAGAACGACCAGCTCGTTTCCCCAGCAACACGCTCCACATTCTCATACTCCAAATAAACCGTTTTATAACCAACCCAGGCAAAGATACCTTTAGAAAACCGGTGATATTCCTGAAGTGAAAGAACGCTGTCGACAACCTCGCGGGTCATCAACCGGAAATCCCGCGCGCCGTCAACAATTTCGACCTCTGTAAATTTATTGATCAGTTTATAAAACTGCCGTGCAAAGAAGGAACGGATTTTCGGTTCCCCTTTTCGCGTAACCCGGCGGGTACCTACAATGTCCACATGCTGCTGATTCATGGCTTCAAACATCTTTGGCAAATATTCCGGCGGATCCTGTAAATCAGCATCCATGACCGTGACGTAATTACCCGTCGCATTTTCCAATCCCGCTAGCAGGCCGCCCTCTTTGCCAAAATTCCGGCTGAAGTCAATGACCTTGACAATACCCGGATGCGCATCATGGAGCTTCACCAATTCTTCTAAGGTATTATCGCGGGAACCGTCGTTGACAAAAATAATTTCATAATCCATGTTCATGGCATCCACTACTTTTGTTGTTTCGCGGTAAAAGATGTTCACCGTTTCCTGTTCGTTATAACAAGGAACTACGATTGAAAGCTTATCCATATCTAACCTCCGCAAATTCACCATTTAATTATAAAGGAGAAATTCAAGAAGTACAAATACTTTCCTAAATTGTCATGATTCCTTAATATTTTAAATTCAGTGATCTTATTTTTTAAATCTGTGAAATAGTTCGGAATAAAGCATAATATTCCAATTGCTAACGGTTTTGAAATAACGGTTTTTCATTCCGCCCAGCGACGTCAGATACGGGTTCTTCTTCCACTGTGGGAAGCTTTGATTCAACCGCTCCCACCCCATCTGAATCGTCGTTTTCCGATCCTGCCGATCCGCAATCTTCGTGCTTCTTAAGAAAGAGTTCCCTAAAAAGAACTTAATATGCAGATATTCCAGTTCATCATGATATTCCTGATCCCATCCCTGGGCCTTAAAATAATCCGTAATGATTTCAAAAACATGAATCATATCCTTCACTTCATGATTGTTCGTATGCGTAATTGAATTTCCCAATTGGATATAACTGACAAAAGCTTCGTCGACAAAGGCTAATTTTTTTACATGCGGTGCTAAGCAATAAAGAAAACACGCATCCTCATAGCGATAGCCCGTCGGAAACTGCAAGCCGGTTTCCCGGACAAAATCAGTACGGTAAATTTTATTCCAAAGCGTGGCAAATAAATGAATCATCATTTCTTTTCCCGGAGCGTAAGGACCTTCCTTTTCCAGCCGCTTCTGTTCGCCATAGACCCAATTAAAATTGGAAACGACGACATCTGCGTTCTCTTTCTCTGCCGCCGCGACCATCTTCTCAAACATATCCAGTTCTGTAAAGTCATCGCTGTCCAGAAAGCCAAAATACTCTCCCTGCACCTGCGCTAAACCAAAATTACGAGTCTCTGCGATCCCGCCGTTGGGTTTCTTAAATGGACGAATTTGCGGATATCGCGAGGCATAGTCATCAATAATCTGTTGACTGTTATCTTTTGTTCCATCGTTAATCACGATAATTTCCATATTTTTGAGCGTCTGATTCACTAAGGAATCAAGACACCGGGGCAGATATTTTTCAACGTTATATACCGGTACAATCACACTGAGGATGGGTTTCATTTTCCACCGCCTGCCTTTCTGATCAATCCTTTAATTTTCATTCTGTTTGTTTAACCTATTATACCATCGTCGCAGGTTTACAACAATAGACCTGTTAAAATTTTCATTGAAATAAAAGCCATGGTTTCCCATGGCGATCAATTTTTCTGTTCTTTCGGACGCATGACAAGATCCAATAAAACGCCCATCAACAAAGCCATAAACGAAGACGTCAGAAACTGATCGATCGTATGTCCGCTGATATAAGAAGACACTAACCCGCAGCCCAGCGCCATTGCATAGACTAAAACATCCAGCCGGAGCATCTTTTTCCATCGAAGCAGCACGATAATGGCGCCGAAGCAGGTCACCAACAGCCATGGCAAAACCGTCAGCGCGGCGCCGGCATAGCCCATCGTATAAATCTGCTGGGCAAAATCCCGTTCCAACAAAATCGAGCCGTTATTGAAGGTTGAATACCCCATGCCTAAAAACTTTTCGAAGTTAGAAAGCTCACCCCATTTGTAGCTCATGAAAATCTTCTCAATCTGCCGGCCGTTCACTCGCTGTTCCAGCGGCAGTTCCAGGACGTCAACCCAGAACTTCGGATCCGCTGTGTAATAGTACCACTCCATATAATACTGAGTCGGCACGCTGGCCATCAGATTTGCGCGGATTCCATAAGCTTCAAACATAAAACGATAATAATCGCTTGTTTTAAGTTCCGTTGTATTTTCCAGCGAACTTCCCAATTCTCTGCGCAGATAATCATCCTGCAATAAGATCGCGGTGTTCGCCGAATCGATACTCTGATTGACAACCGCCGGTGAAAATGGCAGGATGCAGCCGCTGATCGCCGCGGCAGCAGCGCAGAAGAACAGGACCGTTTTTTCCAGCCGGTTTTCCTTCATGATCAAAGTCGTAAAAAGATACAGAACAAGGAATCCGATCGGGATCAGCACCGTGCCAAACGTGGCGACCCGCGTCGAAAGAATGATCATCGACAAACTATGAATTCCGATCAATGCGCCTAATGCAATCCGCTCTTTCTTTGAGGTGCTGCGCTGGAAAAACAGATACAATAACGGCAGCAGCATAAACATTAAAATACCGACCGTATTTCCTTCTTCAAAGAAAAACTTGGAAGCCAGCTGACGAGGATGAATCTTCGTCGGATCCGCATAAATTCCTAAAAACCAGCTCAGAAACGGAGCCGCGGTCATTCCGGCATACGTCGATTCGCCAAACACAAACAAATCCCCGATAAAGATCGGCAGCGCGATTAGGCACGATAAAGCGACGGTGACCCCCTTTACGATTTTTTCTGTTAATCGAAGATGAACGACTGCATAGATCATTCCGTACGGAATGACCAGCGTCAGGAAATAGGTGATTTCCTTTGATAACTGGAAGAAGAAATTCGGCGTCAGATATAAGCTTTTGTAAATCTGAGCCCCCTGCCGGATATGCAGCAGAAAATAAACTGCCAGCGCTAAGCCGTACAAACCGCCAAACAACAACGTTTTCTTTTTATTTTTATCGGCCAGGAAAAACGTCCATAACACAGCCAGCGGAATGATTAAAAAACGGATAATCGTCGACGGCCGGGGAATTCCAAACTGATCAAAAAACGGATAGATTAAGTAATCCAGATCGATCAAAGGCTGGATGATAAACAAAAGGAGAACGAAGCCTTTCATCGCCTTATGCGAATGAAAAAACGATTTTATTTTCGTCATTGTTTACCCTCCCTTTCTGAATCATCATGAAGACCAAAAACCCGATCCAGCAGAATCGCCGCGATCAGCGCCATAAACATCGTCGTGACAAACTGATCTAACGTATGACCGCTGAGATACGCTGCTCCCAAGCCGCAGCACAGGGATGTAGCCAGAACCATGATCTCCAGGTTCATGCACTTCTTCCATCGCAGCAGAACAAACACAGCGCCGACAACGGTCAGAATCAGCCAAGGGCCTGCCAGCAGGAGATCGCCCAGGTAGCCGAGCGTATATTTTTGTTGGATAAAGTCCTGCTCGAGCAGAATGGAGCCATTCATAAACGGTGTATATCCCATACCAAATAATTTCATCTTGGAATCCGCCATTCCCCATTTCACATTCATGAAATAGGTTTGGAACTGTCGGCCCGTTAAGCGTTCTTCCAACGGCACGGTGAACAACAAATCACTCCAGAAGACTGGATCGGCCTTGTAGCTATACCAATCCATGTAATACATCTTGGGAATACTGGATATCAGATTATCCTCAATTCCGGACTTCTCAAAGGCCTTTAAACAGAATTCTTCATAGGCTTTCGAGCCTGGCGTCAGTTTTAAACGGCCTTCATAGGCTAAAATTCCTTTTTGCAGCAAATCATCGTCACCGCGCACCGCGTCGTCGCTTTGAGCATCACGCTTTTGATTTTGAATGGCCGGCGTATAGGGCAGAATCATCACGCTGACTAACGATACAGCAGCGCAGAAAATCAGCACTATCCCCTTTATTTTCTGATGCCGAAGCAGCAGGCCGTCAAAGAGATAAAGTCCGGCAAAGGCGATCGGGATCAAAAACGCGCCCAGCGACGCTACCCGCGTCGACAAAATCAACATGGACAAGCTCTGGACGATGATCAGCATTGCCCAGGAAATTTTTCCCTTGCGTTCCTTGCTCCGGGAAAAGAAATAATACAATAACGGCAGCAGCATAAATAAGAGAATCCCAATCGTATTTCCTTCATCAAAGAAAAATTTACACGCTAACCGCCGTGGTTCCACTGTTTCATATATCCCGGTAAACCAGCTGAAGAAACTAGCCGCAGTATTGCCCAGATAGGTCGACTGTCCAAAGACAAACAAGTCGCTGATCAAAATGGGAAATGAGATCGTCGCTGACAAAATCGCCGTGATCTGCTTTAATAATTTCTCATTGACCTGCAGCGTCGTAAAGGCGGCGATCAGCCCAAAGGGAATGATCAACGTTAAACAATAGACCAGCTCGCCGAACAAGGAGAACTGGAAATTGGAAGTCAGTCGCAGCAGTTCCGCGGCATTTCTCGTCACCTGGACATGAATCAGAAAATAAACCGCGAAGACCGCGACATACAATCCGCCCAGGATCAGCGTTTTCCGACGATTTTTTCCCTTGTTGTAAAAACATCCGACGATCAAAGTGGGAATCAGCAAATACCGGATAATCGTCGATGGACGCGGCAAGCCAAACTGATTTAAAAAAGGATAAATCAAATAGTCCAGATCTATCATCGGCTGAAACGCCAGAATTAAAAGTAAAATTCCAATCGCTGTTCCCTGCGTAAACCAGGGGCGCAGAAACTCTTTGATTTTTCGCATCAGTCAGCCTCCTTTGTGAAGTTCTGTGACATTGTACCGGTTTTCGTTCCGGTTGTCTAATTTTTTTACGATTGAGGTTATTGTTTCTTATAAAAAACTAATTTTGTCGTTTCCGGCAAACCATAATATTCTCTGAAACTATTCTGATGATAAGTATCGCCTTCCTCAATGTCTGCGGAATGAATGCTTTCTTCCGGCATCCGCGGGATCCAGGCTTCATCATCCTCCGG
Organism: Holdemania filiformis DSM 12042; assembly: GCF_000157995.1. Taxonomy (GTDB): domain Bacteria; phylum Bacillota_I; class Bacilli_A; order Erysipelotrichales; family Erysipelotrichaceae; genus Holdemania; species Holdemania filiformis. The sequence goes on from NZ_GG657558.1 coordinate 248,706, forward strand.
ATGCTCACGATAATACTGCAGAATGGATTCCCGTTCCGACTGAACTTGCGCAACCTGGGTGTAGATTCGCTTCCAAGATAAGCTGCGCTGCAGACACATCCCTGAGCAGCAAATCAGAATCACCGCCGCCTCAGCGGAACTGATTTTAATTTTCGAAGCCACCGAAGCCGTTAATAAGATGATAAAGTACACCGTATACAATGAACTCCGCGGACCATAAATCGGCGAAAGCAGCATCGCTAAATTACACGTTCCCGCCATCATCACCATCATCAATTTTTCTAAACGTTCTTCATCCTGATATAAAGTAAATAAGATCCAAAACAGGTTGACGATATAAAGAATATAAAAGATCGAGCAGAAGATCAAGCCCTGAGGCGTTTCCAGGTCATAAAAGAAACTGAAAACCTCAAGGTTCATTTTCTCGACGAATGTCGGGGCAAAGCAGGCCACAATCGCGATCGTCAAGATGAATCCTTGAACGAACGCCGCCAGCTTATCTTTTTTATTCATCCAGATCCGGTCTACCCAATGATGAATCAAGGCCAGGAATGTGATCAGGCTCAGAATCAGCATCATATATTTATTCGCAATGAATGTGTAATTCAGGAAATTACCCCAGTTCTGCTGGATCTGACCGAACAAGCCCAGCGCAATCCACGCCTGGTTATCCCTTGCCAGCCGGAACGCCGCGCCCGGCGACATCCGGATCAAGGCAAAGCCAAGCACGCTGACCACGAGTCCCGCGCCAGTTAACTTCAACGCGTCTTTTCGCTTGAAATATGCATAAAGCAGCATCAGAAGATTCAGCAAAATACTGGCCGCTGAACAATTTTCCATAGCCAAACCGATATAAAAATTAAGAAGGATCAGCACGGCATAATGTCCTTTTTTTATTTTTCGTTCCGAAAACAAGATATTTTTCATCATCCAGATGACCAGCAGAATCAAAAATAACGGCACGACATAGGTTGTTCCCATAATCCAAGTGTAGGTTTCCATCCGCAGCCGGTCTGCCACCGTTAACATCATCGCGGCAATCAAGACCGCTACGGATAACGGATTACGCTTCGGATTCACAATTTGATATAGCAAAACATAGATTCCTGCGAATAAGGCTGGATTCAGGAAATTCCACAGGCCTTTTCTCGGCGCGACGATGAAGCCCCAAAGCTCCGCGAAATAACGTCCCGACCAGGAGAAATAGAATTCCCACGCTTTGACGAACGGATTTCCGCTCATCCCATTGACCGCGTAGCCCCAATCATCTCCCGCCAGCGGCGTCCTGACGGTCATGTAGTAAAACAGGACAAAGATGAACAAAGCGCCTAACAGCCAGCACCAGGACTTTCCTTTTTTTAATTTTTCCATACATCCGCCTCCGTTATAAAACTTCTGTAAACTTTCGGATGATTTTATCATTCGGATAATGATATCCCTGCAGCTGCCGTTTCATCTCCTGCAGCTGATCCTTCGATTGCAACGCGTTCAACAAGCCTTCGTTCAAGCCTTTCTGGCTATTCTCAACAATCCATCCAAAATGCGGCGCAGTGATCTGTTCATGAACACCCGCAACCTCCGTCGACAAGACCGGCGTTCCGGCAATAAACGATTCATTGATCACCGTCGCGAAGCCTTCATACAAAGAAGGCAGGACAAACAAATCGCAAACCCGGATGTCGGCATACGGATTTGTTTTAAAGCCCAGGAAATGAACGTGCGTCAGATTCAGATCTTTCTGCATTTTCAATAACATCGCTTCCTGCTCGCCGCCGCCGATTAAATAAAGTTCATGTTCAATCCCCTGATCCAGCACATATTTATGCGCCAGCAGCAATCGATCCGCTGCCTTTTGCGGATGAAATCGGATTACTGAAATCACATTCAGTTTTGAAGGATCAATCTCTGCTTGATCTTCTGTTTTTGTCTTTCCTTTTTCTACTTTTTCAGTATTCATCAGATTATGAATCGTTATGACATTCTGAATACCGAAGACCTTTTTATAGGCCTCCGTGGCTTCCGCTGAATCCGCAATATTCAGATCGATCTTCTGCAAAGCAGACTTCACCAATCGCATATGATTTGCGGAGTAATTGCAGACACTGTAATCAGTCAATACCCAATTGACTTTCCGCTTACTATTGCCATAAGCGGTAAAGATTGTACAGAATCCCTCTTTCGCCGCCATTTCCACATCATAGACGCCGGACAACATCTTTTTTCGCTCCTTGAGGATTTTACTGCGGATCAATCCTGTTTTCATGTACAGCAGCAAGCGCAGCTTACTGAAAAGATGCGGAAGGTCTCCCTTTTTCAGTAATTCTTTGAGCGGGCTGTCCACGGCGTTAAAAAACGATGTTCCTTCAATCACATGCACACCCTCTGGGATATCCTGAAGCAGTGTGCCTGTTTTATGTAAGACCAACAAATCGATTTGATATACCTGCTGATCAAGATTTTTCATCAATGTATTTAAAACGCGGGCAACGCCGCCCATTTCCATTTCATCGTTAACAAATAAAATTCTGCGTTTGTCACGCTGATTTTGACCGGTCATAAATACCGAGCACCGCCTTCCATTGTTTCCTCTTCAACAGCGCAATGATCAGTTTTTTCTTCAATCCCGCTGATTTTACAAATGCATCCTGCTCCCAATCCGGATAACACTGTTTTAATTGCTTCATGTTCTCCGCCAAATACTTTTCCCTGTCTTCCGATTCATCAAAGTCCTTGATCCGCAGCGTTGTTAAATCTAATCCATGGATGATATAGCAATGCTTCATTTCCTGAATAAAGTGGTTTTTCAAAGATGTATCATCGCAATGAACCTCTATATATTCAATGACTCGCTGAATCGCCTTATAGATATCAAATATTTTAGGATTTGCGCTGTGCGCGATCGAACCAGACCGCTGATAATAGACATAAAACGCTTCGTTCACTTTTACAATCCGTTCCGCATTAAAGCAGATCATCGGAATCGTTGCCAAATCCTCATACCATTTTCCAACCGGAAATTCAATGTCCTGAAACAGAGAACGGGCAAAAAGCTTATTACAAGCGCTGTTATTCATACGAATTAATTCCGGGTGGGTTTTCACATCCCCTACAGCAAACTCTCCGCCGCTGGCAAATTCAACCCGGCCGTCATCATAGAGATACTCCATATCGCAAACACCGATTTGAGCTCGCTGCTCGACCATCGCCGCCAACATTTTTTCGATCATCGCCGGGCGAATAAAATCATCGCTGTCGATAAACGCTAAGTATTCTCCCCGCGCTCTTTGGATTCCAAAATTCCGGGCGTCGCTTAACCCGCCATTCGTTTTTTGAAGCAAACGAATTCGTTTGTCTTTTTCAGCCCAGTTCTGCATTAATCGATATGACTCATCCGTTGAGCCGTCATCAATTAAAAGAATTTCCAAATTTGAATACGTCTGATCTACAATTGACTGAACACATCGGTCCAGATAGGCTTGTACGTTATAGACTGGAACAATGACACTGACAAGATGTTTCAATTTTCATCACCTTTTATAGTATACCAGAATTTAATTCGGGTTGTGAATTTTTCAGAGAAGAAAACACGTTATAAACTTACTCTTCAGCATTTCGCAATAATGACGGGGTTGAAAAAGCAGCGCACTGAATTGCGAATGAAGCAATAATTAAAATACGATACGTATAAAAATAATGCATAAATGAATGATTCCGCAAAACAAGAATCCAAACTAAGGGGACACATACGAAACAGGTCATTATCAGTATTTTCTGAATGAATAACCGTTGATCGTGAATCAGTAAAGCGACGATTGAAGGAATTTTCATCATTAATGGGATATAGAATAAAAGAGCATAGGGTAAACGCTGCAGCAATTTCAGATTTTTTTCTAATACCATGGAATAGGTTAGTTCCAAATTCTTCACTTCATCGTTAGTACGCAGAATAATCTGTTGGATCGCATCCAGATAAATATTCTCATGAAGAACCAGCGTAGCTACAGTCCACTTCCCCACCCACATCAGGGCATAACCACCGATCCAGGCGCAGGCTATCGCCGCAAAAGTGATCAAAGATTCTAAAATAGTCGTTTTCTTTTTACCGCTGAATAACAAAAGAACCGCCGGAATTCCAAACGTAATCAGAGGATAAGTCAACAGGTCAAAGTAATTGGTCACCACTCCGATCATGAAAAAGAAATAAATCGCATTTTTTCTTTGATCCAGGTTCTCTCGGAAATGAAATAATAGAATCGTCGCAATCAATGTGATATACACAATGAACGAATACTGTAAGCAATAGGCCGTAGCGACAGGCATTAGAAAGACAAAAGCAACTAATAAGGGGATCACTAGCTTCCTGCCGCCCTGTTCCGCCATTGTTTTTACAGCCAGACCTAACAAAAGGATTTGTAAAAACAGGTTTAAGATACGAAAGTCGAGATAGGTCATCGAAGACAATGCCAGCTTTAGCGGAAGCAGGTATCCATGCCAATAACGTGCATAGGCGTAGACCTCTTTTCCTTCTGTCTTTTCTTCAATAAGATCCAGAAAGCTTTGTTGCATCGTTTGGTCCTCGTTGAAATAGTGATGCGCTGCCACCGCATTAACAAAGTTATTTTGATCACTCTCATAAATCATCGTGTTCATCATCAGAGCATCTGTATATAAATCCAGCATGGTGGCATCATCGTTTTCGATAACCCTGAAATATTCCGACTCCATTTCCTTTTCAAAAACTTCCAAGTTCTCTTTAAGATTTTCTTTTACAGGCTGAACAGGAAGTGAAAAAGCGATAGTGTTCAGAGCCAGACCGCTCACTATCGCTATCAATAAAATCAAAATCAGATTTCTTATCATTTTTAATGTGTTCATATTTGTCATTATAGAGTTTCTGAGTATTCGAGTCAAATTAAGATTTTCTAAACTTTTTTGAATTT
>NZ_GG657558.1:255360-265784 GCF_000157995.1 Holdemania filiformis DSM 12042
TTTTTTGAATTTCTCATCGAAAGCAATATTAGAATCATTAAAGAACCCAGCGAAATTATTGCACCTACTTTTAAATATGGGATTTCATAGCGAAATTCCAAATGATAATTACCGCTTCCTAAGCGTAGACCGATAAATCCTAAATTCACTTTCTCATACGGCACCTTCTCGCCGTTCACATAAACTTTCCAACCTTTATCATAAGGAATGGATGTAAATATATATCGTTCATCCGTTAAATTGATATCTGCAGCTATGTAATCGTTATTAAATAAAACATTTTCGAACTTCTCTTTTTGAGTCTGTTGATACCATTGGTCGTAGCTTCCATCATTCGGCTCAAAGTAAACATCCATAAAAGCGGCAACACCTGAATAATTACCACCTTCAACTACAATTCTATTCACTTCCATATTATCGTCGATTCTTAAGTCGACATAATTATATTGACTATACGGATAAACTTTTAAAAGCTCGTTATCATTATATAATGATATGATTATTTCGGTTACACCATAATTAACTACATACAAATTCCCGTTTGAAATCGGATCTTCTAGAACTAATTCTCTTGTACTGCACTCTGGCAATTGTCCCAAAAATATAAAATTATCATTTAATTCATATTCAAAATTAGTGCTTTCCTCAGTAACGAGATAATCTAGCATAATTCGATCTTTCAACAAAACAGGCAAGGAATCAAAAAACTCTTTATTAATTGTTTTATCATAAGTCTTACCAAGTTCTAAGAAATATGGATTTTTATAAATTGAAAATCCTGTATCTTTATCTTTATAAAGTAATTCATAATCATCAGGAATCTGACTTTCATAGTCATAAGTAATCCAATACTTAGCAGACAGTAAATTATAAATTTTATTTCTCCCCATAGCTTCAGATACAAACCAATTTGGACTAGTCCTATTATAATAATCAGATGTCTCTGTATTATAAATTGTATTGTAAAAAGAAAAACCTGGATAATTTTTTGAAAATGGTTCATTGGGAGTTGTAATAACAAACGCCCCTGGCGCTCCCGGGATTTGATATGATTCTGAACCATATAGAATACGGTAATAACCGTGATCAATACGCTTAATATACTCTATAGCCTCAGTGGACTGTTCTGGTTGCTCAAAAAAAGTATGGTCAATTCCATAATTATAAGCAACAAATATCCTTCCTGATGCAATTGCCTCCAAAGTCAAAATCGTTAGTAGGAACCAAGTTTCCTTTTTTCTTGAATTATAGTAAACAACATAACACATCATAAAAATAATCATCAACACCGATACCACGCCTACTTCAATCATTTGTTTTCTAGGCCAATAGTGATGATAAAGCATATTCAATAATAAGACAGCAATCACGCTACCAGAAATCATAAAGGAAAAAATCAACTTCCTCGAATTCAACCTCTTATCTTCTAATTCTTCATTAATTTCAATAAGAGCCAGCGCATCAACAAACAAAAACATATAAAGCCAGCGAGTATCTATAGAGCGTTGCAATAAATACCACCCATATTGAAAATTAAGTAATAGAAGTAACATACAATAACTAATAACTAAGCTGTTCCTTTTGTATTTATCTTTTAAGCAGAACACTAAAGGAAGTAAGAGTGGTTTAATAATAAAGGCAAATAGGCTACAACCTCCGCCCCACCCTATAAATTCATGCGTATGTTCCGGAATAAGATAACTGGCATTAAATCTTTCAAATACAGGTGTAAACAAAGTGCTGAAAAAATACACAATTTCATTGATTCCAATTGTATCAAAATAACTAATTTCATTAGTCATAAATCGATTATTTTGCATAACGAGAAATCCGCATGGAAGCAAAATTACAGCACTTAAGCAAATTCCCAGTAAAATAATTCCTGCAAACTTTAATCCGACTTTAATCATTAACTTGAAATTAAAGCCTAATTGATTCACGTTGACATACCGAATTAAAGCATAAACACAAAGGAAGGGAAGAAACATATATAAAAAATAATAATTTATAATTCCTAAAATTCCGATGCAACACGTTAAAGCCACATACTTATTATTTTTTAAATATTCTTCAGTCAACCCTAAAATTAAAGGATATAAAATAAATGCATCTAAAAACATATTGTATGCATAATAAAAGAATACCCAGCCTGAAAAAGTTATAATAAAGCTCGCGATTATCTTTGAATTTTTATTTCCAGTGATTTTACTTGCCCAATAATAAGTACTTATAAATAGCAGAAATATTTTTAAACTATTTAAATTTAACATCAAATACTGCATACCTTCTCTAGGAAAAAACAAGGTTATATAGAAAAACGGACTTGTTAGAAAATAATAAACATACGCCATTATATTTCCGCCAACACCTAATGACCAATCAAATTGAGATAAAGTACCAGCGTGAATTCTTTCCCAGCCTCCTAGATAGAATTGATACATTTGTTCAACAGAATCACCAGGAAAAATATACACTCCTTTGTTCTCAACATAGCAACCTAAAAAAATTAGGACAAGAATGATAATTACTAACAAAAAAAGTCCAAGTATTTTTAAAGAATAAATGTTTTCTTTAGATTTCATAAACTTAACACCTTCTGAATAACATTGATCCAGGAGTTATGGTCCCCCTTATTAACTCTAAAACCATGCTTTCTACTCAAGATAACATATTAAATTCGTACAGCTCTGGATTGTTAGGATAGAAGCTACGATAGCGATCACTAATTTCTTTTCGCACTTCATTTGGAACTTGTTCTACCCTTTGATAAATATTGATATGCACATCATTGTCTAAATCATATTCTCTAATTATACGATAATAAGGACCAGACTCTTCAGAATTCAGCATAAATTCTGCCAATATACTGACACATTTCTGATTTTCTGCACCAAATTGAAGTTGAATAGGATCCGCAACAACAATATAGTAATACTGAAAAAAATCAGCGGGTATTCCATCGCGGTAATCATAAGCATCAGCAACCAACAAATTTGCAACCCCTTCATTCTTCTCTGGAAAAAAGGCATTTCTTAACATATCATCGTTAAATAATACAGAATTAGATAAAACATATACGTATTCATATTCATTAGGCGTCTTATCTAAAAATTCTGCCATATTTCGGATTTGATCAAGATCATTACGGATTCTCAAATCAGGAAAAGGTGCTGATATCAACACATTTAATTTATCTAAGAATACATCAACTTTAGGATTTTTACCAAATACCACTGTTTTTGAAAAATTTATACAAATTAAGCAGGCAGAAGCAGCAAGAAGTGCAGCACTCTTCTTATCAGATAAACAATCAAGAACCTTCTTTAAACCGAAAATCATCAGAATCATCACAGGGCCATTAATAATGTAATAATGATGAGATCCAAAGCTTTGTACACGATTAAATAAAATGACAGCAACTAATGTTTGGATAACACATAAACAAGTAATTAGACGATGTTCTTTCGATTTAATCCCATAAAAGAACCCGATGATTAGCAAAATGATTAAAAGCCAACCGTAAAATTGAATGAACCAGCCAATAACATAAGCAGCTCCACCAACCTTTGCTACAGAATATGCTTCAGCATAGTTATAAGTTGTGATTGTTTTAAATAAAGGGAAGAATAAAGTTAATAGTATGGTTAATGGAATGATGCCGCAAACAAGCATATTCATAAATTGTACTTTTATTTTTGACTTTGTAAGAGAGTGCGCAGACCCTTCCTTTATTAAATATGCTAAAGTATAAGCAATATAGAAACCTACAATCCAATAAGCAAACCATCGTCTAACTAATAATAGAATTATCATAGATATCCCAATAAAGACATTATTTTTCCAGTCAAATGTATCTAAGCCGCCTGCATAAACTAATAGCAAGATACTGGTAATAAAAGGTAAACCTGCACTGCCGATATATCCGAAAACCATGGAATATAAGTTACCCGCAAAGGTAGTGATAAACAATCCCAGGAAAGCTTTTTTTCAGCATTGATTGTTTATCACCTAAAAGCATCAAGCTAAAAATATACAATATTAAATTAGCAGGAAGCACAAAACTATTAAACATAGCTAAAATAAACCGCGGATAAGAGCTTCCTAATAACTGCGTAGGCAGATATAAGAACCATTCGGGTAAATATGAGTATTCTGAATAGTTCAAAGAAAACCAAAGGTTATCCATGGCTTCTTTTACACTTCGATCCATCATCTGATTAAATTCAACTGATTTACGCCAAAAGCCGCCAAAATCCCAATAGGCAATAAACTGTTCTTGTCGCAAATGAAGAAATAACATAACATTAATCATTACGAAATTGAATAAAAGAAACAGCAAAATAGATTTTTTATTAGTTTTTACTGTTTCCCTGATTTTATCATTATGCCATAAAACAACAGCGATCAGTATTAAGAGAATTGGATATACACTGCCCACAAGATATTTCATAATTTCACCTCAATAAATCTTTTCTTATTTTATCCTTTAACCTAATGTTATGCAAGTTTCTAAAATAAGCTTTAGAAAATTAAAGTTTAGTCGAAACAAAAGTAGTTATACTATATAATATATTATAGCTTGTTTTTATGGGAGGATATCATGGACTTAACTACTGATTTTCAAGAATTAGTCTCGCAGAATTTAGATTATGAGTTCTTAAGAAATAAAACACTTCTTATAACCGGGGCAACAGGAATGCTTGGCCGGTATTTAACAGAATACTTTATTTATTTAAATGCAGAGAAAAATCTAAATTTAAGGATACTGCTTATCGTTCGTAATTTAAAAAAAGTTGAATTATTGTTTGGTAATAAATTAAATAAAAATATTCAATGTTTAGTTTCAGAGTTAAACACACCTTTAAGAACTGAAGAAAATATCAACTATATCATTCACGCTGCATCATTGGCAGATCCTCAGTATTACAAAACTAATCCAGTTGATGTTGCACTGCCCAATATCTTGGGCACTTATTATCTTCTTGAATTAGCTCGCAAGAAAAAAATTGAGCATTTTTTATATTTTTCAAGCGCTGAAGTTTATGGTAAAATTTCTAATTCACAGCTTATTACAGAAAACACATTGGGTACAATTGATCCGTTAGATATCCGTAGTTGTTATAGCGAAAGCAAACGGATGGGTGAAACTCTTTGCAAATCATATTATGAACAATACCAAATCCCTGTTACTTGCCTAAGAATCTTTCATACTTACGGTCCAACATTAGATTATCATCATGATCAACGCGTATTTAGCGAATTTGTTAAATCTGTAATTGAAAATAACCAGATTGTTATGAAATCAACCGGAGAAGCAAAACGAGCTTTTTGTTATGTACTAGACCTGGTTTCTGCTTGTCTTACTTTATTGTCTCACGGACTTCCCGGAGAAGCCTACAATATGGCAAATGATGAATGTTTCGTTTCTATCAAAGAACTAGCGCAAGAAATAATCAAAGCTTTTCCAGATAGAAATATTAGGTTTTATAAGAAAAACCGTGAGACAAATTCCGCTTATATTGAAAATAAGGTAACTACCTACATAAATATATCTACCCAAAAGCTGAGAGCTTTAGGCTGGAAACCTACTATTTCCATACAAGATGGTTTTCGACGCACAATAGATATGATTGAAGATGAATTAGCCCACAGATGATAAAAAGCAGATTACAAGTTCTGCTTTTTTACTTTCTTTTGAATTTTCTCGGCTATAACTAAAATAATCAGTAAAAGAACACCGGTTAAACTTGCCACCATTCCCATCTTAAAACCTTGTGGGATAAAAATCATATGAATTTCACTATACCCCTTCGGAACAGAAAACCCAATCATGCCTCCATTCACTGAATAATATTGAATTTTTTCTCCGTTAATTTCAATATTCCAGCCTTCATCATAAGGAATAGGTATTGATACAAACTCTGAATCGGAAGAATTAATTCCTGCATAGATCTGGTTTGATTGACGATTGATATAGGTACATTCTACATTTCCTGATAAATTAATTAAATTTTCCAACTGATCAAGATCTTCTTCATGACATATTACAGTATTTAATATCTCTTCGCTTTGAATATTTTCATGATTCAGCGTTATTATACTATGATAAGTTCGGACAAAATTTTGATAATGCAGATTTTCAAATATTAAAAGATAGTTAAACTCCCCTACCTGTTTAAAATCCTTATGAGGAAGTTGTGAAATATCTGTAACCACCGCATACTTTGTGCATAAAAAATCTATCAGATAGGGATCTTTGATTTCATAAGACCATGGTAAATAGGACTCAATATCAGCAATACGATTCATATCTACAATTGAAGAAGATACTGTGGAATCATATGTCATCAATCCCATAACATTAAAATTTAAATTTAAATTCGTAGAATAATCCCAATAAACAGCACTAGGATCAACATAAATACGATAGAATTGTTCACTATTTTTCGCATCTAATGTTAAAAGATATTGATTCAAATCGTTGCGATTCTGTAGTACGTGAGTAACGCCTTGAATTGTTTCTTTTGTAAATTGTCGATAATAACTGTTAGAATACACTGACATATAAGACACAAATAACACCTCAACGAAAGTGAAAATAATAAATATCCATTTTTTTCCTTTTAACAAGACAAAATAACCTATCCATAAAAAAGGTAAAGCAATTAATATTAAACTATATTCGCGGCTATATTTTTGAAAAGGAATATTACACAAAATTCCTAATAAAGGTGTTCCTAAAAGAAGGATCAAAGATATAAATAAAACAGACAAGAACAAACATTTTCTATTAATAAGTTGATTTTCATCTAAATAAGGCAGAATCAAAGTAAGATTAACAAACAAAGGAAATTGTAACCAACGAAAAGCCGGTTCACTAAAGCCATGCATAATCGAAGAACCAAACGGTATTATCAGGATTAATAAATTGACCAATAAAAAGATTATAGTATTTTTGTTCTTTCCTTTTTTTGAAAATATTTGCGGAATCAATAGAGAACAAAATGATCCTGCCCAAAGGCATACATATAATACGGTGTTATTATCAGAAACATAAGTATAGATTGACGAAAATTCATTGGTGCGATTGATAATTATACTTGATGGAAAAAACAAACCGGATAAAATGTAAAAATATGTCTTTATACTATCATAGAATAAGAAAGCAGAAGAATTTCCAATTCTTTGATTCGTAAGAATATTAAAAAACTCAGGAATTAATGCAAATCCTACAAGTAAAACAGCGATAATATAAGCACCAATTAAAGGGATTGCTTCTTTAAAAAAGCCTTTCAATGTATTATGCAAACATGAATATCTATAAATAAAATAAATAACGCTGAAAACACTAAGTGAATAAAAGTGATAGTAATTTGTAATCGCTAAAAATGCAGTAATTAAGATATATCCTATTTTCTTTTTCTCAATCAAATACCGATCTATTGCCAGAAAATATAGTGGGATAAAAATATAAAATGACAGGAAAAATGGATCTTTTAACGCTTCTAATGAATACGAAGAAAACGCAAATAACAATGAGCCAATAATGCTTGTAGAACTGGAATAATGATGATATTGACAATAGCGATAAAAACAAACCCCTGCAATTCCCAGTTTCACAAAAGTCTGTAGCATAATAACTCGATTATAATCAAAATTAGGAAAAATCAATAATGATAAATAATCAAATATATCATGATAATAGAAAAGTTTACTCCCCCAGAAATTATTACCCAGGAATGCAGACCAAGAATAAAATGGAAGTGAACCTGTATTTTTCATTTCTAAGAACATTGTTTTAAGATTTTCATAGAAAGAACTATATTGGGTCCGCATATCCCACCCCAGCATAAATGGCGTATCTGTAAGAATATATGGAAGGATGATACTGCCTGCTAAACAAGAAAGGAGAATAATCAATAAAATCCAAGGCCGCTTTTTAAATACTTTGCTCATTTTTATATCTCCTACTATTTCTGATTTTTAATTTTTCATAAACAATTAATGCAACATACCCCATAATTCCAATCAAAGATATTATTGCTCCTTGTTTAAAGCCTACAGGTGTAAAATACATTTCAATTTGATTATTACCCACTTCAACTCCAAATCCAACAAAACCACCATTAACAGAATATGTTTTTACATTTTGACCGTTTACAAAGACTTTCCATCCTTTGTCATAAGGTAGTGATAAGACAAGAAAACTTGACTCATCTGTGTTGCAGGTACCCGTAAGATAATTTCCCTGATGAGCTATGTTTTCAAGTTCAACAGAATGATTAGAATTCATCATGTTCTGAATTTCCATTAAATCGCTCGATTCACATGCAACGATATCTGATAAATGAGTAATTAATTTTGTAGATTCAATCTCTTCATAAGTAATTATCTGATTATAAGTAGTTCCCAAGGAGCGGTAATCATCATTTCTATAAACTAATAATCCGGATCTATAATTATCAGTTAATAAACGCCAGCTCAGTCCTTCAGGCAATTCTGAAGGATTGGTGACAATTGCATATTTTACACTTAAAAATTGAAGTATATCCGGATTTTTAATATTAAAAATCCATTCAGAATCATAGTCTTTCACTTCTGGAGCAATTTCTTTCATTTTGTTAAAACTTGGTGCATATGTTGAATCATAAGTCATTGTTCCTTGTAATTGAACCATTAAACTCATGTTATGACTAAAATCCCAATAGATTGACTCTAAAGGAATATAAGTTCTATAATACTGTAGTGAATTAACAGGTTCAATATTCTCTAAAAAATAATTTAATTCATGATCTTTATCCTGTAGAACATGCGTAGCAGACTTAATAAAATCATAAGTTATTCCTTCACTGCGCATCCGAGAATAATATAAAGTAAATCCTGAAATGGAATATTCAATACACAACACCGTTAAGAACCATATATAAGATTTTTTATTTAATAAAAGCCACGTATTTATAACCACAAAAATAATAGCAGATAAAAACAGCAATATTTGATTTCTATAAGCAGATATTGTATTTCCTTTTGAAAGGATCACAGTCAACGGAATAACTGCAATTAATACAAAGATCGAAATACCCATTGTTATCTTTAAATTTTTAGTATTTAATTGATTGATATTTTCCAAATAATGACACACAGTTAAAATTTGAACAAGGATTAATATCATTGTCCATCGAAAAGTTGGATCACTAAAACCATGAGCCATTGAACTTAAAAATGGGAATATCAAAAATAAATTCAAAATTATATAGAATATTAAAGTTGCTTTTCTGAATTTTTTATCTTTATCCGAAAAAATTTGCGGTAGCAAAACAGCGGTTAAAGTTCCGCTATATAAACATAGCTCTCTAGTTGTATGAGCAGTAGTTTCAAAAACGTTAGTTCGATAAATATAGATATAATTCGGTACTAACCGAGCACATAATTCGTGAAGATAAATACTTGGTTGTTCAAAAAACAGTTTCAAAGAAAATTGACCAACACGGTCATTATGAAGAATATATGCCATTGTCGGCAATGTTAACACACCGGTCATAAAAACACCTAGCAAATAACAACCAATTAAAACTAGGGTATCTTTTATAAAATTTTTAAAATTATCTTTTAACAAGCTATAGCGGTAGATATAATAAATTGGAGTAAAAGAAAGATAGTGTATAAAAGAAATAAAAATTTGTGAATAACAAAATCATGCAAATAAAAGGAAACATCAGCTTTTTTCCTTTTCGTAAATATAATTCTATGGACGCAAAATATAATGGCATCCAACAATAGAACGAAAGAAAAGATAATTGCCCGCTATAAAAAATTGCCCAAGAGCTAAATGTATAAGCAATAGAACCAATTAATTTAACTTTAGAATTAAATTTATAGCATCCTAGCAAATAATACATTGTCCATCCTGAAACTAAAAATTTTATTACTTCTAATACTTGAGCAACGTCAAAAAAATTTAAAGGGATTAACAAACCTATATAACTAAATATATCCCCCATCAAGTAGTAACTTTTAGAAGCAAAGAAATTATTGCCTAAAAATAAATTCCATGAGTAAAAAGGTAATTGTTTTGTTTCAAAAAACTGTATTATCAGATTCTTAAATTCAGTATAAAACTCAAACCATTGTGGTTTTATATCAGTCCCGTATGTCAATGGCATATTATTAATTAAGTAGGGTGAGAATATAATTAAGCTTATTAAAATTATAATTGCACTTAATAATACTAATTTATTCCTTTTACTTAACATATTTTTACGCTCCTCCAAATATTGATTCAAAGTTCATTCATCCTTAGCCAAATGAACATAATTATTAAAGATATTATTGTAATTGCAATACCTAGTTTTAATCCTCTTGGAATATATATCGCTTTGATATCATGAAATCCCTCATCTAAGTGAAGTGTACTATAAATACCT
>NZ_GG657558.1:265966-289697 GCF_000157995.1 Holdemania filiformis DSM 12042
TACCATCAACATAAAATCTCCAATTTTGATCATATGGTATTTGTAAAATTAAATTTGATGGCTCTTTAACCTCGATATGCCCCGCAATATAACCATTCTTTTTATTCTCTATCATCAAAGTATTATTATTAATCAAACTTGTAAAAGCTTCCTCAAAAACATCCATATCCTGATAAAACAAATTTACAGACTGAATATCCAGTTGTTCTTCCTCTAGTTTCAATTTCAAAGTAACTATCTCATCTTTCTCATACTCCCCTAAACGAATCATTTGATGTTGTCCATAAGTGAAATAATCACAAAGATATTCATCATTTATAAACAGCTTTACTTTTCTCTCATCATTGGACGTTAAATAAATGAAAACTGGTCCTTTTTTTGGCATTGCAAACTGATATTCAAGAAAAGGATCTTCACCGTTCACAGTATAATTAAAATAATCACCGTTCTGAATAATGTCATTTTTGATAATACTAAATTCCAGACTTTTCATAATTTCTAAATTTTCATTATTACTAAGAACTTTCCAGATATTATTTTGATTTGATAGCCACGAAAAATCGACAGGATAATATAAATGTACAGGCCCAGAAGTCAAAAAACCAAAAGGCAAGGTAAAATCATTTAAATATAGAGTGGAATCACCATAAGTATTTAACGCAGTATATCCTTTGCTAATTTTTTGCTCAGTCAAAATATACTTAATCCCTAGTAATGAATCATTCGCATACGTTGTCCCACTATTATAATAAGTCCAATTATCTTCTGTGCATAACCCTAATTGAGAATATAAATAGCTACGCACAAAAGGAGCTTCTGCCGAGCTGTTATGAGATAAACCAGAATAATTTAAAAGCATAGGATCATTCTGTGTTCTTTGAAAAGTCTTTTCAAATCTATAAAAACCACTATCTTTTTTTCTAATACTTTTTATGATTGGCTCTACCTTATCAACGTAAGTTTTATACTCATTTAAAGATAAATGCGGTATTTCCTTCAAACTAAAATAACCATTTACAGTAAGTTCTAATACTAGAACTACCAACAATGTTCCTTTGACTTTCATGTTTTTAAGAAGATACAAAATTATAAAAGAAATAAAAATAAGGCTGACTAAAAATTTATAAATATTTAGATAACTAAAATTGCCCATATAACCAATTAAAATAAATAAACTTAGCATGCCTGCACTTAAGAGAACAATTCTTTTATTATTGCCTTCTAGAGTTATATTCAATCCTTTATGACCAATTAATAATACAAAAAAAGTAAATATAAAACTATAGCGATAAGGAAACCAATTTGGCTTACTGAAGCCATGCCAAATCAAATTAATAGGTTCGAAGATAAAGGAAACTAAAAATAACAATAATATTAGGAAGCATCCTGTTTTTTCTTTTTTATCAATCCTCTTATTAAGGAAATAAAAAACAAAGCTTAATAAACCGATATAACTACAATAAATGTTAGGCTTTCCAGACATAGCTTCATTAAAGTTATAACTGCCTAATATTAATTTACTAAATAAATCCTTTAACATTAAGTTAGCTTGCCACTGTATACTTGATAGATCAAATAATCCTTTTGTCGTTTCCAGTGAATACTTTACAGGAATCAGCAAAACCGCTGCCAAACCGCCTGAAATAATCGATGCAAAGCAAAAATTAATAAAAACTTTGCTGGATCGTAGTGACCGAGTCTCCTCTTTGAAATAAAAGCAATAGAAAAAATAAATAACAGAAAAAATACAAAGCATATAGCCTATATAATAATTAGTAAAGATGCTTGCCGACAAACTGAAAATATAAAAAGCCGGAGATTTTCCAATTATAATTTTTTCAATTCCCATAGCAATTAAAGGCAAGAGTATGATTCCATCTAGCCAAATTACATTACTATAATTAGCGATAACAAAAGCCATCAATGCGTAAGAAGTTGAAAAAATTAACGAAGTATATCCATTATTTTTTAGAAAAAGATTAAATGTATATCCTGCCGAGCCTATTTTTAAAATAATTATAAGCGTCAACGCGATAGGCAAATTACTTGTAGAAAAAAACAGAGCAATAAGGTTAAAAGGACTCATCAGGTAATATGAAACCAAGCCTATCATATCTCCGCCTAACGTTTTTGAGAAAGAATAAAAGAGAGTCGTAGGATCTCTGATAATTTCTTTTAAATAACTGAAAAACGAAATATATTGAGAATCTAAATCAAGGCTCACTATCGTTTGCTCACCAAAGGGCCATAATTTAACTGTACAAAGGATTAATAAAAAGCAAAATATTGGAATAAGCAAAGAAAGTAAACGTATTTTTAGCTTTTCAAAATTTATCTTATTCATATTTCACCGCTTTAAAAATTTATTCTTTCTTCTTCCACAACTAACGGACGATTCATTAAACGTTTGTTCATTGCTATGATATACTCTCCAATCAACCCTATGAAAAATAGTTGAAGCGACCCAAACACAAATACGCCAATTAAAATAGGCGCCTGCCCCATGGGGAACGTATACCAATTTATTAACTTAAGCACTAAATAGAGAAAGGCGACAAATAAACTCAATATAGAAAAGATAAACCCGATAAAAGTTGCAGCTCGTAACCCTATTGTCGTATAAGAAGTAAAGCTTAGCATTGCTAAATCATATAACCGAAAGAAATTATTTTTTGTTTTTCCCGCTCTGCGCTGTTGCTGCGTATAAGCAATTTCCTTTCTTTCCGGCCCCAGCTCGGCCACAATACCTCTTAAAAATGGCGTTGGATCTTTTAATTCTCGTAGTGTTTGCACAAAACTAGCATCATATAAACCAAAGCCAGTAAAATGCTCTATTTGTTCAAAGTCTGAAAATTTATTCAACAACTTGTAATAAAGGCTGCGGAATGTATACATTACTTTATTTTCTTTACTAGTTGTCTTTCTTCCAATAACGATCTTATAGCCTTGTTCCCATTCTTGAACAAATTGGTGAATCATGTCGATCGGATCTTGGAAGTCAGCGCAGATAAGAATAGTACAATCTCCCGTGCTCGAAAGTATCCCATAGAATGGAGAATTAGCCTGTCCAAAATTTTTAGTATTAAATATCGCTTTTATTTTAGGATTTTCATTGCATAAATGTCTGATAATGCTTCGAGTGTTATCCCTTGAATTATTATCAATGAATATTAATTCATAATCATATGTATTACAGTTTATACTCAATTCGTTAATAATGGCTTCTGATAAAGGCTTTACATTTTCCTCTTCATTATAAGTAGGGACAACTATACTAATCTTTTTCATGTTATTTCCGCCTTTCTCAACCTATTTATCTTACGTTATTTTTTAATCATTTACAATATCGGCTTGCTTTTACCTTCTTATACCCTAAGAATATAACGATTATACATGCTCCAAAACTAATTCCCAGCCCAAGCTTCAAACCTGAGGGCATAAATTTAAATTGGATTCTATGAACTCCCTCATCTAATTCAAAACCAATAAATACTTCATTCACTTCTTTGACATCCACTATTTTACCATTATCCCAGACTTTCCAGCCCGGATTATATGGAATATTGGTGGCAACCCATTTTTTTTCATTGTTAATTGTTATATCCGCAGAGAGATCTTCACCTGAAACTAAAACATTTTCAAAGTGATCTTCTGCAGCTAAGCGAGAAAAGCATTGGTCGATAACCTTATCAGAAATCCAATATACATTAACAGGAATATATTCATTTATATTATTAAAATTTTTGCAATAGATATATACTTCATCTATATCTTGATCAACACGGATGGCAGTATATCCATATTCATAATTTTCCTCGTATTTTACTTGTTTTCCATTTTTATAAAATTCGTAAGCAACTATGCCATAAGGATTACTTTGACTGTAATCAACAAACAAATAGCCCTCTTTCTCATGCCAAGGAAAACCAGAATTAATTAAGTTCTCAGCAATTAATGGATAAATATCATTAATATTTGATTCATTATTCATTGCCTCTGGAATTACAATCGAATTTAACAGAACAATGTCTTCCTGAGATTTGTCAAGATCTTCCAGGATATTGAATCCCGATATTTTTGAACTGGCATAACCTAATGACATATCGAGAGAATTTTTATAAACTTTTTGTTTTGATGACTCATAGATCAAATCATAGGTATGAGGAATTAAAAATTGATTATCTTCCCACGTAATCATATACTTTGAGCCTAATAAAGACTTAAGTAAAAACTTTGAAGGTTGATAACCTAGAAACCAATTATCAGTACTTCGATTATCATACAAAGGCCTTGTTTCATGATTATAGACATTAAAATAGGAAGTAAAACCATTATATCGTTTCACTATTGGATAATTATAAGCAATGCTTGAATTATCCGCAAAATCGATACGATAAAATCCAGAATCCTGTTTTTTTATAAAATCAACGGCATCTGTGTTTAACATTTTCTGTTGATATTCATTCCAACTCTCGGAATTAGCAACTAAACTATTCGAACCATTGACAACTCTCAGACACATACAAAATACTGCTTCGGCAATCACAGTACTTATTAATAAAACTTTACAAAACTTATTTTTACTCTTTAATAAAGAAAATGTATAGAGAACAACACAACCGGAAACAACAACACAGACTCGTTTAATCACACTCTGATTTATTTCTGTTGTCCAGCCTAATTTTATGCTCAACAAAGAAATACCAGTAAGAACTAAAATGCATCCCCCTCCCGATACAGCTAACAGCCTTTTATCAAGTTGTTCTTCATTCTGTAGGATATAGGCAATAAGCATAGCATTGAAAACAATATAATAAAAACTCCAGCGAATTGACGTGTTCCCGTTAAAAACTAAATAAAAGACCGGAAACAGAAGCATCGCATATAAAACTAAACTTGTTATTATTAGGGGTTTCTTTCCTCTAAACTTTATTTTCAAAAGTTGAGGCAATAAGAGAACAAATAGAATAAATGAATAATTATAAACAGTATAAACACGATTATCTAATTTTAAGAAAGGAGAACTGAAAATATTATAATCATAATCATTAATTACTGGCGAAAATAATGATGTTATAACCCGAATCAAATCCCCGCCTAACAAAGGCTTGAATAACGACTCCGTTCCACTTCCTATGCGATCAGTTGATAATAACATGAGTCCTGCAGGTAATAATGCAAAGGCTGACAAACCAACGCCTAACAAATAATAAACAAAAACAGATAAGAATTTCTGAAAGAAAAACTTAAAAGTCACTTTTTCATATTTCATGAAAAGTCTGCATATCATGTAGATCAATAATAGCCAAGAAAACATATATAAAATATAGGGACTGATAATTGATGACAAACAAATAATTAGAGTGAAACCTAACTTTTTCCTTCCTTCAAGAATTTCTTCACTAAAATACAAAAGAAGAGCTAAATAAAGATACGCATCAAGAAAATAGCTGAAATGCAGCCAGTACATTGCCCAGCCGGAGAAGGTAAAGATTAAAGCCCCGATGAGTTTCGCTTTATCACTGCAAACTAATTTGTCTAGCCATAACCAAGCAGCAGTTCCAATTAAAAAGAAACGCAAACTATCCAAAACAGGAATAAAATAAGGAATCCAGTCACTCGTGGGCAGTAATAAATTTAAATAGAAGGAAGGCGAACCTAATATCGTATAATAATAGACAAGGTTACTTGCACCTAATCCGATGGAATGATTCCATAGAGTAAAACCACTCTCCTTAAACTGCGTGTACAAATCAATCATATAAGGGATTAATGCCTCAGTCTGATCTCCCCAGAAAACTAAAGTGTAATGATTAATAACATAAACATAGGTATAAAATGCACAAAGAATCAAAGTCAAACAGCCCCACAAAGGCAGAATTTTTCTTATTTTTACACTCATAAATCCATCAACTTTCTATAAAGAACACGGTCTAAGGGTGGTTCTTGATCGGTATTCGGTTTTCCAACAGCTAATTTAGGTATAACATAAGTTTCTTCTGGCAGACTGATTTCAACCAAGCATGGTCCCATATCTTCAAAAACATGCTTTACTGTAAAATCGCTATCAGAGAATTCATAAAATGGAATATTATAAGCCTCTGAAATTTTCCTCAAGTTACAACTAAAATAGTTTCCAGAAGCTATCGTTTGCACATATCGTGAGTCAAAATACATTTCTTGAAAATGTCTAATCATACCTAGAGAATGATTATTAAATACTATTATCTTTATCGGCAGATGATGACTGGCGATAAACTGTAATTCCTGAATATTCATTTGAAATCCACCATCACCATTAAAACATACAATCGGTTTCCTAGAAGCATAATAGGCGCCAATTGCGGCAGGCAAAGAATACCCCATTGCCCCATGTCCCCCAGAAAATAAAATTCTTTGATTTTCTTTCACCTGAAAAGATTGTGAAATCCAAACCTGATTCTGCCCTACATCTGTGGTAATGACTACATCTTCAGGAATCTTTTCGCTTAAAGAAGTAACAATTTGATTAGGTAATTGATCATCAATACTGCTCAGTTCATTCCTAATCGTGTTACAAAGTTTAATCCAATCCTCATTTTCATTCAAATAATTTCTTAAAATTTGTGATAATACTGGGATTGTTTCTTTTAAATCCAGATTAATATCAATCTCATCTGATTTGATTTTATTTGTGCATTCCTGACGATCAATATCCACCCGAATAAGTTTAGCATGCGGTGCAAAATTCTTTTGATCCACACCCGTTTGCCGAATATCTAAGCGACTTCCCAAAGTAATTAACAAATCACACTTCTCCACAATAAAATTAGCTGTACGATCGCCATAGGCGCCAATAAAGCCATACTTCATAGAATGATTGCTGGGCAAAGTATCGATTGCGATCATGCTAGTTACTACAGGTATTTGATTCTCATTGATTAACTCAACAAATTGGCTCAATGAACCACTTTGACGAATTCCAGCCCCCGCTAGAAAACAAGGTCTTTTAGCAGTTTTGACAATATCAATTATAACCTGCAGCTGATTTTCATCTATCAAGTTCGTCACTTGATTCTGTGCTCCGTTTAAAGAATAAACAATATCAGCACGTTGAACATTCATGGGAACATCTAGCACTACAGGTCCACAACGCCCATCCATCGCTATGGTATAAGCTTTTTCTAATTCTGGCAATAAGTCTTCCGGTTTTTCTATATATGAACAATATTTCGTAACAGGCCTGACAATTCCTAGAATATCAGTTTCTTGAAATCCTTTTTGCCTGCAGGAAAGACCTTTGCCTGACTCGTAGGTATTGACCTGCCCTGTTATAAATATTGCGGGAATTCCATCAAAATAGGCATTGCAAATACCGGTAATCAAGTTCGTCGCTCCCGGACCACTCGTCGCATAAGCGACTCCTGGCTTTAGACTAACTTGGGCGTATCCACAGGCCGCAAATGACGCGCCTTGTTCATTATAGGTAACATGAGCGGAGATTTTATTTTTATATTTATCAAAGGAATCCATTAAATGAGTTACCATACCTCCTGGATATCCAAAAATATCAGTAATCTGTTTATCAATAAAAAATTGAACGATGGCATCAGAAGCTTTCATAATCATTCTCCTTTTTCTTCTCTTATTTTACACTAAGAAGAATATGAATAAAAGTCATTCTCCCTTATGAAAACGAGAAGAGATCAGCGCTCTTCTCGTTTACTAAAATAATTATGAATAATTTTGCTCATAAAATCCAACTTTTGCTTATTCATTTTCGGTGAAACACCAATCCAAAATGTGTTTTCCATAATGTGATCCGTATTTCTTAAATCACCAACAACTCGATATCCCGATTGTTGTTCTCGTAACTGGTCAAAACATGGATGTTTAATCATATTCCCTGCAAATAACATTCTTGTTTGAATATTATTTGATTCGATAAATTGAACAAGTTCGTTTCTATCCACGCCTTCTTTCACTGTTATAAGAAAGCCAAACCACGAAGGATTTGAGTTTACCGTAGCTTCGGGAAGAATCAAATAAGATTCAAGATCTTTCAAGTTATCTTTCAAATACTCAAAATTCTCTCGGCGTTGTTTTGTAAATTCATTAAGTTTCTTTAGCTGGGCAACTCCTATCGAAGCTTGCATCTCTGTCGCTTTCAGATTATATCCAAAGTGTGAATAAACATATTTATGATCATAGCCTTTTGGCAATAATCCGTATTGCCCATCATAACGATGCCCGCAGAAGTTATCATGTCCGCTTGGACAGATACAGTCTCTACCCCAATCTCTAAACGACAAAGCTATTTTATAAAGCAAAGCATTATTAGTATAAACAGCTCCCCCTTCGCCCATCGTCATATGATGAGGCGGATAAAAGCTGGATGTTCCAATATCACCAATGGTTCCTGTTAGTTTTTCTTCCCCATTAAGGTAGTAAGTTGATCCTAATGCATCACAATTATCCTCAATCAACCAGAGATTATATTTATCACAGAATGATTTTACTTTCTCTAAATCAAACGGATTTCCTAATGTATGTGCAATCATAACAGCCTTTGTTTTCTCACTAACAGCGGCTTCCAATTGACTAACATCAATATTATAGGTTGGGATAGTAACATCTACAAAAACCGGAATAGCTCCATACTGCAAGATAGGAGAGATCGTCGTAGGAAAACCAGCTGCAACCGTGATTATCTCGTCTCCACGCTTGATTTGTCTTTCTTTCAATAATGGAGAGGTCAGCGTCATAAATGCAATCAAATTTGAGGATGAACCTGAATTCGTTAACAAACAATGCTTAACTCCTAAGAACTTTGAAAAATCTTTTTCGAATTGTGCGCAGTATCTGCCCGATGTAAGCCAAAAATCTAAAGCACTATCAACCAGATTAACCATTTCTTCTTCATCATAAACTCGTCCTGCATAAGCAATTCGATCTCCTTCGCTATACTCATCAGTGTCTTTATGATAATGGTTGTAGTACTCTTTTACTAATTCTAATATTTGCTTCTTATCTTCTGACATTGAAGTCATAATCATTCCTCCATATATTCTAAAATTTGATGACTTGTAATTTCTTTTAGATCTCCGTTATTTACAAATACTTTTGACCACTCTATAGTCTTCTTAACAGCCTCAGCCACATGCCAGCGTGGATGCCAATTTAAAATACTTTTTGCTTTTTCACAATTTAATTTTAGAAAATTAGCTTCATGCGGTCCTTGATAGTCCGTTGCTTTCCATTTAGCGCCTTCCCAAAAATGACAAAACAGCTCACAAAGCTGACTTGTTGTTACACAATCGCTATCATCTGGCCCAATATTATAATTTCCTGCATAGCTTTTATTATTATATTGTTTCATAGCCAACATTAAATAGAACATATCTGCTTCCAAAACATGTTGATATGGCCGGACTGAATTTGGGTTCCTAACAATAATTGGTATATTTTTTACAGTATACTTTATACAATCAGGAACAATTCGATTTTCCGAGAAATCTCCGCCTCCGATAACATTTCCTGCCCGGCATGTTGAAACAGCTAAATCTCGATCACTAAAAAACGATTTACAGTATGACGCGGTAACCAGCTCTGAACAAGATTTACTATTAGAATAAGGATCATAGCCATTCAATCTATCAGTTTCAACGTAACCGTAATTTTCTTGTTCCTGATTCTCATAAACTTTATCTGTGGTTACATTAACGAATGATTTTACACAAGGATTTAATCGAATACATTCCAAAATATTAACAGTTCCAATAACGTTAACATCAAAGGTGTAAACAGGATTTTTATAGGAATCAATGACCAAGGGCTGAGCTGCTAAGTGAAAGACAATTTCTGGTTTAAATTCATTAAAAATCCTTTTAACGTTTTGAAGATCCCGAATATCTAAAATATGCGACTGAATACGATTTTCTAAATCTAATAAATTAAATAATGCGGGATCTGTATTAGGCTGCAATCCAATACCATATACTTCCGCGCCACATTCTAAAAGAATACTGCATAGCCAGCTTCCCTTAAAACCAGTATGTCCGGTAACTAAAACTTTTTTCCCTTTGTAAAATGATTTCATCAATCCCATACTTTCCATGGCGCTTCCTCTTTTTCTAGAAGTTTCTCTAATTTATTTTTATCATTCATCGTATCCATGCATTGCCAAAATCCATAATGTTTATAAGCTTGTAACTGTCCTTGATTTGCTAAAGCTTCCAAAGGCTCCCTTTCAAAAACACAAGAATCTCCATTAAGATAATCAAATATCTGTGGCTCTATCACCATAAATCCGCCATTAATCCATCCACCATCATCAATATTCTTTTCCTTGAAAGATCGAATTTCATTAGATTCAGATAATTCAAGTGCTCCGAATCTACCTCCCGGGCGAACTGCAGTTAAAGTCACAGTTTTTCTCGCTTTTCTATGGCATTCAAGTAATGAAGTGATATCTACATCACTAACACCATCTCCATAGGTCATCAGAAACGACTCATTGCCAATAAACTTTTGAATTCGTTTAATTCTTCCGCCTGTCATTGTATTCAAACCGGTATCTACACAGGTTACTTTCCAAGGCTCTGAACTGTTATTATGGATTTCCAGTTTATTGTTCTGCAAATCAAATGTGATGTCTGAATTATGGAGAAAGTAGTCAGCAAAGAATTCTTTAATTACATAACCTTTATAACCACAGCAAATCACAAAATCATGAAAACCAAAATGACTATAATATTTCATAATATGCCACATAATTGGTTTTCCCCCTATTTCAATCATCGGTTTTGGCTTTAAATGGGATTCTTCACTGATCCGAGTTCCGTATCCACCTGCTAAAATTACGACTTTCATGCCGATTTCCCTCTTTTCCTTGATAAGATATAATTAATAATAAGAACTGATAAACAAATTAAACTGATTACTATTCCTATCAATTTGCCCTTTGTTCTATATCTAAATTCTATCATATGATCACCTTTTTTTGCATAAAATCCGATAAAACCCAGATTTACTTTTTCGATATCTACTTTCATATTATCTATATAAACAGACCATCCATCATTATATGGAATTGACGTAGTGATGAAACTAGATTCGTTCAAATGTAACTGTGAAGTAATCTTATTCCTATTAACTAGCGTATTATTAAATATACTTTCTACATTTGCATATGCCATCCTTGGTTTAAAGTAAACATCCATGTATAGATGTGTTTCATAAATATCATCCCCGATTATTACTATTCGGTTAATCTTATTTTCTTTATTTATATGCAAATCTATATAGTCAAATTGATCAAAAGAATCGCTGAAAATTAATTCTTGATCATGATATAATTCAAGAGTTAATGATGGTATACCTCGATTATCTAAATATAATATTCCATCATCCAAATTTTCTTTCAAGTACAACTCACGATAGCTTTGATCAGGCATGGTTCCTAAATGAATTAAATTTTTATCCCACGCTATGTTTTCGTTAATCGCAGCTGCTGGTGAGTAAGTAATCTGCTGCATTAGCATATCTTGATATAAATAAGGTAAATTTTCAAATTCATTTATATTTGCCTTCTCACTTTTATATCCTAAATCTATAAAATTTTCATTTTTATAGACCTGATAATCAGATTGTGTAGTATAAACTTTTTCATAGCCTAATGGAATCATTTCACTTTCGCCAAATGTAATAAAATATTTACTCGCTAATTGATTATACATTTCTTGACGACCTATTAATTGATTAAAAATCCACAATCCATTATTAATTCGCTCATAATATTCTGACATTTCACCTTCATATGTAGAATTATAAATTGATGTTCCTGAGTAATTATATGCAAAAGGAATATTTGCTTGTTTATAATATTCTGGCATAGTAGACATATCCAACTGAATACGATACAAACCCGAATCATTTTCTTGAATATAGTTTATAGCTTCTTCTAACTTACCTTCTGGTTCAAAAAAATCACGCTTTAAAGGTACATTACTACGACAATAAACTGTTCCGGTATAAATAATCTCAGCACACAAAACAATGGGTAGCAGTTGCTTCCAACGCACCTTCCTTGTCAAAACAAAAGCTTCTACTCCCATCAGTAAATAACATGGCGTTAATTCATTCATCAATATTTTTAATTGTGATATTTCATTAAAACCACTTTTATAACTAAACAGAAAAATCACCAACACAATAAACAAATTACAAATCAAAGAGATATAAATCCATTTATTATTAATTTTCCCCTCAAATATTTCATCTAAAATCGCAGTAAGTGCGTAAATAGTTATTAATGTAATGATGAAAAACCATCGGGTATCAATTGTTCGCTGCAATATAAAGTAAAATGATTTGAAATAGATCAATGGAAGCATCGTAAGAAAAACAGTTATTAATATTCTTTTCTTTCTTTTATCGTTTAATTTAAACAATAATGGAAATAACAGTGGCGTTAGCATATATAAATAAAGTGTACAACCACCATTCCACCCTAAATCACCACTCTGCCAAGTGCTTATAAAAGGATTATATGAGAAAAAATTGAATATCGGTGTATAAATAGAACTAAATATACGAAACATGTCATTCAAACCTATATGAGAAAAAATTTGTATATCTTCCGTTCCAGAAAATCTTCCTATCTTTATAAACAATATTGCACAAGGAATTAAGACAAAAGCAGATAGACCTGCACCTAAAGCTAACCATCCTGCATATCTAAATCCATCGACTAAAACAGTCTTCAGTTTAATTGTATTTCTATTAATATCAAAATATCTTATTAAGGTATAAATAAATAAGAGTGGAACACTCATATATAAAAAATAATAATTAATTATTCCAAGTATCCCTATTATCAAAATCAAACCAATTTTCTCATTATTCTGGAAATATTTTTCGACAAAAAAAAGAATTAATGGATAAAACATATATCCGTCAAGAAAATGCGTGAAGTTATAATATCGAAATACCCAGCCTGAAAATGCGGTCAATAGAGCACCTATCCAAATAGTCGTCTTCCTCTTTGAAAGCTTTGAAATCCAGAGATAGGCAAAACAAAAAGTCATTGTAATTTTGAAAATTTGTAAATATACTATAGAATACTTTAATAAATTTTCTTTTATTAATGATAAACACAAAGATAGTGGGCTTGAAAAAAATGCATAAATAAGAAAGTCTGCTCCAAAGCCAGCAGACCAATCATACACTGAAAAATTCCATGCTTTGATTCTTTTTATTCCCCCAAGTATAAATAAATATTCTTGTTCAAAATTATCCCCAGAAAAAATAAAAAGTGCATCATATTTAATTATAGCATAAGAAAAAGTGCACAATCCCACACTAAAAACTATTATTGGTATAAGCAAATCCTTATATTTGTTTTTCTTTATCATAAAAAGCATTTCCTTTCTATCCCAAATTTCTTCATGTAATAACTAAGATTTTTTTCATATACTATTTCTAACTTATAACTAAAAACAAAATTTCTATTAATTAATCTTAGTAGTATATTCTTCTATATAGTATAATGGCCTATTTTTTGTTTCATCAAATATTCTTCCTAAATATTCACCAATAATCCCTAAAAAAATCATTTGCAGACTCCCGAAAAACAGAAGAACAATCATCATAGACGACCATCCCTTTTGTAAATTAGGATCCTTAGTTATTGCCATCCAGAAAACATAAATCATATACAATATAGCAAATATAGCTGTAATTATCCCTATATATGCTGCCCATCTCAAAGGTGCTGTTGTAAAAGATGTCAAACCTTCAATAGCATAATTAATCATAGTTTTATAATTATACTTAGTTTTACCAGCGGCTCTAGCTTCCCTTTCAAATTCTATTTCGATCGTAGGAAATCCAACCCAACAGAATAATCCTCGAGCAAATCGATGGGTTTCCCTTAATTCTTTAAATGCATTAACTGCCCTCCGAGAGATCAGTCTAAAATTTCCTACATTTTTAGGCATCCGCACTTTTCCACTTGAAGCAGAAAAAACCTTATAAAACATCTCGGCAGTAAATTTTTTTAACCAAGTTTCACCTTCACGGCTTTTCCTTTTAGCATTGACAATATCATAGCCTTCTTCATATTTATCTATCATTTGAGGTATGATTTCTGGGGGATCTTGTAAATCTATGTCCATAAGAATGATAATATCTCCTTTAGCATAATCCAATCCCGCAGCTACAGCTATTTCATGTCCAAAATTACGTGATAGGCTTAGAAAAGATATATGCGGGTCATTGTCCAATAATCTATGACATATTTTTACTGTATTGTCTTCGGATCCATCATTAACTATGCATATCTCATAATTATATTCACTTAATGCTGATAAAATCTTTGTGATTCTCAAATAAAATTTTTCAATAACATCTTCTTCATTATATGCTGGAGCTACAATACTGATTAAAGATTTCATAAATTTGCCTCTCTTTTTAGATATATCATAATATAAATCCACTTTAATTAATAGCGTTTTAATAGAACATAATCATCATTTTGAAATAAAGTTTCTGAGCAAGCTCTCATATCTAACCAAATTGGTATCCAAGTATCATCCTTTTCCTTAAATTGATCTTTTCTCAAAATTATATACTCAACATTTTCTTCATATATAATTTGACAAGCTTTATCATAATTAGGATCTTCTTTAAAAATATTTTGCCCTATAAAGTCCCTTTCTATAAATAAATTTAGCAATTCCGAAGGAGCATTTTCCAACATCTCTTCATTTTCATATTTGACTATTTCTCTTGTATCCGAAATTCCAAATTTCAATTGTATATTATTCACATAACCTTTTAGATAAGGCATTTGGCTTACGACCCACGGTCTATAGTTTAAATTTTTCACTTCAGTTTGTAAATAATCGACTATCTCTTTTTCATTTTGATTTAATTTATATAAACGGTCATAATTATATTCAGAAGACCTTATTGATCCTAAAGCAATATTTTCAAAAGGTAAATGCAAAGAAACAGCTATTAGCAGACATTGAAAAATCACTAACCATTTCAAAAACATTTTATTTTTTTCTGATAAATACCAAAATAATATTGCTAAATTAAAAATATTAAATATCAAATCATACGAGCGGTAATATACAAAGTCTGTTATAAAATAGATTACTGCAGGCATTACTAATGGATTTAAGAAGAGAATAATCAATACTAAAAAAGTTTTATCGTATATTGTAAATTTTTTTTCTTTGAGTTTAAAATAAAACATATATGCAGTAAGTCCCCACCACAAAGTATTAAATAATATTTGTTTATGATTTTTAAACACAAAGTATTGATTACACATATCTGCCAAATGTTCTTCAAAATAATAATTATATGGATATAAATTTTTGTAATTAATTAAAGAATATATTACAAAAAAAACTAACAAACCTAAAAATAAATAAGTATAAATTTGTTTCCAAAATTTTCTTAGATTTTTCAACAAAAGGCAAATCAAAATGTAAATAACTAAAATACCATATATTAATAAATTTGAATAATGATACCTCCAAGCGATTAAAATCACTCCATAAATTACTGGTGAGATTAAACTTAAAGAATAGACTGTTATTGCTTTTTTTGATAAATTCTTTTTTAAAAGAACTATAAAAATAGATATTGCTATAAAAAAGGATATATAAAAACCGGACGAACTTACAGCTACTAAAGCAGACAGCATTAAACCCATTAATATGAAAATTTTGTAATTATTACATTGTAAATAAGAATAAAACAGATAAAAAAATAACGAAACTATAAGCACTCTCCACAAATTTCCAATCAGCGCTAGATAAAAAAATCCATCAATAAAGCATAAGTAAATAGATGCAATAACAAAAGATAAGAAAATTATATATTTTTTTTTGAAGAACTTAAAAGCAAAACAATAAATTATCTCAAAAAAGATATAGAAGAAAAGTATTTGTGCTCCCCAGATATAAAGATAAATTGGAGAATTCATCAGCGAAAAAATATTTCGCGTTACTTTAATTAACATAGAAAATAAATGATAAAAACTTTGATATAAATAATAAACACTTTCTACCTCATTCCCTCTAAACCCTATAGTCTGAATAGTTTTTAAAACTGAATTTTCATTAACCATTGATATATAAAAGATACTATCAGATCGTGCACCAACTCCATAATTAGAAGCAAAATTAATAAAAACTGCTGAGGAAATTATTATAAAAGCAAATAAAATGTAATCTTTCTTTGTTATCCTTAATTTCGTTTTAGACAATAAACAGCTGAAAAAAGCACACACAAAAATCACAACATATAATATTGCTATAACTTTTGTATTTATGGCAAAATAGACTAATGGATAACTTAAAAGCTGAATTATCCCTAAAATTGAAAAAAAGCCTAGTGCAACTTTGGGTATATTGTTGTCTAATTTGAAATGACCTTGAAGAAAAAAACCAAAATTGATTGATGCTATTAATACGAATAATATAGGTGAAAATTCTAATGCTATTCTAATAAAGGGCATATTACAACCATATTAACTTTCTAAAATTTATTTAATAATTCAATAACAAAATCTAAATTATCTTTTCGCATACCATTGTATAATGGCAAAGAAATTATATGATCAGCCATCATTTCAGTAATTGGGAAATCACCATTTTTATAACCCAAGTCTCGATATGCTTCACTTAGATGTGGAGGCTGTGGATAATGAATCTTTAAACCTATCTCTTGATTTTCACAATATTGCATGAATTTATCTCTATCTTCTGCCTCAATTACAAACAAATGAAATACATGACCTAACTCACCAAACTGCATCTTAGGTAATTTAATTTTAGGATTTTTGATTTCGGTCAAATATCTTAAAGCATCTTTTCTTCTTTCAGCAGTAAGTTCATCTAAATGTTTTAATTTAACCCGCAATAGCCCAGCTTGAAGTTCATCCAGCCGAGAATTATAACCTACTTTTTCGAAATAATATGTTTTTTTAGAGCCATAATTTCTCATCATTCTAACTTCTTCCATAATGTCTTTATTATCTGTAATAATGGCGCCACCATCGCCGAACCCGCCGAGATTTTTGGTTGGATAGAAGCTAAAGCAACCTACATCACCCCATGTGCCACATTTCTTCCCATTAATAGAAGCTCCGTGAGATTGTGCGCAATCCTCAACAACTTTAAGATTGTATTTTCTTGCAATCTTCATTATTTCCGGCATATTTGCTATCTGTCCGTACAAATGAACAACACAAATTGCTTTTGTCTTAGGTCCTATAGCGGCTTCAATCTTCGAAGGATCCAAATTATAATATTGGTCAGGTTCAACAAATTTAGGCACTAAGCCATTTCTGGTAAATCCCATAATTGAAGCTATATATGTATTTGCTGGCGCAATGACTTCATCTCCAGGATTTAAATGAAGCGCTTCAAAAGCCAAAATTAAAGCATCAAGTCCACTGGCTACACCTACACAATATTTAGATTGATTATATTCAGCAAATTCTTCTTCAAAACACTTCACTTCATTACCGAGCACATACCATCCGCTATCTAATACCTCCTCAACCTTTTTCAAATATTCATTTTTATATCTCAAATATTGCGGAAGTAATTGATTATTTTCTATTTTCATAAATTTCCTTCTTTCAACCTCTTAAATGTATCATAATCTCTTATATAATCAGATTCATCATAGCCCTCGCTGGCTAATACCATCAATATTGCATTATCATGATAAGTTAGCGTATGCCAGATTTGAGGGCCACACACAAGCCCTACATGAGGATCATTAAGTTCAAAGCTCTCTTGATTACCATTTATATCTTCGCAATGGACAACAATTTTGCCGCTTAGAGCAAAAAATATTTGGAATAAACTTTTATGTGCGTGATAACCTCTAACATTTCCTTCTTGGGTATTAATCACAGTATAAACTCTTCGGATATCAAACGGCAGTCCTGTTTTTCTTTCTATAGCGCTAAGATAACCGTCATTAGCACTGCCATGTGCCTTAAAAGCTTGCAAATAAACATTCTTCATTACTTTTTATCCTCAATTATTTCATCTATGATGTATAAAGGACGTTTTCTAGATTCATCAAGATTTCTCCACATATACTCACCGATAATTCCAAGCATAATCATTTGTACTCCCGCCAGCACCAACACAACAACCATTAAAGATGTCCATCCAGCAACATCTGAACCATGAACCAATTTATCATAGACTAGAAGCAGTGCTGAAATAAAGCCACTTATACTCATTAGAAAACCTAATCCACTAATCCATCGAATTGGAGTATGTGAGAAAACAATGAATGTATCGATAAAAAGATCAATTCTCTTTTTATATGACCACATTGATTTTCCTTTTTCTCTTGCTTGTCTTGTGTACTCTATAACTTTTGGGTTAAATCCAGTCCAAATCAATTGAACGTAAATCGAAGAGTTCTTTTCCTGCATATTAACCAAAATCTCCGCTACACTCTTATCCATCAAAAAGAAATCAAAGCCTTGCTTTGGATAATCGGCAATAACCAGCTTTCTGACAATACGATAATAAGTATTAGCGAAGAAGTTCTTTATCCAAGGCTCATCGCGTTTATTTCTGGCTGCAATAACTACTTTCTCACCTTGCTGCCAATATTGAATCATTTCTGTAATTAAATAAGGAGGATCTTGTAAGTCTGCACTCATCACAGCGATCGCATCGCCGGTAGCTTGACTCATGCCAGCAACTATCGCACGGAATTCTCCAAAATTACGAGAAAGTTTAACAATTTTCACATGATTATCATATGTTTGAACTTTCTTTAATTCATCTAATGTTTTATCTCTTGATCCATCATCAACAAACACAATTTCAAATTCAATATCTTTTCTTTTTTCAAAAACATCACGAACTAATACTTTATAAGTCTCAGCTATATTCAGTTCATTGAAATAGCACGGAATAACTATAGATACTTTTGACATATTTAACTCCTCTTATGATACCTAGTTAATTATAGCAAAAAAGTCCATTAGAAACTGGACTTTTTTTCTATCTTTTTTCTTAAAACATGAGAAAATAAGTATTAAAACAAACATGACGAAACCAGCAATACTCAAGATAGCGCCCTGTTTCAATCCAGGAGGTGTAAAATACATCTCTAAGAATACACTACCTGAAGGGACAACCACTCCAAGGAAACTTTCATTAACTCTATATTTTACTGCAGTATCACCATTCAATTTAATATTCCATCCGTCATTAAAAGGCAATCCTAAAACCAATAGCCCTCCATTCTCACTTTCAACAGTTCCTGTTAACTGATTGCCACTATATTTTATATTTTCTAATTCAAACATTTCATCAGTTACTGCCGCTCTCAAAAAATTCATATCGTTTTCTGAGCAATACGCTACTTTTAATATATTATTTAAAAATGAAGATTCTTTATCTAGCACGGACACTTGGGTATAAGAAGTACCTAAAGGGCGATAATCGTCATTTCTATAAACACTTAAAAATCCACGATAGTTATCTGTAATTAATCGCCAATTCATATCTTGAGGCAACTCTTGTTCGTTAGAAACTACTGCATACTTAACATTTAAGAATTTCATTAACTGAGCTTGTTGTATATCTAGATACCAATCAGACCCTCGAATGATTTCAGGCACCTGATCGACAAGAGCTCTCAATGTAGGCTCGTAAATTGAATCATAAGTCGATAAACCATTAATTTGATAATAGAAAGCTGAATTAAGCCCCATACTCCAATAAACAGATTCTTGAGGGATATAGACACGATAATATTGTGAAGTATTTACTGGCTCAATTTGATCCAAAAAACTTCTCAGTTCTCCTGGCTCATCCTGTAAAACATGCGTCGCGTCATTCATAAATTGATAAGAATGACGATAACTTCCATCCTTAAGATAATGCTGTGATATTGTCGGAAATATGATTAATTCGCAAATACATAACAACCCGATCCAGATAAATTTACGCTTTTCTAATAACAAAAACATTATAGAATATATAACTGCAAAGGTTGTCCCCCAACTCAAAGCTTCAGTATATTCTAGTATATTCAATTTTAAAATAAAGCAAGTTAGAGGAACAATGCTTGCACATACAACAGTCGCAAATATACATGTAAATCGTAAAAGTCGCCAATTCCATTCTGCAACATGTTCAAGAACATGACACATCATAATTAAATTAACTATGACAAATAATATTGTGCCTCGAAAAGATACATCGCTGAAACCATGCATCGCAGATAATAACAAAGGACATATTAAAAATAAGATTTCTATTCCTATAAAAATTAAATCTGCTTTCTTACGTTTTTGCTCTTGTAAAACAAAAATTTGAGGCAGTAACAAAACTGATATAGAACCCGCCCAAAGAAATATTTCTCGCGTTGGATAATTATTCGTATTAAAAGGATATGCAACCGGTTGCAATAAATTCATTGGCAAAAATATACCAGCTAACTCCGTAACATAAACTCGTATATCATTAAACAAAAAATTAATTCCTGGATGTCCTATACGGCTGCTTTGCAAAAGATAGAGAATAACTGGGTAGAGAACAACTCCAGAAAGACAAACTCCAATAAGATAATATCCAATAAGTCTAAAAGTATCTTTAAAAAACATATTAAAATTTTCTCGTAATAGATAATATCGATATATATAATATACAGGCAAAAAGAATGAAATAACAAAGAAATAATAAAAACTAACTGAGGCCATGACAAACGTCATAATACAAAATGGAATCCATTTTTTCTTCTGAAGGTATTTTTCTAATGTATAAAGATATAACGGAAACAAACTATAAGAAAAAAGAAAAATTGGATAAACCGAATAATACATCATACCAGCAGAAAACGCATATAAAATCGAACCTATCACTTTAGTACTTTCTTTGAAAGAAAACATTCCTAACAATAAATACATACTCAGTGAGGCTAAGATCATCTTAAATATTGTTGTTAAAATTAAAGCATCCCAAAAATAGACTTTAAACCAAGCGCAGAATAACATGGGAATATCCGTCATTATATACCACATTTTAGAAACAAAAAAATTTGTTCCTAAAAAGTCAGACCATGAATAAAAAGGTAATGATCCTGTTTTTCTAAACATTTCGAACAATTGAATTAGCTCATTATAAAAAGCAAAGTTTTCTTCTCTTGTATCAATGGTCACAAACTCATAAGGAATTTGCTTTATCATATAAGGTAAATAAATAAAACCAGCGCCCAATAAAACGATAACAAGTAATAAAAATAAACTCTTATTTTTCTTTATACTCATGCTTCTTTTTCCTTTCTAAGCCGAATAATACTACAGCTAAGATAC
Source organism: Holdemania filiformis DSM 12042 (assembly GCF_000157995.1). GTDB lineage: Bacteria > Bacillota_I > Bacilli_A > Erysipelotrichales > Erysipelotrichaceae > Holdemania > Holdemania filiformis. Next base: position 287,325 of record NZ_GG657558.1, read on the forward strand.
AACCAAAAGCACTGATTGTCATTCCTAATTTAAAACCTTCAGGCACAAAATACATCTCTAGATGGCTTTCTCCTTTATTAAGAGCAATTCCAATAAATCCACCATTGACGTTATACTTTTTTACTTCTTTACCATTTACAAGGATCTTCCAGCCATCATCATAAGGTAAAGTTATTATCATAAAAGTATCTGAAGAAGTTTTAATTTTACCAGTTAATTGATTACCGCCATAACTTATTTCTTCCAAATTAACTGAATCGGAATCTGATAAAAAGTCTTTTATTTCATGATAATCCTTTGGGTCACATAAGATGTGATCATTTAAAATCTGAATTGATTCCCCGTTTTCTATAAATTCATCATAAGTCAAAATAGAACTATAAGTAGTTCCTAATGCCCTATAATCTAAATTTTCGTAAATTCGGATGTTACCACGATAATCATTCTGAATCAAATTCCATTGAACGCCTTGAGGAAGCTCATCTTCCTCTAAAACTAAAGCATATTTCACATTAAGAAAGGTCATCAAAGAAGGATCTTCAATATTTAACATCATTCCGGAATTATATGCTTTAATATCAGGATTCAGTTCAGCGAGTTTATTGATTGAAGGTGAATAGGTGGAGTCATATATCATCAGACCATTTAGCTGATAAGCAACCGACATATTATGACTATAACTCCAGTAAAGAGAGTCATAAGGAACAAATATACGATAATATTGTGAGTAATTATCTGAATCCAGGTAGTTAAGATAATTATTTAAATCTTGATCTTTGTCTTGAAGCACATGAGTAACTTGCTGAACAAATGAATAGCTACCTCGCTCAGAACGATCCATTTTATTAAGGTAATGAAGTCCGCCTGATAATGAAAACTCTAGTACAGTAATAATTATCAACAAGTTAATTGCTCGCCGTTTTAATAGCAGTCCTTCTATAAATATTAAAAATCCAAAAGAAGAAAATAATAAAATCTGCGGTAAATAATTTCTGAAAAGCATCTGACTTTTCCCTTCAACAAAGCCGGCCAAAGGAATAATGCCGATACAGATAACAGCTGCGATTATAGCCATACCAATGATCTTTGTTGAGTCAATTTGTTCATAATTTTCAAGCATCCAACTGGCAGTTAGAATATTAAATAACGTTAAAAGAAACGTCCATCGAAATGAGGGATCACTAAAGCCATGGAGCGCTGCATCTCCCATTGGCATTATGGCTAATATCAAAATTGCACCATAAAATAATAGCGTACGTTTCTTGAAAACTCGATCTTTAATCCACATCATTTGACACATTAACAGAGCCGTTAAGCTTCCTGCCCAAATACAAATTTCACGAGTTACATGCCAATCTGTTTCGAACACATTGACTCCATAAATATATTGATAATTAGGTACAAACATAGAAGCTAAAAAATGTAAATAAACTTGAGGATCTTGGAATATAAGATCTGTATTAAACCCAATTCTATTATTTCCACTCATATAGCAAATTGTTGGAACTAATATAACCCCTGCTATCATTACACCCACAAAATAAACTCCGATTAATTTTAATGTATCGGAAACAAAATATTTAAAATTTTGTTTTATTAAGCTATAACGATAAATATAATAGAATGGTGTTAAAAAGGATAGTGTATAAAAGAAATACCAATGTGAAATCAATAATATGGCAGTCATCAGAAGAAACTGTATTTTCTTACCTGAAGCAAGATATTTTTCAATACCGCAGAAATAAAGAGGAACTAGACAATAAAATGAATGAAACATCAATTGTCCGCTAAAAAATATGGCCCATCCACTAAAAGCGTAACATAAGCCACCAAATAAACTTATTTTTGAAGAAATTTTCATTGTTCTTAACAAAGCGAACATTGAAAATGCGCTGACAAAAAATTTTAAAATTTCTAATAACAAAGTACGATCAAAAAAATTAAGTCCCTGAAATAACAGACTAGCCCAAGTAAAAGGATCTCCCATAATATAAAACGTTTGAGATGAAAAAAAATTAGTTCCTAAAAACATACTCCATGAATAGAAAGGCAAAGTTCCTGTTTTAAAAAATTGATTCATTAAATTGGTGAATTCCATATTAAAAAACAATTGTTCTGGTTTTAAATCGGTTCCATACGTTACCGGAATATGCGCTAACAAATTAGGCAAAAACATACATCCACAGATTAACGCTACAGATCCCGCAAGCAGAAATGGATACTTATATCTTTTTAGCATAAAATTCCTCCATTGATACTGATTCATTATATCTTATTATTCATAGTTTCACTACGATAAATATTCTTAATTATTTTAACAAAAATTTTTTGAGCTTTAATTTATTCTTTGTTTTGCTTATAATAATTATCAGG
>NZ_GG657557.1:0-1228 GCF_000157995.1 Holdemania filiformis DSM 12042
GTCCATCAGGAATGAATATCCAATTAAATCCTTATTAGATTGGTTAAAACAATATATACTTCCACAGGCATATTGACGCTCTTCATCAACTCTTTCAATTCCTATTTTATAAATTTTTCCATCATAGGTTCGTTCAATTTTATTCGCTAAATTCGTTAAGATTGTTTGATTCTCCTTGATCGCAAACCGGAATGTACGCTCTTTAAAATATAATTGCGTGATATTTTCAGCGTTTTCCCAATTTGAGATGAAACCGTCTTTTAATTTATAATATTGAATATCCGGCGGATCGATAGTAGGAATATTGGGATTAGGCTGACGCTCTGGAACATAACGAACGGCGATATAATCTTCATTCTCTCCCTCTATAACCTTTACTAAATGGATTTCCTTCTTCGTGGAGAAAATCTCGCTTGCTTTCCCTTTTTCGCAATCAAATAATTCCAGACTGTGTTTTCTGCCAATTAAAATATGATTGGGATAATTGGATAAAGAATGGATTGTAAAACGGTAAGAATCCGCTGCTTCGCCTTGATAAGAAAATTTTATATCCGCGGGATCCTCGGAGAGATCAATAACGTAAACTTTATTTCTATAAGACAATCCCTGACGGAAGACAACAGCGGCATATCGGCCGTTTTCTGTAAAGATAACGGAATCTGGATAACCCATATGATTAAATCTTCCAACGACCTTGAATGTGTCCAGCGAAAATAAAATTAATTCTTGATCTTTTTTAATAAATAATCGATCATGCTTCTCATCTAAACCAAGCAGTTGCTGATCACACTCATCTCCGATTAATAATCCTGCAATTTTTTTCATTTTTTCTCCCTTTTATTTGTGAACTGCTGTGTATTATAATCTCATTTAACCAGATCTATCTAGATTTTTCCACACATAGATTCTATATATCTAATGATTCTATCTGTATTTGAATCCATTTCACTAAGCGAACTGAAAAGAGAGCTGAGTGATCAGCTCTCTCTCCATGAGATTAATGGCCTTTAAACAAAATAGATTCGCAGAATTCCTCGTTCGCATATCTTGTCAACTGAAGATTCCTGAAATCAAGATCCGCTAAGCTTTGATTGATAAGATCACTATCTTCAAGTTGTACAATCGAAACATCATAATATTTCATGGGTTCATAAAAAAATATTAAACCACTTTGTTCATCATAACCAAATGAATATGCACCCCAAACCTCGAATTCTTCGCTATTCAT
>NZ_GG657557.1:1457-16241 GCF_000157995.1 Holdemania filiformis DSM 12042
AAAAGCTGCTGGAAATTCTGCGTTTGCTTCAGCAGGAAGCGGACAACGAGCATCCGCTCAAATGCAGTGAAATCATCGCCCGGCTCAGTCAGAAAGGCATGAGCGCTGAACGCAAATCCGTGTATTCCGATATCGACATTCTGCGCCAGGCCGGCTGGGACATCCGATATCAAAAAAATCAGGGCTACTGGCTGAAACGCCGCTACACACTTGCCCAGCTGAAGCTGCTCAGCGACGCTGTCGGTTCGCTGACCATTCTTTCGGCTGATCAGGCCTGGCAGTTCAACACGCTTCTTTTAGAGGAATGCTCGCGTTATCAACAGCCGCAGTTATCACCGCTGCTTCCTGAATACCGTGAATCCGGCGCCGACGTCCTTGCGAACATCGACCAGATTCTGAAAGCCCTGCGGGAAAATGTCGAAATTCAATTCCGTTATTTTGATATTACCGTGCATAAACAAAAGCGCTACCGCCGACAATCGCAAACCTACCAGCTGTTTCCTTACGCGCTGATCCGGGAGAACCAGCGCTATTACTGCGTTTGTTACTCATTCCATCATCACGGCTTCTCGCATTACCGGCTGGATAAAATGGAACAGATCCAGCTTCAAAGCGAACCGCTGCCCCGGATTCCCTTTGATTTGAAGGAATACGCTGCCCGCAGCTTCGGGATGTACGCCAGCGAACCGGTCAACATGACGCTGCGCTTTGATCTATCCCTGGCGAACACGGTTTTTGATCGGTTCGGTCAGGACGTCATGATCACGCGCATTACTGATCAAGATTTTGATGTGAATCTGACGCTGAGCGCAGCTCCTCCGTTTTTAGGCTGGTTGTTTCAGTTTGGTCAGAAGGTCCGGATTCTGCAGCCGCAGTCCTTGAAAGACCAGATGCGCGAAGCTGCCGAAGCGGCGCTGCGTTCGCTTGACGAGGAATCCGCAGGCTGAACTGGATGCGGACACGGCAACCGCATTTCATATCCCGTTTCCAGTTTTTACAAACATTCGCAACAGGGACTTTCCGAACAAAGAATCCCATTATTTTAGGAATTGTCAGAATATTCAATGTTGACAGCCGCGGGAAAATGATATAATAAATGCACACTCAAAGGAGAGACATATATGAAGCTCTGTATCGGTTTGTGCGACGATAATCCGCTCCATCTGCGAATGATTTCACAGGAAATTCAGCGTTTGTGCGGGATGCGGGAAATTGAAGCTGAGATTCACACCTGGACCAGCGGCGCGCAGCTGTTAAAAGAGATCGAAACTTACGATATCCAGCTTTATATTCTGGATATTCGAATGCCGGAAATCACCGGCATCGACGCTGCCAAGCAAATCAATCTGATCCAGCCCTCAGCGCAGATCATTTTTATTTCCAGTTATCTGGAATATTTTTCAGATGTTTATGAAACTGAACATCTGTATTTCGTTCTGAAATCGCAGATGGCACAGCGGCTTCCGGATGCCCTGGATCGGGCGCTGGCGAAGCTGGGCCAAGCTCAGACCGGAGTCAGCTTCATGCTTCACAGCCGCAGCCAGGTCATTCCGATTCCGATTCATTCGATCCTCTGCATTGAAAAGGAACTCCGCAAGATTATCGTCACGACCACGCATGACCACTATGAAATGTACGCGAAGCTGCAGGAAGCGCTCGCACAGCTGCCTCCGGATGAATTCTTCCAGTGTCATCGTTCCTACATCGTCGCCTTCCGTCACATCGAGCAAATCTGCGGCAATGAAATCCTGCTCTCCAATGGTCAGCATATTCCGATTGGCAGAACCTTCATGAAACCGCTGAAGGAAGCGTTGTTAAAGCGGCAGTTCTCACAATAATCCAATCTTCCCGCCGTTTCTTTCCCGGCGCTCAACTTGCCGCGGACAAAACGGAATGGAATTGGCGCTGGATGTTTAATACCAGAAGATTCCCGGCTTTGCCTGTGGTTCTTACTCGGTTTCGGGCAGACATAAAATATCCATACAAAGAAGCAGGCAGGATAAAGCGTTAAATGAAGCTTCATCCTGCCTGACCTTTTTTTCTTCGCCCAATTTCGAGTAAGTACCCTTACCTGTAACAAGGGAATCTTTTTTTTAGAAAAAGTAACAAAAAACCGGTTCGCCTTCGATGACGGCACCGGCTGTTAGTTCCTATTGTATAAATACGCTTCGGCTTTAATAAGATAAATCCAGGGAATCGCCCTTAAATCAAGCCGCGGCCGGCATCGGCATCGGTTGGATTTCACAGACATGGTAACCCAGCTTCGCCTGATCCGACGGGTAGCGCTTATGGAAACGCGTGCGGATTCGCTGCGCCGCGATATCGCCGTCTTCCTTCCGCCGCAGATTCATCATCACCGCATACTGGCTTTTAGAGATCCGGCAGAAAATATCACTGCTGCGCAGTTCGCTTTCCAACACCCGGCTTAGATATTCCAGCTGATCATTTTCCGGCTGTGAGCCTTCCTGCGACTCCAGTTCCAGCATCATCATATAGAAACTGTCCCGCGACCTTTGAATTTCCCGCACCCGCGCCTGATACAACTTCTGGAAAACCGGCCGGTCGCAGAAGAACGCCAGCGGCTCGCTGATTTCCTCATTCAGCGAAGATACCAGTTCGTCCAGTGTCACGGTCTCGCCGTTTTCGACGCTGATAAAATAAATCAGCGCCTGCGATTTACCCAGAAATTCAATGCCGTATTCCTTCTGGAATGCAGCCGCGACCTGTTCATAATAATGAATCGCTTCATTGTACTGACGCTGCCGGATCATCACCCGCAGCATCAGATAATTCACCTGATCATTAAACGGTTCAACCGCTAATAAGGTTTTATAAAGATTCAGTGCTTGCGGATAAAGCTCGTTCTGTTCCAGCTCCTCCGCAATTTTATCGGTGGTATTTAAGATTTTCTGCCATTGGCGTTCGCGTTCCTCCGCAATCCAGGAATCTTCCAGATCCGCTAAAAATTCACCCTGAACCAGAGCCGCTAACGCTTTGGCATCGCCGCAGTCAGCCCGCAGCGCGATTTTATCCAGCTGGGCGATATCCCATTCAAAATCCGCCGCCGGATTTAACCGGTAACCGCCCCGGACCGTCTGGATCCAATCCGGGCCGCCCGCACCCGGCAGTTCTTCGAGTGCTTTGCGCAGCCGGAAAATGGCGAACTTCAGCGCGTTCAGCGGATTCCGGCTGTCCGGCCAGAAGATTTCAATTAACTGTTCCTTGGCAACCGCCCGATCGCGATGAAGGATCAGATAGGCAAATATGGAAGCAATCTGCTTTCCCATGGCAGCGCCTAAATTGATTTCCTTCCCCCGCACCCGGAGGGTAAAAGACCCCATCATTGTAATTTTCCACTTCATGTTCATAGACCTGCTACCTCACATTATCAACAGTGTAACAAATTTTCCGGCAATTAGAAATACAATCTCAAAATTATTTGAGGTTTGCCAGAATCACGGCAACGGCGATTAAATTCTCAATCCCGGCTAAAACCGCAATCCGGACAAACGAAGGCTTGGAGACCTTGTGATGGGCGATCAACATCCCTGCGCCCAACCCCAGTGCGCCGCCCAGAAAAGCGAGCGTAAAAAACACCCTTTCTGGAACCCGCCAGCGATGGGTGCGGGCGCAGAATTTATCCCACAAACACAACACGATTTCCGCCAGGTTCACAAACCAGAACGCATAGAAGCCAAAACTCATAACACCGGCTGATCCTTTGGATCATGGTTGAGCACCTCGCAGCCGTCCTTCGTCACCAGCACCAGATCTTCAATCCGTACCCCGCCGACGCCCGGCAGATAGATCCCCGGTTCGATCGAGAAGCACATGCCTTCCTCAACAACGATTTCATCGACCGCGCTGACATCGAACGGTTCATGCACGCTTAAGCCGATTCCGTGCCCGGTGCGATGGATAAAATACGAACCATAGCCCGCTTCCTCAATCACCTGGCGGCAGGCCCGGTCGATATCGCAGAACCGCACGCCCGGCTTCACTGCCGCAATCCCTGCCAGATTGGCCCGCAGGACGGTATCGTAAACATCTTCCATCGTGTTCTTGCCGATGAAGTACGTGCGCGTCATGTCTGAACAATAGCCTTCAAATTTACAGCCCATGTCAACGATCACCGACATGCCTTCTTCTAAAATCTTATCCGACGGTACGGCGTGAGGATCAGCGCAGTTTTCCGCGAACGCGACGATCGTCTCAAACGACGGATCGCTGTCAGCCAGCTCCCGGAACGCCGCGTTGATTTCCTGTTCCAGCTGTTTTTCACTCTTGCCTGCCTGGATCAGCTCGCGCACCCGCGCCATTACCTTATCATTATTCAGCGACGCCTGACGCATCCTGGCCTGTTCCACAGGATCCTTGACGCTGCGGATGCGGTCGACGAGATTGCCGTCCACCATTTCCAAATCCGGACGCAGCGCCATCAAGCGGATCAGAAAGCCGGCGGACCAGAACTTGTCGATCCCAACCTTACCGTTTAAGAACCGGGAAACGATCTGCACGCCGTCCTCGGTATCGTTGTAGCGGACAAGCTCAAAATCCGTTTGCGGCGCTAAGGGAAACAACTCGTTGAGCACCAGCTTGGGTAAGCCCTCCGTCGTTACGATCAGAGCGATCAGCCGCTCACCGCAGGAAAAACGACGTCCGATAAAATATTCCACAGCGCTGTGATCAGAAATGACACAGGCTCCCAGACCTTCCTCCTGCATTTTCTTTTGAAGCCGTTCTACGCGTTCATTCATATTCTTGTCCTTTTACCCTTTCTTTTTGTTTTTCTTCTTTTCCATTATGGATGCATCAGAAACCTGACAAGCTTCAATCCCGGCGGTCTCCGCCGGATCCGTCAGCGATGCCTCACTGATCTGAACAGATTCCGGGTTATCCGGGGATGCTTCAGCATCGTCTGCCAAGCCTTCGTCAAGCCACTTGCGGTGCGCGCCGACGATCGGAAGCGTATCCAGCTGATCCTTGGCGATCCAGAAGCAATGCTCCGGCAGCGTTTCCTGGACCTGATCATCCCATTGTCCGCGGTAGCATTCCATTTTCCATACACGATGGGAGAACACATGCTTGCGCTGTCCCGCAAAATCAAGCTGATCTGTTTGTTCCAACGGCGCTGCGGCCTGCGGCAGACGGTACAGACCTTCCATCAGACCGTCCGACCAATCGTCGCTCAGCAGGATCTGGCGGCGGTCATTCTCAATCCAATAGGTATACAGCTGCAGCTCCAGCGGCGGTTTGGCTTTCTTTTTAACGGGATATTGACTCCAGCTGCCATCCTGGCCCGCACCGCAGAACGGCGCTAGCGGACAAAGCAGGCACTGGGGATTTTTCGGCGTGCAGACCAGCGCTCCGATCTCCATCATCGCCTGGGTAAACACCGCGGGATTACTGCCTTCCATCCAATCGTAGACCTGCCGCCAGACATAATCGGCCGTCGTCTTCTTCGTGATATCCTCGCCATATTGGAGCACGCGCGTCGTCACCCGCAGGACGTTGCCGTCGACAGCCGGAGCCCGCAGACCGTAAGCGATACTGCCGATCGCCCCGGCGGTGTAAAAACCGATCCCGGGAATCGTCCGCAGCTGTTCAACATCCGCCGGCAAGAGGCCGCCGTAGCGTTCAACTACGACTTTCGCACCCGCATGCAGCTTCCGCGCCCGGTTGTAATAGCCCAATCCCTGCCAAACATGCAGGATGTCTTCAATCGGCGCTTCCGCTAACGCTTCGACCGTCGGCCAGCGCTCCATCCAGCGCTTGTAATACGGAAGCATGGAATCGATCCGCGTCTGCTGCGCCATGATCTCGCTGACCCAGATCGCATAAGGATCCCGGCTTTGGCGGAACGGCAGTTCACGATGGTGGATCTTATACCATGCACATAATTCTTCCTGAAAATTCATTTTCTTCACCGCGCTTATTGTATCGTGTTTTCCCTTAAAACTCAAACATCCTGTTTCCGGGTTGACCTGTCTTTTTGCCGGATTCGCCGCCACAGCGTGTGAATGAGCAGTCCGCCGGCGATCATCGCCAGAAAATAACAGAAATTCCCTGCCGGAATACCCCAGAGCCGGGCGATTTCACAAAAACCCAGCTGCGTGTTGGCAAGTTTGGGCGACAGGTAAAACATCGACAATTCACCATATCGGGAAAGCGTGACGTTCAGCATCTCCGCGATCCCCGCAAGCAATCCGAAGAGTCCAAGCATTTTCAGCGCTCCCCGAAAATCATCCTCCATCGCTTCACTGGTTCCGCACAGGATGCCGATCACGATCAGCAGATCGTGCCAAAGAAACGAGAACAGCGTCAGAAACACAGACGGACTGAGCATATCCGAAGGATCAAGATAGACGGCGATCCCGCCTAGCAGCGCAAAATCCGCCAGGAAAGTAACGACGGTCCGCCGGCCTTTTTTTAGCCGGGGCAGAAGCAGACAGAGGTAGATCGGCATGCTGCAAAGCTGAAATGGAAAATACCACCAGTTATACACACCCTGATCGACGATCAGAAAGCGGAACACCTGCTTGAGAACTTCGCCGCCTGCCAACAGAACACCAAGGCAAAACAACAGCTTTTGCCGGCGGCTTTCTTTCAATCCGCGTAACCGCCACGCCCCCAGTGCGCTCAGCCCGGCCAATCCCGCCATCAGAGCGTGGAAAAGGCCGTAGGGTTCAGGCGTTTTCCACATCCAGCCCAGCATCAAAACCAATGCGCGCATATGCATCCCTTCTTTATCTTTATTATAACGCGGCGGTCAAACCGTGATAAAATAGAAGCAGACTCACGGGATATCTTCCTGATAACCGGAAACATAAAATTCGGTCGGCAGCCAATGAAAAGATAATCCTAAAGAAAGCAAAAAAGAAACTGAACCAATCTGGAACACAGGAAAAATCAGAAAAGGAGAGTTACAAGTATGGAAAAACAGATTCAAGCGCTGCAGGAAATCCTGGATCGAGGGAAGCGCATCGTCTTTTTTACCGGCGCGGGTGCGTCCACGGAAAGCGGAATTCCGGACTTCCGCAGCGTTGACGGATTGTATCAGCAACAGTATGATTACCCGCCGGAGGAAATCATCAGTCATCATTTTTTTGAGTCGAATCCGAAAGAATTTTACCGCTTCTACCGCAGCCGCATGCTTTATCCGAACGCCCGGCCCAACGCCGCTCACCGCTTGATGGCGGAGCTGGAAAAAACCGGACGTTGTCTGGGCGTCGTGACGCAGAACATCGACAATCTGCATACCCTCGCCGGCAGTCAACACGTCGCGGAGCTGCATGGCTCGATCATGCGGAATTACTGCGTAAACTGTCATCATGAGGAAGGCCTGGACTTTATCCTGAAGACTAAGGATCTGCCGCGCTGTCCGGTCTGCGGCGGACTGATGAAGCCGGACGTCGTTCTATATGAGGAAGCGCTTGACGAAGCCGTGATGGACCGAGCGTTAACCTGGATCCAGCAGTCCGATGTGCTGATCATCTGCGGTACCTCGCTGTCCGTCTATCCGGCCGCCTCGATGGTGCGCTATTTTTACGGCGATCAGCTTGTCGTCATCAACAAGACGGCGACGTCGATGGACAAGAATGCCGATCTGCATCTTTTAGCCCCGTTGGCGGAAACGCTCGCCCAGCTGCACGTTTAATCTGCAATACAAGTCAGAAAAAAATGCAGGCAAGAAAAAAATGTTGCGCAAACCAACCTTGTGGAATAACTTGTCCCTCCGCTTTGCCGCATCCGGCCTGCTTCAATCCTCATCTCAACTTAAAAGGAATTCCCGTTCAATGCGTGGAATTCCCTTTTTGTATCTGACGGACAATCGCCCGGACTTCAGCGGCCGCCTGTTCCTTAAGCGCGGTACTCTCGCTATCGCTGAACGGCTGGGCCGTTTCTCTGCCCCAAAGCGATGTCGAAACGGCATAATGGATCTTCTCCACTTTAAAATAAGCGAGTACGGAATAAGCATAGCTTTCCGAATCCCCGGTACTGAAATCAGTCTCAACAATTCTGACGAGTACCTCGGTGCCGGCTTCCTGAAAATTTAACCCATCAACTCACAGACGCGTAGGATCAGCGCCTTCAGATCGGGGTTACCGCAAGTCTTTCATCAGGGAAAGACTCGATCTTCAAAAAACAACAACGGGTTGGTTCCGCCCCGTTGTCGTGTATCCTCAAATCAAATTCAAATTGCTTCTTAATCCTTAATATCATAAGCGCTGAAGACACGCTGACCGTTGTAAACCTCAACCCCCTTGGCCTGAAGCAGTTCATCAACTGTTACGAGCTGATAACCCGCTTCGATCAGCTGCGGAAGCAGCGATTCAACAGCCGTCACCGTTTCGGCATGGATATCATGCATCAGTACGATCGAACCATCTTTCACCGCGGACATTGTGTTCTCCACCGTCTGTACCGGATCGAGTGTTTTCCAGTCGAGCGTATCAATGCCCCACATGATCAACGGATAAGCTGAATTTTCTTTCACCGTCGCGTTGGTCGCACCGTAAGGCGGACGGATATGCTTGATCGTGTACTGCCAGCCCGTCAGCTCCTGGACCAGTTCCGTCGTGCGGTTGAGCTGAAATAACAGGTTATCGCCCTTCAGCTTCGTCAGCTTCGGATGGTTGTAGGAATGCGATGCCGCTTCGCTGGCGGAGTTGATCACCATCAGCGTCGTTTCCGGATATTTCTCCACCCGGACTCCCTGCATGAAGAACGTAGCCGCCGAATCATAATGCTGCAGAAGATTGATCAGCTGCGGCGTGTTGGTCGGATGCGGCCCGTCGTCGAAGGTCAGCGCGACCATCGGTTTGTTGGGATCGATCACCCGCGGCGCAATCCGGACATTGTTCTCCGGCAAGGCTCCCTGCCCGATGTCCAGCAGGAAATGCTCGCCTAAATTGGAAACCGGAAACTCCCAGCGGTAGGCATTTTCCCCCAGCTTGCCGGCAGGAAAATTAAAGATCAGCATTCCGTCTTTTAATGTGAAATCCCGGAAGTTGCCGGAATCCCAGGCCGTCGCTTCAATCAGCGGCAGCGTATACGCCGCTTCCTTCCAGTTATCGTCCGCCTTCAGCTGAGCGCGCAGATTCGCCGACAACCATTTCAGGGCGTTCTCATCCAATAAGGACGAAGCGTCGAGCCACTGGTGATCGGTCAGATCGTATAAATACGACTGCCGCTGTTCCTGTACTGTTTCATTTTCATTGCGTGAGATCGTGTATTCCAGTGAAACATAGCGGTCCTGATTCACATTCATCTGATAATCCGCCTTGACAAGCAGCGGCTTCTTTTCCTTTTGATAGTTCTCAGTCTGCGCCTTCAAATCATTGAAAATGACTTCCGCGTTCTGGGCCAGCGCCTCCTGGAACGTGCTGTCGGCGCTCTGCGGATAATAAACCGCCAGCTGAACATCCTTGCTTTTATCCTTCAGTTCTTCCGAAGAAGAAACCTGCGGCTTCAGAAATGCCGGTTCCCGGTTCGACAACAGCCATCCGATCCCGGCCCCGATCAAAACCAGAGCGGCAACCGCGATGACCATCAGGATCGCCAGATTTCCTTTATTGATCCGGCGTCCTCTTTTTTTTCTTCTTCTTTGTGTTTTCATTCTATCCAATCGTCCTTTCCGTCCGATAGAAAATTTCTACCCCTCTATAAGATTCTTTTAACGTGCTAAAAGTTTAAATTTTTTTATTTCTCTTTTATAATTGTAGTCCGCATGGCAGATCCCCAGACATTTTTCAATTTTCGAACTGTCTGTATGTTCATTTTAGCTAAAATCGGATGGGAACTCAATGACAACGACTTTACGAAGTCTTACAAATTCATGACGGAAACCGGATTCACAAATAAACCCGGTCAAATTCCTCCTTCAGTCCGCGACTACCGCTGGGATGAAAGTGTGAAAGTAAAGCGATCTAGCTTGCTTTCCTGCAATATTTGTGACTGCGCAAAGCGCAGTAATGGAGACAAAAATGATAAGCCTGCGTCAAACAATGAAAGGTTTAATTCAGATTGACAGTGAAATTTAGATGTACTATCATATAAATAGATGTAATATCATCTATATTGCTTTCTATCTATCATCAGCACCTGTCAATCCGCGTATTCAAGGATAAAGTCGGTTCAATAAAGGAGGATCATCATGGATAAAACAGCTCGTCAAATCACAAAAATTGCCCGCGAGGTCAACAAGTTCACCACCCGTTCGTTAAAAGCGGAAGGCATCGGCGCCGCGGAACTGGATTTCATTCACGTCGTCCGGAAAAATCCCGGCATCACTCAGGCCGGCATCCGCAGCGTACTTGGAATTGATAAAGGAGCCTGCGCCCGGCGGGCGGCGAACCTGGAACAGAAAGGGTATCTGATCCGAACTCCGGATCCTGAGGACAAACGCGCCCGGCGCCTCAGCGCCACGGCGAAGGCGGAAGCGCTGAAGCAATCCAAAGCCGCGATCGAAGCCGAAGCTTACGCCTGGCTGCTGGAAGAATTCAGCGAAGCGGAAAGCGAGGCGTTCGCAGGCTTATTAAACCGTCTTTACCTGCGCTGCAAGACGGAAAGCAAAGCCGGTTTCCCACATCTGAATCAACGGGTGAATGCGCCGGCAGGAGATTAACCCATGATTCGCAAATCCAACAGAGAACGCCGGCCTGACCGGCTGAGCACCTATTTTTATCAGGAACGCCACGTACTGGCCGGCATCACGCTGACCGGCATCCTCTACAACGCCGGCCTGACAGCCGGACCTTACTTCGAAGGACAGCTGACGCTGTGTTTAATGGCAGTCCTGGCAGGAGAAAAAAGCGGAATCGACATGATCAAGCTGGCCGCCGTCTATCTGACCGTCATTTTGATCGTTCAGGGAGCGCGCTGTCTCAAGCGGTTCGGAGTGCGGCGTTTTGCCAACGATACCGCCCGTTCCATGCGGCGGGTGCTATACCGCAATCTTGTCTATCAAAATCCGGCCGTCTTGAGCGCGGACGAGGCCGGAAGCCTGATGACCAAAGCAATCAGCGATGTGGATGCCTGTGCTGAAGGCATGCGCAAATTTACGACTGAAGTGTTCGATACCGGCGTCGTCATGATCGCCTATCTGGGGATGTTAATGGCTTATGATCTCCGACTGACGCTTTTAGCCTGTGTGTTTGCGCCGTTGGCAGCTCTTTTGGCGCAGAAATTAAAGCATCCGATTACCCGCAGCGCTTCCGCCTACAAAAACAGCGTCAGCCAGCTCAACACGATGACGCTTGACCGCGTCAGCAACGCGCTGACCTATCGGGTCTTCGGCTGCGAAAACCAGCGGGATCAGGCCCTTGGCGATCAATTAGCTGTCGTGGAGAAAAACGCGGTTGTTTCCAGCGCCTGGGAAAACGCGATGCAGCCGTTGTACAACATCATCGCCATGGCCGGCGTCGTCTTCGTGCTGCTTCGCGGCGCTCAAAACGTATTGGGTGTTGGCTGGGCTGCCTGGGATCTCGCCGCCTTCACGACTTATCTGGCCTGCTTCTCCCGGCTGGCGCTGAAAAGCTCCCACGCCGCCAAACTGTTCAATGCCGTTCAGAAAGCAAAAGTATCCTGGCAGCGGATTCAGCCGCAGCTGCAGCCGGTAGAGATTCCGGATTCAACGCTGCCGCCAACCGCCGGACCTGCTGAATTAAAATTGGAAGATTTAAGCTTTGCTTATCCTCACCAGCCGCCCTTATTCGAGCATGTGTCATTCCAGGTTCACACCGGACAGATCATCGGCATCACTGGTCCGCTGGCCTGTGGAAAATCGACGCTGGGCCGCTTGTTGTTAGGCGAGCTGCCTTACGCCGGCAGTCTGCGGATCAACGGTTTGGAAATAGCGCAGCTCAACAGCGCACAGATCAGCCATTTGGTCGGCTATCTGGGCCATGCCCCGCAGCTGCTCAGCGACACGATTGAGGAAAACATTCAGCTTGGCGAAGACCTGGACTGCGCACCATGGTTAAAGCTTACCGCGCTGGAGGAGGAAGTCGCGGCGATGCCGGAAGGCCTCAAGACACAGATTGGCGCACAGGGAACACGGCTCTCCGGCGGTCAGCAGGCACGGCTCGCACTGGCGCGCACACTGGCCCGGCCGCGTCCGGTCTGGGTGCTCGATGATCCGTTTTCCGCGGTCGATCCCGCCACGGAAGACGAAATCCTGCGGAATCTGCGCGAATTGGGCAAAGATCGGATCATCCTGTTGATTTCCCACCGTCTGACCCATTTTGCCCAGTTCGATCAAGTGCTCTGGCTGGAAAACGGAACTGCCCGGATAGCCGATCCTGCGACGATGATGGCGGAGAATCCCGCTTATGCCCGGCTTGTTAAAACCCAACAAAAGAAAGCAGGCGATGACGATGAAAAATAACAACACTTCGCTGGCGCTGAAAAACAGTGTCCTCACTGTAATCGCTCAGCAGCGCCTGTTTCTCACCGGATTGGGAATTGTAATCCTCGCCGGAACGCTGGCTGCGCTGCTTCCGCCGTTAGTGCTCGAACAAATAGTCAACCAACTGACGCTGCGGCAAGCCGTCGGCGTGGGTCCGGCACTGGCTTATTTCCTGTTTCTGGCGCTGGCTGGAATACTGGAATCTTTGCAGACCGTCATGATCGCCCGCACGGGACAGAAAATTACCCGGCAGGTCCGCCAGGACCTCTGCGCCAAGCTCGATACTCTGCCGGCAGCTTATTTTACCCGGGAGGACGCGGGGAAAACCGTTTCTCTGTTCGTCAACGACGTCGACGCGCTGAGTTCGCTGTTTGACAACGGCGTACTCAATATGGCTGCCGACAGTTTAAAAGTGATTGGAGTTTTAGTCATGATCTTCACCCGCAGCCTTGGGCTGGGCTTTCTTCTGATCGTGATCACGCCGCTGTTGTTCGCCTTGACCCGGCATTTCCAGAAACGGATGCTTCAGGCTCAAAAAACGAACCGCGCAGCGATTGCGCAGGTCAATCATCTCGTTCCGGAAACACTGAACTGCCTGCGGATGATCCGCTCGCTGAATAAACAGGAACGAATGGAAGACCGCTATGACCAGCATTTACAGACAAGCTATCAAAGTCTGGAAAAAGCGAATTTCTATGATTCCGTCTATTCGCCGATTATCGTTTTCAGCAGCAGCGCTGTCGTCGCCGTCATGATGATCCTGGCGACGCTGTCCGGCGGCTGGCGCTCATTATTCGGCATGTCGGTGGGTTCGGCAGTGGCGGTCACCGCCTATGTCAGCAAGATTTTCACGCCCCTGGAAAACATCGGCATGGAAATTGAGAATATTCAATCAGCGGTTGCCGGCATTCAGCGGATCGAAGCTTTCTTCCGCCAGCCGCAGCGGAATCTACCGGAAGCAACGCTGACACTTTCCGCCCTGCCGACCGGCGAACCGGCGCTGGCGCTGAATCACGTTACCTTCGGTTATGAAAAGGAAGAAACGGTCCTGCATGATTGTTCGTTCTGTGTCCGACAGGGAGAAACGGTCACGCTGGCCGGACGAACCGGAGCTGGAAAAAGTACAATTTTTAAATTGATCCTCGGTTTATATTCCCCTCAGCAGGGATCCGTTACGATTTTCGGCGCCCCTGCCGATCAGATCAGCGATCGTCAGAAACGGCGATTGTTCGGTTATGTGGAACAAACGCTGCGGCCGGCCAGCGGCACGGTCGGCGATCAAATCTCCTTATTTGATGAAACGATCACCGCCGATCAGATAGCCCATGCCGTACGGTTAGTCGGTCTGGACTCGGTCATCGCCCAGCTGCCGCAGGGAATGGCAACGCCCTGGGATCCGGCGCTCTTTTCTCAAGGTCAGCTGCAGCTGTTAGCGATCGCCCGGGCCGTAGCGGCCGATCCGCGCATCCTGCTTCTGGATGAAATCACCGCCAATCTGGACAGCGGTACAGAATCGTTAGTCATGGAAGCGCTACGCCGGGCTTCTGCCAACCGCACTGTGATCTCCATTTCTCACCGTTTATATCAACAAAATAGAAATGGCAGACTGATTTCCATTTAGAAAGTGCCGCGTGTTTCAACTTCTCCTGATTTCAGATTTTTCCATGATTTAACGACAAACTCCCGCCTCTTGTGCGGGAGTCAAAATCGAAGTTTTATAGGAAAGGCGTCATATAAAGCGGTAAATAAGTGATTCCATTTTCTTCTTTCAGATCACCTGGATGCAGCACATAAGGGATATACAGCTGTTCTTTGTATTGAGAACAGAATTTCTTTAAAGAGGTCAGCGTGTAATTCTTGCTTGACTTAACTTCAATCGGTGAGATATTATGCCGATTGGTAATCTTACTTTTCGCCACTAAAAAATCAATTTCCATCCGGCTGGAAGCATCATTCCGGGAAGAATTGGAGTAAAAATATAACTTATGTCCGCTAGCGGTGAGCATTTGTGCTACAACATTTTCCACAATCATCCCTTTATTAAATTCCAATTTATCAAACAGGAGTTTTTTATAAATTTCTTCACTGACAATTCCATTTTCATCGAAAGCATGACTGATCAGAAGCCCGGTATCAGCCATATAACATTTTAATGTCATCCTTTCCATGTTGAGTTTTAAGCCAAGCACAGGTGCTGTTGAATTGTAGGCGATATTGGTTATCATCGCGTCAGACAGCCAAAAAATCGCTTCTTCATAATCCCTGAAACGGGCTTCTTTTTTTAAGGAGGATAGTTTGAATTTCTTTTCATGTTTTTGAAGCTGCGAGGGGATATCATCAAAAATTTGTTCTACTTTCATCTCATATCCCTGTGC
>NZ_GG657557.1:16427-20281 GCF_000157995.1 Holdemania filiformis DSM 12042
TCTTCGCTATTCATTATGCTGACTACTTTTTGCGTTTTTAAATTGATTAATATTGAATATCTGACGCTATCTATGATAAAACTATCATTTTCATCTTCCGGATCTTCATTTGACGATTGTATGCTTCGTAGCCATCTAGGATCTTTAGATACTAATTCTGTTTCTGATTTGATTCTTTTCATCGCATCCGCTACTAATCTGTTTCTTTTTACCGCAATGGGAATCCTCTCATCTTCATCTAATTCCCGGATGATCTCTGTCCAGAAATAATCGCCGGACAATGAGAATTTTCCTTCCCAGAAATTGATTTTTTCCTTCTCTAATAAGATGTTTCTCTGATTTAATTGATCTTCAATTCTAACTCCCCCGGTTGGTGTGCGACTCTGAACAATTTTACGATTTAACTCGTATCGTTTCCACGCAGTATACCGTTCATCATATTTTTTTATTTCAGGATAATGTTGAATCGCTGTAGAATTTACGCCATAAAAATCATGGTCATCGTTCCCGATATAAGTTATTTCAAGGACGTCTTCCTGTTCCCCTTCATTTAAAAATAAACACTTATAAGTATGATAGTGATTTTTTATATTGAAAAGAACCGTTTTCGTTCGGCAATCATAAACTTCTATACTACTATTTCTTGCCAAAATGACGCCGCTTGGAAATCTTGATAACTTCCAGGTCTTGTTGCCCGCGGAAAAACCGATATACTCATATACAAATTTTTCACTCAGTTGATTCATATCAATCACATATACTTTTGCTAGTTGACTATTATTCGTTTTAAAAGCACTACATATCGCATAATCCCAATCTGACGTGAAAGTAAGTGAGTCAACACGGCGCAATTCTTTCGTTTCCACGATCACTTTTTCCAATGATAATGAATAAATAACAAATCGTGTATTACTCTTTAAAAATAAGCAACGGTATTTTTCGTTATAACCAATTAGATATGTATCATAAACTTTATTACCAAATTCTTTTATTCTAAGCATAATATGTCCTCATTATCAGCAGCCTGCCTGTTCTTTGTTTTATCATACCACATAATTTATCCCCAAATTAAAAGATAAGCGGCATTTCATTGATATCCCGCTTATCTCCCTATTTATTTTTATTATTCAATGGTTAACCTTTATATTACAATATTATTTGCTTAAACCCTTTTGAATCAACCTTGTTCTTCTTCACTCTGCCCTTGCTTAACAATTCCATTGTCAGGGATTGATGATCTTCTTCCGTAAATTCCACGATCTCAATATCATTTTCTTTACTGATTTCCATATAAATTAAATAATTCTTCTTTGTATAATAGTAAAGCTTTGGACCTTCTTTTTGGGCATAGACTGGCAGAAAAGTTTTAGCATCCATCAAGAAGGAATATCTTCCTAAGTAATCATCTTCTTGATCAAAGAAATGAACTTCCCCGCTTAAATAACGGCCTTCCATATCAACATAATCAATACCAAATCGGTATAATTGCGCATTATAAACTTGTTCAGATAAAGTTCTTGAATTAGACAATATTGATTGACTTCCATTATAAATAAAATGAATTGTCTTATCGTTATAGTACTTACTGAATTCCACCTCAACATGACTTTGCTCATGAATAGTTCCTTCTTTGATATTGTAATATCGAATATCTGGTTTCTCAAGATAAATTTTGCTTATATCCTCCTGGAATTCAGCTGCATATCGCACCGCTAGACAGCACTTATCTTCAAGCTCTATTATATTAATTAGATGAATTTTCTTATCTGTTTGATATATATAATCAATTTCATCTTTCCTGCAGTCGAATAATTCTAAGCTGTTCTTTCTGCCGATGAGTACGTGATCCGGATAATTCGGAAGTGAAAAAATAGTAGATTTAAAGACATCCGCCGCTTCGCCTTTCCAAGAAAAATTTAAGTGTTTTAGATCTTCCTGCAAATTCACTAAATAGACCTTATTTGAATATGAAAAGCCTTGACGACATACAAGAATTGCATAATCTTTACTTTCACTAAATATAATCGCTTCTGGAACACCTGAAAATTTATATCTTTCCAATACTTCTAATACTTTTAGAGAGAAAAGTATTAGTTCTTTTCCTTTTTGGATAAATAGTAGGTCGTACTTTTCATTTATCCCTAAAAGGTGATTATTACTTCCTACGCTTAGTGACAATTCTGCAATTTTTTTCATTTTCCGCACCCTCTTATTTATGAGCTGCATATTAGATAATTTCATTTAATCAGATTCATAAAGATTTTACTACTAGATTCATACATTTGAGTTATTCTTTTTACAAAATCTCAATTGAAAAGAGAACTGATCGCTCAGTTCTCCCCATGATGTTAGTGGCCTTTAAACAAAATAGATTCGCAGAACTCATCATTTGCAGTAATTGCTGGTTGGAGTTTTCGAAAATCAATTTCATTTAAGCTTTGATTAATATAATCACTATCTTCTAATTTAAATATCGAAACACTGTATTGTTTTAATGCTTCCTCAAAAAAAATCAGACCTGTTTTTTCATCATATCCGTAAGCACTAATTCCCCAAACTTCAAAACTGTCATCTACCAAATGGACTACTTCTTGTGTTTTCAAATTAAATAAAGCTGAATACATTTTTCCAGTCAAAAGATCCGTATCATTTTCATTCAGAAAATCCTCTTCTTCGTTTATAAATTTTATCAGCTCCAGCCTTTGAGTTTCTTTACTCATTGGATCTCTCTTTTTTTCATATTCCGCTTTCATTTGTTTAACGATCTCTGTAATTGCCCAATGTTTTTTCATTGAGTATGTAATATATTCATCTTCATCTAAATCTCTAACAACAATGGTCCAAAAATAATCACCTGATAATGATAATTGACCTTCCCATAGTGCTAGCTTTTCTTTTTCTAGAATTACATATCTTTTATTTATTTGATCTTTTATCAAGATTCCTCCAGAATGGAATCGAGACTGAACAATCATTCGATTATTATGATACCGTTTCCACGCTGAATATCTTTCTTCAAATTCTTTCATTTCTGGAATGAATTGGATCGTTTCAGAGTTTATTCTATAATATTCTTTGCTGTCTATACCAAGATACGTTACCTCTAAAACATCTTCCTCCTCGCCTTCTTGTAAAAATAACAATTTCTTTAAGAAGAATTTATTTTCTGCACTCATTATTATTTTCTTAGTATTACAATCCACTATTTTTATTTTATTCTTATTTGCAAGGATTATGGCGCTAGGAAAGCGAGAACAATTCCACACTGCATCGCATACTACCCTGTCAATAAATTCATAAGCAAAACCATCTTTTAACTCATTCATTTTGATAAGATAAGCATCTGCTTGCTGACTACTAGCAGTTTTAAAAGTCCGACATACAGCATAATTCCAATCCGCAGTAAAGGTCATGTTTTCAACCCATCGTAGTTCTTTTGTTTCAACGATGATTTTCTCTAAATCCAAGGAGTAGATTACGAATCGTGTATTACAGCTCAAAAATAAATATCGATACTTTTCATTAAATCCAATTAAGTGCGTTGTATAAAGTTTACTGCCAAATTCTTTTATTCTAAGCATAATATGTCCTCATTATCAGCAGTCTGCCTGTTCTTTGTTTTATCATACCACATAATTTATCCCCAAATTAAAAGATAAACGGCATTTCATTGATATCCCGCGGTTCTTACTCGGGTTTGGGCAAAAATAAAAAGGGCAGGCAAGATATAACGCTTTATCTTACCTGCTTCTTTGTATGGAAATTCTATCCCTACCCTAAACCGAGTAAGAACCTATCCCGCTTATCTCCCTATTTATTTTTGTTATTTGATTGTTAACCTTTATATTACAATA
>NZ_GG657557.1:20497-33280 GCF_000157995.1 Holdemania filiformis DSM 12042
ATCCATCAGGAATGAATATCTTCTTAGAAAGTTATCATTTTTATCGAAACAATTAACATTACCACTTAGATATCGCCCTTCATAGTCAACGAATCTAATACCCATATTATATAATTTATGATTATATACTTGTTTTAATGAACAGCTTGAATTAAATAATACGGATTGATTCCCATCATTTATAAATCGAATTGTTTTCTCTTTAAAATATTTACTTGTCCTAGGATCAGGTTCTTTCCATTCACAAATTTCTCCCTTTCCTAACTTATAATATTGAATATCAGGCGGATCTATTGTCGGCATATTCGGATCTGGTTGATATTCCGGAACAAAGCGAATCGCTATATAATCTTCCTCTTCTCCTTCTATAACTTTTACCAAATGAATTTCCTTTGAGGTAGGAAGAATCAAACTCGCTTCTCTTTTTTCACAATTAAATAATTCCAGACTGTACTTTCTTCCAATTAAAATATGGTTGGGATAATTAGATAAAGAATGAATTGTAAATAAATAAGAATCCGCAGCCTCTCCTATTAAAGAAAATTCTATCTTTTTTGAGTCTTCTTTCAAATTAATAACGTAAACTTTATTTTGATAAGAATAATCAGCTTCGCAAATAAGAATCATATAATCCTGACTCTGAGTGAAGAAAATTTTTTTAGGAAAACCACTTAAATTATATCGGTCTTTGACTTCCATCGCTTTGAGAGAAAATAAAATTAATTCTTTATCTTTTGCGATAAAAAGCAGATTATATTTTTCATTAATTCCTAATAGCTTTCTATAATGTTCATCACTAATATATAAGCCTGTATTTTTCTTCATACTATATCTCCTGATTTATCCCATGTGTTGTACGACCATCTTTACATATCTTGGGGATTTATTCTTATAACTTGAATCGTTTTCCCCGCAAGTTGAAAAAGAATACAATTATTCAACTCGCCTCATTTAGCATTAATGTCCTTTGAATAAGATGGATTCGCAATCCTGATTATTCGTGGAAGTCGCTAATTGGATTTTCTTAAAATCTATTTTATCCAATCTTTGATTGATAACATCGCTATCTTCCATTTTACAAATTGCTACATTGAATCCATATCCACCATCTTCAACAAATAGGAGTTCTGTTCTTTCATCATAATAATACTGATGAGCACCAAAATTGCCAAAATTATCATCAAGCAGATGCACAATTTTATTCTCCCTTAAATCATATAGAACATTGTATCTTTTATCTGTAATCACATCATAAAATGGTGGCATTCCCGGGAGGATTTCGTCTTTTTCTAATTTCCTTATCATTTTTGTCCAGAAATAATCTCCTGACAAAGAAAATTTTCCTTCCCAAAAATCAAGATTTTCTCTTTCTAAAATAATTTTTCGTCGATGAATTTGATCATTGATTTCGATTCCCCCAGAAAGCAGCCTTGACTGTACAAGCCTTCGATCAACCTCATAACGTTTCCAAGCTGTATACCGTTCATTATATTGTTTCATCTCACGGAAATATTTTATAGAAGTGTCATTAATCCCGTAATAATCACGATCCTCTTTACCAATGTAAGTTATTTCAAGGATATCCTCGGTTTCTCCTTCATTTACGAATAAAGCTTTATATAGATGGAAACGATTCTCGATTTCTAAAATGATTTGCTTTGTTTTGCAATCGATAATTTCTATGCTTTTATTTCTGACCAAAAGAATTGCGCTCGGAAATCGTGATAATTTCCAAACGGTATCACAAGCGGCTTTGCCTATATATTCATAAGTTAAATCTATTTTTATATTTTCCATATCAATAATGTAAACATCGGCCAGTTGATTTTTATTTGTTTTAAAAGAACGGCATACAGCATAATTCCAATCGGCAGTAAAAGTCATGTTTTCAACCCATTGCAGTTCTTTTGTTTCAACGATGATTTTCTCTAAATCCAAGGAGTAGATTACGAATCGCGTATTACAGCTCAAAAATAAATACCGATACTTTTCATTAAATCCAATCAGATGCGTTGTATAAAGCTTACTGCCAAATTCTTTTATTCTAAGCATAATATATCCTCATTATCTATAAATCATTTTTCTAAAACCTAAAAGATTTTATATTATCTAAAATTCTTAATGATAAAGTCAGTCTGCAGATTAATCGGATTACTCCATTTGAATAAGAGAAAACCTAACGCAATTCAAGAACTGTAGAATCCTGATCCTGTACGAATTATGGATCATATCTTTCATTTAATCCTAGAAGTTAATAAAATCTAATTTTCTACCAACAAGAAAGAAGTTCTTTACTTTTAAGCTAATATTTGTGATTAAGTATCATCGTCAGTTTTTTTCAAGAGTTTTGATCAAATCCAGTAATCCTTACAACCCGTGTCATCAACTCTTATTTTAGGCAGTTTTTTTGTTGAAATTTTTGAAAATTCTACATTTAGCTTATCCGATTCTTCTACTTTATAAATCGCCAGACGGCTGAAATATTTAGAGTGATCCAACTGATAATCATTCGTAGTCATATAATTTAAATATTCGTCAAAGTTGAATTCATTAAAACTGACCGAATCAACTCCAAGTTGATTCACATTAGTGGAATCTGTTCTCAACAGCAGGCCGCACATTGTCCCGAATTGATTTCTTTTATCAGCTATATTTTTAGTTATCCATAAGTACTTTTCAGATAAAGATAGTTTAAAATTCCAGATAATCCCACCTTCTGAATAAAATTCCACTTTCTTTTTTTCTTGGATATTCTCAATAATAAATTCTGGTTTTTTCTTATCCCTCGGTTCCAAATAATGAATGATTCTCAGGTTGCCCGTCCTTGAATAATGAGTCGTGTATTCCAGTTTCTCTATATTAGCGCACTGAAATGAATTATCTTTTAACATATAACTCCTGGATATGACATTGTATCCACTAACATATTGAACATATATGAGATCGGAATCAACATCTTCAGATAGTTTAACAACTATATTTGACGGAAATTTCTCAGGTACTTCTGATATAATTTTTCTTTCTTCACAATCATAAAGAACTATTTTGTCTTTCATTGCCAATAGAACAGAGTTTTCAAATTTATACAAACTGAGGGCAAAGCTTTGATTTCCAATCACTTGACCTACAAACTCATAGTTTATCTCTTTTTCTATTTCAACCAAATTTAACTGATAGCAATCATAAAAATCTCCTTCTTTGGCGACGCTAAGGACAATATAGTCCTCACTTTTCGTTAATACCATTTCTTCAACATGCCCAAAGTTTTTTAATGTATGAATAATCGTTAGTTGCTCAAGGGAAAAAACAATGAGATTATTCCCAGACGCAAGAAAGAGTAAATGATATTTTTCAGTATAGCATTGTAAGTAAACAGAGTATTTCCGGCTATTGAAAGTACATATTTTTTTCATTACGCTTACCTCGATCTCTGGTCCAGAGATAACATTTATCATAAACTTTATTGCCAAATTCTTTTATTCTAAGCATAAGAAGTCCCCATTATTAATAACCCGCCTGTTCTTTGTTTTATCATACCATATAATTTATCCCCAAATTAAAAGATAAGCGGCATTTCATTGATATTCCGCTTATCTCCCTGTTTTTTTGTAATTATTGCTCGCTCGTTAACGTTTTAATAAAAAATACAGCGGGCTATTCCAGCTCAACTGTATTCTATCTCCACTATTTTATTGGACCAGCTGCCGCAGAGCCTCGCCGACCCCATCTTCGTCGTTGGTCAGCGTGATGTAATCCGCGCGTGCTTTTACCGGTTCGACGGCGTTGCCCATCGCCACGCGCAGGCCGCAGCCTTCAAACATCGGCAGGTCGTTGACGCTGTCGCCGATGCCCAGAATCTGCGCCGGGTCGATCCCCAGCTGATCGGCTGCCTTGCGGATCGCGATGCCTTTGTCCGCCTTGGCACTGATCACTTCGATATCGCCGTACGGATAAATGAAGATCCGGATACCGGAAAGCGGCCGCAGCTGCCGCGCGATCGCTTCCGTCCGGCCCCGCGCCCGGATCAACAATTTATAAACCGGATCCGGATTCTGCCGCGCAATGGCGGGCAGATCCTGATTGGAATGCACCACAATCCGATGCTGCGGCGGCTGATCGGCGGTATAGGCCACATAATCGCCGGATAGCGGGACGTCATGACTGCACCAGATCGTGTTCAGCTGTTTCATAAACGCCGGACAATCTTCACGTTTCAGCAGGGTCAGCACCTCGTTGAGCGCCGCCCGGGGAATCGGTTCCCCCTGAGCCTGACCATGAAAGGACCGGTAAGCACCGACAAAGCCGATCACCGACAACCGCGGATCGATCATCTGCGCCGTCTTGTAGGCGAACTGATAAGCCCGGCCGGACACCACGGCCACTTCCACGCCCTGATCCAGACAACGCCGGATCTGCTGGCGGCTCAGCGAGCCGACTTCCTTTTTTCCATTGAACAACGTTCCGTCCAGATCCAGACAAACCATTCGGATCGGACGGGGACTGACAGACTGCTCCCTTAAATCGACCGGGTTGCGGTTTTCAGCCATTGCGCTTCCTCCTCATTAAGATACGGCGTTAAAGCCTCGCGAACACGCAGATGATAGCGATTCAGTGCCTCGCGGGCAGCCGGCGTCAGAACCTGCGGGTCAACCGCGTCCAGATCGATCGGTGCCAAGGTCGTCGTTTCAAATTCCATAAACTGACCGTAGAAGTTCTTTTCGCCGCGGCGGACGATCAGCTCGTTTTCAATCCGGATGCCAAATTTTCCTTCGATGTAAACACCCGGTTCATCGGTGACCACCATTCCCGCTTCCAGCCGTTCCATTTCGCTCAGCGCCGCCGTCTTCTTCCAGCGGATTCCGTGCGGACCTTCATGCACGTTCAACAGATATCCGACGCCATGACCGGTGCCGCACTGATAATCCAGATTCAGCTGCCACACGGGTCCGCGGGCGAGGATGTCCAGATTGATTCCGCTGCAGCCATACAGAAACCGCGCTTCCGACAGGTTCAGCATCCCCTGCAGCACCGTTGTATAGACCTTTTTGATTTCCGGCGAACACGGCCCCAGCGCAAACGTCCGGGTGATATCCGTCGTGCCTTCCCAATACTGACCACCCGAGTCGATCAAAAGCAAACCCTCCGCCGCAACCGGCACCTCGTGCTGCGGATCAGCGCTGTAATGCATCATCGCCGCGTTGGCCTTATAAGCGCAGATCGTGCCGAAGCTTTCCTCGATAAAACCTTCCTGCTCAGCGCGCAGCGCATGCAGCTTAGTGTGAATCGAACATTCGCTCATCGCTTCTTTGCCGACACAAGTTTTCAGCCAGTACATTAGCTTCGTCACCGCGACGCCGTCCTTGAGATGCGAACGCCGCAGGTTTTCAATCTCCGTTTCATTCTTGATCGCCTTTCTTAAGACAATCGGATTGGTTTTCTCAATCCGCCGGCAGTGCCGGGGAATCGCACGGAGGATCGCGTAGTTGAGCTTCTGCGGATCAGCCCAGACCGTTTGCGCCGTAAGCGCCGCGACGTCGCCAAGGAATGTATCGTAATCCTTGATTTCAATATTCAGAGCGGACAACGCCTGCCGGTCGGATTCCGACAGCTTGCGCGGATCCAGATACAGCACGGCCTGCTCCAGGGTCACGCAGCCATACGCCAAAACAACCGGATTGTACAGCACATCATCGCCGCGCAGATTGAACAGCCACGCCAGATCATCGAGCGTCGAGATCAACAGTGCCTCAGCGCCTTCCTGGCGCATGACCGCGCGGAGTTCTTCCAGCTTCTGCGCCGTCGCCCGGCCGCTGTAACGTTCTTCCAACAAGACCGCCTTCGCTTCTGATAAGCCCGGCCGGTCCTTCCAGATCAAATCCACAAGATCCTCCGTGCTTAAAATCTGCGCCTGCTTCCTTGCCAGCATCGCTTCCAGCTGGCTGCCCAGCGCCCCGCTGACCATCCGTCCGTCGAAGGCCAGACAGCCGCCCTGCGGCATTTCCTGCTCGATGAACTGCGGGAAGTCGATCACGCCTTCCTGCCCCATCTTATATAAAGTAATCCCCGAGCCGGCCAGCTGCCGTTCCGCCTGAATAAAGTAACGGCCGTCAGTCCACAGTCCCGCCTGATCACGCGTGACGACCAACGTCCCCGCCGAACCGGTAAAACCCGACATCCACGCCCGGGCCTTGAAATAATCGCCGATGTATTCGCTGCCGTGAAAATCAGACGACGGAATCAGCACGATATCCACATGCTTCTGTTCCATCACCTGCCGCAGCTGTATTAATGTTTCTCTCATAGCCACCCTCCTAGACGTCCCTTATTGTAGCTCAAATAGCGGAAAAATACAGCCTTCTTCCAACAACTTCACCGCTTTTGCGATAACTTTGAGCCTTTCATCCTTTCTGTTCGAGGATCCTCCTTGAAAATCCTATTCCTTTCCAAACACTGCATCCGCCTCGTTTTCCATGCCTGCGGTATTCCTGCTTTGACTTCCGCAGACTTTCAGGAAGCGCAGCTTTTCATGATCTTCCAGCAAGCCGGCATTTTCTCGCTTTGTGAATTATGGTATAGTGATGATAACAATTTCGGAGGTTTTCATGAAAAAAATCATA
Source organism: Holdemania filiformis DSM 12042 (assembly GCF_000157995.1). Taxonomy (GTDB): domain Bacteria; phylum Bacillota_I; class Bacilli_A; order Erysipelotrichales; family Erysipelotrichaceae; genus Holdemania; species Holdemania filiformis. The sequence continues at coordinate 27,115 of NZ_GG657557.1, forward strand.
CTTGGATTGGTTATCAGCGGCCTGATCTTAGGCGGCTGTTCGTCGAAAATGGATCAGTTTGTCGAACCGCAGGGTACGCCGCGGCCGAGCATTGAACCGCTGCCGACTGACACTTCATTTGCGGGCGAGGAATGGTACGATCAGATGGAGGTCTGGCAGCTTCACCGGGAACCGGCCCGGGCTGCCCTGACGCCTTATCCTTCATCCCAGCAGGCGCTTCTGGCAGAGACCAGCGCTCTGGATGAAATCGATGCCGCCTCGTCTTCGCGGATTCAGTCGCTCAATGGCCGCTGGGCGTTTTACTATGCCACCAAACCGACGGACCGTTTAAAAAACCTGGCGGGCTATGACGCGCAGTGGTATTGGGAAGATTGGGACACGGCGGATTGGGATCAGATCGACGTGCCGTCCAATATACAGACTCAGTGGAAGGAAGACGGCAGCTTCCGCTATGAGCCTCCGATCTACATCAATCAGATTTATCCGTGGCTGAACTATGAAGCGATCCAATACGGCGCGCAGGGCCAGCCCGTCGCCGCAACCGCCGTCAACAGCGTCGGTCACTACAAGCGCGAGTTTACGCTGGATGAAGGGCTGCAAAACAAGCATGTCTTCCTGCGCTTTGAAGGTGTGGAATCGGCGTTTTATGTTTATATCAATGGTCAGCCGATCGGCTACAGCGAAGACAGCTACACGCCCGCGGAGTTCAATATCACGCCTTACTTAAAGGAAGGCGTCAATACGATCGCAGTCGAGGTCTACCGCTGGTCGGACGGCAGCTACTTTGAGAATCAGGATTTTATCCGGCTGTCCGGAATTTTCCGCGATGTAACCTTGATCGGGCGGGAAGCGGTGGAAATCCGCGATCTGTTTGTACAGAGTGATCTCGCTGAGGACTACACCCAGGCGCAGGTTCAGGTTGACGTCGATCTGCGTAATCTTTCGCAGCAGCCGCAGGCAGGCTGGACGCTGGAAATGGAGCTGGTCGATCAGGGCCGCGCCGTGTTCGATCAGCCCCTGAACCTCGAAAGTCCGGAATTACCCGTACTGGAAACGACTGAAAATCAGACGGGAACTACGCTGTGCGCTCATTTCACGATCGATCAGCCGAAGCTGTGGACACCCGATCAGCCGCATCTTTACTCGCTTGTCCTCACGCTGAAAAACGCAGCGGGCGAGGTTATGGAAAGCGTTTGCCAGCGGATCGGGCTGCGCGAAATCGAAGTTCAGACCGTCGACGGCGTCCAGCAGATGCTTCTCAACGGGAAGCCCTTGATGCTCAAAGGCGTCAACCGCCATGAAACCGATCCGGTCAAAGGCCGGGCCTTGGGCGCGCAGGAAATCATCACCGATCTGAAGCTGATGAAGGCCTACAACATCAACGCCTTCCGCACCTCGCATTATCCGAATCATCCGCTGACCTATGACGTTGCGGACGAGCTGGGGCTGATCGTCGTGGACGAGGCCAACATTGAATCGCATATCGGAGAGAAGGAGCTGGGCGTTCCCGGCAACAATCCGCTCTACAACGGATTGATCCTGGACCGGACCGTCAGCATGGTCGAACGGGATAAAAACCACGCCAGCGTGCTGTTCTGGTCGCTGGGCAACGAAGCGACGTATAGCGAATATGAAATGAATGAAAATTATCCGTTCTACAACACTTCGATGTGGATCCTTCAGCGGGATCCGAGGCGGCTGCGCGTGTACGAGCGCGACAACCGAATCGGCGATACCCGCGAAACGTCGATGGTCGACGTGGCCAGCAGTCAGTATTGGACGCTGGATCAGCTCAAGGATTACGCTAAGAAAAACAAACACGCGTTTTTCCAGTCTGAATATATTCACGCGATGGGCAACGGCGTCGCGAATTTAGCAGAGTATTTCGCGCTGTTTAAAACCTATCCGCAGCTGCAGGGGGGCTTCATCTGGGATTTCATCGACCAGACGATTCTGACCGGCGATCCAGCCACAGGCCAATTCTATTACGGCTACGGCAGCGACTGGGGGACGCCGCTCAACGACGGTGATTTCTGCGGCAATGGCTTAGTCAATGCCGACCGCACCCCGAGCGCAGAGCTGGAGGAAGTGAGGAAGGTTCAGCAGGACGTCAGCTTCACCTACGATTCCCAAAAGCGCCGGTTAACGATGACCAACGAATTCCTGGCGACCGATCTGAATGCTTTTGCGGTCGAGCTGAACTTCTACCAGAACGGCGCGCTGTTCCATACGACAACCTTAAGCGAAGCAGAAAAAGCACTACCGCCCGGGGCGGCCAAAACGATCGACGTCGCGCTGCCGGATTCTGATTCCGACGCGGAAGTGATTCTGGAGATCGACGTGAAATACAGCCAGGATCAAAGCTGGGCCAATGCTCATGGCGGAAAACAGGGCGATATCCTGGCGTTTGAACAGTTTGTTCTGCAGGAAGGCAAGCCTGCGGCATCCGTATCCCCGGATCTTTCGCTGACCGTGAGCGAGCAGGAGGACAAATGGACGATTCAGGGCCGGACTGAACAAAATCAGGACTTTGAAATGATTCTGAATCCCGCAAAAATGGAAATTGAAGCTTACCGGCTCGGCGATCAGACCTTCCTGACCGGCGGTCCGCAGCCGTCGTTCTACCGTGCCGAAACCTCCGGCGATCCGCAGTTCTCCGAAGCTGTCCGGCAGGCTGGCAAAGCGGTTGAATACAAATCGCCTTCGATTCAGCGCAAAGAAGAAAACGGTGAAGTAAAACAGCTGACGATCAAGGCTTCCGGGACGATCAACGAATTCAACACCGGTCTGGAAACGGAGATTACCATTCAAGGCAACGGTCAGGTCGCGGTGACGATGTCGATGAAAGTGCCGTCGAAAGAGAAGGTCGGTCCACTCGCCCGGGCAGGACTGACGCTCAATCTGGACGCTTCGTTAACCGAGATTCGCTACAATGGCCGCGGACCCGAAGAGAATTATATCGACCGCCATACCGGTTCCCGGTTGGGACAATGGAAGGCAAAGATGGATGATTTCTATAACGATCAACTGCTGAAACCGCAGGACAGCGGTAACCGGACAGAGGTCCGCAGCCTGACGCTCAACGGTGAAACGAACGCGCTGACCCTGACGTTTGACGAACCCGTCGGCATGAACATCATGACTTGGGATGAACTTTCACTCGCCTCCGCCGCGCATCTGAAGGACGCGCAAAAGTTGGATCAGCCGCTGCTGCACCTGGATGCCGCCCAGCGCGGATTGGGCAACGGCAGCTGGGGTGCGGAACCGTTAAAGGAATATCAGATTAAGCAGAATCAAACCTATACGGTTTCGTTTCAAATCAAACCCGGTCAATAATCCTGATCGCCGGATTTCAGTCTGAAATACTCTGGTCGTCAGCTCTGTGGAAAACAGACCGGCGCCTGATGGATCGTTCAGGCAATCCGGTCTTGCGAAAGGAATGATGGGGAATCCCGGTTTACAATCGGATTTCCCTGTGAGTTCAATGAATCTTGTAAAAAGCCGCCCGATTTCGATCATGAAATCCGACGGCTTTTCTTTCTTCATATCCGCGTAAGCAAGCTAAAGTTTCTGATAAAACACCAATGTCATCCGGGGATTCACGGCCGCCGTTTTTCCCGTCTTCTGATATCCCATTTTCTCATAGAGATGGACCAGGCGTTCCTCCTGTAAAATCGTATCCAGCTCCCATCCCCGCTCACCATGGATTTTCTCAGCCTGCTTCATCGCTTCCTGCGCATAGCCCCGGCCCTGAAACTGCGGGAGAATGAACATCGGGGAAAGGCGCTTACGACTTCCATCCTGCATGTCGGTGACGCTGAGCACGCCAACCGGGTTTTCATCCACGTTAATGAAATAATAATAACGGTCTTTTTGCGAACAGCGCAGCCGCAGTTGGTCCAGCGATTGATTGACAGGACTGATGTCGTAATCCTGATACCGTTCCAACAGCTCGCGAAAAGCAATTTTCTGCATTTTCCAGATGACCGGCGCATCCTCAGCGGACGCTAAACGTAAAACCAATTCCATTTTTTTCACCTCGCTTTGTTCCTGATTGAAAATCAGGAATGAATCGGCCTGCCCAGCCGCAGATCCAGGCGCCATTGCGGGGCGGGTCCGTCGTCGCCCCAAATTTCATCCAGACTAATGATCTTATCCCCTTGGATTTCAATCAGGGAAGCGACATGGAAAGAAGCCTGGCAATCGGCGGAAAACACATGCACAATTGTGAAAAGAGTATTGTCCGCAGCCACGGTTCGTTCAATCTGCCCCTCCCAATTCCCCGGATATTCGCAATTCGCCCGGATGAATTCTTCGACGGTAAACCCTTCGTTGGTGTTGATCCAGCGAATCCGTGCTTCCTTGTGAAAATATGTCCGCATCACCTCGGCCTGTTGCTTCAACACCGCATCCCAATACTTTTGAACATCCATATTCCAGTCCTCCTGTCCGGCTCTGTTTTGTCTGATCTCACGCTATTTTTGATCATGATCCAAAATCAAATTTTTCCAGTTTGTCCAGGGATCAAATTCTTGACGTGATCCTGGTTCTTTTTTATTTTACCATAAATCAAAATTTCCAGGATTAAAATAAGGAAAAGCTCTGACTTGGGATTTCCCCGCGATCAGAGCTTATTTTCTTCTTCGTTATTGCCAGCGTCCGCGCGGATCGTAGTCCTGCGGATCCTTGCTTGACGCGTTGAGACATTCTTTTTTGTTTACCTTATACTCCGGCTTCATTTCCAGCTCGCCATGAAGGATCGGATCCTGCGTCCGGATCTGGAACGTTCTGAGTTTTTCACGCAGGTCTTCCAGAATTTCCTGATAGCGTGGATCCTGCGCCAGATTCTTCCGCTCGTCCGGATCGTAGTAACAATCGTACAGCGCTTCCGTATCTTTCGTCTGCGCAGCTAAATCGTTGCGCATGTAGAAATCCTTGGACGCCGACGAGTCCATATTCGACAGGTTCAGTTTCGTCCAGCTTTCGTCATAGTAGCGGATATATTTATACCGGCGTGTGCGTACGCAGCGGATCGGTTCATAGCTGGTATGGAAATTCACCTCGGCAAAGATTTCAGAAACCGGCTCCGCGCTGATGTCCTCGAAGACTTCCGCAAATGAGGTGCCTTCCAGATAATCTGGTTTTTCCATCTGAAGCAGATCGCACAGCGTCGGCATCACGTCGACATGCGAAACCAAAGCGTCGATGACCTGACCGTTGGCCTTCGCCCCCGGCACCCGCATGATCAGCGATACGCCGATCCCGCTGTCGGTCAGATTGCATTTATTAAACGGCAGCGCTACGCCGTGATCGGTCGTGAACATCACGATTGTCTTCTCCATCAGTCCCGTTTCCTTCAGCTTGGCGATGACCTTGCCGAAATTCTGATCCATGTAATAGGCTGAAGTCAGAAACTGCGCCTGATCGTGCCGGGTTTCCCCATTGTCGTCGATCGGAAACGGCGGGCGTACATAGCGCTCGTCCACCGCCTCGCAGATCTCAACCGGATAAGGCCGGTGCGTGCTGTGCATGCCATAGCTGAGGAAAAACGGTTCGTCCGCTTTCGCCTGATCCAGCCACTGACAGACATGATCGGCATTGACGGCGTCCCACAAATGCAGGTCTTCCTTTTTATACGGATCTGCGGAAGCGGTCAGCACCTCGTTGTAGCCCAGCTTGCCGGGTGCGTCGGCGTCCAGATACCAGCCGGATTCATGCTGGATGCCGCACAGGACAGTATGATAGCCATGACGCCCCAGAAACTGCGCCAGATGGCGGCGGTAGTCGGTCAGTCCAAACCCCCGCTGAGCCAGACCAAGCATCCCGTTTTGATGCGGATAGGTCCCTGTCAGCAGCGCCGCGCGGCTGGGCGAACAGGTCGGCCCCGCGCAGTATGCCTGGGTGAATACGGCGGCATCCCGGGCAAACGCCAACAGATTGTCCGTCGGTGCGTTCACGCCGTAGGGGCTTACCATCCGCCCGCTGTCATGGGTGTGAATATACAGAATATTCATGACTATTCCCCTTTCTTTTCAACAAAGACCGGGCTTGTCCAGGCACATCCTCCGTTTCTTTCCCAGATTCGTAAGCGCAGATGCTTGACGTCGCTCAGATCCAGCGTTCTTTCCAGCTGGACATGATAGCCGCTTTCCACAACGGCCTGGCC
>NZ_GG657557.1:33514-53979 GCF_000157995.1 Holdemania filiformis DSM 12042
TGAATTTATACGCGTTATGCCACCACGGGTCAGTCCGGTAATAGTCTGTGAAGTTAAAGCGGTCTTTCACCAGCTGGCGTGCTTCCTCTTCCAGCTCTACAACCCGTGAGGTCTTCAACAGATCTTTGACCGCCAGCGGATATTCAACGCCGTCGACGCTCAGCAGCACCGTGCCTTCCCGATCGGCTTCCACTTCAAAGATAAAGCCTTCCGTCGTAACGGCCGACGGTCCCATCCACTTGCCCGTGGCGGTTGTCTTGTACGTTGTCAGATCAAATTCGCAGCGGTTGTCCGTCACGTCGTGCAGATCCTGTCCGAAGTTGCTCCAGCACTTTTCAATGCTGAGGAGTTTTCCGCCCGGAACTTCCAGCGCGCCTTTCCATGAACGCGAAGCGATGTCCGGGAAAATCCGGCGGTCCGGGCCCCAGCCGAATTCCACTTTAAATTTGAAACGGATCGTCTCGCCCAGCGGCTTGCGCTCCCAGGTGGAGGTATGCGGAATCATCTCCACAACCTGATTATCTTCGATGACTTCAATCCGGTCGATCGCGTCGCTGCCGATCACGTCCAGCGTCAGTTTCGCTTCCGGGTTCGGTTCGATGACATCGCCCATCAGCTTGCCGTCGACCTGCATCCGGATCTCGATCCGATCCTTCGATACGCCGTAGGTATGGCGCTTCTGCATCGCATCCCAGATCGCTTCCTTCGTGTTGTCCTCAGCTAAGCAGGCCATGTAGCCAAAACCGTAAACGCAAGGGGCGGAATGGTTGTCGCCCGAAGCGATGACGCCGAATTTATAGCCGTCTTCCCAGCCCCGCTCAACACAGGTTTCGCCTGTCCGCGGTCCCATGTGAACATGGCGCGTCATTTCAATCGGGCCATTGTCGTTTTCACTGCTGCCGTGGGAAGAATAGATTTCCACAAACGGCGAGAAGGTTTCGTTATGCGTCGCCCAGTTCTTGCCGCGATTTTCCAGCTGATAAGCCAGATGATGCGGAATCCCGATCACGTCCTTACCCGCATACGCTTTAACCAGATCCGCATAGCGCAGCGGATATTCCATCTTCTGCCGGTTGTCCTTGCAGAAAACATTGTGATCGCCGTCCTGGCCGGCGCCCTGCCACTCGTAGCCCATAAACATCGGGAATCCGGCGGCGTTGACTTTCTCCGTAAACTCGCGCAGCGCTTCCCAGTCTTTTTCAATCACGTCCAGCGGATAACGGTCTTCCACGCCCAGCCCTGTTTCATCCTTACGCATTGTATAAGGATAATAGGCAATCGGCCAGAAATCCATCATCTTCTGTACCTGGTCAAACCATTGCGGCAGTTCGTTCATCTGTTCATGGTGAATGTTGCTGTGCATATCCGTCCAAAGAATTTTATAATCCATGCGTCTTCTTCCTCCCTTTATCGTTATTGTTTACGCTCATTTCTGTTTCATCAGAGAATGAAGGCTCATTTTCTGATGAAACAGACAGGCGCTGTCAACGCCTGACTGTTGTGAATTACATAATGCCTAACAGAACCATGACAGCGGCCAGACCCAGGATGCCCAGGATCAGCTTATTGCCGCTCCAGCCCTTTTTGTCCGCCAGCAGCCAGCAGCCCACGGTGACTAACATCGGGACCAGCGTCGGCATGATCTTGTTCAGGATTTCCTGAATCGAAACGGTCATTTCTCCCGCTGTGAAGACAAACTTGATCGGGGCGGCCACGGTCGTCGAAGCGACGCCGCCGATAACGATCAGACCAACCATCGTCAGCGCAGTCGTAATCTTGTCTTTGATTTCCTTGTTCATCAACAGCTTGACGGCATCCATGCCTAAATCATAGCCCTTCATGAACATGAAGTATTTTAACGGAATGACGGTGCCCAGCCAGGCGATCACAAAGAAGATCGCGCCGATCGGCGAACCGCCGGCGGACAAACCGATCGCGATTGAAAGCAGGATCGGGCTGTAGGTTCCCATTAAGATCGAATCGCCGATGCCGGCAAACGGTCCCATCAGGGCGTTCTTGGTGCCCATGATCAGTTCCGCATCGACTTCACCGCCATTGGCCCGCGCTTCTTCCAGAGCGATCGTGATGCCCGGAATAACGCTGCCCAACTGCGGTTCCGTATTGAAGAACTGCATGTGGCGGGTCAGCGCCGCTTTCAGTTCCTCCGGATCATCGCCGTATAACTTTTCCAGAGGTTTCGACATCGTATGACAGAAGGCTAAACCCTGCATACGTTCAAAGTTCTGTGCGCAGTGGTGGAAGAACATCCACGTCCAGGCGGCGTTCTTAACGTCCTTGCGGTCCAGTTTCTTACTCATCGTAATCTCCTCCTTCATCCGCGGCAGCCGCGTTGCCGGCGCCGTTATATTTGGCCATAACGAACAGCAGCGCAACGCCAATCGCCATGATGGTCAGCGCCGTCGTCGTCATGCCGGTCGCCTGGGTGATGATCCAACCCATTAAGAACAGCACGATCATCCACTTTTCAGCGACGATCTGCTTCAACAGCAGTGCGAAGCCCAGCGCCGGAAGCATCTTTCCGCCAACCTGCAGGAACTGTAAGACAATCGGCGGCAGCGCATGCAGAATCGCTTCCGCAGCCGGAGCGCCGAAGTAGCAGGCGATCGTCACGACGCTGACGCGTTCAACTAAATGCAGAATTGTACCGCACAGATTGTTGCGGGCGATTCCCGAAACATTCCCCTGTTCCGCACATTTGTCGCCCTGGTGAACCCAGTACGAGTTGACGGTCATCGTGAAGTTATGCATTGCGGTGCCTAACGCGCCTAACGGAATGGCTAACGCGATCGCCGCTTCCGCGCCGCCGCCCGCAACCATCGCTAACGGAATACCGATGAACGCCGCGTAGTTCACGTCAGACGGCATTGCGCCGCCTGCGACGATCTGGCCCAGATACATTGCCTGAACCGCCACGCCGCACAATACGCCGGTGGTGACGTCCCCCAGAATCAAACCGACGATAGCGCCTGCTACCAACGGTCTGCCGACACAGTAGAATCCGCCAGTCGTGCCAAACAGCCACGGTACCTGGTTTCGGCCGAGATAAGCGAATACGCCTATCAGTAGTGCCTGAATTAAAGACATAATGTTTTTCCTCCCTATTTCTCATAAACCCCTCAAGGTTTATCTCCGTAATCATTGTATTATCAATATCATAATTTATCAATATAAATTTTGTAATTTATTGACAATAAATGTCACTTTTTCGCAACTTGTATTATTTTAAACCCCTTTCTTTCTTGTCATAATAATACAAATATGCTATGATTCCACCAGAAGGTGAAATTCATGGCAAGCTCAAAGCAAACGCGGATCCCGCGTTATAAACAAATTGAAAACGACCTGATCGATAAGATCAACAGCGGCGTATACGTCACGGACGATCTGCTTCCCACCGAAGCAGAGCTGTCGAAGGAATACGGCGTCTCGCGCGTAACCGTCCGCCAGGCCCTGGGCAATCTGACGGCCAAGGGCTACATTTACCGCAACCAGGGCAGCGGTTCGTTTGTCGCCAAGCCCAACGTCATCCAACGCACTCCGCTGATCAAAAGCTTCAGCGACGATATGCGGGACATGGGAAAAGTGCCGACCTCCATCGTCAACACCTTTTCCGTCACCACCGCCGGCAAGACCGTCGCGCGGATTCTCGGCATTCGTCCGGAGGATCGGATTTATTACATCGAGCGGACGCGGATGGCCGACGACGTGCCGATCATGTTTGAACGCACCTACATGGCCGTTGATCTGCATCCCGACATGTCGATCAAAATCCTGGAATCCTCAAAATACGATTATGCCGAAAAAAACGGCTATGACATCGACTGCGACTATCAGAACATCTCGGCGATTTTCCCGCCTGAATACATTGCGGAAATTCTGCGCTGCGATCCCAAGATGCCGATCATCAAGATTGCGAACACGGTTTATATGAAAAACGGGAAGATCTTCGACTTCGACGAATTGTATCTGCATCCCGAATTGTACCAGCTGAATATTGTCAAACGCCGGGAATAATCCCGGTTTTTCTTTTCCCCCCGAGCGAGCGGCAAGGACAGCGCCCCTTGAGCTGAATAAGTTGGTTTTGATTTCGGCGGTCTGATCCAAATGATAAAACGAACAATCGGGGCTTTACCCATTTTGCCATCCTGATCGAGCGCAGTTATTTCAGCGTATCCGGAGCGGATTTCATTTTTTTAAATAAGAGGTGAGGGACGATTTGTATTTGGAGGTTTGAAGGGGGTTCCGCCGATCAGGAATCAGTTTGGAACTAGATAATCGTCCCTCTATTATTAATATTGCGCAAAATTGAAAATAAACCCCTAACTTTTCTGATTTTTTTAATATTTTTACTATTTCAGTGTTTTCGCCCCTGTTTTTCTTTCAATTCCGTGATTTTTTTCCCGCAATCCCTTACAATAAGATCAAGGTCCGGAATCTTGAATCAGCTCAGGAATAGAACCCAAAAAGGAGGTTTATCTCATGGAATTAGAAGAAGTGATCGCTCAGCGGCGAAGCATTCGCAAATTTGAAACGAAGCCTGTGGAAAAGGTCAAGCTGGAAAAACTGATCGAAGCCGCGCGGCTGTGTCAGTCGGCGAAAAACCGTCAGCCCTGGCAGTTTATGATTTTAGAAGACGGCCGGAAAGATCAGGTCGCCGAGATTATGCTTCAGCTGTTTGAAAGTCACGATGAAGAACTGCCCGGATTTGTCAACAGTTCACGGCACACCGCCCAGATCATGAAAAATGCCCCGGTCTTGATGCTTGTCTTCCGAGAGCCGGACGAGCTGTGGACTCCCGGTGATTTGTTATCCATCGGCGCCGCGATCGAACATGTTTGCTTGGAAGCTGTCAACCTCGGCTTAGGGGCTCTGTGGATCCGCGATACCGAATATACCGAAAAACAGATCTGCGCCTATGCCGGCTATCCCCAGCTGCAGCTGGTCTCCGCGATCGCGCTGGGCTATCCGGCCGAACACCCCGCTCCGCGCCCGCGGAAATCCCCTGAAGCGCTTCTGCTTCCGTTTCAAGGACGGTAACCCGTCCTTTTTCATTTTTCCAGTCCAGCCGGGTATGATTTGACCCGGCCGGTTTATCCTATATAAAGGACAAGAAGCCGAAGCGGTCAAATCTAAAAAAGCATCGCGATTGACAGAAAAAGCGATGTGCGTTATCCTATTTTCAGACACCCCCTAGGGGTGGGGTATTCGAGGTGATGAAATGAAGAAAACTTATGATGTTACAGGCATGAGCTGCTCCGCCTGCAGCGCTGCGATCGAGCGGGGCGTGCGCAAGCTGGACGGCATTGAACAATGCGACGTCAATCTGTTGGCGAACAAGATGACCGTCAGCTTCGATGAAAATCAGCTGACCAGCGATAAGATCCTGCAGGCTGTCGAACAGGCCGGCTATCATGCCGAGGAGCACGGCGCCCCTGCGGCGGCTTCCAAAGCGTCAGCCGCGGAAAATCCGATGGAGAAGCAGATCAAAACGATGAAGACCCACCTCATCGTCTCCGTCGTCTTCATGCTTCCGCTGTTCTATCTGTCGATGGGCCACATGATGGGCTGGCCGCTTCCGGCGTTTTTCCTCGGTCATGAAAACACGATGAACTTTGCGCTGACGCAGTTTCTGTTGTGTCTGCCGATCGTGATCGTCAACAGCCACTACTTTACCAACGGTTTCAAGAACCTGTTCCGCCGCTCGCCGAACATGGATTCGCTGATCGCCATCGGTTCCGCCGCCGCGATTGTCTACGGTGTGATCGCGCTGTATGAAATCGGCATGGGACTGGGCGCGCACGATATGGTCAAGGTTCACAACTGGGCGATGGACATGTACTTTGAGACTTCGGCGATGATTCTGACCTTGATCACGCTGGGCAAATATCTGGAAACCCGCTCCAAGGGCAAAACCTCGGAAGCGATCGCCAAGCTGATGGATCTGGCGCCAAAAACAGCCTGGGTCCGCCGCGGCGAAGAGTTCGTGGAAATTCCCGTCGAGGACGTCCGCCCGGGCGACCGCCTCCGCGTCAAGCCGGGACAGAGCGTGCCGGTCGACGGCGTGATCGTGCAGGGCAGTGCGGCCTTTGACGAATCGGCGATCACCGGTGAAAGCATTCCGGTCGAACGCACCGTCGGCGAAAAAATCATCGGCGCAACCGTTAACAAAAGCGGCGCGGTGGAAATGGAAGCGACGCTGGTCGGCGAGGACACCACGCTCTCGCAGATCATCCGGCTGGTGGAGGAAGCGTCAGCCTCCAAAGCCCCGATCGCTAAGCTGGCCGACAAGGTCAGCGGCGTCTTCGTTCCCGTTGTAATCACGATCGCCCTGGCGGCGGCCGTCATCTGGCTGCTTCTGGGTGAATCGATCAGCTTCGCGGTATCGATCGGAATCGCCGTCCTGGTCATTTCCTGTCCGTGCGCGCTGGGTCTGGCAACGCCGACCGCGATCATGGTCGGCACCGGCAAGGGGGCGGAGAACGGTATTCTGATCAAATCCGGCGAAGCGCTGGAAACAGCGCATTCGTTACAAACCGTCATTCTGGATAAAACCGGCACGGTCACGACCGGCAAGCCGGAAGTCACCGAGGTCACAGTTCTGGGCGCGAGTGAAGCCGCGCTGCTGGACGCCGCCGTTTCCTTGGAAGCGGTGTCCGAGCATCCGCTGGCGGAAGCGATCGTGCGCTATGGTCAGAAACAAAATGCCAAGATCCAATCCGTTGATCAATTCGAGAACATCGCCGGCCAGGGTGTCCGGGCGTTGATCGACGGGCAGCCAACCGCCGCCGGCAATCTCAGAATGATGCAGGCGATGGGACTGGCTGACGAGCAGATCGAACAGCTGCATCACAACGCTGCCTCGCAGGGCCGCACGCCGCTGTTCATCGCCCAGAGCGGAGTGGTTCTGGGAATGATCGCCGTCGCCGATACGATCAAGCCGACCAGCCGCGCCGCAGTCGCTGAGTTCGAGCGGATGGGGATCGACGTCATCCTGCTGACCGGCGACAACCCGCAGGTAGCCCAGGCGATCGCCGCCCAGGCGGGGATCGACAACGTCATCGCCGAGGTCCTGCCATCCGATAAGCAGCGGGTCGTCAGTCAGGTTCAGGCCGAAGGCCGCAAGGTCGCCATGATCGGCGACGGTATCAACGACGCCCCGGCGCTGGCCCAGGCGGACGTCGGCATCGCGATAGGCGCGGGAACGGATGTGGCGATTGAATCCGCCGATATCGTTTTGATGAAAAGCGATCTGTGGGATGCCGTCACGGCGGTCAAGCTGTCCAAAGCTGTCCTGCGCAACATCAAGCAGAATCTGTTCTGGGCTTTGATCTACAACAGCATCGGGATTCCGCTGGCCGCCGGCGTGTTCATTCCGCTGTTAGGCTGGAAGCTGAATCCGATGTTCGGCGCGGCGGCGATGAGCTTAAGCTCCGTCAGCGTTGTTTCCAACGCGCTGCGGCTGAAATTGTTCTCCAGTCCGCGCCCGGCCGGACTCCCAGAGTCTTCTTCGGCACCTGCCGCGCAGGTTGCCGTCCAGCATATTGAATTGAAAAATAAAGGAGAAAAGAACATGACAAAAACTATGATCGTAAATGGAATGGCCTGCGCACATTGCAAGGCCCGTGTCGAAGCCGCGCTCAACGCCGTCGCCGGCGTCGAAAAAGCAGAGGTCACGCTGGAAGAAAAGAAAGCGGTCGTTACCTGCAGCCAGCCGGTGGAAGACAGCGCGCTGATCCAGGCCGTTACCGACGCGGGATACGAAGTCGTTTCCGTTGCGTAAATGAAAGCCGACGCCGCCCGCACCCTGCAGCTGTTAAAAACGGCGCGGGGACAGATCGACGGCGTAATCCGGATGGTCGAGGATGACCGCTACTGCATTGACATCTCCAACCAGATCCAGGCCGCCTCGGCGATTCTGGCAAAGGTCAATCAGGAGATTTTAAGCGCCCACATTCACGGCTGCGTGAAGGACGCGATGCATGGCCAACCGGAAGACGCCGAAGCGAAGATCGAAGAAGTACTGGAGATTCTGGACCGCTGCTTATAGCGTTGGATCTCTTTGTCTATGAAGCCCGGAATTTTCCGGGTTTTTTTTCTGTTTCTTAAAGGGATGTCCCTGCCCGCTTCCATTTCCATCCCTTTTCTACCACTTTCATTTCCCCGCTTTCTGAAACAGTCCGGTAAGGGAACAGGCCCGCATGCTATAATAAAGAAAAGAACGGCCTCACGGACTGCCCGCCAGCTTGTCCGAAGCGGGAAGTCCTCCGATCAATCAGGAGGAACGCTTATGAATATCATTATTTCCGGCTGCGGCAACGTCGGCTATCATCTGGCCCGCACGTTGATGAAAGAAGGGCATAACGTCACCGTTATCGACGCCGATCCCGAAGTCTGCCAACGCGTCAGCCGCCAGCTCGATGTTCTGTGCCTGCAGGGATCCGGTATGGATCTTGACGTCTTACAAGAAGCCGGCGCCGCGCAAGCTTACCTGTTCATCGCCGTGACGCGCGATGAAAAAGCCAACATGCTCAGTGCGTTAATGGCCCGCCATTTAGGCTGCCGGATCGCGCTGATCCGGCTTCAGGAATCAACGGCGCTGAAATCGTTGTCACTGCTCAGCCGCGATCTGAAGCTGTCCTTATCGCTCAATCCCGACGAGCTGGCGGCCCGGGAGCTTGTCCGGATTCTTGAATTTCCCGCCTCAGTCAGCGTCGACAGCTTTTCTGCCGGACGGGTAGAGCTGATGGAATTCGAGGTTCAGCCGGATTCGCCATTGATCGGAAAGAGCTTGATCGCCATTCGCAAAACCTATCCAGGCCGGTACCTGTTCAGCTTATGCCTGCGGGATACGCAAGCTTCAATTCCGCGCGGGGATTTCATCGTCCAAGCCCGGGATCATTTAACGCTGATGGCTTCGCGTTCCGAAGCTCTGGCTTTCTTCAGCCGGCTGAAGCTGCAGACGGCCGGAATCCGGCAGCTTCTGATTCTGGGCGGCGGCGATCTTGGTTTATCCCTTTGCCAGCAGCTGGCAGGTCAGCCGATTCAGATCACGCTGGTTGAAAAAGATCCGGCCCGCTGCGCGCTGATCAGCGCCTGGTTTGAAAAAGTAGACGTTTGCCAGGGTGACGCTACCAATCATCCGTTTTTACAAACCTTAAACTTTGACGCGATGGACGCGGTGATGGCCGTGACCGGCAGCGACGAAATCAACGCCATGCTCGCGCTGTACGGAAGAAGCCGGGGCCTCGGATTAGTCTTCTGCCGTCAGAACACGCATTCCTATCTGCCGATCCTGCAGGAAGCGCGCATCCGCACGGTCATGCCCAAGGATCTGGCGACGGAACAGATTCTCGGCTATGTCCGCTCAGTGGACAGCCGGGATGAAAATCCGATCGTCACGCTGCATGCGTTAGCTGGCGGGCAGATCGAAGCGCTTGAATTTGAAATCGGGCCGGATGCCCAAAGGATAATCGCGGCGCCCCTGCAGAACTTGCCGTTAAAGAAAAACATATTAATCGCCGCCATTCTGCGGCATGCGCGGATGATCATCCCCGGCGGCCAGGATCAGCTGCGTCAGGGCGACTTCATCATCGTGTTAGCTCCGGCGGGCCATGTGCGGCGGCTGGCGGATCTGCTTGAGAATCCGCCACGGCGAGCATGAACTGGAAGTTAGCCGGGCAAATCACCGGCGCATCGTTGCTCGGATCCGCGGCGGCGATGAGCCTCCCGCTGATCTTCGCTGCGATTTCAGGGGAACAAATCAGCGTATTTCTGATTCCGGTGCTGGGCTGCGCTCTGCTTGGAGGCCTGTTGTTTCGGCGGGGCCGGGGCGAAGTGGTCATAACCGCCCGCGAGGGTCTGCTCAGTATCGGACTTTGTTGGCTGATCTTATCGCTCAGCGGGGCGCTGCCGCTGCTTCTGACCGGACAGATCGCACCGATCGACGCCGTCTTTGAAATCATTTCCGGCTATACGACGACCGGGGCTACGATCTTGCCTGAGGTCGAGGCCCTGCCGCGTTCGCTTTTGTTATGGCGGGCGTTAACGCAAGGAATCGGCGGGGTAGGCTTCGTTGTGTTTATGATCATGTTGATCCCCGCTTCGCAAGGCAGCACGATGAATCTGGCGGAAGCCGAGGCCAGTCCGGCC
Source organism: Holdemania filiformis DSM 12042 (assembly GCF_000157995.1). GTDB lineage: Bacteria > Bacillota_I > Bacilli_A > Erysipelotrichales > Erysipelotrichaceae > Holdemania > Holdemania filiformis. The sequence continues at coordinate 43,685 of NZ_GG657557.1, forward strand.
GCGGAGAAATTATTTCCCCGCTTCCGTCAAAGCGCCGCGGTTTTGTGCGGCGTCTACGGCGCGCTGATCCTCGTCGAAGCCTTCTCTTAAGGCTCGCCGGGATGCCGCTGTGGGAGAGTCTCTGCCATGCGTTGGCGACGGCGGGTACCGGTGGTTTTTCAACCCGCACGCTTGGCGTCGCCGCCTTCCACTCCCCCGTCATCGAATCGATCATCGCCGTTTTCATGTTGATCTTCGGCGTTAATCTGAAGCTGGTCTGGCTGTTTGTCACAGGCCGGACAGCACAAGCCTTAAAAAACGAAGAATTTCGCTGGTATGCCGGATTGTTCCTGCTTTTCTGGCTGATGATCGCCGGCAGTCTGATCCTGGATGGAAAAGCATTAGTCAACGCCTTGGGCCTGGCGTTTTTCCAAACCGCCAGCGCCGTCAGCACGACCGGTTTCGCAAGTGCGGATTTCAATCGCTGGCCATCGCTTTGCCGGCTGCTTCTGCCCTTGATCACAATGTTCGGCGCCTGCACCGGTTCCAGCGGCGGCGGTCTGAAAATCGGGCGGGTCCTCCTGGCGGGAAAAACGATGAAACGGGAGCTGCACCGCAGCCGCCAGCCGCAGATCGTCAAAACGATAACGTTGGATCACCGCCCTGTTTCGGAAGTCACGATTCAGCGCACCCTGACCTTTATCCTCATTTATCTGTCGTTCTTTCTCTGCGGCTGGATTTTATTAGCCGCCTGCGGTTTAGATCTGGAAACCTCTGGCAGCGCCGTGCTCACCTGCATGAACAATTCCGGAACCGGTCTGAACGCCGTAGGACCGCTGGGCAGCTATGCGGCCTTTTCCCCGTTTGCCAAGCTGACGCTTTGCCTGATCATGTTGGCGGGAAGACTGGAATTCTATCCGCTGATTTTAATCTGCCTGCCTAAGACATGGACCGCCCCGGCGCTAAAAATGAAATCCGGGAACCGCGGATCTTAGCGTCCAAACTTTCTTTGGCGGCGGAAGCAACAGGAATCGCTGGTAAAAGACTTGAACAAATGAAGAAAGTCGCATACAATTTTTCTATGAAACAGATTATTTTAGGCGCGCTGGCGCATGTCGACGCCGGCAAGACAACCTTGTCGGAAAGTCTTCTTTATCAATCCAATCAAATCCGGAAGCGCGGCCGCGTCGATCATCAGGATACTTTCCTCGATTACGACGATCAGGAGCGCAGCCGGGGTATTACGATCTTTTTAAAGCAGGCGATGTTCCCGTGGAAGCAAACTGAATTCACACTGCTGGACACACCCGGCCACATCGACTTCAGTGCGGAAATGGAACGCACGCTGCAGGTACTGGACTACGCGATCGTGCTGATCAGCGGCATCGACGGCGTGCAGGCGCATACGCATACGATCTGGAAGCTGCTGGAAACTTATCATGTTCCGGCGTTTGTCTTCGTCAACAAGATGGATATTGCCTACGATGACGCGGCCACGCTGATGACTTCGCTGCAAACTCAGCTTGATCCGCGGATTATCGACTTTACGCAGGTGGACACGCAGATGGAAAACATCGCGATGCAGCGCGACGACCTGCTGGAAAGCTATCTTGAGCAGGGGACGCTGACCCCTTCCCAGATCCAGAGCGCCATTGCGGACCGCTCGCTGTTTCCCTGTTATTTCGGTTCTGCGCTGAAAGCGGACGGCGTGGAAGCGCTGTTGGACGGACTGGACGCCTACACCGCAATGAAACGTTATCCGGAAACCTTTGGGGCCCGGGTTTATAAAGTTTCCCGCGACCGCCAGGGCACGCGTTTAACGCACGTTAAAATCACCGGCGGCGTTTTAAAAGCCAAACAGGTACTGGACAACGGCGAAAAGGTCGATCAGCTGCGGCTGTACTCCGGCGAGCAGTTCACCATGGTCAACGAAGTTCCGGCCGGTCAGGTTTGTTGCCTGAAAGGGCCGATGAAGCTCGGCATTCACGACGGACTGGGGTTTGAGCAACCCGTTCGGACGCCAGTGCTTTCCGCCTGTCTGAGTTACAGCCTGATCCCGCCGGCAGGCTGCGATCCGTTCGCGTTATACCGTCAGCTCAAGCAGTTAGAGGAAGAAGATCCCCAGCTGCATCTGCAATTTCATGCGCCGACTCAGGAAATCCGCATTCAGATCATGGGCAGCGTCCAGATTGAGATCTTGAAACAGCTGATCGCCAGCCGGTTTCACCTGGACGTGGAGTTCGACGAGGGAAAAATCAATTACAAGGAAACGATCTGCGCGCCGGTGGAAGGCGTCGGTCATTACGAGCCGCTGCGTCATTACGCTGAGGTGCACCTGTTGCTTGAACCGCTGCCGCCCGGCTCCGGGGTGCAGGTGACTTCCGACTGCCCGGTCGATTGGTTAGCGCTGCCGTGGCAGAAAATGGTGCTGAACTGTCTGGATGAAATCGAAGTTCCCGGCGTATTAACCGGTTCGCCGATCACCGATATCAAAATCACGCTGATCGCCGGGAAAGCACATGTCAAGCATACGGAAGGCGGCGACTTCCGTCAGGCCACGCTCCGGGCGCTGCGCCAGGGTCTGCGCAGGACAACCTGCCAGCTGCTGGAGCCGGTCTATCAGTTCCGCATGGAGCTGCCCGCCGGTCAGCTGAGCCGTGCACTGTTCGATCTGGAACGAATGCAGGCGCAGTCGTCGATCACGCAGAATCAAACAGACACCGTAGTTCTGGAAGGCACGGCTCCGGTTTCCAAAATGCGAAATTATCAGACAGAGCTGACCGCTTACACGCATGGTTTAGGCCGATTGGTCTGTACGTTTCAAGGTTATCAGCCCTGCGCCGATCAACAGGCACTGATCGAAGCGATCGGCTACGACTGCGACGGCGATCTCGACTTCCCTGCGGATTCCGTTTTCTGCAGCCATGGCGCAGGATTTCTTGTGCGCTACGACGAAGTTGAGGAACACATGCATATCGAAGCTCAATGGCACTCGCAGAAAACCGAGACGATCGATTCCGGCTATCATCATAACCGCTATACCGTCGACGACGCCGAGCTGAAACGCGTCATGGAACGTACGCACAAGCCAAAGGAAAAAGTGGCGGTACGCGCGCCGGTCAAGCGCACGGAAATACCGGAACATATTGAAATCCAGCGGCAGAAGCCCAAGACGAAATGTCTGTTAGTTGATGGCTACAATATGATTCATTCGTGGAGTGAGCTTGTTCCGCTGGCTCAGGAAGATCTGTCCGCAGCCCGCGATCAGCTGATCCAGCTGCTTTCCAGCTTCCAGGGAACCCGCACCGGAATTTTGATTCTGGTCTTCGACGCGTATCAGGTCAAGGATAATCCCGGCTCAATTCAGAAGCTGCATAACCTGTATGTCGTCTACACGAAAACCTCGCAGACGGCCGATTCCTACATCGAAAAAGCCACACATCAGCTCGCCGACGAATTTGAGGTTACCGTCGCAACCTCCGACGGGATGGAACAGCTGATCATCATGGGGCAGGGCGCGATGCGCCTCAGCTCACGCGAGCTGGAAGCCCAGGTTCAGCAGCTTCGTCATCAACATCGCAAACAGGAACGGGAAAATCTTGAACCTCACCGCCCGCTGAAAGAGCTCAAAACCCTGCTTTCTGATCCAGAGGACGATCAGTAAACTCAATGTAAAAACTTCCGACACAAAAAAAAGCGCAGGCTCTAAAAGTCTGTGTTTTCTTTATTCCTGATCACTATTCCACGCTGTTCATCCAGTTCCTAAATTCTTCAATCCGAGCTTGTTCCTCGGCTTCCGTCAAAACAGCAGAGTTCTCACGTTCTTCAATGTTATGCGATTTTATGAACTTCGCGCCTTTGTAATAATGAACGGTTGGGATTTTTGTGATCGCATAACGATCCAAAAACGCCAGGAAATCCTGAATCGCCTGCTCGGCTGCCTTTGCATCCTGCGTAGAACAGGCAGCGATGGAATCTTGAAGATCAAAGAAATAGTAAGCGGCCGGCTGACTCAGTTTCAGCTTTTGGGTATCTTCAATAATTGCCTGACAGGTAACATCCTTTCCCGCACAAAACAATATGAAATAGTTTTCTTCAGTATCCGCCAGACTTTCCAATTCCGCTTCCGTAATCGACCGGATCTTCGGACTGCGGCTGATCTGTGCGCCCAGGCTGGACTTTTTGTCAGAGGCACAGCCGCAAAGCAATAGACTTATGACAATAAAAGCTATTATTTTCTTCATCGTTAATTTCCTCTTTTCTTACTACTCTGCAGCTAAAAACTGTGCTGTTCCCGAATGAAATAAAAGACGAAGCGTTTCCCCATTTTGGAATTCTTCGTCTTTTTTCTCTTATTTTTACACCCTCGGTTAAGAATAAAGCTTTATCAATCGAAACTTCGTCTTTCGATTGGAAGCCTCGCTTCATTCTTCATTGACTATGGAATAAAAACCAAAGACTTAAATTATTGAATAAACTCTCCGTTATCCTTGTCCATTGGTATGCCCTCTCCAGACTCACTTTCTATTATTGATTCAAAGTCATCGTTTTCTTTTCAGTTTCCTCTCCCCGTTCTGGTAACGAAGAAGGAAACGGCTTAAAATTCGAGCAGCACCTGTTTCATGAGAACCTCCTGTGAGATCGTTGGATCTTTATATTGATCCTCATCTCTTTCTTTATCTATATAATACAAGATATCCAAGAAGGAAACAGTCTGTTTTTTCAAAAATTTTTAGAGTATAATTAAAATGTTGGGAGTGAAAAACGTCATCTATCACTCCGCCTTGTGATTTCAATGAAATACACACTTCGAAGATAATATAATAAGACTAATTTTAATCTTCCTGAAGCAATTTTGAAATTCTTTGCATAGAAAGTTCTTTGAGATGATCAATGGCTTCTTCAGGCAGCTGATTTCCATCGAGATCTCCGCTGTAAGGATAAGCAAAATGCAAGGAATAATAGAGATTGCCAATTTGAAACTCATTTTTATAACGCAAATAATAATCTTTTGAGTCTGAACTACTAGAGTCATAGAGTTCAATCACAAACTTTATTCTAACGCCTTGAATTTCATATTCCTCTTGTTCTTGCCACAACAGAACATGCCCAATATCCCTTAAAACATAAGAAATAAACTTTGGCTTCTTTGATATTTCAATGATGAACATGTCGTCAAAAGACTCTATCGGATCACTCTTTTGATAGATATATTGAATTCCATGAATTATACTTAAATCATTTATTTTCAAAAGAATATTTGACTCTTTAGAATAACCTTTAAAATCCAATTGTAATACCTGGAACTGATTTACAAAATGTGAATAATCAAAATAAATAACGATGCCTAAGAAGGTAGGAATAATTAGACACAAAGCAACACGGGTTAGAACTTTTTTTGTTAATTTGTCAGCCATCCTGCCTATCCCTTCAACTATTAAAAATAATCAAATTGTAAACTGCAGCATTCTTCCCGCAGCGGCTTAGTTATGGCACTTGTGATCAATCGCCGTAACTATGAATCTGTGGCGGACTTATCGCGATATTGTCTATCATTTTTTCAAACACACAGAAGTGACCGTCTATCCCTTTCTCGTCTTTGAACAACTATACTTTATCCACATTGATTCTAAGAATCAGTCGTTCAATCAAAGCCTGGCTTATACTCTGCTGAAGACCGTTTTGCACTACTCCTTTTCAAACTCATAATTAAGTATCTGATGAACGGCCTTAATTGTTTCTTCATCTGGTTGTGTAAATATTGTCGATGGATCTGAGAATAATCTCACGAGTTTATTATTCTGTCTTATATATATAGTATCAAATAGATTATAAACTTCCTCACATTGCCATAAATCCATATTGTCTAAAGGAAAATAGGATCTAATTTCTGATTCCGTCATCTCATGAGGCAAATAAATACAATCAACACAATTTGATTTTCTTTTAAACTCAGCTGTCTTCTCTAATAAATCAAGCATATTTTGGACTGCCGCCTCTTTAGAATCATAAATATATAAAGTTATAGAAACTGCTTTTTGGATAGTCTCTGTTTTTTGTGAAATAACATAAACATATCGATTCCCTTTCAATCTGCATTCTTCCACTTTATAATCTTCCAGACCAAATCCATCGCCATTAACAATCATTGGCCCATCAACATCATATTTATTCAAACTACATGACACTAAGAAAAATAGTGTTAATATTAAAAATATCTTTTTAATAGTCTGCATAAAATCAATTTTCTCCTCAAAAGAACAACTTCTATATTATATTCTTTATGGAATATAATTAGATTGTTGAGGGCAGCGATGATCGCCGCCCTTTATTGCTGGTTTTTCCGCAGCATTCTTCCCGCGGCAGCCTGGGTATGACGCTTGTGATCGATCGTCACAACGCCGTTGACCAGGACATAATCAATCCCTTTCGGATACTGGGACATGTTGGCATCACGGTCATAGCTGTGCAGGGCCTCCCGGTCGAAGACGACGATATCCGCATAATTTCCAACCTGCAGCGAACCGCGTTTCTCGATGCCGAAGCGGACCGCCGGCTTCATCGTGACGTTATGAATCAATTCTTCCAATGCGATCTGGTTCTGATAGCGCGTCAGATAGCGGATGATAAAACTGTAATTCATCGGATTCGGCGTCATCTGAATATCCTCATTCAAGCCGAAGTTCATTGATTTATCGCCGGTGAATCCGTCAGAGCATGGCATGGCCATGCGGTGAGTACAGAGAATATCGTTAGATTCGACCGCACTGGGCATCGCCATATCCGCGCCCATGTCGCAATCCTCGGCAAACAGATCCATGACCAGATCAAGCGGATCTTTTTTCAGCTCCGTCGCGTAGGCATACAGATTTTTCCCAAGATGCGCCGGATTTTGATGACGCGAGATCGTCAGAATCGGATACATGCTCATCATCAGATTCTTTTCATCGAGCAGCGGATACAGTCCCGCGTCGATCACCGCATGCACCATCTTGCGGAAATCTGGAACCTTGAAGCTCTCGGCAAGATGCTGACGGCTGCCGCACATCAAGACGAAGGGCCGCAGGAAGGTCGCAAAATACGGTACAGTCATATCCATGCTGTAAGGCGAAGGAATCACGTCATAGCTCAGGTCGCAGCCCTGTTTTTCCATTTCTTCAAAATAGGCCAGCGTCTTCCGCGCCGCTTCCGCGTTGGATTGTTCATCGACGCCCATTCCCAGTGTATGAACATGCGATACGTTGGCCCGCACGCCCGCGGCCATTGCCTGTTTCAGCATATCCTGATAACCGCCCATCCGGTCCGGTTTGCCTTCCGCGTCGTAATTCCGCGTATGCGAAGCGAATATCCCGTCGTATTCCTTTACGATTTTTAACATCCGAACCGTTTCATCAAAGCTGGCGAATGGTCCCGGCACATATTGCGGATCGGTGCCTGTCGATAAGCCGAACGCACCGTCTTCCAGACACTGCCGCGTCAGTTCTTCCATCTTCACGATTTCTTCTTCCGTGGCCGCCCGGCAGCAATCCATGCCCATAACCGTTCCGCGGATCGCGCTGTAGCCTGCCAGCGAGGCGATATTGCCGTCTAACGGCTGCTGATCGCACTTATCCAGATACTCCTTAAACGAATGCCAGTCCATGTCGATTCCATACTGTTCTTTTAACGCCTTAACGGCTTTCTCTTTTGGCAAAAGCAGCGCCGTCATCGTAAAATAGGACGGATCGGCTTGAAACGCAACCTTCGGATCAATGATCGCGCTGCGGTACAACTCGTCCCCGACTGGTCCGTAAGAATGACCGCAGTTGCCGCCGACGACCGTCGTTACGCCCTGCATCAGATAATTGGTCATTGACGGCTCGAACAAAACGGACAAATCGGAATGTGAATGCGGATCAATGAATCCCGGGGTCACGACTTTCCCCCGGGCATCGATCTCCTGCTTTGCGGATTCTCCGCTTAAATCGCCGATCGCGGTAATCTGATCACCCACAATTCCCAGATCCGCTACCTTTCCCGGTGCCGCGGTGCCATCCAGAATCAAGCCTTGACGTAGGATAATGTCAAACATAAATAAATCCTCCCTTTTGCCTTCATTATAGCCCTCCCGCCTGCGGAAACCAAAAGGTTTTGGCAAAAAAAGAGAACAGCCTGATCGCCATTCTCTTTGTCTTCTTCTATGTTTCTATAAACTCTAAGTTCTTTCCTAGGACATCGGACATGATCTTAAAGTGAAATCACGTTTACTTTCAGAATCTACAATTCTTTTTCATAGAAACAGCTTTGAATTCTTCCACTTCTTTACTCTTCAAAATTCAGCTCATCACTTCTTTCTGAAATTCAAGTTATGAAAAACTTACTTTTCTCTGCCCATTGGTCTGTCCTCTCCAGACTCACTTTCTATTTTTGATTCTTTGTTTTCTGAAATTTTAGATTCAGTTCCCTCTCCCTGTTCTGGTAACAAAGAAGGGAACGGCTTAATATTCGAGAAGTACCTTCTTCATGAGAACCTCCTTTAGAGATCATGGGATCTTTCTGCTTGATCCTCATCTCTTTCTACACCTATATAATACAAGATATAAAAGAAGGAAACAGTCTGTTTTTTAAAATTTTTTTGGAGTATAATTAAATTGTTGAGGGCATGAATTCAGAACTGCCCTTTTTCTATGTTTTCCGCTTGTTTTCCCCATTTTTCTCGAATATGATGAATTAGTATACTTGCTTATTAAGCACTGAGCGCAAAAAAACAGAAATAATAAAAAGGACGCGAAGTCCTTAAATAAAGAGAGAACAATAAGCGAGTGCCAGCGGCAGCGTGATCACAACAAACGCCTTCAGGGAAATCCACGAATTCCGGGCTTGATCGACAGCCTGATCCTGCGCCCGCTTCATCGGCAACGCTCCCATCGTATTCAGCGGAACCTTGGAGAAAAAGGTCAGCAGCAGCATCACCAACGCCGCGCCGCCGAAAACTTCGCGGATTCTTAACGTCAGGAAAACATCCGCAAGCGAGAGCCCGGCCACAATCAGAATATACAAACAGGCGGCAATGCGCAGAGCTTTGTTTTTCTTCATTTCCCATTCCTCCTTTTTCCAAATTATCCGGCAGATCAGTCAGATCGCCGAACCGCGGTCCTTTTCTACTTTTATTATAGAATAAACCAGACGTCTTTGACAGCTATAATCGAATGAAAAAGAACTGCCGTGTTTCAGACAGTTCCTGTTTTAATAAGCAGGTTAATCCAGATCAGCGCCGTTGCTTCGATAGACCTTTCCGATCCAGTCAAAGCTTTGTTTTTTCCAGCGCTGTAAGGTCCCCGATCCATCCTGATTGCGGTCGACATAGACGAAGCCATACCGCTTCGTCATTTCTGCCGATGCCGCGCTGACACAATCGATCGGTCCCCAGGAAGTGTATCCGAACACCTCAACGCCGTCGTCAATCGCCCGGGCCATCGCCTGAATATGTCCGCGGTAAAAGTCGATCCGGGCCTGATCCTTAACTGTAAATCCGCCGTGATCATCCGCAATCAGCACGTCCCTGGCTCCCAATCCATTTTCCGCGACAAACAGCGGCTTGTGGAAATGCGCATACAAATAGTTCAGAATGTAGCGCAGCCCCTCCGGATCGATCGGATAATCGTAATCCGAGACCGGGACATAAGGATTCTTTAACCCCCGCATGATGTTGCCGTTGGCCATTGTATAGCGGCTTTCATCCGCCGCGACGACCTTGCTTGAATAATAGCTGAAGGATATGAAATCGACAGTCTGCTTCAGTGCCTGCCGGTCTTCCTCTGTAATTTCCAGACAGACGTTATTTTCCCGCCACAGGCGTTTTGCGTAATACGGATATTCGCCGGTACAATGCACATGGATAAAATAGTCCAGCTCCTGCTGACTGGTCATCATCGCGATCATATCCTGCGGATCGCAGGTCATCGGATACCGCGGCGCGGAGGCCGCCATGCATCCGATCTGAATCTCAGGACAGATCTGCTTCGCCAAGGCGGTTGCTCTGGCACTGGCAACCAGCTGGTGATGCGCCGTCTGAAAGCGGTCCTGCGCGCTCAGCTGATCCTTGGGCGTCATCACGCCCGCGCCCAATAGCGGTGAGATCAGCGTGACATTGATCTCGTTAAAGGTCAGCCAGTATTTCACCCGGTCATGATAACGGCGAAGCACCGTATCCGCATAGCGGAGGAAAAAATCGATCGTTTTCCGGCTGCGGAAGCCGTCATAAGTCCGGCACAGATGCAGCGGTATCTCATAATGCGACAGCGTGATCAGCGGTTCGATGCCATATTTCAGACATT
>NZ_GG657557.1:54210-90681 GCF_000157995.1 Holdemania filiformis DSM 12042
CGATCACCCGGTCATGAACGCCAGTCCTACTTCGTTGGGTTCGGCCTCATCCCCGCGCGGATAAATCCGGCTCCACGCGATGGAGAAACGAAATACCTTGAAACCCATTTCCGCCATCAGCGCGATATCTTCCCGATAGCGGTGATAAAAATCCGTGCCGATCAGTTTCAAATTATCAGGAGTTGGCTGGTCGGTGACCGGTCCGCGCACGCCCTGCGGCATGACGTCCTGCTGGGACAGACCCTTGCCGTCCTCAAGATAAGCACCCTCGCACTGGTTGGCTGCCAGCGCGCCGCCCCATAAAAACCCTTCCGGAAAGGTCATCAGCGGATCACCGTTAAAATTTCATCACCGGCTTCGACATGTTCCCGGCTGTTTTCCACGACGTCCAGCACCTCTGCGGAATTTGTGATCAGCACCGGCGTTACCAGATCATAACCGGCATCCCGCACAGCTTTTAAATCCACCTGCACTAACGGCGTGCCGACTTCGACCGCATCGCCGGTTTTGACCTTCGCCGTAAAATGCTCGCCGTTGAGCTTGACCGTATCCAAACCGATATGAATCAGCACTTCCGTGCCATCCTCGGCGATCAGTCCGATCGCATGCTTGGTCTCAAACAACATCGCAACCTTGCCTTTGACCGGCGAACCAAACTCGCCGCTTTCCGGAATCAAAGCGCAGCCCTGACCCAGTGCGCCGCTGGCGAACGTATCATCCTTAACCTGTTCCAGCGGAATCAGCTGACCCGCGGCCGGAGAATGAATCACCAGCTTTTTATTCAGCACCGCCGGCTTGACTGCCGCTTCCGCCTTGCTGGAAGCCGGCGCCGGATCCTTATGCGTCAGATAGCTGAACACGAACGCCAATACCATCGAAATCGCGACGGCGATGCAGATATTGATGAACGAGTTGTCGCTGCCCAAATAAACCGGGAGCGCAAAGATCGTCGACGTTCCGTAAGCCCACTGCTTAACCCCGGTCAGACCAGCATACAGACCGCCGATCGCACCAGCTGCCATCGCACTGTATAACGGCCGTTTCAATTTCATGCCAATGCCGTACAAGGTCGGTTCCGTAATGCCGCACAGCGCTGTGACGCCAACGGTGGACGCCAGTGATTTCAATTCCTTGTCCTTCGTTTTCAGCGCCACGCCGAAGGTTGCCGCCGACTGCGCCATGTTGCTGCAAACCATTCCCGGCGCCAGAATTGTTGCATAGCCGACCGTCGCCCGCTGAATCGACTGCGCGCTGCCCAGCGCATAGTGCATCCCTGTCATGACTAACAGCGGACATAAGCCGCCCACCAGCATCGGAACCAGCCAGCCGACCTGCGTGTCCAGGAAGGTGAAGAACGATGCCAGATAATTGCCGAAGATCGCGCCTAACGGCCCCAGAACGATAAATCCGACCGGGACGGTGACCAGGATCACAATCATCGGAACAAAGAAGGTTTTAATCGCTTTCGGCGTCCATTTCGTCACCCACTTTTCCACAATCGACTGGAAGTAGACGATCAGGATGATCGGAACGACGCTGGAAGTGTAGGTTGCCAGCGTGACCGGCAGGCCCAGCAGCGTTACCGGATCGCCTGCGGTTTTTAAGCCCAGATAGGTCGGATGCACCAGCATCGCCGCAAAGATCAGCGATAAATAAGGGTTGCATTTGAATTTCTTTCCTGCGGAGAAGGCCAGGAAGAACGGCATATAATAGAAGACGCAGTCAGCGACCATATAGAATATCTGATAAGTCTGTGTCGTGTTGTCGATCAGGCTGAACTGCACGAGAATGGACAGGATCGCTTTGATCATTCCAGCGCCGGCCAGCGGACCGATCATCGGCATGACGATGCTCGCCATCGTGTCAAATAACGCGGAGATCAGGTTTTTCTTCTCCTTCTTTTCCTCCCCATCCGTCTGAATGTGCGCAATCTGAATTAATTCATTGTAGACGTCGGCGACCTGCGTGCCGATGACGATCTGGAACTGACCGCCTTTGTTGACGCAGCCGACAACTCCGGCAATGTTTTTCACATTTTCAATATTCGCTTTGGACTCATCCTTCAGCGTAAACCGCAGCCGCGTCATGCAGTGGGTTACGGACGCGATGTTGTGTTCGCCGCCGATCTCATTGAAAATCGCGCGGACTAAGCTTTCGTATTTCATCTTCTCCTCCTTGGCCGCGGGAAGCGGCCCTGTTTCTTAACTTTCTGAGCCTGATAAATTGTCCGGCATCGGGGTACAAAAAAACCTGTCGCCGCTTTCCTCCTTTTCGCTCCACGTTTAAAAACGGGATAGAAAGGGGAAAACGAACGGCAGGCTTTGCCCTTGCGGTTACAATCCTACGCTTGGCTCTTTTCTCTTTCTGTCAGTCTCCGGATGTGAAGCATGAAGTAGAGCATTTCCTCATGGGTCAGCTCCACGCCCAGCTTCGCGTCCAGATACGTTTTAATCCGGCTTGCGCAGGCATACGCATCCGGGTATTTTTCTTTTACCTTCTCAAACAGATAATCGTCCTCGCTGACGTTCAGCGAGCCGCGGATTCGCTGCAGGAAGAACCGGATATGCGTGATAAACCGGCTGTAATTGATCGAATTCTCATTCAAATCGATCTTGTAATGAAACTTGATAATATTCAGGATGTCTTGAATAATCTGCGTGGCTTCTACTGTTTCGCGGATCGCTTCGCCGCTTTGCTGGCCATTGACAAAATGCATGGCGATGAAACTGGCCTCATCCTCCGTCAGCTGCAGTCCTTCGGAATACTCGATCAGCTCCAGCGCTTTCATCGAAGCGGCGAATTCGCGCGGATAGAATTTCTTGATTTCCCACAACAGCGCGTTTTTGAGCTGTTCATTTTGTTTCGCGCGCTTGATCACAAAATGAATGTGGTCGGTCAGGCCGATGTAAATTACGTCGTCAAATTGAACGTTCAATTCCTTCTGCGCCATTTCAACGATCTTTTTTGTCAGTTCCAGATGGTTGATCGGAATTTCCTTCATCAGTTTGACAAAATCCTCCTGCTGCTGATGCGCGGTAATTTTGAAAACCTTATCGATTTTGGATTCATCCGCCGGATCGCCCGGCTTCATGGCATAACCGATGCCGCGTCCCATCAGAATCACTTCCAGCAAGTTCTCGTCTTCGGCTAACAGAATATTGTTGTTGAACACTTTCTTTACTCGCAATTTCATCCCTCCTTTCCAAAATAAAAGCCTAAACTACACCCATAATATCAGAAAAAGCGATCGTATGGAATATAGTTTAGGCTTTGCCTTTTTCAAGTTACAACCCTAAATACATTTGTAATTCTAGCCAAAAGAACAAGTTTTGTCAACGCTTTCTTCTTAGGAACAACCCGTTTCCGCTGCATTTCTTCCTGATTTCATTCAGAAAGCGGTGATTTACCAGCCGAATTCCTTATAATGCGGATAAACTTCGGTATTGTTGTATTCCGGGCCGCCCGGGAAATTCGCGCTCTTTAACAACAACGGCGTCTTGCCGCTCTTCATCATTTCTTCCAAAGCGACTGCCGTCACCGACCAGAGAATGTAGGAGCTGGCGATGCCGCTGGCCGCCGCGAAGTTCGCTTCGATGCCGTCAATTTTCAGCATGGCTTCCGCTGCCGGAGCGCAGTTGTCAAGCGTCAGATCGACAAATTCATACAGCTTCTTGCCGGATGAATGCACGGCGTCCACTGTCTGCGCATAGCTCATCGAGCTCATCGCAATGACCTTGATTCCCATTTTCTTGGCTTCCCAAGCCAGGTCGACGACGCCTTTGGTCCGTCCGGAAACCGAACCGACAAACAGAATGTCGCCCGGCCGGATCGTCGATGCCTTTAAGATATATTCGCCTAAGCCTTCCATATCGGTGTCCAGATCGCTGCGGTCGCGCTCGCGGGCATCCGACTGCACGTCCAACTTATAATGGAATGTTCTATAAAATGCCGGTCCGCCGCCGCGGTTGAACAGATCCATTTCGATGGAATGGCAGATGCCGCTGAGATAAATATTGCCGCCCGCATCGATCGTTTCCGCGATCATTTTCCCCGCGGTGATGATGTTTTCCCGCTGTGTCGTTTTGATTTGTTCAAACAGTTGGTCTACCCGTTTTTGATAATCGTCCAGTATCATTTTTTGTTCTCCTTTGTTTGATCTTATCATAGCAAACACCCTGCCAAATTACTACAGAATTTGGTTAAAAAATTCAATTAAAATAAATTGGTTCGGATTATAAATACGCAAGCTTGTTTTACCTATAAATGTTTTGCAGAATACCAATAGGAATGCTTCCGCACAAATAAGTCCCGGCTCCTTCGGTATTTATACTAGAGCATTATAAACATTCAGATAATCGTCAGATCCCAACTTACACTGAAGATTCTGAATAACCTAAACCAGTTAAACCAGGAAAACGAAGCGCAAGAAGATACAAAAGAGTTCTGGATATTTATAGAAGTGACAAAAATTCACTATAACTTTATTGTTTTAAAAATGGCCTGGATGATCAGAAGGTTCCAAACGATTAAGGGTTATAAATTGTCATATGCATCATTGCCATTTCATCACCTATATTCTGATATGAATGGACAGCGTCTGCATTGAAACGCAGGCTGTCACCCTTTTGGATAATAAAATGTTTGTCTTTTACTTTTATTTTAACGATCCCTGAAAATAAAGTAATGAACTCAGTCGTTCCTTGTAAATGAGCCTCTGATTCCCAATAGCTCCCTTTTTCTAATTCCAAATAGTAAATGGCAAAACGACGATTTTCATCGTCAGGAAATAAGGAATAATTTCTTACTTTTCCCTCATTCTCAAACAAAGGTTGAATTTCCGAAATTTTTACAATTTCATGTTGTGTTTTTGGACGAACCGTTAATGAATCAAAGGGTACTTTCAGTCCGTTTGATATTTTCCATAATGTTGATAATGTTGGATTTCCCTCGCCTCGTTCAATTTGCGCGATCATACTTTTACTGACACTGCTGAATTTTGCCAATTCTTCCATACTGAGTTTTCTTTCTTCGCGTAGTCTTTTTATATTAGCGGCTACTATTGAATTCATATAATCCAAAAAATCCCCTCCCTATTGACAATATATCGAACAAGATGTATCTTTATACCGTACATACGATATATTGGCTGTTTTGTACTATTATAATGTTTTACCAAAAAGCTGTAAAGAGGAAAGGAATATTCTATGGTTGAAACGTAAGTGAAAAAGTCAGTTATTAAATACTTGATCGAAGAATCTATAATTTTCAAATGGAATGGAGAAAAAACTTATGAATGAATCAATGAAATCTGAGTTATATCAATCTATACAGTACATTGCACAAAGCTATTTATCATCCTACGAGAGTGTTTCTGATCAGAGGGCTGTTACGATAGCGGACAAGGAGACTATTAAAAGACTAAGAAATATAGGTTTTCCTAAAACTGGACGTCCGCTCAAAAGTGTAATTGATGAAATGATTGATGAAGTCTATGCCAACCAGGCAATCATGCAGCATCCTCGTTTTTTTGCGTTTGTACCCAGTCCCGCCACACCGGTATCTTGGCTGGCGGATGTATTGACTTATTCATATAATCCGCATGCGGGCAGCTGGCTGCAAAGTTCAAGTGCCAGCTGTATTGAACAGGAAGTAATTCAATGGCTTTGCCAACAGGCCGGCTATCCTGATTCTGCTGGAGGATTGTTTGTATCCGGCGGCTCTATGTCAAATCTGACAGCTCTGATCACCGCAAGAAATGTGAAATTAACAGAAAATGAATATGCCGATGGAATTGCTTATTTATCAGGACAGACACATTCTTGTGTAACAAGAAATCTGCGTATTATGGGCCTTCGGTCAGAACAGATTAGAAATATATCAACAGATGATGAATATCGTATGAATGTTACGCAATTAGAACAAGAAATCATCAAAGATATAAAAAAAGGAAAAAAGCCATTTGTTGTCGTAGCCACCGCGGGTACGACAAACACGGGAAGTGTCGACCCACTGCATGACATTGCTGATTTGTGTGAGAAATATGATCTATGGATGCATGTCGATGGTGCTTATGGCGGTTCTGTGCTGATTTCCCCGAAATATAAACATTTGCTGGATGGCATAAATCGTGCTGACAGCATAACCTGGGATGCACACAAATGGCTTTTTCAGACTTACGGATGCAGTATGATTCTGATGAAGGAAGAACGGCATTTAATTAACTGTTTCAGCACTCACCCTGAATATTTGAAGGATGCTGTCACTGAAAATGATCAGAGGAATTATTGGGATTGGGGTCCTGAATTAACCCGGCCGGCCCGCAGTTTAAAATTGTGGTTTACGATCCAAGCTTTAGGAACAGAAAAATTAAGTCAAATGGTAGAGCATGGTATACAGTTAGCGGAATGGGCGGAGAGTGAAATTAAGAAATATCCAGAATGGGAAATTATTACATCAGCACAGCTCGCTATCGTTAACTTTCGATATGCTTCCTATCACTTCGACGAACACGAATTGGAGTTGATCAACGCAAAAATATCTCAAAAAATGATTGAAGATGGTTTTGCCTGCGTGTTAACTACAAAATTAAATGGAAAAACTGTTTTAAGAATATGTGCGATTCACCCTGACGCAACGGAAGCAGATATGCGAAATACAATTCATCTTTTAAATCATTACGCCAATGAAACTGGTTCAGAATATAAAAAACAAAATATTTCAAAGAAATAAAATTTATTTTTCAGATGCAGAAAAGCGTTCCATAATTTCTATAAGCAGTATTTTATCAGAGTCATTTAGTTTCTGTATCGACGAGAGAATTTGAGCTGTTAGCATTGGATTATCATCTTGGTTAGAAAAAAAATTAGCAGGGGTGATACCAAAATATTCACAAATAAATATAAATTCTTTGAGGGATGGCAATGATTTCCCACTGACTATCCCGTGAATATAGGTTCTATTATGGCCTAAGTCATAACTCATTTGGTATTCACTTACATTCTTTTTAATTCTAAGATTTGTTATTCTATTCCTTACAAAGGTTGTATAGTCTGTTTTCATATTACAGCTCTTTTCTATATTTTAAATTGTAGTAAATTTTTCTTGATTGCTACCCCTTTTTTAGCGTTTGATATTTCAAAATGACGTTTATGAGATACTTCGAGAATATTGAATATGGTTTTAAGAACTATCAGCAGCATTCAAGGTAAACACAATGATTATGCACGACGATGAATTTAACAAGAGAAGACGGGAAACGCTTTACAATTAAAGCGATATTTGTAATCTTATATGATGTCGATTTAGAATTAGTAATAGATAAACTAGCTTGTATTGGTGAAGCAGCCAGTAAATAAAATAAATTGGGTATTTTTTCATAGTCTAAATTTATCTCCCGAGACCTATCTCTTGGGAGTATTTTAAGTTTATAAACGCCAGCTCTCCTCCAGATTCATGCGTCATCTGAATTTTAACATTGAATGTAGGACTATGCCAAAAATAATTTCTGAATTAAAAGACAGAAAACAAAAAGAAGCGCCGCTTTGAACTTAGGATCCGGCGGCACTTCACAAATTTTTGCTTCCTGATATTGAAAAGACATCCGATAAAACGTAGTTTTTCAAAGCGTTTATTCTGTTGATAATCCTATTTTACTTATCTTCATGCCGGTTCTCAGTTCTTCTCCAGGTACTGCATGAAACTGTGCTGCGGGTTTAACAAGCTCGCCGCGTCTTTGTCTAAAACAAACGTAAGGTCCGGATGCAGCTGAAGAATCGACGCGGGAACATCAAGTGTCACAGGACCTTCCACAACCTTTTTAACGATTTCCGCCTTCACCTTTCCGCTGGCAATCACTGTCAGTTTTTCAGCATTCATGACCGTTTTCGGTCCGAAGGTAACATACGCGTCCGGCATATTTTCTTCCGTACCGCAAAGTTCAAGCATGCGTTTATGAATCCGCTCGTTCATCTGACAGGAAACGAGATGCGTCCCCTCGCCGAAATGCTTCAGCGTTCCGCTCAGATTGCCGCAAAAGTGACCGTCCAAGCCTAACCCCATCAGAATCCACTGCAGTCCCCCGCAGCTTTCCAACTGCTGATCAACGACATCCGCCTGGTTGACATCCAGGGAATGAAGCTGTTCCGAGGGGATTGAAGCTGGCTGAAAAAACATGGAATTTAGCGCCTGGAATGTCAATCCAGCTGCAGATTGACGAACCGGAATTTCATCAAAGCAATAATAGTCGACGTTTTCATTCGGGAACTGCCTGATGACCGGGACGATGAGTTCATACATTATCCGCGGCGTCTTTCCTGCCGTAACCGCAAGATTCTGCCGATGATTTGGATTCTTGTAAACCTGTTCCAGAAAAAGCTGCCCTGCTTTCCTGCTCATTTCCTGTTCATTTTCACATACGATAATTTTCATTCTTCCACTCCATTTTTCAGTGCTTCTTCCAACATTGGTTTGGAGTACAACAAAATTCGATCCTGATACTGATGCCGGTAAGCCGGCCCGACAAAGGTCTCAATCAACGCATCGCCGGCATAATTACGACACAAATCGCGAACGCAGGCCATGTCGCTGTCAATGATTTCCGTTCCCAGGGGTTTCTCGCCATGCGCCGGATAGATTTCCTGGATCTGATCCCGCATCGCCGCGATTTTTTTATAGCTGGCCATCAGTACGGACAAGGGGCTGCAATGCTGCGGGAAGGCGCTGTGATTCCAGATATTATAGGCTGTGATCGTATCCCCGGTAAATAACCACTGCCGCTGGGATTCATAAAAAGCAACCGATCCCTGACTGTGTCCGGGAATCGCAATCACCTCCAACGACAGACCGCCGAGATCCAAAACATCGTTTTCCAGCAGCGGGAGAAACTGTACCTCAGCCAGCGAAGTCGCCATGAACGCTTCCTCGTTAATCTTACCTTTCAGCTGCGGCATTTTATGCAGCCGGTAATCCAAGGTCAACCGCTTAAACTGCGGATGATCGAAAGCGATCAGATCCGGTAAATCTGCGGGGTTGATATAAACCTGATCAAAATGAAAGCTACCCATCGCATGATCCGGATCGCCATGGGTAACAGCGGCCACGAGCGGTTTATCGGTGATCTTGCGGATCTCTCCAATCAGATCGCCATAGCCATACCCCGTATCCAGCACCAGCGCTTTTTCCTCGCCCAGGATCACATAAATATTGACGGATTCCGTTTCCCGGATACAATACAAGTCTTCATGCAATTTCTCAATCCGATAGATTTCCAAGCTGTTCCCTCCTCGTTATAATTCCTCGCCATTCGTCGCGATCACCCGCTGCATCCAGGCAAAGCTGTCTTTTTTGATCCGCTGTTTTGATCCCTGGCCTTCATCGTCCTGATCGACATAGATAAAGCCGTAACGCTTGCTCATCTCTGAGGTTTGTGATGAAATCAGATCGATCGGCCCCCACATCGTATAGCCTAAAATCTCGCAGCCATCCTCCGCCGCCAATTTCAACTGCCGCAGATGATCCCGCAAATACGCAATCCGGTAAGCATCGTGAATCTGTCCATCCGGACCCGGAACTTCCACGCTGCCGATGCCGTTTTCCAGAACGAACAACGGCTTTTCATATCGGTCGTAAAGCTGATTCGCCGTAATCCTTAACCCCACCGGGTCGATCTGCCAGCCCCATTCCGTTGAAGACAGACACGCATTCTTCAATCCGCCGGTCATGTTGCCGTTGGTCAGCTGCTTATCCTTAGTTGTATAGGAAGTAACGATTGACATGTAATAAGAGAATCCGACGAAATCAACTGTCCCTTGTTTCAATAATTCCGCATCCTGCTCGGAACACGTCCATTGAATCCCTTCCTGGGCAAAATAATTTTTAAGAAAATACGGATAACGGCCTTTGACCATCACGTCTAAAAAGCCCAGGTTCATTTTCTGATCAAATTTGAGATTAGCCAGCACATCACGCGGATCAGAAGAGTAAGGATAGGTCGTAATATCGGCGATCATGCAGCCGACCATCATCGCCGGATTAATTTCTTTCGCCCGGATAACGGTTCGGGCCGAGGCCACAAACTGATTATGAATTCCCTGCCAGCGGCGGTTTTCATATTCCAGGCCCTCACCGCTGAGCATGCCGAGCGTTTTAAACGGGGCTTTCAGCGCCATGTTGATCTCGTTAAAGGTCACCCAGTATTTAACCTTGTCCTTGTACCGCTCCAGCAGCACCCCGGCATAGCGGACGTAGACGTCGATCATCGCCGGATTGCACCAGCCGCCGTATTTCTCCCATACGGCGATCGGCGGATCAAAATGAACGATCGTGACCAGCGGTTCTATATGATGACGAAGACATTCGTCGATCACCGCGTCGTAATAGGCGAGCGCCTTGGCATTGGGCTGAGGATCGTCCAAATGCGGAAAAACCCGGGCCAATGCAATCGAGAAGCGGAAAACCTGAAATCCCATTTCCGCAAACAGAGCGATATCCTCTTTATATGTATGATAAAAATCAATTCCCCAGCGTTTCGGGTAGTCGCTGACCGGACCGGTCTTCCCCGCTTCAAGAGCCTGTTCGTCAATTTGGGCCTGACCAAAATTCCGGCGTTGTTCCGGTTTAATCTTCTTGACGATATCCGGAAAGGTCAGCGTCTTTCCCTCTTCATTCCACGCGCCTTCCGTCTGACAAGCAGCGATCGCGCCGCCCCATAAAAAATCGTTGCGAAATCCCATGTTTTCCTCCTATTCGTTTTCCGTGATTCCATAAACACGCTGGCAGTTGCCGCCCATGAGCGCGGCTAAAACTTCCGGCTCTTGATGATGAATTGAGTATTCAAACGCCCGCCGGATTTTTTCCTGTTCCATCGAATACATATAGAACGGAAAGTCTGCACCCATAATCACTTTATCCGGCACTTCATTAATCGCCCGGCGCACAGCGTTGGACGAAGCGATGCCGGTGTCGAGATATACGTTGGCATTGCGTTTGGCAACCGCAATCGCGGCGTCTGCCGCCCAGATCGCTCCCATGTGCGCCATTTGGAAAATCGCATGAGGATAGAGCCGGGCTAACGTCTCAACCCGGAAGGGATGAACGTAGGGATCGTCCGTCGCACAATGAACCACGACCGGAAGCCGGCGGGCGTCGCAATAGTCCATCAATCCGGAAACCCGGCTTAAATCGTCGATGTGAAATTGAGACAGCGTCGGATGAAGCTTCAACCCGCGCATGCCGTGTTCCTGAATACATTGCTTCAGTTGGCTGACACAGTCCGGCTGACGGGGATCGATAAACGCCAGCGGAATGAGAAAACGATTTTCCCGCGCTAATTCAGCTAAGCGCAGATTGTCTTCAAAGCGGACGGAAAGGGGAAACGCCACGACGTGATCCGTGTGCGTCAACGCCATTTCCTTCTTTAAATTTTCAAATGAAGCGATCGGCTGACTGCCGTCGAAACAAAGATGGGTATGTCCGTCGATAATCATCAAGCTCACCTTCCTTTATCACTCCCAGGGAGTCTTTCAACATCAGATAATCGCGATCAGGTTATCGCCGGTGTTCACATGCCGCTGCTGCGTCTTGACGAATTCGCTGGCTCCCGCACCGTTGGTTATAATCACCGGGGTATCCAGACGCACGCCTTTGTCCTGCAGCCGTTTCAGATTAAACGTCATGACCACGTCGCCGCGCTGAACCTGATCGCCTTCCTTCACTTTCACTTTAAACTCATTTTCAATTTTTTCTGAATCCAAACCGACATGAACCAGGATTTCCATTCCGGATGCCGTGCGGAATCCGATCGCGTGTTTTGTCGGCGGAATGACGATCACCTCGCCATCCGCCGGTGCACAGACTTTTCCTTCTTCCGGGATAATTACAATCCCGTCGCCCATCATTTTTGTTGAGAACACAGGATCACCGATATCCTCCAACGCTTTTAACGAACCAGTAACCGGGCTGGTAATTATTGATTCGTTTACGCTTTTTTTGGTGCAGAGTCCGCCTTTTTTGTTTCGTCTTCGAATCCCGATTCGTCAAACCCCAGCAGCCAGGTGGCCGCAAAGGTGACGATGATCGTTACGGCAACGGCGCCCAGCGACAAATAGAAATTATTCGGCCGGGCCCCTGTCGGATCCAGGAAATTCAGCATCGTGAAGAATCCCGGCGCGCCGAAGGCGTAGGTCACGATGCGTGTAATTGCGCAATACAGACCGTTGGCAGCACAGCCGATGAAGGTTGCGATCAGCGGCTTTTTCAAGCGCAGGCATAAGCCGTACAGCGCCGGCTCCGTCGTGCCGGTCAGAAATGCGGTTATGCCGGTTGAGAAGGCCGTTGACTTCAACGATTTATTCTTGGCTTTCAGGAAAACGGCCAGTGAAACAGCAAATTGCGAGAAATTCATACCGATGAACGCCGGGAATAAAATACCGTCGAACCCCAGGGTGGCAAATTCCGTCATCACCAGAGGCAGTAAGGCCAGATGACTGCCGGTTAAAACAAGGAATGGCGTTATGATACCCACAACCAGAACCGCCGCGCCCGGCATTGTGTTGTTCATCCAGGTAATCACATAACTCATCAAGGTTCCGACCCAGGAACCGGCCGGACCCGTTACGCACAACATCACGGGGACCATAACCATCATCGTTAAAAACGGCACCATGACATAGCGAATGGAATCCGGACAATACTTTTCAATAAACCGATTGACATAAGACATTGCCCAGCACGTCAGGATCATTGGGATTAGCGAAGACGCATAGCTGGCAGCCGTAACCGGCAAGCCGAACAGCGTGATCGGAGTTCCTGTTTCCACCAGCGCGGTAAAGCTTGGATAGTTCAGCACACCGGCCAGCGCGATGGTCATGACCGGATTCAGTTTCCAATGTTTCGCGGAAGTGTACGCGACGATAAACGGCAGGAAATACAACGGAGCCTGCGACACGCTGTAAATAATCTGATAAGTCGTGCTCTCCTCAGCCAGCCCCAGCAGTTTACCTATTGTAGCGAGCGCGGAGAACAAGCCGGCTGCGACAATCGCCGGAACCGCCGGACCCATAATATCTGAAAGAACGTTTAGCACGACCCCAAACACATTGCCTGCAACCCGGCCGCCTTCCTCTCCAACCTTCACGTCATAGTTGGCCACGATCGCAGCATAGACTTTGGATACGTTGTTGCCGACGATGATCTGAAATCCGCCGATCGCTTTGACGACGTCCAGAACGCCGTCGATCTTTTTGATCGCCTCCACATCAAAGTTTTCTTCATGATTGACGCGCAGACGCAGACGGGTAGAACAGTGATTCAATGACGCGATGTTTCCCACACCGCCGACATGGCTCATAATTTCTTTTGCCAGCCGCAGATTGTTATCCATTTCCAATCCTCCTCATAATTTATCTCTACAATACAGGCGCCTTTGTATCGTTAAGATCTGTTTTTAAGCAGCCGAGCCAGATGGATGATCAGATACATGCGATCCGAATCCGTCAGTTCGTAGTTGTAGTCGAGCAGCAATCTTGCGTTCATGTGATTTAAAAACTGGTTGATCTGAGGGTATTGCGCGACCAGCATTTCATACAGACTGTCGCCTTGCAGACTTTGATTCGTCTGCCGGCCCTGCAGCAGCATGCGCTGGATAAAAAATTTTAAATGGGTTACTAACCGCGAATAATCGAATGTCGTCGTATCTAAATGAAGTTGAAAGTAGTCTTCAATCGTCGTGATGATCATTTTTAAGACTTCCAGCATTTCGTGAAAATCAACCGGGCCTTCCTGACTTTCGCTGCTTACAATGTGGAAAGTAACGAAACCTGCTTCATTTTCGTCCAAGTTTGATTGGAATCGTTGATTCACGAGTTGAATGGCTTGCCGGCCGATATCGTATTCCTTCGGATAAAACTGACGGATTTCATTCAGCATCAAATTAGGAGTGCTGATGTTTTTTTGCGATTTGATCACAGAGTAATGAATGTGATCCGCCAGCCGCACGATCACTCCGTCATCCAGCTTGCATGCCAGACATTCTTCCGCCGCGACTTTGATCTCCTTGGCAATCTCAAAATAATCCAGCGGGATATCGGCCAAAAGTGCTTCGACCTTATTCCGGTCCTGCTTGTCTTTTAAGACAAAGACTTTAATGATCTGTTCCGGATCGATCTCGTCGTACATCGTCTTTTTAAAAGCGATCCCCTTACCGATGACGATCATTTCCTTGTTGTGTTCATCCTTTGTAATGACAGCGTTGTTGTTTAAAATACGATAGATTAACATAAGTAACGCTCCTTCCCTCAGGATATAAAAAAAGGCAAAACCCAGCTGCCGAAACAGCGGAAGGTTTTGCCTTAAGTAACAACCCTTTTTGCACTTTCACTTTACCAATATCGCGGAATAATGTCAATAGTAATATTTTCCATTCTTATTTAAACCCATTCCTCAGCCCCGAAAAGTAATAAAAAAAATTGTTCGATAAGACGTTCAAATTGAAAAATTCGCCGCGATATTGAGTACTAAGCAAAATTGAAGCTTATTTCCGAAAAGTATCTTCAGCGCTCTTTTTTTACTTTGTGAACATATTTTTCATCATTTTCTTAGGGGGTTATTTTTACTTTTCCGCAATATTAATAGTGTAGGGTTTTGTTGAACCGCGGATGCCCGTCCGGACAGAATCGACTTTTGGCCTTTTCAATTCGATTCAAACCGACAGATTTTTGTCGTCTGTCATTAAAGGAGGGCAATTCTATGGAACATTTCCTGGAACTTTTTGTCAATGTAGTTTTGAAAGTTGGTTTGCCCTTGATCGAATGCTCGATCAAGGTGATTGAATGCCGCTTAAAAATTATAGAGGCCAAAAAGAAAGGCGCTGTGTCAACTCCCAAGAAAACCCAGCGCTCATCTGTCCGCCGCCACACTCATAAGAGATAGCGCATGACGGGTGCCGCGTTTCAGCAACACCTTACACCTTTAGTATAGACATTCCGGATGGAATTTCAACCTTTTTCTTTCATTCCTGAGTTAATTTTGCTCAATGCGTCATCGCTCGTCCTGAAACCCGCTGCTCCGCAAAAACATTCCATCGTGATCAACTGGGATTGACTTCACCCGCTGTATCCTTCGCCCATCCCGGGCGTCACCGGCCCAGAATCGTCCGGTCGGACAGCGCCGCGTGTTCGCTTTCATACAAAGCCATGACGTCTTTGACGCTCAGCCGACGGCGTTCTTCCCCGCTATAAATATGCAGCATCCGCCCCTCGTTCATGACGATGGTTTTATTGCCATACGCCAGCGCGTTTTCGATATTGTGCGTGATCATCAGCGTTGTAATCTGATCCCGTTCGATAATCCGCTGCGTCAGTTCCATGATCGCCTGAGCTGTGCGCGGATCCAGCGCCGCCGTGTGTTCGTCCAAAAGCAGCAGTTTCGGCGTGACAACCGTCGCCATCAACAACGTCAGTGCCTGCCGCTGACCGCCCGACAAATGGCCGGCCGGCGTCTTCATCCGTTCCTCCAGCCCGAGATTCAGCGATTTCAACAGATCATAAAAGAACTGCTCGTCCTTCCGGCTGACGCCCAGCTGCAGCGACCTTCGCTTTCCCCGGCTGTACGCCAACCCCAGGTTTTCCTCAATCGTCATCGTGGGCGCCGTGCCCTTCAGAGGATCCTGAAACAACCGGCCGATCGCATGGCTGCGGCGGTGTTCCTTCATCCGCGTCATGTCCTGTCCATCCAGCACGATCTGACCCGCGCTTAACGGCAGACTGCCGGCAATCGCCCCCAGCAGCGTGCTCTTTCCCGCGCCGTTGGAGCCGATCACCGTGGCGAAGTCGCCCGCTTCCAGTGTCAGACTGACATGATCCAGCGCTGTTTTTTCATTCACTGTTCCGCCGTTAAAGACGACGGTAGCTTCGCGTACCTCAAGCATGACGTTTCCTCCTCCTTTTCAGCTGTCCTTGCATCTGCGGCAGCGCCAGCGCCAGGACCACCAGGGCCGCCGAGAATAATTTCAAATCGCTGGCCGCCAGCCCCAGCGACAACGCGAAGGTCAGCACAAAACGGTAGACGATCGTGCCCGCGCAGATGGAAATCAGATGATGCGCCAGTCCCCCTTTGCCAAACAAGGTTTCGCCGATGATGATCGACGCCAGTCCCAGCACCAGCATGCCCAAACCGCCGTTGTTGTCCGCAAATTGCTGCTGCTGCGCCAACAGACCGCCGGATAAAGCGACAAAGCCGTTGGCCAGCGCCAAGCCCAGAAGCTTCATCGAATCGGTGTTGATCGACGACGCCCGGACCATTTCCTCATTGTCCCCCGTCGCCCGGAGCGACAGCCCCAGCTGGGTCTTCAGAAAGACCGTCAACAGGATCACAAGCCCGGCGACCGTGAGAAGCAGAAGCACTGTCGTCGCCTGCGGCACGCTCCCCTCAAACAAGGAAAACAACGTTTCTTTTTTATAGAGTGACAAATTCGGTTTGCCCGCCATGATTCTCAGGTTGACGGAATACAGCGCCGTCATTGTCAGAATGCCGGCCAGAATCGGTTGGATTTTTAACCGTGTATGAAGCAGACCAGTGACCAGGCCCGCGCCCAGGCCGCCCGCAAACGCCGCGGCCAGTCCCAGTATCGGATGTCCTGCCAGCGTCAGCACCGCGCTGATCGCCATGCCGGTCACAAAGCTACCGTCGACCGTTAAATCCGGCGTATCCAGAATCCTGAACGAGAGAAACAACCCCAGCGCCAGCACGGAATAGACCAGACCCAGCTGCAGCGTAGATAAAAATGTATCCAGCGACATTGTCGACGCCTCCTTTCTTTACTGCGGATCTTTTAACGTTACCAGCTGCGCGTCTGCCGCCAGGCTTTCCGGCAGCGTCAGATGCAGCTCTTCCAAAGCGTCGGTATTGACGTACACGCTCAGATTTTCATTAAAGACCTTGACGGGAATCGCACTGACGTCGGTTCCTTTGAGCACCTGATCGACCATCCGGGCAGTTTCCTTCCCCAGCTCGACGTAGTTGATGCCGATCGTCGCCGTGCCGCCGTCCATGACCATCGAATCCGCCCCGACATAAACCGGAATTCCGGCCGAGCGGGTGATCTGCGTAACGGTGCTCATCGCGGTCGCGACGGTGTTGTCGTTCGGCGAGAACAGCGCGTCGCATTTTTCACTCAATACCTGCGCGGCCTGAGCGACTTCCGAGGTGTTGGCCACCGGTGCTTCGATCACCGTCAGGCCCAGCTTTTCCGCCGCTTCCTTGGCCTTGGCAATGTTGGTTTGAGAATTGACTTCCCCAACGTTGTAAATCATTCCCAGTGTTTTCAGCTCCGGCTGCAGCTGCAGCGCCAGATCCAGAATCTGCGCGACTGCCACTTCATCACTGGTGCCGGTGATGTTCTGATCCGGATGCTCCAGACTGGACGTCAGCCCGGAAGTGATCGGATCGGTAACCGCCGAGAAGATCACCGGCGTCGTTTCCGCCAGCCTGGCCGCAGACTGGGCGGTCGGCGTTGCGATCGCCACCACGACGTCCAGCTTCTCCGACTGGAACGAGGATACGATCGAGCCGATATTGCTTTGTTCCCCCTGCGCGTTCTTGAAGACGATCGTGCAGTTTTCCCCATCCTGATAACCAAGCGTTTCCAGCTCTTCTTTCAAGCTGTCGTAAATCATATTCAGCGAGGTGTGCTCCATCAGCTGGATTACGCCGATGCGCGGACCTTCCGCCGCTTTTTCAGAACAGCCGGAGAGCATCAAGCTCAGCCCCAGCGCCGCGATCATCATCCATGATTTCAATTTTTTCATTTCTCTTTTCTCCTTTGATTTTCATCCTGAACCCCGATTTCCGGTTCTTGACCGTCCGCCGCTCAGCGGACAGCGTGTTTCTTTTTAGCCTTACGGCCGACTGTGTTCTCCTTCAGTCCACATCCGGATGTTCATCGCCATCCTCATCGCCTCCTGTTCGTTCTGGCTTTTAAGCGAGAGGCATGACAGAGAAAATAAAAAGCCCGCCCTCGCGGAAAGCATAAAACTTTCCTTCAAGGGCAGGCTGAATTTCCTGCGGTACCACCTTGTTTGAAAAAAGACGCTGTTTGTCTTTTCTCCACTCACCAAAAATGCCAACACATTTTCTGCCTTTTAACGTCGGCTCACGTCCTCAGCTACTTGGAATTCCTTTCGCCTGGCCCTCTGGGGTCCATTTACACAGCGGCTTCTCTGTCTGGCTTCCACCTTGCCCAAACTCTCTTTAAGCGCCTGTCCGTGCTTGATCTCCCCATCGCTGGTTTATCTTCATTCTACTCGCATGCGATGAAATGTCAATGGGAAAATCCCCCGCAAATTCCGGATTTTTTCTTGTTTTCGTCCTATTTCCTGTGGAATTCAGCGCTTTTTATCACTTTTTCTTCGCTCTTTTTTGCCAATCTAGCAGTTTGTGGTAAAATAAAGAATGATTCATCAAAATGGATTTCCATGGAAATCCCCCCACAGAGTAAGGAGAATCAAAACGCATGTCAGAACAAAATAAATCCCTGGATCCTCAAGAATCCCAGAATAAACCCAAAACGAAAAAGCGCAAGGTGCCGCTGGGCAAAAAAATTGCGATCTTTTTCGTCTATTTTCTTCTGATCGCCGGTCTCATCGTCGGAGGCGGCGGTCTGTATGTCGCTTCCGTTATGATCAAAGACGCGCCTGAGATCAGTCTTTCCGACTTCGAAGGTCTGGAGTCTTCCCAGGTCTATGACAAAGACGGCAACCTGATCACCGAGCTGGGCGCCTACCTGCGCGAAAACATCACTTATGACGATATGCCGGCTTCGCTGGTCGACGCCTTCGTTGCGATCGAGGATTCGCGTTTCTTCGAGCATCCCGGCTTCGACGTCCCGCGGTTTGCGAAAGCGGCGCTGGAAAATCTGAAGTCCAAGAGCTTCGGTCAGGGCGGCTCGACGTTTACGATGCAGCTGGTGAAAAACACCTATTTCCAGGTCGACGATCTGGAGAATTCGACGATCGCGGAAAAATCAGTCGACCGCAAGGTTCAGGAAATCTGGACGGCACTAAAGCTGGAAACGTTGATCGATAAGAAACAGATCTTCCAGCTGTATCTGAACAAGCTGAACTTCGGCGGCAACATCCGCGGCGTTCAGAAAGCGGCGCAGTATTACTTCGGTAAGAATGCCAACGATTTAAGCCTGAGTGAAAGCGCGCTGCTGGCAGGCATCATCAACCGGCCGAACGCCTACAATCCGTATGAAAATCTCGATTACGCCACCAACCGGCGCAACACCGTGCTGGATATGATGGTTTATCACGGCTACATCAGCGAGCTGGAAGCCGATCTGGCCAAGTCGATCCGCGTGGAGGATCTGTTAGTCGGCGAGGATTACACGATCTCCGAAAGCGGCGGGCCGTATCAGGCTTATGTCGACGCGGTCATCGAAGAAGTCAAGCAGATCACCGGCAAGGATCCGGCGCTGACGCCGATGAAGGTCTACACCAACATGGACCGGACGGTTCAGGAACAGATCGACGCGATTCAAAATGGTGAGAATATCGAATATCCGGATGAGCTGATGCAGATCGCAATCGTCTCGATGGACAACCAGACCGGTGAGATCCGCGGCCTGGGGGGCGGCCGGAATTATTCCGGAGCGCGGCTGTTGAACCGGGCGATCAGCCAGTTTAAACAACCCGGCTCCGCGGTCAAGCCGTTCTTGTCCTACGCGCTGGCCTTTGAACACCTGGGCTGGGCGACCGATCACGTCATCACCGACCGGCCGATCGTTTACCGCGGCACCAAGAAAGTCATCAACAACTTCGACGGCCAGTACCGCGGCGACGTGACGCTGCAGCAGGCTGTTGGGCAGTCGCTGAATACGCCGGCAATCCAGACGCTGCAGGAGGTCATCGATACGATCGGGCGTTCCAAGGTCATCGACTATCTGCAAAGCCTGGGCTTCTCGCGCGTCGATAACGATCATTTCGACACCGGCTACGCGATCGGCGGTTCTTCCTTTGAAGCCAGCGCCACAGAAATGGCCAGCGCGCATGCCGCCATGGTCAACGGCGGCCGGTATGTCGAACCGCACACCGTTTCCCGGATTGAGTTCAGCGACGGCAGTGAGGATTATGTCGCAGATCCCACGGGCAAGCAAGTCATCAGCGAGGAAGCCGCCTACATGGCCAGCACGCTGATGCAGTATTGTGTTGAAGGCCCGTATTTCAACTACATGCAGGTCTTAAAGCGCAGCTATCCTGTTTACGCCAAAACAGGCACCACCGACTGGGGCAAAGATGGCCTGCGGTTTGGTATTCCGGAAGGCGCGGCCAAGGACAAGTGGATGATCGCCTCGACGAGCCAGACAACCAACGTCGTGTGGGTCGGCTACGATAAGGGTGTTAAAGATGAAAAGACTTACTTTGACAACGAGAAAAGCCGGAAGAATATTCCGGGTCAGATCTGCGAGCTTCTGCTGGACGCCAACTATGATGAAAAGAATCCGCCGAAGGCGCTGGTTCAGCCAGCGGGCGTTGAGAACATCACGCACATCCTCGGCACCTTCCCGTATGCCGCAGTGGACGGCGTAGACCCGAATCTGTCGACAACGGGCTTAATTAAAAAGGAATTCAACAATCTGGTTTCGCCGTGGGGAAATTCCGAACAGAAGCTGGAAAGCACGGTCAGCGGTTATATCGACGAATGGGGCGGCCTGACGATCAACTGGGGCGGCTACCGCGGCGATCTGCCGGAAAACCAGAAAGAAATCAGCCTGTCTCAAGGCGATATCTATGTTTATGCCGTCGGTCAGAAGCTGTTCGACTGGAATTGGATCCTCGGCAACCCTTACTATTACGCGAAAGTCTATCTCAACGGAAACCTGTACCACGAAGTCACCTCGGATCAACCGACCTATTATGATTGGGTTGAAGGCGGCGGCAGCGTCAAGGTCTGCGGCTACTACGTTTACAGTACCGGCCTGCACAGTGAGGAACAGTGCGTCACCGTCCGATAATTCTGAGCCTGCATCCGCAATGGATGCGGGTTTTTCTTTGCGGATTGCTTCCGGATAACCGCAGATTCATGCGGCCTGATCTGAAAAGGACGCCGGCGTTATCCCGGCGTTCCCTATTTAGTTCTTTGGGGCTTTTCCCGCTTCGCCCAGGCTTTTCCATGTCCGGTTTGTTCACTGCCGACCGGAGTCTTCGGAGAAGTCAGCTGCTCCAGCAGCGTCCCGCGCAGATCAGACGCCGTCCGTTCCGCCGGCAGCGGCAGGTCTGTCAGATATAGCCAGACCCGCTTCCACTGATTCAGCGGATAATCCTCGGCGTTCAATTCCTGAAGCGTCGCTAAAATCATCATGCGGTTCACCGCGGAAGGCTGGCGCAGATCGGACAGATAAAGACAGCCGCAGCGCTGCGCCAGTTTTTCTAATAAGGCGTCGTTCTTCATTTTCAAATGAGCGAATTCCGTCAGGCTCAGCCATTTTCAGATTCGCTGGTCGTCAGGCTGCCCGTCATCTGCGCGCCTTCCTGAACCGAGATTTTGCCGGTGATGATATCGCCCTCGACATAGCTGCAAGCCATGAGAACTAATAAGTTCTTGCAATACAGATTACCTTTAATCCGGCCGTTCAGGGTGATCTTCTCCGCCTGCAGGTTCCCGGTGATCACACTTTGTTCCAGAACCTCCAATTCCCCGGCGCACAAGATGTCCCCCTGGATCTTTGCATGATTTAACGTAACATTCTGCGCCTGGATTCCCCCGTTGACCTCGCCGTCGACAAAGACCCGGCCTTCGCAGAAGAGACTGCCATAAATCTGTCCGTGCACTTCCAGATCAGCCAGACACTGGAGATCCCCTTTAATCTGGGTGTCTGCCGTTAAGACCGATGTTCCGTAATCCGGTTTCAGTTCCGGAACTGCCGGCGGATTCTCCACTGTCTCCGGCGCTGGATCCCGATGGGATTCATCTGTTTGAGCCAAGCTGGACTCAAGCCCGGTCACACTTTCTGTTTCGGCTTCGGTTAAAGCGCTGGAAGCTGATGAAACTTCCGGCGTTTCTTCCGGTTCCCTGAGCTCTGCGGGAATCAGCGGCCCGGTCTTTTCTTCCTGATTGGCTGAGCTTTGCTGCTCATGATGACTGAGAATGGTTTTCCAGGATTTCTGGAAGCTGTTTTTACCGTACTTTTTCGTCATTGTTACCCCTCCTTGACCAACAAACGAGTGGATCTTTTACAGATCTGCGAATGGATTTCATCGGTTTTAGGTATTTGTCACATAAGTATACATTAATTGACAACGGTTTTTAGGAACGATATAATGGGATTACGCATGGATTTTCCATTTTTTAGGTGATTTATAACTAATCTTGATGTTGTAACGAATCGTATGCTTTTTGCCTATGGTTCAGCTCTGCTTCTCGTTGTCTTGCTGAGAATCAGATCCTCCGCCTGCTGCCGGATTGAAGATAGAGCCTGCCCTTGATCAATAAGATGTCCGAAGAATCAAACAAAAAGGATCAGCCTCGCTATTTTGCGGACAAATCCTCTTTTTCTCTTTCTTTCCTGGTTAAGTTCCGGTCAGAATCCAGTGATTAATTCAGCACGCGCCCGACAGCGGCATTGACGGATTTCCCGTCGGTTTTTCCTTTGTAGCGCGCCATCATCGCTTTGATCAGCGTTCCTTTGTTTTTCATTACCGGCTCCAGCTGAAGCTCCGCGATCACTGCTCTGAGGGCGTCGTCCAACTCTGCTTCGCTCATCTGCGCCGGCAGATACGCTTCAATAATTTCAATTTTACGCTGCGTTTCTGCGATCAATTCCGGACGGCTGGCCGGTGTCTGCGCTAACGTATCCTTTGTCTGTTTCAGTTCTTTCTGAACGTAAGCCAGCTCTTCTTCCGCGCTTAACGGCTGACCGGCTTCCTTCTCAGCCAGCGCAATCGCTGAGATCAGTAAGCTGCATATTCCGTTTTTCACCGTGTCCTTGTCTTTCAGCGCCTGCATTTTATCTTTTCTTAATGTTGTTAGTAATGACATTCTTCATCCTTCTTTCTGTTTCTATTATACCTTTTTTCAGCGTCGGTTTTCAATCATCCCCAAGGCGTTCAATTTGCCGCCGGCTGCGAACCGCTCTGTTCAATTTTCTGCGCATGGTAGTAAACACGGACCTGATTCGTGGGATACTTACGGTTCAGCCGCTGGCTGAGCCGGCTGACCACTTTATGCACGTCGCTTTCCGCTTTGATCATCAACATCACCGCCAGCTGGCAGTTTGCCGTGCGGGTGAAAATATCGCAGGACCGCAGCTGTGTCTTGACGATCTGAATCAGCGCGTCGGTCGCCCGGGTTCCCAGTTCCGCGGAATCGCTTTGAACATCCAACACCAATAAGTAAGAATTGATATCCAGCCGTTTGCTTTCGCGCATCCGCGCCTGATACAGCTTGCGGAAAACGGGTTGTTCGCAATAAAACGCGCATTCGTCTTCGCTGGCGTTCATTTCTTCAACTAGTTCCTGAATGGAATGCGACGGTTCGCGGTCCGAGCTTAAAAAGTAAATCAGCGACTTGGAGCGGCCTTCAAATTCGACGCCGAACTCATGATAAAACTGTTCGGAAATTTGATCGTAATGTTTCAAAGCCCGGTTATATTCCTTCGCTTTGACCAGTTCGGATAAATACCGGTAGTTCAGCTCGTCGGAATACGGATCCAGCGCCAGCGCCCATTGCGTCAGCTGCAGCGCCGCTTCCGCCTGCCCGGTTTGATCGAGAATTCCAGCCGTTTCCTGAACGAGCGTTTTGACTTTCTCTTTCCAAAACTCCCGAATTGGAAGAATCCACATTGAAGAATAGCCTTCCATCAATTCTCCTCTGATTAAGGCTTCAATCTGTCCGGGCTGTTTTGCCAGAAGTTCCGGCGTCAGTGATGAAAGCTGGTATAAATCGGTTTCCACCGGCGCCTGCGGTGAAAACAAATAGCCATGCTTCCCCGTCGCGATCCATTCCTGTTCCTTGGTTTCGGCATACGGCTGGGTCAGCTTCCGCAGCCGGTGTACCGCAAATTTCAAAGCGTTTTGCGGATTGACCGATTCCGGCCAGAATAATTCGATCAGCCGTTCATGACTGACCAGTTCGCCGCGATGAATCAGAAAATAGCACAATAATTCTGTCAGCTGTTTTCCCAGGATTTCATTCAGCGGCAAAGACCGGCCGTTTTCCCGCAGTGTCGGAGTGCCCCAAAGTTTTATGAAATAGTTTTCCACTTTGACCTCTCCCTTCCGTAATCGAAATTCCTGTCCGAACCATCCTTTTATATTGGTTTAATTTTAACAGATCGTGCCGCGAACCTCAAGTCTGCGCTGCCGCTCTCCTTATAAAGAGATTCGCAGCGAACTGAACCGCAAAAGAAAAACCTGTCCTATCAAAACAGGCTTTTCGCTTCCCCTTTCTTTTTCAGCCCGGTTCAGCTCGAACCAGATTGAGGGACTGGCGTTATTAAAATCAAAGCAGCCGGCGCTGCAAAAAGCGCTGGGCAAGCAAGTCTTCCATCGAAAACAGGCCGGGTTTCAAATAGGGAATCGCCTCCACGGCTTCCAGAATCCCGCGCACAAAGATTTCCCGGCTGTCGGCCGTGTGGGTAATTGTGATCTGTTCATGATCGCCGCACAGGATCACCGTATGTTCGCCGGCGATCTGTCGATGCCGCAGGGAAGTCACTGAAATCGGTTTTTGATAACCGTACCGGTCCGTCGCCGGTCCCTGCAGCGTTTTCTTCAGCATCAGCGCGCTCCCGCTCGGTTTGTCTTTTTTCTGTTCATGATGAATTTCCAGGATATCGCAGTCAAAATACTGCGCGATTTCCCGCTGGCAGGTCTTCAGCATTTTGTTGACGATCGTCATCCCGATCGAAAAATTACTGGTCATGACGATCGGCACCTGCCGCGCCCAATCCTCAATTGTGTTTTTCTGAATTTCATTGTACCCCGTCGTCGCCAAAACCAGCGGAATCGGCTGACGCTGCATCGCCCGTTCGATCCGGACGAAATTGTCCGGGTGACTGACGTCGACGATCACCTCGGGATGCTGCGGCAGCTCGGAAATCTCCTGATAATAGGAGGAAGCGATCAAACCGACGCACTGCAGATCTTCCTTTTCTTCAATCCGGCTTAATAATAAATGTCCCATTGTTCCATATCCGACAATTACGATTTTCATGATCATTCCCCCTTGACCAGTGTATGCCGCCCGGAAAATTTCATAACTCCGGGACATGGGCCCGGGTTCTTTCGCCCGGGTCGAATAGGATGTCAGTGTAAGGAGGAATTAACTTATGGGAATGCCTGAAATCAGAAGTAGCAACGTCACCCGTTCACAAGCCATTACCGATATTCTGCAGTCAATTGCTTTGGAGGAAGCCGCGCTTGCGCATATCCTCAATGCCGAGGGAGAAAAATTGCAGTGCGCCGTCTCCATGGACTGCATCACGATCGACAAATTGATCGAGGTCAACGAAACGGTTCAGAGTACGATGGAAGCCGCCGCCAAGTTCGAGCAGGCGCTGCAGGCCAAGCTGGCCAGTTTGTTCCAGGATTGCTACAAATAACAAATCACTCCTGATTGTGGAAAAACGGCCCCGGGCCTTGAACCGGAGTCGTTTTTCTTTTTTGATTTCAAATAAGCTGCGCTTCAGAAAGGAAGCCGCGGTTGAATTTCAGCGATTTTTGTCCATTTCCGTATGCGGTCAGGCTTCTTCTTTACTTTCCAGGCTTCAGCGCGCTGCTGGACGAGACCAGGAATATACCGCACCCTGGCAACCATGCAGCTCGATATGATCCTCGTCATAAGCCGCAACGGACCAGTAAACGGTTTTTCCATTCCAGACGCAGGTCTCGCGGCCGAAGCTTTGTTTCTCAATGATTAACGGCTGAGCGGCTTCCCGGTTATCCGGAATCATAAAACTGGCCTGTCCCTGACGAATATTCTGATCGAAAACCACGCCTTCATTCACCGCCGCGAAGCGGGCCGCCCGGCAGTAGACCGAACGCGGCGAGATTTCAAAGATCAACATATGCTTATCCGTGTTGATCTGACAGCCGATCTCATGATCTTCACCTTCAATTTGAATATGTTCCCAGATCACGCCGCGATTCCATTCCCGCAGGCATTCGCCCAGATGGCCTGCCTCAGCTGGACGCCTGTCCGGGCAGGGATCATGGAGAAAGCTTTCGTTTAACGCAAGCGGGCCAATCGTTTCCGCGTCCAGTTTCACCCAGAGTTCTTTCTCCTGCTCATCCAGCTGAAATGTCGTGTCCACCAACGGCGCCATCGACAGATCGCTGCCGCGGATCCGGCCGCGGTCAAGAAACACTGTATCGATTCGGCATGAAGATTGATGCAGCTCCATCAGCGCCGGCACTGACCGGCATACGCCGATACAAAAGAACTGTCCTTCTCTTTTAGCATAAAGCCTGGATTCCAGCCAGGCATGCTGCGGATCACGAAAAAACAGAATCGCCGCGCTATCCGTTAACCCCAGTTCGCTGTCTTTACCAATATAAATGCCATTTTTCACTCGACCTGCCTCTGCTTTCTTTTCTCCATCTTACCAAGCTTTCCAGGCTTCCGCAAGCGGATCCCTTTTCCTTTGCCGCTGAACTTGAAAAACCGGCGGAAAAGGTCTGAATCATTGAAGTTTTCGGCAATTTAGGCTACACTTATGTCTAACTAAAAGGGGGAATTGTGTTGCTTAACGCCAGAGGTAAAAAATTTCTTTCGTATTACCGGCCTTATTTAAGGCTGTTTATCGCGGATATGGTCTGCGCCTTCATCGTCGCGGCGATCTCCTTGATCTTTCCGCTGTTGACGCGCTACATCACCAACACGGTGCTCGTATCGTCGCAGTCCGTACAGCTGGATTTGATTTTCAAGATCGGTCTGGTGATGGTCGGATTGATCATCATCGAGCTGCTCTGCAACTTCTTCATCACTTATAAAGGCCATTATATGGGCGCCATGATGGAACATGATATGCGCAACGAGCTGTTCAGTCATTATCAGAAATTGTCGTTCAGCTTCTATGACGAACAGAAAACCGGGCAGCTGATGTCACGGCTGACTAACGATCTGTTTTCCTTAACCGAGCTGTATCACCACGGCCCGGAGGACGTCGTCATTTCGATCATCAAGTTTTTCGGCGCGTTCTTCATCTTACTTTCCATCAACGTGCCGCTGACGTTGATCATCTTCTCAATCCTGCCGATCATGCTTGTCTTCGCCTTGTACTTTAATAAGAAAATGGGCAAAGCCTTCAAGCAGAATAAAGAACGGGTGGGCGATATCAACGCCCGGATCGAAGACAATCTGTCCGGCATCCGCGTCGTTAAATCGTTTACCAGCGAAGGCAGCGAGCTGGAGAAATTCGGCATGGAAAACAACCGGTACGTCAAGTCGCGTAAGAACAGCTACCGGATCATGGCCTATTATCATTCGGGTCTTAACGCTTTCACCACAATGATCACCGTCGTCGTTATTCTTGCCGGATCGACGTTTATTTCGATGAAATGGATTTTGTTAGGCGATCTGTTAACCTATCTGCTTTATATCAACAACCTGACGGAACCGGTCAAGAAGCTGATCAACTTTACCGAACAGTTTCAGGAAGGCATCACCGGCTTCCAGCGGTTTATGGAAATCATGGAAGTTGAGCCGGACATTCAGGATGATCCGCATGCGCAGATCCTGGCTGACGTCGAGGGTGCGGTGGATTTCGAGGATGTCGGCTTTAAATATGCCTCCTCCCCGGATTACGTCCTGAAGCACATCGATCTGCATGTCGAACCGGGGGAATATCTGGCGCTGGTCGGATCTTCCGGTGCAGGCAAAACAACACTGTGTTCCCTGATTCCGCGGTTTTATGAGGTCAGCGAGGGCCGGATCCTTGTCGATGGTCAGGATATCCGCA
Organism: Holdemania filiformis DSM 12042; assembly: GCF_000157995.1. GTDB lineage: Bacteria > Bacillota_I > Bacilli_A > Erysipelotrichales > Erysipelotrichaceae > Holdemania > Holdemania filiformis. The sequence continues at coordinate 82,163 of NZ_GG657557.1, forward strand.
ATGTAACGATGAAATCGCTGCGTTCCTGCATCGGCATCGTCCAGCAGGATGTGTATTTGTTCGCCGGCAACGTCATGGACAACATCCGCTACGGCCGACCGGAAGCGAGCGAGGAGGAAGTGATCGCCGCCGCCAAAGCTGCCAATGCGCATGATTTCATTATGGAGCTGCCAAACGGGTATAATACAGATATCGGGCAGCGCGGCGTTAAATTATCCGGCGGTCAGAAACAGCGCTTATCCATTGCGCGCGTCTTCTTAAAGAATCCGCCAATCCTGATTTTTGACGAAGCGACCAGCGCGCTGGACAACGAAAGTGAAAAGGTCGTTCAGGATTCACTGGAACGGCTGGCCCGCAACCGCACGACGTTCGTCATCGCGCACCGCCTCTCAACGATCCGCAACGCCAAGCGCATCGTTGTGCTGGGCGAGGAAGGGATTCTGGAACAAGGCGGTCATGCCGAGCTGATGGCCGCGGACGGCGCTTACGCGCATTTGTACCGCATGCAATTTGAACATTGATCTGAAGGAGGTTTTACTATCTCACAATTCTTCTGCTTCTGGGATGAAGTGATTCCCGGCACGGCTTATGGTTTTCTAAGCCCGCTGCACATTCTGGAAATTCTAATGATTCCGCTCAGTTTGTTCTGGCTGATCCGCTGGACGCGGACGCATTCCCGGCAAACCGCCCGCCAGCTGCTTTACGGCATGGCAATCGCCGTCCCGCTTTTGGAATTAATGCGGATTTTGTGGCTGGTCTGGCTGGGTGAAGGGTATTGGGTAAAGCTGCTGCCGCTGCATTTATGCGGTCTGCAGGTGTTCTTCATTCCGCTGGCGGTGTTTTCACGCAGTCTGCCGCTGCGCAGTTATGTCTGGGCGACGTCCATTTTAGGCGGAATTACCGCAATCGTATATCCGGCGGGAATCGTCGGTACTTACCCCTTTTTTCACTTTCAGACATTCCAGAGTTTTGCGCTGCATCTGCTTTTGATCCTGACGCCGGTTCTCATGTTTCTGGCTGACGATTATTCGCCGCGGTTAAGCCAGCTGCCTTCCGTCATCGCAATTCTGGGCGGCAGCGCGCTGTGCGCCTTCGCTGTGGACTGGATCTGGGGACAGAATTACATGTTTCTGCGGGAAGTCCCGGAAATTGGATTTCTGCAGGCAATCATGAAGCTGGGCGGTTATCCGGCCTACTGGCTGACACTGGGGGCGGCGGTCATCGCCGGCTGCACGCTTCTGCTTGCTTTCGGTCAGTATTGGAAAAAAAGAGATTGAAAGGAGTCCCGGTCTGGGTGCTTTCAATCTTTTTGTTTGGGCTCTTTTTTATTCTGACAAAGTGGATTATTGGAAGGGAGACCGCCCCTTATTCGTCCTGGGAAGCCGCTAACAGCGTCTTTTGATACCGCCGGGATAATTCCATCTGCTTGATTAACAACTCCTCGTAATACGGCTTTAAAACGGGATCCTGGATCCGGGCAACGCCCTTTTCAATCACGATCTGTTCCCGTGCCGCATCCAAGATCGGCAGGTTGTGTTCCTTCTTATACGCCAGCACCTGTTGAACAGCGGTCATCCGCTTTTCAAACAATTCCGCCATCTGCGCGTCGACCTCATTGATGACTTCCCGCGCCTGTTGTAAACAATCTTTCATAACTTTCCTCCTTATAATCTTGACAATTCGAAAAATGGTGGTAAACTTAATATCGTGTCTGGGGCCGTAGCTCAGCTGGGAGAGCGTTGCGTTCGCAATGCAAAGGTCGCGAGTTCGATCCTCGTCGGCTCCACCAGATTTCAAATCCGACAGGAACGTTAGTTCCTGTCTTTTATTTTGTATTATACACTGATTAACTGAAAAAGAAAAAGTATTTCTGCCTTTCTTGTCAGGGAAAGCGAATCAGGATCGTTGACTCCGATTCAAAGAAATAGGAAGGACGCTTGTTCGTTTTGCCTATTCTAGCCTCTCAGCGATGACCTTAAGCTTGAAAAAATCCAGAGACCCGGCAAGGTTTCTGGATTTTACTTTGAATTCGTTGTTGTGAGAAATTTGCCGCCGAATTACGCCGCTTCCACACCGGCTTTTTCCGCCATAAAGTTCAGCCATTTATCCCGCTTCATTAAGGATATTCTGTCTGTGATCTGATTGCCCGTTTCCGGATCCTCATGCGTGATCGTAATGCCGATCGGCATCAGACTCTGGGAACATTTGCCCAGTTCGCGGATCGTCTTGTAGGGAATAACAATATTGTCTTCCAGCATTCCGGTAATCACGATCACCCGGCTTTCCGTAAAATACGCCCAGCCCTGTTTCCATTTGCCCAGCTTGCCTACCAACCGTTCCACATAGCTGGCCTGCAGGAAATCAACCAAGGTGTCTTCCGGTTCCATGACTCCCAGTTCAATCAGTTTCTGTTTTTGCTTCTCAAGTTTTGATGCGCCCATATGAACCTCCCTGTTAAATTTGTTTCATTATACATCTTTTCACAATTCTTTTCTTGTAAGATATACCACAAAAACCAAATTTTAAGCCATTCCTAATACTTATTCACCTGAGATTCCGTTTTCAACCGTTTCACTCTATCCAGCAATGCTCAATAAAGAGACGCTTCACGGCTATCTGCGAAGCGTCTCTTTTCTTTGATCTATTTGTTCGTAAGCGATTGTTCTTTCTTTTTCTTGTCCACGGCTTTCCGCAAAGCTTCCATGGCTTCCGGACATGGTTCTGGCGGTACCAGCTCGCCTTTTCGGAAGTAGAACCCCTGCATATAATCCGTGCCGCATTCGATCAGCGCTTCCATTTCCTCGCGGGTTTCCACACCTTCGGCCAGAATTTTAATCTTCCGGCTGCGGAAATAAACGACTAATCCTTCGTAGAATTCGCGTCGGTTAACATCGCGGTCCAGTCCGCGGATGATGCTCATATCCACTTTGACATAGTTCGGCATGAGATCCAGCAGCGTCGCTTCGCCGTTGTAGCCGGTGCCGTAATCATCCAGCGCGATTTCCTGATGCTGATCGATGCAGCGCTGGCGTTTATGAATCGTCGCCATTTCCCCCATCTTTTCGCTCTCTGTCAATTCAATGACAACCTGCGAATTATAGCGTCCATACAGGCGATCCAGTTCTTCCAGATCCTCCGGGCTCAGCCGCAGACTGGAAATCGAGTTGATAAAGAGTTTCTTGCCTTGCAGCCGCTGGTGATAACGATCAACCGCCTCCATCGCCTTAAACCACGTCAGCCGCTCGATCTGATACAGACGCGACTGCGCGCGGGCGATCCGCAGAACCTCCGACGGCGTTTTCAGGTTTTCCATCTTCGGCCGCATCAGCATTTCATAACCATAGACTGTCTGCGATTCCACGTCGATAATCGGCTGGAATACAAAATCAATCAGTTCATTTTCAATCAGCCGGTTGAGGTCTTCGCTGCTGTGAAGCATAAACGAATCCTTGCGGTAGCTTTCAATTTCAAAGTCCTTGATTCCGCCCTTGACGGAGTTTTTAATCTCATACATCGCAAAATCAGCGTATTTGATCAATTCATCCAGGTTGCGGCTGTCGCGCGGATACCAGGAAACGCCAAAGGAAGCGCGGATCCGGATACTCTTGCCATCCGGCAGCTCCATTTCATAAGCAGCCATCGCTTTTCGGATTTGTTCAATCTTCTGACGGATTTGGAAATCCGTTTCATAACCGTAGAACAGAACGTAGAACTCGTCGCCCGACATCCGCGCCGCGATTTCATGCGGACCGGCGTTATTGCGCAGCACATCTGCCGCGCTGCGGATATAACCGTCGCCGCAGTCGTGACCGTAAGTATCGTTGATATATTTCAGATTGTCCAGATCCATCATCATAAACGCCGTAATTTTCAGCTGTTCCGGATGTTCAAAGCGCTCCTGCGCAAAACGCTGGAAAGCCCGGCGGTTCAGCAGGTTCGTCAGAACGTCGTAATCGCGTTCGTATTCGATACGATGCCGTTCAACCATTTCCGCCGTCACATCCTGCACTACGCCCAGGATCGTCTGCGCCCGCGCCGCGGTTTTTAACCGCATCCAGCGTGATCCGCCGCCCTCCTGTTCCAGCTTGATTGTCTTTTCCCGCAGCCGGCCCAAATCCTTCAGATCCAGATCCAATAAACGCAGCTGTCCGGCAAATTCATCCAGCGTCAGCATGCGGTCTTCGTGGGCCGTCAACGGATCCAGAACGTCGAAAAAGCCAGAGGTGCAGAAAACAGAATTCTTATCCGCTTCAACCTCAAACGCTCCGATCTGGATCGAAAGCATGCCGATAATCTGCGAAAGCCGGGAACTGTTCTCCGCTACGCTCTTGCTTAATTCCTCAATCGCCTGGCTTAACTGATCAATTTCCGTAATCCGGATCGGATCCAGATGGATCGGTTTGTTCGGATCGGAGTTTCGGACCTTGCGCGCCAGCGCGCCGATCTGCCGGGATGGCCGGTAGCTCGCATACATCGTCGCGGCTAACCCCACCAGCATGGATAAAATCATAAAGGTCAGAATGCTGTTCTGCATTTTATGCGAGAAGCCATACAGCGCATTCTGCGATTCCAGTCCGACTAAAACCCAGCGCTGATGTGAAAACGGCGCGTTGGAATTGTAAAGCTCCAGCGGCTGCAGACTGCCGTAAATTTTCTGATTCAATTTGAAGGCGGACGTATGGATTAAAGCCCCTTCCCCGGACACATCGGAGTCCTTTTGGAAAAGCAGTTCTTCCGCTTCGCCGAACATGGCAATAAACACCCCGCCGCTGTGCGTCACCTTCTGCAAGGTCAGCCCCTGCTCCTGAGACTGCGTTTCATCGAGGATCGCAAGCATATAGGAACCCGACTGATCCGCAAGCAGTTCCTTCGACGGCAGCAGCGATTTCAGATAATCGTCGGCCAGGGAAACCCCCATCACACCCAACACACTTCCGTCGCTGCCGATCAGCGGCTGAGTATAGGTAATTGTTTTAATCAGATCTTCATTCAACATGGAGCCGTAACCCCAATATCCCGCGTCTTCACTGGCCAAATCCGGGTCTGACCGAACTGCCCGCACCGGATTGTTATAGAAATAGCTCTCCGCCGTGATCTTAAAGCGCGGACTCCAGCCGACGTCCATCGCGATGTCCAAACTCTGCGCCACATCTGTCGGCGACCGCTCCATCAACAGATCCGAATTATCATAGGGATTGTTGATCGGATCCAGATCCCGCAGATAGATTCCACTTTTTTCTGTTTCTTCAGAACCGTTAAGTTCACCCTGCGGCCCTTCAAAGACGAGAAAAACACCGGTCACCGTATTTCTGCGCATCAAAGCGATCAGATCCGGACCGATCTTTTTCAAAATATCGCTGGTCACGGCCGCCCCCGGCACCAAGTCGGCGACGGTCATGCCGGCTTCGCTGAGCTGCTGCTCAATTTCTTCCTCAATCTTCGTCTGATAAATTGAGAAATTGCTCCAGCGCTGAATCATTTCATTTTCTAAATAATTCTTCCGATTGATGACCCGCTCGTTCAGGATTTCCTCAGCGTTGCGGTCAAGCTTGGTAATGACGCCGCCGCTGAAAACCAACATCCCAAACAGACTGATCTGAAAAATTTGAACGATGATCAAAGGGATCAGAATACGATTGAAAACACTTCTTTTTTTCAGCATATTCCGGTTACTCCTTTTCTTAAAAACGTTACTCCTGGACGATTTCCTGCATCTTTTGGCTCAGCGCTGCGAACCAGGCGTCAAAATAAGCGTCTGTTTCGAATTCAGCGGCCGCTTCATCGAGGCTCTGCCCCTGCGCCAGACGTTCAATCACCTGTTCGCGGTCCGCTTTAGCCAGATCCTGCATCGAGGTATCCAGCAAAGACCGCGCGTCATTGCCGCCTTCAAAGGCTTTCGTCGTATACAGCTGAACTTCGCTCAGCTGTTTCTCCGCCACTTCGACAACGCCGATCATTTCAGCCGATCCCAGCTCCGCATTGTTTTGCATGACTTTTTTAATCGTTTCAATATCATTGGCGGCTTTCTTGACCGGCAGATAACCGGAAGACAACGAGAATTCAATGTTGCGCTCTTCTTCAGTAAACCATTTTAAGAAAAGAACTGATGCGTATTCATGCTGGGTATCCGAAGCCGTCACGACCATGCCGGCCCCCTGCTGAACCGCAATCTTCTCGCCTTGCTCAAACATCGGAGCCGGAGCGAGAACGGATTCAATCGGATAGCTTTCGACATCGCTCACCGCCACTTCTTTCGGAAAATAAGCCGCGCCGCTGCTGGAACCCACCAGCGCGATCAAATCGCCGGTCTTCGCGTCGTCGGAACGGAAACGTCCCTGCGCCGTAAAGTAGCCGCGAATATACGGAACATAATAATTATCCCACAGTTTTTTGAAGATCTCGCGATCCAGATTCAGCGTTACCTCATTTCCCGTTACCGCAAAGATCTCCTTGCCCAGCTGCCGGCTGCCGATGATCATATAGTTCGCCATCGCATCCCGGCCGAAGAACGCCTTGCCGTCGTTTGGCTGCGGCGTCAGACTGTCGGTCCATTCGTAATAAGCGCGGGCCACCTTCGTCACACCCTCAATGGTCTTCAGATCCTCCAGCGTCGCGCCGCTGGCTTCCGCAAAACGATCCCAGTCGGTTTTGTTCAGCATCATCAATTCCGTCGACTTGGCAATCGGGAATATTTTCAGACTGCCATCTTCGCCGATCTGCCCTTCGCTTACATATTCGTCACGATAGGAGTCCAGCTCCGCTTCGCTCATATACTTGTCAATCGAAGCAACCAGTCCTAATTTATCAACTTTATACGCTGTATCGGCATACGCCGCAAAAATATCAGGAATTTCACCGGCGCCGACCTTCTTTTCCGCCGCTTCCTCAACTTTAGTGATCAGATCATTGACGTTGCCCTGGCTGTAGGCCTCGACAACGATTCCCTTCTCCGCGCCCACAGTCTCATTGAATTCCGTAACCAGCTCGTCAAACGCCGCCTTCTGCGTTCCGTTGTAATACGTCCAGATTTCCAGCGTCACCGGTTTATTCGGATTCAGCAGGCTGTCATAGTTCTCTTCTTTAGCGTCGCAGCCCTGCATCAGCAGCATGCACGCCGTCGCCAACACCCCAAATTTCGTTATTTTTTTCATATTCCCACACCTTTTCTTTATTAGTCTAATTATAATAGTTTCATATTCAAATTACCATATTTTTACGGTGATACGAAATGTTCTTACCTAACCTGAAACCAATAAAGTAAAAGCTGATGGTTCATTCCTTTTCTGAGGAATCCTTATATAAATCTTGACTCCCTGCCTGCGCCCGGCCCCGCTTGCCCCGAATCTCTTCCGCAGGACTGCGCTAACCGGCCGGCGGAATGAATTCCATTGATCTTCAGGGTTTTTCACTTTTATGATGTAAAGGGCGGGAGAATTCCCGCCTTTGCTTTTGATCAGCGGTCAAAAGCCGGATTGTAGCGATAGAAATTACGGCAGTCCAGATCCTTGCGGACAAAGTCAAGCGCTTCGCCGAAACGCTGGAAATGCACGATTTCACGCTGACGTAAGAACAGCAGCGGGCCGTAGACTTCCGGATCCTTCGCTAAGCGCATCAGGTTCTCATACGTCGTGCGGGCTTTCTGTTCCGCTGCCAAATCCTCGGACAGATCGGTGATCGGATCCCCCTTGGACTGGATATACGCGGTTGTGTACGGCATGCCGTTGGCTCCCTGCGGATAGACGCCGGCTGTGTGATCGACGTAGTAATCCGCGGCGTTGGCCGCTTTGATCTGCTGAGCTGAACAACCCTTGAGCAGCTGGTAAACCATCGTCGCGATCATTTCTTCGTGCGCCATTTCTTCCGTGCCGATATCGGTCAATAATGCCCGGATTTCTGGATACGGCATCGCGTAGCGTTGATTCAGATAGCGGTCAGACGCGCCCTTTTCACCATCCGAGCCGCCCAGCTGGGTAATGATCAGCTTGGCCATCGCCGGGTCCGGCTTCTGGATATTCACAGGATACTGCAGTTTTTTCTCATAGATCCACATGGTTTATCCCTCCCTTTCCCACGGCCATGGACTATTGACCCAATCCCAGCGGCGTCCGCGGCTGTCGCGGCTGGTCAGCGGTCCGCAGACGCGGTTGTATTCTTCCGCAGCTTTGCGGCGCAAGCCGGTAACGTAACGATAGTAGCTCAGCGCCACCTCGCTGCGGGGATGAGTGTCCAGAAATAAGACAGCTTCCTGAATCGCAAAATCCAACTCCTGCAGCTCCCGCAGCAGCTCGTTTTTATTCATCCTGACAGCCCCCCTTTCCTGTAAACGGCATATCCAGTTCTACGAACAGCGTTCCTCTTAATAAGGCGCGCGGACGATTATAGATTTCCCGTTTTCCATTCCACTGTTGGCGGGCGACATACGGCATCGCCAGGCTCATATCCGGACAGCGGTGATGATTACCGCAGCCATCGTCCTGGTCATGATCGTCATCACAGTCACAGTTGCAGCCGCAGCCTGG
>NZ_GG657557.1:91148-98930 GCF_000157995.1 Holdemania filiformis DSM 12042
CGGACAGGTTGACAGCCTCCTCCACAAACATTTCATCCTCCATGAAATCAGCTTCATCAAAACGCGTGCGGAAATCATCGCTCCAACCCGGGCAGTGTGGTCTGCGCGGCGGCGTTGGACGGTGCGGACGGCCGCATTCCATTGCGAAATCCTCTTCCGATTCCATCCAGCTGCGAGGAATCCGCAGTTCTCTTTCTACGTTTTCCATCGACATTCTCCTTTCCGGTCAAAATCTCGTTGACCCACTGTATACTATTGTTTCTGCGTTCCACGATCTGGGAGATCGCCAAGAAAGGAGAAATAAAAAGCACAGAGTTTTCCTCCATGCTTGTTCATCACGATGCTTACAGCGCAAACAGATGCGTCGCAATCGCAAAATAAATAATAATTGAACAGGTGTCAACAATCGTCGTGATTAACGGCGCCGCCATGATCGCCGGATCCAAATGCACCTTCTTGGCCAGCAACGGAAGCAGACAGCCGATCAGTTCCGCCAAAAAGACCGTACACATTAAGGAAATTCCCAGCAGAATCGCCAGCCGCGGATCCTGATACATGACGATGATCCGCAGACCATTGACCGCCGCCAAAGCCGCGCCGACAATCAGAGCGATCCGGCTTTCCTTAAACGCCACCTTAAACAGATCGGAGAAGCGGATCTCGTCGGTCGCAATGCCACGGATAACCAGCGTCGAGCTCTGCGTGCCGCAATTACCGCCGGTATCCATCAACATGGGAATAAACGAAACCAACAGCGGAATCGCGGAAATCGTTTCCTCGTAGCGGGAGATGATCGTGCCCGTGATCGTCGCCGAGAGCATTAAAAACAACAGCCACAGAATCCGGTGTTTGGCATGATTGAACACCGAAGTTCCGAAATAGGAATCGTCGCTGGGCTGCACCGCTGCCATCAATGCGATATCCTCTGCCATTTCTTCCTGATAAACTTCCATCGCATCGTCAAAGGTGACGATCCCGACCATGCAGTTTTCCGTGTCCACAACCGGAATGGAAATCAGCCGGTATTTCTGGAACAGCTTGGAGACTTCCTCCTGATCGTCGTGAGTCCGCACGGAAATGATATGCGTTTCCATCAGGTCGCCGATCAAGGCGTTCTCGTCGTTGAGCAGCAGGCTTTTCGCCGTCACAATGCCTAACAGTTTCTTGTTTTCGATGACGTAGCATGTGTATATCGTTTCCTGGTCGATGCCGACGCGTTTGATCTTCGCAATCGCCTCGCGAACGCTCATCGTCTTTTTCAGGTCGACGTATTCCGTCGTCATGAGGCTGCCGGCGCTGTCCTGCGGATACTGAAGCAGCTCGTTGATGCGCGAACGGGTTTCTTTATCGGTAACGTCGAGAATCCGCTCGACCACATTAGCCGGCATTTCTTCCAGGATATCGACGGTGTCGTCCATAAACATATCCTCAAAGATATCCTTCAGTTCTTTCTCTGTAAACGTGCTGATCAGCGCCTGCTGCATCTCCGTATTCATGTTGGTGAAAACTTCCGCCGCCGTCTCTTTGGCGATCAAACGGAAAAGGACGACCATGCTTTCCTGTGGGAATTGTTCCAGCAATTCCGCCAGGTCCACGCTGTTCATCTCGTTGAGTTCTTTTTTGATCTGAGCGTATTTTTTCGCGTTCAAAAGCTCAGTGATGTTTTTTACCGTCATACTTTGCCCTCCTTCAAGTTTGTTCTTCAAGTTCGCAAAGCATGAATAAAACGTCCTGGAGCTTTATTTTCGGGCAGACTCGCCCTCCAGGAGAGGAAAGAATGAATTTCTCGTTTTATTGATGCCTTGCCTGCAACTACCGCCCGGGTTATCCATGCTTTCCACCTCCCTCTTTTGCCGGAATTTCTTTCCGGCTGCCGTTTTTAGTTTATTTCCAATTTGTTAGGTTGTCAACATTTTTAACAAAGAATTTCACTCCGGAACAGCCGCAGATTTTTCCGCTTACCCCATCGCCGCGCGCTTATGGATAAACCTCGCTAAGGTGTCCGCTACGCAGCGGACCGCTCCGGTCATTCGTATGAAATAAGGGAGGGTGAAAAAAGGCCGCCGCCCCTGTCTTTTTCCGCCTGATGCTTTATAATAAAAGAAAGAGGAGAGAAAGATGAAAAGACTTCATTGGAAAGCGCTGCTGCGGATGGAGGAAATTCCTGCCGTATTTTTATTGATTCAGCTGGGCCTTGGGGTCTGGGAAAAACGAGGCTGGCCCATTCCGGTCCCCCTGTGTTCCATCAACGCGGGAGGGACTTGCCCGGACATCGACATCATCACGCCCTATTGCACCCGCATCACAGTCTATGATTACGCTTTTCTGTTCACCGTCTTCTTTCTCATCACGGTACTTTTGCTTTGGAAAACCCGGAAGAAGTCCCTGCTTCTGGAACTCGTCTACTGGCTGGGAGTCAGTCTTTATGCTTGGAGCGCCTGGTTTACGGAGTTTCAGGATTCATCGCGGAATTCGCTGCTTTATCTGGCGTTTCTGCGCTGGCTCACGCTGACGTTCTTCCGTGATCCGATCAATTTCTGCGGTTTTCTGCTGCTGGCCGGGGTGGGTTTAAAATCGTTGTTTACATCGCTTCGCGCGGTGTCAGGAGGATAAATAAATGCGTCAGGAAGTCGTATGTTCCCATTGTCAAGAAAGTTTTCATGTTCATTTCAGATCGTTCCTGTTGGGGCGGCTGGAATGTCCGCATTGTCATTCACACTTCCGGCTGATCCCTTCCTGGACGGTTTGTTTTCTGCTTGCAATCCTTGTTGTAATTCTTCCGGATGATCATGCATTCGCCGGACTGATCGTTTACCTGCTTCTCCTGTTTATCCTATTCTATTTATTTCTGCCGTTCTGGGTTCGCAATCATCTGATGAAAATTCAGCCCGTGACCAAAAAGCAGGACTGATTTAAACGATCAAAAAACTGAGCTTTCAGAAATGTCTGGCATTTCGTGAACTCAGTTTTTTTATTTATCGCAGGAAACAGCCGGCTTTGTTTTGTCAGCGTTCGGATAGAAGACAGGATTGTTCATCCACGATCGTTTCCACCCATTCCAGATCAGGGGTATAGAAGCTCCAGCCGCATGAATTTCCCGGTTTCAATGTCCCCCAGTTGTTCAGCTTCAAATTCCGCGCGGCATTCAGCGATAACATTCTTACCGCCTGCGGCAGCGGGATTTCCATCTTCCGCACCAAGGTTTTTAAAGCGTCGCTTAAATCGCAGGTGCTGCCGGCAAGCACACCGTCAGGTTGTACCATCGCTCCGCCGCGGATCACGCAGCCGTCGCTCAACACAGTTCCCTCAGGATAAGCATAGCCTGAATCCGCGCCGCTGTCCGAAACGCAAAGGATATGATCCGGCCCCTTGGTCAATGTCAGAAGCTTCATGACCGGCAGCTGCAGATGATAGCCGTCACTGATCATTTCACAGTCCAGCCGCGGATCGATCAGAGCCGAAGCAATTAACCCCGGATCCCGATGATGCAGGGAATGCATCGCGTTAAACGTATGTGTAATCTGGGTCAGTCCGACTTCGGCCGCCCTTTCGCATTGCGCATAATCCGCCGCCGTATGTCCGGCGGAAGCGATGACGCCATATTGGTTCAGCAGCCGGATTGCGGCCTCTGCGTCCGGCAGCTCCGGCGCGATCGTCATGATCTTGACGCATCCCGCGCTTTGTTTTAAAAAAGCTTCCAGTTCTGTCAGGTCGATCTTCTGCATTGTCACGGGGTCAATCGCACCGGCCTTTGCCGGATTCAGATACGGGCCTTCCAAATGCAGACCCAGAAACCGGGCGCCGGGATATGGCGTGGAAAACGCCTTGCGGTATTCAGCGATGATTTCCAGATAACGAGGGAAAGGCCGCGGTCCGATCGTCGCGCAGAAACCGCCGATTCCCCGCTGCGCATAGGCTTGCGCCAGACGCCGAAGATCTTCCGCCGGGGCTTCGCTGCTGAAACCGCGGAAGCCATGCGTATGCACGTCGATCAACGCCGGCATCCCGATTAAATCGCCTGAAGTCTGGGAATGGGTGACGGCTGTGATTTTTCCCTTATCCCATTCGATCACTGGATGGTTTTCCGTGATGCCGTCAATCCATGTACACTTTATTTTTCTCATTTTACCGTTCCTTCTCTTTCGCTAAAATTTTAAATTCCATACCCTGCGTTTTATTCTCAGCGAACACCTGGTAATCATACAGATTGGCAATCGACTGGACCATTGCCAGACCCAGTCCTGATTTTCCCTGTTCGCCTTTGACATAGGGATCAAAGATCTTTCTGAGCATTGCGGAAGGCAGCCGGATCCCGTCGTTATAGATCGCCAGGGACTGTGGATAACAACGGATTTTAATCGTCGTTTCCGCATAACGAACGGCGTTTTCAAGCAGGTTGTCGACGACGGTTTCCCAATGCTCAGGCTTGCCTTTAAACTTCACCGGATACAATGCCGGTTCAATTTGAAGACCGCGCTTCTCAATGAGCGGCGCAAACACTTCGATCCGGTTTTCAATCAGTTCTTTCATCGCCGTTTCCTGCGTACACGGTTCGTTCAAGGTGATCAGATGATTGATCCGGTTTAATTCCAGCAGCCGCTCAATTTCCTTCAACATTTTTTCAGAAACCTGATAAATCTGGCGATAATAAGGCTGAACCTGCGCCGCTTCCACATCGCCGTCCAGCAGCATCTCACAGGAAAGCATGATGACTGACAGCGGTGTTTTCAAATTATGCGATATATTTTGAATCATCTGACTTTTGGCATCGTGCATCGCCTGCAGATATTCCTTCATCGCGGCAATTTCCTTGTTCAAGTCGGTGATCTCATCATTCCGCGACAGCGCGATCGGTTTCTGATCGTAATTACCGACCCGGACCGCCTGGCAGAAATTGAGCATTTTCCGAATATCCAGCCGTAAAAAGAACAGCCAGCAGAGAATCGTCAGATTCAGCAGGATGATCAATACAACCAGCACCACCGCTGCCGGCGGAAGCGGATTGCCCAGCAGCAGCAGAACGCAGAAAATCAGGGAAATCCACAGCACGACATTGAAATCGCGGATCGATGTTCTCATAATCCGCTGACCCGGTAGCCTTCCCCATAGACAGTCTCAATCTGAAGATCCGGCAGTTTCTTGCGCACGCGCCGGATCGTATCATCCAGAACCCGGCCGCTGCCGTAGTAATTGGTGTCCCAGATAATCCGCAGGATCGTATGCCGGTCAACCGTGCGTCCGTCGTTTTGAATCAACAACAGGATTAAATCGAATTCCTTGGCGGTCAAATTGATCAGGTCTCCCTGCCACCACAGTCTCCGCGAGTGCAAGTCGATCTTTATCCGCCCGGCCTGCAGTATTTCCGGTGAAGCCTTCGCTGCGGTCGCCGGCGCGGTTCGGCGCAGTATATTAGTAATCCGCAGTACCAGTTCTTTTTTGGAAAACGGCTTGGTAATGTAGTCATCGCCGCCGATTTCCAGACCGGTAATCTTATCCAGCTCACTGTCCCGCGCGGATAGAAAGCAGATCGCCTGATTCGGATTGACCTCCCTGACGGCCTTCATTAAATCCAGTCCGGCCGTCGGAGTTTCCAGCATGATGTCCAGCAGCCACAAATCGAACTGGCGGTTGAGTCCGGCCTGGGCCGCGCGGGCTGAAGTGTAGGAAACGGTTTTAAAACCGGCGTTATTCAAAACGAAACAAATTAAATCATTCATCATCGGCTCGTCTTCGACGACAGCGATTCGTTGCGTCATATCCCATCCCTCTTTTCAAGTTTATTATACTGGTTTTCCCGGTTTTTACGAGGCTTATCCAAAGCAGACAGCTCCCTGAAAAAGTCAGAATTTCAGCTGATTGAAAGGCTTTTTCCGGGTTTATCCGCAATGTGTGAAAATGTCAAAAACCCGCGTAATCGCTTGTATGTCCGCTTTTTTCATGTTGAAATGAAGGCACAGATGAAAGGGGTAACATGATGCAAAATTTATTTCTAGCCGCACTGGTGCTGGCGGTCTTTGTGTATTTTGAACAAATGCTGATCAGTACCATGACCATTGGATCCAACCCGCCGATCTTGGGCGGAATCGTCGCCGGCCTGGTCCTGGGCGACATCCAGCTCGGCCTGTATATCGGGACCGTACTGACCTTGATGTCGTTAGGGATGTACACCTTCGGCGGGGCCGCCATTCCCAACTACTTTCTAGGCTCCGTTCTGGGAACGGCTGTCGCCATTCTGATGATGCGAGCCAATCCGGCGCTGGCTTCCTCCGAAGCGATCAACATTGCGATTTCCACCGTCGCCATCCCGGCTTCAATGGTCGGCATCGCGCTGGGATCCATTTCCACGATCCTGTGTACGGCCTTGGTTCAGATTATGGTCAAAGGCGCGGAGGAAGGCAATCTGAAAAAGATAAACCGGTCTTTCTGGCTTAACTGTTTATTAACGAACGGACCACACATGGCGATTCCGGTCTTCATCGGGATCTTATTCGGCAATCAGCTGGTGTCGCTCATTCAGATGATTCCTTCCGTCCTGCTGGGAATCTTCGATCTGGCCGGCGGTCTGCTTCCGCTCATGGGCTTTGCCTTATTGATGTCAATGATCAACATTAAACGCTACTGGCCGTTCTTACTGGCAGGTTATTTCTTAATCGCTTATACCTCCAGCACGATCATCGGTCTGACCTTTGCGGCCGCGGCGATCTGCGCGATTTACGCAATGATTAAAAATGAAGTAATGAAACAGAATGAGGAGGTTGTCGGCGATGAAATTGACTAAGGAAACGCTGCGCAAAATTAAGATCCGGCATATTTTCGGAATTCAGCAGACATGGTCCTACGACCGGATGATGGGCTCCGGCTACTGCTGGGCAATGCTTCCGGGCATTGAACAGATTTACCAGAACGATCCGGAGGGACTGCGGAAAACCTGCGTCGACAACATTCAGTTTTTCAACACCAGCGCCATTTTCTCACCGCTGATCACCGGCGTTCACCTGGCCATGATGGAAGCGGATCAGGAAGAAATCGGCCAGAATATCAAAACGGCGATGATGGGACCGCTGGCCGGCGTCGGCGATACGCTGGCGGGCGTGATCATCAATCCGGTCACAACCTTAATCGCCTGTCAGTTCGCGCTCACGGGAAACTGGCTATTATCCCTGGGTTTGATCTTACTTGTGCGAATCGGCTGGATTATCGTTCAGTCCAAGCTCTTTGATTTCGGCTATACCAAAGGTGTGGAAGCCATTGAAAGCACAACGAAAAACAGCCTGATGACCTCCGGCATTGAACTGGTAACGATGTTCGGCGCCGTGATCCTGGGTGGTTTTATCCCGTCCATGTTATCCGGAATCCAGATTGGATTGGAATATACCAGCGCGATCTCCCTTGAAGGTCAGCAGGCGGACAAGATCTTCAGAGTTCAGGAAATGTTTGATAATATCGCGCCCTATCTGGTTCCCATCGGCCTGGTCGCCGGCCTCTTATGGTTGATTAAGAAGAAAAATATGACCTCGACTCAGATTCTGATCCTGATCTTCGTTCTGGCCTCCGTCTGTTATTTCACAAAGATTTTAATCGTCGCTTAAATTGAAAATCCCCGCGAATTTGTCCGCGGGGATTTCCCCATGATCGCGGGGATGAATCATAAGCGGCAGTGCTGCCCAGATCTTACTTCCCCTTTCTCACAAAAACCGCTGGTCCTGCAGCGGTTTATTTATTAAATTCACACCGGTCGATTAATTCCCGGCTGTCAACGGCATAGGTTTCCAGGGTCAGCTG
>NZ_GG657557.1:99191-114583 GCF_000157995.1 Holdemania filiformis DSM 12042
TTACTGCCGGTCGGCGTTCCCCCAGACACATACAAGACATCGCCACGGCGCTTCCGTCCTTCTTGCCGGTCAGTCGTCGTCTCTCCCTGCATCAGCAGGGAACGGCTGTAATAATGATCATGCCCCGAAAGCACGACGTCGACATTCAGATCTGAAAAAGCCTGGGCGTACGCATCGCGGGCAGCCATGACCTTTTCATTATCCGACCGGTCCTTACTGCCAAACAGCGAATAGTGCATCGTCACAATCACCCAGCGCGGCTTGTGACGCGTAATCGTCTGGCTAAGTTTGTCCAGATGCGCCTGCGTATCCGTATCCATACAGTTCAGCGCATAGAACAAAGTATCACCGTAATCATAATAGTAATCCGAACCGTTCTTCAGCCGCTCAAATTGACTTTCAAGCAATTCCGTATTGCCCTCATGGTTGCCGATGTTGACCGCAACCGGAATCTGCTTCAATGCGGCCGGACTGCGGAAGGCGTTATATTCCTTCAATGCTTTCTCGTTGTCGCTGCTGTTGACCTGATCGCCGGCAGTCAGAATAAAACTGAGATCCGGCTGCAGCTGCGCCAGCGTATCGACGGCTCTCTGCCAGTTTTCTTGATTCTCCTCCAGATGTTCCGTCCGGATCTGAACATCGCCGACAAACCCAAACGTAAAGGGTTGTTCCGGTTGAATTTTAAACGATGAAACTTCTGAGCTGAGGTTATGCTGCAAATCTACAATTTGATACACATACGACTGCCCTTCCGGCAGACTGCTCAGCTTGCCATGATAGCTGAACGTTCCGCCGACGCCAGTCTTCCGTCCGCCCATCAGCTTTCTGCCAGCCGGAGTGCGCAGCGCACTTTTATCGGTACCTGGCGCCCAGATCAGCTCATAGGTGCCCTTGTTCTCCGTCAGCCAGTCGACGATGATCTCGTCATTCTTTGCCCCCTGTTCCAGAACCAGTCCGGACAGATCGAGGGGCTGCGTCATCGAAGTTTCATTGGAAGTTTCGAGGATCTCCAGATCAAAATAAATATCCGAGCTGGCTTCGTCGCGCTGATGCAGCTCAACGGCCAGAACATTGCGTCCGGACTTCAGCGAATCCAGATTATTGATGACAAAGATATCGTTTTCCGCTTCGCCGACACGCGTAGATGAACCATAGAGATTTTCTGCAGTATACCCGCCGTCGGGAATATTCGAGGCATACACCAGCTCGCCGTTGAGATACATCATCACCGCATCGTCGTAATGAATTTTGCCGGTCAGGCACTGGACATTCCCCAGATCCCCGCCTTCAAATTCCGTGCGGAAATAATAAACGGGAATCGCCCGCCGATCCGGCAAAGCATAATTCAGCAGAGTGTCCGTTTTTTGACGTCCAGCCGCCGAATCTGCGTAAGCGCCAAAGGTTCCCATTCCGCTTTTCCAGGCGGAATCGTCATAATCTGGTTCAGTCCACCGCAGACTTGCCGAAGGTTCGGGATTTTCGCCCTCATCCCAATAGCGCCAGAACGTCTGGCCGCTTTGCACCAACGTGACTGTGCGTTCTTCACTGATGGTTTTCAGCGTTCCGTTGTGTTCCTGAACCGTATAGCTTTGATGGACAGCCAACGCAAACACAAGCATAAATCCGACCAGAAGCAGGCCGGCCAGCGAGCCTAAGATCAGTATGATCCGTTCGCGTTTCTTTATGTCGTTCATTTCAATCCCTCTTTCTCCCTGCTTTTCCGAGGAACAAGCTTAGCTCATGATGATCATTTCCAGCCTGAGTGATCGGAATGAGCGATAAACTCAGACAGATCCAGCGCAAGAGTAACAATGAGAAACTTATCCACAACCGATCCCTCAGTTTCTTCGATTCCATGAATTGAAATCATTATAGCAAACCCTGCAGCAAAAGAAAATGCGGACATTATGCCTGAGAAAGCAGAATCAAGTTCACACCGGCGCTTTTTTGCCCGCCGCGGGGAATCCACTCCAACTGATCGCCGCAAAAAAAGCAGCGAGATGGTTTTACGCTTCCCGCTGCCTTGTTTTTATTCCAGGTTCTTACCCTGAATGCCTTTGTCCTGTACGCATCGCCGGGTTGGCGTTTGCCAGGGCAATCTTCACGCCTAGTTTAAATCAGCCTTGCGATTGATCGATCTGCCGCTTTAAGAACACAGCGCCGCCGATCAGAACGGCCGCTGCGAAGACAAGAATCCCGATCGCAAACGGAACGATGCTTCCTTTTTTCTTCACTTCTGGTTCAGGTTCTGCCGCTTTCTCTGTCACGGCGACCTTCAGACTCGACTGAACGCCCTCCGCTGAATAGGTGATCGTCGTTTCACCCGGTTTTAGCGCCTTTACAGTATAGCTGTCCTGTCCCGCGGTGATCTCCAGTACGGATTGGTCATATTCCCAGCTTCCTCCGGCAGGCTGCGGCTTCAACGTCGTTTGTTCGCCGACAGTTAAACTCAAGGATCCCGGCAGTCCGCTGATCTGAACTGGAGCTTCAGAGAGTCCGATATAATCCGGCCAGCTTTCAACGGTCAGGGTAATCACTCCGGATTTCACTTTTTTCGTTTCCTTCACTAATTTCTTATTCTGACAGATCCAGACGGTCAGCTCGGTACCATCCTTTTTGTCAGTCGGAATTTCAACGCTCAGCGATCCACGGTACTTTCCCGCTTTCAGCTGCAGACGGCTGCCCGTGAGCCAGCCGGTCTTTTCCTGCTGCTCGCGGATCGCGTCGCAGGCCTCGCATTCGCCTTGCTTATGCGGCAAGGCTTCAGAAAGAGTCAGACTGGAATTCGCCGCAAATTCGCCGCTGATCTGCAGCTTGTTGTCTTTGGCTTTCAATGTCTTCTGCGAATATTCCGGACCCGTCGCCGGAATTTCCTGCCATTCCAGCTGTCTGCCGCAGACCGTGCAGACTTTCTTCTTACTTCCGGCTTTCGTCGCCGTTGCTTTTTCTATGATGATCCACTCGCTCGGCGTATGCTCCGCGATTTCAGCCTTCGCGCCGTCGCCGTCGATGCATTCGCGGTAATGCCATGTCGGATCGGATTGCATCGGTCCATAGTTGTGATCATGCGCTGGCGTCGGGGTCGGAGTTGGCGTTGGAGTCGGGGTCGGCTTTGGCATTTCTGTCACCTTCACGTTTATTTCCGCCCGCTGAACTAACGTTCCCCATGTCACGTCGCATTGATAGGTTCCGCTGTGACTGACCTGCGCCTGATCAATTTTCAACGTCGGATTCGTCTGCGCCGTCAGCGGCGTTCCGTTAAAGCTCCATTGATAGGTAAGGCTGGCGTTAAGCTGTGGTTTCACCGCCAATTCCAACGTTTCTCCGGCTTTAATATCTTTCCCTTCGATAACCGGAACCGAGGATCCGCTTGGGAAAACAGAACAATCAGAGTAGGCCTTGCCATTTTCGAACAAAAGCAACAGGCCTGGGACATTTTCAAAAGGCTGGCTGCCCCAGTCAGGCTTGTTTTCCGGCATTCCCACCATCCGCAAGCTGGAACAGTTTTTAAACGCGCCGGCGCCCAGATGGGCAACCTTTGACAGATCCACCTCGCTCAAACCGGCGCAATCCGCGAAGGTTTGTTCGCTCAGGGTATTCACATGGGATAAATCGACTTGCGTCAAAGACGAACATTGACTGAACGTCCGGTTTCCAATCGTGCTTAAATTCGGATTCAGGTTCGTCTGGGCTTTCAGCTTCAACTGGGTGCAGCCCGCGAAGGCGGAAGCCCCCAGCGATGTGACCTGCGATAAATCCACTTCGCCCAGCTTGGTGCAGCCTTCAAAAGCGTTCGCGCCGATCGATTCGATGGACGACAGATCGATCTGCGCTAAGCTGGTGTTCTGCTGGAACGCACGATCCGCGATCGTTTTCAGATTGGGATTCAGTGCGCCGTTCTTCAGGCTCAGCGTCGTGCAGCCCGCGAAGGCGGAAGCCCCCAGCGATGTGACCTGCGTCAGATCCACTTCGCCCAGCTTGGTGCAGCCTTCGAAAGCGTTTGCGCCGATCGATTCGATGGACGACAGATCGATCTGCGTTAAGCTGGCATTCTGCTGGAACGCACGATCCGCAATCGTTTTCAGATTGGGATTCAGTGTGCCGTTCTTCAGGCTCAGCGTCGTGCAGCCCGCGAAGGCGGAAGCCCCCAGCGATGTGACCTGCGTCAGATCCACTTCGCCCAGCTTGGTGCAGCCTTCAAAAGCAGAAGTCCCGATCTTCTCCACCTTTGACAGATTCACCGATGTCAAATGCTCACAACCCTTGAACGCCTGTTCTCCGATCGCGGTTGCCGACGATGGCAGAACGACGTTTTCCAGAGAAGCCATGTTCTGGAAGGCGGACTTCGGAATCGCGGTCAACGATGTTTTCTCCAGATCCAGTGTTTTCAAATTCTTTAAGTTCTCGCGAATATATTGCAAATCCTTTTCGTTCAGCGAACCCTCAATCAATAAGGCTGCGATGTTCTGCGGAAGAACCTGCCCCTTTTCCACCTTGGTTTTCAGCTCGCCGGCCTTCACAGTAACGCGCACATAATTTTCAGGCAGCGTCGTCGGCTCAAAGCCGGTCACGGTGATGATAATTTCCGGCAGTTCAGCATCCTGCGCCAGAACGTAGCCGGAACTCAGTTCGGCAATAAAGATATAATCCTGCGGCGTCGTTAGATCGTAAGGATCGCCGGCTGATTTCCACGTAACCGGAATATCCTTTACCGGCTTCCCTTCTGAATCCATTCCTGACAACGTGTCCGGCAGATTCAGCTTTGACTGGGCCGTTCCCACCGCAACGGTTTGTTCGGCAACCTTCGAGTCTAACGGATCAAAGGAAACAATCGTCACTTCGGTTTGCCGGGCCGTTCGTTTCTCCGCCCGGCTGATCCCGGCATCCAGGCCGAAGTGTTCTGAGACCGTCCCAAACAATTCCTGACCCGTTCCTTCTTTCGCAAGCGTCTGAGCTGAAACCGGCTGCAGCGAGAAGAACAATCCCAGCGCTAGTCCGCCGCTGATGATCCCTTGCCATTTTCTTTTCTTCATGATGATATCCCTCCTTTTCACCTAAGCGATTTATGCATTCCTTCGGCGTGAAGCTTGACCGTTCCATCCAGTCATCCTGAGAATACGCAAAAACACCCGGACGGAATCCGTTGTCGCAGAGATCTTCAAGCTGTCAAATTCTGTTTTCTGAAATCTGCTTTCCCGGCATCAAGCCGTCACTTTCGCGTGCAGGATCACTTTGTTTCTTTTCTAATTTTATTATACACGGAATTTTTTGAGTTGCGCCCGGGGGCAAGACAAAGTCATGGAAATGTAAGACTCTCATTCGTTTTTCGCAAGGATTGACGTCCTTGGCGATGATTTTCATTTCCGCAGCCCTTCCTCTTTTATTCTAAGATACTAAAAAGACCTGGCCGCTTGGACCAGGTCTGTCAACAAATAAAGCTTATTGGATTTATTCGCAATCCTCAAACTGCGAGTTATACAGCGAAGCGTAGAAGCCGTTGTCGGCCATCAACGAATCATGTGTGCCTGCTTCGACGATGTCGCCCTCCTTCATGACCAGAATCAGATCGGCGTCGCGGATCGTCGACAGACGGTGCGCGATGATAAAGCTCGTGCGGCCTTTCATCAATGTTTCCATGCCCTTCTGAATCAGGACTTCCGTGCGCGTATCGACAGAGGACGTCGCTTCGTCCAGAATCAGAATCTTCGGATCCGCCAGGAACGCCCGTGCGATTGTCAGCAGCTGTTTCTGACCCTGGGAGATATTCCCGGAATCACCGTCGATCATCGTCTGGTAGCCATGGTCCAGCGTGCGGATGAAGTGATCCACATGCGCTGCCTTCGCCGCCGCGATGACCTCCTGATCTGTTGCGTCCAGCCGTCCATAGCGCAGATTCTCCATGACCGTGCCGTTAAACAGCCACGCGTCCTGAAGCACCATACCGAACAATGAGCGCAGATCGGATCGCTTATAGTTCTTGATATCCTGGCCATCGACATAAATCGTACCGCTGTTAAGCTCGTAGAACCGCATTAACAGCTTGACGATCGTCGTCTTGCCCGCCCCGGTCGGTCCGACGATGGCGACGCGCTTGCCGGCATTGATGAACATCGAGAAATCATTGATGATGATCTTATCCGGATTGTAACCGAAATGGACATTTTCAAATGTGACCTGTCCCTGGATCAGAGATTTGCCATGACGATCACGAACGGGCGCAGGATTTGTAGTTTCAGCAATTTCTTCTTCTTCGTTTAAGAATTCAAAGACCCGCTCCGCGGCAGCCGCGGTCGACTGCAGGACGTTCATCGACTGAGAAAGCTGGTTGATCGGCTGATTGAAGTTGCGCACATACTGGATGAACGCCTGGATATCGCCGATTTCAATCGCGCCCTTGATCGTCAGCCAGCCGCCTAAAATACAGACGCCGACATAACCGAGGTTGCCGATCAGCGTCGTTAACGGCTGCATCATGCCGCTTAAGAACTGCGATTTCCATGCGGAATCATACAACCGCTGGTTGTTCTCGCTGAATTCCGCGATCGAACGTTCCTCGCCGTTGAAGGCTTTCATCACGATATGACCGGAATACATTTCTTCAATGTGGCCGTTGACCGCACCCAGCGCTTCCTGCTGACGGGCGAAGAACCGCTGTGAACGCTTGACGATCTGCATGACCAGAATCGCTGAAAGCGGCAGAACGCAGAAGGCCATCAGTGTCATTTCCCAGCTGATCGACAACATCACAATCGTGAAGCCGATCAATTGGACAATCGCGGTGATGATCTGCGCCAGCGACTGGTTCAGTGTCTGCGACACCGTATCGACGTCGTTGGTCGCCCGCGAGAGAAGATCGCCGTGTGAATGGGTGTCAAAGTATTTAAACGGCAGACGGTCGATTTTCTCAGCCAGCGCTTTGCGCAGATTGTAGGAAACCTTCTGTGCGACGCCGGCCATCAGCCAGTTCTGAAAATAATGGAACAGGGCCGATAAGCCGTACAAACATAACAGGAAAATCAGAATTTCCGCGATCCGGCCGAAATTAATGCTTCCGGTGCCCATCGCTTTCGCGCTCAGTCCGGCTGCCAGCTCCGTCGTGGCTTTGCCTAAAATTTTCGGACCGACGACCGTCATCACCGTTGCGACCGCCGCAAACAGAATTCCAAAAAGCATCGAGAGGGAATACGGCTTAATGTAGCGCAGCAGCTGCTTCATCGTGCCGTTGAAATCTTTGGCCTTTTCGCCGGCGCCGCGCATTCCGTGGCCGCGTCCCATCGGGCCGCGCATCATCGGTTTCGGATTATGCTTCGTGTTCGTCATGACCCAATTCCTCCTTTGACAGCTGCGAATACGCAATTTCCTGGTAGACCTCACAGGTTTTCATCAGTTGTTCGTGCGTGCCGATGCCGGCGATCCGGCCCTTATCGAGCACGACGATCTGATCAGCATGCATAATCGACGAAATTCGCTGAGCGACCAACAGCACTGTGCTGCCTGTCCGCTGACACAGCTCGTTGAGGGCTTTGCGCAGCGCCGCGTCCGTCTTGAAGTCCAGCGCGGAGAACGAATCGTCGAAAATATAGATTTCCGGATTGCGGACTAAAGCGCGGGCGATCGACAAACGCTGCTTCTGACCGCCGGATACGTTGGTGCCGCCCTGCGCGATCGGCGTGTCATAGCCTTCCGGCTTGGAGTCGATGAACTCGCTCGCCTGGGCAATTTCCGCCGCCTGTTTAAGCTGATGCCAGTCCGCATCCGCTTCGGCATAGCGCAGGTTGGATTCGATGGTGCCGGAGAACAGCACGCCCTTCTGCGGCACATAACCGATTCTATGACGCAGTTCCTGCTGGCTGACTTCACGGATATCCACGCCGTCCACCTCAATCGAACCAGCTGTGACGTCGAAGAACCGCGGCACCAGGTTCACGATTGTGGATTTGCCGGAACCTGTCGAGCCGATAAAGGCCGTCGTCTGTCCCGGACGGGCCAGAAAGGAAATGTTTTCAATGACGTTTTCCTCTGCGCCCGGATAACGGAAAGCCACGTCTTTAAATTCAACATAGCCATGCTGCTGAGGATCGAACGCCTTCGGCTGCTTCGGATCGGTAATCGAAAGCTCACAGTTGAGCACTTCCATGACACGCTTGATCGAAACGGCCGCCCGCGGCAGCATGATCGAAACCATCGTGATCATTAAGAAGGCCATGATGATCTGCATGCTGTACTGGATAAACGCCATCATATTGCCGACCTGCAGCGTCCCCATGTCGATCTGATGACCGCCGACCCAGACGATCAGGATGCCGACGCAGTTCATCACCAGCATCATCATCGGCATTAACAGCGCCAGCGTGCGGTTGACAAACAGGTTCGTTTTCGTCACGTCGGTATTGACCTGATCAAATTTCTTTTCTTCATGTGCCTGGGTATTGAACGCCCGGATGACCGGCAGACCGTCCAGGAATTCGCGCAGCACGGAGTTCATCTTATCCAGCAGCTTCTGGATGATCGAGAACTTCGGCATTACAACCGCGAACGCCACGCCCATGATCGCCATGATAACCACGACGACTAACGCGATGATCCAGGTCATCGAGGCGTTGGTATTCAGCACCTTGATAATCGCCCCGACGCCGATAATCGGCGCGTACACGACGATCCGCATGAACATGACCAGCACCTGCTGGATCTGCTGAACATCGTTGGTCGTCCGGGTGATCAGCGTACCAGTGGAAAACTGGTTGAATTCCGCAGACGCGAAGTTCTCAACCTTGCTGAAAACCGCCAGCCGCAGGTTGCGGGAAACGCCGGCCGCGATCCGGGCCGCCAAAAACGTCACCACAATTGCGCAGATCGTTCCAAACAGCGCGACGCCCAGCATCCGCAAGCCGCTGTTGAAAATATAGTTCAGCTGGATCGAATCTGTATTGATGCCGATCGCCTTATATTCCATTTTGACAAATTGAGCGGACGCTACCGACAGCGCATTCTCGCCGGCCACGTCCAGGCTGGCATCGATTTTCGTGAGGATCTCGTCAAAGACCTCCTGCGGCAGCTGCGGCAACAGGGTTATCAGATCGACATCCTCCGGCAGATTCAAGGCCTTAAATTCCTCAGTTTCCTTTAACCCGGGAATACTGACCAGGATCATTTCAGCCTTCGCCAAGACTGAATTCAGCTGATCCCGATGTTCATCTTCGAGCGGATTGAGAAAATAGACCGGCTCCTGTTCGACTAACGGAGCTTGTTTTATTTGTTCCGCACTGGCCTGACCGGCCTCTACCAGCGTATAGCTGGATAAAAACAGCCGCTGATCCTCGTCGCTGAGGAACATCGACAGCTTCTCCGCCTCGCTTTGGCGGATCACTTCCGGAATGGCGCTGTGAATGCCGCCGGTCTGAATCCCCACGTCAACGATATCGGCCATGTAATCCGGCAGCGCCAGCTCACATTGCGCCTGGGCAAACAACAGCACAATCACTGCCGCGATCGACAGTGCAAAGGGCTTAAGATATTTCGTTAGCTTGACCATAAGTTACTCCTTTCCTAATTTTCTTTTGGGCAGCGGCCCGATAAATTCTGACAATATCCGATGGTTCGTTCCAGAATCCGGATTAACGCCAGACTATCGTCCTCGCCCAGATAACGGAAATACGCCGTCAGCTGATCGCAGAATTCTTGTTCCTTCTGCTGCATCAGGGCCCGGCCTTTTTCCGTGATCCGAATGTAGACGCTGCGCCGATCGCTGTCCAGGATCACCCGTTCAACCCATCCTTGTTGTTCAAAGGAGCGGATTCCCTGGGATACCGCAGCCGGACTGACATGGAAATGATCCTTGATCTGACTCATTTTGATCATTCCTTCCGGATTCAGATGAATAATGCCATGCAAAATCATCATATCCCGGGAATTCATCGTCATCTTCTTACGCCCGCGAGGTTCGCTGCGCTGACGCATATCGTAAGCCAGCCGCATCATCTTCTGAGCGATTTCCTGTTCATTCACACCGGTCACCTCTTTCGTCTAAATAGTTAAGTAGCTTAATATTTAACTATGTGAACAGATTATACTCCACTCTCTATAAAATGCAATAGCCTTTTTCAAGTTTCCTACAAACTGTAAAAATTGTCGTTTTTGCTTATTTTTTCACATCATAAATGCGATTTCAGCTTGGGTTTCCTCTTTCGCCGAGTGTTCCTGCGGGTGACGCCCGAAATGGTAAATCAACAAACCCGCATCGAATTTCCAATCGCTTTATGCGCAAAAGGCAGTCCGCGTCTTTACAAAAGTAAATGCAATTCCTCTGGTCTTAAGGCTGCGTTTACTTTTTCAATTCACACCCCACATTTTAGCCAACAAAAACAAAAAAAACACTTGCATATCGAAACGTTTTAGTGTAATATATAAAAGCAGTCGGAAAACGGCTGTTTAATATACATGCGGTAGTGGCGAAATCGGCAGACGCGCACGTTTCAGGGGCGTGTGGGTAAAACCATGTGGGTTCAAGTCCCACCTACCGCACCAGATAAAAACAAGAGCTGAACGCAAAAGGCGGGCAGCTTTTTTTGTGTTTCCGCTCTCTCTGATTTCCATCGGGAAGCTGCCGAAGCGGAGCTAGAATCATGATTTCCTTAGAGATAATAACCATAAAAGCTCTTTTGCAAGGATTATGGCGAAATTCGATTTTAAACGTCAGGAAATCCCCCCATGATTATAAAATCAAGGGAAAACTGCGTAACTTTAATTTCTCTGTTTCCCTTTTCATCATCCATACAGCTATGGAATAGCAACGCTGAATCTGTTTGTATTCCACCGCCATAGGAAGCTGAAAGTTCCTTCAGAAATTATTTTGACATTCAAATTATTTTCTGATATACTTTTTCCTCGTTCAGGTTCTCAATGAACCGACCTGAAATGAGGATGAATCTGTATGAAGAAAAAAACTAAAATTTTAATATCAATCCTTGCCGTCATGACTGCCGCCTTGACCGCAGGCAGCTTCTGGGCCGGCAATTATCTGGTCGATTATGCGCTCTACCGCGCAGATCAAGCACCGCAATCCGCCAACGATGGCAAAGCGCCGGTGAATGAAACCTATGGCAACGAGGAAGCCAACAAAGCTGAGGAACAACGCCTAACCGATCTCTGGCTGGAAACGGTCGTCCTGGAAAAGAAAGAAATTGTCAGCCATGACGGACTGACGCTGCGCGCGCTGCAATACACCGCAGATCCCACTTCGCATCGCTACGCTCTGGTCATTCACGGCTACACCTCCAACAAAGAGGCGATGCAGACGGAAGCCCGGCATTTTTCCGAGCTTGGCTACACGGTCATCACCCCGGATAACCGCGGGCATGGCGAAAGCGATGGATCGTATATCGGCATGGGCTGGCTGGACCGCAAGGATCTTTTACGCTGGATCGATCAGGTTGTAAATCAAGATCCAGACGCTGAAATTGTACTGTACGGCGTTTCGATGGGCGGTGCGACCGTGATGATGACCGCTGGAGAAGCCTTGCCTTCCAATGTTAAAGCGATCATTGAAGACTGCGGCTATACTTCGGTTTACGAAATGTTCAAGAATCAACTTGACTACCGCTTCGGTCTGCCGGAATTTCCGTTTCTGGCAACCGCGGATATTATGACTGGAATCCGGGCCGGCTATCATTTCAAAGAAGCATCAGCCGTAAAACAGCTCGAAAAAGCAACCATCCCGATGATGTTTATCCATGGCAGCAACGATACCTATGTGCCGACAAAGATGGTCTATCAGGTTTATGAAGCGTGTCCGACAGAGAAAGAACTGTTGATCATCGAAGGCGCGGCTCACGCGGCCAGCGCCGACGTGGATCCTCAATTATACTGGGATTCCGTTGCCGCTTTCCTGGGCAGGTTTCTTTCTGCAGCCTGATTGCATAAAACAGGATTTTTATTTCCATTATTTTTGAATTTCTCAGATTAAAAAGAAGATTAAAAAAGGAACATTCACGGTTCCTTTTTCTAAACGCAAAATTTTATTTTCCGCTTCCTATTTCTTTTAATAAAACTGCTGAAACTGCCGCTGACGATCCGCCGTCTGCCGCAGCCCTTTGACAATCTCCTCAAAGGACCGGTCATCGACATGGAAATCGAACCGCAGCCGGACTCGTTCCCGCAGCGTTTCAATCTCCGATTCCTCTCCTGATTGAAGCTGCGCACCCAGATATTCGATCACTTCGTTCATCTGTTTCTCGTTCGGCATCCACTGCGCCTGCTTCAGGCAGAAGTCCTTTTCACTCTCCGCAATCTCAAAACCGGCCTTGCAGCGTGAACAAGCAATGCCCCAATGCTTACCCCAGCGGACCACCGGCATAAAGAACACCGACACCTGCTGCGCTTGTTCTACTAAGTAAAAATGACTCAATTTTCCGCACTGAGGACAGACTCTGACCCCCAGATACGCTTTTTTACGATGGCCTGAACCGGCGCCGATCATGATGAACATGGCGTCCCTCCTTATAAATCTATAAAATATCCAGCCCTACTGATGACGATGCTGCTTCTGCCAGGCTTCGATCTGTTCCATCCGTTCCTGAATCCGGCCTTCCCGGCCCTGCCTTGTCGGAACATAGTATTTCCGATCCAGTAAGGCATCCGGCAGACATTGCAGCGTCGTTAGCTTTTCCTCGGTATCGTGAGCGTACTGATACCCCTCACCATAGTGCAGTTCCTTCATCAACGACGTCGGCGCGTTGCGGATCGCTAACGGCACCGGCTCGGCCAGATGCTCCAGCGCATCCTTCTTCGCCGCTTCATACGCCATATACAAAGCGTTGGACTTCGGCGAAAGCGCCATATAGACGACGGCCTGCGTCAGATTGACGCTGCACTCCGGCATCCCGTTGAAATGACACGCCTGATAAGCCGCCACCGCAACCTCCATCGCCCGGCTGTCCGCCATGCCGATATCCTCGCTCGCAAACCGCACGACCCGCCGCGCGATATACAGCGGATCCTCGCCCGCTTCCAGCATCCGCGCCAGCCAGTACACCGACGCCTGGACATCGCTGTTGCGCATCGACTTGTGCAGCGCCGAGATTAAATTGTAATGTTCCTCGCCTTTTTTATCATACAACAACGATTTGCGGTTGATGCACTGTTCCAGATGCTCCTTCGTCACCACGATATCCTCGCCGTTCTTATCGCCGTTGAGCACCACCATTTCCAACGTATTCAGTGCGGTGCGTGCGTCGCCGTTGGCAAAATTGGCAATCATCCACAACAAATCATCATTCAGTTCCACATGATAATTGCCAAACCCCCGCGGATCCTGTAAAGCCCGCGCCAACAGCTCCGTCAGATCTTCCGTCGCCAGCGCCTGCAGCACAAACACCTTGCACCGCGAAAGCAGAGCGGCATTGATCTCAAAGGAAGGATTCTCTGTCGTCGCGCCGATCAGAATAATGCTTCCCTTTTCCACAAAAGGCAGAAATGCGTCCTGCTGTGCTTTATTAAAACGATGGATTTCATCGACGAATAAAATCGTCTTCTCGCCCATCTGCCGGTTTAGCTCGGCTTTATTCATGACTTCTTTGATTTCCTTGATTCCGCTGGTCACCGCGCTGAAATCCACAAAATGCGACTGCGTGCGCTCCGCGAT
Organism: Holdemania filiformis DSM 12042; assembly: GCF_000157995.1. Classification (GTDB taxonomy): domain Bacteria; phylum Bacillota_I; class Bacilli_A; order Erysipelotrichales; family Erysipelotrichaceae; genus Holdemania; species Holdemania filiformis. Next base: position 112,831 of record NZ_GG657557.1, read on the forward strand.
GATCCGCGCCAGCGTCGTCTTCCCCACACCCGGCGGACCCCAGAAAATCATCGAGGACACCTGATCCTGCTCGATCAGCTGCCGCAGGATTTTTCCCTCGCCTAAAAGATGTTTCTGACCCGCGACTTCCTCCAGCGTCTTCGGCCGCAGCCGGCTCGCCAGCGGACTGTTCAGATCGCGATCGTCAAACAAGGATTTCTGTTCCAAGATCATCGCCTCCTGCGCTTATTATACAACATTTTCATGCATTGCCCACGCCTGAGTTTGAATTTTATTCAACTTCCCTGCAGATTATGAAACAATCTGGTCTTTTCCCTGCCGCTTCCCCTGATACATCCGCTGATCCGCCAGCTTCACCAGGCTTTCGAAATCCGGTCCGATCTCTCCAGATGTCATACCGAAGGTCATCGTAATCCGGATCTGATACCCATCGTAGGAAAACGGATAGCTGCGGATTTTTTCCGCGATCCCGGTTAACACCGCCCGGGCTTCACGCTCCGGCTGCTCCGTCATGATGATCAAAAACTCCTCGCCGCCCCAGCGGCAAACCTGAGTGCCCGCCGTTTCCTGCATCAGCCGGGCCGCCGTGGCCAGCACATAATCGCCGCAAATATGTCCATAGGTATCGTTGATCCGTTTAAAATCATCCAGATCGCCCAGCGCGATCACCGCCTGTTTGCCCTGCAGCAGCTCAAGCTGTTCCTTCAAGCCGTAGCGGGTCAGCACACCGGTCAGACTATCCGTGGAAGCGGCTTCCTGCAGAATCTCATTTTTCCGCATCAGCCGGCCTTGAGCTAACGCCGAGGAAACATTGAAAATTGTTGAAGAAACAAGAATAATCGTAAAGCTGGCCGCCGCGTTAAACAAATAAACGGCGTTTGCCAGACACGCGGAAATGACCGGCGTCATTCCTTCTTGATCCCAGGCTATCTTCAAAAACACAAATACGCCGATTTCCAGCGCTGAAAACATATAGGGAATCCAACTGCGCCGGTACGGCCGGATATAAATCAACGACGCCAGCGCGATCAGCAGCAGCGGAAGACCCGCATCCCACCCCAGCGCAAACGTTCCCGCTGTGACAAAAACACAGACCTCCAGATGGATCAGCGTCACCGCCATCCGATAGCGCCCATAAAAAACCAGAACAAGCATCGCCATATAAAACACAGTGCTGCCGACATTGTAGTACACCATCCCGCTCATTCCTAGCCCGCCGAACAAAGCGACATACAGCACATGCACAAACATACCTAAAAGGATGATCTGCCGGTAGACGCGCCGCACTGCGCCTTGATTGACAAGTTTATTTTTTGTCATTGCCAGTCTCCTTTCCTGCCGGTTTTGCCTGCGGTCTTTGTTTTCTTCATTATAACAGAAATCGTTCAGCCTGAACTCAGACCGTGAGTCAACGTGCCTTTATCCTCTGTTTTTTACTAAAATCTTAGGAGACCTCAGCGGCGGGCGGGAATTCTTCTTGAAATATCAATACTAAAAAAGCCGACAGTCAAAAGAAGAACTTGCTTCTGTCAGCTTCTTCACATCCGCGATTTTACTCCTATCTCAGGCCAGGCAAAAACTCCTGCCCGATCCTGACTTCCCTTACTGATCGCAGCGGGTCAAGACCGAGATCACCTGATAGCCGTGATCGCTCAGCAGTTTTTTCATCACTTCCGGCGCGACTTCGCGGGCCCGGATGACGACATCGGTCTGTGCGTCTTTGCGATAAACCGCCAGATTGGTAATCTGGGCT
>NZ_GG657557.1:114859-127692 GCF_000157995.1 Holdemania filiformis DSM 12042
CCGAAATTTGAATCACATACCGGCTGCCTTCCTCGTAATAGCCCAACAGATCGATAAAGGCCTCGAAGATATCATTCTGTGTGATGATGCCGACAACCTTGCGGCCTTCGGTCACAACCAGGCAGCCGATATCATGCTGACGCATTAAGACCGCGGCCTCTTCCAATAGCGCGTCGGGGTGAATCGTCACGACGTCTTTGATCATGACGGATTCGACGGTGCTTTTCGCCAAGAGGTAATTCAATTCATAGACCGACAAGCTGGTCGCCTTGCTTGGGGTGTTCTCCGCGATGGTGCCTTCTGTAACCAGACCGACTAATTCCTGGCCGTCAACAACCGGGATGCGGTGAAAATCCCGCTCTGCCATCAGATCCAGAGCCGCGCTGATCGAGGTATCCTTACGAATGCAATAGGGATTGGCTGTCATACGATCTTTCACCAACATAATGTTATCCTCCTAAATAGGCTTTCTTAATGTCTTCGCTGGCGGCTAATTCCGCACCCGTGCCGCTCAGCACGACGCTGCCGGTTTCCAGCACATACGCCCGGTCGGCGATGCCCAGCGCCATCTTGGCGTTTTGTTCGACCAATAAAACCGTTGTTCCCTGAGCGTTGATATCCTGGATGATCGAAAATATTTCCTTGACCAACAGCGGGGAGAGACCCATGCTCGGCTCGTCCAGAAGTAAAAGCTTCGGTTTGGCCATCAGGGCCCGGCCCATCGCCAACATCTGCTGCTCGCCGCCCGACAGTGTGCCGGCCAGCTGTTTTTTGCGTTCCGCCAACCGCGGGAAGCGCTGATAAACGCTTTGCAGGTCAGCTTCAATTCCGGCTTTATCCTTGCGCAGATACGCGCCCATCCAGAGGTTTTCCGCAACGCTCATGTCAGGAAAAATCCGCCGGCCCTCCGGCACCTGTGTAATGCCTGCCTTGACGATATCGCGGGCATTTTTCTTCATTATGGACTGGCCGAGAAATTCAATCTCGCCGCCGCTTTTTTTCAGCAGTCCGCTGATCGCGTGAAGCAGCGTTGTCTTGCCCGCGCCGTTCGCGCCGATTAAGGCTACGATTTCCTTTTCCTTCACTTCCAGGGAAACACCCTTCAAAGCTTGAATTACGCCGTAATGAACGCTTAAATCCGTAATTTTCAGCATCTTAATCCTCCCCCAGATACGCTTCGATAACACGGCGGTTGTTTTTGATCGCTTCCGGCGTCCCGTGAGCGATACACTTGCCGTAATCCAGTACGTAAATCCGTTCGCAGATCTTCATGACCAGCGACATATCATGTTCGATCAGCACGACCGTTAAATTGAATTGTTCTTTGATCTGATGGATCAGCTCTGTCAGTTCCGTGGTTTCCTGCGGATTCATGCCCGCGGCAGGTTCATCGAGGAACAGAATCTTCGGCTTCGCCGCCAGCGCCCGGGCGATCTCCAGCTTACGCTGCTGCCCATACGGAAGATTCTTCGCCAGCGTCGTCTGTTTCTCCGCCAGCCCGACGACCTCCAGCAGCTTCACCGCTTCTTCCAGCACGCGTTGTTCCTCGCGGTAATACGAAGGCAAACGCAGAATCGCTGCCAGCGTAGAATAGCTCACTGATTTGTTCATCGCCAGCTTGACGTTGTCCAGCACGGTCATGTTTTTAAACAGCCGGATATTCTGAAACGTCCGCGCCAGGCCCAGGCCGGTGATCACATACGGCTTTAACCCGCCGATGCTTTTCATCGTCCCGTCGACATTCAGTTCGATTTTCCCTTCGCTGGGATCATAAACCCCGGTCAGCAGGTTGAACAGCGTCGTCTTGCCCGCGCCGTTAGGCCCGATCAGCCCGATCAGCTCGCGTTCCTCAATTTCCAGATTGACATTGGACACCGCGGCCAGACCGCCGAAGTTTTTCGTCAGACCGCTGACTTTTAAGACCGTCATCCGCGCGCCTCCTTTCGTTTCCCAAACCGCTCAAACAGGTTGGAGAACGTGAATTCCTTTGTGCCTAACAGACCGCTTGGGCGGAAGATCATGATACCGACCAGCATTAAGCCGTACAGGATCATCCGGATATCGGAGAACTGCTGCAAAACAGTGTTCAGCACACCGATCACACCGGCCGCGATAAACGAGCCGGTAAAGCTGCCCATGCCGCCGAAGACGACGAGCACAAGAATATCAATCGATTTGTTGAAAGTGAACATCTCCGGTTTGATGACGTAAAACGCCCCGGCATACAGTGCCCCAGCCACACTGGCAATCATTGCGCCCAAGACAAACGCCATGATTTTATACTTCGTCGTATTGATGCCCATCGCTTCCGCTGCGATTTCATCCTCACGCACGGAAATACACGCGCGGCCCTGGGCAGACCGGCAGAAGTTCAGGATGATGATCGTGCAGATCACGACGGCCGCAAAGATGACCTGCCAGTCGATCAATTTCGGCAGGATCAGCCCCGCCGCGCCGTTGGTAATTTTCATATTTAAGATAATGATGCGGATGATTTCACCGAAGCCCAGCGTCGCGATCGCCAGATAATCCCCGCGCAGGCGCAGCGTCGGAATCGCGACGATTAACGCCACCGCCCCGCTGATCACAATGCCGATCAGCATACCGAGCAGAATCCCGCCCAGACTGGCCGAGAACTGCTTGACCGCGACACCGGCGCAGTATGCGCCGATGATCATAAATCCCGCATGACCGAGCGAGAACTGGCCGGTAACGCCGATGATCAGGTTCAGACTGATCGCCAGAATGATATTGATGCCGATCGTCATCAGTACAGTCAGGTAAACGTTATTGATCACTCCGACGCTGATTAACAATGAGATTAAGCCGTAGCTGCCCGCAATCAGAACGAGCCAGCAGGCATTCTTTTTATTCAACAGGTTCTTCATGCGCTTACACCTTTTCCTTTACATTTTTACCAAGCAGTCCGGCCGGTTTGACGACCAGAATGATGATCAGGATGATGTAAACGACGGCATCCTTATATAAAGAACTGCCGTAGCCGCTGACCAGCGTTTCGACGATGCCGATGAAGAAGCCGCCGAACATCGCGCCGGGAATGATGCCGATCCCGCCGAAAACCGCGGCGATGAACGCCTTGACGCCCGGAAGCATGCCCATCAGCGGATTGATGGAATTATAATACAGACCGACCAGCACGCCCGCCGCTCCGGCTAACGCCGAACCGATCGCAAACGTATAGGAAATCGTCATATCGACGTTGACGCCCATCAGCCGCGCCGCGTCCGCATCCACTGAAACTGCGCGCATCGCCCGGCCGACCTTCGTCTTGCGCACGATGAACTGAAGCAGAAGCATCAAGCCGATTGTGATCGCGAAGATCGCGATCTGCTGAGTCGTGATCATCACGCCGCCGATCATGATCTTCTGGTTTGCCAGCACCTGCGGGAAGGTTTTGACACCAGTGCCCATGACCTTCTGCGTGCTCGCCTCGAGAAAATAGCTGACGCCGATCGCCGTGATCAGCGCTGTAATCCGCGTCGCGTTGCGCAGCGGCTTGTACGCGATCCGCTCAATGATCACGCCGATTAAAGCGCAGATCCCCATCGCCGCCGCCAGCGCCGGGAAAAAGCCCATGCCTAACTGCGCCGTGCAGATAAATCCGATATACGCCCCCAGCATATAAATATCCCCATGGGCAAAGTTGATCAATTTAATGATGCCGTACACCATCGTGTACCCCAACGCGATCAGGGCATAGATGCTGCCCAGCGACAGCCCGTTGATCAGCTGCTGCAAAAACTGGGTCATAGTCCTCTCCTCCTCTTCTCAATGGGAAAAAATAGGAGAACTGCTTCCCCTATTTCTATCCGTTGTTGGGCTTTGCCCGTTAATCTAACTTCGGCGTAACCGCGACTGCGTCCGTCTGAACGCCGTCAACCAGATTAACGACCAATACCGGTTTGATCGGCGTGTGCGTCGCGTCAAACGTGAACGCGCCGGTGACGCCGTCAAAGCTGATCTTCGTCAGCGCCGCCTGGACTGCCGGTCCGTCGGAGGATCCTGCTTCTTCAATGGCCTGAATCAAAACATTCGTCGCATCGTAAGCCAGCGCCGAGAACATATTCGGTTCTTCGTTGTATTCCGCTTTATAAGCATCGATAAACGCCTGCAGCTTGTCCGAAGCGCCGACTGTCGTATAGGCCGTCGTGAAATAAACGTCGTTCAGGTTCGCCGCGCCGCCCAGATCGACCAGCGTCGTGGAATCGAAACCGTCAGAACCGGTAATCGTCTGATCCAGTCCCATTTCCCGCGCCTGCTTGATGATCAGGCCCGCTTCATTGTAATACCCTGGAATATACAGAACGTCGAAGTCCATTCCCTTGATCTTGGTCAGGACGGAGGAGAAATCCGTATCCTTGCTGACATAGTTTTCCTTGCCGACGATCGTTCCGCCCAGCTTGGTAAACTGTTTTTCAAAAGCTTCTGACAACCCCTTGGCATAATCGGTTGTGGAATCGCCGTAAATGACAGCTTTGGTCTTGCCCAGCGTATCATAAGCATACTGCGCCATCGCCGCGCCCTGATAGGAATCTTCAAAGCAGACGCGGTAAACATAATCGTAAGCTGCGCTGGACGCATCGTCCGGATTGGTCAGCGTGACGTTGTTCTGCGTCGCGGACGGGGAAAGCACAGGAACCTTCGCGTCGTTTAAAATCTGATAAGAAGCTGCGCTTGCACCGGAGGTCGCCGGGCCGACAACACCCGCTACACCGTCGGAAGCCAGCTGCGCTGCTAAGGTAACCGCTTCTGTGGAATCTGATTTGTTATCATATTTGACATAGCCATATTTTTCACTGCCGGCTGCCGCGTTGGCCTGCTTAATCGCCAGCAACGAGCCGTTCAGCTCCGCCTTGCCATAATCCGCCACGCCTCCGGTCAGCTCGTAGTGCAGACCAATCTTCACAGCCCCCGCTGCATCTGTGCCTGAACCCCCCGCTTCCGGTGTTGCCGTACCGCTGTTTCCGGATCCGGAATTTCCGCATCCAGCCATGGAAACCGCCATCATCAAGGCCGCGGCGCCCATGAATACTTTCTTCATTGTGTTCATCATTTCATCTCCCGTTTCTTTCTAAAACCGCTTGGTAAAAGGTTATAGTGTTTTTATTATAGCGCTGGCGTTTTCTGATTACAACCTATTTTTTCATTTTTACAATCATTTTTCATGAAACAATTTACAGTTTTGTTAAGACTTTGAATTTTTTTCTTTTCTTCTTCCAGCTTTTGCAATATCACTTATAATGAAAGAAACAGAAGGAGTGAGCTTCAATGACACAGGATGTTCAATGGATAAGGAAGGCGTTAATCCAGCGGAAAGAATACGATGCATTACAAAAAGAAATTGAAACTTTGCGGATTGAACTGTTGGCCGCCGACTACGAAGCATAACACGCTTCCAGCTGGTTTACGGCGAAAAAGAAACAAGCTCTGATTGAGAAACGGGATATTCTCCAGGCCCGTCTGTCGCCCTTGGAGAAGAATCTCCAAGGTTTATCCCCCACTTCACTGCGCAGCCTTGCCGATCAATCTCAACTATTGAACAATAAACACTCCTCCGCGACTACCGAGAGGCTGGTGGAAATTCTCAATTTCGCGGCCCGGACCGAGCTTTATTTCATGGCATTAACCGAACTGGACAGTGCGCTGAATGAATGCTTTGTGGAACAGATCAACGTCCAAGATCAAGCCGCCATCATGAATAAAACGATTAATTTGTCGCCCGTGCTGCCGCTTCTGCCTGCTTTTCTCGATCATGATGCGCGTTATCGAAATCAACTGCACGAGTTCAATCAAAAATCATTCCTGTCTCGGCCGCTGCGTCTTCAGCGGGTTGATTTCGCAAGGATATCCGTGATGGATCGGCGGAGCGAGCTGCGTTTTCTCGGCAAGCAGTGCCAGCCTTTAAAAGCAGAACTCCAAACGATCCTGCGAAAGCTGGAAGATCGAGCGATCTGTTTAATTTCCGAACAAGCTGGTCCAAGAAAAGAAAATTAACAAAACTTTACCCTCACAATGCTTGACTCCATCGTTTATCCGGCTTTTATCCATCCTTATATAATAGGTATCTCTCCTGAATTTTTTGCCGCAAAGAATCAGAGGAATACTCCGCTGGCGGATTCCCCTTTTTCTTTCCGGATTTTCAAAGTATGCTCTGTCCTCTCTGCAAAGTCATTTTCCAGCGCTGGTCTCCATAATCTGTTCCGCACATTCTTGTCAAAAATCAGAAGTCTTGTTATAATATCAAGGCATGCGCGTGTGGCGAAATTGGTAGACGCACCAGACTTAGGATCTGGCGGTTCATCCATGGGGGTTCGAGTCCCTTCACGCGCACCAATAAGCACATTATCTCTGCTTGATATTAGCAGGGATTTTTTATATTTTCAATTTCATACCTATCGTACTTTTCTTAAATTTATAAGAGAATCAAATTGTTAAAATAAGACATCTATCGATACAGTAAAAAAAAGTTTAAACTTTGCTATTCAGCAGATAAATTTAAACTTAATTATTATAATGAATCAACTTTGTGATATTTATATTTCTAATAATTATTAGGTAATTCTTTAAATATTTCTAAAGTAAAATTATACAATATTGCCAAGTAAAATCCAAAAACAAACACATTAATATTGATCGTTAATAAATTGTGAAGAATATGAATTAAAACCGCTGCAAATATTCCAAATAAATAAGCTAATTTAGTTTTATGATTTAGATACAGTATCTTGGCAAAAATTATCAAAGTAGCTGAATGTGTAAACCATAGTATTCCTCTTAAAACAACCATTGAGAAATCAGTATAACTTAATCCAAAATTTTCAATGAGTGCGAAAGTCAATCCAAATACAACTACCTGATATTTATCAATCTGTTTTCTACTTAAAAACATAAGTATCACGATTTTGCTGATTTCTTCCACCAAGGTACCTAAAACTAGAATAGTACGGCTTCTATCTATCACGCCAACGAATCCTTGAAATATATTTCCCACAATAATTGTAATAATATATGCAATAATTGCTCCTATTATTGTTTCTATAAATTTTTCGCTTATAACTCTCTTTTTATGCATAATTTTAAAAATGATAAATATACAGGGAATATTCGCAAATATTGCATATATCAAAATATTCAGACCTCCTAGTTTAGATTATTCCGTTGGTACAGCTGCTCGGCAGAAAGGATTATTAGGAAATTCCGGCTTCCAGCATCCTGTATCTTCTGTATAAGTATAAGTATATTTTGTTGCTTTACCCATATTAGACCATACCCAATCTCTGACTGCATCCGCAATCTTAGTAACTCCAGTTAGTGATAATACAAATGTTGTAACTACACCGTCGACTAGAAGCCTAATGTAATAATCAGTATTTGTTCTTGATTCACCTGTTTCATAGGTTGCCTCTTCAATTGATAGATCTATATCAATTACTGCAAAGTCATCGTTTGCTACGTCCTTCATTGAAGCATTGGCTGAAATAGATGTTGTTGATGTTGCAATAATGCATGATGATAATATAATAGCTAAAATTCTATTCATTTTTTTACCTCTCTCTTATGATTTGTTTTTTTGTCATCAGAATATTGACTATAAATGCAGATAGAATTGTACATATTGCCATATTTTTATTGAACTTAAACTCAATTACGCTAGCCAATGAATAAAATACCAGCAACATTACATAATTTTTTTCCTTTGCTAAATTAGCACAAGAATAATTGTATTTATACAGCATTATAGATATATTTGATATTAATAAAAGTAGTATAAAACGCAAGCTAACCTCATATAAAATTAATTCACTCAACAGTAATGTCAATAAAAATAAGCTGCAAGTTGATAAGAAACACTTTAGATATGTTTTAGCATGCCTACCCTCACAAAATTGTCTTAAAGTTATAAACACAACAATATAGGCAATAGTACACCATAAATATCCAAGTATAGTTCCTAAAATAAATATAGTAAGAAAGGTTAAAAGATTTGACAATACAATTTCTATTCCAAATCTAAATTCCTCAATCTGTTCTAATGGAATTAACCCTTTTTTACAAAATCTGTTTGCAATAATTCTTGCTACTTTATTCATTTTTGCTAACTGGTTGCGGTTTATATAGTCCCCAAGCTGACAGTGATTCATTAGTAGTTCCAATTTCCAAAATAAATCTAATAATAATGTCCATACTATTTTCCTCCTCTCAATAATTGATAGGCCTTATCAAGTACACTGTTATTATATCTAAATGATAATTAATTTTATGAAAATTGTCTGAACTGCATGTTTTTTCGTTTGAATTAAAAAAAGTTGCTTGAAGAATATCGTAATTCGTTATTTATTCTTTAATACAATGTTTATACAGAAAGTTTGTTTTTCATATTTATACTCTTTGATTCCATTATATTTATCAACAACTTGCTCTATACTTTTTAATCCTAAGCCATGATTTACTTTATCTTTTTTCATGGTTTTTAAATTATTTATATCTTGTATTTCCGACGTTGAATTTAGAATTGACAATAACAAAGTTTCATGTTCTGATTTTAGTTCAATTTTCACATATCCGTCTTCTCCTCGCTTCATACATTTAAAAGCAGACTCACAAGCATTATCTAAAGCGTTACCAAAGAGAACACAAAAATCTGAACCATCGATGCCAAACGATTCAATTATGTTTATATTTAAGTCAAAAATCAATTCAGGATATTTTATTTTTGCATAATTTAATAAAGCATCTAAAATATAATTGCCTGTGGAAATATAACTAGGAATTTTTTCAATCGAAGATATTTTCTGTCTCACAAAAGAAATCGCTTCGTCTACCTTGTTTTTTTCAAGTAGTAATTCAAGGGCTATATAAGAATTATTTTCATTATGTCTAATTTTTTTTATTTCCTGCATTTGCGAATGAACATTTTCAACTATTTCTTTATTCATTTGATTTGTAATTGCCATTAACTCATAATTATATCTTTTTTGTTCTGTTTTACTTACTTCATTTATAGTATATACTACTAACATGACTGATGAAAAAATAACCAAAAGTAAGAATAATACAACACTTTTTCCTTGATTACTTTTCAATATAAACTTCCTATTTATGAAATCTAATCCTATGACAAGAATAGTTAAATTAATTACTAAAGCTATGATAAATCTCCTATTTGATGTATATAAACTAGGTTTTTTTAAACGATCTAGAAAAGCAATTAGTATTATGATTAAACACTTCGCTGTCATGACAACTAATATTCTATCTAAAGTATTACTCATAATCAATTCAACAGTACTGCCAAACAGAGAAACTGCAATTGATATAGTAGTTAATGAAATAATGCCAATTCCTATGTAATAAATAGTTGTTAATAAGCATAAAGGAACAAATTTAGTTTTATAATATAATAATCCAGCGAACAAAAACTCACAAATAAATAATAATTCTTTAAAAACATTCTCAGTAAAAGCCAATTGATTGACGATTATCGAAACAAGCAAAAGAAAAAAAGTATACCAAATTTTAACTTTTCTTTTACTCTCCGCAAAAATAGAAAAAAAATATAAAAATATTAACACATCTATAAATGAAAAAAAATTTTCAAACAATAAAGCTATACTTATTACCATAATTTTTGCTCTTTAAAATAGTTTAATATGACTTTGTCAAAAACTATTTTTCTTCCTCTGGAGATAGAAACCATCTGATTTGTATTCTTCAAATAAACATCCATATCTCTAATACGTTCTACATTAATAATATTAATTAAGCATGATCTATTAACTAATACAAATATTTCTTTTGGCAAGCTTTTCAAAACGTCCTCGATAGTTTGTGTAAATATTCTAAATTTTTCTTTGTTACACAAATATACATAAATTTTCCTTCTTTCGAGTTGAATACAATTAATTTCATTTACATCAATTCTATATTCACCGTTAATAGTTTTAAATACTATCTTTTCAGATAATATTATTTCATTCACAAACTTATTTAATATAGCATTAACATTTTCGATATTTTTATTTTTTTGAATAAATCCTATACAATTAAAACTAAAAGCTTCAGCCATTCGATCTCCTCTGGAAGTAACGTATACAACTTTTGCTTTATTATTTGCTTCAAATAGATATGCAGCTGTGCAAATTCCATCTAATTCAGGCATATCTATATCCATATAAATAAGATCATAGTCATGTAAATGCTTACTTTTCAAAAATTTTTTCCCAGAATCAAATTTATCAACTTCATATTCAAAAGAAAAATGAAATAATTCTTTTTTAACAAATTCAGTTAAGTTCTCTAAAAAAATGAGTTCATCATCAATTATGGCAATCCTTAACATCTTCATATCCCCCACATTACAATTATTGCGAGAAAACAATTAAAAGTCAATCTCATTAGGATAATGACTATTAACTGCTGAAGCGAAAAAGTAAATTCCACAAAAGACGAGGAGTTCTTACTCGAAATTGGGTAAAGAAAAAAAATAAGGCAGGATAAAGCTACAACAATAGTTTTCAGTATAACCTTCCTTTTAACAAAGAAGATTGTTATCTAAGGTGTCTTTACCACATCACTAACGATTCCTTCACAATATATAATTTAACAGACCGGGGTTACCTTTATGTTTTAGAAAATGGTGTTCTAACTAAAATGCTTAATGAAGTATCCAATGTCGATTATCCCATGGCAGCCTATTTTGAAATAGAAGATTCCTCTTATCGCTTATATAATCATGATGCATCTTGTGATTTATATGAAAATAACATTTTAATCGATTCTTCCATAAGCGACTTACAAGTTGTGGATACCAACATTTATTACTTAAAAAATATGAATGAATATGGCGGTTATCTGGTAGAAAATTATTTGATGAAATACGATGTTCAAAGTAAAGAAATAACTAAAATAACGAATATGCCGGTGATCTCTTTCTTGGCAACGGAGACAGGAATTTATTATTCTCTGGATCCAACTTGTTTTAAAGAAAAGCCAACGAGTGTGGAAAATGCTGATGAACTCAGAATGAAAGAAAACCAAGGTGTTTATTATTTAAGTAATCAAGGAAAAGAAACGAAAATTTCAAATGATCTTTATTCAGGTTTTCAAGTATGCCAATATGGTTTAATGGCTGTAACGCCAAGAGAAGATAGGATTGAGCTGCATTTAATTGATGATCCGTTAATTATTTTAGACACAATCTCCGCGTCTTCACAAAATGTCTGGAATCAATACAGATGGAAATACAATGAAAATTTCTAAAAAGCTTATTAAATTAAAATTTGAGTATGAAATCAATTAGGCTCATAAACCAGTCTTGAATTCCGCAGGCATTCGCATAGCTCCCGATACGTCGGCTCGTCATACCATTCGATAAACCACTCGTTAAAATACCAGTCCAGCGCATGCTTATATTGATCGCTGATGTATTCCGGATAAACCTGATCCATTTCTTCGATCATCGCCTGAACCTCCGCTTCAGATGCCGGCTGATACTTTTCATAATGGATCACATGCTTCATCGGCAGGCGTCCGCGCGTTTGTTTCGGATCTTGATCCGAATACCCCAGTACGACTTGAATCACCGGGAAGCAATATGCCTCCGGCAGATTCAGAAGCTTCATGATTTCCTTCGGATGATGCCGGTGCGAGAAGTTAGTCATCAACGAGTCGATGCCCAGTGCTTTCGCCGCGACTACCGCAGTCTGTGCCGCCGCGAAGACGTCGCCCAGCATGATGAAAAAGTTATACAGCCGATGCAGCGGTTGATATTGATCATAACCCAAAGCCTTCGCACAGCGCAGAATCCGGGTCTGGTCGATCGCATAGACAAGACACGTCGCCGCCTTGCCCTGAGATTCCCCGCCTGTGATCGTATTGAGAACTTCCGGATCGGTGACGACGATAACGGAATAATCGGTCAGATTATCGCTGTTGGCCGCTTTCAAACTGTGCTGTACGATTGTTTCCACATCCTCGCGGGATACCGGTTTCTCATTAAAATTCCAATGCACGGACCGCAGTGATTCCAGCGTTTTCAACGTTTCATTTTCCATGACGTTCTGCCTCCTCATAATTTTTTAGAATTCTTCTCAACTTGTTTTCAAATTGGAGGATCTCCGATTCCGTAAATCCTGCGTAAAAGATCGCGTTGTTTTCCTCTGACACCTCGTCGTAAGCCGCCTGCAGCGACCTCGCTTTGTCCGTCAGCCGGATCCGGATCTGACGGCGGTTGTGCTGGTCAGGAACACGGACAACCAGTCCCTGTTCTTCCATCCGATCCAACATTCCCGTCAGCGTTGTATTCGCCAGCGAAGTCAGCCGGACAATCTCGGTTATCGACAAATCCTCCTGTTCCCACAGCACGTACAAAATCCGTCCCTGCGGTCCGTTGAAAGCATCGATCCCCTTCGTCTTCAGAATCTTTTCAAACGATCGGCTCGCTCTCTGCCGAATCTGAGATAAGAGAAATCCTCCTACTGTTTTCATTGCAGCTCTCCTTATTACTATTAAGTATATTCCTATATCGTAATATTTTCAATTGAACAAACTTCCTTGATTTTGTTCTGAAGCGCTACTTCCTTTATCCCTTCAAAGAAAATAAAATGAATTGGATCTCAACCGCAATCTTCCCCCTTCCTTACCGATGCGGTTTGTTTTTTACCGTTTCCTGTGCTAGTATTGATTTTATAAACGAACAAGTTATCCTAAGGATTTTATCATTTAGCCTTTTCTTACCGATCACGAAGGAAGGTCTGCGCAATGCGAACAGTCAGTCTGCTGTATGAAGACGAAACCTCTCTGCAAGAACTCAT
>NZ_GG657557.1:127950-140647 GCF_000157995.1 Holdemania filiformis DSM 12042
CTTTAAAGGAAGCCGCTGACATCGCCCGAACCGTCCAAGCCTTGTTTCCGCAGGCCCAGGTCATCGGCTGCAGCGCCAGCGGAATTCTTTTCCGCGATCAACAATACTCGGATAGAACGCTTATCCTGGTTGACGACTATGAGAAATCACAGGTCAGAACCGGGGTTTTTATCTGGAAACATAAGTCCGCACTGGAAGTGGGGCGGGAACTGGCTGCGTTTGCGAATCAATCCCAGGCTAAACTGATGCATATTCTCTGTTCCGATCATTATTATGACGTCCACGCCTGCGTTGAGGCATTTAATCATTTTAATTCCGAAACCAAGCTGGTCGGAGGGCATCGCCGGGGATATCCTGCCGCTGAATCTGCCGTCCTACGTCTTTAACGGGGAAGGCGTTTTAGACCATGCGATCGTTGCCGCAGCTTTAGGCGGCAGCGAGCTGACAGTTTATAATGAAGTCAATATCTCGCATGAAGCAGTCAGCGAGAAATACACGCTGACCGGATGTGAGGGAAGCTATTGGGACAGTGTCGACGGCCTGCCCGCGGAAACCTGGCTGCGTGAACAGCTGGGAATCGAACGCGCCGGCAGCTATGGCAGCTGGCAGGAAATTGCTGAAAACGATGAAATCGTTCACTTCCCGATGATCCTGGAAAATCATCACGGAGCCAGCCGGATGCTGAAGTACGACGCGGCTGCCGGGCGGATTTCGCAATATTTCAGCCGGATCCCGGTCAAC
Source organism: Holdemania filiformis DSM 12042 (assembly GCF_000157995.1). Classification (GTDB taxonomy): domain Bacteria; phylum Bacillota_I; class Bacilli_A; order Erysipelotrichales; family Erysipelotrichaceae; genus Holdemania; species Holdemania filiformis. Next base: position 128,692 of record NZ_GG657557.1, read on the forward strand.
ACTCAATTCCGTATCGGCTATACCAGTCCGACCGCTTGCATCCAACGCAGCTATGAGATCTGTTCAACGATCGGCGACACGCCGATTGAAAATCTCTTTGTTTACAGCTGTCTGTTCCGCCGGCTCTATCTGCATAACTGCGCCGAATGGGAATTAAGTCCTTTTCGCGGCTACCATGTCTGCGGTGCGTTTATCCTTGGGGAAATTTCAAATCTTGACGGTGTTAACGAATTTCTCAACGGCGCCTGCTGCCTTGTCGGCACCGCGGAGAACGAAGTTTTTATCCGTCCTGATATTGAGGTCTTCGATAATCTGGGCGAGATCGCCGACGATACACAGGATTTGTTGAATTATGTTTTGAAAAAGCAACGCGAAGCCGTGAATCGGAAAAACGAATATCTAATGGGCGAGCTGTTGAAAAAACAACAGGACGTGCAGGAGAAGCTGACCCTCGATCTGCATACGGGATTAGGCAACTACATTAAATATAAGGAAGAAAATAAACTCCGGCCTTATGATAAGCTCGTTATGATCCAGATTGAAAACGCCGAAGCACTCCGCTCGCAGCGAGGACAGGATCAATATTTAAAACTGCTCGGACAGATTGCCGATCAAATTCAGACTTTCCTGCGTTCCGTCGTTCAGGATCAGGGACTGACCAGCTATCTGCTCAATGAAGAAACGTTATTTTCGGTGGCCGGACCGGCAATGAGCGAAGAGCAGTTCATGTCGATCGTCCACGCTCTCTTTGACAAATTTCAGTTCGTCAAAGTCCAGGGCCTCCTGGAAACCGTCATCTGCCGTTTCGTCGTCGTACTGCACCAAAAAGATATGGTAGAACGGGCGCTGAATACGCTGCATGCCAACCGCCGCCGGCAGACGTCCTTTCTGATCTGCGATCATGACGATGCGAACGGCGCCCTCAGCAGCATGGAAGAATTCAAAATTATCGACGTGCTGACCCGGGCACTGGAAAACGACGGGGTTGTGCCGTATTTTCAAGGTATCTGGGATAACGAAACTCAATCGGTCAGTCATTACGAGGCGCTGATGCGGATCATCGACGTTGACGGCACAGTGTACGCTCCCGGCTACTTTATGGACACCGCGAAAAAATATCATCTCTACTCCTACCTCAGCGAGCGCATGTATGAAAAAGTTTTCTCGTTGTTCAACGCCCGCATGGAATGTATTTCGCTGAATTTCTCTGCCTACGACATCAATTCCGTGAAAATGCAGCGTTTGATTTTTGACCAGTTGAAAAAAATTAACCATCCTTCGCAATTCATCTTGGAAATTCTCGAAGACGAACCCTTCCGCGATGTGGAAACGCTCCACACCTTCATTCGTCAGGTTCGCCAATACGGCGTTCAGATTGCGATTGACGACTTCGGTTCAGGCTATTCCAATTTCCTGCAGCTGATGGACATCCATCCGGATTATCTGAAAATCGACGGCGAGATCATCCGCCATCTACATCAAAGCGAAACCAACCGCAAACTGCTGCGGGCCATCACTGTGCTGGGCCGGGAATTTGACATGAAGATCGTCGCCGAATTTGTGGAAAACAAGGCGATCCAGGACTACATTCTGGATTACGGCATCCAATATTCCCAAGGATTCTACTTCTGCAAGCCGGCCGATTTTGATCAGCTCGCGCTGCCTGGCTGTCCGGGTTCAGTACGTCAAGGAGGGTCTCATCATGTATCAATATAATCTCAAGGTTCTGATCGTCAGTCCGGATCCACTTTGGGAAAAGGCGATGACCCTGGCGCAAACGCCCAAGCGGTTTACCCTGTCCTTTAAAACGCAGGCCCGGCCTGAACCTGCGTTATGGAAAACCGCCAGTTTCATCATCGTTGACGATCCAACGCCGGAGATCCTTACGGGATTGCGTTCCGAATGTCAAAAAGACGCCGTGCTGATTGCCGCTGTTCAACAGGATCTGCCGCAGACCGATTGGGCAGCACTTTGTCAGAGCTTTGATGAAGTATGGCGCAAACCGATGCCGCAGCCGCTGATCCTTCAGGCTTTTCAGCGCTGGCTGGATTATCTTAAAACCCGGAAAGAGCTGTGGTTAACGGAAAATTACCTGGAATCCACGATCAACAGTATTCCGGACTTAGTTTGGTTTAAAGATCTGCATGGCGCGCATTTAAAGGTCAACAATGCCTTTTGCCAGGCTGTCGGCAAGACGAAGGACGACATCGTCGGACGGGGACATTATTATATCTGGGACCTGAAACAGGAGGAATACGAAAAAGGCGAATATGTCTGCCTGGAAACGGAAGAGCAGGTATTAAAGGCCCGCAAGACCTGTCTGTTTGATGAAAAGGTCAAAAGCAAGCATGGCCTGCGCCAGTTTAAGACCTACAAGTCGCCGATCTTCGGTGATGACGGCGAACCGATCGGCACCGTGGGGATCGCGCATGACGTCACAGATTTAGAAAATATGGGAACTGAAATGGCGATCATTCTGCGCAGTATGCCGTTTTCTATTCTGGTCAAAAACAGCGACAACGTGATCATTAATACAAACGAACGGTTTGAGCATTATTTTGGAATTACTCACGGTGAAATTGTCGGTCAGGACTACGACGTCTGGCAAGCTCAGACGCTGCTGCGCATCCAGGCTTCGGAAAAAGCAGAATTCCAGGAAGCTCTGATTCAGCACGAGAAGGAGGAACGCTTGTTGGAAATCCGCGAGGAGCCGATTTACGATATCTTCATGAACCTGGCCGGTAAGCTGTATATCTTCCGGGACATCACCCGTCAGCGGCAGATGGAGCAGCAGATTCTTTACAATTCCAACACCGATTTTCTCACCGGTCTTTACAACCGACGGCATTTCTACGAATATCTCGCCCAGAACCGCGGGCAGCAGCGTGTCAGCCTGATCTATGCAGATCTGGATTACTTCAAGCTGCTTAACGATACCCAGGGGCATCAGGCCGGCGACGAAGCGCTGGTCCTGACGGCCGTTTTATTGAAGCAATGCTTCCCGGATGCGTTCTTAACCCGTCTGGGCGGGGATGAATTTCTGATCTTGTATTTGGGAAATTGGGCATTGACCGAACTGACTGCACGTTCGCAAACCTTTTTGCGGAAAATGGAAGAACAGTTCCGATCGCGCTCTATCCATCCTTCCCTGACCGCCAGCATCGGCATCGCGCAGACCGACGATCCGCAGCTTTCCGTCGACAAATTGATGCAGCGCAGCGATCAGGCGTTATACCAGGCGAAGCAGCAGGGCCGCAATCAAGTGCGTGTTTATGGTGAAAGCGGCAGCCCGCAGGCTGCTGTGGAATCAGAGCGAGGCCTCTTTGGTATTTGATTTTGCAGACCACGCGGACATTCCTCTGATTTCGTTTATCCGTTTCACATCCGGCTGCCTGCCGGATGTTTTATTTCCCTATCCTGGCGCTGTCAATCCAATCCGTCTTCCTGCAGCCCCGGCAGCGGCGGTACGCGTAAAAAAGCGGCGGACACCGGTTGTTTGACCTCCGATCCTTCAACTTTTCCTGTAAAAAAACTGACGATCCGCAGCATTTCACGCTCACCGTCAGTTTTTAATTTCACTTTTATCCACCCAGAGTCCGCGTTCAGTAAGTTTCGGGTTTGATTTTCTGCGCGCTGACCTCGTCAAGATATAAAACCGCGTGCGGATGCGTCCGCAAAATACTGGCTGGACAGGCGGTGGTTACCGGCCCGTTTATTGCCTTGTCAATCGCCGCGATCTTGGTTTTGCCCGGCACCATGCCATACAGCTGGCTTACGCGCATCAACACCGGAATCGTCAGCGTAAACGCCTGGCGCGGAACCTCATCCAGCGAAGCGAAGCAGCCGTCGTTGACCTGCTGCTGCCGGCACACAGGGTCCAGCTCCACCAGTTTAACGATCTTCGGATCGTCAAAGTCGGCAACCGGCGGGTCATTGAACGCCAGATGTCCGTTCTCCCCGACGCCGTAGATACACAGCTCCGGTTTCGCCGCTTCCAACAGCGCCCCATAGCGCAGGCATTCCTGTTCAGGATCAGTCGCCTGACAATCGAACAAATGAACCTGCTTCAGCGGAACCCGGTCATACAGGGAACGTTTTAAAAACGCTCCGAAGCCTTGCGGCGCTTGCGGATCGATGCCGACATATTCATCCATATTGAACGCCGTGATCCGCTCCCAGGGAATGGCTTCCTGTCCCAGCGCTTCCAGAAATTCATTCTGCGAAGGCGCCGAGGCAAAAATAATGCTGATTTTCGGACGGGTCTCAAGTAATTCGTTGATCGCCCCGGCGACTTCCGCCGCAGCCTGCCGCCCTAACTCCTGACGGGTTTCAAAGATTTTAATCGTGAGTTTTTCTTTCTTCGTCATTCGCATGATAAATCCTCCCTCTTATCCAAAACAATTTTCCCATTTTTCATGATGAAAATTGGCGTAAGATCCTCATTTAAAAGCAGACAATCCGCATCATATCCCGCTTCAATCCGGCCTTTGTTTTTTAAGCCCATGATTTCAGCCGGCGTTTTCGTCGCCATTTTCACAGCGTCGCGCAGCGGAATGTTGCAGCGCTGCACGGCAATCCGGACAACCTGGCTCATCGAGCTGACGCTGCCGGCAAAGGATTCAAAACCCGGCATCCACGCGACGCCGTCGCGAACGATCACCCGATGATCGCTGTCCTTCGCGCCCAGGACATACTCTCCCTCCGGCAGTCCGGCAGCCCGCATGGAATCCGTGATCAGACACACTTTATCCGCCCCTTTGCAGCGGTAAGCCAGCTCCGCCAGCGCCGGCGGCAGATGCATCCCGTCAGTGATCAGCTCAGCGGTCGTATCTTCCATCAAGTACGCCGATTCAACTAACCCGCCGTACCGTCTTCCCTGACGGCGATGAACGCTGCTCATGCAGGAATACAGATGCGTATAATGCGTAAATCCCCAGCGATTGGCTTCGATCGCCTGATCAGTATCCGTATCGCTGTGCGCATACGCGACAAGAATGCCCCGCTGACGGCAGGCCCGGGCAAAAGCTTCCGTCCCCGCCAGTTCACTGGCCGCGCTCCAGCGGCCGATCAGATCGCCGTATTTTTCCAGAATTTCACCATATTCCGCCGGATCAGGACAGCGCAGATATGCTTCCGGCTGCGCTCCTTTTTGAGATGCCGCAAAATACGGGCCTTCCAGATGGACGCACGGCATATCCGCACGGCCGTCCTTATGCTTATCCGTCTTCGCGAAAACCTCCAGGAAATTCATCGTCGCTTCCCGGCTGCCGGCCAGGGACGTCGGGATGATCGTTGTCGCACCCTGCATCAGATGCGCGCGGGCAATGTTTTCCATCGCTTCCTCGCTGCAGTCCATGAAGTCGTACCCCATCATCCCATGCGTGTGAATGTCGATAAACCCCGGGCAAAGATAAGCGCCGCGGGCGTCGATAATTTCACAATCTGCGTTCTCACCCGGGTCTGAAATAAACCGTCCCTGATCCACCGTCACAGTTTGTCCTTCCACAATGCCGCGGTCTGTAATCTGCCGGGCATGAATAATTTTGAACATTTCCTGCCTCCATTCTTTGTTCTCATTATAACATTCGTTATCCTGAAAATCGGAAAATAGTTCGCGAGCGGATGAATTTAGTCGCTGCCGTTGCCTTCCGCTTCAAAAATAAACCAACGGTCATTGATGAAAATCTCGATTGCCCCTTCCGCTGCGATTTGATATTCGTATCCGGTACCGAAGTTGGATTGATCGTCGACTGTCGGTTTTTCATCAGCGCCGACCGTGGAAGTGATTTTCCCAGTCCTCTTCCCGCTATGGTTTTCGGCTCGGCTTTCGTTTCCCGTGTCCCGATACAGCGTGCCCTCGACCCTCACCATCGGAACTAAATCCGGTTTCTCCGCCATTCCTGAAGCTTCAGGATGGGCAGCGCAGCTTGCGAGAGCGAGCAGCAAGACGAACGCGGCAAAAGAAATAATTTTTTTCATAATCTGCACCTTTCAACGGAATCTTTCTTTTTTTACATTCATGGTTTAGATCATTATACCATATCCCGCAGGCGGCCAATCTTTTCTCTTAAGTTTTATCTTCACAAAAATGCTCCGCGTTCATCAGATTTCCGCTTTGCTTGCCGGAATTTCCAAGTCCATTCCCTTCACTTCTTTCAGAGCTTGAAATTCCTACCCAGGGGCGTATAATACTTTCATGACTTAAGGGGGAACTTTTTACTGTGAAAAAATCTTACGCCGTGGATATGGTCAACGGTCCGCTGTTGAGCCGCATCCTCATCTACGCCTTTCCTTTGATTTTATCCGGCGTCCTGCAGCTGTTATTCAACGCCGCGGATATCGTTGTCGTCGGAAAGTTCACCGGCAGCCACGCGTTGGCCGCCGTCGGCTCCACCAGCGCTTTGATCAATCTGTTAGTCAACCTGTTTATCGGCATCTCGATCGGCACCAACGTCATGGTCGCCCGCTATTGCGGAGCGCGGGACTGGCAGAACTGCGAGGACACCGTCCACACCTCGATCGCCATTTCCATCATCGGCGGCATTCTGATGATCTTTGTCGGCATTCTGTTCGCCCGGCCGCTGTTAGAACTGATGGGCACGCCGGCTGATGTCATCACGCATTCCGTACTGTATATGCGGATCTATTTCCTGGGCATGCCGGCGTTTATGATTTACAACTTCGGCGCGGCGATTCTGCGCGCGATCGGCGATACGAAACGGCCGCTGTATTTTTTGACCGTCGCAGGGATCGTCAACGTCATCTTCAACCTGTTCTTCGTCATCGTCTTCCGCATGGGCGTTGCCGGCGTCGCGATCGCAACGGTGGTCTCCCAGGTGATTTCCGCGGTTCTGATCCTGATGTGTCTGTTGAAAATGGACGGCATGTGCCAGCTGCATAAAGATAAGATCAAGCTGCACGGCGATAAAGTCAAAGAAATGCTGCGGATTGGTATTCCGGCCGGCCTGCAGGGCATCGTGTTCAGTATTTCCAACGTGCTGATTCAGTCGTCGGTCAACTCCTTCGGATCGATCGTCATGGCCGGCAACACCGCCGCCAGCAATATCGAGGGCTTTGTCTACACCGCGATGAACGCGATTTACCAGACCTCGCTGAGCTTCACCAGCCAGAACCTCGGCGCCGGCAACACCGCGCGGATTAAGAAAATCCTGTTAACCTGCCTGGGGATCGTGACTGTGATCGGTCTGGTGCTGGGCCAGGGCGCTTACCTGCTCGGCCGGCCGCTGCTCTCCATTTACTCCTCCGATCCGGCCGTCGTCGATTTCGGAATGATCCGGCTTTCGATTGTCAGCGCGACGTATTTCCTGTGCGGATTGATGGACGTCTGCTGCGGAAGCATCCGCGGCTTAGGCTATTCGATCATGCCGATGCTTGTGTCGCTGACCGGCGCGTGCGCCTTCCGCGTGCTGTGGATCTTTACAGTTTTCCAGGTTGAGCATACACTTTTCAGCCTGTATATCTCCTACCCGATTTCCTGGATTCTGACCTTTGCCGTACATCTTCTTTGTTTTGCTTACGCTTACCGCAAAATGATGAAAAGCAGGCTGGATTCCCAGCCCGTCAACGCCTGAAATAACGGAAGACCGGCTTTCCGGCAAGTCTGATTGAAAATTTTCATAATTTGATCACGATCTTAGACTACACAATTTTTAAAATGTGTGGTCTTTTCTTTTATGCCAAACATTTTTTTAATTTTTCATCAAAAGAAGACTTTACTTGACACCCTGAACACGTTAAAGTATTAGCGTCTGGTTTTCCTTAATGAGATGTCCTGACATCCTGAACCAGAAGAATCAGAGTTGAAAATAAGTGGGGGACTTTGTTATGAAAACAATCATTACAACTGAAAGCTGTTCTGACATCCCGGTTTCCATGTTGGAAAAATTAAATGTTCCAATGGTACCTTTCAGCGTCAACTTTCCGGACCGGACTGTGCTCGACGGCGAGCTTCCGATTCAGGAAATTTACGATTTTTATGAAGCCACACGGCAGATCCCGAAAACCTGCGCGGTCAGCCCGTATCAATACAGTGAATTTTTCAACAGGCTGTTAGAGGATCCGGAGGTCGAGATCGTTCACATCGGTTATTCCTCGGCCTGTTCCTGTTCGTTCCAGAATGCGCTTATCAGCCTGCAGGACTGCGATGAAAAGCGAATCCATCTGGTCGACTGCCTGAACGTTTCCGGCGGCTTCGGCTTATTAACGCTCAAAGCGGTTGAGCTGCATACGCGTAATCCCCAGTGGAGCGCCGCGCAGCTGGCTGACGAGATCCGCAAATGGGTGCCGCGGATTAAGACGTTATTCATTCCGGAAAAGCTGGACTTCCTGGCAGCCGGCGGCCGTGTCAGCAACGCAGCGGCGCTGGGGGCGTCCCTGCTTCGGATCAAGCCGCGGATCGACATCCTGAAGGGTGAGCTAATCAACACCAAGAAATATTACGGTACGATGAAAAAGGCGGCGTCGCAGATGGTTGAGGATTTCCTCAGCGAGGAACCGCTGGACCGCACGATGGCGCTGATCATCTTGCCAAAGGTGCGGATCCGGATATCCTGGAACGGATGCGCCAGCGCGTGCTGAACGACGGTTTCCAGGAAGTGCTGGTCTTTGAGCTGGGGGCGGTCATGACCGTGCACGGCGGCAAGGGCGCGATGGGAATTACCGGCTTCCGCCGCGAAGCGGCCTAAGCTTCCGCCTTGATAAAGGCAGGCGGGAACCTGAGTTCAATTCTGTTAAACCGCAGACAAAACCGGAATTCAATATGCGGACTTCCGATCTTTCCCGGCTAACTACCGGAAAGCTGCGAAGCTTTTTCCATTCCTGATCCAACCGGGCTCCGGCCCGGTTTTATTTATGCTTTTCCAGCGTTGGCCGGACGCTCAGCGCACCCGCCCGGTTGTTTTCAATTTGACCTGTTTTTGACTTCCAATCCTTAAAATTATGAATTTAAATGAAAAAATCGATCATTTTCCGATCAATTCCCATTCTGCGGATTTCCGCGGTTCGTTTACCGGAATTAAGCTTTTATTCCCTATAAATTGCAGTATAATGAAAGTAACATCCACCTGGCAAGGCTGAATCGGGTGACTGCCCTCATTGGAGCGCCGCGGTTGAATAAAGAAAGCGGTATCGTTATGAAAAGCAATAAGATTTCGTATTCCACCCGTTTTTTACTCATTCCTTTAATCCTTTCCTTAATCCTGACCGGGATTCTTTCGTTGTTCACCATCCGCAATCTCCAGGGCAACGCCCGTGTCATTAACTATACCGGAATTGTCCGGGGCGCAACGCAGCGGCTTGTCAAGCAAGAGCTGAATCATCAGGCTGACGACGCGATGATTGAAAAAATCGACGTATTGTTGACGGAATTGGAAACCGGCCAAGGCCCTGACGCTCTGATTCGGTTGAATGACGAACCGTTCCAGAATCAGATTCTGCGGATGCAGGACGCCTGGAAACAGGTAAAAGCCGCGATTTACGACTTCCGTGCAGGCGCTTCCTCCGATCAGCTTTACGCCTTGAGCGAAACCTATTTCGATCTGGCCAACGACGCGGTCAGCTTCGCTGAAGCCTATACCGAAGCCAGCGTCCATCAGGCTCAGATTTCCTTGCTTTTAGTCAACGTCTTCTTTCTTCTGATTACGCTGGCGCTGTTGTATTTCAGCCACATTCAGCACAAACGGCAGAAGCGATTGGAACAGGAAGAGATGGAAACCCGCCGCCGGCAGGAGGAATTAGATCAGCTCAACCGCGAGCTGCAGGCGCCGATGAATGAAATCAGTGAATTGATTTACATCTCGGACCCGGAAACCTATGATTTATTATTTATTAATGAAAGCGGCCGCAAGGCTTTCGGCTGTGATTCCATCGAAGGGAAAAAATGCTACAAGGTGCTGCAGGGTCTGGATCACCCTTGTCCCTTCTGCACCAACTCCAGGCTGAAGGATAATGAAACGTACAGCTGGGAAATCAACAACGCGCTGACGCACCGCCATTACCTGCTTAAAGACCGGATTGTGACGTGGAACGGACGGCGGGCGCGGTTGGAAATTGCGTTTGACACAACCAAGAGCGAAGAAGAAAAACAGCGCTTAAAAACGATGTTGGATAATGAAAAGCTGATCGTCGACTGCGTCCGCGAATTGTATGAGGATGAAATGCTGGAATCTGCGATCCCGGAAATGCTCCGGCGATTAGGCGAATTCATGGAAGCGGAACGCATTACCCTGTTCTCCCTGAGTCCGGTCCGGCTGACGATTACTTCGCGCTGGTCGGGCGAAAAAGCCGCGGACATCGAAATGCTTTCCGATTTGAAAGTCAGGCCGTTCTACGCCCGGTGGATGAAACGGCTGCTTGAAGATGAATCTTACGTCGTTGAGAATGTGGAGCTGTTAAAAACATCGTTCCCTGACGAATATACCCTGCTGCGCGCTTACAACATTCAGCAGCTGATCATTCTTTCCCTTGAGGTGCGCGGCGAAGTTATCGACTGCATCTGCATTGATAATCCGGCTTCAGGCAAGCTTCAGAATTCGATCATCGTCTTGCAGACGCTGCGATACTTCCTTCTGCTGGCCCGGCACCGCGCGATGGACAAGGCGAAACTGGCGCAGCTCAGCTATACGGACAGTTTAACCGGCTTGTTCAACCGCAACCGCTACATCCAGGATTTAGACAAAAAAATTACGGATCCGCAGCCGGTCGGCGTCTTGTTTGTCGATCTTAACGGTTTAAAAGAAATCAATGATCAATTTGGTCATGACCGCGGCGATGAAGCGCTGCGGACCTGTTCCGATCACCTGCGGGCCTGTTTCGCTCCGGATTCCTGCTACCGCATCGGCGGCGATGAATTCGTCGTCTTGACGCACGATATCACGGAAGAGGAATTCTTCGGCCAGGTTCAATATCTGCGGCTGCGGCTGCAGAGCAACGCCAAGCTGCACCTGGCAATCGGCACTCACTGGGCGCCCGACGGATCCCAGCTTCCTTCCGCGATCAAAGCTGCGGATGAAAAGATGTATAAAGATAAGAAAGCTTATTATTACCATGCTTCGCAAACCGGACGTTACCGGCATCATACCGATGAAGTGCTGCCGTTAGCCAATTTAAACGTTTTGCGTCAAAAGCTGAATGAAAGCCGCTTCCTCGTTTATTTCCAGCCGAAAATTGCGATCGACACCGGACTTCTGGTCGGCGCTGAAGCGCTGGTCCGGTATCAGCTGGATGAAAATCTGATCCTGGCGCCCAATGCTTTCATCCCGCTGCTGGAAGAAACCCAGACGATCAGCCAGATCGATTTCTTTGTGTTTGAATTTGTGTGTCTGCGGCTTCAAAAATGGATTCGGGAAGGCCGGCCGATCTCGCCGGTTTCCGTCAATTTCTCCCGCTACACCGTTTTGGAAGAAACATTCTGTCAGCGGCTGGCTGAGCTCAGCGATCATTATCAAATCAGCCGTGATCTTTTAGAAATTGAAATTACAGAAAATGCGCTGGATGTCCGGGAAGAAGACCTGCGCCAAACCATCGACGCCGTGCGGCGATCCGGATTCAGCGTTTCAATCGACGATTTCGGCGTGGAATTTTCCAATCTCTCGTTATTCTCCGGCGCGGATTTCGATATCCTCAAGCTGGATCGCAGCTTAATTCAGGATATCGCCGTTAATGAAAAAGCACGGGCGTTAATTCAAGCCATGAGCGACGTCTGCCTGAAAATGAAGATCAAGCTGGTCGCGGAAGGCGTAGAAACCGAGGAACAGCTGGGCATCCTGAATCAATGCCACGTCGGCATTGCCCAGGGCTTTCTGTTCTCCAAACCAATTCCCGTCGCGGATTACGAAACAAAATACCTGCCGCTCCCCGATGAATCCTCAATCTCCGGGAAACACTGATTCAATTCACCTTCATCAAATCCGTTGTCTGCCAATCAGGACCGCGGATT
>NZ_GG657557.1:140918-169304 GCF_000157995.1 Holdemania filiformis DSM 12042
CGCTGCGCTTTTGTCGCGTTTTGTTTGTCTTCATGACAAATTCAGGGTCAAAGCTCGTCTGCGTCCCCTTTGCCCGAGGGTTAAATACGCCGCCGAATTTAGTCGCGGTTCTTTTCAAGCAGTTCCATTTCCCGCTCGTGCTGTTCCTGTTTCATTTCCCAATGAATCAGGATCGACAAGGCGACTCGCATCGCAATGACGCCGCCGACCATCATCAGCTCGCTGACTTCCTCCAGCGCGATCGTTTTCAGAATCTCCGCGCCTAATAAGAAGGAAAGACCGGTCGAGAATCCCTTCAACAGATCCAGCGCGACGTTGTCGTCTTTTTTGAATAACGAAATCGCGCCTTTGCAGCCGGCGTAAATAATCATAATCAACGCAAGCAGTTCAAAAAACAAGACCGCGACCTCGCCGCCTCTTAAGATAAATTCTTTTAATTGCATCATCTTTCTCAACTCCGTCTTTTAGTTTACCATGACCGGAAACCAATTCCAAGCGAAAGCGCTTAGATTCTAACATAATTTTAGCTGAGAATCAGTTGAAAAGCTCGGAATAAAGCCTGTTTTTCATAATTTATGTTGTATTTTTTCAACTTGTTGAATATAATTTTCATAGTTAAGCCGAAAACCTTCATTTCCCCTCACAAATCCAATCTATTTCGATCATAAGAACGGATGTGAACAACATGCAGAGAAAAAGCAGGAAAAACAGCTCGCTGCTGATTCTTGGAACCTTAGTCTTCGCGGGTCTCATTTTTATCGTATTCAACAGTTATCAGAGTTGGCTGAACGTTAAATTTGAACAGCAGGTCATGGAAAATTATACAGCCTATATCGAAAGCGAAGGCGTTCAGTTTTCAGGGACCGTCGATGATATCCAGGGAACGCTGCAGACGCTGGCCGCACTGCTGTCCCAGTCGCAGCCGGAACCGGAAAACGCCGCGCTGAACCCGGCGCTGTCTTTGTTATCCGGACTGAATGAGCACTTTGAAGTGCAGTGGCGGTCGCCGGAGGAAATTCAACTTTCTTCCGCTCAGCGCGAGCAGCTAATGCAGAATAAAACGATCATCACCGGCATTGAAACCCAAAATTCCGAACAATCCGTATTTTGCGTACTGACGCCGGTCATCCGCGATCTTCAGCTGGAGGCGATCCTGCAAGCTTCCGTCGACGTCAACCGCTTGTTACAGAAAAGTCAGTCCGAGCGGATTCAGGCGCCGCTAAACAGCTGGATCGTGCTGCTTGACGGGTCTGTTCTCTACACAGTGAATCCCAATGAAAGCCATTATTCCAATCTCTACGCGCTGTTAAAAGGAAATTCTAATTCAGAAACCACCCTGCAGCAGATCCGCACCACCCTGCAGACAGGCAGTTCCGGTACATTCCGAATCCAGACGCACAAAGAAGGCGCTTTATATGTATCTTTAACCCCATTAGCCGTTAACGGCTGGACGCTCGTCAATTTTACCCATGCCAATGAAGCTTCAGAAAATTCCCGGCAGATTCTGCTTACTACAATGCAGATCGGCCTCTTTCTGATCTTGATGACTGCCGGAATGGCTTATCTGTTTTACCTCATCCTTGCTCATCAGCGCCGTCAGATTGATCTGGAACAGCGCCGGTACGCTTTCTTGTCCCGGTTTTCCGATACGCTGATTTTTGAATACGACGTTATCAAAGATACGTTGGAGCTGACCAGCAACGCCCAGAAAATCTTGCCGATCAAAGAATTATCCGCCAGCCATGTCAAAAAGAATCATCGCATGACGCCGTTTATCCATGCCGAGGATTTTTATAAAATTGAAGAAGCTTTTAAAAACATTCACCGGTTTCAGGAATTTGGTTCCGTGCAGCTGCGGATCAAAACACGCGGCGGCAGCTATCACTGGTTTAATTGCCAGTTTCAAGCGGTTTACGAACGTTTCCACCGCGATCCGGTGATGATCATCGGCAAGCTGACCGACATCCAGGAACAGAAATATATTGAACGTGAACTGATTGAAAAGTCCAGCTATGACGGTCTGACCTCTGTCTTAAATAAGCGGGCCGCAGAACAACAGATTACAGAAGAACTGAGCGAAAACGCGGAAGGCTGCCTGTTTATGATCGACATTGACGACTTCAAAGTGATCAATGACGAGCTGGGGCATTTCGTCGGCGATCAGGTGCTGACCGTTGTCGGCACACTGCTGAAAACTTGTTTCCGTCAGAACGATTTAATCGGACGAATCGGCGGTGATGAATTTATCGTATTCCTGCATACCAGCGATCCGGCGGTTATCCATCAGAAAGTAAAGCAGCTTACCAAGACGCTGCCGAAGCTGCTGCAGCGCGAACAGATCGACGCGGAGGTAACCTTGAGCATCGGCGCCGCCCTCAGTCAATCCGGGGATACCTATCCAAGCTTATTCAGCCGGGCGGACCAGGCAATGTACTGCGCTAAACAACAGGGAAAGAATCAGTTCCATCTGGCTGAGGTTCACTCCGATTCCCGGGGCAGGAAAAACAACGAATAGCGAAAATATAACTCTTCATGTTTTTATATTATCCTTATCTTTTGAGATCCACTTTCCTAATATAATAAAAACGGTTCTTCCTCGGATTCGAGTAAAGATAAAAAGGCCAGGCAGGATAATGCGTTAGTTAGCGTTTTATCCTGCCTGTTTCTGAGTATGGATCTTCTATACCAACCCTGAATCGAAGTAGAACCCTGAAAACAGCCGCGGCTGTTTTTAGGGTTCTTTTAAATTTCATGACTTTCGTCGTATCCAATTAAGCAATCATTCCTTATCCAGGCTTCTTCCGGCATCATTAAAAGACTACCGCTCAGCCTGCAGCCGGTTGATTTCTTCACGCAGCGCCTGGATCCAGGCCTGCCGCTGGGAATCGGAAACCTGCGCGTCAGGACCATGCAGGATTGACTTCGGCGTCAGCCAGACCGGGCCGGGCTGCGGTGTATCGCCGGCATGGCGGGGAAACAGATGCCAGTGCATGTGAACACCCCGGCCGATTCCCAGCAGCTCATAATGCATTTTCTCGGCCTGAAAGACATTCGCAACCGCCTGGGCTGTCAGCACCATTTCTTCAAGAAACTTCGCCCGGAAGTCCGGTTCCAGATCGAACAATTCCGTCGCGTGATGTTTGCATATCAACACCGTGTAGCCGCGAATATACTGATCGTCCCCCAAGACGACATACCCGGTCGACAGTTCCGCGACCAGGTTAGGATTCTCCCCGCGCTCTGTTAACCGCAGCCGGGCGCAGACGTCGCACTCCTGATCCGTCAGCCGCGCTGCTTCAAAATCATGTTCCCACATTCTTTGTCAGTTCCTCCTTCAGGACTTCATTCCTAATGAAAGGGCATCGCGGAGAGCGATTCCGGCCCCGCTTCCCTTCTGTTTCCAGATTACCGGCTTCCGCATAATAAAACAAGCGTCCTCCTCGAATCGTCAGAGAATTGTCAGAAAGCAGACAAAAAAGTCCCGCAGCGCAGGACTTTCAGCTTTGCTTCTTATTTCCGGGTATAAACAGAAACGCCTTCTTTGATCGTTTCCAGCACCGCGATCGTTCCGATTTCCTCAGCCGGACAGCTCAGCGGATTCTTTTCCAGAATCACCAGATCCGCCAGCTTGCCTTCCTCTAACGATCCCTTGCGGTCTTCCTCATGGTATTGCCACGCGGCGTTGATCGTCACGGCCTGCAATGCTTCCAGCGGCGTGATCCGCAATTCAGGATTGAGCGCTTGGCCGCCCTTCGTGACGCGGCGGCAGGCACATTCTACGCTTTCCAGCATATTCGGCATGATGACCGGCGTATCCTGATGCATCGTCACATTCAAGCCTTCGTCGATCGCCCAGCGCATCGGACTGATATTTCCGCCGCGCAGCTGTCCAAAGTTGCGCAGATGAATATCACCCCAGTACCAGCAATGCGCGGTGAAGAACGACGCCGTCATATTCAGCGCTTTCATCCGCGGCAGCTGATCACGGCGCACCAGCTGGGCATGGATCATGACCGGACGCAACGCAGCGGCCTCCGGATGCCGGGCTTGCTGGCGATGCGTACAGCGGATCAGCTGCTCCGCGGCCGCATCGCCGTTGCAATGGGTCAGCAGCTGCCAGTGATGCCCCATCGCTTCATCGATAAACGCATCGACCTGATCATCGGTATAGACCGGATACCCGCAATACTGCGAATCGGCGCCCAGATACGGCTCGCTCATCCAGGCCGTCCGCCCCTGCGGAGATCCGTCCAGAAAAATCTTCACGCCGCCTATCCGCAGCCGGTTCTGATAGCCTTGGGCATACTCCGGATGCTCGCCGATCAACGCTTCGTTATCCTTGAGATCCACATAGCTGACAACGTCGACCTTGAGCCGTTTCCGTTCCGCCATCGCCTGCAGCACCGCCCAGTCCGGCCGTTTCGTAATCCCGTCCTGCACTGTGGTGATACCGTAGGATAAGTATTTTTCCTGCGCCTGATCGAGCTGATCGAGCAGCTGATCTAGATCCGGAGCCGCAAATCCCCGCGACAGCAGCGTGAACGCCGTTTCTTCCAGGTATCCGTTCGGTTTTTGACTGCCCGCTTCCCGGCCGATCTTGCCGCCTTCCGGATCCGGCGTGGATGCGTCGATCCCCAGCTGCTTCAGCGCCGCGGAATTCACAACGCCCATGTGTCCGGAAGCATGGGCGATCAAGATCGGATGCGACGCGCTCACGGCATCAAGCTCCGCGCGTGTCGGGTGCCGTTTTTCAATTAAGAAGTTATGATCGTAGCCGAAGCCCTGAACCCAGGTTCCTTCCGGCAGCTGCCGCTCGCCGATGAAATCCTTAATTTTCCGCTGCAGTTCGCCGATTGAGGATACGTCGTCAAAATGCACGAGATTCACGGTCTGCGCCAGCGCCGTGATGTGGCTGTGAGGATCGATGAATCCCGGAAGCAGCGCATGCCCCGCCAAATCCCGTTCTTCCAGTTTTTCCTGCGGGTGAGCCGCTTGCCAGGCCCGCGCCTGTGCTAACGAACCCACCATCGCGATTCGTCCATCCTTTTCAATTAACGCCTCCGCGGTCTGATCGCCGTTCATCGTCACCATCACACCGTTTTTATACAACACTGCCATACCGCAACCTTCTTTCTTTTGTCTTTATTATACCCTTCCTTTTCTTTTCCTCGATAGGCATTTTCAGGCTTTTGTCAATCGCGGGGAGATTTGCTTTCTTTCATTCCTTATTTGTTCTATAATAGGTAAGAATTCAAGCGCAGGGAAGGGAGGGGATCGTATGCTTACCAATAAATTCAGCAGTGCTTCTTCCTTATTAACCGGGATCTTTTTTATTGTCCTGGGTGCGTTGTTTTTCACAGAGTATTCGAAGATCTGGACCTTGATCTATATTTTATTCATGATCGGTTTTCTGTGGATCGGACTCAATCAAATTCTGCGGGCGTTGAATAATAAGCAAAAAGCCAGCCTGAATCTGTCGACGATCCTGACCAGCCTGTTATGTATCGGCCTGGCGGTCTACACGTTCTTCAATCCGGGCTTGTTCTTCAAGTTTATTCATTACGTTATCGGCTGGTGGGCGCTGCTGAACGCCGCAATCCAGTTTATTAATTTCTACGTCTATCGCCGGGATTGTCTGAAAGGCACCTATGTCCTGTTCTTAAAAGGTCTGGCGGACGCTGTCTTCGCGGCGATGTTGATGCTGAAACCGATCAACAAGCTGTGGATCGTCGCCTATATCGCCGGGGCCTATCTGATTTTCTACGGCGGCGTCACGGTTTTGGAAGCGTTAAAGGATTTATTAAGCGCGGGCATGAGCGTCAAAATCCGCGAACATCTGCGCATCTCCATCCCGGTTTTAATCTCGGCAATCATTCCGCAGCGCTTCTTCCTGTCGATCAATGCGCTGATCAAAACGAACAAGCTGAATCCGGACGCGCAGGTTGCGCCGCAGGCCAGCACAGATCTGGAAGTGTTTATCTACCTGAAAGAATCGGGGCCGGAATCGCTGGGGCATGTCGACATCAGCTTTCAGGGCAAAATCTATTCCTACGGCTGCCATGACCCGCATCACCGCGGTCTGTTCGGCACGCTGGGCGACGGCGTGCTGGTCGTATCCGACCGGGAAACATTTTTAAAACACGCGCTGAAATCCGAAGACAAAACGATTATCAGCTATGGTCTGACGCTAAACGAGAGTCAGAAAGCCATGCTTCAAAAACGCATCGACGCGATGATGGAGCGCGCCTACACCTGGCGGCCGGACGCCCAGCTGTTAGCCGAGGGGGAAACGGCTGAAGGCGAAGCCAAGGATTACGCGTCACGCGTCTGGAACGCAACGCACGCGCACATGTATAAGTTTGCCAATGGAAAATTCAAGACCTATTTCGTCTTCAGCACCAACTGCGTTCTGCTAGCGGATGAGCTGCTTCATTGCAAAGAGTTGGATCTGATTCCGATCGGCGGCATCGTTACCCCGGGCACCTATCTGGAATTTCTCAACACGGAATATCTGCGGCCGGGCGGTATGGTCGTCGAACGGACAATCTACAAGCGGACCCGCGGCAAGGGCGGCGAGCATGGCGGCTCGTTTGGTTCCTCGCTTTCATCCTCTTAAAACTCATTTGCGCTGATTCTTCTTATACGGAAAACCCACCGGTTCCAAGCCGGTTCCGGTTTCCGTTTTTTTATTTTCCCGCATGATTTCCGCAGAAGAAAGGACGGAACCATGCAGATCCGCCGTAAGAAAAGAAAACTCGGATTTTCTCCTCTCTGTTCCGGAATTTTCACCGCCCCGCTGCCGGATCTTCGGCTTTCCCCCGGCAAAGTGAAAGAAAAAAGCCGATATTCCTTATTTGTTATAAGATGCGTCAGATTCTGAACCAAATCCGCTTATTTAATACTAATATTAGTATTTATTCAACTATTTCAATGTTATACTTTATTTTAGAATATAACGTTTTCTAATCTCATAGGCCGCGGAAATCCCCGAATCTCCGTCCTGTTTACATCCCCTCCGGCTTTTCTGATTTCAGCCCGGCTTTGGCTTTGGCGCATTCCCGGGCAGCGGCCGCGGCCGCAACACCCGTTTTTGAAAATGAAGGTGAACCGTATGAAATATAAGAAACAATCCGTCGCTTTCGTCCTGGGGATGATCCTGCTGCTGGTGGGAACCGGCAGCCTGATGGTCGCCGCGATGGGTCAAATCAAAGAAAAAATGAACATCAGCGCCAACACGACGCTGTTAAATTCAACGCGGATGATCTCCGACAGTCTGCTTAATAATTTTTCCAGCGATCAGCAGCAGCTGGAAACCTGTGCGAATTTGTTCAGCCGGATTGATACCGGACAAGCCCCGGATGTCGTCCGGGCGCTGGCTGAATATACGGACGCCACCGCTTTTTTTCGTTTTTACTTTATCGGTGCGGACGGCCGGGGCTGGGATTCGACCGGCGCCGGGCTTTCGCCGCGGGATTTAAGCTTTGACGAGATCGCGTTAAGCCAGGGAAAAACCGGATATTCCGACGCTTATATCGGAGCCAGCGGCCGCCTGCAGATCACTTTCCAGACACCGGTGTGGATCGACGGTGAACAGGCCGGCGCTTTGTATGCGGATAAAACGATGGCCAACTATCACAGTCCTTCCTTGTTCACATTCAGCGGCGGCGCCGGCAGCGCGTATGTCGTCCAGGCTGACGACGGGGCCTGGATTATTGATAGTTCCGCCAGCGGCACCGACGACCTGTACGCGTTTCTGGAAAAGCAGCGCAACGATCCGGCTGTATCCGCCGCGCTGAAAAATTTGATTGCGGAAAATCGGTCCGGAACAATCCGGATCCAGTATCGTCAGCAAGACAGCTTTCTGTGCTTTGTTCCGCTTGACTGCAGCCATCCCTGGTATTTAATTTCGATCCTGCCGCAGAATATCCTGCAGCAGGAATCCGCTGAAATCCTGCAGCTGATTTCCTTCGCGCTGGCTGGATTATTAATCGCGCTGGTCTTGATCACCGTTCTTCTGTTAAGCCGGCAGGCCTCGAGCAGCCGCGAACAGGAACGAAAACGCCGCGAGCAGCTGTTTCAGATCATTTCCGAGAATGTTGATTTTGCCTTTCTGTTATATACGCCGTCAAAACGCAAGGTGGAGATGCTTTCCGAAAACGTCCGCGTTTTGTTCAACATTGAACCGGACGACGCCGTCCGTCATCCGGAACGTTTATTTTTGAGCTGCGGGATGCCGGAGCAGGATCCGGCCGGCCGCGCATTTTTAAACGGTCAGCTGAACCAGCGGCAGCGCTGTGAATATCAGCAGGGTACCGCAAACGAGCTGCAGCGATGGATTGAGATTTATTTCATTCCTGTTCACGCCGATCAATATCTCGCTGTTCTGCACGAAACGACGCCGGAGCATCACATGCGCCAGGATCTGGCCGACGCACTGCGGCAGTCGCAGGAAAACAACCAGGCCCGCACCGTCTTTTTCTCTTCGATGTCGCATGATATCCGCACGCCGATGAACGGGATTATCGGAATGACGACGATCGCGCAGGCGCATCTGAACGAACCTGAGAAAGTGGCGCACTGCCTGGATAAAATCAGCCTGGCTTCCCAGCATCTGCTGGATTTGATCAACGAAGTACTCGACATGTCGCGGATTGAAAGCGGCAAGATCAGCTTGAAAAAAGAGCCCGTCAACCTGTCCCAGCTCATTTCGGACGTTCTGATCCTGGTCAAGCCGGACCTGACGAAGAAACGCCAGACGCTGCATATCCGATCCAGCGCGCTGGACTATGACACGGTGCTCGGCGATACCCTGCACCTTCAGAAAATTCTGTTAAACCTGTTGTCCAACGCTGTTAAATACACGCCGCCGGAGCAGGATATCACGATCGGCCTCCATGAAGAACCGGACGGAGATGATAAAATCAAGGTGATTTTCACCGTTGAAGATACTGGAATCGGCATGACGCCGGAATTCCTGACGCGGATCTTTACCCCGTTTGAGCGGGCCCAGGACAGCCGCATCAGCCAGATTTCCGGCACCGGCCTGGGCATGGCCATCACTAAAAATATTGTTG
Organism: Holdemania filiformis DSM 12042; assembly: GCF_000157995.1. Lineage (GTDB taxonomy): Bacteria > Bacillota_I > Bacilli_A > Erysipelotrichales > Erysipelotrichaceae > Holdemania > Holdemania filiformis. The sequence continues at coordinate 149,993 of NZ_GG657557.1, forward strand.
ACATGATGTCGGGAACCCTTCAGGTGGAAAGTCAGCTGGGAGTCGGCTCTAAATTCACCGTGACGCTGCCGCTGTCCACAGCGCAAACACCCCAGCTCCAGGAAGCGGTGCTGGCTGGCTGCCGGGTCCTGGTCGTTGACGATGATCTGGACACGTGCGAAGGCCTCCGCGCCATGCTGGAAGTTGAAAAAGTCCAGGTCACCTGCGCCAATACCGGGCAGCAGGGAATTGACGCCGCCCTGCTTGCCCATCAGGAAGGTCGGGATTATTTAGGAATCATCATGGACTGGAGAATGGACGATCTCAATGGAATTGAAGCCGCGCGCAGAATTCGCGCCCAGATTTCAGACGAGATCCCGATCATCCTTCTTTCCGCTTACAATTGGGAAGACGTCGAGCAGGAAGCACTGGATGCGGGCATCAACGGTTTTCTGACAAAACCGATCTTCCGGAACGAACTGATTGAAAAGTTGTCCCGGGCGCTGACCCGGAATCGTCCGGATTCCGAAACAGCTGAAGAAGCTCAAAATAACCGCGTTCCCGCTGAAGACTTCAGCGGTATGCGCGTTCTTCTGGCTGAGGATAACGAATTGAACCGGGAAATCGTCATTGAACTGTTAAACAGCTGCGGAATCAAGCTGACCTGCGCTCAGAACGGACGGCAGGCGCTCGATCTGGTCCGGGAACAGCCGGCAGATGCCTTCGATCTGATTTTAATGGATATTCACATGCCGGAAATGAACGGCTATGAGGCCACCGAAGCCATCCGCAATCTGGCGGATCCGGTCAAAGCCGCTCTGCCGATCATCGCGATGACCGCCGACGCGTTTGAAGAGGACGTGCAGAAATGCATCGCCGCCGGCATGAACGGACATATTGCCAAGCCGATTGAGTATTCCTTATTGTTTGAAACACTCCGCCGTTATCAGCCGGATGAACAGCCATCAACCAACCCAAGAAATGAGGACAAGGATCATGAGTATCAAAGCTAAGCTTTACAAAGCCGCCGCGGCGCTGACCGCGCTCTGTCTGATCTCCAGCTGTTCCACGAAACCGAACGGGCCGGAAGTCTATCTCGATGATAAAAATGAAGAAATTGTCATTACATTATTTGCCCAGGGCGAAACCATTTCCAGCTTGATTCAGCAATGCTTCAACGAAATCATCAACACCGAGCAGACAAAAACATTTATTCTTTACAGCGACAGCGCTAATTTTTACGCCGATGAGGGCTTGTCCTACCGCGAACTTTTGTTGAAACGAATGGAAAGCGGGGAGGCCGACGATCTGTATATCATCCCGGCCGAGGACGTCCTTGAATTTGACCGGAAAGGATATATCTACGATCTGGCCCACATGGATTTTGTCCACAATCTTTCAGAAGCAGCGCTGAACCAAAGTACTTATGACGGCAAGGTGTTCTCGCTCCCGCTGACCTATACGGCATTCGGCTTTCTCTGGAATGTCGACCTGCTTCATCAATTCGGCTTGGAAGTTCCGGAAAATCTGTCAGAATTTCTCGTTGTCTGTGAAACGCTGAAGCAAAACGGGATTGTGCCTTACGGTTCAAATATGGATTACGGACTCAGCCTTTTAGCGATGGGAGCCGGTCTGGCGCCGTTGTATCGGGGTGAGAATCCAGAACAGAAACTGGCGCAGCTGACGGAAGGAACTCTGCCGATCAGCACGTATATGCGCGCGGGCTTCACCTTCTTAAAAATGATGATTGACAGCGGCTATCTGAATATTGAGCAGGCGCTCAGCACCCAGCCCAACAGCGAAGAAGAGAGAAACCGGTTCCGTGACGGCCAATGCGCGTTAATCAGTACGATTTGCCGGGGATCCGCATTCTCTGATGATTATCCTTTTGAAATGGCCATGACAGCGATGCCGATACTGGAAGAAGGCACCATCTGCGTAGTCGGCGCTGACCAGCGGCTGGCCGTGAATCCCAATTCAAAGCATTTAGATGAAGCTTTGGCTGCGGTGGAAGCGTTGGGCACTGTCGAAACACTCAATGAATTCGCCCGGCTGCAGCGCAAGACCTCCTCAGCCCGCGGCAATGAAGCAGCCACGCTGCCGCAGGCCGCGCCGCTGATTTCCAGTCTGACCACGGATGAACAAATTCCAAACCAGGATTTCTCACTGCATTTCAACACCTGGAATACAATCAAGGAATTATGTGTTAAGCTGGGCGAAGGTGCAAGCGTCGACGCCGTGTGTGAAGAATACGATACGCTGCAGCTGCAGGAAATCGCAACCTATCCGGGACAATAACAGAGCTTCCCTGCCGATCTCATTTACAATCTTTTGCGGCAGAAGCTTTCGCTCTGTGCCCTCCATAACTGATTGAAAAACAAAAGACCTGAATGAGGCCGCTGTGTTATGGCAGCAACCTCATTCAAGTCTTTTTTATGTTTATGACGTTTCTTCGTGCTTTTACCCTTTGGCTTTCGCTTTCAATTCCAGCTCGGCCCGTTCCTGTTCATAACGCGTCAGCATCGCTTCGACGGCGTCCCGCTGCGCCGTTGTGAAATAAACGAAGCGGCTGACCTTCTTCACAGTGAATTCAACCTTGATCTCCTGAGTTTCCTCCGTGTCCGTAACGTCAGCCTGCGTGATCCGATCCCAGGTATAGAGATTACCCAACAGAACGATCCCCTGATCGCTGAAGCCGCTGCGCATCTGGCTGTAAAGCACCCCCAGCAAGACGATCAGCACGGTCTGGATGATTGAGAATAACGAATGATTCTGAAACAGCCGGATAATTCCGATTCCGACAAAGAACACGGTAATGATCCACGTCGGTCCCAGCTTCCCCGCTACCTGTACCTGCCGGGAATGAATAGCCATCCGGGTAAAATAAAATAATAAAATCAGATTGACAATGACAATCGCGATTTCCATGAATACTCACCTCATGGTGAACATTATACCATGATCCGCAAGCTTTAGAAAGAGCCGCGAATCGCAGTTGACAAGCCCCTCAAATCAAGCTAGGATTAAGCCAGCCAAGGAGGAACTTTCATGGAACTGCATTTTTTCACTGGAAAACAACCTGGTTTCGAACAAGCCGCCGCGATCCGTCAGGCGGTGTTTGTCGAGGAACAGGGATTTCATAATGAATTTGACGAAACTGACGAAACCTGCCTGCATTGCGTGATCAGCGACGGTCCGCAGCCGGTCGCCACCTGCCGGGCGTTTGCCAAGGAAGACGGAAGCGGACGCTGGATTATCGGCCGGGTGGCCGTCAGCCTTCCTTACCGCGGACAGCGTCAGGGAGAAGCGGTGATGAACGCGATGATGAAGCATCTCGCTCAACAGGGCGTGCGGGAAGTTGAATTGTCCGCCCAGTGCCGGGCCGCCGGTTTCTATGAGAAGCTGGGATTTATCTCCACGGGGGAAACGCACATGGATGAGTATTGCCCGCATGTCACGATGATCAAAACGCTCTGAACGCCGGCTGTCATCCAAACAGAAAAACCCAAAACAGACAAAAGGGAATCCGCACGGAATTCCCTTTTCTTGATGCAGCTTTGTTTATCGTTCGGCAACCAGCGCCAGGTTTTCCTCCAGCATCTGCCGGATCATCACTTCCCAGGCCGTGCCTTTCAGTTTCTCCATCGCTTCGCCCAACAGCTTGCGGCAGTTTTCCTCATCGTTTTTATAATAATACAGCTTGGCCGCGCGGTACAGGAAAATTCCCTGATAGAACGGATTGGTCATCTTGGATGCCAGATCCAGCACCTCATCCAGAATCTCCGTATTGTGGTGAATGTAAATTTCAACCAGAAATGTGCATTCCTTGAGGATGCTTTCAACCTGTGAATTGTTGAATTTCGCGGCGATCGTCTTCAGCGTGTCATACGCCTTGAGCGCCTTATCGAATTTTTTAGTGTCAATATAATAGGAAACTTCCTTCTGCGCCAGGCCCAGCCTGTTTGCGGGATTCATCTTCGCCGCATCCAGCTGTTCGAAGATTTCTTCGATCTTCGCTGTTTCATTCTGCATCAACAGCGCGTCGATCGCCATCAGCGAACGGGTTTTCTTGGAAAAGAACATTTTTCCTTTCCAGCTGTTGAGCACCTGAAGATATTTCTCCGGATTGACTTCCTTATACAGGATTTCCGACAGCTCGACCATCAGCTTCTGCATCATCCGGTTTAACAGGAAGTACAGAATCAGGCCGACGGCGAGAATCAGGACAAACTGAATGATTTTATTCATGACTTTCCCTCGACTTTACTTTGTTAACTATACCATAAAACGCGTTCCGCTTACAGGCAGGCGCGGTAAATTTGAAGAATATCTTCCCGGGTCAGCGGTACAAAAGCGCGGCTGAAATCTGTTTCCGCAGCCTTCTCCGCCATTTCTTCCAGCCGGCTTTCGTCGATTCCCACCTCGCGCAGCGTCATCGGCAGACCCATCGAAGCGAAGAATTCCGAAAGCTTCTCTATGCCCTGCTGAGCCGCCGTCCAGCAGTCCAGCTGCGGATCCACGCTCCAGACATTCAGGGCAAACCGGGCGAAGACGTCGACGGTCTGTTCGTTGAGCACATGCTTCATCCAGCGCGGCGTCAGAATTGCCAGACCAACGCCGTGGGTGATGTCATAATAGGCGCTTAAGACATGTTCCAGCGGATGACATGTCCAGGCCCGGTTTTTCCCCAGCGAATTCAGGCCGTTGATCGCCAGCGAGGCCGCCCACATCAGATTCGCGCGGGCTTCGTAGTCGTCAGGGTGAGCCAGCGCGACCGGCGCCGACTGAATGCAGGTTTTTAACAGAGCTTCCGACAGGCCGTCCTGCACGGAAGCGCCGCGGACCTGATCGAAATAGGACTCCATAATATGCGACATGATGTCGGCTGTTCCCGCCGCGGTCTGGCTGCGGGGGACTGTGAAGGTATAGACAGGATCGAGGATGCTGAAGCGCGGATACATCCCATAGCTGCTGAAACCTCGTTTATCTTTAGTTTCCGGATTGGAGATGACCGCGATGTTGTCCATTTCCGAGCCTGTCGCCGCCATCGTCAGCACTGTGATCAGCGGCAGGCAGTCCTGCACTTTCGTGCGGTCGAGCACCAGCTCCCAGGGATCTCCGGCATACGGAACGCCCGCGCAGATCGCTTTCGAGCAATCCAGCGTACTGCCGCCGCCGACCGCCAGCACGCAATCCAGCTGATGTTCGCGGACTAACCGGACGCCCTCGCGCACCGATCCGATTTTCGGATTGGACTGCACGCCGGACAGTTCCTGCCATTCAATCCCGTTTTCTCTCAACAGGTGGGTAATCGTATCGTACAACCCCGTTTTCTTCACGCTGCCCCCGCCGTAGACCAGCAGTACCCGTGAACCGCACGTCTGAATCAACTCCGGCAGATGAACGATCTGGCCTTGTCCGAAATAAACTTTTGTCGGAATGTCGTAAATAAAATTATTCATGCTTTCGCCCTGACCTTTCTAAATAACGTGTTTCGTTTACAGCGTCAATCTGACGGCTGACTGTTTTCTCTGAAAGCTGACCTTAGGCTTGGCTCAACGGCCGGTTACTGTTTGGACTGGGGAAAAACCACCGTCAGCAGCATTTTAAACCGGGCCTCGGCATAGACGGCGTGCGGTTTCCCCGCCGGCATCACGATCGTTTCGCCCGCCTTGCAGAAATGCACATGACCATCGATCGTAAAGCGGCCGATCCCTTCCAGCACCAACACCATTGCGTCGCCTTCCGACGCATGCGTGCTGATTTCCTCACCCTGATCCAACGCGAACAGCGTCAGGCTGACGGCATCGTTCTGCGCCAGCGTTTTACTGACGATCTGTCCCGGCAGCACAGCGATTTGATCGGCTAATTTTAAATTAACTTCCGGTTCGATGTTCTTAATATAGCTCATTGGGATTCCTTTCCCGGGGACATTCCCCGTTTATAACGATTCCTCCGGATCGTTTGCTTCTGCGATTATTTTACCATGCTTTCCAGAGTTCCGCGCACTAATCCTGTCGAGGATGCAAAAAGCGGAAAGTTCTTTTCCGATCCGCCGGCAGCCGCCTGAAAAAATGAAAAATCTTCTCAGCGATCACGGATAATCCCTGGCGGCAACGCCGGATTGACCCGAGGCTTGAGAAGATTGAGGAAAGTGGATCCGATTCCCACCGGACGATTCTGTCAGCCGCACGTAAATTGCGGCCGCATCGCGGCGGTGAAAAACAGAAGAGGGAAAGCGGAAATTATTTCAGATCTTTCCGGCTGAACAGAAGAACGGCGATTCCATTGAAAATTAAAATCTGGATCAAAGCATACAGTGCAAGAACCGGTTGGGGGTGCGCTGGTTCCCCGATCATCCAGGACAGCTGCAAAGCCTGGCCGCCCGGCAGGAAATCAGCCAGAAAGCTCACGACTTTCCGTTCCTGGGGATTCAAATAGGCCGGATTCTCAATCCATTCCGCCGTCGGAAACTCCCCTTCCGGCGTTCCTTCGACAATCTGCAGGCGTTCCGGCTGATTCAGACGCGACAGACTGTCAAAGCCCTGCCCCAGCAGCAGCAATGCCGTCAGCAGACAGGTGATCGCGCTGACCGCCTTGTTGGAATTAAGCAAGTTTATCAGGGTAAACAACGCGGCATAACTGCAGCTGACTAACAGGGTGCAGCCCGCCGTTTCCAGCAGGATCGGCAAGGACGTCCCCAGTCCGCCGAACAGCGGCAGTCCCACCGTCAGAGCGGTGATCAAATAACCGAAGCAGAACGCAATCCCCGCGAGCGAACAAAGCAGAAAATTAGATAAAACAAGGCTCGGTCGGGAACATCCGGCAATGATCTTATTGCGGAGCGTGCCGTCGCTGTATTCCGTCCCGATGAACAGGCTGCAGAAAACCGCCATCACCAGACCGAGGATCATGACATAGATAAAGAATCCGGAAGCCAGCGTACTGTCCGGATCGCCGTTGAGCGAAAGCGTGCGGACCAGTCCGAAAACCATCATCAACAACAGAGAAATCCAGAACGCTTTTTGTTTTTTCAGCCGGAATAAACCGGTCTTCATCAGATTACGCATGCTTGTCCCTTCCGATCAAATCAAGATAATAACTTTCCAACGATTCATCCTGTTGATGAAGCGCCTGCACCGGGCATCCCGCTTCCGCCAGCTTCAGCAGCAGCTCGGAAATATTGCCGCCGCCATCGATCAGCACGTCATTCTCCACCCGCTCGCAGGCGTAATGCAGCCGTTGGGCGACCTGAATGCAAAGCTGAGGGTCCGTGACCGTTAACCGCCAGCCGCCGCGGCATTGCTTCTGAAGTTCTTCGGCGCTCAGCTCCTGAATCAGCGTGCCATGATCGATAAACCCGTAATGGGTTGCCAGACGCGACAGCTCGTCTAAAAGATGGCTGGATATCAGAATCGTCATCCCCTGTTGATTCAGGCTTACGATCAGCTGCCGCAGATCCGCGGTTCCCTGCGGATCCAGACCGTTGAAAGGTTCATCGAGAATTAAGAACTCCGGATCGCTGGCCAGAGCGGAAGCAATCCCCAGCCGCTGACGCATACCCAGAGAAAAATTCCGGACTTTCTTAGTTCCCGTCTGATCCAGCCCCAGCCTTTTTAACCGGCGCTCCACCTGATCGTTTTTCGGTTTGCCCAAAAGCAGATTCTGCGCCTGTAAATTCTCAGAAGCGCTCATGTCCAGATAAATCGCCGGCATCTCGACAATCGCCCCTGTCTTTTGCCGGACAGCCGCCATGCGCGGATCCGTGTGTTTTACGCCGTTGAGGCAGTAGAAACCCTCGTCCGGCCGCTGCAGCCCGGCAATCGTCCGGATCAGCGTTGTTTTCCCCGCCCCGTTCCGGCCGATCAAGCCGTAAATCGAACCTTTGGGGATATGCATCGTCAGTTTGTCCAACGCCTGGAAATGACGGTACCGCTTGCTTAGTTCGTGCGTGGTCAAAATAAAGTCCATTTCCTTTCTCCTCCTTTATGCGTCCTCAGTATACAGGGCAAAAGGGAGGAAATCCGGGGTGAAAATGCTAAATAATAAAGAAAGAATCGGAAAAGAAAAATTCAGAATTTCCGCATGCCGCCGAAGAATCGCTGAATTCATCTGACCCCAGCCTGGCTGCCTCCTTCAAGCTGAACGGACAAAGCCGGCGAAAAAGAAAAGAACTGCCGGAATCATGAAGCTCCGGCAGTCTGTAACTTATTCGGGATCAGAGGGGTCTGAGCAAAGTTCTGTCCCGATAACTTAATCTGAAATTGTGATCGTAAAGATAGCCTGCGGATCACCCGCCAGTCCCAGATAGCCTCCGGCCGGCAGCGTAACCGGCTGATCGCCGTCCGTAACGCGGTTGTATTGGCAGAGCATCGCGGGATTGTAGACGAAGACTCCGTCAGCTTCCGTGCTCACCGTCAGCGTCTTGCCTTCCAGCTCTGCCGGAATCGACAGCCATTCGGTATAACCATCTTCTCCGATCGTGACGGTCATGCCATCTTCAAGAATCCCCGCGACTTCTGCGCTGACGTACAGATCGCCTCCGCCCTGCAGATATTCGATGCCGTCTTTCGTGAAAAACTGGTAATCAAACTGATCGCGGCTGCCGCTGCCCGGAATCTGGACAATCGCCTCGGCCCGGTTTTCATCGACGATCCGGTGTGCGTTGACATAGCCCTCCGCAAACGTGCTGAGCGGCGCCGGCGCAATCGGCAGCATCATTTCGTAAATCTGCGACGAGGCGTCCTCGCTGAGCAGCAGGTACGATGTGGCGCTGCGCTGCTGCCAGGCTGATTTTACCGTGTCGGACAGCGGATTTTCTTCTACCTTCATCGCGTAGTAAACCGTGGCGGCCGTATAGCCCAGTCCCGGAATTTCCGTCACGGCTTCAACTTTCAGATAGGTGTGCCCGCCCTTTTCTTCAAAGCTGAACAGCTGATTGGTCATCGGCGAAGGCAGCAGGAATTTGCCCTCTCCGACATGCGTCAGCAGCGTTGGGGTATCCGGCATCTGTTCGACCGTGAAGTTCAGCATCCCCTCGTCGGTAAAGTCGATCCGGTACAGCGATGTGGAGTCCGCATACAGTCCGGCATAGCCCTTGACTTCATCCGGGATCGCCGGGATTGTTTCCGGCACGGACGGCAGCTGGTAATGCGGCAGTGCTTCGCTGACCGCGCCTTTTTCCAGCAGTGCCTGTTCCAATAATGTCGCGGCCATCATCTGATTATAGGAACTCAGTCCGCCCGAACTCAGAACGACACAGGTCAGGCCATATTCCGGAATGACTGTGAAGTTGGCATGCGAATACATCGTATCGCCGCCTTTGGTCAGCGCCTGGATGCCGCCCTGGGCAAACGGCGCGAGCGCAACGCTGTCCCAGCCTAAGCCGTAGTCCAGACTGTTGGCTTCCTCGCTTGGCCAGATCCCTTTTACGGCTTCGTTCTCACTCATCGCGCTTAAAGAATCAGCGCTGAGCACCGGGGAGTCCGGCATGAACGCCTGGCCCCAGCGGCATAAATCCTCCGCCGTGGAGAAAAGACCGCCGGTGCCGATCACCGACACGATATCCGCCGGAATCTCCCGCTCCGGCTGACTTGCGGAATAGACTTTCGGCATGGCGCTGAAATCAACGTTTTCCACCGGTGTCAGCGTCCGGGTCATGCCTAACGGCTCCAAAAACTGCGAGCGGAGATAGCTGGTAAAATCCTGACCGCTGACCTTTTCCACAACCAGCTCCGCCAGCACATAACAATCGTTGGAATACACGGAATATGCACCCGGATCCGCCTGCAGCCGCATTGTTTTCAACCTTTCCAGGAACGTATCATGAGCGGTTGTGCCCGGTGCGAACACAAAACCCTCGTCAAAGGTCGAACCCGGCAGTCCCGCGCTGTGGTTCAGCAGCATCCGCACGGTGATTTCAGAATAACGCTCATCCGCCATCGTGAATTCCGGAAGCAGCTCTGCGACCGGCTGGTCGAGTTTCAGCTTGCCTTCTTCCTGCAGCTTCATGACGGCCGCGGCCGTAAACATCTTGGAGACCGATCCAATCGCATATTGATCGTCCGCGCTTAACGCCTGATCGGAGCCCTTGGCAAACACGCCCCGCTGACCCGACACGAGGATCGTATCCCCATCCATCAGCGCATATTGAACGCTTGCGGCGCCCAGCTGACTGACTAACATCTCCGCCAGCTGATCCGCGGTCTGCGTCAGTCCCGCAGTATCCGGCGCCGGCTCGCTGCTTGGCGTCGGCTGCGGCTGCGCTGTGCAGCCGGACGCCATGATCAACAACGCCAGCAGGCATTTCCATTTCTTCATTAAAATTCCTCAACTTCCTGATCTTTTTTCTTGATCTGACTGTAATTAAAACACAGCTGACCGGCAAAAACAAGCCGGCGGCGATCAATGGAGAAAATCAAGACCTGACTGGATCCGGATCTGAGTGAAGCCGGGGGATGGGCAGAGCAAAAGAGGAGAGTCCGGTTTATTCTTTCTGCACCGGATTAACGTGCACGGCGCAGTGCTTCACCCGCGGGATCGTTTCCTCCACGGCTTGATGAACATTTTCAGCGATCGCGTGAGCGTCAACCAACGGCAGCTGGGCGTCGACGCCGATCTCCAGTTCGACATAAATCCGGTTTCCGAAAATCCGGGTGCGCAGCGTATCAATCGTGACCACACCGTGCTGGCTGAGAATCGTCTCGGCTATCGCATGCAGCGCTTTTGTGTCGCAGGACTGGTCGATCATCTTGTTTAACGATTGCCAGAACAGCTTGACGGCCACGGCCAGAATCAAGGCGCAGATGATCAAACCAACGGCCGGATCCATCCACAGCCAGCCCTTCCGCGCACCGCCGATCCCGATCAAGGCCCCGACCGATGACAAGGCATCGGAGCGATGATGCCAGGCATCTGCCATCAGAGCATCAGAATCCACGGTGAGCGCAGCCCAGCGTGTCCACCAGTACTGGCCTTCCTTGACCAGGATCGAAACCACCGCCATCATCAGCGCGGCCCGGCCCGGGACTTGTAATGCCGCCGGATGACAAAGCGTTCTGATCGCGCTGACCCCGACGCCGACGCCTGTTATTCCCAGCATGACGGCCAGAATCAGGGACGCGGCGCTTTCCAGCCGTTCATGGCCAAATGGATGATTGGCATCCGCCTGGCGATGTCCGCAATGCACGCCGATCATCACGACGACGGTACTGGCGCAATCGGATGCGGAATGGACGGCATCGGAAATCATCGCCTGCGAATGACCGGCAATCCCGGCAAACAGCTTAAAAACAGAAAGCAGTAAATTCATAAGAAAGCTGGCCAGGCTGACGTTCAGCGCCAGCTTTTCAGCGGCATCGGAAAAATGAGATTTCTCTGTCATGATTTAATCCCTCGCATTCCTCTTATCTTATGAAGTCTGCGGTCTTCCGGTGATTTAATTTCTGATTTTTCAGGCTCTTGGAACACAGAACCCCTGTTTCACAATCGTTTCGTTCCGCTGATGTGCGGTATGATGGGTGGAATCCGATTTCGCTTTTTGCGTTCTTTCCCAGATCCAACATGGCCATCCCGGGTCAGATCATGACGTCCGCTCTTGAACCGTCACCTGATGAATCCACTGCCCATGATGAATCCGCCAGTCCCCCACAAACGCCTTGATCACATCGTCGCACCGCAGGATAAAGAAGGTCATAAACACCGGCATTCCCGCCTGCTGCGAACACCACCAGCCGACTGGAATACAAAACACCCATAAATAAAATACATCGTTGAAAAAGACGAACCGGGCATCCCCGCCGCCGCGCAGAATGCCGACATTATTGACAAACCCCATGCAGCGGAAGATTTCAATCAACGCGCCCACGGCCATAATTTGAACAAGCACGCCGAACGTTTCCGGCGTAATGTTGTAAAATTTCGGCATCAGCGGAATGATCGCCAGAATGAACAGACAGGCCAGCGTCCCGCTCACCGCCCCGACCCGCTGCAAAAGCCGAATTGGCTGATCCAGCTCGGCCTGTTTCCCTTCGCCGATCAAGTTGCCCACGACGACCGAGGCGGCTGCGGAAATCCCCTGCGAGAGCGCGCAGGAAATCTGCGCCACGACGTTGAAGATCGCATACGCCGTCGCAAACGCGAAAGCCATGTGACCGGAGATCATCGTCAGCACCGAGCTGCCCAGCACCCATGTCAATTCATTGGCGACCACCGGGGCGCAGTTCTTGACAAACGAAGGCCACAGAACCTTCTGCGGATGCAGAATCCAGCTGAAACGGAAACGAATCTTTTTCTCAAACCCAAGCGAATAAACGATCAGAATAGCGCATTCCAGCATCCGCGCCAGAATGTTCGCCAGCGCACTGCCGACAACGCCGCAGGCCGGAGCGCCCAGATTGCCGAATACGAAAAGCCAGTTGAAGATCACGCTCGCCCCGATCGACGCCAGCGAAGCGCCCATTGCCACATTGACATCGCCGACAGCCCGCAGCGTATTGCCCAGAACCGTCGTGATCCCAAAAAACAGATAGGACACGCTGACGATCCGCAAATACTGTGTACCGACCGCGATCACTTCGGGGTTGTTCGACAACAGCGTCATGACCTCGCGCGGAAACAACGCCGCGATCGCGACCAGTACCGCCGCTGCGCTCAGCATCACGCGGAACGTATAGCCGATCACCGACCGGATCGCTTCGCCATCCTGTTTTCCCCAATACTGCGCGATCAGCACGTTAGCGCCGCCGGTTGTCCCGAACAATGTCAGCTGGAAGATGAAGAACAGCTGGCTGGCCTGCGACACCGCGGTCAGCTGCGTTTCACCCAGCGCCCCGACCATCAGCGTGTCGACCATGTTGATGCCGACGGAAATGATCGTCTGCAGCGCTACCGGCACCGCGATCAACAAGATCGCTTTCAGTAAAGCAAAGCGTTGAGGGTTGAGAAAAAGCACGTTCCCGTGCTTCTTCCTCTGCTTATTCATCGTGCGTATTGAAGTATTTCATCTCCGGGAGCGGATCCTGCGTTTTAATGTCCTTCAATTCAATGCCGTAATCCACCGCCAGCCGGTAAGCGAGGATTTCTACAACCGGCGCATATTCCAGGCACGCGAAGTCCTTCGAGGCCGGGGTGAAGCCCAAATCGTCCGCGTCGATCGGATTAGCGCCGATCACATACGCATGGCCGACGTCGTTTTTCATGTATTTCGCAATGCCCATTGCCAGATGGTTATCCTTGCCGCCGTCGTTAAGTACGATGACCGCATGCCGTTTCGTGAAGCCCATCGTCGGTCCATGCAGACCGTCGTCCATCTCATAACCGACGCACATGAAGCGCTTGGCAATCTCGAGAATTTTCAGCGCACCTTCCATCGCAACGCCGTACAGACTGCCCGGGCCATACAGAACAAAGGCATCGACGTCCATCAACGCTTCCTTATTGTGATCAAACCAGGCCAGTGTCCGGTCGCAGATTTCCTTGTGGTCTTTCGTCACCGCCAGCGCGTCTTCCGTATAGGCCGCCGCTTCCGTCTCACTGACAACGCCGCGCGCCTGTCCCAGGGCCACGCCCATCAACATTTCCGTCAGGATGCTCGCGCAGTAGCCGATTGTGCGCATGCCGTATTCTTCATAGCCGCAGCCCATGTCGATATGCACATCCGCTTCTTTTGCCAGCGGGGTTGTCGGCGCTTCCGTGATCGCCGCCGTCAGACAGCCCAGCGCTTTCACCTTTTTCAACGACTGCTGCGTCAGCGTCGAGGTGCCGGACTGGGAAACAAAGACATACAAGGCCTTCGGGTTGTAGACGGTTTTCGCCAGGAACTCGTTGGGAATCATCGTGCTGGTTGACAGCTTGCTTGCTTTTTCAACAAAGCGGTACGCCGTCAGCGAACAGGTGTTGCTTGTGCCGGAACCGATAAACATGATTTCGTTCAGCTCGCCCAGGCGGTCCTTCACCGCGTCCAGCAGCGGCGCAAAGGTTTCTTCCCGGCGTGCGACGATCCCTTCGATCACCGACGGTACGCGATAGATGCAATCCAGTAATGTCACCATTTCTTTTCCTCCTTCAAATGGAATAGAATCTGATCAGGCAGAGGATTCCCTGCCTGATCGTCATTCTTCTTTCTTTTATTGTAGCTTGAAATCCGGTTGTTTTACAGACTTCGCTTAGAAAATACCAATCCAGGTGCCCAGGATCGCGAAGACCATCAGACCGAAAATCAGCAGCGTCGCGTTGACTTTCTTATTCAGCAGCTTGAAGCAGAACAGTGTCAGTAACAGCGGAAGCAGATTCGGGAAAATCGTGTCCAGCATTGCCTGGATCGACTGTTCCGCGCCGCCCATCGTGAATACGAAGCCGATATTGCAGGAAACCATCGTCGCGGTCATCGCGCCGACCGTCATCAGACCGACCGTGCTGGCCGCCTTGGTGATAAAGCTCATGATGCCGTTTTCCGCGGCGCTGCTCATAAACTTCGCGCCTAAGCTGTAACCGACATACGGACCTAAGAAACGGACGAATGCGGATGGGATGTTATACATCAATAAGAAGACGATCGGTCCGAGAATGTTGCCGCCGGCCGCTAAGCTCAAGCCGACGCCCATCGAGATAACGCGCCAGGTACTCTGGAAAATCGAATCGCCGATGCCGGCGAACGGTCCCATCAGGGAAGACTTCACCGCGGAGATCGAAGATTTATCAAAGTTTGGATCCTCTGCGCCCTGTTTTTCCATCGAAGCAACCAGGCCGGTGATGAAACCGGAAACACTTGGGGTCGTGTTGAACAGTTCCCAATGCCGCTTGTAGCCTTCGATCCGGTCTTCTTTTTCCGGATAATACTTGTTGATAACCGGGATCATTGTGTATAAGAACGCCAGCGCCTGCATTTTTTCCCAGCAATACGGAGCGCTCATGGTATGGGATCGCATCGCGATCTGGAAACACATCTTATTTTCGTCTTCAGTTAAATTGAATTTTTCCTTAATCATTGAACAGTTCCTCCTCTTCTTCAGCGGATGATTGCGTTGGTTTGTGACTGCTTTCGACATACAGCACGATGACGTACAGGATGCCCAGGATTGCGATCGCCATCAACGGCAGACCCAGATACGATGAGAGAATGAATCCGACGAAGAAGTAAACCGCCAGCTTTTTGGTCCACATCATCTTTAACAACAGCGCGAATCCGACCGCGGCCAACATTCCGGCCGCAACGCCCATGCCATCTAAGAAGACAGCCGGCAGAACGTCGATAAACTGCTGGACCGCAACGGAACCCAGCGCCACCGCGCCGCCGCAGATCAAGGCTTTGAAGACATACATCGTTGCGGAAACGACCGGCATCATGCGCTGTAAGCCTTTATAATCGCCCTTGGCTACCATTTTATCAATCATCGGCGACCACAGGGAACGCAGCGCGACTAACGGTACGAACAAGGTCTGGCACAAAATTGAAGCTGGGATCGCCAGAGTAAAGGCGGTTTCCACACCCTGACCTAAAATAATCGCGTAGGCGGTGCCGACAGCGGTGCCGGAACAGGCATCCGGCGGAACTGTGCCGCCGATCGCCATGACGCCCATGAAGACCAATTCCAAACTGGCGCCGACGGTTACGCCGGTCGCGACATCCCCTAAAACAATTCCGATCGCCGTGCCCACGATCAATGGGCGTGTTGTCATGGGGTAGGAGCACCAGGTTTCAATGAACTCCAGTGCGAAGACAGTCAATCCTACCAAAACTGCTTGCATCATAAGTTTTTCCTCCTCAAATAATCTTTTTTACGTCGGTCTTTGATTCGCTTGGAACCATCTGAATTTCAACTTTGTCCACCAGAGAATTCAATTCCCGTAAGGCGTCGATGTCCGCATCATCCATGTGAACGTTCGCCGCCACCTGTCTGCTTCCCTCCTTTTTCTTAACTCCTCCGATGTTGACGGTGGTAATCTGATTGCCCGTCGCTTTCGTCAGTTCCAAGGCGTCCTGAACCGTTCTGACAATCAGGAAAATCCGGGTTTTCTTCGTGCGCGGATCATTCAGCAGCACCGCTGCGTCCTTCACCGTTTTGATCGCCAGCTTCACGCCGGCCGGTTTGGCCATCTTGAACGCCAGCTTGCTCATCTCGTTGGTCGCCGCCTCGTCGTTGGCGATGAGAATCGCATCCGGCGCGACCTGATTCACCCAGGTCACCGCGACCTGTCCGTGAAGCATCCGGTCATCCACTCTGCACAGCTCTACCATAAAACATCATCCTCCATTCCCTTTTCAATTTGTTCCACCGCCTGCTTGTGCGACAACACGGTGATCGTGTCCTTGGCCGACTGCACGGCGTTTTCCAACAGTTCCATCGTGGAGATGTCCTGAACGTTCAGATGGCATTCCAGGATCATCGACAACGTCATGCCGCCGACCAGATACACATTCGGATACCGGCACAGTTCCGTCAGCTGATTATGCACGCTGCCGCCGTGGATATCGCAGAAGATCATGAAGTCGCAATCCGGCTCGGCTGTAACCTGCCGTTCAATCCGGCGGGCGATTTCCGTTGGGGATTCGTAATGATCCAACCCCAGAGCCTGGATTTCTTCACAATCGCCCATGATCATTTTGGCGGCGCTGAGCACCCCTTCGGCCATGGATCCATGAGAAGCCAGAATTATCTTTCTCACGGGCTGTCCTCCCTTCTCTACTTACGCTCAAATATAAGCAATTAGTATGCCAATTCGCGTTTTTCTGCTTAATTTCTATTTTTTGGAAGAAAAAAAGCTGAAATTCCGGAATTCTTTCTGAAATTTCAGCTTTTGTACGGTGTGATTCATGCTTTTATTCAAAGTAACCCGTTTCATCTTCGACACTGTTTTCCTCTTTCTCGACACTGCCGAGCGCAATGTATTCATACAAATAACCGATTTCCGACAACGGAATCGACACATTGTAAATCCGTTCCACCTCGGCGAAGCTCTTGCGGATGACGGCGATGAAATCTTGATGCTTTTGCTGCAGCTCGTCCAGCTTGTCGTACGGCGCGACGGTCTTGTTGATGATCAGCCGTTCGATCAGACAGCTGATGTGCAGATACAGACCGACCTTGACGTTGCTTGTAATCCGCAGGCCCAGCTGGGCTTCAATCGACCGGATGATCGTTTCGACGTTGCCGAGAATGATTTCCGGGTTGAGAATCGTCAGATAGTTCAACAGATTTTCCATCGGGAAGTTCCGCAGCAGGTTGTCGTTAAACTGCTGGATTTCGTCCGGACTCATGAATTCGTTAAGCAGCTCGGAGATCTTCTCGATGTTCTTCTGTTCGATCAGCTCCTCCAGCGAGATGAATTCCACACCCTTGATCTTCGGATCCATCGTGCCGACAACGAACAGAATGTTGTATTTGTCAAACACCGGAGCCTGGGAACCCATCGTCTCGATACTGTCGTATTCGTAGGAAAGCACCGGGATGTTCTGCCCTGCCGGCAGGCTCTTTTCCAGCAGCTTCTTGATCTTCTCCGCCGTGCCGAAGCCGCTCTGGCAGATCGACAGGATCGCGTTGGCCTTCTGGCGGTTGCGGACGATCAGGTAGCGGTGCTGGTTGCGGTTGGCCGCTTCCTCCAGGATCGTTTCGATTCCTTCCCCCTCCATGATCATGCATCCGATATCCAGCGCCAGCTTGGTCGTGACGTTGTTGATGATGCCGATATCGACATTCTTTAAATTCTCCGTGTACTTGTAGATTTCCTCCAACGATCCCATATCCACCATCAGCAGCACTTCCTTACACCCTTCCAGATGTTTCAGATAGTCGGACACCTTGCGGATGATCACGTCCACGCCGCATTCAATCGGCATGTCGATGGCGTCGAAGATCTTGCGGCGAAGCAGCTGGTTGGCGACCTCGGCGATACTGCTGGCAATGTTGAAGCCGTGCGCGATGATCAGCACCGGAATCTGCGAGGTTTCCATTTCGCGGTTGAAATACATCATGTAGATCAATAGATCAAGATATCCAATCCCCTCCAGCTTGATGTTCAGGCTGTCCTGAATCAGCCGGGCAACGTTGCGGATCGCCGTCGCGTTGATCGGAAACAGGCGCTGAATCGCCTCGATGCAATCCTGAATTTCCTTGTGGTATTTCTTATCCAGCGGCAGGCAGGAAACGCTGTGGCTGGCGAAATCGAGAATGAAGCGCGACATCGTCACGACCTCGGAATTGCTCAGCTTTTCCAGATTGTATTTCTGCGCGGTGATCTGATAGATATTCTCAACCAGACTGGCCGTCAGATCGTCCTTAGGCGTTTTGCCTGCGGGATTGTTGAAGAATAAATAATCGGTATAGCCTTCCAGCAGGATATACGCTTTTTCAATGAACTCCGGCATCGGCAGATGATTCCGATATTGTTCGATCAGGCCCTTATTGAAGGTATAAAGCATCGTTTCAAAATACTTCTGCTTCATCATCTGGCGGGTGTCGATCATCTTTCCGTCGTCATATTCCATCAGCTCGCCGTTGGCGGTTCCGCTCTGAAGCAGGAAGCTGGGCAGATCGTACAGATGCAGCTCAACCGGATCAGCGGCCGGATCGCGCAGATAAGCTTTCGCAACGCTGGCGCGGATCGTGTTGCCCAATTCTCCGACGTTGCCGGGGTAGGCATGATTGACCAGCGTCTGGTAGGCCAGTTCGCTGAACACGACCTGCCGGGCGATCTTCTCACTTTCCTGAGCAACGATCTCATGCACCAGCTCACGCTTTCCCTGCAGGGAGCGGTCGACGAGCGAAGGTACCTGAACGAGAATCGGAATCCGCCGCAGCAGCGTTTTTAGCAGCACCTTCTGCGGATCCTCCGTCGTTGCGAAGATCAGTCGCACCTTCGCGGAATACCACGTTTCATTATCGCCGACCATGTGATAGATGCCTTTGTCCATAAACAGAAAGATCTTCTCCTGACATTCCGGCTTCAAGGCATGGATCTCATCGAGAAACAGCACGCCGCCGTCGGCCAGCGCCAGTAACCCGGCCTTGTCCTTCTCCGCACCGGTGTAAGAGCCTTTCTTATAGCCGAACAAATTCGTCAGGAACAGCTCCGGATTGTTGGCATATTCAGCGCAGTTGACGGTGACGAAGCTGCCCTTCTTGTCCAAAATCCCTTTTTCCACGCTGTATTCGTAGGTCAGCTGCGCGATGTAGCTTTTGCCCGTGCCGGTCTGTCCCTGCAGGAGAATCGGCAGGCCGATGCCGGGATAGGTGATCGCCGCCTTGCATTGCTCGACGCATTGCTTCAGACTTTCCTGGTGCCCGACCAGCTTGCGGAAAGACACAATCTTCTCCTTCCGTGCCGCTGCCTCCCG
>NZ_GG657557.1:169559-180688 GCF_000157995.1 Holdemania filiformis DSM 12042
CCAGATCTTCCGCCTTCGTCCGCTCGCACAGCGCGGCTTTGTTTAAAAAGTAGACCGGACGCGTGTTGATTTTAATGACCGTCCCTTCGCCGTGCGCTTCGTTAAGATATTGCGAAACAAGATTGCGGCTCACCCCGAAACACTCCGCCAGCCCCTGAGCGCTTAAGCCGGACAGATCGTTCCAGGCAAAATGCCGGGTCGCTTCCGCCAGCGCGTCGAGAATTTTTTTCTTTGCCGGACTTTCCATACGTTTCCCCTCCTTGGGTTCTTTCCTTAGAATAATTCGATCAAAAAAGATTACAATTTAAGAATAGGTTCGGAATCCGACTTTGTCAATCCAACGCGGATTAATTTTGAGAGCGCTCTCACAGAGAGCGGATTGTGCTACAATAAGAAAAAAGGAGGGGACCGCATGAAAAGTACGCTCGCCTTAACGCCAAGCATCCAGCCGCAGCACCGCTTGAAACCGGCCATGCTGGAATCTTTGAACATCCTGCACATGAGCTCCGACGCCCTGGCGGCTTATCTGAACGAACAGATGCTGAGCAATCCCCTGCTGGAATGGAGCGATCAGCGGACTGTCCGGAGCGATGATCTCTATGAACAAGCCGGACAATTTGTCGCCGCTGAGGTTTCCCTGAAACAACAGCTGCGGCAACAGGCGGCAGTTTTGTTGGACCCGGCGGATCAGGTGATCGCGGAAACCTTGATCGGCTTGTTGGACGACGATGGTTATCTGCGGGAGGAGCTGGACGCGCTGTGCGGTCTGATGCACATCAACAAGGCAAGATTGAACCGGATTCTGTCTTTATTGAAAACGTTGAAGCCAGCCGGAATCTTCGCGCACGATCTGCGTGAATGCCTGCTGCTTCAGCTTATGGAGCAGCATCCGGAAAATGAACTGGCCCGGCGGCTGACCGAACACCTGGAAGCGCTGGCCCGGGGCGGTACAACGTCGTTGTGCAGGACACTGCATTGCACAGCGGATCAGTTAAACGAAGCGATCGCCCTGCTTCGCCGCTGCGATCCCAAGCCTGGCCGCAGTCAGGGTGCGGCCGCGGCGCCGCTGGTTTGCGAAGTCCAGGTGGAAATCGAGGACGGTCAGTTTAAAATTACATTGGCTCACAGCTTCAGCGAGCTCATTTTCAATCCGATGCCGATCAACGATCCAACAGTTCAGGATTACTTGAAGCAGAAAACCGCGGAAGCTAAAAACCTGCTTCTGGCAATTCAGAAACGCAATCAGACGCTGGCTTCGATCACCCGTGCGATCTGTCTGAATCAAAGCGCGTTCTTCCTGCGCGGTCAACCGTTGATTCCCTTAACCCGCCATCAGATCGCCGATCAGCTCGGTCTGCATCCCTCAACCATTTCCCGTTCGCTGGCCGGCAAGGGATTGGAATTCAACGGTCAGCTTTATCCCTTCTCTGTTTTTTTCTCCGCCCAAGTCCGGAATGATCTGAGCCAGGATCAGGTGCTGCGGCAGCTGAAGCGCCTGATCCATGAAGAAGACGCGGAAGCGCCGCTGAGCGATCAACAGCTGAGCGACCGGCTGAAAGCGCTGGGCTGTCCGATCAGCCGGCGGACGGTCGTCAAATACCGTGAAAAACTGCGGATTCCTGATTCCCGTGTCCGCCGTCAATGGGCCCGTACCGCTTTGTGCCGCACCCCTTCAGGGAAAATTGAAAAGTAGCCCGGATTCTCCCTTTTTCCAGCTTGTTTCAATTATTAACAACCGAATCTTCTGATCTCTGTTATAATGAACTTACAAAGGGAACTTATAAAAGTTCGAAGGTGAAGTTATGCAGCGATGGAAAAGACGCGTCGATCTTCAGGTATCCCTGCTTACGGCAGTCATTGTTTTCCTGTCTTCCTCCATCGTTTTTATTTTATGTTACTCGTATACGTATAATGGGATGATTTCAGAATTAAAAGAACGGGTTCACGCCATTGTCAGC
Organism: Holdemania filiformis DSM 12042; assembly: GCF_000157995.1. Classification (GTDB taxonomy): domain Bacteria; phylum Bacillota_I; class Bacilli_A; order Erysipelotrichales; family Erysipelotrichaceae; genus Holdemania; species Holdemania filiformis. Next base: position 171,518 of record NZ_GG657557.1, read on the forward strand.
TATGTCAACACGTCGCTGGATCCGCTTACCTTTACTGAAATCCACGACCGGGATGATATGGCCTCCCCGCTGTATCAACAGACGGCTCAGTCGCTGCGCGATGTTCGCAGCGCAACCGGCGTTCGTTATTTATATACGGCGACGGTCACGGAAAACGATACCCTGATCTATCTATTAGATGGCCTGGATCCGGACAGCGAGGATTTCCGGTATCCCGGCGATCTGATCGAACCGGAGATTCAGCAGGATCTGCGGACAGCGCTGGCCGGGAAAGAGATTATGCCGGATGCCATCAAGTCGACGGATTGGGGGAAAATTTTTATAGCCTATTCGCCGGTCTATCAGAACGAGACGGTCATCGGTGTGGTCGGCGTTGAATTCGACGCCGGGAGACAGGCTGAAATTTATCATCAGCTGCGAAACTTTATTCCGCTCATCTTAATCTTCGCCTGTGTTCTGGCCACCGGAATCGCCTTCTTTGTTTTCCGCCGGATTTCCAATCCGCATTATAAAGATCTGGCAATTACAGATCAGCTGACGCAAATCCGCAACCGCAATGCTTTTGAAGTGGATATCGGCAATCTCAACGCCTCCCGTCAGTTCAAAACAATGGGAATTCTTGTGGTGGATCTGGATCATTTAAAACAGGTGAATGATGAACTGGGGCATATTCAGGGAGATTTGTATATCCAGAAAGCGGCGGCGGTTCTGCAGGAATGCCTGGAACCGCAGGCGATTCTGTACCGGACCGGCGGCGATGAATTCGCGGCCTTGATTGCCGACACTTCCGGACAGCAGGACTTGAGTGAATTCTGCGCCCAGCTGAAAGCTCTTTATCAAAAGAAGCGGCCGGACTGGCCTGTGGAAACGGGCTTATCGGTCGGATGGGCTGTTTATGAAGCCGGCGATCATTCTGTCGAGGATATCTACCGGCGGGCAGATAACGCGATGTATCAAGATAAAGCGATGACGCATCCACGATAAAGCAATGTTCAGCGAGCTGAGCGTTGCTTTTATATTTGGCTTTTCCAATGTGGAATTAATGGCTTCGTCCCTGAAGCCTGTTCAAAATTTTATTAAAGCCGAATCCAAAAATGAATTTCCAAGATTTTTAAGACTGAAAAGACAGAAAAAAGGCCAGAGAAGGCTCTGACCTGTTTCGCTCTTTTTCGGGCTTGTCCGCTGTTGTTAAAACAGGGGTTAAGCCTGACCGTTCCATTCGTCAAAGAATTCCTGAAGGTACTGTTCCATAAACGCCGTGCGTTTCCGGGCCAGACGCCGGCCGGTTTCCGTGTTCATTTTACTTTCCAGAAGCAGCAGCTTCTCATAAAAATGGTTGATCACCGTACTGCGCTCGCTGCGGTAAGCCGCGGCGTCCATCTGGGTGCGGGGCGGCAATTCAGGGTCATACATCGGATTGCCGACATGACCGCCGTAATAGAAAGTGCGGGCAATGCCGATCGCGCCGATCGCATCCAGCCGGTCCGCATCCTGGACAATCTGCCCTTCTTGGGATAAGACCTGCTTTTCACTCAGATTCTTGGAAAAAGACAAATGATCGATGATCGCGAATACTGACGCCTGAATCGACGGATCAATTTCCGCCAGACGCTCTTCCAAAAACCGATGTTCCTTTTGGGGATCCGCCGTCAGCTTATCGTCGATAACATCGTGAAGCAGCGCCGCCGCAACGATCAGATAAAGATCGCAGGGAGCTTCGCTGCGGGCAATCAAGACTGCGTTGTTTACCACGCGCAGGATGTGATCCAGACTGTGCCCGCTGGTATCGCCAGCTAATTTGGATTGCGCGAGGGCATAGAATTTCCGACAATTTTCTATTTGTGTGTTATTCATGCTTCTCCTTTCGGGCGAAACGCCCGGTTCTGTTTCATAGGTTAACTTATACTCCGTTCGTTTATCATAGATCAGACCAGCAATGAATTCAAGTTGAAAAAATCAAACATTCCCGCTAGCCGCTCGCCCGACATTTGACTTGTCCAAACAGAGAAATCTCAGCTTCTTTTCCCTTCAAGGCGCTTTTTCGCAAGATGCCCGGGTTTTCGCCGGACCTTCCCTTTTAACTATTTTTATTTCTCGTTTCATCAAAAATCTGATACTCGCCGACGATTTGAATTTTTCCGCCGGTCACCTGGACAAAAGCGTCATCGCATAACGCCAGGATCGGCGCAATCCGGCTGGCCTGTCGGATTTCTTCCCGATGCTGCGCGCTTGCCAGGTTGAAATGCGGTTCCAGATTCATCGGAACCAGTCCTAATCCATGGTACTGTGTCAACTCCGGGACATTGTCCAGCTCATGCCTGGCCAACACGATCTGATCGCCCATGTTGATCGCACCGGCGCTCATTCCGATCAGAACGGCTGTCGTTGTTTTCAATTTCTCCCGCAGCCCGATTCGTTCAAACGAGGCATGCTGAGCCAGCGTATCCCCGCCCGCCAGCCAGATCACGCCGGCCTGTTCCAGAACCTGATCGATTTGAGCCAGGGGCAGCCGGTCGTCCAGAATCGTCAGCGTCTGAAAATGAAATCCCGCGGCGGCAAACATGTCCATGATCTTCCGGGCATATTTTTCATTCACTTCGGCCTTGTCAAATGAAGATGCGGCGAAAACGAAATGTTCCTGTCTGACGATCGTTTGCTTCAGTGCTGTGATAAAAGCTTCAGGGAAGCCGTTGGGAAAGTCACTGGTTAGAAAATAAGTCTGCATTCTCAAATCCTCCTGAAATTCATAATTTCAATGCTCTGTGGCTATTTTTTGTTTTTTAAGCTTAACGCAGGGAAACGGAAGTGACCACCCGGCGGATCAGCGCTTCGTTCTGATCGTAAAAATCCCGGTCAAACGTTCCTGTTACGGTATAATTCTGAACCTGACCTTCAAAGAACAACAGCTGCAGTCTGACGCTTTCGCCTTCCTTCAGTATTGCCAGCCGGCCGCGGCCGCCCTGTTTCAAAGTAACAAGTTGATCTTCAGAATCCGCCAGCGGGAATGTCCAGGTGGGTACGCCCTATTGATAGATCATCCTGAGCGAATTCCGGCCAGAGGGATCGCTGAGTGCCAAACCAAAATTCGGTGGAATTTCACTGATCAGCGGAGGATGGATATTCTGATCGCACACGCAGCTCCAACCCGCCGGTAGTTCGATCGAAAATTCCGGATCTCCGAACGCTTCCGGTTTAAACACGCATCGTTTTTCCATGGGATGAAAGAAAATACTGGCGCTCAGACCATCGCAATCCCAACGGGGCAGGCTTTCATTAAGCGGGAAATCATCTTTATTCTCCTTTACGGATTGCGGCGTGAATTTGAGCCCGGATTTCCGGCATCCGCCGCAGCTCAAATTCGGGGTGGTCCTTCAGCCATTTCCGGTTTAACGGCGACGGATGAGGAAGCGTAAAAACAGGAATTCCCCGGAAGTCCTGCGTCTGAAAGATTAAGTCTTCCAGTGAAAGTTCAGGAAATAACCATTGTGCGGCATAGCTGCCGATCAAAACGATCCGCTGCGGCTGAACAAGCTCCAGCTCCTGTCGTAAGTACAGCTCGGCGCAGTGCTTCGGCGGCCGGAGATCGCCGCTGCCCTTCGCTTTGCCGGGATAACACCGGGCAATCGAAGCGATGTAAAACAACCGGGGATCATAAAACTGTTCGTCTGTAATCTGATACCATTCCTGTTTCAGCTTTTTCCCGCTGGCATCATTAAACGGCAGTCCGGTTTCCATCACGCGCCGCGACGGAGCCTGGCTGATCTGAAATATTTTAGAATCCAGACTGCCCTGAAATATTGGATGCGGTTCATCCTTCATCTGATTCTCACAGACGCGGCAATGCTGCAGCTGCGTTTTCAATTGTTCAAAGCGGAGTAATCTTTCTTCCTTATTCATAGTCTATATCCTGTTCTTAATGATTTAATTTTATTATACCACGGTTTGGATCAACATTATCCGCTCGTCAGCTCAGGCTCCAAGGGGAATTTCATTGCAAAAGCGGAGGGAAAATGCTTTAATTCAAAGAGAGGAAGACCGCTGAAGCAGGGCAAAGAATCCCAGGGAATTCAGCGGCAGCCGATCATCATTTTTCATTTTGAGAATCGGTAAACGAAGGAAACCGACGATCCATGAGCCATAAGCGCTAAAGGATGTTCATTCCTATCAGTTCAGACGTTAGAGATAAGGAGAAAAAGATGAAGCCAATCATTAAAATCATGAGTATTGCCGGGCTTCTGCTCGGTTTCCTGAGCGGCTGCCAACAAGCTCCCGATCCGGAATCGGAATTCACTTTGAAAGCGGCCAGTTTCAATCAGGAAGACACCGCCATCGCCAATCAATTTGGATATTCCGCAGAACCTCAGGTCTTTCAGTTCGCCGCGGACAATACCGTTCAATCGCTGCATTACACGGTGTATAAGCTGGATCAGGGAGAATGGGAAGTCCAGTGGACGGGCGATCAAAGTTTATCCGGGACCCGCGGCCGCATCGCCGTTTATAGCGACAGCTTACCTGCCGGCTACACCCTGATCCTGCAATGCGACAATATCTGCGTAAAAGATGAACTGCGGGTCGACGATCCGGATTTTACGATGCCGGAAGGCTCCGCTCTGTTTACCGCTTCCCTGAAGCAGGAAATTCCATTTCAATTGAACGAAGAGATCCCTGTCCTTCTCCAGCGGATTTCCACGGAGAATGATACAATTCTCGTTGACTTAGAACAGTTTTTCAAGCCTGATACCTTTGCCAAACAGGATGAAGTCTGGGCGCTGACGCTGATTTTCCAGGGTTCCGGTCATTCCCTTCAGCTGCCTTCAAAAGAATAACCTCAGGCGGAGACTCAAAAGTAAAAACGAAAGTGAAAATGATCCATCGTTCCTTCTGAACGATGGATCGTTTAAATTTCCTTACTTGTCAACAAATGTTCTGCAATGAACTTGCCGACGCCGTCGTGATCGTTATCGTCTGTGATAGCATCCGCGGCGCTTTTGGTTTTCTCGCTGCCGTTAGCCATGACGACGCCCATCCCGGCATTCATCGTCATATCGTAATCGTTGTCCGCGTCGCCGAAGGTGCAGAGCTCATCCATCGTAAAACCATGCAGTGCCATAATTTCTTTCAGGCCCTGCGTTTTTGATACCCGCGGATCCATGTATTCAAACAAAACGCTGGCCGTGATCAGTCCTGCCGACTTGGTTTTCGGAACGGTAAACGTATGACTGCGGGCAACGACCCGTTCCATCGTTTCCGGATCGCAGACAATCATGACCTTCGGCCGCGGCTGATTCAGAAATTCATCATAATCGACCACATGGTAGGGAATATGATCTACCCGGGAAAGCCGTTGGATGAGCCGGTCATCTTTAGGCGCATACAATTCTCCCTGCCAGGGAATCGCAAAGTTCACATCAAGATCTTCATAATGCCGGATGACCTGGCGGATAACGTCCCCATCCAGCGGAAAACTGCTTTTTTCCACATTCAGCTGAAAATCCGCAATTTCCGCACCGCCCGTGCCGACAATGGCATCGACGAGTCCGCCAATACCCCAGCGTTCCAGCTGATTTTTAACACTGTGCACATCGCGGCCGGTCGCCAGGCCAAACAGAACACCCTGTGCTTTGATTCTTTTGATTTGTTCGATGGTATAGGGAGAAACGACTCCCTGGCTGTTCAGCAACGTTCCGTCAACGTCGCACATGATTGCTTTGATCGCCATTTTTCTATTCCTCTCTGATTTTACAGTCTTCATCATTATAGAACAAAAACCGGGGGATGCGGACATGGATTTGTAAAATCAACAATCAGAACGCTGAAAATTTCCTTGTTGTCTTTTAGATTTCAATTTTCGGGAAGTCCTGAAACTTAACCGAAAGTTAACAAAAGTCCGGCTTGACGCACCTCCGCGCATGGTATAATTGAAAAAAGAAAGAAGAGGAATCCCATGTATCAGATAAAGAATTTTCAGGATAACGACGACGTCCGCACCGTTGATCAGCTCGGCCCGTTTACCGTCATCGAATATCTGCGCGACCTCAGCGTTACGCCCGGCTCCGCTATGACCGCTTATTATTGCAATGAAATGAATGTTCGCAAACGGCAGGTTCTGTGCGATCTGGGGCGAGCTGATATCACCATTCAAGCTGGCGCGATGCAATGGATGGTCGGCGACGTTAAAGCGACAACCGGCGTTAAGGGCGTCGGCGATTTGTTAGGGAAAGCAATCCGCGGCAAAGCGACCGGTGAATCGGCGATCAAGCCGGAATACACCGGCAGCGGCACCTTGGTGCTGGAGCCGACTTACAAACATTTAATTTTGATGGATGCCGCAGAATGGAATGGTTCTGTCGTTCTGGACGATGGTTTGTTCTTAGCCTGCGATTCCCGCCTGCAGCATAAAGCCGTGATGCGCTCGAATTTCTCCTCCGCAGTAGCGGGCGGCGAAGGTTTGTTTAATTTGAGTTTGAACGGAACCGGCGTCTTCTGTATTGAATCTGATTGTCCGAAAGAAGAACTTGTGGAAATCACGCTGAAAGACGACGTGCTGAAGGTTGACGGCAACTTTGCGATTGCCTGGAGCAATTCACTGCAGTTTACCGTGGAGCGTTCCAGTAAATCCTTGATCGGTTCCGCCGCTTCCGGCGAAGGACTGGTCAACGTTTACCGCGGTACGGGAAAGGTTTTATTAGCGCCGGTCACGAAGCTTCCGCTGTAATTCAGCAAATTCAAAAAAAGACGGAGTCTGAGCTTCCGTCTCCTTCCGATCCGGAGATTCCGGATCTTTTTATATCCGCTGACAAAAGACGACTGTTTTTTCCTTCAGGGATATTTTTTTCACTTCATAGCCGTAAGCCAAACTATTTTTCTTATAAGAAAGGAAAGCATGATCCATGGGAAAACCCAGTATTTCTTCGATTTCGGCAAACGTTAATTTTAAAACCGGTACACCGCTTTCCTGAACGCTTCGCCACAGTTTTTCAACCTTATCCATTACCGCTTCTCCTCGCAGACAGGAAAATCCGACGATTGGAAATGGCTGTAATAGCGGCCGCTCTCCGCCGTAAATTTCAGAATGACACGCTTTTCCAGCTCCGTCGTTTCCGTTGTCTCCTTCTCGTTTTCCCCCGCGTCTTCCAAAATCTCTTCCCGCTCATCGCCAACCATGAGCCAGCCTTTTAAGCAGACGCCGCGGTAGAACCGTTGATCCATGAAGTAAAGACTGGCCGGACAGGAACCGGTCAAGGGCGTCAAAGCGAAAGCGGTGGGATCGATGTCAAACAAGAACTCGCGGATGCCTTCACGCCGCAGCGGCTGCGGTAAGGTCTGCGTTTCCGGATATCCTTGTTCGTCAATGAAGGTGCATACGGCATAACCAGCGTTATCCGCCAGCTTTCCAATCGTTTGTTCCGGATTTCTAATCATCGTTATTTCTCCTTGTTCTCAATGAACGTCTGAACCGGCCTGTCTTGATTTTCCATTTTCGCTTTTTGCGTATATTCCCGGATCATTTCAGCTTTGGCCGCGGTGTAGCCGTCGCGATCAAAGCGGTAAGGACCAGCCAGCCGCTGCTTCAGCTGCTGATAAGCCTGAGCGGCTTCGGGATGATCGATCAGATAATCCCGGAAAAACAGCTCGTCATGATCGCCTGGTCGGCGCAGATGCAGATGGAAGACAGACGGCGCAAAGCCCTGCGGCGTATATCCTTTGTTGAAAGACATCCGGTTTTCCGTCTGGCTCATGCACAAATATCCCGCATCCAAAAGGATGGTTTTCAGGGCCTCCCAATCCGCCTCCCCTGTCGTTTCCACCAAAATATCCACAATCGGTTTTGCCCAGATCGTTCCGACTGCCGTGCTGCCGATATGCTCCATGCGAACAATCCAGTCTGCGGGAAGTCTGTTTTTCAAACCGGCGGATTCGTCGGCATACATCACCGGCCATTCCGGGCGGGGCGGGACAAGCTCGATCGGGAACCGCTGCCATAGTTCTTCCAGCGTCATTTCGGCTAAGGCTTTCGGCATGAACTCCCTCCTTTTTCAAAGTCCGCTGCCTGCGGATCTTTCGGGCTCTCATCAATCGGATCTCCTTATTTCTGAACTTTAGCGGGCTTTCCTCCCGCTTCCGTCAACGCGAAGCTTTCCTGGATCCGTTCCTCAATTTCCGGATCCGGAAGCGTTCCATCAAGCACCAGCGTAAGCCAATGCTTTTTATTCATGTGATAAGCTAAATAACAGCCTGGTTGACCAATATATTCATTGAGCCTTTCCGGCTGTATCTTCACGACCAGAATATCCACAGAGCCCTGCCGTTGAGGATCCAGCTTCCGGCTGTCGATCGTCATCAGAACGCCGAACCATTTCAGCGTCGTTTTGTGACGCAGCGCGGCGGAATCTACCGATCCTTCCCAGAGATATTCCGGCTGCACCGCATAGCGCTCACGGATATACCCGACAATCCGGCGAGTTTGTTCCGCCTGGAACTCGTCGGTGATAAAACAGGTTGAAGCTATCTCGGCCAGCTTCTGTTCACAGCAGCGGCGCAGTTCTGTTACGAAGTTCCCCTGCGCAGACTCGGATTTGATCAGGATGTATTCCTCCTGGGTGATCGGATCGATGACCGTGTAATCAACCTCACCGGTCTCCGTCACGATGACCTGAAGCAAAAACTGATTGTCCAAAACCGGCGTTTCCCACAAAAACCGTCCCTCAGCAGGCTGGAAACCATACGTCCGCAGTCGTTCAGACACCGGTTTTTTAAAATGAAATAACGTTTCGATCTCAATCATTTCATCCACTCCCTCGTTTTACTCCGCGGATTGTCCCGAAAAGCTAAATTCCGGCAGTTCTTCTTCCAACAAATTATCGATCAGTTCCTGCACGGAAGCGACGCTGTGCGAAGCGCTCTGGATTACCCGCGGTTCCGCCAGATCGATGCAGTAGCTGTGCGGTGTTGTTTTAAACATGGGAATATCATTCTCCGAATCGCCAACGACGATTAAATCATCCTGCCCGATGTTATACCGCTGACACAATTCGGAAATAGAGATGCCTTTCGAGCTGTTTAACGGACCGATGTCGATCATATCCTGATCGCTGGTCGTAATAATCCCCGGATAATTCCGCTGCGCCAGCGTTTCCCGGAAGGCATCGCGCTGATGCGGCGGCACAAAAA
>NZ_GG657557.1:180911-194928 GCF_000157995.1 Holdemania filiformis DSM 12042
AAGTTCCAGGATATTTCGTTTTACCCGATCTACCCGGTCAAAATCTTTTGTACGAACATAAGTCTCTACGGCTTGAGGCATTCCCCCAACAATGAGGTATTGTCTAAAATAGTCCATCGCTTTCCGATGGAGCGCCTGTCCCATCGGCCGGCGTTCTTCAAAACATTTGCGGATGAGGTCCATGAACATCTCATTATCCAGTGCCCAGAGAAATTCTTCAAAATCAAGAGGAAACATTTTAATATGCCGTTCTTCTGAAGGAATTACGATATCTTTGATATTCGCTTTGATTGACATTAAAGATCCTGTTTCAAGATAGTCATAACGACCATCCGCCACAAGGTACTTAATCGCTGCGCGAGCTCTTGGAAAAAGCTGAACTTCATCAAAGATAATGAGCGTATTATGTTCATAACACCGGACATTATAGTAATTTGATAAATAAAGAAAAAAAGTATCCAAATCATTGAGGTAATGCTCAAACAAATCCGTGATCTCCTTAGAGACCCGGTTAAAGTCAATCAGAATGTAACTTTGATATTCAGCTTTCGCAAATTCCTCAGCAATATAACTTTTTCCTACCCGCCGCGCTCCGTCGATCAGCATAGCGGTATGTCCTGCATCTTCACGTTTCCATTGAACAAGCGTATCATAGATTTTCCGTTTCATAAACACACCTCCGTATTGATCGGCAATATCCTTCTGGTTTCAGTATACCATAGAAATTCATATCAAGAACACATTTTACACGTTTTCAAGATTTTTAATCGCATAATATCACACATTTTCAAGATTTTTATATCATCTCTGTCACACATTTTCTAGAATTTTAAATAATATTGTATTCACATTTTCAACGTTTTCAGGATGATACCGCAATCCAAAATGTTTAAAAACAGGAATGGACAATCAAAGTGATACTAAAAACCAGACAAATCCGTGATCTCGCAAAGGCGTGTCACGAACCTGTCTGGTTTTTTCTTTTTATCTTAAGTTCAAGCTATTCTCCGCTTTGATTCAGCGGCCGGAACAGAATAAACTCATTTCCTGTTTCATCCCTGACCTGTTTGGGACATAGCCCAAAAACAGACTGCGGCAGACCGCTGATCAGAAAATCCTCCGGCGTGCCCGTGAACACCCGCGTCCCCTGATCCAGGACGCAGACCTGATCGGCCAGTTCGACGGCATCCGCCAGCTCGTGCAGAATCAGAACCACCGTTTTGCCTTCCGCCTTCATCCGGCGCAAAAGCGCATAGACAACACGGCGGTATTCCATGTCCAAACTGGCCGTTGGTTCGTCCAACAGCACCACCGGCGTATCCTGCGCCAGCAGCATCGCAAAGTAAGCCAGCTGGCGTTCGCCGCCGGAACAGTGACAGACTAAATCCTCCGCATGCGCCGTGATCTCGGCCTGTTCCATGGCCTGCTGTACTTTCTGTTCATCCGCAGCGCTCAGCTGTCCGCCCCAGCCCAGATAGGGCTGACGGCCGTAACCCGTCAGCGTGCGCACGGTAATCGGCGGCCGCGGTAACACCTGCGGCAGCAGTGCGATCCGGCGAGATCGTTCCTGCGGAGTCAGAGAGCGCAGCGGACAGCCATCCAGCGTCACCTGGCCCTGCCAGCGGGTCTGCGTCATCGCCAGGCATCGCAAGAGCGACGTCTTACCGCTGCCGTTGCGACCCAGCAGCACCGTGATCTGACCCGCTTCCGCTTGAAAATCAACCTGCTTGAGAATGGTTTTAGATCCCAGCCGCAGGCTGATCTGCTGGGCCCTAAGCATAACGCCCCCGCCGCTGGAACAGGATGAACAGGAAGAACGGCGCGCCCAACAGCGCCATCAGAATCCCCGCCGGCAATTCCGCCGGGGAAAAGAGCGTTCGTCCCGCTAAGTCGGACAGCACGACTAAATTGGCACCCAACAGCGCGGTCACCGGCACCAGAATCCGCAGGTCATGCCCCGCCAGCTTCCGCGCCAGATGCGGCACGATCAAGCCGACAAACCCCAGCAGCCCGGCATACGTAACCACCGCCGCGCACAGCGCGCTGGCCAGAATCAGACAGATCAGCCGCAGCGCTTTGACCTTTACGCCTAACGTGGCGGCCAGCTCATCACCCAGACACAACAGATTTAACTGCGGTGCTAATCCCCAGGCAAGGCCCGTTCCCACCCCGATCATGAGCGCGGGAAAAACCAGATCCGCTCCCTGAACGCCGGAAAATCCGCCAATCGAAAACGCCGAATACGACGCCAGGGCATCGGGAACCAGCTGTGAAAGAAAAGAGATCCCGGCGCTGAGCAGCGAGCTGACCGCGACCCCGGCCAGCAGCACCGTCGACTTGGACTGATGTCCGCCCGCACCCACTGAAATTCCCAACACCAGAAACGTCGTGAACAACGCGCCCGCAAACGCCGCCAGCGGCAGAACCGCAAACGCCATCGGGAACAGGCAAAGCAGAACCATGACCGCAAAGCCCGCGCCGGAATTCACGCCGATGATATTCGGCGAACACAGATCGTTGCCCGTTGCGCTTTGAAGCAGAAGACCAGAAACCGCCAGCCCCACGCCGGCCAGCACAGCCCCGGCAACCCGCGGCAGCCGCAGCTGCAGCACGATCAGCCGCACCGTCGGATCGTCGCCGCCCGTAAAGACGGCGATCACCTCAGCCAGCGGAAACCGGGCGCTGCCCAGCGCCAGTCCGCTCAGTCCCAGCACCGCTAAGAACAGAAAGAGAAACGGGATCAGAACCCGTTTCTTCTTGATCTTCATGAAAAGCTCTCCGGATACAACAGGCCGGCTAACACGCGGTAGGATTCAGCCCAGCGGGCGTTGGGCTTATAATGAAACAAGTCTTTGGACAAATAGGTGCAGCGGCCGTTTTTCACCGCTTCCAGATCACGCCAGCCGCTTTCCTCAAGCAGGCTGTCCATATAAGCACGGGCCGCTTCCTCATTGCCCTGGGGAACGATCAGAATCACATCCGGCTGATTCAGCAGAATGCTTTCCAACGCCAGTCCCTCCGACAAAGCGCCGGCTTCATCCGCGATGTTGACCGCGCCCAGTTCCTCCAGCATGCCGCCGACGAAGTGATCCTTCGCCGTTTTCGCCTTCGTCGCGGAATAGCCTGAACCCGCCCGGATAAATAAGACCGAGACCGGTTCTTGGCCCGAGCGGGCCTGCGTCACTTCCGTCAGCAGCGTCTCGATCTCTTGCTGGAGGTTAAGTCCGTAGGTCTGGTAGGCCTCAGTATTCCCGGTGATCTGCGTGAATAATTTTAATAAGGAAAGATAATCCGCAAAGCTTTCCTCTTTTAAGGCCGCGCACGGAATCCCATAGCCGCTTAACTGACCGCACAGCTCAGCCTGCGCGCCCATATCCGCCGAAGCGATCACAAAGTCCGGCTGCTGGGCGATCAGCTGCTCCGCATCGATTTTTAACCCGGCGCCATCGTCCACCAGCGGCGTCCCGGCGTTGACAAATCCGCGCTTCACGCTGTCGCCGACCGTTACTGCGACGTCCCCGCCCGCCAGCTGCCACAGCTCGGCATACGAGGAAAACAACACCGCCGGGCGTTGAGGGGCCTGGGATAACGTGATTTCCCGATCCAGCGCGTCGGTAAAGGTCAGCGGATAGCTTACGGCCGCCGCGTTTTCTTCCGGCTGCGGTGCCGCCGGTGTTGTTTGACAGCCGGCCATCGCCGCCAGGATCATCAGCGCAGCCAGGACCTTGACCGCTTTATTTTTCACTTTAAATTCAGACAAAAAAATGTCCGGTTTTCTGCTCATCTTCAATCCTCCTGATTTCATCATTTCTCCGGCGCATCACAGCCGGAAAAACGCAGTCCCTGCGGACTGCGGCAGTCCGCTTCCCGGATCCTTTTCAAATCCGGGAAGCCTGCCTGATCGTTGAAACGCAACGATCCCGCTAACATTCGATCGTCAAGATTGAACGTCAGCTGACTCACGAAGATTATTTTAAAGCCCTCGCCCGACGTTGCGGTATGGCAAATCTCAATTCGTAAGCGAAACGAGCGTTGCCGCTCGTCTTTTAGTATTTTATTGTCTATCCGTTGAATCCCGTTTCTTCAGTGAATGAAAGAAACAATTCCTGAAAAGCTGGACAGCTGCCCAGTTCCAGATCGGAGATCGTCACGGACAGCGCGGGATAAGCTGCCGCCCAGCTCCGGCTTTCCCGCCGGACTTCCTGAGCGTGATGACCCGCGCACAGCATCAGGAAATTCAATTCAACCCGCCGGGCTCCGCTTTGATTCCATTTTTCCAGCAGCTCGCCTAAGCTTGGTCCGCCATGCAGCAGCGCGATCGACAGATCATCGCGGCCCGCTGATTTCAGCTGTGCCTGCAGTGCGGCATAAGCCGAATTCTCTCCCTGCGCGCAGCCATGTCCCAACAAAACCCGGGTCAGCCCTGGCTTGGCAGGAAACAGTGCGTCCAGCGCCTGAGCGCAAGCCTGACTTCTTGAACAGAGCAGTGGGGGAATCAGAATCAACTGATCAAAATCGGCCCGCCGTTGTTCCACCTGGCTTCGCAGCTTATCCCACTCTGCGCCTTCCGCTAACAACAGACTGTTCACGACCACGCGCCGGCAGCCTTGTTCTGCAAGCTGGCTCAGCGCCTCGCCGACTAACGGCAGCGGTTTTCCCTGGGCTGCCAGATGCGCCTGAATCCACAGACTGGTCAGTGCCAGCGCGCTAGGAAGCAGGGGAAATTGCTGAACCGCGGCCTGATGCACAGCGGCGAAGCAGCGCTCAAACCGCTGCGGATCAGCGGTTCCAAACGCCGCGCTTACCCAACCGTCAAACATGATCAAACTAGCACTTCGCCCCGCCGACAACCGTCTTCTTCAGGATGCTGTCCTTGTCGATCGAACCGTTAAGCAGCTTGTCTTCCACATAATCGAAGCCTAAGCGCGCGATCGTATCGGCAAAGCGTTCGCCGGTAATCCCTTCATCGCGATAGAACAGGATCGCCCGTTCAACTAACGCCAGCACTTCTTCCTCGCTCGTGAAGATCCGCGACAGCGGTTTGCCTTCCGCGACCTTCTTACCCCAGCGGCCGCCAATGTAAACTTTATAACCGTAGGTGCTTTCTTCAATCGCCTTGAACGGACACTTGGATACGCATCGTCCACAATGATTGCACAGGTCGGCGTCGATCTGAAGCTTGCCGTCGATCAGCTTCGCCGCCCCGATCGGACAGTTTTTTTCAATCTGACAGACCTGACAGCCGCGGCACTTCGCCATGTTGATCTCCGGGATCCGCTGGCCGACGATGCCTAAATCGTTCAGATTCGGCTTGACGCAGTTGTTCGGACAGCCGCCGACCGCCAGCTTAAACTTATGCGGCAGCACGATATCATGATAGCCGATATAAAACAGATCGTGTAATTTCTGACTTAACTGGAACGTGTCGATCAAACCATACTGGCAGGTTGTGCCCTTGCAGGAAACGACCGGACGAACCTTCGATCCCGTGCCGCCGGTTTCCAGCCCGGCATCGTTTAAGAACGTCATCAGCGCGTCCAGATTCGCGTAAGGAACACCCTGGACTTCTAGCGTCAGGCGCGTTGTCATCGTGACTTCGCCAGTTCCAAACAGTTCAGCCGCTTCGGCGATCTTGCGCTGTTCCTCACTGGTGATCTTGCCGTTGCGGGTGATCACGCGGACGTTGAAGCGATCCGGATAACGCTTATCCTGTAAACAGCCCAAGCCCTTGACGCGTTTGATTTCATCCGGCGGAATCGCCGCCCCGGCAAACTGCACCTTCACTTCATTCATCGTGACGCCGCCTTCCAGGACGACCGTCTGGGTATAGCCGAAGTGACGCAGCCGGTTCTGAAGCAGATACGCGCGGCGGCCGCGGTTGCAGACCAACAACAGTTTGGCATCGCGGTCAAGACCTTCGACCGGGCCGTTGACCTGAGCCAGATCCACCCATTTTGCGCCGGCGATCGTCGGCTTCGGCAGCACGTCGACAACCTGATAGTCCTTTGCGGCTCCATTGGCATAGTCCGCCGGCGTCATCGACGTCATTGCACCGGACAGCTTGTTTTCCAAGACCAGGCAAGCCTGGACAAACGGATGAATCGCGGTGGAGAACGGCGGTGCATAGGAATAGTCCAGACTGTTGAACACTTCCAGCGTCAGGCCTGCGGCAATACCCGTCACGGCGATGTCGACCATTTTATCGACGGCGCTGCCCAGCACCTGGATGCCCAGAAGCTGATGCGTCGAACGATCGGCGATTAATTTTGTCATAAAGAAGGAAGAACCTGGATAATAGTGTGCTTTATCATCACTGGCGCAGACCACCGTGACCGGTTCATAGCCGGCTTCCCGGGCCTGCGCTTCCGTCAGACCGGTGCGTCCGGCGTTAAAGCCTTCGCCCAAGCGCACGACGCCGGTGCCCAGACAGCCGCCGTATGGCGTTTCCGTTCCAGTCATCGTGCAGGCTAAAGCCCGTGCGGTAATGTTGGCCGTCGATCCCATCGCCGACCACTGAGGCTGATGGGTCTGTTGGTTTCTCACCAGCGCGCAGTCGCCGGCGGCATAGACGTCAGGAATGTTGGTGCGCATCATTTCATCCACGACAATTGCGCCTTTTTCCATGGCCAGACCGCTGCCGTTCAGGAACGTGGTCGCCGGCCGGATGCCGATCGCCAGCACGACCAGATCCGCCCCGATCCGGCTGCCGCTGGTCAACACGCCGTCCGCCCGTTCTGTACCGGTGATCTCGCTTAACGGTGTTCCGGTCAAAACCCGGATGCCATTCTGGCGCAGACGCCGGCGGGCATATCCCGCCATTTCCGGATCAAAAATCTTCGGCAGAATCTGATCCGCCGCATCGATCACGGTGACTGCCAGACCCTGAGCCTGTAAATTCTCCGCAATTTCCAAACCGATGAAGCCCGCGCCCACCACGACGGCGCTGCGGCAATGCCGGTCCTGAACGTAAGACCGCAAAGCGATCGCGTCATCCGGCGTCCGCATCGTAAAGACGCCTGGTAGCCGGATGCCTTCCACCTGCGGAACAAACGGCGTCGCGCCGGTCGCGATGACCAGCTTATCGTAGCTCTCCAACCACGTCTGTCCCTGACACAGCGCCGTGACGGTTTTCGCCTGGAAATTGACGCTTGTCACTTCGCAGCGGGTCACGACCTCCACGCCCGTCAGTCCCGTATATTTTTCCGGGGTATTGACGATCAATTCCTCCCGGCTTTCAATCATCCCTCCGACATAATACGGAAGACCGCATCCAGCGTAGGAAATATCCGCACTCTGCGTCAGAATCTTTACTTCTGCACTGCGGTTTTGACGTTTGATCTTGGCTGCCGCTTTGATCCCTGCCGCGACACCGCCGATCACTAATACTTTCATGTCCAGCTCCTCCTTCCGGGATCTGTGAATTTGTTAAATTGTTAACAGTCCCTTCGTTGTAAAATTATAGCATAGGCGCTATAATAAAAGAAAATTGTTAATACTTATCTGTTGATTCATTTTTCTTATGAGGTGAACCCATGATTGATTATCGGATCCCAACCTTTTTAACACTCTACGAACTGATGAATTACCGCCGCACTGCCGAACAGCTGAAACTCAGCCAGCCTGCCGTCACCCAGCAGATCCACGCGCTGGAACGGGATTACGGCTGCCGGCTGTTCACTTATGACGGAAGTCGTCTGTACCGCACCCCGGAAGCGGAAAAACTGGCGCAGTATGCCCGCGTCGCCATGTATAATGACCAACGGATGCGCCAGGAACTGGCCGTTCCTAAAATTCTGACCCTCCGCCTCGGCGCGACCAAAACGATCGGCGAATTCATCATCGGCGAGGATCTCTGCCGCTTCCTCAAGCGGCCCGACCGCACCTTGGAAATCGTAGTGGAAAACACGCGCGAACTGCTTCACCGTCTAGAAATGGAGGAGCTGGATTTCGCGTTGGTGGAGGGCAGCTTCGATAAAAGCCGTTACGGCTACCGGCGTTTTCAATCCGCGCCGTTTGTCGGGATGTGCCATTGCGATCATCCCTTCGCAGGCAAAAAAGTAACCGGTGAAGCCCTGGCTGATCAAAGCGTCATCCTGCGTGAAGCGGGATCCGGAACACGCGCGATCTTTGAGAAATCACTGCAGGAGAGCGGGTACTCACTGGATAAGATCGGACGGATCATCTGCGTCAACAATTTTGCCTTGATCGTGCGGATGGTGAGTGAAAATCTCGGCGTTTCCTTCGCCTATTCCGCCGTCGCCGCAGGTCATCCCGAACTGACGACCTTCCGGCTGGAAGGCCTGAGCGAACAGCGGGAGTTTAATTTCGTCTATTTAAAAGGAACGCAGGCCGGCCAGCTGATCGATGAAATTTTTCCGAATTCTTCTGGCGGTCAGCGTTCAAAGGAAAGAGGACGGTTATGAATTATCGAAAAATGAGCGAAGCGGATGCCCGGCTGATCGAACAGTGGCGTTATCCCGGCGAATACGCAATCTATGATGAACCCCGGTTCTCAGAAATTCCTGCCTGCCAGCGCGAGCATTTCATCAGCTTCTTTGAACAGGATCAACTGATCGGATTCGTTAATTTATTGGAGGAAGAAACGGCGGTTTTTTTCGGCATCGGTGTTCATCCGCAGGCTTGTTCCCGCGGCGTCGGTACGGCGATCACCCGGGAAGCGATCGCGATTGCCAAACAGCGCTGGCCGCACAAGCCTTTGTATCTGGAAGTCAGGACGTGGAATCAGCGGGCTGTGGCTTGTTATGAAAGGGCAGGCTTTGTGATTACCAAAAAAGTCCAGCTGACGACTCAGTTGGGACCTGGTCTTTTCTATCACATGGAAACCAATCTTTCGGATGAATCGATCAGGGATACTGCCATTAAATCATCGAAGTGATGAATCCTTGGCGCCCATCAGCCTGTCTATAAGCGCTATAACTTAATTTCTATTATGAAAAAAATAACCGGATGGCTGACAATGAGTTATATTTTCAATTGAGCTCCAAAATTTTGCCAACCAAAAAACCGGAAATCTTGACGAGACTTCCGGTCGTTCATCGAAAATCAGCAATTTTTAAATGCCGTATTAGCAAATATATTAGCAGAAAGTTAGCAAGATTCGACTTAATATTGAGCTGTATTAGCTCAACAAACTGGGATTTCTTAATGACAAGAATTTGCAACTATTGTGATTTTAATTAGTGTTTCTGCATTCAAGATATTCTCTATTGATCAAGAACTCTTTGTACCAGACAACTGTCACAGAATAAAAATCCAAATATGTATATGCATCTTTAAAGTTTGACCAGCCATACCAACCATTCGATATTATAGTTTTAACATTCTCAATAGCTTTTTGCTTAATATTGGAATCTTCTGAGTCAGCAAAAATAATTGATATATTAAAAATATCTGGTGCATTATCCTCATCGATTGGCGTATTCATAAATGAATCTTTCATTGCCACTTCCATGCATTCTCTTATCGTTTTCTTAGGCTTCTTTACATAATAATTGAATAATGTTCGCCAAGTAATATTATATTTATTACCTTGAACCAGTAAACCATAGTTAAAATTGTCTATTGCAAGACTGTTTTCTAGAAAAGCTGATATTATGTGATTAGGTGGCATTAAAAATTTTTTTGTTTCATTCCATTCCTTTTCCCAACAGCCTATGCCGATATATCTAGAAATCATTTCTGCTGATAAAAAGAAAAGAAATTCTATATTTTCATAAGACTCTTTTGACAAATTAAAAAACGGAGACAATGGCCAAATAAATACCTTTTGATATGTAATCCTTCCATGTGCTATTGCATTCCTAACTTTAATCATATTGTCTATAAAAAAGGATACATTATCATCCAACAATTCATATTTTTCTAGAAAATATTTAACCTTAATAGCCAAATTAAGAAAATCTCCTATCAAAAGGCTATTAACTGATTTCCTATTCTGTTCCACCATCTGTTTAGTCTGCGCCTCTGTAAAGTAATAAGATTTAAAATGTTGATACATCATGCTTTCAATATTATTCTCAAGTTTATTTTTTAATTCGTCAGCAATACTCTCTCCAAACAACTCGAATATATGAAAAAAACTCAATGTTGCTTCATCGTAATACAAATCAGCATCGCAGCTTTCCTCTTTCAAATAAATCGCTTTTCTCCATCTGTCTAGCAAGGTAATAATTAATTCTGGTTCCTTATTCAACCTATCTAAAATAATTATTAAATCACTTGAATAATCCACATCATCAATTTTTATATGATTCTCTTGTTTCTCATATTCTATTGGTATAATACCACCAGAACCCCCATCACTATGGTAAATAGTAAGCGGAATTCCTGTAAGAAAAGTAATTATTCCTTGTATAACTAAATTATCCCCTCTGCTATATCTATGTGTTTCTGACGGACCACCATATTGCTCCAATTCACACTTAGTAATCACCGATAATTTCTTACACTTATAGGTATTCCACCCCTCACCAGCTATCGTTTCTTCTCCTGTATCAAAAACCACAGAATTATTGTACTCAAAATAAACTTCAATGTTGTTTACTTTACAATTATAATAGTGTTGACTATACGACATTATTGACATTTTCTTCTATTCCTTCCTGTTTCTTGATATACTATTTCAAAGGTCTGGCATAGGCAGTTTTAGTAACTTAAAACTATCAGATTTTTTGGATTGGGGTTTTAATTTTTGTTTATTATATAATCACAAACTCCGTAAATTCAAATTTATCGCTGCATTTATATAATGCACTTTACACATGATATACTCTCTCAAACCCATTAGTTTTGATTCGCAAATCAATTATTCTTCCAGTAACCAATTTGATATCTACGATTTTGATACCCTCATATTGATAATCCTCATGCTTTGTTCGCGCAATCAACATTTTAGGATAGGCATCTTTGATTTTTAAAAGCGGATCAACCTCTCTTGCAAATGTATCTTCACCTGAAATATCATCTGAAACTTGAATATAAAGTTTCTCATCGTGTTTCATAGCTACAAAGTCAATTTCTTTTTTATAGAGTACACCTGCATATATTTCGTAGCCTCTACGCATTAGTTCAATAGCAACGATGTTTTCAATCATTCTACCATAATCCATATTTCTTTTACCAAGTTTTGCATATCGAAAAGCATGGTCACTCAAGTAATACTTTTCACTAGAAGACAGATATTTTTTTCCTCGAATGTCATATCTTCTTACTTTATAAAAAGCAAAGGCGTTGCACAAATACTCCAAATATTTTCCTACAGTAATATGATTGATTTTATCCTTATTTTTGGTCAGGGTTTCTGCTATTTGTCGAGTTGATGACAGGTTTGAAATATTATCCATTAAAAAATCAGAAATGCGATCCATCAGCGTAGTATTTCTAATCTTATATCTTCAATCCAACGAATATAGTTATCCCTCAATTTGGACTTTCCACTACGTTTAGCTCACGTAATTACTTTGATATCTGGAGTCCCTTTTAGTCGCTTTAATTTATCTAAATACTGAGTTCTCTCTATTATTTTCATCTCTTTGCCTCCAAATCTTTTTTATATTATGCTTGTTCTATTTACCAATTTCAAATTTTTTTCATTTTTGGTAAATAGAATTATAAATAACCTGTGTCCTTCAATATTCTTTATACATCATAGGGAAACCAATCTGACGGATGAATCCATCAGGGGTACTGCCACTAAATCATCGAAACGATGAATCCCCGGCATCTGCCAACCTGTCCGCAGCTCTCAGCTGGTTTTCAGGGTTCAGCGCCACTCCCGGATATTCTTTATCATCGCAAGCTTGTTCTGTAATCACATCGGCGACAGCTTTTGTATCGTCACTGCCATTTCGTAAACATACGCCAGCCCCGCCGCCTGAATCATTTCATTGTCATTGCTCGTATTCCCAAAAGCGATCACTTCAGATAAATCGATCTTATGCGCTTCATAAAATTTTGTCAGCGCATCCGCTTTATTCGCTCTTGGATCTGAAAATTCAAGTAAATCCGGGCATGTTTTAAACCCTGCGAAGTTTTCATTGGGATGTTCTACAATCCATTTTTCAGCTTCAGCCATTTGATTTTCATCAATTCTGAACATGATATTTGCATTATCCTGGGCATACAAGTCATCGACCGAATTCGCTTTTATGATGGGAATGTCGCCGATTCTTTTATAATGTTTCATGGTTTCAACTTCTTTAAGAAAAACCTGACCTCCATTCAGATATATCGAAGGATTGGAATCAAAAGGACGCATTAAATCAACGGTTTCTTTAATATATTCCTTTTTCATTATGAAGTAACCCGATTCCTGCTTATTCAAATTATCCCAAAGCGAACAGCCGTTAAGCCCGATCATCACATCGAAATCCTCATGATATCCCCACCTTTTCATTGAACACCGGATTTAGAAAAGCGGCCCGGTTTGAAGCGACGCCAAAGTAAACGCCGTCGGATCGCAGATCATCGATGATTTTCTTTGTTCTTGGAGTCAGCTTTTGATGTTTGACGACAAGTGTCCCATCAATATCACAGATTATCAGTTTCGGTTTCTTCATTGGATTCTCCCCCGTGTGTTATTTTTATTTCTATTAAATCATATTTTCAAGCGGTACGGAATTCTTTACTTGATTTCAGCGCATTTTTTAAGTAATTAGGTCTTTCTAGCTCCGTCTTCATAGTTTACAGCTCACAAGATATTCAGGGCTAGTATACTGCTGATCTCTTCTATTACGAAAGCTGCCGTGAAAAGAACACGCTGATTTTGAATATCGTTATCTTCTCAAAAAATAGCACCCGGACTCAGTGCAATAATAGCTTCGTTAAATCTCTATTTCTGATGATTTCCCGGGTTTATTTTCTTTTTCTCCCTCAAGCTCCCGGCTCAGACGTTGAACCATCCGATAAGCTTTGGCAATTTGCTGAATCATCCGGTTTCTTAAATCCGCAGGATATACGATGAAAGCATCCTGACCGAAGCGGCTAAAATATTGATAGACTTGCTCAGGTGAACAATCAAAATAATAATTCGCGCCTGTTTCATCTTGCGTGATGTTGATCGCTACGGGGCGATGAATGTACAGACTATGAAATTGTTTAATCCCGTTTTCTGTCAGATGAACGCAGATTTCCTGATCGGAGCGGATCGCGAACTGCGGTCCATATTGAACCATCTTCTCAAATAATTTCGCCTGGGATTCCTGAATTACCAACGAATCTTTTAAGATCATCACATGATCAATCCGGTTTATCCGGAAGGAGTATATTTTTCCATTGGCCACACACAAAAGATAATTAAACAATTCTTCATGCGAACCGCTTATACAATAAGGAGAAGCGATATGTCTGTTATTATTCGGAGTCGTGAAATAAATCTTCCGTTTCTCTTGGATCGCTTGTTCAATCCGATCAAAACGTTCCTTGAAAATAATCCGTTCTCTTTTATCCTGCGAAAGATAAGCATAAGAAGCAAACATGTTGCGGAAGTAATTGGATACCGATTGTCCATGGAGATTATAATCCTGAATAAATTGAATTGTGCCTGCCGTTTCTTTTGTCGGCTTTAGCGACAAAGCGACGTCATTTTTGGAATTTAGAAGATGATAGGAGGACAACTGGATATAAGAAAGAATTTTATTACTCAATTCCTCGGCCTGTACCGCAGACGCAGTCTTAAACGTTTCGTAAATATTTCTTTTTATATAGTCATCATACCGATTATTCTCATCCTGATAACGCTCAACATAATTGACAATCAGCGTATTGATAAACGCATTTTTATTGAGCTCGCCGTTCTTCTTAAAAAACAGAAATTTTTCCATATCATTTAACAAGATGGCATGAATAAAATCCGGAATATAAATTTTTATTTTTTCTTCCACCTGGATCACCTCTATTCCATTATACCTGAAAAGGGGTCATAGAATAGTAACCAACTCCATTATTTTAGAGATAATTTTTTAATTTTCAGGGGTCTTCGTAAAAAAGAATCTGAACA
>NZ_GG657557.1:195119-199277 GCF_000157995.1 Holdemania filiformis DSM 12042
CAATTTCGATGGAATCCCAGATCCCGTCATACGCCGCTACACCGCGCGGATACCGGTCGTTGTGCGACCAGATCCATTGATTGTGATATCCGGTGGTGACACTGACATTTAAATCTTGCTCGCGCACAAATCGGCACAAATCGATGTAAACGCTGCATGGCAGCTGTTTGATTATCGTTTCGCCATTCACCAGCCGGACGGCGGCGCCGTTGCCGCCGATGAAATGAACGTCGAAGCCCAGCGCTTCCCGAATTGCCGGATAATGATGCAATCCCCGTGCTGTGGCCACCGCGAATTGATGCCCGCGGTCAACCCAGCGCTTAACCGCCTTGAAGTTTTCTTCCCGCTGATGAGGATTCAGCGACTCCTTCCGCGGGTATAACGTCCCGTCTAAATCCGAAATTAATAGTTTCATCGCTCTTTCCAGTCCGGTCTCAGCGTCCATATTCATGGTACTCCGCCGGTCCTTTCTCTTGATATATCTATATAGATATATTCTAATTAGAATATACTATAATTTCGTTGGTCCGTCAATTCCCGTGTGTGTTCGTTTATAAGTTTCTGCGATCAATTTCGAGCTTTCCCTTTTGTTCGTCTAACTCCCCTTCGATTCGTCAGTGATAACCCGTTCGCGTTGATAAACCGTCGGTTCTCCTTCGCTGGCGTTGGTATACCATTCCCCTACGATCCGATTTTCATGAATTTTGAAATTTTCATTAAGGGTATAAACAAAATCCGTGATCCAATTCCCGCGGAAATCAAAAACCGCCGCTTTTCCCTGATTTACCGCCATTCCGTAGCCTGTCCAGTAGAAATGAAGAAGCTCCTCATAAACCGGTTCCAGAATCATTTCCCCGGTTTCCAGCATCACCCCCTGTTTCCCATCCTTTTCAATGATGAATTCTTTGAATTTTGTTCCGTCTTCTGTCTCAAAGACCGGAAGCTCAAGAACAATCCGGTCGGCGGCCACGGTGTATAACGGTTTTAAATCCAGATCATAAAAGGTCAGATTTCCGGCTTCACCGATAAAAATCCCCGACACACCTTGAATTTCCGTAGGATGAACCGCTGCCTCTGCACTCGCAGGCAATGCCTGGGTCAGCGAATCGGCAGCACAGATGATTTTCTCCTCGGCACTAATCAAGGTAACATCTCCACGCTGTTCGATTTCCGCATCTTCAAAAAGAATTTCGCCCGTTCTGTCCATCACACCATAATGAATGCTCTCCCTTAAAAATTGAAAATAATTTTGACTGCACCGAGTCCCCGAGCATACGGTCGAAATCCAGTCCAGATCCGGAAACTGTTGGATGATTTCCAGATTTTCATCCAGCAGGCAAGAAATGCCGTGGATTTCTCCTGTATAGCGATCCTTTCCGTTATAACGATATAAGTTCAGATCCGGGGAAACAACATGTCCCTGACTGTCCATCGTTCCACCGGTTCCCCGCATGGCATAGTAATTGCCTTCTTTATATAATTCATCGCTGTGATGTTCAAACAAAACGTTCCCTTCCTGATCGATAACCTGTCGTTGAGCACCGTTTCTCACGTTGAATTCCGTTAATTCAGGTAATCCGTAAAGATACAGCACTTCGTCATAGCTGACCGGAAGAATGATTTTTCCTTCCGCATCCAAAATACCGGACTTTCCCGCTTGTGTAATAATCACGGATTGATCGGTATAGCGCTGGATCCGATCATAGATAAAGTCCACTTTCTGTCCCGCTTGATTCAGAATTGCGGATTTCCCGTCTTTTTCCGCAATCAGTGCATCGATGGATTCGTTGTATTCCACATGGTCAGCCCCGCTGAATAATAGATTCCCATTCAGATCAATGCCGTCGTAAGAATCCCGGTTGCGGATCGCGACAAGGCCGCCGCCTGCGTGATCTTCGTAATAAGAAACGTCGAAAACACCGTCGGCGCCGGTTTGTTTATAGCTCTTTGAAGTTATCCGTTTTCCTGCGGAGGTATATAAATTGACCTCATATCCATTCTCATTCCGCTCGGCAGCCAGAAAAACCGGAGCCTCCGAAGAATACGGTGCAACACTAAGCACCCGCTGAACCTCGTCATAAAACTGTTCCGTCAACAATTCGCCCGTAAAATTCATGACCGCGTATCGACCCTCTTTTTCAACTCTGAACAAATTCAGCGTCAAATCAAAACGAAATGAATCCCAGTTCTGAACTTGTTGATTAACCGCCGTTAATTCCTGCGACGTTCCCGCTGCATCGTAAAGGGTATATTGACTGGCTGTTTCAGCGAGGATCTGACCGTCGCTCAGAATCGTAAGCTGATCATATTCCAAGGGAACAACCGGCATTCCCGTTTCATCAATCGCTCCATATTTCCCGTTTTCACAGGCCTTCATCACACTGTTTCTTAATTTCAGAGTCATCGAAGGCAGCCGGTCATCAACGGAAATCAACTCCGTTTTCTCTTTCTGTTTATCCTCTGTTTCCGCAGACGCTGCTTTCCGATAGACGCTGCAGCCGCAAAGCAGGATGAGTACTAAAACTCCGAAGCTTATTTTTCTCATCGTTCTTCTCCTTGTCTTCCTCTCCATCATAACGGATTTGAGGAATTATAGAAACAGGAAAAAAAGCGGCAGTCAGAATCCACCGTTCTTAGTTTTCAATACTCTCTACGAAATGCTTCGGATATTGATCCCAATACCCGCGGTAGACACGATTCTCGTTTCCATCCAGATTAAGCTGATACATTCGGAATGTGACCAAAATGTTTTTCGGCTGCCACATTTCTTCATAGGAATATTGATAACGCATCCCGACCGCCTGCATAACACGGCCGCTGTGCGGATTATTAACGTCATGGGTCGCGGTGATATACGACAGTCCCTCTTCTTTAACCTGTTGAATCACCGCCCGGACCGCTTCGGTCACAATTCCGCGCCGCCAGAATTCCTTGCGTAATCCATATCCCAGATCGTGACCTTCCCTCGTGCTTACACAGACATAGCCAATCGGGATATCGTCGCTTTTCAGGCAAATCGCGTAAGCATACCCTTTCGGTTTGGCATATACCGAAAGAAAGTGTTTCTCAAAAAAAGATTGAGTGTCAGCCAGGCTTGCCAAAGGATACCACGGTAGATAAGTATTGACCTCCTGATCACTGAAAATCGCATAGATTGCCGAAAGATCATTTTCTGTGAATTTTCTTAACCGCAGACGTTCTGTTTCCAATTCCGGTGTATTCATTCTTTTCTTCCTCCGTTATCCTCTCGCCACTACTCGGTTTGATTTCATTATACGCAAAATTCTATGAAGCAAAAATATTTTTTCCCGTCGATAGGGATGGAGTTTTTCCGACAGCCTCACTTCTAAAGATCTGCGTTTCCAACTATTTTCAACATTGGAAACAAGATTTATAGAAAAAAGGCCGGATACCTTAAGTATTCGACCTATTCATAAGCAAATGGTGTCCTCTTAGGGACTCGAACCCTAGACCCACTGATTAAGAGTCAGTTGCTCTACCAACTGAGCTAAGAAGACATATATATCAACAGCAAGATTTTAGCAAAATCATCTTATCACACCTGACAGCGGAATGCAATGTTTTGTTGAAAGCTTCCTAATTTTCAAGGGCTTTCTCTTGCCGTGCTTTGATATTATATTCCAGCGTTCTATGAAATGCAAGCCTTTTTTTGCTTTTTTAAAAAATTTATTACTCCCGTCCTTTGAAAGCGTAAACGCATACTTATTTGCCATAAAGGCACTCATCGTTCACCAGGCCCTTACTCCGCTTATCCCCACGGTAAGGGATTTATACGACTTCTATATTCTGCAATCTAAGTCTCTCTTGGATGCCTGATCTGCAGTCAATGCCTGAACGCTTGTGAGGGCATGCCCCACTAAGGCTATACACCCGCATAAAACAAAAAAGCCCTTGCGGACTTTTCATTTTTAATGGTGACTCGTACGAGATTCGAACTCGTGAATGACGCCGTGAAAGGGCGCTGTGTTAAGCCACTTCACCAACGAGCCAAAAAAATGGCGCCTAAAACAGGGCTCGAACCTGTGACCTAACGGTTAACAGCCGTTTGCTCTACCGACTGAGCTATTTAGGCGTTTGCTTAATTATAATATCATAACCCTTTCTCCTATGCAAGCACTTTTTTTCGTTTTTTTTAAA
>NZ_GG657557.1:200984-221206 GCF_000157995.1 Holdemania filiformis DSM 12042
GTTTTTTTTAAATTCCGGTTTTTTTTCAGTTTCCAATTTTTAACATAAACAAGACCTGCCGGATCGGCAGGTCTGTCTTCATTTCAGAATTGTGTTAAATTCACAACCCATTTTTCTTTTCGCACTAATGAATAAGCGATGACCAGCTTCAGGATATCCGTCATCTGACCAATGACGTACAGCACCAGAATATCGACACCGGTAAAATAGGTGAAGCAGCAGATCAGCGGAATATTCACCGTCCACATATAGCCTGAATCCATAAACAGCGTCGAACGCGTATCCCCGCCGGCGCGCAGAATAAAGTAGCACTGCGTGTTGCCCATATAAATCCAGAACATCACCGACATGATCCGCAGCACATCCACTGCGACCTGCTTGGCCGTCGGGGATACCTGGTAGAAGTGCGGAACGACAAACGAGGAACCAAACATCAGGACAGCGAACAACAGTGAAAGCATGACGCTGAAGCCCAGCAGCTGATAACCATGATCCCGTGCTTCATCCAGCTTGTTCGCGCCCAACGGCTGCGAGACCAGAACGGTCGTGGCTGCGGCCATGCCGCCGAACAAGACAAAGAAGATATCGCCGATCGTATTCGCGATTGAATAACCGGACATGACCTCCGGCCCACGTGTCGCGTAAAACTTGAACAACGTCGCCATTCCCAGCGACCACATGACCTCGTTAAGCGCTAACGGCGCAGCCTTGATCAGAATGCTGCGGGCCAGCTGACCGGAGACATGGAACAGCTGCGACAGCTTGGTTTTAAACGGCAAATCCAGTTTTGACAGCACAATCAACAAGACAGCCGCTTCCAACACTCGGGCGATCAGCGTCGCGATCGCCGCGCCCTCAACGCCTAAGCGCGGAAAACCGAAATTACCGAAGATCAGGCAATAATTCAGCACGGTGTTCGTTAGCACCGCCCCGGCGCTGATCACTAACGGAATCTTGGTTTCGCCCACCGCCCGCATCGCGCTGGAAATCCCCAATGACAACGCCATCGGCAAGAAGGTAAAAGCCGCAATCCGCATATACGCGCTGCCCAGCTGGATGATCACCGGGTCGCTCGTAAAGAAATGCACAATCCCCTCCGGCGCTAAAATCCCCAGAATGAAGAAAGGAATCATGATCGCATACGCACTTAAGATCGAGAAGCGGAACGACTGCTTCATCCGTTCCTCATCCCGCGCCCCGAAGAACTGCGCGATGAAGATCGCCGCGGCAGCCAGCACGCCGTTAGTCCCATAGGTCGCGATGATATAGAAACGGTTGACCGCCGCCACACCGCCCAGCGCCGCATCCCCCAACTGGCCGACCATTAAATTATCGACAAGGTTAACCGAACTGGTGATCAGCTGCTGCATCATCAGCGGCACCGCCACGGCCAGCGCCAGCTTATAAAACTGCCGCGTGCCGAAAAACTTCGAGAATCTTTTTTTCATTTTCCCCTTCCTCCCTCTTTAAAATCAATGGTATCAGTTTATCATACTTTTCAAAGAAGGTCATCCTTCCCTTGATGTAAACAGAAAAAGCCGCGGTTTTCAGCTTTCTTTCGCTTCCTGCCGCCGCTTCTTTCCCTGATTTATATTGCTTTTAAATCAAACGTCTGCCTTTTCCGGATGTTCAGCCTTCCAGATCCTTCAGGAATTGATCGCACGCCTGATCAAAGCTGGAATAAGTCTGGATTCCATTCGCTTTTAAACCGCCGATCACAAACGCGTTGTAACCGATCGGACAATCCAGACCCGAGGCCTGATTCCGCCCGATCCGGGAATCGGAATACACCGGGTACAGCTGGATCGGCTTGCCGCTCAGCTTCTTTTCCAGAAGAATCCCCAGCGCCATGTGGCTGCCCGTATCCTCATTCGCCAGATCCAGGAACACGTGCGTCGCTTCGCACTGGAAATGATAATCAGCTTCAAAGATCGCTGCCGGCGTCGACGCGCCGCCTTCGTTTAATGGCAGGTCGATCGGATTGACGATTTGAACATCGATATCCCGTTTTGACAGTTCCCGGCGCAGCTGTTCTCCTTCCTTCCGGCGCTGAACCTGATCCGCTTCCGTAAACAGCGGACCGACAAGATAGACCGTGATCATTCCTGGACCTCGCCTAGCGCCCAGTCGATATAACTCTGCATTTCGGCAATCGTTTTCAGATGGGCTTCCCCCTTGCCGCGGTCGTGGCTGCCCAGCGCCAGCACGCGCAGCAGCACCGGATGATCGCTCTGATTGTTTTCCTGCAGCTTCGCGGCCATTTTCTTGCCATGATACGGCGGCACGTTGTTATCACATTCGCCGGTCTGGATATAGATTGCCGGATAATCCACCGCCTGAATGTTGTGGTATGGAGAATAGGAAAGCATCAACGGGAACAGCGCCGGATCCATCGGATCGCCATATTCCGTGATGTACATCGGACCGCGGTCGTCGTTGCGGAAGCGGATCATATCGGTATGCGGCACCGACGCGATGACGCAGCCCCACAGATCCGGCCGCATCGTCAGCAGCGCGCACATCAGCAGACCGCCGTTGGAACCGCCGCAGATCGCCGTTTTAGCCGGGCAGGTCCAGCCTTCCTGTTGGATGCGCTCCGCCGTCGCGATGAAATCGGTGAAGCAATTTTTCTTGTTCGCCAGACTTCCCCCTTCATGCCAGCGGGTGCCGTATTCGCTGCCCCCGCGGAGATTGATGCTGACATAGATCCGGCCCTGGCTGACCCAGTCGACGATGTCCAGATCGACAAACGGATTATTATAGGACGGCAGGATCGCGTTGTTATAGCCGCCGTAGCCATACATCAGCGTCGGGGTACAGCCGGTCTTTTCCAGTCCCTTCGGCATGACGACAAAGGCTGGAATGCGCTCGCCGTCCGGAGCCTCGGTGAAGATCTGCCGGACTTCGATATCCTCCGCCGTCTTCGGATTCGGCTGATACAGCACTGTCAGCTGATCGCCGGTCAGTTTCAGCAGCATCGGCGAATGGACAAACGATTCAAATTCAAGAATCAACGAATCCGATTTCCGGATCGCCCGTCCGTTCTGCATGGCCAGCGTACACGCGCCTGAAGCGCTCGGCAGCGGCAGATCATAAGCCTTTTTCCCGTCGGCGCCGACCACACGGACTAACGACGCCGCATCTTTTAAATAGAACAGAACCAGCTGATCCCCATGACGGATTGCGTCTTCCAGCTTCATTTCACATTCCTCAACCAGCGTCCGGCCTTCCGCCAGCGTCTGACCATGCTTCACGGCGATCAAACGCCCCAGCGGCGCTTGGGCCTGGGTTAAGAATATCAGCTCCCCGTTCAGCGTATCGACATAGGTGAACGCGCCTTTCAAGTTCTCGCTGACGGAGAGAAATTCACCGTTGTCCTGCTGCACAAAGATCACGGTATCGGCATAATTTTCCATCACTTCCGCGACGACCGTAGCCCCGTCGGCCGAGCAGGCCAAACGCACCAGCACGGCATTTTCATGATAATCAAAACAGGTTTGGATTTCATTCGTGTCGCAGTCGTAGCAGCGGACGTGATTGACATTCAGCCCCTTTTCCGGATCGGCGTCAGCGTCGGAATACAGAATCCGGCGGCCGGTCTTATCCCACAACGAATAGAAAATCCCGTCCAGTTTGCGGATCAGTTTGTTTTCCTTTTGATCGACAACCAGCACGCACGGACGACCGGCGCCGTCTTCCAGTCCGGTATAATAGATCAAATTGGGATCCGTAAACGACGGATTGGCGGTGAACACCGTGATTGTGTCCGGAATCAGGCTCAGATCCGCTTCCCGGATCTCTTTAAACTCTTTATCCAGGACAACCAGTGTGCGCGTGCCATCCTGATTGGCGCGGGTCGCCCAATAGCCCTCCGGCGTTTCTGTGACGGCGGAATAGCTGGCGTAAAACGGGCGTGCCTGCAGCTGTTCCTTTTTTTGGGCATAGCCCGGCAGCGTGCTGAAGAACTGGTCGGTCAGCGCATTCTCCGCGGCAACCCAGTTCAGCACCGCAGGATCCTTCGGCTGTTCCAACCCAATATACTCGTCCTTCATCGTCACGCCGAAGCGGGTTTCGGACCAGTCTGATTTTTTCCATTGCGGATAATTCATAATTCTGTTTTCCTCCTTGAAATTTCGCTGATCTCATTGTACCACAATGCGCGGAGAATGAGGATCCTCATCCGCAGACTGCTGCGCCGTCATTGTTTCTTAAGAAACATGTCATAGTCCTTCACAAAGCGTCATGGGGAAGTAAAGAACTTAAGATCTTTTCCTTTTATACTGAAAGTGACAAACAAGTCACCGGAGCGGCCATGGGAAAGTCATCTTCCGGTGGCATAATAAGGGAAACTTCAAGGAGAGTGAATTGTATGAGCCGACGCCGGGTTACCGAATTTCTGCCTTTTCTTCTGCCGCTGCGCAGAAAACAGAAGATTTGGTGTTTTTATCAGAAAATGAAGCATGACGGAAATCGTTATGCCCGCAGGCAGGCCGAAGAACGGCTGCCTTATATCCAGTATGAATGTACCCAGGGATTGATCAATCCTGACAGCGGGTATGATATTCAGTACCAGTACAACAAAGCGCACAATCTGAAGGTGGTCTCCCGCCGGATGCAGCAGCTGATCATCGAGCCGGGCGAGGTGTTCTCGTTCTGGCAGCTGGCGCGGGGCGCCGATCACGATGATCCGTACCGGCCGGGTCTGGGTCTGCACGATGGTAAAATCGTGCCGGTTCACGGCGGCGGACTGTGCTTTATGAGCGAGCTGTTATATTGGATGGTTCTGCATACGCCGCTGACGGTGATCGAGAAGCATCCGCACCTGGTCATCTCGCTGCCGGCCAATCCGAACGCGGAAATGCCGGCGGGCATCGATGCAACCATTCAAGAGGGGTGGAGCGATCTGAAATTCCGCAACGATACGGATCAGCCGTTCCAGCTGATTCTGGATTTTGACGAGGATTCCGTCCACGCGCAGTTCCGGTGCGCCCAGCCGCCTTGTTACCGTTACGAGGTGACCGGTTCCGCATTGGTCTACTCCCGCAAAAAAGGGAAGATTTACCGCACCCAGGACATCAGCCGCACGCTTTACGCCGCAGCAGACGGCGAGCTTGTGCGCGAAGAAGCCTGTTACACCAGCCGCAGCCGGATCGATTATCCGCTGCCGCCGGAAACTGAAATTACCGAGGAGGACTAAACCATGAACGAAAAATTAAACGTCGCCGTTTTGTTCGGCGGCTGCAGTGACGAATACAGCGTTTCCCTGCACTCGGCCGCAGGGGTGCTGCGGGCTTTGGATCCCGAGCGGTACACCGTGGTGAAGATCGGCATCGATCCTCAGGGCGATTGGTTTCTCACAAGCGCAAGCGCCGCGGAAATCGAAGCGGACCAATGGCATACAGCGTCGGATCAGCGGCTGCGGCTGACGTTGGCGCGCAGGAATTTTGAATTGAAAGATGAAACGGGAGAAGCCGTGGACGTCGACGTGTTCTTTCCTGTTCTACACGGGCGTAACGGTGAGGATGGAACGCTTCAGGGAATGTTTGAACTGTTCCACATTCCTTTTGTCGGATGCGGCATGGACGCTTCTTTGTTAGGCATGGATAAAGCGCTCAGTCATCAGCTGGCGCGGCAGAACGGAATCGAAGTCAGTCCGTTCGTCGTCTTCGCTTATTCTGAAATCGATCAAAAGCGGGAATCGCTGAAACGGCTGCATCTGCCCTGCTTCGTTAAACCGGCCCGCGGCGGTTCCTCGATCGGCATCACCAAGATCAACACCTGGGAAGAACTCGACGCCGCCTGTGCCTGCGCCGCGAAGCATGACCGCCGGATTTTAATTGAAGAAGCCGTCAGCGGCGAGGAAATCGGCTGTTCTATACTGGAAACGCCGGACGGGCTCGTTCTGGGCGCAGTCGACCGGATTCATTTGAACAGCGATTTCTTCGATTATGAAGAAAAATATGTCGATACCCACGCGGAAGTGGAATGTCCGGCGCAGCTGCCGGATTTCGTCAGCGAACAAATGCGTCGCCTGGCACGAAAGCTCTGGGAAATCCATCATTGCCAGGGACTGGTGCGCGTGGATTGTTTCCTGACCCCGGATCAGCGGATCTTATTCAACGAGATCAACACACTGCCCGGCATGACTGCGACCAGCCGGTACCCGCGCATGATGGGCCAGGCAGGAATTTCGTTCGAAACGATTCTGGACACGTTGATTGAAGAAGCGCTGCAGCGGGGGAAAAACGCATGAACTGCATACGCCTTGTCAACCAGGAACATCGCCTGGAAGCGGACGAATCCCGCTGGACCCGCGAGCTGGTCTGGATCGATGAAAACACTCAGCTGCAGCCGGTCTGCGCCCGGGCTTTAAACGCCTGGATCACGCATTGCGGCGGGGAAACAGAAGTGACGTTCGTCAGCGGCTGGCGCAGTTATGCCCAACAGCGAACCATCATGACCGACACTGAAAACGAACGGGGCTGGGATTACGCGCATCAGTTCGTCGCCGAGGTCCGGGCCAGTGAACACCATACCGGACTGGCCATCGACCTGGGTATCGCCGGCAAGGATCAAGATCTGATCTGTCCGGATTTCTCCGGTCCCCTGGCGGATCGGATGCGGGAATGCGCCGATCAGTTCGGCTTTATTTTCCGTTATCCCAAGCACAAAACGGAAATTACCGGAATCAGCGAAGAACCCTGGCATTACCGCTACGTCGGACTGCCGCATGCGCAAATCATCGCCGATCACGACTGGGTGCTGGAGGAATACGCCGCTTTTCTTAAAGCTTATACCCAAGCCAGGCCCTACCTCTATGATGACGGACAACGCCGCTGGCAGCTGTGGACGCAGCCGCTGGGCGAAACGCTTCCGCCCACTGAAAACACGGCGGTCGAAAGCTCACAGCTGGATGAATCGACTTGCTTATTCGTCAAAGCGCTGGATCCTGAGCCGATGCTGGAAGGCCGGGACCGGGCCTGGGTCGAGCTGGACGGAATTGCGCTGCGGCACAATTTGACGGTCTTGAGAAAAGCCATGACGCCGTATCAGGAAATCATGGCAGTCTTAAAGGCGAACGCTTATGGTCATGGCCTGGAGCCGACCGCGGATTTCCTGAGCCGGCAGGGCGTCCGGCATTTCGCCGTCGCCACGGTAGAGGAAGCCAAGGTGATCCGGGCGGTCAATCCGACTGCGGAGATTCTGATCTTAGGCTATGTTCCGCCGCAGCGGGCGGCAGAAGTATCACGTCTGCGGCTTTCCTTAACCTTGACCAGTTACGATCAGGCCTGTCAGCTGGATCAGACCGGTTTTGCGATTGACGCGCATCTGCCGGTCGACACCGGAATGCACCGTCTGGGCGAAGCCGCGGAGGACCTGGACGCTATTGTGCGTTACTATTCGTTGTCCCATCTTCGGATTACCGGCCTTTATTCGCATCTCTATGAAGCGGATAATCTGGACGCGGAAGCCGTCGCACATACGCAGGCTCAGATCGACCGGTTTTTCCATGTCGCAGACGCTTTGAAAGAACGCGGCATTGATCCCGGCCGCCTTCATCTGCAGGGCAGCTATGGATTTCTGAATTATCCTGAACTGCGGTGTGATCTGGTTCGGTTTGGAATCGCGCTGTTCGGCTGCGTCGCCCCGTTCCGATCCCGGATGGAGCTGGATTTGCGGCCCGTTGCTTCCGTCCACACCCGGATCGCAGCCTTACGATCTTTAAGAAAAGGCGAAGGCGCGGGCTACAATCATGCCTGGACCGCTCCTTGCGATACGACCGTCGCGATTCTTTCAATCGGCTATTCCGACGGCCTGTTCCGCAGTTCCTCATTCCAAGGCGTCGAGGTTTTGATTCACGGCCAGCGGCGTCCGTTGATCGGCGCGATGTGCATGGACCAATGCCTGGTGGATCTGGGCACTCTGCCCGCAGCGATCGGCGAGGAAGTCGTCGTGATCGGCATTCAGGGAAGCGAATCCATTTCTGCGCTGGAAGTCGCCGAAAAAAACGAAACAATTGTCCCCGAAACGTTAAGCATGCTTCGCGGACGAATGCCGCGTATTCTCGTTTAATCCGATGCTTTTATCCAAAGAAAAACTCGCAGGCCGCCGGCTTTGTGCTGATGGAATTCCTTCAGAACCCGGTGATCGTGCGAGTTTTTTTATTTTCTGTTTTTTCTGATTTCCATGTTTTTTGATCAAGCTTCCAGATCAGGGTTAAGCCCATCGATCTGGCGGACTCTGACCCGGCGGTACATGGCGATGCTGAAAAGCATACATATTGCCTCGGAAATCACAAACGCCAGCCACAGCCTGTTCAGCCCGCCCCAGGCGGAAAGCAGCCAGGCCAGCGGCAGTACCAGGATCAGCTGACGGCCCAGCGACACCCACAGCGAAAGCATCCCGTCGTCCAGCGCCTGGAAAATCGAGCACAGCACGATCGACACCCCGGCAAACACAAACGACAATGAGATGGTTTTCAGCGCCGGAATCCCAATCTCCAGCATTTCAGCGGAAGCGTTGAACATTCCCAATAAGGTCTGCGGCGCAAGCTGAAACAAGAACGTTCCCACTGCCATGATCACCGCAGCGGCGATCAGCGAATACCGCGTTGCCTGGTAGATCCGCTGTTTTTTCTGGGCGCCGTAATTATAGCCCACGATCGCGATCAGCGCGCTGTTCATTCCCATAACCGGCATAAAGATAAATTGTTGAAGCTTGGCGTAAACGCTGTAAACGGAAATTGCCAGTTCTGAATACGGCATCAGAATCATGTTCATCCCCAGCGTCATCACCGAAGCGACCGACTGCATGATGATCGCAGGAAACCCGACCGAATAAATCTGACGGCAGGTTTCCAGCGAAAAATGGAAATGATGCAATCCCAAGTGGATAAAGGGAATTTTCTTATGGATAATCCAGGCGCCCAGCACCATCGCCAGGATCTGTCCGGTCACCGTCGCGATCGCCGCGCCCGTGATTCCCATTTCCGGCAACCCGAATAAACCGAAGATGAAAATCGGATCCAGGATGATGTTGACCAGCGCCCCGATGCCCTGCATCACCATGTTGTAGACCGCGTTGCCCGTCGCCTGCATAATCCGTTCCATGACGATCTGCACGAACACGCCGAAGCAGAAGACCGTGACGATCCCGATATACTGCGCCGCCTGAGAAGCGATCGCTTCGGATGTGGTAAACAGATCGGCGAACATCCGTGCCCCGCTTAAACCGAAGAGCGCAAACACCGCCGAGCTGAGCAGCGCCAGGATGATGCCGTGCTGGCCAGCCTGGTTTACCGCCTCCATCCGACCTTCGCCTAAGCGCCGGGCCAAAAGTGAATTGACACCGACCGCCGTGCCGACCGACACCGCGATGATCAGCATCTGAATCGGAAACGCGAGCGATACCGCCGCCAGCGCGTCCTGCGAATACCGTGCGACAAACATACTGTCAACAATGTTGTAGCATGCCTGGATCAACATCGAAAGCATGATCGGCAGCGACATCGTCGCCAACAGTTTCTTCATCGGCATCGTCCCCATTTTATTCTCCATCGTATTCCTCCTTCAAAATAAAAAACCACTC
Organism: Holdemania filiformis DSM 12042; assembly: GCF_000157995.1. GTDB lineage: Bacteria > Bacillota_I > Bacilli_A > Erysipelotrichales > Erysipelotrichaceae > Holdemania > Holdemania filiformis. Next base: position 210,573 of record NZ_GG657557.1, read on the forward strand.
TGTGTTTTTTAGAGTGGTTTTGCCTCACTGATTTTTTGATTCCTTTTTGATCGGTTCCGCGGCGTTCTCTACCGTAACCCGTGGTTAGTTTACGCTTTCCACGTCCGCTTGTCAAGCAGATTTATTTCCTCAGATCCGCTTAGTCCGTCTGCCATTCCTGTTGACGGGCCCGCCAGAATTGCCGGTCTTCCTCGGCAAGGGGCCGCAGCACGCGGCAAGGGTTGCCAGCGGCGATCACGCCGTCAGGCAGATCGTGGGTGACCACCGAACCGGCGCCGATCACCACGTCATTGCCAATCGTCACGCCGGGATTGACGATGACATTGCCGCCGATCCACACAGAATGGCCGATCGTGATCGGCTTGCCATACTCCAATCCGGTATCCCGGATCTCCGCGCTCAGCGGATGCGCCGCGGTATACAGGCATACCCGCGGTCCCAGCATGACATGATCGCCGATTTTAATGGAACACACATCGAGAAACAGACAGTCATAATTCGCGAAGAAATGATCGCCAATTTCAATCTGCGTACCGTAATCACATCGAAACGGCGGCATGATCACCACGTCTTCGCCGACACTGCCCAACAGCTCCTGCATCAGTGCCTCGCGTTCTTCTGTCTGATCCTCCCCCGTCATGTTATAACGCCGGGTTAAGCGCAGCGCACGCCGGTGTTCTTCGGCTAACTGCGGATCCTGCGCCGTATACAGCTTTCCCGCCAACATTTTCGCTTGTTCATTCATCGTTGTTTTACCCTTTCTTCACTTTCCTTGTAAGCTTATTGTAACGAAAGACTCCGTTGAAGAAAAGTGCCAAGATTATCTTATTTCCCTAGGTTTTCCTTTGGGTTGCCGGGGAAGTATCCTGATTGCAAGTAAGAAACAACGTTCAATCCGTGTGGATCAACCCTTGAACACGTTCCTTTTAAAAGTTAGTGTTGGCGAAATCATCCTCCTCATCCAGCACGACATGCGATTCCTCGTTGATCTTCTGCATCGCCAGGGCCAGCCGCCGCATAAACGGTTCGCGGTCTTCATCCTCAAAGGCTTCCGCCATCACGGCCGCAAAATGCATGATGATCGCATCCGCCTCTCCGCAGACTCGCCGGCCATAAGGCGTCGTCTTTAAATGCAGGCTGCGGCGGTCCTTCTGTTCGACCTCCCGCTCAACAAAATCATTGTGCACAAAATAGCTGACAATTTTCGTGACGTTCGATTTCGACATCCGGAAAACCTCGGCCAGCTCGCTTGGCTTTACGCCTTCATGCTTTCGAATATATTCCAGCACCTTTAAATAATGAGGGTTAATCCACTTTGCGATCTGTTGATCAATCGACTGCGTATATGTCGTGCATAACGCAGAAAGCAGCACATAATATTGTCTTTCTTTTGCTTCCATCCGCAGGCCCCTTTCTGTTTCTCTCATTGTACCGCACATCCGAAAAAAGGAAAATCCCCCTTGTATGAATCCCTGGGATTTCCCCTTCCTTTTCCATGTTTCTGTTTTTACTTTTGAGCAGCGTCCTCACCGGCTAACGTTGCCGGTTGAAAGGCGTACACAATCTGGTTGCGGCCTTTTTCCTTCGCTTGATACAAGGCCTTATCCGCTTGTTGATAAAGCGTCTCAAACGTACTGTCCGCGCTGGCGCCCGCGCAGCCGGCGCTGATGCTCAGCCGTTCGGTCGCCGACAGCCGGATCTCCTGAATCCGCCGGCGCAGATCTTCGCAGCGCTGCCGGACATTCTCCGGTTCGCTCTGACGGATATACACGAGAAATTCATCGCCGCCCGGCCTGCCGACAATTTCGCCGCTGAACACTTCCTGCAGAAGCTGGGCCACCTGCCCCAGCACCTGATCGCCCGCCCAGTGACCGTAGGTATCATTTACCTCTTTAAAATGATCGATGTCCAATAAAATCAACGCTCCGGCCTGCGGCCTGGCTTCCAATTCCGCTTCCACTTGTTTGCGCGAGGTTTCGGCATTGAGAATATGCGTCAGGCTGTCGCGCTCCGCCTTTAACCGCAGCCGCTCTTTCTCTTTGACCTGTTCGTCAATGTTGTTCAGCCGGCCGATCACATAAACACAGCGTCCGCTCTCATCCGTGATCGTCTGCATCGCGATGCGGAACCAGTGCGGCTGTTGCTGAGGGTCGTTCAGCGTGATCTCCCGGATCGCTTTCCCGCCGCTTTCCATCTTTAGCAGCCGGGCGATTTCCTGCTTGATCTTTGTGCATCGGAAATCCTGCTGGGGCAGCTCACGCACCTGCGCCGCTTCTCCCTTTTGTCCCGCCGCGGGATCAAAGATCATCAGCTTTTGCGTTTTAATATCAAATTCAAAAAACATATCGTTGACCAGCTGATACACCTGGAGATGTTTTTTCAGTTCCAGCGAGATCTCACGATTCATTTTGGACCGCTGATGTCCGGCATAAACCAGCACAGCGATAATAAACAGACCGACACCGCTGATCAGCGTGACGGCGGTCAGCGAATTCTCGCGGATAAAATCAGTCAGCGTCATCGTGTGGTGGAACACGGTGTTTTTGTAAATCAGCGACTGGGCTTCCTCATCGCTGGTCGCCAGGATAACCTTATTTAAGATGGTCAGCAGTTCCTGATTGCCGCGGTTGGCGACGCCGAAACAGATTTCATGCGTCTGCGCGGTCAGCGGAATCAGCCGCAGGTTGTTATATTTCGGCTGGTTCAGATAATACTGCGCCGCATATCCGTCGGCAATGGTATAATCCGTTTTTCCATCATAAACGCTTTCCATGCAATCCTGCATGGAAGCATACGCCCGGGTCAGACTGGTGTCTTCACTGCCCGCAAACCAGCTGTTTTCGCTGATCGCCATCACCTTGCCGCTCAAATCCGTTTCATCGATGGATTTGTTTAAAACCGCGACATATTGAGAATTCAAGTAAACCCGCGTCATTCCCAAATTCCGCTGCTGGGCGGAATCATAGTCGTAGGTCATCCCGGCGATCATTTCCACTTCGCCCGCGGCCGCCATTTGATCCAGCTGCGCCGTCGAGTCCACCGGAACAAACTCAAACGCCAGCCCGGTTTTCTCGCTGATCGACCGCAGATAATCGACAGCGATTCCAGCCGGCTGACCCTGATCCTCAAATTCCAGCGGCGGATAATCACGCAGATAGCCCACGCGCACGCTCTGCGTCTTATCAATATACGCTTTCTCACTGTCGGACAGCACAAGCCGGTTGGTTAAATTCCCGAAATACTTTTCTTCCAGCCGCGTTGAAAAGTAAGGGTCGGATTGTTCAATGCTTTGCAAGGCGTAGTTCAATTCTTTGATCAGCCCACTGTCATCCTTCTTGGAAGCGATAAAATAATACGGTTTAGGCGCAAAGCGGGCGATTGTCCGCAAGCCTTCGACCCGGTCCGCGCTCGTTTTCAGCACCGCGTCGGCTTCGTTGTTCTGCAGCAGTGCCCGCACATCAGCGTAGTCGGTGTAATAAACAAATCGGGGATTCACCTTGTTAATTTCGCAGAATTCCAGGAACTCATTTTTCCGGGCCACCGAATTTTCATGAACAGCGACTGTCAGATCTTGTTCGATCCTCGAATCAATCACGATATCCCGCGTATCTTCCGCCGAAACCTGCAGTACGGTTTCCACCATGCCGTAGCTGTATGCCGAGTAATCATACCGTTCTTTCATGGATTCGGAATACATCATACCGCCCATTAAGTCGATCGATCCCTCCGCCACCTGATCCATTAGCGCCAGAAGATCCTCATCGCTGTTGGAGCCGATTACAAATTCATATTCCCATCCCGTATACTGCACGATTTCCTGTAAATATTCGTAGGTATAACCGCTCATTTTGCCATCTTCATCAATTTGCGTCAGACCCGCCTGAATCGGATAGGCAATCCGGACGACACGTTTTTTCTGAGCCTGCACGGCAGGAAAATCCCACATAAAAAAGAGCAGAAGAATCATTCCGATTTTCCCCCAGAAATAAATCTGTTTTCTCCCCGTTGTCCTCACCGGTTTCATTCCTTCACTCCTTATCCGCGAATTCAGTTTTTCTTAGTCTGTGATTTAAGATCATATTCCGGACTTTTCCAAACCGGCTTATCAGCCCGTTTATGATGGTTATAATTTTTTATCCTTAATAACTTTTAGTATAACAAATTTTTCGTATTCCGGCAATCCATACCGGAATCCCCCGCTCTCGTTTTAAGTAAAAACAGCGGTGTTTCAGTGCTTTGAGGAATTCCTTATATTTAACCCTGTCCGTCGTTCTTCGAATTGAACCTCTCTGCCGCAAAAATCACAGGGGATCCGAACAATTTCCGCAAACGTCCCCTTCCCGGTTATTCCACCTCACTGCTTCCCTGTTAAAAACGGTTTGGTTTTATCAAGCTTCAGCTTCAGTTTGAGCATTCCTGCTTCCCCTTTCATTTCCGCAGAACTCCCGCTCCGGTAGATTCAAATCAGGACAGCAACGTCCATGCCCGATATTGTAAAGGAAGCTTCATAATTTAAGATAGGTCGCGGTGTATTTTATTGATATAATAAGGCCAGACCTGACCACGATGACCGCCCGGCGGTTGAAAATTCATGCGAAAGGAGACTTATGAAAACTCGTTTACGCCGTCTTATGACGCTTTGTTTATGCCTTGTCCTGCTGGGGACAAGCGCCGCTTTCCCTCAAAAGCTTCTGGCTGAATCCCCCTCCGCTTCCGATATCATGAACGCCGTTTTTGACACACCCTACCGCCACACGCTGCAATCCGATTACGCTTCGATTCACCGCTCCACGCTCAGCGAATGGACGGACACCGTGTGGCAAAACGACGTATTGGACGCGAAAGTCACCGTAGGGGCCGGCAGTCAGCCCCTGGAACAAGCCGCAATCCGCAGCAGTGATTTCATCAATGGCAAACACCGCATCAGCGCCGAGAATATCGATATCCGCTGGCTGCAGGAAACACTCGCCAATATCGGCAGCGCTCAGCCGGAAGCACCGGTTGCCGCGTATCCTGACGTTATCCACCGCAGTGGAACAACGCGCATTGAAGCCGGGCAGCTGAAATCCGCCTGGGTTTCACTGACGATTCCCAAGGATGCCGTTTGCGGCGTTTATACGGGAACGCTGGAGGTCACTGCCGCCGGGCAGCCCCCAATAACGCTGACGCTGACGTTTGAGGTTTTGGATCTGGCCGCCCCGGATCCGCAGGAAGGCGTGACTCAGGTTGAGTTGTGGCAGCATCCCTACACGACTGCCCGCTACTATGCGGTAGCCCCGTTTAGCGAGGAACATAAAAACTATCTGCTCGATCAGCTTTCAGAATACGCCAAAATGGGCGGTCGGGGCGTCATCGCCACCATCGTGGAAGAAGCCTGGAATCATCAGTCGTATGACAGCGACCCGTCGATGATTCACTGGACAAAAACCGCGGACGGCTCTTTCAGCTTCGATTATACCGACTTTGATCAATGGATCGAGCTGGCAATCCAGGCCGGCGTCCTCGATCCGCAGACCGGCCGGGGACAGATCAAAGCTTACAGCATCGCCCCCTGGGGCAACATTGTGACAGTGTATGACGAAACCAGCGGCACGTCCCAGCGTCTGACATTAACGCCGGGCAGCGAGGAATGGCGGACCGCCTGGACGGCATTCCTGGAAGATTTTATGCGTCATACGCTTGAGAAAGGCTGGTTCGATCTCACCTATATCGCCATGGATGAGCGGGAAATGGAAGTGCTGCAGCCTTGCGTGGATCTGATTGAAGGGATCCGCAGCGAGGCTGGGAAATCCTTTAAAATCTCTTCAGCGATGAATTATTCCAGCGGCGATGATTATGCGTTTCTGGATCGAATCGACGACATCTCTGTCAGTCTGATCAATGTCAACGAACAATCGGACGCGATGCGCAATCTGGCCCAGCATCGTCAGGAACAGGGCTTGTTGACCACGATTTACACCTGTACCGGGCAATATCCCAGCGCTTATACTATCTCCGACATGGCCGATACCGCCTGGACGATGTGGTACACCATGAAACAGGGAACCGATGGTTTCTTGAGATGGTCCTGGGACGGCTGGAATGAAGATCCGCTGACCGACGTCTCCTATCGCACATTTGAGCCGGGCGATCCGTGGCTGATCTATCCCGCGGAACGGGATTCAGCCGATGAAAGCTTTTATGAGTCGCCGCGCTATAAAATGTTAAAGCAGGGGATCCGGGATGTCAACAAAGCCAAATTTCTTCAAAGCTTATCTGCGGAATCCGAAACAGCCGTAACGCAGTTGGTTCAGTCGCTGAAGCGGCCCAAGATGAAAATCAACCGCTACGGCAGCGCGACCTACGCCCGCAGCTCCGACCGCGAGCTTGTGCAAAGCGAAGTGCTGCGGATGCGAGAAGGACTGAATGACATTGCGAAGACGTATTTGCAAGCCCGTGTGATTCCGGTGACTGGCGTGGAACTCAGAACTTCTTCGATCACGCTGCGGGTCGGAAAAAACACCCAGATTTCACTTGAGCCGCTTCCCTACAACGCTAATCCGGTGACCTGGCAATTCCGCAGTCAGGACGAAACGATCGCCAGCGTCAATGAAACTGGCTTGATCAGCGCAAAGGCCCCGGGTCGAACGATGATCACCGTGCAATGTGAAGAAAATGATCAGATCCAGATGGAGATTTCGCTTAATATTCTGGACCTTTCCCAAGCACCCCGCAAACGAGCCGCGGTTTCTCCTGATCTCAAAACCCGGATTTCAGAAATTCTTCAGGCCGCAATCGCGGAAAGTCACTCTTAATCGTAAAAAAGCTGCAGTGCTTTGATTTTCTCTTTTGCGCTGCAGCTTCAATATTTGATATTAACTTCAACTCTTCGCGATTCTTTACCCACCGAATAGGAATGATTAGGAATGTCCTTGGGCGCCTTGCTTCAATCTCATCATCGCTACAACTTATTTGTTACACATAAAGATTAGTCAAATCAACGATGATTTCAAACGATTCCTTTGTAATATTTACTTTCGGTTCTTCACAGCCCAATTGTATCAGTAATTTTCTGACGATATATAACCCTTGACCGGAATTGCCATTACTTCTTGAACAATCTCCCGCATAGAAGCGATCAAAAATCTGTGTAGAATCCACGTGGGAATCTTCTTTAATGGAATTTTGAATACTAACCCTCAGCTGCCCGTCGTTTAAAATTAAGTTGATGTTCAGTTTCCCTGCAGTCGAATGCGCTGCGTTAACCATAAGATTTTGAAAAATCCGCGTCAGCGCCCATGGATCGGAAACGATGAAAATTTCTTCTTCTGCCAGTTGAATTTCCGGCGTAATCTTGTTCTTTTCAAATAAAGAATAATGATCTAATAAAACATCAGTAATGAGTTTATTCAGTTCAATCTTCTCTTTTTTATAAACATATTCATGATCGTCTAACAATGAGATCTGATAAAAGTCATTGATTAACTGTTCTAGGCGCAGCGCTTTTGCCTGTAAAGCTGCAATATAAACCGGCTGTTTATCATCTGCAGCCTTTTGCATCAGCTCTAAATAACCGCGGATAGAAGTCAACGGCGTCCGCAGATCATGGGATAAACAAGCAATGTTCTCTTTTTGTTTATCCTCTTTTCTTTGTGCCCGGCCCAAGTTCACTCTTTCCTTTTCTACAATTTTATTGATCATTTCTGTTATCTTTTCCAGATTTTTGTCCATTAAGGTGATCGTTATATATTTTTGTGTTTCTCCATTCAGAATTTTCTGCAGCTGCGCACTTATATCACGGATCTGCTTTTTCCAGCAGCTGAATTCAAAACCCAAAAGAATCAAGATTGAAAGAAGAAGCGCGAAAATCAATATCCAAATCACGAATTCGCCTCTACTTAATTTCTTTTTGGTTAATGATAATGCATCCGGCGATCAGCGGCAGCGTGCTGCCTAATAAATACCATGGCAGATAACCGATGATTCTCACGATATTGGACGAACAGATATTCATCCAGTAAAACATCGGGTTTGTATAAACGTAATATCGTAATAAAGGAAATAAAGTTTCCATGCTTGCCCAGGACATCAAGTAAACGCATGCGCCGCTGAAGATATAAATACAGCTGATACCCGTCACAATACTCATATTGGAGACTAACACGCATAAGAAGAGTACCAGACAATTCATCGCCAGAATAACAAGCCCGTTAATCGCCGTCCATTGGATAAGCTGAATGATTTCTGACAAGCTCATCAGATATCCCGATTGGATTGTTTCCAGAACAAAAAAGCTAAAGATAAAACCGAAATACATCAAAATCGAAACAGACAGAATAATTACCGTTTTTGAAAAATAGATAATACGGCGGTCAATTCCATAAGCAACAGATAATTTTATCGTTCCGATTTCATATTCTTTGTTAAAAAAAGTAGCTGTAAATAAGACGTTAACCAGCCAGAAAAAAGCAGTATAGCCCAAACAGGATTGAGCCACCGTTTCAAAAGTAGGCTCCGCCAAGGATAAATAACTTTTTGCCTGAAATCCAATGTCCAGCAGCATGCCTTCCCCAGACCCCATAATCGTCATTTCACCAAAGATCAAGGATAAAAACAGAATGAGGACGCAGCCGAAGATGAAACCAAACAAGGATTTAGAATGGAGCAGCCGATATAATTCCGCATTTAAATAATTTCGCATTGTTTTTCTCCCGAGATTACTTTCATATAGTAACTCTCCAAATCTTCACCTTTGCATGTCAGCTGATATAAGGTTATATCATTTCTTCCCAGCATTGCGGATATTAGATCCGGTTTCTCCAGATAATCATACAAACAAATCGAATGATCAGGCAGAACTCTGAAATTATTCGTATGCATTTCTACTTCCAATAACGAAGCCGTTTTGGCGGTGTCGCTCACCTTCAAAAACAAATGTTTTTGACATCGTTTTTCTAATTCTTGGGCGTCAATTTCCTGCAGTAATTTTCCATGGCTCATAATGCCGTAGCAGGTCGCCAGCTGATTCAGCTCAGACAGGATATGGCTTGAAATCAAAATGGTAATCCCACGCTCTTTATTCAGATTTTTTAACAAATTTCTAAGTTCTAAAATTCCTACGGGATCTAATCCATTGATCGGCTCATCCAGCACTAAAAATTCAGGTGTTCCTAATAACGCAATCGCTAACGCAAGCCGCTGCCGCATTCCCAATGAAAAATTCTTCACCTTTTTCTTTCCAGCCTGGTTCAGGTTCACCAAAGCGAGAACGTGATCAAGACTTTCTTTTCCAGGGATTCCCCGCTGCCGCCGCTGAACCTCTAAGTTTTCCATTGCGGTCATCTCCGGATACAAAGAAGGTCCTTCGATAATGCAGCCCATTCGCGATCGCTGCGCCGCGATGGTTTTCCCCTGACAGCCGAATAAGCGCAACGTTCCCGAAGTAGGCTTGGCCAGTCCGGTTAACAAGCGGATCAACGTTGTTTTCCCAGCGCCGTTTTCGCCGATCAATCCGTATATTTCACCCCGTTTTACCGTCATATTCACATGATCGAGGACATGGACCTGTTTATAGCTTTTTGTGATATTTTCAGTCTGAAAAATAATTTCGTTCATCTCATTCTTTCCTCCGCATTTAAGTATCGCAGAGAAAGATCAAGAAGAACTTAAGACAAAGCTAAAGACTCTCTAAAGTTCAATCCTTGATAAAACGATAGCCTAATCCCCATATCGTTTCTATTCGCCAGCCTTCATCACCCAGTTTTTTTCGAAGATTACTGATATGCGTGTTCATGACGTCATTATCCCGCGCGAAAGCTTCATTCCATACCGCTTCATAAAGATTCTGCTTCGAGAAAACCTTATTGGGGTATTTCATTAATAATTCTAAAATTTGATATTCTTTCGCCGTTAAAGAAAGAATAGTATCGTGAATGGATACCGATTTCGATTGTGTATCTAAGACTAAATCCCCGCTGACAATCTGCATTTCCGGAAGTGTTTTCTGATTTCGGATTAGACAGCGTTCAATCCGCGCTAACAATTCTTCCAAATTGAAAGGTTTTGTGACGTAGTCATCCGCACCTAATCGCAGCAATTCAACTTTTGTCAGCACCAGATCTTTCGCGGATACAATGATGATCGGAATATCGGAAAACTTCCTGATTTTACAGAGAATTTCTTCCCCGCTGACATAGGGCAGCATTAAATCTAAGACTACCAGATCAAAAGACTCCTGGTTAAAAACAGACAAGACATCTGTTCCAGAAAAGCAACAAACAGTTTTATAATTATAGCTCTCCAAAAAATCAGTTAATATTTGACAAATTTCTTTATCGTCTTCTGCGATTAATATACGACTCATTTTCTGACCTCCTGTGATTTAACCCTAACGATCAAGCAGGCGTTCATTTCCATGCAGTGAAATCGCGGCCTTGCTGAAAGCGTATTTGATTGAAAGACGGTCTTCGTTGATTTGACTCTTTTCAATCCTAACACCTTTACTCTAAATAGGACAACAAAAGAATCGAGTAGATTGACCGATATCCGCTCAATCCCCCGGATCTATATAATAACAATTCTGTTTCTCTATAATCCATAAACCCTATTCCTCTGATCAACTTTTATCTTTAAATTTCCCTTCATTACTAATCTCG
>NZ_GG657557.1:222446-228074 GCF_000157995.1 Holdemania filiformis DSM 12042
TTTATAAATGACGGTCCGCATTCGGTCAGGAACTGGTATTCCTGTCCTCAGATATCCCAACTCCGGTTCTCTTGTGGTTTCTAATATACAAAAAAGGGATCCGCTATTTACTGCGATATCCCAATAATCTCATTAACATGGTGGAGCATAACGGGATCGAACCGTTGACCTCCTGCGTGCAAAGCAGGCGCTCTCCCAGCTGAGCTAATACCCCATGTATATTTAAATTCGATGGTGGGCCTGAATGGACTTGAACCAACGACCTCACCCTTATCAGGGGTGCGCTCTAACCACCTGAGCTACAGGCCCAATTAACTGTTTCCCATCGAATGCTTAATAAATATACCACGAGGAAAATAAAGTGTCAACAACTTTTTAAACTTTTTTTGATTTTTTTCGCATCGCTTTGATTCGCCGGTTCCCCTCGCCCGCAAAATCCGCATTATTCCAGAATCTTAACAAAATCGTCGATCCCCTGAAAGATCGCGTAAGCAATTTCATCCAGGTGTTCATCCTTCTGCAGCGCGGATAAATCCTGACCGTTGGATAAAAATCCGATCTCCGCCAGAATTCCCAGTGTTGTCGTCTGTTTCAAAATATAAATATTTCCCGTTTTGGGCTGGAACTTGGAATTGGTCACCGACCGCAGCCGTTCCAGCACCGCGGCTGCCAGCTGATGCGAATTCTCGTTATCCTGCTGATAATACACCTCTGCCCCATGGACCCGGCTGTCCAGCGAAATATTGCAATGAATACTGACAAACAACGTCACCTGCGGCTGATTCATGATCTCAACCCGTCTTTTTAAATCAGCTCGTTTCGCGTTCTTCGCGTCGGCCGGCGCCAGATCGACGTCCTCCTCGCGGATCATAATCACTTCAGCGCCCGCGCCTTCCAATAACCGCTGCAGCTTCTTCGCCGTTTTTAAATTAATCTCATCTTCGTCGATCGCCTGACTCCGCGCTCCCGGATCCTTTCCCCCATGTCCCGCATCAATCACGATCGTCATTCCGCTTAATCGCGTATCAGACATGACTGTGATCGCGCGGCTAAACGCCCGCATCACCAAAGCGGCGATCAACAGTACAATCAAGCTCCCTGTTGCCCAGCATTTCCGTTTTAACCGTTTCATCGCTTCATTGTATGAAAAAAGCAGCGGTCCTATGCCGCTGCCCATGATTTCGCCTTGATTAACAAAATAAAACTCAAGATCAGACACAAGCCCTCGCTCACTGTCGGCGTGAGCCAGATTCCCAACGCTCCGAAAACCGACGACATCGCAAGCAGACAGGCCAGGATCACAACGATCCCCCGGGCCAGCGACAACATCAGCGCCGCCTTCGGTTTAGCCAGCGCAACGAAGAAGCCGGAAGTCAGCACATTATAGCCCATGATCAGAAAACAGAAGGAATACAGGCGGAACGCCGCTATCGTGCTGCCAAACAATGCCGTTTCCTGCGGCCGGATGAAGACCGAAACGATCTGCGGCGTAAAAATCCAACAGCCGCCGAAGCACAGCACCGAAGTCAGCGCGACCGCCGTCAGGCCATAACGATAGACCAATTTGATCGTTTTCGAATCCTGCTGCCCCACGGCATAGCTCACCAACGGCTGGCAGCCCTGCGCAATGCCCACAAACGCCATCAACACCAGATTATAGACATACGTCATCACGGTGTAGCTGACGACGCCGGAGGTTCCGATGATGGATAAAATCTGATGGTTAAACGCAAAGACGATGACCCCCGCCGATAATTCCGTAATGCAGTCGGCGATGCCGATCGGCACAATCCGCTGATACTGCGATAAATCCAATGTAAACCGCGTAAAATGGAAATGAGTTTTCCGGCTGAACAGAAAATGACTGAAAAAGACAAGAAACGTCAGTAGCTGCGAAATGCCGGTTGCCCAAGCCGCCCCCGCCAGCCCCCAATGAAATCCAAAGACAAACAAGGCGTCCAATACAATATTCGTCACTGCGCCTAACAGTACGCCGAAGGTTGACAGCTGCGGAAAACCATCCGCTTTGATCAAGACTTCAAACGAATAAGACACAATGAAGAAAAAGCCGAATCCCCCGATAATCCGGAGATACTCCGTTACATAATTCAGCGTATCGCTGCCGGCTCCCAGAAAGACCGCCAACGGCTGGGCAAAGAGCACGCAGCTCACCGATATGAGCAACGCCAAGACCGAAAGCACCGCCGTATTCATCGAAAACAGCTGATTTGCCCGCTCCGTTCGCCCCGCGCCTCGATGGATTGAAATCAACGTCGACGCGCCGATCGACAGCAGCAGAGAAAAAGCAAACATGAAATTGATGAACGGCATCGCCAGGTTGACAGCGGCCAGCGCCGTTTCCCCGGCATAATTAGCAATAAAGATCCCGTCGACCATCGTATATAAATTAAATACCAGCATCGAAGCGATCGACGGCAAAACAAAGCGTATAAATTTTCGTTTTAAACTCATACTTCCTCCTTTCTGAATCAGTATAAACCTTGGTATAATACTAAAGTCAAGGGGTGAACACATGAAAAACCTATATCAGATTCAGGAAATCTGCCGATTATACCATATCGGTGCCGATTCCCTCCGGTACTACGAGAAAATCGGTCTGATTCAGCCGCAGCGCAGCGAAGGGAATTACCGGTTGTACTCGCTCAGCGATATCTGGCGGCTGAACGTCATCCGCGATTTATTAAAGCTGGGGTTCAGCACCCGCCAGATCAAAACCTATCTGGACGCCCGCTCCGTCGCGACGACCCGCAGCCTGCTGGACGAAAAGGAAGCCATTCTGCGGCAGCGTATCGAGGAGATGAAGAAAGACCTTCAGGATGTGCAAAACCGCCGTCAGAGCCTCGAGGAAGCGCTCAGCGAGCCGATGAATCAGGTTTGCCTGAGAACATTTGAAAAGCGGCGGTGTCTGCTTCTGAAAGAAAACATTGAACACGACGAAGATATCGACTTTCTGTTGACGAAGTTATCCGGACGATTGGAGGAACAACTCTCCATTCTTGGCAACGTTGATACCGGCTCGATGCTTGAGCTGCAGCCGGACGGTTCCGTCCGCTGTACGTCGGTGTTTATCTGCACGGAAGATGAATCCTACGATTTCACCTTGGAAGCAGGCGATTATCTCACCCTGACTTACAGTGGGCGTTATGATACCCACCACGAACATCTGCGGCTTTTGCAGGAAACGATCGAGAATCAACATCTGAAACCCGCAGGAAATTTTCTTGAATTTCTGTTAATCGACATCCATGAAACTCAACGCTATGAAGAATATGTAACCCAGCTTCAGGTACGGGTCGTCCCCGCCTGATCAAACAGCCGATTTCTTAAACTGGAATTTCTCTTCTATATTAATTACCGCAGCTTATTGTCCTTCCTGGGGCAAAAGGAAACGAGGCGGTTTCGCAAAGGACAGACCGGTAAGCAAAGAATACAATGCCGATGCCCGCCGATCACGTTTATTAACAACTTCTTTCCACGGTCTGGTTCCGTTGTTCGATTCGAAATTTTTCCTCTTTCCGCTGCACCTTTTTCAGTAAGCCCAAGCTGAGAACCGCAACTGCCAGCTGCGATACCGGAACTGCCGCCCAGGTGCCTGCAATCCCGCATCGTTGCGGCAGGATCAGCAGCAGCGCCGCTAAAATCAAAGGTTCGCCATAGATCAGCAGATAGGCATATTTATTCTTCTCTGTGGCATAGAAATAGGAAATCGCGATGCGCGATATCGCGACGAACACAAAGCCAAGAATAAAGATGGGCAGGCTTTCCCCCACCATCGCGACAATTTCTTCAGAGGCTCCGAACAGGACAGCCGCCTCATAGCGCAGACCATACAGTAAAAGCACACTCGCCAAAGCAATGGCCAGACCAAATTGAAACGCCAGACGCCGCACCCGGCGGACTTTATCCGGTTTCTGTTCTCCATAATATTGGCTGAACAACGGCTGTGTTCCATCGCTTACCCCCTGCAGCAAAAGCAGCATCACACAGCAGACGTAGCTGATTACCGCATAGGCACTGACCGCCGGATCACCGCCGAATTGCATTGCGCTCCAATTGATCAGAATCAACGTTACATTCGGCACAAAGGTCAGTCCCAACGGGGAAGGCGTCAGCTTCAGAATCCGCGTCGTTTGATATTCCCACCCTTTATCCCATTGGGCTTTTAAGGTTTTCCGGACAGGAAACAAGACCGCGGCGCACCAGAGCACCGTTACCGCCTGCCCCAGCACCGTGGCCGCCGCCGCGCCCGGCAGACCATACGGCAGGATCCAGACCAGGAGATAATCCAGAACAATATTCGTGAGAAAGCCGGCGATCATCGCCGCCATCGCCTGCAGCGACTTCCCCATATTACGGATTAACGGCACCAGCCCAACGCCCAGCACCTGAAATAAGATGCCTACCGTGATAACCCGCATATATTGCAGCCCGTAGATTTCCAATTGTCCCTGCATTCCCAGAAGGTGCAGCAGCGTTTTATTCAGCGGCAGATACACCAGGGTCAGAAGCAAACTGACCGCGATCAACAGTCCGCATGTAATCCAGAAATACCGGTTACGCTCGTTAATCCGCTTTCCTCCCTCGGCAATCGCAAAATGAATCGCGCCGGCCATGCCGACACCGGTACCCGCGGCTTGGATCAGAGCGACCAGCGGATAGACCAGATTGATTGTCGCCAATCCCTGATCGCCAACACTGTTGCCGACAAAAAAGCCGTCGACAATTGCGTAAATCCCTGACAAGGCAAATGCCAGCATGGAGGGGATTACATATTTAAAAAAAGTTTTTGTCATTTTCCTGCCTCCTCAAATGCCTCGAGGAATCGCCGCGTTTCCGTCAGCATTGTTTTCATCGAGGTTATGCCAACCCTTTGGATTACCTGCATCTCATGAGCCTGAAGTTCTTGGATCACGTCGCCGGCCAGCGCTTTTCCCGCTTGTGTCAGAAGGATTTCCTTGCGCCGGTGATCCAGTGCGGATTCCCTAAAAACTACGAGCTGGCGCTTCGCCAGGGCGTGCAAAACTGAATTCACCGTCTGTTTTGGCAAATGCTGCTCCTGACACAGATCCCGCTGTGTTATCGGCTGTTTCGTTTCCCACAGCGCATAAAGAACCATCAGCTCCGTATAGGTCATTCCATGCGCTTTTGCCCACCGATCATAGACCGCATCCATGCGTCCCCACAGTTCATAATATTCCAGCATTAACGTCTGAATCTCATGCATCATCGTTCTTCCTCCCTCTGATTCTTTAGAAGCAACCGTTTATAAATTCTATTTTACAGGACAAACTCACGTTACATTAGTCCGATATCAGACTAATATCATGTATTATACCAATGAGCGGGCTGAATGTCAATCCTGATCTGAGTTCCGTATTTTGTCTTTTCATATCAATGTCATGTCAAGACATTCTGCCTTGGCTGCGATAGAGAGGCATCCATAAAAGCAAGAAAAATGATGCAAGCATCATTCTGGAAGACAAAACCTTCCAGAACCCCTCGTCAGTTTCTTGCCTGGAGGGTATTCCTGATTTCCGAGTTCTACCTCCTCTCCCCCTGCTCCCAAAGTTCAAGGCTGGTTCGAAGATTTCTTCCTTCAGGCGTATT
>NZ_GG657557.1:228937-237595 GCF_000157995.1 Holdemania filiformis DSM 12042
CGGTATGGAGGATAGAATGATATAGAAGGCTATCCTGGCGAATAGCCTGAGCTTCTTCAGGAAGCAATTCATCATAGTAGACTCGATCGGAACACGTTATTGTTTTCATGAAGAAGACCTCGCTTTCAGAGATGCCCACCATCTTTTGAGTTAATTATACAATAAACGTGATCTCGCATCAACGCATTTGAGTTTGCTTCATTCTTACCTCCATTACTGCGCTTTGCGCAGTCACAAATATTGCATGACAGTAAGCTAAATTGCTTTACTTTCACACTTTTCATTTTCTTTTTGCCTCTGACGCATCGAAATTCTTAGAATACAAAAAAAAGTGCCAACCTGAAATTTCAGGCTGACACTCCCGTTTTGAGTCAAAGTTTTGACTGCGCTTTTGCAAGCTTGCTTTCGTTTGATTACGAAGCAGCAATTAACGCTTGCTGAACTGCGGAGCTCTACGAGCGGCCTTTAAGCCGTATTTCTTACGTTCCTTAGCACGGCTGTCACGAGTCAGGAAACCCGCAGCCTTCAGCTTCGGACGGTAATCGCTGGAAGCTTCCAGCAGTGCCCGTGCGATACCATGACGCATAGCGCCTGCCTGGCCGGTGAATCCACCGCCGCAGACGTTGATCTTGATGTCGAACTGACCCAGAGTTTCTGTCAGTTCCAACGGGGAACGGACAACCATGCGCAGAGTTTCTTCCGGCAGGTATTCCTCCAAAGTCTTTCCATTGATGCTCATTGCACCTGTGCCCGGGGTCATGAAGACGCGGGCAACAGCTGTTTTACGACGGCCTGTGCCGATGTATGTTACGTTTGATTTCTTTTTCGCTGCCATTAGTCTTTCTCCTTACTAACCCTTGATTTTCAGCTCAACAGGTTTCTGAGCCTGATGCGGATGCTCGCTGCCCGTGTAAACGAACAGATGCGTACGCATAACGTCGCCTAACTTGGTGTGCGGAAGCATACCCTTGATGGCCTTTTCGACCCATTCAACCGTATACTGTTCCCGCATCACGCGCGTTGTGCGGACACGCAGTCCACCTGGATGCATAGAATGGCTGAAGTAGCTCTTCTTGTTATCCTGATCGCCTGTGATTTCGATCTTGTCAGCATTGATCACGATGACGTAATCACCGCAGTCAACATTTGGTGTATAAGTAGGTTTGTGCTTTCCACGCAGAACCGTTGCGACTTCGCTCGCAAGCCGTCCCAGTGTTAATCCTTGTCCGTCAACGACGTACCACTGACGTACAACTTCATTTGGTTTTGCCATAGTTGTCTGGCGCATAATTTAATTCCTCCTAACCAAGTGTAGTTTCCGGGGCTACATTTGGCATAAGTTGCCGAGTATTATTCTAAACTCCCGGCCCCTTTTCGTCAACTGTTTTTTAGCCTTTTTACCGTTTATTTTCACACTTTTCCCTATTTCCCGGATTCCCACAGCTCTCCGTGTGCCATTTCACCGTAAAATATGAAAAGCGGCTGTTTTGCCGCTTCCCTATCCGTTTCCTTATTTGAAGGTTAACGGAACTGGATATCCGTATCCCCCATGGCATTCTCCACTTTCAAATAATGTGTTCCTGAAGTATCCTTCCAGGAATTTGCCATCTTCTGATCATAGTAGGCGCCGTCGATTCCCAGACTGCCCATCGCGTTCTCCGCTTCAATCCGATAATCTGAGCGGCTTCCGTTCAACATCATTCTCACATCGCCCAGCGCGACGTCAAACTTGCACCGGCCGTGCAGCGTCCCGGTGAAATCCACATCCCCCAGCGCCATCTCAAATTCAGAATCCACAAAGTCCAGATCTTCAACAATTAAATCACCCAGGGCCAGCTCCAATTCAGAATTAGCCAGTGTTACTCCGCTGCCGACATAAATGGTGATCCAGCTGTGATCATGACTCAGATTGCAGGTGTTGATATGATCCGGATGTTCTAATTCCACTTTCAGAATTCCTTTTTCCACCTTCGTTTTGATACTCTGGCAATTCCGGTAATTGATTTCCACACGGGTCTGCGGCCCATCGTTGCGCATCAGCGTGACATCGCCCAAATCACTTTCGACATCGATGCCTGTGATATCGGAAAAGGTTTCATCGTATGTCTGATAATTTCCATCGCCATATCCCATGCCCATACCATGCCAGTTATGAGTTTCATAATCCTCATCCTCGTCGTGATGCTGCCGGTTCATGTGGCCCTGTCCCATGCCCATCCAATGATCGCCGACACGGATACCGACGCCGTTTTCCAGCTGATCGACGTTAATTCCCAAATCCTGCGAGGTTAAGGATGTTTTCCCGGTGATCAGTGAGATCGTTAAGATCAGAATCAATCCGGCCGCGCCCATACCCGCTGCAATTTTCAAGACTGTCTTCATGCCTGATTTCTCCTTTCCTGAATCCATTCCACACCTTCCTGCACCTTCCCCTTGGCCCACGGCCAAACCTTTTTAACCAGAGCTATCAAGCCGCATAAGCAGACCAGAAACAACGCCGTGCAGATCAGCATTCCGCCCAAAGCCAGTCCGGCCGAAGCCCAGGAAACAAAAATCATTCTGACGGCCGTCACCAACAACGATCCAGCCAGTCCAAAGAATAAGAACAACAGAAGAAGAATGACCATAAACGGCAAAAACAGAAGGAATCCAAAAATGATCACCAAAATGACGAGCACAATCGCCAACGGCACCCAAATCGGACTGGCAACCAGCGCCAGGCACAGAATCAGCGGCCACGGCCATTTCTTAGATTCCTGCTGATCAGCGTTAATCCGGCTGTTATAACTGCTGCGGATACCCTTCGCAAACTCCTCCGGCGATCCCAGATCATGAACAGCCTGCTCAAATTGATCTTCACCTGCCTCATCAAAATATTCCTCACAATACCGCATCGCACTTTCCTGTTCTTCCCGCGGCAGGCCTTCCAGCGCTTCTTTCAGCCGATGCAGATAAATCTGTCTAGTCATTAAGATTTCCTCCCTCTAAAATCGTCGTTATCTTCCGGGAAAAATACACCCACTCCCGCTTATATTCCTTGTTTTTCTCCAGACCCTCGTCCGTCAGCCGGTAATATCTCCGGTTTCGCCCCATCACCGCGACATCGTAGGTTTCCAATAATTCTTCTTTCTGAAGCCTTCTCAAGACCGGATACAAGGTTGATTCCGAGACCCCCAGCGTTTCCTTGATCTGTTGGGTCAGACGATAGCCATACGTATCCTCTTTCGCCAGAATCGCTAAAACACACGCATCCAGCAGGACCGAACCAATCTGAAATGTCATGGTATCTCCTCCTTGTATAATATTATAGATTGTATAATATTATATGTCAACTAGAGTATAGAAAGAATTCATTTCGTCCATACTAAAGTCAGGTGATAACTATGGAACTTTCTGAACACAGACATATTTTATATTTCAGCGAGCAGCCGATCGTTTTAATGGAGGAGCTGCTGAACATCAAGAAGATTGGTTTTACGCATATTCCTACGGGAATTCCTGAAACCGCACTGGCGCAGGCTCAGCAGCATTATACCGCGCTGAAAGCATCGCCGTTTGTGGAAAACTCTGGAATTGGTTTTATTTTATTTGGATCGGCCTGTGATCTGGCGCTGCCGCTACAGCAGCTGTGCGAGGTCAAGATGTTACTGGTGAATCCGCTGCGGCGTGATTATTTTCCCGCGATGATCAGCGTCATCGAGGCCAGTGAAGAAGAGTCAATGTTCCTCCAGATCAAAGCGAAGCTGGAAAATATAGTATAAGAAGCTTCCCATTTTCGCTTACGTCTGGTTTTGCCAGGCTGGTCGAATATCGAAGAATGAAAAAAACTGATCGTTGGAGTCAGTTTTTTTGTTTACCTTCTATTTTTCTTTTTGTTTCCTATTTAACGCAGAATCGTCCGCCGGAGCCTCCGCCGCGGCTGCTGGATAATAGACTTCAACTAAGGTCAGCCCCTGCGGTTTCGCATTGAAGTGACAGATCTGTTTATCCTGAGCCTGCAGCATCCACTGCACATCCTGCGGCGCCAGCCGTCCGCGTCCCACTTCAATCAACGTGCCGGTCATCATTCGCACCATATACCGCAGAAACCCGCTGCCTTCATAAATCAGGCGCAGCTGATCGTTTTCCTCAGCCAGTTCCAGGCGGGTAATCGTCCGCGCCTGATCCGGCATTTCAGCCCGGGAATTCGCGCAGAAGGAAGAAAAATCATGCTCGCCAATCAGATAAGCCGCGCCTTCGCGCATCGCCTGAACATTTAACGTCCAGGGTGACTGAAAGGCATAACGGCGGGTAAATACGTTTGCCTCTCCCAGCTGTATCCGATATTCATACCGTTTTCCAATGGCGTCAAAACGGGCATGAAAACGCGAATCGACAGCCTCGACCGAACGGATGTGGATATCTTTCGGCAGATGGCCGTTGATCGCCCGCTTCCATTGGAAAGCGTTGAGTGAAAAATCGACGTCAAAGTGGAAAACCTGTCCCCAGGCATGGACCTGGGCGTCCGTTCTACCAGACCCCGTGATGGACACGGGCTGCTGACAGATGACGCTGATCGCGTCCTGAATCGTCTGTTGAATCGTCGCTCCGCGCTCGGCCGGCTGGATCTGCCAACCGGCATAATCAAAGCCATCGTAGCTGACGACCGCCTTGAACCGCTGCATCATGCCAGCCAGAGAACAAGCATCGTTCCCAGCAATGCTGCAGATCCTGCCAGCAGCAGATAATCCCGGCCTTCCATCTTTAAGATCTTATATCGCGTCCGCGTCCGTCCCGGGCAATATCCGCGGGCTTCCATGGCGTTTGCCAGCTCCTCCGCCCGCTGAAACGCCGACACAAACAACGGCACGATCAAGGACAGCACAGCCATGATCTTTTCTTTCAGCTTGCCTTCCTTCAGATCAACGCCGCGGCTGGCCTGAGCGCGCATGATCCGCTGCGTTTCTTCGATCAACGTCGGAATGAAGCGCAGCGCGATGGAGATCATCATCGCGATTTCATGGGAGGGCAGATGGAAACGCTGAAACGGCTGCAGCAGATCTTCAATGCCCAGCGTCAGATCCAGCGGTTTCGTCGTGGCGGTTAATACCGTCGTGATGACGATCATCAACATTAACCGGATTGCGATGTATAACGTCTGAAACACCGCGTCGCTGTAAATCGTGAAGCCCAATATCGTGACTAACGGTGCGCCGGTGCGCAGCACAAGAATGTTGACAATCAGCAAAAACAGCAGCATGAACAACATCGGCTTCATCGACCGCCAGACGAAGTTCAGACTCAGCTTGGCGATCAGCACAACAGCGACAGCACAGGCGGCGATGATCGCATAGCCTAAGAATCCGGCCGGGAAAAAGATCGCGATCAGCACGATCAGCATCGCCATGATCTTGGCCCGCGGATCCATGCGGTGGATCGGGGAATTGAGCGGCATGTATTTGCCTAACGCAAAGTTATTCATTTCAGCTTCACCTCCCGCAGGATTTCCTTCGCCAGGGAGGGAATGTCCATAATCTCCTCAGACAGGTGAAAGCCGCGCTGATTCAGCATCTCGCGGGTGCGGATGATCGCCGGCGGCAGGATGTTCAATTGCTTTAACAGATCGGTTTTGCGGAAGAATTCATGAACCGAGGTTGTCTGCAGGATCTGGCCGTTGTCCACAACGACAACGTTATCGCAGTAATTGAGAACATGCTCCATATCATGCGTTACGATCAGTACAGTTTTCTTCATCTGCTTGTTGAGATTCATAAACAGCTGCATCATTGACTGAGCGCCCTGCGGATCTAAGCCCGCTGTCGGTTCGTCCAGCACCAGCACCTGCGGATCCATCGCCAGAATACCGGCAATCGCAACGCGGCGTTTCTGACCGCCTGACAGATCCAGCGGGGAACGTTCCAGCATCGTTTCGTCCAAACCGACGACCCGGATGACCTCACGAGCCCGGCGAACTGCTTCTTCCTCACTGGCGCCGAAGTTTTTCGGACCGAATGCAATGTCCTTCAGAATCGTTTCTTCAAATAACTGATATTCCGGAAACTGAAATACAAGACCGACGTCTTTGCGCAGACTTTTCAGATGTTCCGGTTTCTGCTGAGCGCTGATCGTTCTTCCCAGAATTTCAAGCTTCCCCGCAGTCGGAAGCAGCAGCGCGTTGAGATGCTGCACCAGCGTCGTCTTGCCGCTGCCGGTTTTGCCGATGATCGCCGTAACCTTGCCTTCCTCAATTTCCAGATCGACGTCTTTCAACGCAGCATAGGCAAACGGCGTGCCGCTGGAATATGTATAGCTTAATTTTTCAAATCGAATTGACACAGTTGATTCACCAGCCCTTCAATCGTGATTTCCGGCTTCATGGTCAAGCCGTTTTTCTTTAACTGCTGCTGCAGCTTAATGCTGAACGGAATATCCAGATGCAGGCGGATCAGTTCTTTATCCCGCAGCAGGATCTCATCCGGCGTGCCTTCCATCTTAATCTCGCCCTGATCCATGACCAGCACATGATCGCTCTTGGCCACTTCTTCAATGTCGTGGGTAATCGAGATGATTGTCAGCTGCGTTTCTTCATGGAGCTGACGAATCACGCGGTTGATTTCATCCTTGCCCTGCGGATCAAGCATACTTGTTGACTCGTCAAAAATGATCATTTCCGGTGCCATTGCCAGCACACCGGCGATGGCGACACGCTGCTTCTGACCGCCCGATAACCGGGTCGGTTCACTTTCCAGGTATTCGCTCATGTTGACTTTTTCCGCAAATTCCGTGATGATCGCGTCCATTTTCGACTGTTCAACGCAATGATTTTCCAAGCCGAACGCGATGTCGTCCCGCACAGTAGAACCGATGAACTGGTTATCCGGATTCTGGAACACAATCCCGACACGGCTGCGGATTTCCATCAGGTTTTCCTCATTCAAAGGCAGATCATCAATCAGGATCTCGCCCTCGTCTTTTTCCAACAGGCCGATCAACAGTTTGGCAATGGTCGACTTGCCGCTGCCGTTGTGACCGATAATCGTTGTATAGCTGCCTTTCTCAATAGCGAAGGAAACATGACGCACGGCATGCGTCGATTCGTCATAGGAAAAGCTCAGATTTTTAACTTCCAGCTGTTTCATAGTTCTCACCTCAAAGTGTTTTAATTATACAACAGATGAACCCGTTTTAAAACAATAAAGAATCCCTTAGGATAAAGGGATTTTTCCGGTTTTGACAAAGTGTAGAATTCGTTTAGCGATCTGCGGTCTATGACACCGCTTTCGGTTATTTTCACTCAAGAGGAGCGGCCGGAAATCACGCCTAAAAAAGAAAAAGTCCGCACCGTCAACACGGCAAGCAGACTTGTTTTCTTTTATTTGGATTCCAGGCGATACGCGTGATACTGACCGTTCAGGCAGCAGACCTGGTTGGAAACATTCAGAATATCGCTGAGAATTTTTCCTTTTTCCACAATCAGATCCTTACTGATCGTAAGCGACTGATCGCCGTCCGCTTCATTGATTTGATAATCGTGTTCCTTAATGATCCGGACGAAGGTAATCAAATCCTCAACGGCAGGGAAGCTGATATCGTGATAAATCGTGATCAGCGAGCCTTCCGGATAGTTCTGATCGAAATCCAGCTGTTCTTTCAGACAGGCTGAAATAAACGCCGGTTTTAGATAAGGATACATCAGATTAATTTCCTGAACCTCGCGGGAATACTGCGGTTCTTCTTCCGCCGGTTCTTCTTCCAAGGCTTCAGGCTCCGCTTCAGCAGGCTTCTCTTCCTGCGGCTGGACCGTCGGTTCATCCTCATCGTTGCTCAGAGTGATAATCGTCTTTTCTTCTTCTTTTTTATTGGCGGCTTTGCTTAACAGATAGGCCGCTCCGCCAGCGGCTGCCAGCAAACCGAATAATAATCCTTTTTTCATCGTTGTCACCGATCCTTTTCTCTATTCTATCATATTTCACACGGTTTTAAACTATTTTCTTAACAAGCTCACCACGGCTACCCCATCGCCGACCTCGGGATAGAACTGGGTAAGATAATCGGGATGGGTCATCAACATTTCCCGAAACCGCCGCAGTTTTTTAATCATTTGCCGGGTGCCCTTGTTTTCCGTCAGCGAAGGATCTTCGACCATTCCATGGAAATTCAGATTATCAAAGACAAAGACTCCGCCATCCGCCAGATTAGCGCGGAATTGTTCCAGATAGCGGGGATACTGGGCCTTCGCTGCATCCACGAAAATCAAATCATATTGTTGATCAGTCTGGAATTGAGCAATATCCAGGGCATGCACATGAATCTGAGCCTCTAACTGTTGTGCCGCAATATTCGCCAGCGCCAGCTGAGCCCGCTCCGGATCGTTTTCCAAAGTGTCGATCTGAATCTGCGGCGAGAGCTTAGCCATTCGAATTGCAGAATACCCAATGGCCGTGCCCAGTTCCAGTATGCGGGTATAGGCTTGATTACGAATCAGTTCCAGAATGAACTTAATCCCGGTTTTCATCATGATCGGCACATGGTTTTCCTGAGCATAAACTTCCAGTTCATTAATCGACGGCATCGTTTTCCCTCCTTCGTTGGCTTCCAGTCTTGAACAACGAGCAGCTTCCTCATACTCCATAATTTTTTCGTTAATTGATTTGCAGCCTGTTCATAAGATGAAATAAG
>NZ_GG657557.1:238595-265879 GCF_000157995.1 Holdemania filiformis DSM 12042
TTTTTTTTAACTCCGATTCGGTTTAAGATAGAATCACAAGGAGGACAGAGAAATGAAAACAATCAAAGGAACCTTTAATGAGGCTGTCGTTTATACAGATCAGCTGGAGGCCAAGGCTGAGGAACAAATTGTTAAGATGTGCTGCCTCCCGTTTCTAAAAGATTCGAGAATTCGGGTGATGCCGGACGTCCATGCCGGAGCTGGATGCACGATCGGCACGACGATGACGATCACCGACGCGGTTGTTCCAAACTTTGTCGGCGTCGATATCGGATGCGGCATGGAAGTTGCGAAAATTCAGGAAAAAGAAATTGATTTCGCAGCTCTGGACGCTTTAATCCGGAAAGAGATTCCGTCCGGATTTGAGATCCGGAAAAACGAGCACCCGTTTAATGAAGAAATTGATTTAAACGAATTGAAATGTGTTCGCCAGATTCAGCTTAACCGGGCAAAGCGTTCACTTGGAACCTTAGGCGGAGGGAATCACTTCATTGAAGTGGATCAAGACAGGGAAGGAAATCTCTATTTCGTAATTCATTCTGGTTCCCGAATGCTGGGAAAAGAAGTAGCCGAATATTACCAAAACGAAGCCTTCCTCGCCAATCATCAAGCGTCGCCTGTGAACATCCAGGCTTTGATCGCAAAAATGAAAAAGGAAGGCCGGGAAACTGAAATCCAGACGGTGATCCAAAAACTGAAAAGAAAGCTTCATGGCGAGGAAGTAGAAAAACCATTTGCCTATTGCGAAGGTCCGCTCCTGGATGATTATCTCCATGACATGGAAATCATTCAGAAATTCGCTGAGCTCAACCGCAAAGCCATGATGGACACGTTAATCGAGGGGCTCCACTTAACGATGACAGAATCGTTTACGACGATCCACAATTATATTGATCTTAAGCATCGAATTCTGCGGAAAGGCAGTGTTTCCGCACAAAAAGGCGAAAAACTGATTATTCCGCTCAATATGAAAGACGGCGCTTTAATCTGCATCGGCAAAGGCAATCCTCAATGGAATTATTCTGCCCCGCATGGCGCAGGCAGACTGCTTTCCCGCGGGCAGGCATCCCGCACGCTTACCCTCGAAGAATTCCAGCAAGTCATGGAAGGCATCTATTCGACGTCGGTCTCCGCTGCGACTTTGGATGAATCGCCGATGGCTTACAAACCAAAAGAAGAAATTATCCAAAATATTGCGGAAACTGTGGAAATCGTCAAGTGGATTCAACCTGTTTATAACTTTAAAGCCCAGGAACAAAAACCTGTCTGGAGAAAAAAGAAGGAGTGAAAGAAATGAAATTAGCGAATGCATTAAATGAAAGATCGGAAATACAGGATAGACTATCTGAATTACAAGTCAGATTGAACAATAACGCCAAGGTCCAGGAGGGTGAAACGCCTAATGAAGATCCCAAGGATCTTCTTAATGAATTCGACACGCTCACCGCCCGATTGGAAACTTTGATTTATAAAATCAATATGACGAACAGTTTAGTGGATATTCACGGCATTTCCCTCACTGAATTATTAGCACGGCGTGATGTGTTAAAGCTGAAAATCGGAATGTTAAGAAACTTTTTAAACACCGCCAGCGCGAAACTTGAACGTTATTCGCGCACAGAAATTAAGATTCTAAGCACGGTCAACGTTACCGCAATGCAAAAGGACCTGGATGCTTTAAGCAAGGAACTCAGAGAAACGGACGAAGCTATTCAGGAGGCGAACTGGACTAACGATTTGCGATGATCTTTCAGTGTGTAGTTTTATGGAGTGGATGTCATCTCTGCGATTGAGAATGAATCGCAATCGACGTATGGCGGACACATACAGTGGGTTCAATTCCCACAGTTAAACGTTATGTCCCGCAACGATACAAGCGCATCGCAACAAAGCATACAGACAACCAGACATCAGCTGCAAAACGAGGGTCGGGATGAGGGAAGTAAAGATCATGAGACGAAAAGGAATAACCATCCAAAGATTCAAAATATCTCGCAGATTAAAAGGATAGATACGGACTCCGAAAAAATTGTCCGCAGCCATGAAAAGAAGATACTTTAAAGGCATTGACCTGACTGTATCTTCTTTTTTACGTTTATTCTTTTTTTATCGGTTTGTTAACCATCAAATATTATCAATCCAGCATACAGGCAGGATGTCCCCGCAACAAGACCCCGCCTGGGAATTCAAATGAATTAATCAGCGTTGTGTAATATTTTTTCATCAGCGCTCCTTTCCAATCCCTGCTGAACAAACGCCGGAACCAGAAATACTTCCACAGCGTGGAATTTATCCTCTTCTATGGGCTTAACCCTCACTCAGACGCAAGGCTCGGCTTCCGGGCCAACTGCCAGCGCCATCGTTTTATTTAACAGATACGGACGCAGATACGCCACGGTCCCGCACATTGGCAAAACGTCCTCCGATAAGCCGATTCCCAGCTCTTGGATCAAATAAGCCCGGCGCCGCTGCATCCTCTGCCAGACCTCCGGATATTCCTCCCTGAGCGCTTGTTTCAGCTGTGCATCCGCCAGAACGACCGTGCTTTCCGCGCTGACGCCGCCATAGCCGGGAACTGAAGGAATGATATCGATCTGAAAGATCATGCCGCTGGCCAACGTTTCCTGCGAGCCTTCATACACCGGCGAGGACATCCATTCTTCCTCCGCCGTTAAATGACCCGGACACAAGCTCCAGCCGTACTGCGCCCGCGGCAGGATGGACTCAACCGCCTGGAATAATTCTCCGCCCTTCATCCCGATTCGGATCGTTTCCAGCCAGTGAACATACGCCGCGAAATACGGTTTTGCCACTCGCGTCAGATAATCCCGGCAGGATTCCGGCAATTCATCGCCATCGTGCACCGCATAGCCTGCACGGCTGGACAACCCGCCGCGGTACCCGACAGTCAGCGAAATTGGATCGCCAGCCTTCACCTGGTTGTCTGTCGGAAACATATTTCCCTGGATAAACCGCGGCCCACTGGCTGCGATCGTCACGACGCTGGTGTGCTGTCCCTTGCGCACTAACGCGTCGCCCAGCTCCATCTCCGTTGTTCCGGCATCCAGCTTATTCATTGCCGCCAGAAGGCAATCGGAAGCCAGCGCCGCACCGAATTCATAATGCGCGATTTCATTGGCGTTGTTGGTTGTCCGCACGCCGTTCTCACCGATAAACAGATCCGTTTCATTGCTTAACAAAACCGGGTTTCCCACAACCTGTTCAATCGCCGCTAAGATGAAGGCTGGAATGTCAAACAGCTGGTTGTTCTTCTCCACCGGACTGGTAAACATTTTCCAACCTGCGATCCCCGTTCGCCGGGCCGGCCGGATTCCCGCTTCCGCCAACAATTCCGGCAATGTCTTATCCGAACGGTTCGGCTGATTCGGCAGTGAGAATAACGAAACATGCACAGCGGCGGCCGCAAATCGTGCCTTGGACGCTTTATTCAGATTTTCATTGCCCAGCACCAGCGTCATCGCCCCGTCTTTATCCAAAACAAGCAGACCTTCTTCAAAGCGGGTGAAATAGCCGACGAGATATTCAAAGTTTGCGCCATGCTCGACGTCGCCGTAAAGGATCAGCTGTTCGATTCCGCGCTCGTTCATCTTTTCCAGCACCTTCGCTTTGCGGGCTTCCATCGTGGCCTGTGTTAATACGACCGGCGAGGCCGGGGCGTCCGGTTCAGGCGCTTTTACAATCCGGTATTCAACATTCATGGATTTCATATTCCGCTCCTTTAAATTTGATCGATCGGGAACATCGGCCGCTGGATTCGCTTGAAAGGAATGTGGGCCGTGTCCTGCAGCGTCGCGCCCGCGGTCAGCGACATGACGTAGAACGCCGCTTTTTCTTTTAATTCAGGGAAAATGTACCCCTGTTTCACTACGGTTACGTCATAATCCGTCCAGTCAACGCCGGCTTTTTCAAACTGAATGGCGTTGGCATACGACTGCCGGTGATTCGCAACGATGACGTCAACCGGCGTGCCGACGATATTCACGACGACACAGGCGCCAAACACCTTATGATGGGCGGTCGTGCCCAGGCTGACCAGGCGGATGATCTCGCCTTTGGATTTCACGCAGACTTCCAGTTCAACCCCGGCGGATAACGCATCATAACCGACGCCCAGCGTGATCCGGGTCCGCATTCCCGGCGCTAACGGATCCAGCTGCTTCCAGGCCTCCGGATCACAGATCGAAGCGAACAGGAAGCTTTTCTTCAGCCCTTTGACCGCCAGCACCTGCCGCAGAATAAATGTATTCCACCCCATCGCGCCGGAGGTGGTGTTATCCCCGGAATCGGTGATCACTACCGGCTTGCCTGGATCATCCAGTGCCAGTTTCAGGGCCTCATCCGGCTGAGCGGTTCGCCCGGTATAGTGGAATTCATGCCGGCGATCCCAGACATACGCCGCCAGCTGGTCGGCGATCGTTTCCGCATAGGCTTGATCGGCTTCCGTCGCCGGAACGACGACAATGCCGCAGCCCGCGACGTCGGTATCGTGACGAATATAGCCGACATGCCAGGAACAGCTCAAAATCCGCGGATCCTGTTCCAGCTGATCCATATAGCGGTTGATCGAAGACACCGGCTCATCTGCGGAAACCGACTGTTCTCCGCCCAGAATCAGCGGCAGCTTCCGATATACGGCATGGATATTCTGACGATGGTTGACCAGCTCGCAAATCAGGGCCGCCATCTTCCGCTTCGTCGCGCGTGCGTCAGTATGCGGACTTTCCCGATAGCTGCGGATCACGGTCGCAGCTTCGACATATTCCTGACACAGATTGCCATGCGGATCACAGGCAACGGTGATCGGGATATACGCCCCGACCCGCTCGCGGATTGCTTTTAGAATGTGATGATCGCCTGAGCCCAGGCCCTCGACCTCGCTGGCGCCGTGAAGCATCAGATAAATCCCATCGATCTCGTCCCGGTGTTCTTCCACCGCATTGATAAAACAGGCCTCAATGTAATCGAAGGTATGCCGCTTGATTACGCCGGACGATCCGGAAACGGAGTAAATCGAGGGAATAATCTCAATTCCGGCAGCTTCAAAGATATCGCCGACCTGCATTTTTTCGATCAGCTCGCTGCCGAAAGCGATGTCGTAGGCTGTGATTTCATTCTTGACAGGGACATTGGCGTTGGATTCCGTAATAAACTCTCCGATCAATACTTTTTTCTTCATCCGATTCATCCTTCCTCTTTTCTTTTTGTTTCTTTTCCTTAGCTTAAACGATCACCTTATCGTTCTTCCGCTATGGCTGACGTCCGATTTCGTTTTTTCAAAGCGAACCGGCTGGTTCTTCTCTCTGTTGCCTTCCTCGTTTTTCTCAAGCTACTGGATCGTGAAGATCGGATCCAGCGGATTGAGCTTGCCCGGCCGGGCCATAATCTCAATTTCGCTGTTCAGCGCGATTACGATCACGTCGGTTTCGCAGCCATGCTTCCGCATCAGCTTCCAATCCGCCAGGCATAACAAATCACCCCGGCAGACATGATCGCCGACCTTGACCTTCGTTTCAAACGGCAGACCTTTCAGGGTAACCGTGTCGATGCCGATGTGCAGCAGCAGCTCATGCCCTGCGGTGGTTGTCAGGCCCAATGCGTGTCCGGTTTCAAAGACCATCGTCACTTCCCCGTCGACCGGGCTGACAACTTCCTTTTTCGCAAACAATTCCGGAGGTCTGACGGCAAACCCGTCGCCCAGCGCCCGGCTGGCAAACATCTCATCGTTGAGTTCTTCTAATCGCTTTCCCTTGCCCGCGACAGGGCTTCCAATCGTTTCTGTCATACGCAACCTCCCAAAAATAAAAACCAATTCGCAAACAGCACAAAACTGAATGCAAATTGGTTATGCTTGTTGATTCAACAATAACAGTCCAACTTTGAACTTATTGTAAGCGATCTCATTCAGAATGTCAATCCTTTGAGAACCGGCGGTTTCACTTCCTCTTTCTCTTTTTTTCACAGTTTCTATCCTCTTTTATGAGGAAGGAATTTTCCAGATCAGCCGAGGATTTTCCGATCCGTTTTTCGGATTGGATGCTGGCTTAGTTCGGCCGGATTAGGCCTGATCTGTTTTCCAGCGGATAATCAAAGCGATCGCATGGATCAGCGCAAACAGTCCCACGCCGCTCATCAAAATCAGATTCGTCGTCAACTCCGCCGGAGTCGGCGCACCTGTCATCGTCACGATGCCCAGCACCAGGACGAAGACCAGACTCAGCGCGATCAGACCGCAAAAGGTCGCAACCGAGTATTTCCGCGAAAGCGTGATGAAATAGTTCTCTTTTTTCGGCCGGTGAAACGGTTCTACCGTCGCAAGCTGATTCAGAAAGCGCGCGGAGAAATAGCCGGTCCAGACCAGATACACCGCCAGCCCTGTGAAGAACCCGTCGAAAACGTTCATCCCCAGCAGCACCGTCGCCGCCAGGCCGATAAAGATGGAAATCATCGTCCGCTGGGTGTAGCGGTAAAATTCATGGATCTGACTTTTCGGGATCAGATAGCCGCGCCGGGAAAACAGCGGGGCATAAACGATCCGGTGCAGTTCGTCATGATAGATGAACATCCCGTTAATATCGGGATATTCCGCCTGTGTTTTCCTCGTTTTCGTTCGGATTTTCGTTTTCATTCGTGCCTTCGTCATGGTGGCTTCCTCGCTTTCCTTCTTGGTCTGAACTTACATTTCGTCGATCGGATACATCGGCCGCTGAATCAGTTTAAATGGAATATGCCGGGTATCCTGCGGCGTCGCGCCATCAGTCAGCGACATCACATAGCCCTGTGCTCCCTGCTTGAAATCCGGGAAAATATAACCTTGTTTCAGAACGGTGATCGCGTAATCCTTCCAGTCGATACCAAAATCCTCAAATAAATTTTCATTCGTGACGCGGGCGGTCTGATCCGCGACGATCACGTCGATCGGGGTATTCTCAATATGCGCCAGAATGCCTTCGCCGCGCGTCCCGATGACCACCTCGCCATGCGCGATCGTGATCGCCGCCCGGCTTCGGGTTTTCAGCGTCAGCGTGACCGGAGCGGACAGGTCGTCATAGCCTGTGCCCAGGGACAGCGTGACAACCGTCCCCAGCCCCGCCTCAGCCAGCTGCTTAAACGCCTGCGGATCACAGATGGAGGCGAAAAAAACCGTTTTCTTCAAATCCGGAACAGCTAAGAACTGGCGCATCACAAACGTGTTCCAGCCCGTCGCTCCGGAGGTGGTGTTGTCGCCGGAATCGGTGATCACAAACGGCTTGCCCGTAAACGTCAGCGCCATTTCCAGCGCTTGGTCCGGCTGGGCTGTCACCCCGGTATAATGAAATTCATGCCGCCGCTGCCAGATGTAGGCCGCCAGCTGATCGGCAATCGTTTCCGCGTAGGCCTGATCCGCACCGGTCTGCGGAACGACGACAATGCCGCAGCCGGCTTCCGGACAGTCATGGCGCAGATACCCGACATGCCAGGACACGCTGCGGATTCGCGGATCCTGTTCCAGCTCATCCATATAGCGATTGATCGAGAGCACCGGCTCATCCGCCGAGACTGACTGTTCGCCGCCTAAAATCAACGGCAGCTTGCGGTAAACGGCATGGATCGGCTGCCGGTTCTGAAGCAGATCGCAAAGCATCTTTGCCACCAAGCGGCGCGTCGGCATTGCGTCGGTATGCGGACTCTCGCGGTAGCTGCGCAGAATCTGCAGCGAATGAACATAGGTTTCCGTCAGATTCCCGTGCGGATCACAGGACACCACGATCGGCAGATACGGTCCGATCAGCCGGCGGATTTCCTGGACAATGTGATGATCACCGCTGCCGATTTCCTCCACCCAGCTCGCTCCGTGCAGATGCAGATAAATCCCGTCAATCTCATGGAGATGCTCGCGCACGCTCTGTAAAAGCATCGATTCGATCAACAAAAACGTTTCCTTATCGACGACGCTGGCGGCGTTGGCGTTGGCATACACGCCCGGAATGATCTCGAACCCTTTGTTTTCAAACACTTCGCGGATCTCCATGACGTCGATACACGCTTCACCGACAGCCAGATCGTACTGTTGAATTAAAGTCTTGAAGGGAGCCTTGGCGTTGGACTCCGTTGTAAAACTGCTGACCAGAACTTTCATCCCTGTTCCTCCTTTTTCATTTTTCCATCCCCGATCAAAATGCCAGCTCGATCAGCTTCATCAACAGGACCAGCGTCACCGTGGACAACAGCGTCGAAATCAGTACGACTGCCGAGGCGAACGTTTCGTCGCCGCGGTACTTCTTCGCGAAGCTGGCACAGGAGCTGCCCACCGGCATGCCCATTAACAGCGTGATCACGGCCGTCGTCTGAAAATCCAGCCGCAGCGCCAGACAAACACCCAGCGCGGCCAGCGGAATTACAAGCAGACGAATCAGCGTAATCTGTGCGACATTTTTGATCATTGGCGCGGTCAGCTTCACGCGCTGGGCGAGCAGACTGCCGACCAGAATCAGCGAAAACGGCGCAAGACAGCCGCCGATCTTCTGCAGCGCCGTCAAAATCGGCGCGGGCAGCGACAGGTTGAAATAAATCATCACGAGTCCCAGCGCCATGACGTCGATGATTTTATTGGTCGCCACCGAGCGCAGGACAGCCTGCGATGTCCGTTTCAGTGAAGGATTAAAAATACTCTCGCCCGCGCTGAACGCCAGGATCCGGGTCGGGATCATAAAGACGTTGCAGCACATCACCCCGACAGCGCCGAACAGCGATTCGATTACCGGCGTGCCGATCAGGCCGCCGTTGCTGACAAGATAGCCGTAATGAGCTACGCAGGCCTGTCCCGGCGTAAACCGCCGCGATCCTCCTGTCTTGCTGGCAAGGCTCAAAAACACTTCCAGTCCGATCGCCAGAATCAAAATCGTACCCAGCGAAAGCAACAGATCCATCGACATCCCGCTTAAAAAAGATGTAAACACGCTGGCGGGAAGCAGGACGTTGATCGTCAGATTTGAGATAAACAGCTGCGCGTGCTCGTCGATCAGGCCGGTCTTCGATAACAGGAAACCGACGATAAGATACGTCACAATCGTGAGCTGCGTATTGATTAAAATCGTTGTCATAATCCCCCTTGCTTTCCAACATTCACCCGCTGCGTCCCCCGACGGCCAGACAGGCAGATCTCCGGTGAATACCGCGTTCTTTAATCCATGTCGTCGAGCGGAAACATCGGCCGCCGCACAAGCTTAAACGGAATATGCCGGGTATCCTGCGGCGTCGCACCGTCAGTCAGCGACATCACATACCCCTGCGCCGCAGCCTTGAGTTCCGGGAAAATATATCCCTGCTTGACAACCACGATATCGTATTGCGTCCAGTCCGCGATCCCCGCGTGTTCATACTGAACCGTTTTGAAATAGCTGAGCTTGTGGTTGGCGATGATGATGTCGATCGGATGGTTCCTCAGCCGCACCAGCACACAGTCGCCGGCTTTCGCCGCAATCCCATCTTCGCCCGGGGCAAACGACAGCGTCCGCACGACCTGGCCTTTTGCGATCAGCTCGACGTCCAGCGTCACCGCCTGCGACAAGGCATCCGCATTCATTCCCAACGGGATTGTCTTCCGTGTTCCCACCGCCTGATTGAATAACGCCCGGACACCGTTCGGATCGACAATCGAGGCAAACAGCACACGTTTATCCAAGGATTCAACGTTCAAAAACTGACGCAGCACAAACGTATTCCAGCCGGTCGCTCCGGAGGTGGTGTTGTCGCCGGAATCGGTGATCACAAACGGTTTGCCCGCAAACGCCAGCGCCATTTCCAGCGCTTGATCCGGCGGAGCTGTCACCCCGGTATAATGAAATTCATGCCGGCGCTGCCAGACAAACTGCGCCAGTTTTCCGCAGGCTTGTTCGGCATACGCCTGATCCGCCGCTGTCCGCGGCACAACGACCACGCCGCAGCCGGCTTCCGGACAATCGTGGCGCAGGTAGCCGACATGCCAAGAAGCGCTCATGATCCGCGAATCCTGCTCCAATTCGTCCATATAGGCGTTGATCGAACGCATCGGCTCATCCGCCGAAACGCTATGTTCCCCACCCAGGATCAGCGGCAGCTTGCGGTAAGCCGGATGAAGGGTCTGGCGCTCGCGCACCAGCGTGCATAAGAGCGTCAATGTTTTCTGCCAGGTGGCGATCATGT
This sequence comes from Holdemania filiformis DSM 12042, assembly GCF_000157995.1. Classification (GTDB taxonomy): domain Bacteria; phylum Bacillota_I; class Bacilli_A; order Erysipelotrichales; family Erysipelotrichaceae; genus Holdemania; species Holdemania filiformis. The sequence continues at coordinate 248,778 of NZ_GG657557.1, forward strand.
CGGTGTGCGGCGATTGGCGGTAGCTGCGCAGAATCTGCATGGAATCGACATAGTCCTGATTCAGGTTGCCATGCGGATCACAGGACACCGCGATCGGCAGATACGGGCCGGTCAGTCTGCGGACTTCCTTCAGGATGTGGAAATCGCCGCTGCCGATCCCTTCGACATAGCTGGCGCCGTGCAGATGCAGATAAATCCCGTCGATCTCACTGAGATGCTTCCTGACGGCGCTCAACAAACTGTTTTCGATCGCCTGAAACGCGGCAGCTTCGATGATTCCGTTCGGCGAGGATTTCGCGTACACCGACGGAATCATCTCGGCGCCTTCCCGTGCCAGCGTTTCCTTCAGCTGCATCCGCTGGGCGATCGCTTCGCCGAAAACGAGATCATAGTTGGATAAATCCGTCATGCAGGGGATATGCTCATTCACTTCAGTTGCGAAAAAACCAATTAAGATTTTCATAAAAGACCTCCTTACAGCGCGTCGATCGGAAACATCGGCCGTTGAATCAATTTGAATGGAATATGCCGGGTATCCTGCGGCGTCGCCCCGTCCGTCAGCGCCATCACATAGCCTTGGGCCGCAGCTTTAAGTTCCGGGAAGATGTAGCCCTGCTTGACGACAGTGACCGCAAAGCGGGTCCAGTCGGCAAGCCCGGCCTGTTCAAATTGAACCGCGTGGCAATACGCCTGGCGATGATCGGTGACGATCACCGTAACGGGACGATCCGTCAGTTTCAGGCTGACGCAGCGGCCCATGACCGTAAATTCAGCCTGCCCCAGCGCCGCGACGCGAATCACATCGCCCTGGGCTTTGACCTCAGCGGTGAAGGAAACAGGCGCAGAGAGTTCGTCCGCCCCCATCCCCAACTGCACCTGTACAATTTCGCCCACGGCCTTTTTCTGCAGCGCGGCGCATGTTTCCGGGTCGCAGATTCCGGCAAACAGCACGCTTTTTTCCAATTTTGGAAGGCTCAGAACCTGCCGCAGTAGAAATGTGTTCCAACCGGTCGCTCCGGAGGTCGTGTTGTCGCCGGAGTCGGTGATCACAAACGGACCGCCTTCAAAATCCAGCGCCATGCGCAAAGCGGCGTCCGGCTCCGCGGTCAAGCCGGTGTAATGGAATTCATGACGGCGCTGCCAGACGTATTCCGCCAGCTGATCAGCGATCGTTTCCGCATATTCCTGATCGGCTTCCGTCTGCGGAACGACGACCACGCCGCACCCCGCTTCCGGACAGTCATGGCGCAGATAACCAACATGCCAGGATGCGCTGCGGATCCGCGGATCCTGTTCCAGCTCGTCCAGATATCGGTTAATCGAGCGCACTGGCTCATCCGCGGACACCGACTGCTCGCCGCCTAAAATCAACGGCAGCTTGCGGTAAGCAGGATGGATAGGCTGCCGGTCATGAAGAAGCTCGCATAACATCGAGGCCACCCGGCGGTAAGTCTGTACCATGTCGGTGTGCGGCGACTCGCGGAAGCTGCGCAGAATCTGCAGCGAATGCACATAGGCTTCCGTCAGATTGCCATGCGGATCACAGGATACCGCGATTGGCAGATACGGCCCGGTCAGCTCGCGGATTTTCTGAATGATGTGAAAATCACCGCTGCCCAGCTCCTCGACATAGCTGGCTCCATGCAGCCACAGATAGAGACCGTCGATTTCATGAAGATGCTTTTTTACCGCGTCCAGAAACAGATTTTCAATCGTCAGAAACGTTTCCTTTTCAATCACGCCGGAAGGACCGCCGCCGGCATAAACCGCCGGAATGATCTCGATGCCGGCCTGTTCAAATATGTCCCGCACCTTCATCCGTTCAATCACCTCGTCACCGAAAGCCAGTTCATAATTTGACAGGTTGTTTTTCATCGGTATATGTGCGTTGGCTTCCGTCGTAAAATGCCCGATCAAGACTTTCATAATTCACCTCATGTCTTCTAATTTAAGAGTCCCGCCGGATCTTCCTGTTAATAGCGGCAGACCCGGCGGCTGTTTATCCTCGCTTTCTTCAAATGGGGAATGGAAGTTAACCGCTCAGATCTCGTCGATCGGATACATCGGCCGCAGAATCTGCTTATAAGTCAGCCGGCGCGTATCCTGCAGCGTCGCCCCGTCGGTCAGCGACATCACATAGAATTGAGCGGCCGCTTTGAGTTCCGGGAAGATATAGCCCTGCTTGACGACGATCACGTCATAATCGTCAAAATTCAACCCGGCGTCAGTAAACTGATGGATTTCGCAGATCGCGTAGCGGGTCGTAGCGATCATGATGGTGATCGGTTTGTCCTTAACGGCGACGCTGATCGTTTCGCCATAGACGGCGCCGGGAATGTTGTGCATCATAAATCCGGTGATCGGCCCTTTCGCTTTAACGACGACATCCAGCGCCACAGTTTGAGACAGCGTGTCGTAGTCCATCCCCAGCCGGATCGACGCGGCTTCGCCGACAGCGAGCTTCTGGAGCTGATGGAAGGTCTTCGGATCGCAGATCGTGGCGAACAGCACTGACTTCTTCAAGTCTTTTTCCGCCAGCACCTGCCGCAGCACAAACGTGTTCCAGCCGGTCGCTCCGGAGGTCGTATTGTCGCCGGAGTCTGTGATCACAACCGGTTTGCCTTCAAAGTCCAGCGCCATCCGCAGCGCTTCTTCCGGCTCCGCCGTCAGACCGGTGTAGTGGAATTCATGCCGGCGCTGCCAGACGTACTCCGCCAGCTGATCGGCGATCGTTTCCGCATATTCCTGATCGGCTTCGGTCTGCGGAACAACGACGATGCCGCAGCCGGCTTCCGGGCAGTCATGGCGCAGATAGCCGACATGCCAGGAAGCGCTCATAATCCGCGGATCCTGTTCCAGCTCATCCATATAGCGGTTGATCGAGAGTACCGGCTCGTCCGTGGAAACCGACTGCTCGCCGCCTAAAATCAACGGCAGCTTGCGGTAAACGGCATGAATGTTCTGCCGCGAACGGATCAAGCCGATCAACATTTTGGATACAATCCGCAGTGTTTCGTTGGCGTCGGTATGCGGCGACTGGCGGTAGCTGCGCAGGATCTGCAGAGCTTCGACATATTCCTGCGTCAGATTGCCATGCGGATCGCAGGCCACCGCGATCGGCAGATAAGGACCGGTCAGCTTGCGGACCTCCTGGATGATGTGATGATCGCCGCTGCCGAGACCCTCGACCTTACTGGCGCCATGAAGCATCAGGAAAATCCCGTCGATCTCGTGGAGATGTTTTCGGACTTCGTTCAGCAGCGACGTTTCAATATAATCAAAGGTTTCGCGTGTGATCAGACCCCCGCTGGCGCCGTTAGCGTAAATTGTCGGGATCATCTCGGCGTTTTCCGCTTCGTACACCTCGCTGACGTCCAGATTCTGAATGCACTGGTCGTCAAAGGCGATCACATAGTTGTCAATCCGGCAGAGCTGAGGGATATTCTCGTTGGTTTCGGATACAAATTCCCCGACTAAAATTTTCATAAAGGACTCCTTTTCCATTATTGTGACAGATTCAGAAAGAGCGGCAGGAATGAAATTCGCCGCCGCCTTCCTCATTCGTTAAATTTCATCGATCGGATACATCGGCCGCTGAATCAATTTAAACGGAATATGTTTTGTGTCCTGCGGCGTTGCGCCGTCGGTCAGCGACATCACATAGAACTGCGCTTCAGCTTTGAAATCCGGGAAGATATAGCCCTGCTTCAAAACCGTGACATCATACTGACGCCAATCCAGCCCCAGATGTTCCAGCTGGTGCTTATTGATCACGGCGTAGGACAGATTGCTGATCAGCACGTCGATCGGTGTGCCTTCGATATGCACAAGGGCACACTCCGTCATTTCCCGTTCATAGACACCGTTGGTAAATTTACAAATTTGATTGGACTGACGAAGGGTGACGTTCAGGCTCACGCTTTCCGACAACGCATCCCGGCCGGTTCCCAATTCGATCGCGACAGTCTGGCCGACGGCCTGTTCTTTCAGCCGGGCAAACGCTTGGGGGTCGACGATCGGAGCGAACAGGAATGTTTTCTTCAAATCCGGCAGCGCCAGACATTGTCTGAGGATCGACGTGTTCCAGCCCGCAGCCCCGGAGGTCATGTTATCGCCGGAATCCGTGATCACAACCGGTTTGCCATCAAAGTCCAGCGCCATCCGCAGCGCGGCTTCCGGCTCCGCCGTCAGACCGGTGTAGTGGAATTCATGCCGGCGCTGCCAGACATACTCCGCCAGCTGGTCGGCAACCGTTTCCGCATACGCCTGATCGGCTTCGGTCTGCGGTACAACAACGATGCCGCAGCCGGCTTCCGGGCAGTCATGACGCAAATAGCCGACATGCCAGGAGGCGCTTAAGATCCGCGGATCCTGTTCCAGCTCATCCAGATAGCGGTTGATCGAAAGCACCGGCTCATCCGCCGACACCGACTGTTCACCGCCTAAAATCAACGGCAGCTTGCGGTAAACCGCATGGATGGACTGGCGGTTCTGGATGAACTGACACAACATTCCCGATACTTTCCGGTAGGTGTCGACACTGTCGGTATGCGGCGACTGACGGAAACTGCGCAGAATCTGAATTGCTTCCACATACTCCCGCGTCAGATTGCCATGTGGATCACACGAAACCGCAATCGGCAGATAGGGACCGGTCAGCGCGCGGATCGCTTTCAACAGATGATGATCGCCGCTGCCGATTTCTTCGACATAGCTGGCCCCGTGCAGATGCAGATAAATACCGTCCAGCTCATGCAGATGTTTCCGGATCGCTGTCAAAAAGCTGTTTTCAATCGCCTCAAATGCGTCTTTTTCCACAATCTCGGTCGCGCCGGCGTTGGCGTACACCGCGGACAAGATCTCAGCTCCGGCTTGATCGAAAATCTCTTTGATATACAGTTTTTCGACTGCCTGATCCCCAAAAGCCAGATCAAACGTGCTCAAATCACTTTTTACCGGCATGTTCGCATTGCATTCCGCGTTGAACAATCCGACGAATACTTTCATGCGTTTTCCTCCTTTTCTCACCTTATCCGGCGATCGCTTTTTTACTTTCCGAACGCTTGATTAAAATTGAGGTGGCAATGAAGCAGGCGGCCACGGTCACTGCCGCCGTAATCGCGGCGTACCATACCATCTGCAGACTTCCGGTTTCCGGATTGATAAGCGACAGGAAGGTCAGGAAACCTGGGCAGGAAGCGGAAATGTACGTTCTTAAACCGAACAGTGCGCCGACGAATCCGCCGATCACCGTGCCGATCGCATGGCCCAGCAGCGCTTCCTTGAAGGAAATCAGGGAACCGTAGAAGGCCGGCTCAGTCACGCCGCACAGAGCGGTAATGGCCGTGGATACGATCATGCCGCGCTTGACTTTATCCTTGCGGACAACCGCGGAATACGCGATCGCCAGCGCGACGGCGCCGACGCCGATGTTGGAAATGAAGTTCTGCGGCGCGGTGATGTTGTTGTAGCCCAGCGTCGCTAACAGCTCGATGCCCAGCGGCGATAATGCTTTGTCCACACCGAACATGACGAAGTACGGACATAACGCACACAGAATCGGCAGCGCGAAGACGCCCAGCGTATCCATTAAGAAGGTGACGAAATAACCGATGTAGGTGCTTAACCAGGTGCCTAACGGGCCGAGCCATAAGAAGGTAACCGGAACGACGATCAGCATTGTGACCACCGGTTTGACGAAGTAGATAACGGCGTTCGGAATGATTTTCTTCAGATATTTATCAAGGAAGTAAATCAGCGTCGTACCTAAAATAACCGGGATGATCGTTGAGCCGTAGCTGACCTGTTCGATCGGAATGCCTAAGAAATCTGTGACGACGCCACTCTGATATCGCGAGCAGACCAGACAGCCGCCCAGGAACATTCCGAGAATCGGCTGCAGCTTCAATTTCTGCGCATAGGAATAACCGATGTAAATCGGCAGGAATTCAAAACCGGCGTTGAAGAAGCAGGTTAACAGCTGAGCCGTGCCGCTGGAAACATCCAGCCCGAAGTAGTTGACGCAGAGCGTGCGGATGGCCAGCACCATACCACCGACGACCAGGGCCGGCATAATCGGCATGAAGATCGGCGGGAAGAAATCAGCGATCAAATCAAGAATCGACTTTTTCTCCTTCGGAACATTGACGGCATTTTCATTCATGCCTTCCTTCCATCCGGAAACCTCTAAGAAATCGTAGTATGCATCCGGGACCTGCGGACCGATAATAATCTGAAGCTGATTGGCTTTCTTAACAATTCCCGCACATTCCGGGAGCGCCTTAATCGCGGCTTCGTTGATTTTACTGCCGTCCGCATAACTGATCCGTAATCTTGTGGCACAATGGGCAACGAACGTAATGTTGTCCAATCCCCCGACGTTTTCTAAAACCTTTTGAGAAAATTCAGCATATTTTCCCATCTCTAAATCCTCCTTTAGATTTATTTCATAACACGAATAAGGCGCGCTCTTATTCTGTTGATGACCTTGGTTGCACGGCTAGGAACAAAGCCGATTGACGTGCAGAATCAGATAAAGCATTTCGTTTTCATCGAGCTTGGACTGAATGTTTTCTTCCAGAAACCGGGCGATTTCATCCACGCATTGATAGGTGTCGGGATATTCCTCCAACAGCTTCGCGTAGATCCGGCGGTTATCATCCGTCGTCTTTTGGCCTTCCTTCAAACGCCTTAACAAATAGATCATGTGCGTTGCGAAGCGGGAATAGTTAAACGAATCGCGGTTGATCTCCAGCTTAAAATGTTTTTCAATGATCGCGGTGATCTGGCTGATCAGCGGTGAGAAGTTTACGTCTTCGTCATTGCCGGCAGGCTTCACTTCGGAATTGACGATATTCATGACGAAGCCGCCCAGCTCCGACGGCGGGAGCTTGATATGTAATTCTTCCTCGATCTTTTTCATCGCGTAGTTGGAAATTTCCACTTCCCGCGGATATAAGTATTTGAAATCGGTATAGCCTTTGAAATCGAAGATCATATTCTGACCGACGCGTTCAATGGTGAATTCGATATGATCAGCCAGCGTGAATACGAAATTCTTGGAAAATTTTTTCGTCAGATGTTTCTTCGCGTAAGCTACAATCTGTTCCGACAGCTTGAGGATATTCTCCGGCATCTCGCCCATCTGTTCGATCGTATTCCGGTCGACGCCGCTGTAGATTTTTTCAACCTGCGACTTATCGGTCACATACCGCGGAATGGCGCCAAAGCCGATGCCCCGGCCGGCGACCACGACGACTTCGCCGTCTTCTTTCCGGGCTAACGCGTAGTTGTTATTGATTTTTCTGATAATTTTCATCTTCATTTACCCTTTTCTGTCATCCTCGAATTGGGGTTGACCCCGCAGTTGGTTTGCCTTGTCGTGATCGTTGAAGCGTAAATTGCATTTCAATTCCGGGCCATTTTCATGGCTTTTGGATGAGGTGAATTTCTGGCGGAACAACAAAAAAACTCTTCCTCGGCACACACAAAATAATCGCTTATTTAGGTTATGCCTCGAAAGAGTGACAGTCCCAATATTTACTTGTTGAACATATTCTAGCAGAGGATGTAAGCGCTGTCAATGACCAACGGAAATTTTAATTTCATGCCGGATTTCCCTTTAAGACCGCAACATGTACTCATTTCCCTTCACTTTACAGAATTCCCGGAAACAGCGAAGCATCAATCAAACTTTCCACCACGATAGGTATCCGAATCCGCTATATTTCGAATGTCAGGATTATTGAACACATCGTCCATTGCTTCCTCCTAGGCATTCAAACAATGCTGTCTGGCGGTGTTCATTGTTGAAAGTGATACTTGTTTTCTGTTAGTCTTGTCACATCCTTTTTAATTTTTAATATTCATCCTTAAGTAAAAAATCCGCCAAATGCACAATTTTAACACCGTTGATATTTCCGGCAGCCAGTTCGTCCAGCGTTACCACATATTTTGGGTAGTGATCTTTAATTTCAAGGAGATTGGCAACCTCCCGATCAGATTCCTCCGGCAGTCTGCGGCACACCTGAACGTAAATCCGTTCATCACGACGCACCGCTACGAAATCGATCTCTTTCGTTTTGTTTTTGCCAATATAAACATCATAGCCTTTTCGCCGTAGTTCAAAGTAAACGATGTTTTCGAGCATGGCTGCAATAGACTTAGGGTTAAAGCCCATGATGCAGTATTTGAGAGAAGAATCGGCAAGATAAAATTTTTCCTGCGTTTTCAGTACAGATTTTCCCTGTAAATCGTATCTCTGGCAGCGATAAATTACAAAAGCCTTTTCCAGCCAATTCAGATAGTTGTAAACCGCTTCAACAGACAGGGAACGACCCTCGCTTTTCAGAAACTTCACGATTGCATTCGCAGAAAAGGTTTTTCCTACATTTTCAACAATATAGCGAACAACACGGTTGAACAAATCAAAATTCGCTATATTGTGCCGTTTTGTAATATCGCTTGTTATGACAGAGTTGTAAATGCCCTCTACGATCTGATAAGCAGCACGCTCGTCAAAGCTGCTGAGTGCAACAATGGGGAAACCACCCAACCGGATATATTCATTCAAAAGTTCTCTCGTTGAAAGACCGCTTTGTTTTTTAAACTCCAAATACTCTGCAAAAGACAAGGTATAAACCGGAATAGAAATATATCGCCCTGTCAGATAAGTTGAAATTTCGCTGGACATCCATTTCGAATTGGAGCCTGTTACATAAATATCGGTGTCGGTATTTTCAAGCAGACTATTCACTGCTTTTTCCCAACCGTCGATTTCCTGCACTTCATCAAGAAGAAGGTAATATCGTCCGTCGCTATTCATCTGCGCCTTGATGCCTTCATACATATTTTTATCCGTCATACTGTCGTCAAAATCCTCCGAGGTATAACACATACTGATAATGTGATCTGCGGCAACGCCGTTGTTCTGCAGGTCATCCCGCAGCGTTTCTAAAATGGTGGATTTTCCGCAGCGACGGATGCCGGCCAGTATTTTTACAAGCGGTACATCACGGTAGGTTTTCAGCAGTTCCATATACTGTGATCTTATAATCATCATCTCGCCCCCTGTTTATCACAAATAGTATAGCCAAAAAAACTACGCTTCAGTAAATAGTTTTTACTGAAAAACAGTAAAATCTTTGATAAAATTTAAACTTCTTTATCTTAAAATAAATTTACTTTCAATTAAGCTTCCGAAGCCAAAAAAACCGGAAATCCTGACAAGACTTCCGGTCACTCATCAATTGGTGTTCCCGAGGCGATTCGAACGCCCGACACCCGCCTTAGGAGATGGACCCAGTGCATATATTCCCTATCAACAGGGATAAAGAAAATGCAGTTATATCAAGGCTTTTCTCCATGTTCTCTATAAACCTTGTACAAGCAAAATCAAGCAAAAACAAAGGATTTTAGCCCCCTATTGTTTGCACTCTGTTTGCAAAGGCGCGAAATTTGGCGTTAGCCAAAAGTTCAATTCCCGTCGAGACTTAATTATATTCATGGTATCGTGGACATAGTTTACCATACATAGAGGTTCATTACAAGAGGTATTGAGCCAGTGAAAGTGCCTGTTTTATCTTTCTCAGGAAAGGTAAAGCAGGCACTTTTTTTCATATCTAAACTTAGAAAGAAATGAGGTGAAATCATGAATACACAGATTATTGCCATAGCCAACCAAAAAGGTGGTGTCGGCAAAACAACCACTTGTGCCAATCTTGGAATTGGTCTGGCGCAGTCCGGGAAGAAAGTCCTTCTGATTGACGGAGACCCACAGGGAAGCCTGACCATCAGCTTGGGCAATCCTCAGCCTGATAAGCTGCCCTTTACACTGTCAGACGCTATGGGCCGTATTTTGATGGATGAACCAATTCGTCCCGGCGAGGGTATCCTGCACCACCCTGAGGGCGTAGACCTGATGCCTGCGGACATCCAGCTATCTGGTATGGAGGTATCTCTGGTAAACGCTATGAGCCGAGAAACCATTCTGCGACAATATCTGGACACGCTGAAGGGGCAATACTCCCATATCCTTATTGATTGCCAGCCCTCCCTGGGTATGCTTACGGTCAATGCACTGGCTGCCGCTAATAGGGTTATAATCCCCGTCCAGGCAGAGTATCTTCCAGCTAAAGGTTTGGAGCAGCTTTTGCAAACTATCAATAAGGTTCGCAGACAAATCAATCCCAAGCTGCAAATTGATGGGATTCTGCTGACGATGGTAGACAGCCGAACCAATTTTGCCAAAGAAATCTCCGCTCTTCTGCGCGAAACCTATGGCAGTAAGATCAAGGTGTTTACATCAGAAATTCCTCATTCTGTCAGGGCTAAAGAAATCAGTGCTGAAGGAAAAAGCATTTATGCCCATGATCCTAATGGCAAAGTGGCTGAGGGCTACAAAAATCTGACGAAGGAGGTATTGAAACTTGAAAAGCAGCGCGAAAAAAATAGAGCTGGCCTCAGTAGATGACCTGTTTTCTACAGAAGAAAGTCGGCAAGACGAGCAACTGGAAAAAATTCAGGAAATTCCCCTATCTGAACTGCATCCGTTCAAGGATCACCCCTTCAAGGTCAAGGATGATGATGCAATGATAGAAACCGCAGACAGCATCAAAAAGTATGGTGTGTTGGTTCCTGCGATTGCCAGACCACTGCCTGATGGCGGTTATGAGCTGGTAGCCGGTCACAGACGCCGCAGAGCCAGCGAATTGGCCGGAAAAGAAACCATGCCTGTCATTGTGCGCGACTTGGATGACGATGCTGCCACAATTATTATGGTTGACAGCAATTTGCAGCGAGAAAATCTGCTCCCCAGTGAAAGGGCTTTTGCCTACAAAATGAAGCTGGAAGCCATTAAACATCAAGGAGCAAGAACAGACCTGACTTCTGTTCAAGTTGAACAGAAGTTGAGCGCCAGAGACCAGGTGGCAAAAGAAGCCGGTGAACGAAGCGGTATCCAGGTAATGCGATATGTTCGTTTGACTGAACTGATTCCAGAGCTTTTGGATATGGTGGATGAAAAGAAAATCGCATTTAACCCAGCCTATGAACTCTCTTTTTTGAAACCGGACGAACAGCAAATGCTGGTGGAAACAATGGACTATGAGCAGGCTACCCCTTCTCTCTCTCAGGCTCAGCGAATGAAAAAGTTCAGCCAGGAAGGGAAATTGTCAGAAGATGTGATGCTTGCCATCATGTCAGAGGAAAAAAAGGGTGATCTGGATAAAGTGACCTTGAGCAGCGATACCTTGCGAAAGTATTTCCCCAAAAGCTATACACCGGCCAAAATGCAGGAAACCATTATTAAACTGCTGGAACAATGGCAGAAAAAACGCCAACGAGATCAGGAACGATGAAGGGAGAGCCTATGAAAGATATTGCAGCAAGGGAACTGAAAGGCCACAACATTCTTGCAGTGGAGCGATTTTGGGACAGCACTTTCTGGATGATTGAGTTTACTGTCTTGCGCCCTACTGCTTATGGAGAACCTGGTGACGAAATGAGGCTTTTTCTCACAGAGGACGGGTATCAGTCAGCTCTGCAAAGCCAGCAGCGTCGAGAAATCAAAATTAAGAGATATGCCCATGTTATTGAGGGGCATATCCTCGACTTCAAGCCTAAAAAACACCGTCGTTCATAACCGATACAACGAAAGGAAAGGAATGAATATGTGTACTGTAAGAGAAATCCGAGAAGCTATTCAAGAAGATTGCCGCTCACAGCGTGATATGGAATCCACCGAGATTGACCGTGTTTTTCAAACCTTACCATTTTCTCAGGAAAGGGATCTGTTTGATAAACCACCAATGCCAAAACGCCCCTACCGACGCAAGAAAAAAGATACAGACAGACCCTAACCGCTGCCACAATTCTTTTATGAATTGCGGCTTTTTTCATACCTGAGAAATGAAAGGAGTGAAGTAAATGGCTGTTTTTCGTGTAGAACGCACTGGCGATTACACGGTTATGAGCAATTTTCATCTAAAAGACAAACGACTTTCTTTGAAGGCAAAGGGTCTCTTGTCGCAAATGTTATCTCTGCCTGATGACTGGGATTATACGCTGTCAGGACTCAGCTATATCAATCGAGAAAGCAAAGATGCAATCCGCTCTGCTGTCAATGAGCTTGAAACAGCCGGATACATTCGGCGCAGACAGACAACTGATGCTTCTGGTAAATTCGCAGCCAATGAGTATACCATTTTTGAGCGTCCCATCGAGGGAGAACCAATGTTGGATAAGCCGTTGTCGGAAAACCCGATAACGGTAAACCCGTCAGCGGTAAATCCGTTACCGGAAAATCCAACACAATTAAATACTAAGAAATCAAATACCCAAAAACAAAATACTCATGGATCAAATACCGATTCCATTCCCTTCCGGGAAACAGCGGCGGTAATACCGCCGGAACGGAAAGGAAGGGATGCGATGTCTGTCACAGAGATAGAAAATTATCGGGAATTGATTTTGGAGAATATCGAGTATGATTGTCTGAAGCAGCGTTATCCTCTCTACCTGGATGACCTGAATGAGATCGTAGAGCTGTTGGTAGAAACGGTCTGTGCCAAACGAAAGACCACCCGGATCTCTGGTGCGGACTTTCCTCATGAAATTGTACGCTCCCGCTTTTTGAAGCTGGACAGCTCTCACATCGAGTTTGTCATGGACTGTCTGCAAAAGAACACCACCCAGGTACACAACATCAAGCAGTACCTGCTTGCAGTGCTGTTCAACGCTCCTACCACCATGAATAACCACTACACTTCACTGGTAAATCACGATATGCACGCAGGCGGCTGGTAATCAGCCGCTTTTGTATTACACCAAAGGAGGCACAGCATGAATCAGATTGAAATTTTCAATAGTCCAGAGTTCGGAAGCATTCGCACTTTGGAACAGAATGGCAAAGTATTATTTTGCGGTACAGATGTGGCAACAGCGCTGGGATATACCAATCCACGCAAAGCCGTCCGCGACCATACCAGGGGTGGAACGAAATGTTCCATAGGGGTCCAGACTGGGAAAAAGGCAGATGGAAGCCCCGCGGTACAAATGGTCGAAATGCTCTTTATCCCCGAAGGTGATCTATATCGTCTGATCGCCCATAGTAAACTGCCGTCAGCGGAACGGTTTGAACAATGGGTGTTTGATGAAGTTCTACCTGCCATTCGCAAGCACGGAGCCTATCTCACAAAAGAGAAGTTGTGGGAGATAGCCACTTCTCCGGAAGCTCTGATAAAGCTCTGCTCCGAGCTGCTTGCTGAGCGGGAAGAAAATGCGTCGCTACGAGAGGAAAATGCCCTGCTGGAGAGTAAGGCAGCCTTTTATGATTTGTTCATCGACCTCAATCACAGTACCAACCTCCGCACCACCGCCAAAGAGTTGCTTGTCCCGGAGCGTCGGTTTGTCCGTTTCCTTCTGGAAAAGCGTTTTGTGTACCGCACCGCATCCGGTAATGTACTGCCCTATGCAAAGCCAGCCAATGAAGGACTGTTTTGTGTCAAAGACTACTGCAATCACGGGCATATCGGCTCCTATACGCTGATAACCCCGCAAGGCAAACTCTACTTTGCTCAGCTGAGAGACATGATTTTGATGGTTGTATGAGAGTGGGAAAGGAAGTGAGTTTTATGCCAGAAGGCAAAACAATCGGTCAGCTGATGGAAGAAATGCGCCAGAAAGCTGGAGCGCAGAACTATCACGGCCATGACTACATGGATCTCCAGCGATTTGCTGAGAACACCCGGCACATGATTATTTTTGATGTGCTGACGCATGACTCCCCGGTGGGCTGGAAAGGTGAACGAACCCGCCTGTTTTTGTCAGATAAGGGCTATGAAAAAGCTCTGGACAGTCAGGCAAAGGGACAGATCAAGATTCTCAGTCATGCAAAGGTCAGAAATGGAGATTTGCTCTATGACCGTTCTGAGCAAATTCGTTGAGGGCGGTTCGATGAAGAAATACCTTCTCCGGCGGCTGGTGGTCCCGCCTTAGAAATAAATGCACCACCCCTGCACATTTTGTGGAAAGGAGGCGATGAAAATGCAGGAAGAAGTGGAAAACAGGACTTTAACGCTGGTTGTCAGCGGAACAAAGTTCACCGGCAGGCTGCTCAAAGCCGCCATCAGCAAGTACCTTGCCCACCGCAAGGAAAAGAAGCTGCAAAAGCAGAGAAGCCGTGACGCGCCTGTGAAGCCCCAGGGCAAGCAGACGGTGAAACAGCTGATTGGTCAAAACCAAGGGGTTTCCAACATCGAGATCACCGACCCCTCCATCAAGGAGTTTGAGAAGATCGCCCGGAAATACGGCGTGGACTATGCGGTGAAGAAGGACCGCAGCAGCTCCCCACCCAAGTACCTGATCTTTTTCAAGGGTCGGGACGCGGATGCCCTGACCGCTGCTTTTACCGAGTACACCGGGAAAAAGGTCAGAAAGGCGGAGAAATCCGAGCGCCCGTCCGTGCTGGCAAAGCTGAGCCAGTTCAAAGAACTGGTAAAACACGCCGTCGTGGACCGGAACAAGCGGAAGGAGCTGGAACGATGAAAAAGCAGCTGAACATCAAAAAGCTCATTTTGCTGAATCTGCCGTATATCCTGATGGGGCTTTTCTCCACCAACTTCGGTGAAGCGTGGCGGATGGCCGTGGGTGCGGACGCTTCGGCAAAAATGCTCTCGTTCTTCTCCACGCTGCCGGTGGCGCTGGCCAGCTGGTGGCCCAGCCTGCACCCGCTGGACCTGCTGGTGGGCCTGTGCTGCTGCGGCGGCCTGCGGCTGGCTGTGTACCTGAAAAGCAAGAACGCCAAGAAGTACAGGCACGGCATGGAATACGGTTCCGCCCGGTGGGGAACCCATGAGGACATTACACCCTACATCGACCCGGTATTCCAGAACAATGTGATTCTGACGAAAACGGAGAGCCTGACAATGAACAGCCGCCCCAAGGACCCAAAGACCGCCAGAAACAAAAATGTGCTGGTGATTGGCGGCTCCGGTTCCGGTAAGACCCGCTTCTGGCTCAAACCGAATCTGATGCAGATGCACAGTTCCTATGTGGTCACAGACCCGAAGGGAACCATTTTGGTGGAGTGCGGAAAAATGCTCCAAAGGGGCGCACCCAAGCTGGGGAAAGACGGAAAGCCTATGAAGGATAAGCACGGCAAGGTCATTTATGAGCCGTACCGAATCAAGGTCCTAAATACCATTAACTTCAAGAAGTCCATGCACTATAACCCTTTCGCCTATATCCATAGCGAAAAGGACATCTTGAAGCTGGTAACAACGCTGATCGCCAATACCAAAGGCGAAGGCAAGGCCGGAGACGATTTCTGGGTAAAAGCAGAAACCTTGTTGTACTGCGCGCTTATTGGCTATATCCATTATGAGGCTCCGGTGGAGGAACAAAACTTCTCCACCCTCATTGAGTTCATCAACGCCATGGAAGTCCGTGAGGATGACGAGGAGTTCAAAAACCCCGTAGACCTGATGTTTGATGCACTGGAAGCCGAGAAGCCAAACCACTTTGCGGTGCGCCAGTATAAGAAATATAAGCTGGCCGCCGGAAAAACAGCCAAGTCGATTTTGATTTCCTGCGGCGCTCGCCTTGCCGTGTTCGACATTGCAGAGTTGCGTGAGGTCACGGCTTATGATGAGCTGGAGCTGGATACTCTGGGAGACAGGAAAACTGCCCTGTTCCTCATCATGAGTGACACTGATGACAGCTTTAATTTCCTTATATCCATGTGTTATACCCAGCTGTTTAACCTGCTCTGCGAAAAGGCCGACGATGTGTACGACGGCAGACTGCCGGTTCATGTGCGCTGTCTGATCGACGAGTGCGCCAACATTGGCCAGATACCCAAGTTGGAAAAGCTGGTGGCCACCATCCGAAGCCGTGAGATCTCCGCCTGTCTGGTGTTGCAGGCGCAGAGTCAGCTCAAGGCGATTTATAAGGATAACGCAGATACCATTATCGGAAACATGGATACTTCCATCTTTCTGGGCGGTAAGGAGCCGACCACTCTCAAGGAGCTGGCCGCCGTGCTGGGTAAGGAAACCATCGACACCTACAACACCGGAGAGAGCCGTGGGAGGGAAACATCCCATTCACTCAACTATCAAAAATTGGGGAAAGAGCTGATGAGCCAGGATGAGCTTGCTGTTATGGATGGCGGCAAGTGTATCCTCCAGCTGCGCGGTGTGCGTCCTTTCCTTTCGGATAAGTACGACATCACCAAGCACCCCAATTTCAAGTACACTGCCGACGCGGATGACAAGAACGCTTTTGATATTGAAGCATTCTTGTCCGCAAGGCTGAAACTCAAGCCCAATGAGGTCTGCGATGTATATGAAGTAGACACAAAGGGCGCTTAATTTCGTTCCGCTTTAGAAGGGAGTGATCTTATCTATTCGCCGCATCTGCCCTCTATGGGCCATTGGCGTACAAAGCGGACAATCGCGAGAAAAAATAATGAAAAAGGAGGACAGCCGGAATCATGCCCCCGGAAACCGGGCGGCAGATTGTTCCGGCTTTTGTATGCCTATGAAACATGACAAACCTATTTTTTAATCAGATTCCGGCTAACAAACTATATGGCATTTTTTGAACAGGCAATCACCGTTCTTCAGACCCTCGTTATCGCGCTCGGTGCCGGTCTCGGTATCTGGGGCGTTATCAACCTGCTGGAAGGTTACGGCAACGACAACCCCGGCGCCAAGAGCCAGGGCATGAAGCAGCTCATGGCCGGTGCTGGTGTAGCCGTGGTAGGCATGGTCCTTGTACCTCTGCTCTCCGGGCTTTTCTCTGTCTAAGCGTCTCCGTATGAAATCCTTGCCGCTCCCGCAGTTTTGCGGGGGCGGCGGAAAGGAGGTTGACACCGTATGGATTTCTTACTTGAAGCCCTGACAAATTGGCTGAAAGAAATGCTGGTGGGCGGCATTATGAGCAACCTTTCGGGGATGTTTGACAGTGTAAACCAGCAGGTCGCGGATATATCCGTACAGGTAGGCCAGACCCCACAGGGATGGAATGGCAGTATTTTCAGCATGATTGAGAATCTGTCCAACTCCATCATGGTGCCGATTGCAGGCGTGATCCTGGCTATC
>NZ_GG657557.1:266212-268377 GCF_000157995.1 Holdemania filiformis DSM 12042
TCCAGATGATCGCAGACAAGAACAACCTGCATGATGTGGACACCTGGATGATTTTCAAGTGGGTGTTCAAATCAGCCGCTGCCATCCTCATTGTCACAAATACATGGAATATCGTGATGGGCGTCTTTGATATGGCGCAGAGCGTAGTGGCGCAGGCGGCAGGGGTTATCAATTCGGATGCGTCCATTGACATTTCCTCAGTTATGACCGATCTGGAACCGAGGCTGATGGAAATGGATCTGGGACCGCTGTTCGGACTGTGGTTCCAATCCCTCTTTATTGGCATTACTATGTGGGCGTTATATATCTGTATCTTTATCGTTATTTATGGCCGTATGATCGAAATCTACCTTGTGACTTCGGTGGCTCCCGTTCCAATGGCTGCAATGATGGGTAAAGAATGGGGCGGTATGGGACAGAATTACCTCCGATCCCTGCTGGCGCTGGGCTTTCAGGCGTTTCTCATTATCGTCTGCGTGGCAATTTATGCTGTGCTGGTGCAGAACATCGCTCTGGAAGATGACATCATCATGGCAATCTGGAGCTGCGTGGGCTACACCGTACTGCTGTGCTTTACGCTGTTCAAAACCGGCAGTCTCGCAAAATCAGTCTTTCAGGCGCACTAAAGCATTCTGGTGATATGTCAAGAACTTTTTGAAAAAGATTTTAATATGTTTTTCAGAAAAAAGGGTAACTTTAACAGACCTTCGGTATATTTAAAGCAAAACCGAATGTCAGTTCGATTTGATATTATATTCGGTGTCCAGCTTTTCGCCGGTGTACAGTTGGTTCTTGACCAGCAATCCAAAAACGAGTCGTACTAATTTACGAGATGTAAGCGCGAGTGCTCTTTTGTGCTGATGTTTGGTTACCTCAGCATATTTTCTGGCATAAAAATCAGCGTATCCAGGGATGTGCTTCCTGACGCTGTTTGCCGCTTCGCCAAGATAGTAGCGAAGATAGGGATTTCCGGCTTTCGACATTTGGTTGTCCTCAGAAACGAAATCTCCGGAATCCCCCTTGGGCCAGTAAAGCCCGGCATATTTGGCAAGGGCATCGGACGAATGAAACGCTGTTATATCGCCTATTTCTGATAGTATCCCGGATGCCCATACCGGACCTATTCCAGGTATGGATTGAAGAATAATCAGGGCGTTAGGGTTCATTCCGTTGATGCATTTTTCAATCGCCTGTTCGATCAGCCTGATTTCTTTCTGATAGGCATGGATGCAGTTAAACGAGCTTGCCAGTGAAACGTTCAGCGGTTCGTACATGCACTTGTCTAAGCGGTAGGAATCCCTGGCTGCCTTCCGCAGAAGTTCGGAAGTTTTGGATATGTCAGAGATACGGTTCCTGCTCTTTTCTGCAAGGAAGGCAAGCAGCTCCTCCTCCGGCATATCGATGATCTCCTGTGGGGACAGGAACTCCGTCAGGACTGCTGAGGACGTAGCACCGTAGAGATTGCCAAAGGGCTTGTCATCCCCTTCAAGGAGCTGAAGCTCACTGAACTTCAGATAAAGATTAGAGACCATATAGGTCTTCTCCCTGGCGATGCACTCAGAAAGGTGCGTGCGGTGCCTTGTAAGGCGTTTCAAGGCTATAAATTGCCCGCCGCGCCAAGGCTCCAGCTTTTTGGTACGGCCTACCCTGCCAAAGTCCGCAATGAGGTATGCATCTGTAGGATCGGTCTTTTCCATTCCGATATAGGACTTGCGGTAATTCGCAGTAGTCTTTGGGTTGACACAGAAGACATAAGGCTTGTAGGGCATGAGAACCTCGCTGGTCGACAGGAAGTTTGAAATATGCACGCTGTATACAGAAGTAGATTCCAGCACGATAAGAAGCGTATCCAGATTTTTATGCTTGTGCATACACTCCGTAATCATATTCACAAGCTTGTCGGCGCCCGGCTGATTATTGTCAAATGACGAAGAGAGGTATTTGTTTTCCTCAAAGTCCATGGCATAGACAACGTTGGTCTTTGAGCTTACATCAATACCAACAAACAAGGTGGACATATAGTTGATCTTTAACATGATATCACCTCCATTCCGATGTGGATTTTTGAAGCCTGAAGCAAAAGGTTTATCCTGTGCTGCATACGGTGACCGAAACCTCGCGCAATGAGCATGCACCCAGTCAGCCTTTCTTGCTGGGGCTAACGG
>NZ_GG657557.1:268575-324211 GCF_000157995.1 Holdemania filiformis DSM 12042
CCAGTCAGCCTTTCTTGCTGGGGCTAACGGCTGGGGATGAAAATTCTGTGTCAGCGGAATGTGCCGCATGTGCCAGGCTGAATGCTTAAAAAGCAGTCTCGGACTAAGCCGGCTGAAAGGAGGGAGAGCAGTGCCTTCGGACATCAGACTTTACCTGATATCATACCACAGGATCTACCTATATTGAAATGTAACTTATCAACTGTATAGATGGGAATTGGGATGAGGGGAATTCCTCTTAGATGTCCTTACCATTTATACACAAAAAAGAATAAGTCTGTAAGCTGTTTTTTCTTGCTTACAAACTTATTATACGAGGAGGGTTCTGTATGAAAAAATATCAAATCATTTACGCAGACCCGCCATGGAACTACAAAGTATATTCCAAGAAAGGATTGGGACGCAGTGCAGAAAGTCACTATCCGACCATGAGTATCGAGGATATTTGTGCGCTGCCAGTAGGCAACTTGGCGGATAAAGACTGTGCCTTGTTTTTATGGGTCACGATTCCATGTTTACTGGAAGGTCTCTCAGTTCTGAAGGCATGGGGATTTACCTATAAAACCGTCGGCTTTGTTTGGGTAAAGCAAAATCGAAAGGCAGATAGCTTGTTCTGGGGAATGGGATATTGGACGCGCTCCAATGTGGAACTTTGTATCCTCGCAACGAAAGGACATCCCAAGCGTATAAACGCAGCTGTTCATCAGGTCATTGTCTCTCACATTGAAGAACATTCAAAAAAACCGCAGGAAGCCAGAGAACGCATTGTCTCATTGATGGGTGATCTCCCGCGCATAGAACTGTTTGCTCGTCAATCCACACCCGGTTGGGATGTGTGGGGAAATGAAGTGGACAGCTCTATTTCATTCCCATAAAGGAGGTGGATAATATGGCTTATGTACCCGTACCCAAAGATTTAACCAAAGTCAAAACCAAGGTCATGTTCAATCTGACACGAAGGCAGCTGGTCTGCTTTACCGCCGGGGCGCTTGTAGGTGTACCGCTGTTCTTGTGGCTCCGTGAGCCTGCGGGAAACAGCATGGCTGCCATGTGTATGATGCTGGTCATGATGCCCTTCTTCCTGCTGGCAATGTATGAAAAGCATGGACAGCCCCTGGAAAAGATCGTCGGCAACATCCTCAAAGTAGCTGTGATCCGTCCCAAGCAGCGTCCCTACCAGACCAATAACTTTTATGCCGTATTAAAGCGGCAGGAAATGCTCGATAAGGAGGTGTATGACATTGTTCACCGCAATGAAAAGCTGGCTGCGCCGTCTGCTGGGAAAACCGGAAGAAAAGACCGTGCATCCGGTAAAGACAAAGAAAAAGCTGTCCCGCGCCGATAAGAAGCAGATCGAAGCGGCCATTGCCCGCGCCAACCGCACGGACAAAAAAGGAAAATCGGCACAGGACAGTATCCCCTATGAACGAATGTGGCCGGACGGGATCTGCCGCGTATCGGACAGCCACTACACAAAGACCATTCAGTTTCAGGACATCAACTATCAGCTCTCCCAAAATGAAGATAAGACCGCGATCTTTGAGGGCTGGTGTGATTTCCTCAATTATTTCGACAGCTCGATTCACTTCCAGCTGTCTTTTTTGAACCTTGCGGCATCGGAGGAGACCTTTGCCAACTCCATTTCCATTCCGCCCCAGGGGGATGCCTTTGACAGTATCCGTGAGGAATATACCACGATGCTGCAAAATCAGCTGGTCAGAGGCAACAACGGTCTCATCAAGACCAAATACCTGACCTTTGGTATCAACGCTGACAGCATCAAAGCCGCCAAGCCCCGTCTGGAGCGTATTGAGACCGATATACTCAATAACTTCAAGCGTCTTGGTGTAGCCGCCAGAACATTGGACGGTAAGGAAAGGCTTTCCCAGCTTCATGCGGTATTCCACATGGATGAACAGCTCCCGTTTCAGTTTGAATGGGACTGGCTGGCTCCTTCCGGCCTGTCCACGAAAGATTTTATTGCACCAAGCTCCTTTGAGTTCCGCACCGGCAAGCAGTTCCGTATGGGCAAGAAATACGGGGCTGTTTCTTTTTTGCAGATTTTAGCCCCAGAGCTGAATGACCGTCTGCTGGCTGATTTTCTGGATATGGAAAGCTCGCTCATTGTGAGTATGCACATTCAGTCGGTGGATCAGGTGAAAGCCATCAAAACGGTAAAGCGTAAGATTACCGATCTGGACCGCAGTAAGATTGAGGAACAGAAAAAAGCAGTCCGCGCCGGATACGACATGGACATCATTCCTTCTGACCTTGCCACCTACGGCAGCGAAGCGAAAAAGCTGTTGCAGGATTTGCAGAGCCGAAACGAGAGAATGTTCCTGGTCTCCTTTTTGGTGCTGAACACAGCGGACACCCCCCGTCAGCTTGGCAACAACATCTTTCAGGCAGGCTCTATTGCCCAGAAGTATAACTGCCAGCTGACCAGACTGGACTTCCAGCAGGAAGAAGGGCTGATGAGCTGTCTGCCCCTGGGACTCAATCAGATCGAGATTCAGCGAGGGCTGACCACCAGTTCTACGGCTATCTTTGTACCATTCACCACACAGGAATTATTCCAGAACGGCAAGGAAGCCCTGTACTACGGCATCAATGCCCTGTCCAACAACCTCATCATGGTGGATAGAAAGCTGCTGAAAAACCCCAACGGCTTGATTTTGGGTACGCCGGGTTCCGGTAAGTCTTTCAGCGCCAAGCGTGAGATTGCCAACTGCTTTTTGCTTACCAATGATGATGTCATCATCTGTGACCCGGAAGCGGAGTACGCACCTCTGGTGGATCGTCTGCATGGGCAGGTCATCAAGATCTCGCCTACCTCAACCAACTACATCAATCCGATGGATCTGAACCTGGACTATTCGGATGATGAAAGCCCGCTGTCCCTCAAGTCTGACTTTATCCTCAGCTTGTGTGAGCTGATCGTGGGCGGTAAGGACGGATTGCAGCCGGTGCAGAAAACCATCATCGACCGTTGTGTGCGTCTGGTCTATCAGACCTACCTCAATGACCCGCGCCCGGAGAATATGCCCATACTGGAGGACCTATATAACCTGCTCCGTTCACAGGAGGAAAAGGAAGCCCAGTATATCGCCACGGCCCTTGAAATCTATGTAACCGGCTCCCTCAATGTGTTCAATCACCAGAGCAATGTGGACATCAATAACCGCATTGTCTGCTATGACATTAAGGAGCTGGGCAAGCAACTCAAGAAAATCGGTATGTTGGTGGTCCAGGATCAGGTGTGGAACCGCGTTACCATTAACCGCGCTGCCCACAAGTCCACCCGTTATTACATCGACGAGATGCACCTGCTTTTGAAGGAGGAGCAGACCGCCGCTTATACGGTGGAAATCTGGAAGCGATTCCGCAAATGGGGCGGTATTCCGACAGGTATCACCCAGAATGTCAAAGACCTTTTGAGCAGCCGCGAGGTGGAGAACATCTTTGAAAACTCCGACTTCGTGTATATGCTCAACCAGGCAGGCGGAGACCGTCAGATTCTCGCCAAGCAGCTGGGCATTTCCACGCACCAGCTTAGCTATGTGACCCACTCCGGTGAGGGCGAGGGCCTGCTGTTCTATGGCTCCACCATCCTGCCCTTCGTTGACCACTTCCCGAAGAATACTGAGCTTTACCGCATTATGACCACCAAACCCCAGGAACTGAAAAAGGAGGATGAATAACTATGAAACAGAATATTTGCGAACTTGATACCATGATTTTTTTCCGTGAGGCATTGGAGGCTCACGAATTCATGTTGCTTCCGGTAATGGCCTCCGCTGTTGTTGAGTGTCGTACCGCTGACAAAGAACTCAAAACCTTGAATGAGGATGGCGAAATTGGTCTTGCCCGTCTCTTTTCGATTTGGGCGAATATGATGTGTGCCCCTGGTGCAGCAACCATTGTAGGGTGCAGACCTATCACAATGCTCTCTGAGATTCTGGCGCAAGTCCATGCGTATCTCACCGTGCATCCGCTATATGATCCGGAAGGTTTGGCCCTCTATGTGGAGCTGCACCACATGATGGATGCTATCCTAATGGGTGATTGGTTTGAATAAAGAGCCGCGCCTGCGCTTTACTGATGAGGAACGGGCTGACCCTGCACTGGAAAAGCCGATCCGCAAAACGGAGAAAGCTACGGCCAGAGCAGATAAGGCGCAGGCCAATATTCCAAAGAAAAAAGTCAGACAGACGGTCATTGACCCGGACACCGGGAAAAAGACCTCGAAGCTGACCTTTGAGGACAAGAAAAAACCACCTTCCAAACTTTCTCAAGGGGTTAAGGAAGCTCCCGTCCATCTGGTCGCGGGCAAGTTTCACAAAGAGATCCGGGAAACAGAACAGGACAATGTGGGCGTGGAAAGCGCCCACAAGTCCGAGGAGGCGGTGGAGACCAGCGCTTATCTGGTGCGGGAGGGCTATCGCAGCCACAAGCTGAAGCCGTACCGCAAAGCAGCCCAGGCCGAGCAGAAGCTGGAAAAGGCAAATGTAAATGCCCTGTACCAGAAGTCCCTACGGGAAAATCCTCAGTTTACCAGCAACCCTCTCTCCCGCTGGCAGCAAAAACAGAGTATCAAAAAGCAGTATGCCGTCGCCAAGCGCACCGGTCAGACTGCCGGAAATACCGCCCAGGCTGCGTCCAAAACCGGAAAAGCCGCAAGGACGGTAAAAGAAAAGGCACAGCAGGCAGGGGCATTCGTCATGCGCCACAAGAAGGGCTTCCTGATGGCAGGGGTTTTTTTCCTCATCGCCTGTATGCTGATGAATACCATGTCCTCCTGCTCTATGATGGCACAGAGTATTGGTTCTGTAATTTCCGGCACTACCTATCCATC
Organism: Holdemania filiformis DSM 12042; assembly: GCF_000157995.1. GTDB lineage: Bacteria > Bacillota_I > Bacilli_A > Erysipelotrichales > Erysipelotrichaceae > Holdemania > Holdemania filiformis. The sequence goes on from NZ_GG657557.1 coordinate 273,431, forward strand.
GGATGACCCGGAAATGCTGGCGGTGGAGGCAGATTATGCAGACAGAGAAGCTCGGTTGCAGGAGAAAATCGACAACATCGAAAGCAGCCACCCAGGGTATGACGAGTATCGCTATAACCTTGGCATGATCGGCCATGACCCCCATGAGCTTGCGGCGTTTCTCTCTGCTGTCTTGCAGGGCTATACACGCCACAGCGCACAGGCAGAGCTGGAGCGTGTGTTTGATGCACAGTATCAGCTCACGCTGAGAGAAGAAATTCAGATTCGCACTTACACTGACGAAGATGGGGATGAGCATGAATATGAATATCGTATTCTCCATGTAACTTTAACAAGCCGTTCCATTGCCTCTCTTGCGCCAGAACTACTGACTCCGGAGCAGATGGAGATGTACCAGGTCTACCGACAGACTATGGGCAATAAGCCGCTGTTGTTTGGTGGCGGTTCTCCCGATACAGGTGTTTCTGAAGATTTGACTGGTGTTGAATTTATCAATGGCACCCGCCCCGGCAATCCGCAGCTGGTGGAACTGGCGAAAAGTCAGGTGGGCAATGTGGGAGGACAACCTTATTGGAGCTGGTACGGCTTTGACTCCCGTGTGGAATGGTGTGCCTGCTTTGTATCATGGTGCTATGGTCAATCCGGTCGAACGGAACCACGCTTTGCTGGTTGTCAGTCTCAGGGTGTTCCGTGGTTCCAGTCTCATGGACAGTGGGGCGCACGAGGATATGAAAACATCGCCCCCGGTGATGCCATTTTCTTCGATTGGGATCTGGATGGTTCCGCAGACCATGTGGGAATTGTTATCGGCACCGATGGCAGCCGTGTTTATACCGTGGAGGGAAATTCCGGCGATGCCTGCAAGATCAAAAGTTATGACCTGAATTATCAGAGTATCAAGGGCTACGGCCTGATGAACTGGTAACAGAGATTTTTTAGAAGGAGTGATAGACGATGGCAAAGAACAAAATTGAACGCATTGACCAGGAGATTACTAAGGTCCGCGAGAAGATCGCAGAGTATCAGGAAAAGCTCAAGGCGCTGGAGACACAGAAAACCGAGGCAGAAAATCTGGAGATCGTCCAGATGGTGCGCGCACTGCGTATGACCCCGGCTCAGCTGAGCGCCATGCTGTCCGGAGGCACAGTTCCCGGCAGTTTGGCTGATGACAACAACGAACAGGAGGAAAACAGCTATGAGGAATAAACGATTGCTCCGAACACTTTCCGCCATTTGCCTGACGCTGGTTCTGGCATTGGGCTTTACCGTTCCCGCTTTTGCCCAGGGCGCAGCTCCGCCCCCGGCAGAGGATACCACCAATGACAGCAATGTGGTGGTGGAAGAAACGGAAAAAGCACCTCCGCTGACCCCGGATGGCAACGCCGCTCTGGTGGATGATTTTGGTGGCAACAAGCAGCTCATTACCGTTACCACCAAGGCAGGCAACTATTTTTATATCCTGATCGACAGGGCCAACGAGGATAAAAAGACTGCTGTTCACTTTCTGAACCAGGTGGATGAAGCGGACCTGATGGCACTGATGGAAGATGGAAATGCCAAAGAGGAGCCGCCAGCTGTGTGCAGCTGCACGAAGAAATGTGAAGCAGGGGCAGTTAATACGGCCTGCCCGGTCTGTGTAACTGATAAGAGTAAATGTACGGGAAAAGCACCGGAACCTCCGGCAGAAACACCGGAGCCGGAAAAAGAGAAGTCTGCCGGACTGAACCCGGCTGCCCTGATCCTTCTGCTGGCTCTGCTGGGCGGCGGTGGCGTATTTGCCTACTTGAAACTCGTTAAAAATAAGCCTAAGACCAAGGGCAATGACAGTCTGGACGATTATGATTATGGCGAGGAAGATTCCGAGGAATGGGAAACTGAGGATGAGGAAGTCCTTGAGGATGGTTTTGAGGGTTCTGACCCTAATGAGGAAAGTGATAGAACAGATTGAACCGTTTGAGCGTAGCATATTTCAAATCATTGCGGGATAAGGGACAGAGGACAGGGAGAAATTCCTGTCCTCTGCTGCTCTACTCACTCTCTTACTGCAAATCTACACCCAAAATCAGCACATGGTCAAAGAAAGGAGGACCTCACAATGAACACCTGGAACTTGTTATTACACTTTCTGATTATTTTTGATCTGGTCGCCTTCGGAATTTACTTTGGAGGAGACATTCTTTTCACTGCTATAAGCAAAGTTCAAAAAAAATCAAAGAAGGACGATGACTTGGATCTTTATGATTTTGAAATTGAGACCGCACCCCAAAAACGCTCTTTATGTGTGGACTCAATCCGAATGCTTTATTCTGGTGAGATAGATGAATTTGTGGAAAAGGAACTGTTGCCTGATGCAGCGGAGACCATGAACGCTTTATCTGAAGCTGAAAAAACAGCAGTTAGCCTGTTACTAAAAGCTTATATCGGTTTTTTGAGCGAAGAAGCAACGGTAGATGAACAAAGTTTTCCCATGGTTAAGGAACTGTTGTCTTATACACAGGGCAGCAAAGAAGATGGTGAAAAAGATGCCATAGATTGTCTGATGGAAGATACGGTCAGCAGAACCCACAGACATCGAGAATATTACAACAATTATCAACGCTATCAACTGATGCAGGTGGATAAAGAGCGTGTGATTATGGCCTGCAATATCATAATCAATGATTTGATTGGCAGGTTGTACCGATATGATTATCGCTTTGGCTATGACATTACACTTGCCTCAGAACACAGCATTGCAAAAAAACTGTCTGATAATTGGCAGAATGAATGGGAGGTTGAAGATTATGAAGCTGGTGATTGCTGAAAAACCATCGGTTGCACAAAGTCTGTCGGCGGTGATTGGTGCAACCGCCCGTAAGGACGGGTATCTGGAGGGAAACGGCTGGCGTGTCAGCTGGTGCGTGGGCCATCTGGCCGGGCTTGCAGATGCAGACAGCTATGACCCCAAGTATGCCAAGTGGCGATATGATGACCTGCCTATTCTGCCGGAGCATTGGCAGATGGTGGTGGGAAAGGATAAGAAAAAGCAGTTTGATATTCTCAAAAAGCTGATGAATGCCCCGGATGTGACGGAGGTGGTAAACGCTTGCGATGCCGGACGCGAGGGCGAGCTGATCTTCCGCAGTGTCTATGAGCTGGCAGGCTGCCAAAAGCCGATGAAAAGGCTTTGGATTTCTTCGATGGAGGACTCCGCCATCAGGGAGGGCTTTGCAAACCTCCGCCCCGGTGCGGACTATGACGGACTTCGGGATGCTGCTCTCTGTCGTGCCAAGGCCGACTGGCTGGTGGGGATCAATGCCACAAGGCTTTTTTCCGTGCTGTACCACCGCACCCTCAACATCGGGCGCGTGATGTCCCCTACGCTGGCACTCATTGTCCAGCGAGAAGCTGAGATCGACACCTTTAAGCCGGTTCCCTTTTATACCGTGGCACTGGAGCTACCCGGTCTTACCGTATCCGGGGAGCGCATGGCGGATAAGGCCGCTGCCGAGCAGCTGAAAGAAGTCTGCCAGGGTGCAGCCGTCACGATCAAAAAGGTGGAGTGCAAGGAAAAGTCCGAAAAGCCGCCCGCCCTCTATGACCTGACTACTCTGCAAAGAGATGCCAACCGCTTGCTTGGATTTACAGCCCAGCAGACCCTGGACTATCTGCAAAGCCTGTATGAAAAGAAGCTCTGCACCTATCCCCGTACTGACAGCCGCTATCTGACCGGTGATATGGCAGACAGCCTGCCGGTGCTGGTCAATCTGGTTGCCAATGCTATGCCGTTTCGCAAAGGGATCGCCATTACCTGTGATCCGCAGCCAGTCATCAACGATAAGAAAGTAACCGACCACCACGCAGTAATCCCTACCAGAAATCTCAAGGATGCAGACCTTTCTGCCCTTCCTGCGGGAGAAAAAGCGGTGCTGGAGCTGGTGGCCCTGCGTCTGCTGTGTGCCGTAGCCCAGCCCCATATCTATTCGGAAACCGTTGTGATTGCCGACTGTGCCGGTGGGGAGTTTACCGCCAAAGGAAAAACAGTGAAGCACCCCGGATGGAAAGCACTGGAGGACGCTTACCGTGCCAAAATGAAGGATGCGGAGCCAAAAAAAGAGGGCGCAGAGAAAGCCCTGCCGGAGCTGACCGAAGGACAGACCCTTTCGGTTTCTGCGGCAATCGTCAAAGAAGGCAAAAGCAGTCCGCCCCAGCACTTTACGGAGGACACCCTATTGTCCACGATGGAGACTGCCGGAAAAGAAGATATGCCGGAGGATGCCGAACGAAAAGGTCTGGGGACACCGGCCACCCGTGCCGGTATTTTGGAAAAGCTGGTATCTGCCGGTTTTCTGGAACGAAAAAAGAGCAGGAAAACGGTGCAGCTTCTCCCTTCCCACGATGCAGTTTCCCTTATCACCGTTCTGCCGGAACAGCTGCAATCGCCGCTTTTGACTGCCGAGTGGGAGTACCGCCTGGGCGAGATCGAGCGCGGGCAGCTTGCCCCGGAGGAGTTTTTGGACGGGATCAGCACCATGTTGGGAGACCTGGTGGGGACTTATCAGGTCATCAAGGGAACCGAGTACCTGTTCTCCCCGCCCCGTGAGGTGGTAGGCAAATGCCCCCGCTGCGGCGGTGAAGTTGCAGAACTGCAAAAAGGCTTCTTCTGTCAGAATGATTCTTGCAAATTTGCAATCTGGAAAAATAACAAATGGTGGGCTGCCAAGAAAAAACAGCCGACCAAGGCTGTGGTGTCTGCACTGCTGAAAGATGGCCGTGTCCGTGTAACGGGCCTATATTCGGAGAAAACCGGCAAGACCTACGATGCCACTGTGGTTTTGGAGGACGATGGACAGTACGCCAACTTCAAGCTGGAATTTGACCAGCGGAAAGGAGGCAGCCGATGAAGCTCTCTTTAGCGGAACGGGAAACCATTCTCCTCTATAACCAGGCAGAACCAATGGCTGAGGTCTACACCCACGATCCCCGTTTGATGGAGAAGCTGGAACTGCTGGCAAAAAAGCACCCCGACCAGATCACCCGAAAGGACGCCCATAACTTTACCGTCCCCAAGCGGTGTGTATCAGTCAGGGAGCCATACAGCGCCGAGCGTCGCAAAGCTGCCAGTGAGCGTGCGAAAGCTGCCGGATACCAGCCCCCTGTGAGAAAGTCCAGCAGTTAAAGGCACATGGCAGAGAATGTATTTGAAGCAGTCAAGCAGTCGGTCAGCACCAGAGAAGCGGCAGCGTTTTATGGGATCGAGGTCAAACGAAATGGTATGGCCTGCTGTCCCTTTCACGATGATAAGAACCCCAGCATGAAGGTAGATCAGCGGTTCCACTGCTTTGGCTGCGGTGCAGATGGGGATGTGATCGACTTTACCGCAAAGCTCTTTGACCTCTCCCCAAAAGAAGCGGCGGAGAAACTGGCACAGGACTTTGGCCTGATCTATGACAGTCAGGCCCCTCCCCGCAGGAGGTATGTCCGGCAGAAAACCGAGGCACAAAAGTTTCGGGAGGACCGGCAGCAGTGTTATCGCGTACTGTCCGATTACTACTATCTGCTGAAAAAATGGGAGGCCGACCATTCTCCCCGGACACCGGAGGAGAAACCGCACCCCCGCTTTGTGGAAGCAATCCATAAGAAAATCTATGTGGAGTACCTGCTGGATCTTTTTCTTTATGAAAGTGAAGAAGAACAAAAGGCATGGATTGCAGAACACACAGCAGAAATCACACACTTGGAAAGGAGATTGAAAATCATGGCTGAGAACAAACCCACCAACCGAGAGCGGCTAAGGGAAATCACAGACGGCATCGAGCAGGGCATCAAGGAACTGTTTGAGAGTGAAAAGTATATGCGCTATCTGTCCGTTATGTCCCGCTTCCACCGCTATTCGGTAAACAACACCATGCTCATCTATATGCAGAAGCCGGACGCCACTTTGGTAGCCGGATACAATAAGTGGAAAGACCAGTTTGAGCGTCATGTTAAAAAGGGAGAACATGGCATTACCATCATCGCCCCCACACCGTACAAGAAGAAAATCGAGGAGCAGAAACTGGACCCGGATACCAAGGCTCCGATTTTGGATAAAGACGGAAAGATCATCACAGAGGAAAAAGAAATCGAGATCCCCATGTTTCGCCCGGTCAAGGTCTTTGATGTGAGCCAGACCGATGGGAAACCTTTGCCGGAGCTTGCCTCCTCCCTTTCCGGCAATGTGCCCAATTATGAGGCATTCATGGAGGCCCTGCGCCGCAGTGCGCCGATGCCGATCACTTTTGAAGCAATGGCCGCCGATACGGACGGCTATTTTTCTGCCGATCATCAGAAAATCGCCATTCGTCAGGGCATGAGCGAGGTGCAGACGGTTTCGGCCACGGTTCACGAGATTGCCCACAGCAAGCTCCACAATCAGAAAAAGATTCAGATTGCCAATGACGAGCAATATCAGGAGATCGAGCTGTTTGATAAACCCGGTCTGTTCTCCAATGGGCGGATTGTCCGTGATAATCTGCCGGAGGGCGTTTATTGCTATGACCTGCGCGGTTCTGACTACGACCCCGGAGAGCCGGTCTGTGTAGAAGAACGAGTGGTTGTAAACCATGCAGGTTCCGTTCTGCTGACAGATCCGCTGGAGCTGGCGGAAAATGGACGCCTGATGCTGACCGAGGAAGAAGGACTGAATTTTGTTGGCGGCTTTTCTACTCTCGCCCAGTTTTTGCAGGAACAGAAGAAAGACCGTCACACGGAAGAAGTAGAGGCTGAAAGCATCTCCTATGCAGTCTGCAAATATTTTGGCATTGAAACCGGAGAAAACAGCTTCGGCTATATTGCCAGCTGGAGTCAGGGCAAGGAACTGAAAGAGCTGAGAGCCAGTTTGGAGACCATCAATAAGACCTCCGGCACTTTGATCTCTGACATTGAGCGCCACTATAAGGAAATCTGCAAAGAGCGTGGAATTGACCCCAATGCAAAAAAAGAGCCGGAAATGGCGGTTCTTGATGCGGAGGCAAACCAGCAGGAGGCTTTGTTTCTAATTGACGATGCCACCTATCTTCATATTCAGCCCTGTGACAGCGGCTGGGACTACACCCTTTACGATGCCGCGTCCATGAAAGAGCTGGATGGCGGTCAGCTGGATATGCCGGAGCTTTCCCGCATGAAGGCAGTTCTCCAGATTTGTGATGACAACGATCTGGACAGCACTTCACTTAGACACGCTCCCCTGTCTATGATCGAGACCTTGCAGGAAGCTGCCTATCAGCAGATGCAGGCAGAGGTCGGTCAGATGGCCGCTTCTTCCCAGCTGCCGGAGGCACAGGAGCAGGCGCTGGATGAATACCCAACGCCCGATGAGCAGGTCTCCACACCGGATATGCAGAAATACGGTTACTCTTATGACGGGATGCTCCCTGTTACAAGAGAACGGGCGCTGGAACTGGATGCTGCCGGTTTGACCGTCTATGTGCTGCATGAGGACAATACGGAGAGCATGGTGTTTGACCCGCAGGAAATCATGGAGCATGGCGGTCTTTTCGGTGTGGACCGCGAGGAATGGGAGAAAAGCCCTCAGTTCCACGAAAAGGTCATGGAGCGTCAGGAACATCAGCAGGAACGAGAACAGGCATTTCTCTCCCAGAACAGAAACTGCTTTGCCATCTACCAGGTGAGCCGTAACGATCCGCAAAATGTGCGCTTTATGAATCTGGACTGGTTAGAGTCCCATGATGTTTCCGTAGACCGCAGCAATTATGACCTCATTTACACCGCTCCGCTGAGTGAGTCTGGCACTGTGCCGGAGCAGCTGGAAAAACTCTATCAGCAATTCAATCTGGAAAAACCCGTAGACTTTCACAGTCCCTCCATGAGCGTCAGCGACATCGTTGCGATCAAACAGGACGGTAAGGTATCCTGTCATTACTGCGACAGCGTTGGTTTTACCCAGATCCCCGGATTCCTGCCGGAAAATCCGCTGAAAAATGCGGAAATGGCCCTGGAGGACGATTATGGCATGATCGACGGTATCATCAACAATGGCGCAAAAGAACCCACGGTGGCAGAGCTGGAACAGCAGGCCCGAAGCGGTCAGCCCATTTCCCTGATGGAGTTGGCAGCCGCCACCCATCGGGAGGAACGGGAAAAGAAAAAGTCCGTCATGGAGCAGCTGAAAGGCCAGCCCAAGACAGAACACAAAAAGACAGCACCAAAAAAGAGTGCGGAAAGGGAGATTTGATATGGGAAACTTTACTTTTGAGGAAATGAACCTGATGTGCATTTACAATACCGGCAGCCGCACCGGGCTGATTGACAGTTTGCGTGAGATGCGCGGCGAGCTGGCCCCGGAGGAAACCGAGCTGCGGGAGTTGACAGACAGCGCACTGGGCAAGCTCCAAGCCATGAGTGATGCCGAGTTTGCCGAGCTGGAATTGTACCCGGATTTTGACCAGTAAACACCATAATCGCAGGGATGGGGTGGCAATATGCCACCCCACCTCTTTACCCCAAAACTGAAAGGAGGACAGAACACTATGCCAACCAAAGCTGAACTATATGCACAGATGGCGGACAAGGTGGCAACGCAACTCACTGGAAGCTGGCAGGAATGGGCAGGGTTCCTTACTACGGCAGCCCGACTTTACAAGTACCCGTTCCATGAGCAGCTGATGATCTACGCCCAGCGACCGGACGCCACCGCCTGTGCGGAGTACGATTTGTGGAATGAAAAGATGGGCCGGTATGTAAGGCGCGGTTCCAAAGGGATCGCTCTGGTGGACGATTCCGGGGACAGACCTCGCCTGCGTTATGTCTTTGACATTTCCGATACCGGAACCCGTGAACATTCCCGAACTCCCTGGCTGTGGCAGCTGGAGGAGCGCCATCTGGATTCCGTGCAGGCCATGCTGGAGCGCACCTATGATGTTTCCGGTGAGAACCTTGCCGGACAGCTCACCGAAGTAGCCGGAAAACTGGCCGAGGAATACTGGGCAGAGCATCAGCAGGACTTCTTCTATATCGTTGACGGTTCCTTTTTGGAGGAATATGATGAGTTTAACATCGGAGTGCAGTTTAAGGCAGCCGCCACCGTCAGCATCACTTACGCTTTGATGTCCCGCTGCGGACTGGAGCCGGAACACTACTTCGACCACGAAGATTTCATGGCGATCTTTGATTTCAACACCCCGTCCACCATCGGGGCGCTGGGAACAGCGGTCAGCCAGATCAATCAGCAGGTGCTGCGGCAGATCGGCGTTACCGTCCGAAATGCAGAGCGCGAAGCCAACCAAGAAAGGAGCAAACAAGATGAACAATCCCATGACCTATATCCAGAACGGAGACTATCTGATTCCCGACCTGAAGCTGAGCCAGCAGCCGGAGAAACCCCTGGGCAAGTACGGCAGGATGAGGAAAACCTACCTGAAGGAACATCGTCCCATCCTCTACAACCAGATGTTGCTGAGCGAGAAGCTGTACCCGCACCTTCTGGAGATCGACGAGATCGCCCAGAGCAGACTGGAGCAGATGATGCCCCAGCTGGCGAAGGAAGCGGGAGCCACCGAGGAACTGAAAGCCAGCGATCCCATGAAGTGGGTGGGGCTGATGAACACCTGCAAAGCTCAGGCCGAAGAAATCCTGATGGCGGAGCTTATCAACAGCTGACCCTAAACCTGTTCCTCTCCGAAGCGGAACAGATCCAATCCATAGATGAAGCAGAGAATGTAGCGCATACATCCTCTGCTTTTTCTTTTGCCCAAAATGACATCGACCATGTGCTGCGTTTGGGCGGCAATACAGACCGTCAAAGGGAGCGTGTGGTTGCAGCCTTTGAAAAGCAGAAAACCACCGCTGAGATTGCCGAGATACTGAAAACGCTGTACCACGGCGGCAATGGTCTTGGCAGTGTGAGCGCATGGTATGCCGAGGATGGTATCCATCTTTCACATGGGAAGTCTGTCCGTTATGACAGGTCTGCCCAGGTCATTTCCTGGGAGAGCGCCGCAGAGCGTATCGGGGAGCTTTTGGAGAGCGGCCAGTTTGCCTCCAATGTGGAGCTTGCAGAAGCGGCAGGCTATGAACGATCCCTCCTTGCAGAAAAGCTCTGGTATCTGTATCACGATCTCAGTGAGGGTGCCAGAGAAGCCGGATATTTGTCCTGCCTGTCAGAGATCAAAGGCAATGGTTTCCCGGAGGAGACCCGCCGCCTGACGGAGCAGCTGAGTGACCCGGCTTTCCGCCAGACACTCAAGGAAGAATACGCCGCCTTCTGGACTGCCTATCAGCAGGACCGTGACCTGTTGCGTTTTCACTATCACAGACCGAGGGAGATCTGGGAGAACTTGAAGGACCTTGACCTGCCGCGCAGGACCTTTTCTTCAGACCTTTCCCAAGTGCCAACCGTTCAGCACTTCATTACCGAGGATGAGATCGACGCCGCCATGACCGGCGGAAGCAGTTTCGCCGGTGGAAAAGGCCGTATCTATGCGTTTTTCATGGCAAACCATACGGATAAGGGGAAAGTGAGATTCCTCAAAGACGAGTATGGCATTGGCGGACGCTCTCATGCCTTGTCCGGTGCAACACACAGCGGCGAAGATCACGATGGGAAAGGACTGCACTATAAAAAGCAGGACTGCCCGGATGTTCACTTGAACTGGGAAAAGGTTGCCAAGCGCATTACCTCACTTGTCCAGAAAGACCGCTATCTTACCGAACAGGAACAGGCGCAGTATGACAAAATCCAGTCTGAAAAGGAACTGGCCGAAGAAGATGCCATTCAAACACAGCAGCCGGAGGTGGAGAAAGAAACGCCAAAGCCTATCCTTCGGGAGCAGTTTGAGCAGTATAAGCCTGTGGTGACTGCCGCTATTTCCGAGGATGCCGCATACCGCAATGCCTGCGGGCATTCTGACCGTGAAAATGCTGTCATCGAGGGCAATGCCGCTGTGCGCCGTGCGGTTCTTGGTTCTAAGGATATGGAGCTGATCCGACTCTATTCGGATGTGCCGGAGTTCCGTCAGCGTCTGCACCGGGAAGTGATCGACGAGACCTATCCAAAGCTCCATGAGCTTCTGCGCCCTCTTTCTCAGGAAGATATTGATACTGTCCTTTGTGCATGGAACGGCAATATCGAGAGTAAACACGCTGTTGTCCGCTATATGAAAGACCATGCAAGAGAAAAAGATACCGCCGCATGGCTGGCTCAGGAATACGGCGGCAGTAACAGCAACAGCCTGTTCGTTGTCCGTGCCGGCAGCCCGGAGGAAACGCAGCTGCCCTGGCCGAAGGTACAGCGCAGGCTTGCCCAGCTCATTCAGGAGGAACGGTTCTATACCGAAGAAGAACAGGATCGTTTTGACAACATCGACCCAATCGCCATCCGGGAAGCTCTGGAGGAAAGAGGGATTGTCAACGGCCAGGTGGCAGACCCGGAAAAACTGGACAATGATCCGTTTATCCAACAGGTGAGGTCAGATGCAGAGCAGATTGCAGATGCCGAGACAGAGCAGACTTCCGAAGTTTCCATTTCCGATGAGGAATATGATGCAGTTCGCCGCCCAACTCCGCAAAGAACATCCTATGACCCAGCTGCCCCGGTCTATGCCGTGGGCGATACCGTGTATATCGAGGATGACGCCTATCAGATCACCGAGCTGCGGGAGGACACCGTACAGCTTCTGCCCACCGGGATGGTATATCCCATCTACCGGGCAGAGCGCAAAGAACAGTTCGAGCAGCTGCTTCGGGCAGACCGCCGCAATGCTTACTATACCGAGTTTCTTCCTACTGACCCGGACAAGGCAGATCAGGACTTGCGGGATGTATTGGCTCATGGACTGATGGATGAAGCGGATAAAAAGCAGATTTCCACGCTGCTGCAATCCGGCAGGAGCAACAGCGAGATCGCCTACTGGCTGAGCAGAGCCTATTCCGGTGAGATCGAGACACTGAATCTGGAGACCGGCGATATTGCCGATTACCGTACCACGGCACAGGGCATAGAACTGGAAGTCATGGATGCAGAGGAAAAGCGTCTGGCTATGCTGTATTTCCGCTGGGATGAGGTTGCGCCTTTGCTGCGCGGGATGTATGCCCGTCAGCAGGACGGTTTTGGACAGGAACAGCCCCAACCGGCTGCCGAATCCCCGGCCTTCCATTCCGAGACTGTGGCCGTCTATCCGGGCGATAAGAACAATCTGCCTTATGATGTGGTGGTGGAACGACTGCATATCGAGGAGCCGGAGCCACCAGCCCCTGTGACTGAACCGGAGAAAACCTTTGAGGAAGTGTTGGATGAACACCCGGTTTCCATTCAGGTCAATGGCCAGTGGCAGACCTTTCCCAATGCCAAAGCTGCCGAGGAAGCATCTTATGAGGAATACAAGGCTAACCTGCGCCGCAATGCAAAAAACTTCCGCATTACCGATGAGCATTTGGGCGAAGGCGGTCCGAAAGCCAAGTTCCAGGCAAATGTCAATGCGATTCGTTTGCTGAAAGAGCTGGAAGCTGCCGGACAGCAGGCAAGCCCCGAACAGCAGGAGGTTCTTTCTCGATACGTGGGCTGGGGCGGTCTCTCTGATGCGTTTGACCCGGAGAAACCGGCATGGGCTTTAGAGTATGCCCAGCTGAAAGAGTTGCTGACCCCGGAGGAATATGCCGCCGCCAGAAGCTCTACCCTCAATGCCCATTACACCAGCCCTACGGTTATCCAGGCAATCTATGAAGCGGTGGACCGTATGGGATTTGAGACCGGAAATATTCTGGAGCCGTCTATGGGTGTGGGCAATTTCTTTGGTATGCTGCCGGAGAAAATGCGAAACAGCCGTCTGTACGGCGTGGAGCTGGACCCGGTTTCCGGGCGCATCGCAAAGCAGCTCTATCCCAAGGCGGACATCACAGTAGGCGGCTTTGAGACCACTGACAGGCGGGACTTCTTTGACCTTGCCATCGGCAATGTGCCTTTTGGTCAGTATCAGGTCAATGACAAAGCCTACAACAAGCTGAATTTCAACATTCATAATTACTTTTTCGCCAAAGCATTGAATCAGGTGCGTCCCGGCGGTGTGGTAGCTTTTGTGACCTCCCGCTATACCATGGATGCCAAGGATTCCACCGTGCGCCGCTATCTTGCCCAGCGTGCTGAACTGCTGGGAGCTATCCGTCTGCCCAATGATGCGTTCAAAAAGAATGCCGGTGCCGAGGTGGTGTCAGACATCATCTTTCTCCAAAAGCGGGACCGTCCGCTGGACATCGTGCCGGAATGGACTCAGACCGGACAAACGGAGGATGGGTTTGCCATCAACCGGTATTTTATCGACCACCCGGAAATGGTGCTGGGCAGACAGGAGCCGGTAAGCACTGCTCATGGTATGGATTACACCGTGAACCCTATCGAGGGACTGGAGCTTTCCGACCAGCTGCATGATGCTGTGAAGTACATTCATGGCACTTATCAGGAGGCAGAGCTGCCGGAGCTGGGCGAAGGCGAAGCCATTGACACCTCCATTCCTGCCGACCCCAATGTGAAGAACTATTCCTATGCCATTGTAGACGGACAGGTGTACTACCGGGAAAACAGCCGCATGGTGCGCCCTGACCTCAACGCCACCGCCGAAGCCCGCGTGAAAGGTCTTGTGGGACTGCGTGATTGTGTGCAGGAACTGATCGACCTTCAGATGGATGCAGCGGTTCCAGACAGCACCATTACCCAAAAACAGGCGGAACTGAACCGGCTCTATGACAGCTTTTCTGCCAAATACGGTCTCATCAATGACCGTGCAAACCGCCTGGCCTATGCAGACGATTCTTCCTATTACCTGCTCTGTGCGCTGGAAGTTATTGACGAGGACGGAAAGCTGGAGCGCAAGGCGGATATGTTCACCAAACGGACCATCAAGCCCCATCAGGCAGTGGCTGCTGTGGATACGGCAAGCGAAGCACTGGCGGTGTCCATCTCGGAAAAAGCCTGCGTAGATATGGGCTATATGAGCCAGCTTAGCGGAAAAACAAAAGAAGAACTGGAGGGAGAACTGCAAGGTGTGATCTTCCGTGTACCGGGACAGCTGGAACAGGACGGATCGCCCCATTATGTGACTGCTGATGAATACCTTTCCGGCAATGTACGCCGCAAACTGCGTCAGGCACAGAGGGCGGCACAGCAGGACCCGGTTTATGCAGTCAATGTGGAAGCCCTTACCGCCGCCCAGCCCAAAGACCTGAATGCGTCGGAGATCGAGGTGCGTCTGGGCGCTACCTGGATTGACAAGGAGTACATCCAGCAGTTTATGTACGAGACCTTCAACACCCCGGTTTATCTCCAGCGCAGCATTGAGGTCAACTATTCCTCCTTTACTGCTGAATGGCAGATCAAGGGGAAATCTTCTGTATCCTACAACGATGTGGCAGCCTACACCACCTACGGAACCAGCCGTGCCAATGCCTACAAGATTTTGGAGGATAGCCTGAACCTGCGGGATGTCCGTATCTATGACACCATAGAGGACGCAGACGGAAAAGAGCGCCGCGTGCTGAATGCCAAGGAGACCACTCTGGCTGCCCAAAAACAGCAGGCTATCCGGGAAGCCTTTAGGGACTGGATCTGGAGAGACCCGGAGCGCCGCCAGACTTTGGTGCGCCAGTATAACGAAGAAATGAACTCTACCCGTCCCCGCGAGTATGATGGCAGCCATATCACTTTTGGCGGCATGAACCCGGCCATTACCCTGCGGGAACACCAAAAAAGCGCTATCGCCCATGTGCTGTATGGCGGAAATACCCTGCTGGCACACGAAGTAGGCGCGGGCAAAACCTTTGAGATGGTGGCCGCTGCGATGGAAGCCAAACGCCTGGGCTTGTGCCAGAAATCTCTCTTTGTGGTTCCCAACCACCTGACTGAGCAGTGGGCATCGGAGTTTCTGCGCCTCTATCCTTCTGCCAACATCTTAGTCACAACCAAAAAGGACTTTGAGACCCATAACCGCAAGAAGTTCTGCGCCCGTATTGCGACCGGTGACTACGACGCCATCATCATGGGACACAGTCAGTTTGAGCGTATCCCCATCAGCCGGGAGCGTCAGGAAAGGCTTCTCTATGAGCAGATCGACGAGATCACCGAGGGTATCGCAGAGGTGCAGGCCAGCGGCGGTGAGCGTTTTACCGTCAAGCAGCTGGAGCGTACCAGAAAGTCGCTGGAAGCCAGACTGGAAAAGCTGCAAGCCGAGGGGCGAAAAGACGATGTGGTAACTTTTGAGCAGCTGGGTGTAGACCGGTTGTTCGTAGACGAGGCCCACAACTACAAGAACCTGTTTTTATACACAAAAATGCGGAATGTGGCTGGTCTTTCCACATCGGACGCGCAGAAATCCTCCGATATGTTTGCCAAGTGCCGCTATATGGATGAGATCACTGGAAACCGTGGCGTGATCTTTGCCACCGGCACACCGGTCAGCAACTCCATGACCGAGCTTTACACCATGCAGCGTTATCTTCAATATGAACGCCTGCAAGAGCTGAACATGACCCACTTCGACTGCTGGGCTTCCCGATTTGGGGAGACCGTCACAGCATTGGAGCTGGCACCGGAGGGAACCGGCTACCGGGCAAGAACAAGATTCAGCAAGTTCTTTAACTTGCCTGAGCTGATGAACCTGTTCAAAGAAGTGGCGGACATCAAGACCGCCGACCAACTGAATCTGCCTACCCCGGAGGTGGAATACCACAATGTTGTGGCGCAGCCCACCGAACATCAGCAGGAAATGGTCAAGGCCCTTTCGGAGCGCGCATCGCTGGTACACAGCGGAACCGTTGATCCGTCCCAGGACAATATGCTCAAAATTACCTCGGATGGCCGCAAGCTGGGGCTGGACCAGAGGATCGTCAACCAGATGCTGCCGGATGAACCTGGCACAAAGGTCAATCAGTGTGTGGAGAACATCATGCAGATCTGGCGGGATGGCGAAGCTGACAAGCTGACCCAGCTGGTGTTCTGTGATATTTCTACCCCGCAGGCAAAAGCTCCTGCAAGCAAGGCGGCGAAAACGCTGGATAATCCACTGCTTCACGCACTGGAAGGCGCTGTACCTCTGCCGGAGCAGGAACCGGCCTTTACGGTGTATGACGATATTCGTCAGAAGCTCATTGCCCAGGGGATGCCTGCCGACCAGATCGCTTTTATCCATGAAGCTAACACCGAAGTGCGGAAAAAGGAGCTGTTCTCTAAAGTCCGTACCGGTCAGGTGCGTGTGCTTATGGGCAGCACCGCCAAGATGGGCGCAGGCACCAATGTGCAGGACCGTCTGGTGGCACTTCATGACCTGGACTGTCCGTGGAGACCGGGAGACCTTGCCCAGAGAAAGGGCCGTATCGAGCGCCAAGGCAACCAGAATCCCCTTGTCCATGTGTACCGCTATGTGACCGAAGGAACCTTTGACGCATATCTCTGGCAGACGGTCGAGAATAAGCAGAAATTCATCAGCCAGATCATGACTTCTAAATCGCCGGTGCGCTCCTGCGATGATGTGGATGAAACCGCCCTCAGTTTTGCCGAGATCAAGGCTCTGTGCGCCGGAGACCCCCGTATCAAAGAGCGTATGGATTTGGATGTGGAAGTATCCCGCCTGAAGCTGATGAAAGCCGACCACCAGAGCAAGCAGTATCGTCTGGAGGACCAGCTGCTCAAATACTTCCCGGAGGAGATTGAAAAGCACAAGGGCTTTATCAAGGGCTTTGAATCTGATCTGGAGGTTTTGGCAGCGCACCCGCACCCGGAGGACGGCTTTGCCGGTATGGAGATCCGTGGAGATCTGCTGACCGATAAGGAGAACGCCGGTGCTGCCCTTTTGGATGCCTGCAAGGAGGTCAAAACCTCCGATCCGGTACAGATCGGCAGCTACCGGGGCTATGCCATGTCTGTGGAATTTTCCGCTTGGAAACAGGAATATACGCTCCTGTTGAAAGGCCAGATGACCCACAGGGCAACCCTTGGTACAGACCCTCGCGGAAATCTTACCCGTATCGACAATGCCCTCGCCCAGATGCCCCAGCGTCTGGAGGCGGCAAAGGCCCAGCTGGATAACCTCTATCAGCAGCAGGCTGCCGCAAAGGAGGAAGTTGGAAAGCCATTCCTTTATGAAGAAGAACTGAGAGGCAAAAACGCCCGTCTGGTGGAGCTGGATACCCTGCTCAACATCGACGGAAAGGGACCGGCACACACCGAATCCGCTGTTGCCAAAAGTACACGGCCTTCGGTGCTGGATCATCTGAAACGCCCGGTGCCACCCCGCAGTACTGACAAGAAACCAAAACAACATGAGGAGGTGCGATAACATGAATACCAACGATCTGAATACAGCTCTTTATGAAAAGATGGCCGCTGAGCAGGACAAATACAGGGACTGGCTGAAAAGCCAGCCCCCGGAAGAAATCCTGCACCACACTTATGAGTACACCATCCGTGAGGACATCGTGATGGCGATGGAGGAACTGGAGCTGACCGACGCCCAGGCCAAGGCGCTTTTGGAATCTCCTTCGCCGCTGGAAGATGTGTACCGTTATTTTGAAAAGCTGGAGACCGGCTATATGGATGTGATCCGGGACAGTATTGAGAACCGTGCCGACGATGTGTGCAGAGCTAAAGAGGAACTGCGAACAACACCGGTCTATCCCCACTCTGCCGCCTATGCGAGAGAACATGGGGAGCTGGAGCAGTACCGGGCTTCCAACAATGCAAATCTCCAATGCAAGGAGTCCATTGAAGCGGCGGTGCGGGAACACTTCGACGGAATGTATCTCAGTCACGATGCGGCAAAGGGTGTGATCGAGACCTATGGCATGGAGCGTGTGGCTATGGTTCTGGCTAACACCGTTCAGCTTCAGGACTGGGATGGGCGCTACTCCCGACGCAATAAGGAATGGGCTAAGACCATTCCCAACGAGAACCCCGAAACCGTCCGTTGTGGTTATGTCCTGAACAGCCACCCTGCTGTGCTGGATGGCTTTATTGATCTGGTGCGAGAAGAACAGCAGCGTAGCCGTACTCAGGGAGAAAAACTGCAACCGTCCCGCCCCTCAGTACGGGATAAGCTCAAACAGGAGCTGCCTGCCCATAAGCCTGCCGCCCCGAAGAAACGGGAGCCGGAGCGATAACTATGGCAAAGCGTAAGCGGGATATGCAATTAAACTTTAGAGTTTCAGCGGAGGAGCTTGCTGTGATTGAGCAAAAAATGTCTCAGTTTGGAACCTCCAACCGTGAAGCCTATCTAAGAAAAATGGCGCTGGATGGGTATGTAGTCAAGCTGGAGCTGCCGGAGCTGAAGG
Source organism: Holdemania filiformis DSM 12042 (assembly GCF_000157995.1). GTDB lineage: Bacteria > Bacillota_I > Bacilli_A > Erysipelotrichales > Erysipelotrichaceae > Holdemania > Holdemania filiformis. The sequence goes on from NZ_GG657557.1 coordinate 291,722, forward strand.
AGCTTGTTTCCCTGATGCGCCGAAGCAGCAACAACTTAAACCAGCTGACCCGTAAAGTGCATGAGACTGGGCGGGTTTATGATGCTGACTTGGAGGATATATCCCAGCGGCAGGAACAGTTATGGGAGGGCGTAGAGGAAATCCTTACCCAGCTTTCCGAACTTTTATAACAGGGATAGATACTCCATTTGCGGAGGGAGGAACGGCATTACTTCGCTGCTCCTCTCTCCGCTTTTTCTTTTTATCGGTATCCTTGTCTTTTGCCTGCCCATGCCGGATAATATGATTAGAAAAGATACCAAGAACGCTGCAAGGAGGAAATGACATGAAGATTTTGAAAGGGCTTTTGATGATTATAACTGCACCGGTCATTTTGGTTCTGACACTTTTTGTCTGGCTCTGCACGGGGCTGATCTACATATCCGGTCTGGTGCTCGGCCTGTTCAGTACCGTGATTGCTCTGCTTGGTGTGGCTGTGCTGCTTACCTATTCCCCGCAGAATGGTGTGATTCTGCTGGTCATGGCATTTTTGATTAGCCCGATGGGGCTGCCACTGGCTGCAATCTGGCTGATGGGTAAGGTGCAGAGTTTGAAATTTGCAATTCAGGAGTTGGTTTATGGATAAAAATACGCAAAACCATAAAATGCCAGACACCGTCTGTTAAATTTGGGAAAAGGAATTTTATATCCACGACTTTACTTTTGAACTAATATTGAATATAATATTAGTACGAAAGGAAGTGACATGATGGGACAATTTGAACAGCTGGATCAGATGCTAACAGAACAAGAAGGAATGCTGCGAACATCACAGGTCGTATCTTCTGGAATTTCAAAGCCGGTATTTTATGATTATGTGCGTTCACGAGATTTGTATAGAGTCGCACATGGGATTTATCTGTCCAAAGATTCCTGGGTGGATGCCATGTATCTGCTTCATTTGCGATTTGAACAAGCAGTATTTTCACATGAAACAGCTTTATTTTTTCACGATCTGACAGACCGTGAACCAATAGAATATACAGTTACGGTCAAAACTGGATGCAATCCAAGCAAAATGAAAGCAGAAGGCATTCAAGTTTTTACGATTAAAGCAGACTTACATGATGTAGGACTTACAACAGCGAAAACTCCGTTCGGGCATACTGTGCCGGTTTATGATATGGAGCGAACGATCTGTGATTTGCTCAGAAGCCGTAGCAGAATTGAAATTCAGACCTTTCAGGGAGCACTGAAAGCATATGCCCGTAGAAAAGATAAGAACCTGCGAGCTTTAATGCAATATGCTGGGATGTTCAAGGTGGAAAAAATTTTACGACAGTATTTGGAGGTACTTTTATGATAAAAACAGCAAGGCAGCTTAAAGATTTAATACGAAACCTTTCCAGAGAAAAATCCGCAGATGCTCAGATTTTAATGAGGAACTACATGATGGAGCGTTTTTTGGAGCGTATTTCTCTTTCTGAGTATCGTGATAAGTTTATCTTGAAGGGTGGTATGTTGGTAGCGGCTATGGTTGGATTGGATGCCCGCTCTACGATGGATTTGGATGCAACCATAAAAGGAGCTAATGTTAATGTGGAGGATATTGAGAATCTAATTTCATCAATCGTAACTGTTCCGATTGATGATGGTGTTAAATTTCAGCTGAAAAGTATTTCGGAGATTATGGATGAAGCAGAGTATCCGGGGATTCGTGTCAGCATGAGTACAACATTCGATGGTGTAGTGACCCCTTTGAAAATTGATATTTCTACGGGAGATGCAATCACTCCAAGAGAGGTTCGGTATTCATTCAAACTTATGCTGGAAGATCGCTCCATTGATATTTGGGCTTATAATTTAGAAACTGTGCTGGCAGAAAAACTGGAAACCATTATTACCAGAACCACAACCAATACCCGCATGAGAGATTTCTACGATATTTACATTTTAGAACAGCTGCATGGAACCACGCTGAACCCGAAAATTTTACATGATGCGCTTCTGGCAACTGCTCATAAACGGGGATCGGAGAAGTATCTTAACCAGGCTGAAGAAGTTTTTGACGAAGTGGAAAATGATTCGGTTATGCAAAAACTTTGGGAGGCATACCGTAAAAAGTTTTCTTATGCTTCTGATTTGGAATGGGATGTGATTATGAAAGTAATTCGCAGGTTATATGTTCTTTGCGAGAAGGGCATCAGCTTATGAAAAAGCATGGACACTATTGTAAAGTTTGTGGTGAATACAAAGCCAACGAAAAATTTTCAGGCAAAGGTCATGCATCCCACATTTGTAAATCCTGTGCTTCGCTACCAGCAGAAACGCAGGCTGAACTGATGACACTGAATCGTCTTTTGAATCTTCCATGGAGGCTATCGAAAGAGCAGTTGTCCTGGCTGAAAAATCGACTAAAGGATAGGCGGCCTGATGTCCGTGCATTGGCGCAAGAGCAATATGAAATGAGATTTCCACCAAGACACTTAGAAGATGATGAGTTCAATTTTTTCGATGAAGAAAGTTTTATAGAATAGTGAAAGCGGTCTGCTATGGCAGGCCGTTTTCTTTTCGGGAAGGAGGTCTGACCTATGGCAACCACAAGAATCATGCCGCTTCATGTCGGCAAGGGCCGCACAGAAAGTCGGGCGATCAGTGACATCATCGACTATGTGGCCAACCCAAAGAAAACAGATGACGGCAGACTCATTACCGGCTATGCGTGTGACAGCCGGACTGTGGATGCGGAGTTCCTTCTGGCAAAGCGGCAGTACATTGCCGCTACCGGACGAGTGCGAGGTGCGGATGATGTGATTGCCTATCATGTGCGCCAGTCGTTCCGCCCCGGTGAGATCACTCCGGAAGAAGCGAACCGGCTGGGTGTGGAATTTGCCAAGCGATTCACCAAGGGCAATCATGCCTTTGTGGTCTGCACCCACATAGACAAGTCGCACATTCACAATCACATTATCTGGTCATCGGTCAGCTTAGAATATGACCGGAAATTCCGAAACTTTTGGGGCAGCACCAAGGCAGTCCGACAGTTAAGTGACACCATCTGCGTCGAAAACGGACTGTCCATTGTGGAGAATCCGAAACCTCACGGAAAGAGCTATAACAAGTGGCTGGGCGATCAGGCAAAGCCCTCTCACCGAGAGCTGCTGCGTGTAGCGATTGACAACGCATTATCACAAAGTCCTGCTAATTTTGAGGAACTGCTGAAGCTGCTGCAAGAGTCCGGCTGTGAAGTATCAAAGCGCGGAAAATCGTATCGTTTGAAACTCCCCGGCTGGGAGAAAGCCGCCCGAATGGACAGCCTGGGCGAAGGATATGGATTAGATGATTTGCAGGCGGTTCTCTCCGGGAAGAAAACGCATACCCCACGAAAGAAAATAGTTACACAGGCAGAGACGCAGAAGGTCAATCTGCTGGTGGACATTCAGGCAAAATTGCAGGCAGGAAAAGGTGCTGGCTATGCGCGATGGGCTAAAGTTTTCAATCTGAAGCAAATGGCGCAGACCATGAACTACCTATCAGAGCATAACCTGCTGGAGTATGCGGTTTTGGAAGAAAAGGCTGCGGCCGCCACGGCACATCACAATGAGCTTTCGGCGCAAATTAAGGAGGCTGAAAAGCGTATGGCAGAGATCGCTGTTTTGCGTACTCACATCGTAAATTATGCCAAGACCCGTGAGGTCTATGTGGACTACCGCAAGGCCGGCTACTCTAAGAAATTCCGGGAGGAACATGAGGAAGAAATTCTGCTCCACCAGGCTGCTAAGAATGCCTTTGATGAGATGGGCGTCAAGAAGCTGCCCAAGGTCAAAGAGTTGCAGACGGAGTACGCGAAATTGCTGGAAGAAAAGAAAAAGACCTATGCCGAGTACCGGCGTTCCCGTGAAGAAATGCGGGAGCTTTTAACGGCAAAGGCTAATGTAGACCGAGTGCTGAAAATGGAGGTAGAACAGGATGTTGAAAAAGAAAAAGACCACGGCCAGCGGTAAGCTGGTCCTGGTCAAAAGCGTTCGCAGAACGCGCAGCCACAGAATGAAATTCTGTGTTCAAAGGGGCTTGGGGGCGCTGCCCTCAACAAGCAGCTTGTGGCGAAATGGATAGCCACAAGCATTGCTTGCCACAATATGCTGCGCATAAAATGAAAAACTAACGACGGGACGCTTACTGCCTCCTATCGTTAGTTTTCTGTGTTTAAGCGACTTATAAAACCAATCAGCATAATCAAATCGTCATCTGACATCTTTCTCATTCCGTCCAAAGCCTTCTTGATAAGCTGAGGGTTATTTTCCTGTGCATCAAAAAATTGAAGCGGTGTGATTTCAAAATACTCACAGATGTTGAGGAACTGCTTCATAGACGGCATAGAACGCCCAGAGGAAATCGCCTGAATATAGCTTCTGTTCTGCCCTAACTCCATGCTCATCTGATATTCTGAAACACCTTTTTTCAATCGCAATTCTGTGATCCGATTGCGGATAAATTCTTCGTCCATACGCTCACCTCTCTGCACTTTTAGCATAGCAGAAAGCAATTCTTGATACTTCGTATGTATTGTGTTATAATTTTATAATACAACCTTTATACGCATTATTATTTGCGTTATTTTTGCTTTATATGCGTAATCAAGGCAGTTATCAAGGGTGATTTATATGAATCAGTATGCCTGCGCCATTACCGGCCACCGACCAACAAGATTTTGCTTTGGATATAATGAGGAAGATCCCCTATGCCAAAAATTAAAAGAATGTCTCCTGGAGCAGTTTCGGATACTTCATGACGAGAAATTTGTCCGTACTTTTTTTGTCGGCGGTGCTCTTGGTGTGGATATGTGGGCTGGAGAACAGCTGCTGACATTGAGGGCACAAACGGGATACGAAGATATTAAAATTGTCGTTGTAGTTCCCTTCATCGGTTATGACTCTAAATGGCCGGATCAGAGTAGACATAGATTGAAAAAGCTGATCCAAAACGCAAACGATTCCATTGTTATTTCACATTCTGCGGATGTTTCCAGTTATAAAAAAAGGAATTACTATATGGTCGATCATGCAGAGTACCTTATCGGTGTGTTTGATAATCAGAAAAAGCTGCGCTCAGGTACAGCACAGACAGTCAACTATGCCTTGCATCAGGGAAAAGTAATCACTCTGATCCATCCAGACACTATGGAGATAACAGCCCCTGCGCCTTAACAAATTCACAAAAATTTTTCATTAGCATTTCCAACAAAATATTTTCATTGAAGGGGTGCTGTGATATAATAAGATATAAAACTACGCTCAGAACAAATGGTGCCGCTATGAACAAATATATTGGACAGCAATTTGCTGCTTTAAGATACGAAAAAAATATTTTGGTTGTTGAAGAAACTACATCTGCTGGTGGATGCGGCTCCTTCAACGCGGCTTCTTCATGTCCTGCGTCAGCCTGTCTTTATGACAGTGCGGCGTGGGGCTTTTTTATTGTTTGAAAAGAGTATGAAAAGAGAAATACCAGCAGGTATTTGCGTGAGGAGGAAGTAGAATGAACAGTGAACAGATCACAGCATTTTTGCAAGAGCATTGGTACATTGCCTCGGTGCTCATCGGGGCCGTGATTTTAATTGGGGCGATCCGCAACTGGAACTGGCTCTGCGACCCCACTGGTACGCGGGATGCCCACCGCCACAGCAGAGGATACCGGCGGGTGGTGTTCTTCCTGCTGGGCGTCCTTTTGATCGTGGTGAGCATCTGGGGATTTGTGCTGAAATTGAAATAAGAGGTATATCTATGAAACTGAATTGTAAACGCATTGATTTTACATATACACCCGGTGAGGAAATCTTCAACTTTCCCGAGGAATCGGGACTACCCTTTATCTTCGATGTAGAGGAAGAACTGACCGGCGATCCTGCTGTCATGGATGCGGTGGGAGAAATGCTGGATGAGGCGGAGGAATTGGCGGAGAAGGCCAAAGCCGCCATCAAAGCGGCGCTGGCAGACGAGGACAGCCGCTACCATAGCGTTGTGACATTTTTCATGGAGTTCCATCGGGACGATGTAGGCCCGGATATTGTGGCGGAACTTTTTCCGGGAACCGACCCAGCCAAACTGTCCTTTGCTGAGATGGTTGACTTTTTGAAGCTCAAGCGGTTCGGCAGTCTGGTGGATAGCGAGATGAACCAGCAAGTTTTCATTCTGGATCTGTCCTTTAACCCGGAGATTACCGACGAACTGATGGTAATCTACTTTGATTTGAACAAGGAGATTTTCTGTATCACACATGAGAGCTGAGCGTGACTGACATACACGAGGAAAGGAGCAATCCCTATGAAAGCATTTGACCCCAATTACAAGCTGCTGGACGAGATGTATCAGGACGATTACTATCCTGCTTTTCTGGTGGACAAGGTAAAGGACGAGCTTCAGAAGGTCATCGCCCTGCTGGAGAGTGGCGAAACCGACACCGAAGTGGTGCAGGAAACGCTGGACGAGGCGGTCTGCGGCATCAATGATCTCCAGGAGGAGTTTGATGAGAACGACAGCGAGATCGAAACGGTGGCGCGGGAATGTATTGCGGCAACCGTGGCCTACATTCTGGAGTGGTTTGGCATCCCCATTGACACCGAGGAGGCCATCCGGGAACGGGACTGGTGAACCCTATGGCAGAAAAAGAACTGGCCCTTTGTGATGAGTGCGGAAGCCTGTTTTTCAAAGGCTCCTCACAGATGATGGGGCTGTGCCAGAATGTGCCCATGTTCTCTATGGCTACCCGAATTGTGACCATCATTTTCAGGATGGCCGGTGTGTGAACTGCTATTGGGACGGCTCAAAGAGTGTGTACATCAAGAAGCAGAATCAACAGGAGGAAACTGATATGCCTACAACTGAATGGCTGAACAAATACGAAGCAATCAAGGATAAATTGACCTGTAAAGATGACTTGGAGGCCCATTTCACAGAGAAAGTGATTGGGAACATGGCGGTGGATGTGCTGGACATCGGCACCGTCCATTTCCCCACCGGGCAGATTTTCGCCTGTGATCCGCTGGTGGAACTGGAGGACACTCTGCCGTTCCTTCAAACGATCCCCGCCGGAACTTATCCCGTAAAAATCTGCGTGGTGCCCAGCGAACAATACGGCGACCGCTATGCCTGCGTCAAGGTGGAGGTTTCTCAGGAAAAGCCTGTCCGCTATGAGCTGGGCATGGTGGGCAACGAGGATCTGGACGAGGAACTGGGAGAGGACGAGTATTTTGGCTTTGGCGTAGACGCCGGGATGGGCTGTGTCGCGGACATCCAGACCCAGGCGGCCTTCAAGGCATACTGGGCCAAGCGTTTAGAAGAAGACCCGGACATCGACCCCTACAACGACCTGTTCTGCGATCTTCTGGAAGAAAACGCCAAAGCCTACCCCAAATATCAGGGGGACTGCGGCGACTGGCTCAACTGGACAGTGCCGGGCACGGACTGCAACCTGCCCATCTTTGCCTCCGGCTGGGGGGATGGTTACTATCCTGTCTACTTCGGGTATGACGCCAAGGGCAAAATCTGCGCCGTGTATGTGCGGTTCATTGACATTGAAGCCAGTTATCGAGAGCAGGATTAAAAATGTGACAGAACAAAGGAGAACACTATGAAAGACCTTTGCCAATACGGAAACCGGCCGGAGGACGAATGGGAAATCTTGCCCTGGATACCTGATCCGCGCCCGCCCTTCAAAATCTGGGTGAAGCCGGAGCAGATCGCGCCATTCTTTCTCATTCCCCACCACCCCTATGCCATCTCCCTTCTGCTGAAGATCAGTGACGGGTTCCGGACAGAAGAATTCTGCCGGCTGGGACTGACCGGCAGCAGCGGAGACTGGGAACGGCTGGTCCGGGGCGTGATCCGGGAGTTTGAGGAAAGCAATAGTGGTGAGGATCTGTTTCACTTTGACTCTGACGAGGATGTGTTCTGCGTGTACTCCCAATACATCGACGATTTGATGCTGCTGTCAAAAATGATCCGGGCGGCCTGTGCCGATGAAAAAACGATGGGGATGTATCTGAACATGAGCGAGGCAGCGGAAGCATGAGAGAGTTAACTACTCAAACAGGGATAGTAGTAAAATGCAGTAAAACGGCCATTGAATTTTTCCAAAATGCTCAGTCAGTGGATTTCTTTTCTGTGCTGGAGATCCCAGAGGAATTCCAAGGTATAGCGGTTGAGTTTTATGATTTGATTATGGAAAATGATCATCTTGCGGCCTTGCTGGGCTGTCGCGGCAATTATGATATTGCAATACAGATAGATGAGGTAACCGGCACCATGACGGGGTGGCATTGGTTCAAATGAGGGAAATGGAATGATCGAGTATATCAAGCTCTTTTGGGAGGGCGCACCGGAGGGTGAACCATCGGTCATCCTCTATGAAGTGGATACCGAAAATGAGCGGTTGGCCCTCCGCTCCATTGACATCTTTGCGGATGGCCGCACCCGCAACATCCCTGCCCTTTACGACGGCGCCATCGAGATCACACCAATCCTCACCGTGGAGGAATTGAACGCCCATGTCTGGGGCGAGGAGTTCCACGCCTGCATCATAGAGAAGGCGGAATTTGAGGCCATCTGGGAAACTCACACCTATGATGGAGCGTTAAAGTAGCCAGGAGGAGACACTATGAACAAACCTATAAAAGCCAAAAATCTGCCGTTGTTCTCCATCATTGACCTGAACCAACTGCGCCGGGAAAACCATCTGGAGGGCACAGAAGTGACAGACTTTTTCACGGCAAGGGATGGAAAAGTCTATCTTCTCATGGAACAGCCGTCCGAAACACAGGGTAAGGACTGGCTCAGCACTCCTTCCACCTATACCGCAGTGGAAATCCAGCTGGATTGGGCGGAACAGCGGGTGCTGGAAACGACGCTGTTTCCTCTTGGCCTCTTGAAGTTCCAGTTCCATTATTTGCGGCCCGCAGGTGACCACTTCCTCCTGCTGGGGGCAAGATGCGCCTATCGGGAAAACGGCCCCGACCAGAACGCTTGGATCGTCAGCCGGGACGGAGCTGTGCTGTCCCGTTTCTGCCTGGGGGATGGCATTCAAGACTGTGTGGTAAAAAAAGATGGCACCATCATTACCAGCTACTTTGACGAAGGTGTATTTGGTAATTACGGTTGGGATGAACCTCTGGGTGCTTGCGGCCTGATTGCATGGACATCGGAGGGAACTCCTCTCTGGAAGAATGAGAACTATTCCATCTATGACTGCTACGCCATCAGCCTGGACGAAGAAGAAGACCTGTGGTTTTATTATTACGATGAATTCCGGCTGGTGCGGACGAACTTCAAAGAGGACTTTGTAGTTGAACTGCCAATCGAAGGAAGCGGAGCTTTTTCTGTTGCCCCGTCCGGCAATACCTTCCTGTTTCAAGGCGGATACCAGCAACGGGATAAATTCTACTTCCTTACCGCTCATGGTGATCACCTTGGGAAAAAACAGGAGGCTATTCCCACCTGTGACGGAAACAAGGTCGCTGTGGAGCAGTGCAGCCTGCTTCGCAGCCGGATGTTGTTCCTTGGAAAAGATGGTGTGCTCTATGGAGGTATTTGGGGGAGCGATGGCCAATGAAACAGTCTGATATTTATACCGAGGCTCTGACCTGTCTGCGCTCCATCCTTCTGGCAGACCATCCAGAGTTCCAAAACTGGATCGACTGGTTGGAGCGGGACATTCAGGACTGGAACCAGCGGCGGGAGGTTGCCCACCATCTTCGGGCATACGGAGGTATGGGCTCGTTCAACGACCTGCCCAGTATGCGTGGAAATCACGACTATATTTTCGACTTTCTCAAGTCCGTGTGCTATGCCTTCGGCCATCTTTATGGCAAACGGGAAGGCATTTCTCCGGAGGCATTGATGGAGGAGTGCCTGCACGATGTAGAGCAGGCAGCCTATCACCCCCATAAGGCACTGAACCAAGCCATTGCCCAGCACTTGATGCAGGGCGATTTACAGGAAAACCTGGATAGGCTGTAGGAGGACTTGTTATGAACAAAAGACTATTCCGCACCCAATTCAATCAAATGGAAAACATCGAGAAGCAGGTGCTGATGGAGAGCCTGGCTACCCGTTATGATATGACCTTTCTCGGTCTACATACTTTTGACCGCTGGGGCCAGAGCTGCACCACCGGCATCTTCAAGAAAGATGGTCGGGAGTTCGTCTTTGTCCCCGGCGATACCGTCACCCTGGGCTGGGAGCAGTTTGCCGTGGGATTGAATCAGGAGAGCCGGGAGGAATTGGAGTATCTGTTCCGAGAATGGGAAATGGAACCGCAGAACCCGGAGGAGATGATCCGGGAAAGCATGGCTCCCGTCCGGCAGGCGGCCATTGGCCCCATGCTGGTGGGCCGGGAGCTGGAGGAACTCTGCTGGGAGCCAGTCAAGATGGACGATCCCAGGCTGACCGCCCACCCTGACTGGCTGAAGGAATTTCGTGATTTTGCCTGGAGTGACAGCAGCAGTCTTACCTTGCATCAGTCGGCCCGCATTGAGCGGACGGAAAAGGGCTTTCAGATCTGCATCTATAACCGCACAGACTACGATGCGCTTCTTGCCGGGCTGGAAAAGCAGGGGCTTTCGCTGCCTACGGCGGACGAGTGGTCCTACCTGTGTGGCGACGGGTGTCGGACCCTGTTCCCGTGGGGAGATGGGTTAGACTACTCCATGCGTCTGCGCTGGTTTGAGGACATGGATGAGGATGAGAACCGGCCCTATGACATGGAGGAACCCAACTTCTTCGGCCTGTCCATCGCCTACGATCCCTATATGCGGGAAGTGGTGCAGGCTGATAGACTTACCACCTGTGGCGGCGATGGCGGATGCAATATCTGCGGTGGGCTGGGCCCATTTCTCGGTTTCCTACCCTGTTCGCCCCACTGTAAGCCGGAAGTGCAGGAGGACAATGAACTAAACGGAGATTATGACTTTTATCGGCCTATCATTCGGCTGGAGAACCATGATTGACAATAGAAGCTTGATACAAAATAAAGAAAGAGAGGTGCCGACATGGGAGCATGGGGCATAAAAGCATTAGAGCGTGACGAAGGGCTGGATGTACTGGACATCCTCAAAAATGAATATGTACCGGAGCATCCGGTAATGGATCTGGGCGAGATGATCGAACTGATGAAAGAGGAAGTCATGCTGGGAGCTGACTTCTCACAAATCGACTTCCTCTTTGACAATACTGCGATGGCTCTGGCGGAGCTGTATTTCCAATGGAAGGATAATGGCAAGCTGGACTACGATTATGAAGAAGCTATATGGGATAAAGTCACCGGTTTCACAGCATCCAAAGAAGCCCTTGCTTTCCTGCTGCGGCAGCTCACCGACATCAAAAACGAGGTGCCGGACGAGGACGGCATCCGTGAGATTGTGGATCTTTGGAAGAACGAGGACAGCGGTGAGATCGCTCCTGTGTGGTCAGAGCATTTGGACTGGCTCATCAAGCGGCTGATCTCGGAACAGGAGGCATGACGCATGTATATCAAAAAATACTGGGGCAACTTTATTGGCGGTTCCGATGACAGTCTGAACCTTGTGGCATTTTTAGAGGATCAGAAAAAGGAGGAGATCCCCCTCAGCGAGATTTTCGCCAAGATTGGTCTGGACAAGCAGAACTGGGACTTCCGCCAGACCGTGGAGTATCTGGAGTTCACCCATTCGGACGGCGTGGAGATGGACTTCCACTTCGCCATTGATGTGGTCACCGACCTGGCCGCCATCCTGCTGGAGTGCAGCGTCAGTGGCAGTGTAAACCTTCAGGATCTGGACGAGTACAACACCCCCGCCCGCCGTATCCGCATCACTGCTACGCCGGAGGAGCACGAGGCCATGGACAAGGCCCTGGCGGACTTTGTCCATGCCCCGCTGGAATACGACATCAGCGAGATGATGGGCGAGGATGAGATCACGGATATGGCTTCTCAGGTGGAGATGCTGCGGAAGGAGCTGTACGAAGCCTCTGGCCGCAACCGGAACTACCATGTAAAGGCGGAAGATGTAAAAGATCTGCTCCCTGACTGGGAGGGTGCCGATGGCTGTATCGCCACCAACCGCATCACAGTGGAGGGCTGCAAGGTTGGCTACTGCTACAGGGAGAAGCCGGACGGCGGCTGGGACAGTGGCTGGCGCTTCACCGCTGGTGACGAGAGCGAGGCGTACATGGACGACCCTAACAACGCCGGGATTTACAAGCTGAACACAATTTGCAACGACGATCCCGACATCATTCCTCTGCTGAACACCCCCGCCCCCTGCGCCTTTGAGCGGGATGAGAACGGCGTGTTCCAGCAGATCAAAGACTGGAAACCAGATGAGGACGAGGAGGACCCTGATATGGATATTTTGAAGCAGTGCCAGAAGTGGCATGAGGAGGACAAACACCAGAAAATCGTTGACGCACTGGAGGCAATCTCTGCCGAGGAGCGTACCCCGGAAATGGATATGGAGCTGGCCCGCGCCTACAACAATCCGGCGGACTCCAGCGAGCCGGAGGGAAGGAAGCTGCTTCACCAGGCACTGGAACTGATGCAGTCCCATGAGGAGGAACTGGGAGATACTTATTCCTGGAATTTCCGTATGGGGTATGCCTATTATTATCTGGATCAGGAGGGCCGCGCTCTGCGGCATTTTGAAAAAGCTCTGGAACTGCATCCCGGTGATGATCCTAAGCTCAACACCCGACAGGACATGGAGGAACTAATTGACTCGTGCAAAAAGGGTATTTCTCTGCCGCAGTTCTGGGAGTGCTTCCGGGAACGGACAGAGAACTGGTGGGAAACCTTTGCCGAGATGGAAGCAGAGCTGCGCCAGATGATGGACGAGGACAAAGATCACACCCGCGGTGCGGAGATCGTGGCCCAAATGGAGGAAACCCTGAATTTGGTTTTTGACGAGATTTCCTTCGAGATGGGCTTCAACGGCGAAAAGCATGAGCTGATCCTCACCCCGGAGGGGGATAAGGTCAAGCTGTTTGAGCTGGTCTACTTCCAGAAGCACGCCCCCAAGGAGGTGCTGGAGCACTGGAATATCCTTGTGGGCCGTCAGCCTCTCCAGAACATCGGCCTGCGTACTGAGGATGGCTTGGACATCTCCGGGGAGGATGTGCAGATCTGGCTGGAGGAGCAGGGTGAAAACAGCTTCGCCATCTCCGCCTACTGCGAAAAGCTGCTGCCTATGCTCCGGGAGGAAGAAGGCCGGGCCTGGTGGATGCTCACTACCTTCACCGACCAAGTGCTGGGCGAGATCTCCCACATGAGATACATAGACAGCTTTGATGTGCTGGAGGAACCCAAGGCAGAGCCGTCCTTCCTCCTGTCCCAGCTGCCCGACAAACTGCGGGAGCAGGGCCTGGAGCTCTCCACCGACCCGGAAGCCTATCTGGAGAGCTACCTTGGTTACAAAATGGAACCCAAACAGGACCCGGACGCCGATTGGCGGCTGGATGTAATGGCCGGTTCCACCTGCTGTGTGCCGCTCATCAACGGCTATCTGAATGCCGACAATGATTTTATGGACGATCTCCATGCCGACGGCGCGGTGGCGGGCTTCTTCTGCTATCCCCTGGATACCCTGCGGGAGGAGGGAGGCAGTCAGAAAATTTTCGACTTCCGGGACAAACTGGAGGAAGTGCTCACCGGCGGGGATGGATCGGAAGTGCTCACTCTCACCGGCGGGGCTACCGGCCTCTACTGTGGCTATGTGGACTTCATCGCCTGGGACATCCAAGAGGCGCTGAACATGGCGAAAGAGTTCTTTGAAGGCACGGACATCCCATGGGCCATCTTCCACACCTTCCGCCGTGAAGCCGGTTCTGTATCCCTAAAGCAACAAGATGATGGGACAGAAACTGAGAATCAGGATGACGAGTTGGACGAAACGCTGACGGGCATGGACTATATTCCTTACACCCAACAGAACGCCGAAGCATTCTTCGCTCAGCTGGAGCAGTGGAACGACGAAGACGAGTACACCCGCTGTATCCAGGCACTGAATGCCATCCCGGAGAACTGGAGGAACTACCGCACCGCCTACGCCCTGGCCCGTGCACTGGAGAACTACGCCATCATCGGGGACCATGACGAAGGTACTTTGAAATCCAAGGGAGACAAAGCCCTTCTGAGGGCCATTGAGGTGCTGGAGTCCGTCCGGGAGGAAGGCCAGGACAAGGCGGAGTGGAATATGCGGATGGCCTATGGCTATCAGTATCTCTATGGTCAGGAGGAAAAGGCCATCCCCTACGCCGAGCGGTGGGCGGAGCTGGACCCCGAGGACGAAAATGCCCCGGCAGTAATTCGGGAGTGTAAGGCGGAGATCCGGAAACGCCAGCGCAGCCGGAAGAAGAAGGCCAAATTCGTGCCCGGTGATACTCCATTTGAGGGCTTCGACCTCACCAACTTCTGGGATGATAATTGGTATGCACTGAAAGAATATGTCAGTGATCCGCCTTCCGATGAGCTGATCGCCAGCGTGGAGGAGGAACTGGGCTATAAGCTGCCCGCCGCCTACATCTGGCTGATGAAGCAGCACAACGGCGGCATTCCGGTGAATACCTGCTATCCCTGCGATGAGCCGACCTGTTGGGCAGAAGACCATGTGGCCATCACCGGCATTTTCGGCATCGGACGAGAAAAGAGCTGCTCCCTCTGCGGAGAGCTGGGCAGCCAGTTTATGATCGATGAGTGGGAGTATCCTGCCATCGGTGTGGCCATCTGTGACTGTCCAAGCGCCGGACACGATATGATTTTCCTGGACTACCGAGCTTGCGGCCCCCAGGGAGAGCCTGCGGTAGTCCATGTGGATCAGGAAAACGACTACAAGATTACCCATCTGGCAGACAGCTTTGAGGAATTTGTCCGCGGACTGGAGCATGAATCCCTCTATGATCCGGATGAAGATGTAGAGGATCTTGAGGATGACGCCGACGAGGAGAAAACTGACCGTAAGGGCTCCTTTGCCGGGTCTGTGCTCCTCTCCAAAGCGGAATGGGACAAGGAGCAGTTGATCCGGAATCTACGGGAAGAATGGGGCATCGTAGATGAGGAGCCGGATGAGGGCGACGAAGATGATGAGAACAGCGATGACGCTGTGGTAATGCGGGTCGGCGGCATGATGCTGATCGTGACACTCTTCCACGGTCACATCCCGGACAATGAAGCGGAGATCAACGCCGAAAACAACTATATGTGGCCAGAGGCCGTAGAGGTGGCCAAAGCGCACAAGGCCCATATCGTGGTGGCTGTATTGGGCGAGGAGGAAAAACTGCTGGAACGGGGTAAGCTGTTCACTAAGGCGATGGCAGTGTGCTGCAAGCAGAAATATGCCACCGGTGTCTACACCAGCGGCGTGGTATTTGAGCCTCGTTTCTATGAGGGCCTTGCCGATATGCTCAAAGAGGACGAACTGCCCATCTTCAACTGGGTTTGGTTCGGCCTGTACCGGAGCGAGGGGGGCCTAAACGGCTACACCTACGGCATGGATGTGTTTGGCAAGGAGGAAATGGAGGTGTTGAACACCGACGCTGAGCCGGAGGAACTGCGGGACTTTTTGGCCAGCCTTGCCTCCTATGTGCTGGCGTGTGATGTGACACTGCAAGACGGCGAGACCATCGGTTTTTCTGCGGACGATAAGCACACCATCACCCGCAGCCCCGGCGTCTCCCTGCCGGAGGAACAGATGACCCTGAAGATCGGTTACGAGCCTATAAAGGGAGATCCGGAGGATGACAGCTGCGACCACTCAGACAATGATGACACGCAGGATGAGGAAGAATTCAGTAATCCCGAAGTCTACACCGAGGAGGAGATGGAAGCCGTCGAGGGGCACATTGAGCAGTATTTCGGCAAGTTCGAGAATGTGTTCCATGAGCTGGTTTCTCCCGATATCCATGTGGACATCTGCGTGGTGCCGCCCTCTGAGGAGCGGGACTACTGCACCCTGGTCACCATGGGCATGGGCGCTCACCGGATGAATGTGCCGGAGGAACTGGCGGAATATAAGCTGGAGCGGGCGGAGCTGGCCATTGCCCTGCCTGCGGACTGGAAGCTGGATCAGGAGTCCATGAAAGACGAAAAGTGGTACTGGCCCATCCGCCTGCTGAAATCCTTGGCCCGCCTTCCCATTGCCAGCGATACCTGGCTGGGCTTCGGCCATACCATGGACAATGAGGAGGATTTTGCAAAGGACACAAAGCTGTGCGCCGCCATTCTGACTGGTCCCCAGGATACCGAAGATGGCAGCGAGGTCTGCATCCTGCCGAGTGGCGAGGAGGTCAACTTCTATCAGGTGATTCCTCTCTACCGGGATGAATTGGAATATAAGCTGGCCCATGACGCGGACGCCCTGCTGGGCAAAATGAACGGCATCAGCTTTGTGGTGGAGCCTGATCGTCAGGATGCTATCACCCGTGGCACCCTTTCCAATGATGATTTTGACGGTGAGATGGACGATGCCTCCTATCATATCGAGAGCATTGAGGAGAAGGGACTGCCAATTGACCCCATCAACGCTTATAACCACATGGCCATCTACCTGCGCTGGTGCATGGAGCACGACCTGATGGGTGAGGACTTCCTGAAAGAATACAGCGAAGTGGCCAAACAGGTCAAAGCTGATCCTGCCAGCGTGGATCTGCGGGAGTTTATCCGGGATGAGCTGGACGGCTGTCTGTTCTCTGTGCTATTCAATCAGCAAGGCCGTGCCTTTGCAGGCTATTACTACGGAGAGGGCGACAGCCCCTACTATTCTGCCGATGTTGACGACAACGCCCTCCGCTTCTTCGGCCCGGAGCGGTATCACTCTGATGAGTTCCAGGATGAAGCCTACCTGTTCATCCCCTTTGACGAGGACTACTATCAGGCTATGGCAGAGGTGATCGGGGAACGGTTTGAAAACTGGCAGGGACAGGACTTCGACGAGGACACGCTGGAGCCTTCCGAGGTTGCTCAGGCCATCATGGAGTATCTGGACTGCGAGTGTACCTATTTCCCATCCATGGCAGATGATGACCCCATCATGTCGGCATACAGCTACGCCCAGCGGCTGGGGGTACGGGAGGGCTTTGTTCCCGTACTTATCCAGGCGGATGATGAAACGCTGTTGGAATGTCTGGTAATGAACGCCGACCCGGAGCATGATGCGGACTGCTATGAATTTGACCTCAAAACGGTAGAGGAGTACCGGAAGAAGATGCTCTCCGCTCCCATCAAGGACGGAAAGGCGGTTCTGGAGGAATTGACCGGCCAGCGCAAGGAAGAAGCCGAGGACGATGACATGGACTGGGAGGCGGAAGTCCTGGGCGAGATGGAGGGCGGCTATGACAATGACCGCTTCTCCTGCTATTGGGATTCGGATAGCCACATGACCTATCCGCTCATTCTGGCCAAAATTCCGGTCAAGAACCCCTGGGAGATCTTCGCCTATCTGCCCTTTGGAAATTGGAATGAGTGCCCCGACACGCCGGACCTGATGGCAGTGGCGAAATACTGGTTCGAGCAGCATGGTGCCATCCCTGCCGCCATGAGCCACGATGAATTGGAGTTTGAACTTCCGACTCCGATCTCCAAGGAAAGAGCTATGGAAGTGGCTGTGGAGCAATATGGCTTCTGCCCAGATCTGGATCAGAATGAGGATGGAAGCATTGGCTCCTTGGCAGATGTCCTGTGGCAGTCCACTGTCTGGTATTTCTGGTGGGATTGATGGGAGGTGCGACCAATGACAGAATATCAGAAAACCTATATCGAACTAAAAAAACAGTTTGTTGCGACCAATGAAGGTCCGGACAGTGTCCGCGCTCTATATACCTTCAAGGAAGAACTTGAGCAGAGTGAGGATCAGCAGGCCAAGGAAGTGCTGGTGGATATGTATGATCTACTGGACTTCAAGAAGGATGCCTATGAACTGCTCTGCCAAATCGGAAATCGTTCCGATAAAAAGACCCTCAAGCGGCTGGGCACGCTGAAGGACTATGCGGAAAACTGGGGCAATCATTATGCTCTCCCCAAGCCCAAAACGCCGGAGGAAAAGCAGAAAGAAAAGGAACGGCAGGCCCAGCTGGGCCTGCCCGCCTTCCGGTATCACCCAAACCCTCTGGAAACTGGGGCTTTTGAGGAATCCGCAGACGGCGTTGTCTGCGACTGCTGCGGCAAGACGACCCATATTTTCTATACAGGCCCCTTTTACGCTGTGGAGGATATTGAGTATCTGTGCCCGGAGTGTATCTCCAGTGGCGAAGCAGCCCGGAAATATGACGGCTGCTTCCAGGACGATTGCTCTCTGGATAATGGTGTAGACGATCCAGAGAAGCTGGACGAGCTCATCCACCGAACTCCCGGCTACTCCGGTTGGCAGCAGGAATACTGGCGCGCCCACTGTGGCGACTACTGCGCCTACCTGGGCCATGTGGGTGCCAGAGAACTGCGGGCGCTGGGTGTGCTCGAGGAAGTGTTGGACGATCCCATGTGGGATGACGAACAGAAGAAAATGATTCAGGAATCCGTCAATGGCGGGCATCTGCAATGCTATCTGTTCCAGTGCCTCCACTGCGGAAAACACCTGGTCTGGATGGATTTTGATTGAGGTGGCAACATGGAGAAGAAGGATTTTCCCAAGGGAACCAAGCCCCGTGAGATCTTCGTCTATACCTGTGAGCGGATCGCGGAGCCTTTGAACCCGCTGGGCTACAAATACCGCAAGAGCAAAAATGACATCTACAAAAAAGACGGCATCTTTGTGTTCTCCTTTTACTTTTCCCCCTCCATCCGCTTTGGCTCCACCACTTTTACTGCCTTCTTCGATGTGAGTTCCCCGGTGATTGCCCAGTGGCGCAGTGAGCAGGAAGGGACGGAGGAAACCTATGATGGTATCGTGGGTACCTCCATCGCCCGGCTGACCCACCGGTATGATGACTTCCCCCGCTATGAGGTATCTACTCTGCTGGAGCGGGAACGCTCTATCCAGGAAATTTCCGGGCAGATCCAGGACTATGCACTACCATTCTTTGCCCGGTTTTCCAATCTGCCCAAGCTGCTGGACGATGTGGAACAGGAGGGGTTCTTCCCCCATCGGAAGGGGTTCGATGTCCCTAAGCGGAATCGGGAGTTCATCGAATGCTTCCGGGAGTATCTCCAAAAGCAGTAGGAATCAGCAGAAAGGAAACAACACCTATGTCAAACAGTAGAGTATCCACTTGGAGTGGAATCCGGAACAAATTGGAGAATGACTACCTGTGCCCGGCACTCCGGGGCCACATCCAGTATTTTGCCACCAGTTACAGCAAAAGCGCCGACCATGAGGGCCGGGCCGCCATTCGTGTGGACGGCGTGGAAGTGCTGCGGAGCAACTACTACACCTATTTTGAAAATGTGTGGACGAAATTTCATCACTTGCGCTCCACCACGCTGAAAGATCACGACTCCGCAAAAGAGGCCATCAATCAGGCTCATGCCTATGCGCTGGAGCAGGGCACCTTTGACCAAAAGGTGTTCTATGAGGCGTTTGGAATCTTTGACAACCAGAGCATCGAGAAAAGCCTTGTCAGCGAGAATCCCCTTGTCCGTATCTTTGCCCTTCTGGATCGCAGGCTTGGCAAGCGCCGCCTGCTGGCTTTGGAGGACTCCATGGAGCAGGAACTGGACTGGGTGCGGGCTTTCTATGTGATCCGGTTGCAGGCCGAAGGGCTGATGGAAGCGAATAACATTTAGGAGGAACCACCATGTCACAGATCGCGTCCTTTTATCTGATAAAAAATAACCAGCGGCAGGAGTTGTCCGACGGTGACTGCTCCGGCGCGGTCTATATGGCCATCTGGGACTGGTGTGAGAGCGAACTGGATCTGGATGTCCGTTTTCCTGCTCCCCAGACGGAAGACACCCTGGACTGCGCTCTGCTGGAGGGAGAGCTGGCGTCTCAACTGCTGGCAGCTCTGCGGGAGCAGGATCTCCCGGAGCTGGCCGCTGAAATTGCCCCGGACTGGGATCTGCCCACCGAGGCGGTGCAAAGCGGGCTTAATACGCTGCGCTCCCATCTGGAACTGGTGCAGGGCGATGCTGCTCTGCTGTATGAAATGACATGAGAACGGAGGGATACCATGCTGGCAAAGCGGTTTGAACACATTTTACATGATCTGGGCATGGCTGGGCTGGAACACCCTCTGTTCTACCATGCACCGGTGGGCATTCGTTTTAAGATCGGCGGGGAGGAACCAATCTATCTGGATAGGCGTGCGGCGAAGCTGAAAACCAACCCCGCTTATGTTCAGGGGGCGCTGGACCGAGCCGCCGCGATCTATCGGGCACTTCCGGCGGTGCCGGACCTTCTGCGGATCGACGGGTATCCCGATGAAGAACCCGCCGAGTCCCTGCTGACCGTTATCCGGCAGCGAGTGGGCCTCCCAGTTCCCGATGAACAACTTTCGGCCACAGAGCAGGATGAAGATGGGGATACCCATGCACAAGTGCAGTTTTACTGGGATCTCAGCAAGATCAGCTTTCAACCAGAGCTGCTTCTTCGGGAAATCATTCTGGGGGACATCGGCGGCTGGAACGGCTTTGTGTCCAGCGTCTATCTGGCTGGGCCGGGGCCGTTCCTCTACCATTTGTACGATGACCGTGGGCTGGATGTGCTGGGCGGCTCACAGAAGCTGCTATTGCCTCTCTATCATCAATTTCATGACTGGATTTTGGAATACGATCTGGAGAAGATTGACCAGATGTTCGCTCTAGCAAAAGAATGACTGCATAACAGAAAAGGAGACATTGCTATGGGACTTGATATTTACGCCGGGCCGCTGACCCGGTACTATTCTCACAACTGGAAAACTGTTGTTCAGCAGTGGGCGGAGGAAAACGGATACACCTTTAACCGGATCACCCCGGATGGAGAACCCGCCGACAACGAGGAGGAGCTGTCCCCGGCTGAGATCCAGGCGGCAGTGGAGGACTGGCGGGATCAGATCTTAGCCGCCATTTCCCAGCCGAACCAGCCGCACTACACTCCATGGCCGGAGGACAACGAGCGGCCCTATTACACCGATAAGCCGGATTGGGATGCCTTTGGCGCTATGCTGCTGGTGGCTGCCTGTCATACATACGAGGAACCGGTGCCTCTCACCGTGGAGAAGGACTGGGACTTCGGGGAGCATCCCCTGATTGCCCGCCTTGCATCGGACGAGGAGCGGGTGTGGTCCCTGCTTCGGGGCGCGACTTGGTGGCTTCCCCTCACCGACAGCTTTCTATTCCAAGGCCCTCTGCCCACCGATGATCAGACGATGATCGCCACCTTGGGCGGACTGCGGAAGGAGCTGGAAAAGCTGAACCAGCTGGCATGGCAGGCCGATGAGGACACTATCCTTGGTTGGGCAGACACGGAGGGATACCCGGTAGACGGAACCGTAGACTCAGATGGACAGTACAGCAAGGCAGACATCCCGGAACACACCCAGTATGACACCCAATCCTTGGCCAAGTTTGCCTTCTCCGTGTTCTGGCGGGCCATGCGGTTTGCCGAGGAGCAGCAGGTGCCTATCCTGCTTGACTATTAAAGAGAATTCGTCAGGGGGTGGAGACCGTGGAACAAAAACGGCCGGCAGATATATTTCAGGAGCTTCTGGACTACCTATGGAACGGCCTGGGCCTGGAGGAAAAGGGCTGGAAGCGGCTGAAAAAGGGCGACTTCAAAAAGAGAACAAAAAACGGCCTGACCTACCTGATCTGGTTTGATCGGAGGCGCTACAACTACATAGACTACGAAATCGGCCATGGAAATGTTGAGGTGGGCTTCACCTGTATCATAAAGCAGGGAGATGATTGTCTCTACTCTTTCAAAATAGAACCGACAACAGGCGGTTCGTTCTTTCGGATGCTGACAGAGGATCTGCGGTTGGACACCGGGCTGCTGGACACCTTCCTGCCCCTGATCCAAGCCCACTACCTTGACTTTATCTCTCACTTTGAGGTGGACCCAGCAGAGGCGCTCCAGCCGGTCTGCGCCCCCTTTATCCAGCCGGAGGATTACAGCTGGTGCATTCATGTGGATGAGCAGATGGTGGAACGGTACGGAACATCGGAGCAGCTGGCGGAGTACCGCCATCAGGCGGAATTGCGCGGAACGCCTGAACACAAGGCAAAGAACTGGATGGGTTCGATGTTGTTCCACCTCTCCCACGCCAATGATGTGGATCAAGCCTGGGCCTCAAGCCGCACCAGAGAGGAACTGGACCAGGTGGTGGAACCCTTGTGCAGGCCAAGCGGCAGACAGGACAGTGGACACAGGAGGATGAGGCGGGCTATCAGCTCTACCGGCAGGAAACAGATCCGAAGAAGCGCACCTTTCGGGTATGGTATCTCATCGCCAACCCCCGCGGCCTGCCGAAAGAGTTTGTCCAGAAAGAGCTGGAGTTTCGGTGGAAACTGTTCCCAGAAAAGAAGGAGGAAACCAAATGAGCAATAAAGCTTTCCAGCAAAATCTGGACGACAAAAAAGGCCCCCAGCCCGGTGGCCCCTATCTCATTCAGATGCTGTTCAAAGAGCCGGTAGAAATGCCGGATAAAGAAAAAATGACTGCTGTAATGGAGAAGCACATCGGATCAACAGAGTGCTTCTGTTATGATAAGAAAATGGCTGGCTTTGCCGCACAGGAGCATATTGCAGAGTTCAAGGACGGAAAATGCCCGGTGCAGCTGATGGTGATGAAATGCGACAAGTTCAAGGGCAAAGGCTTTGATGCCTTCCTGATGAGCCAGATGTGGGACTGCCAGGAGGACCGGGAGCGGATCTTCCGGGAGTGCAAATATCAGGTGGTAGCCACCGATATGCTGGCTGCGACACTTCCGGCGCTGGAGCGTGCCAACCTGGATGCCGACTTTTTGGAGGCTCTTGCGGAGCTGTACCCCACCTGTGAGGCATTCTATTTCCAGAACTGCGGCAAGCTGTTTCTGGCAGAGGATGTACGCTCCCACCAGATTGAGGGTCCGGATCGGTTCATCCGCTTTGGGGTCAATGTCCGCTTCTTTAACATTGAGGGCACTGAGGATATGCTCATCGACACGGTGGGCATGAGTACCCTGTTTCTGCCCGACCTCCAGTACCACTTCCACGACATGGACCCAAACTGGGTGGTAAACCACGCCTATAATGTTGCGTCCTATATTCTGGAGCATGATAATCCCATTGGGGATGGTGAAACCATAGACGGCGTGGCGGATGGCCAGATGTGTCGGGAGATCCAGTGGAAGTGCCAGTATGAGGACGCCCTGATCCAGCCGCCCAGAGGGGTGCTGGACATCAACATGGGAAACTATGCTTCGGGAGGACGCTGAATGAATGGCGTTGTGCTCCTGGTAGGCGGACTTCTGCTTGTGGCGGTGATCAAGCTGATTATAGATCGAAATTGGATCGGCCTGCTTCTCTGTGCTGTCGCCCTGCTTCTGGTCTTTGGGGCTGGACACCATACAAAATAGGCCATTTTAAGAATCGAGGAGGTGAAGTATGCAGAATTCAACAAATATGCGGATACTGGAATTACTCCGGTTTCTCTATGAGCGGACCGATGAAAACCATCCCGCCACAGTATCTGACATCATTGCCCATCTGAATGGAAAAGGAATTCAGGCAGTGCGGCAGACTGTTTACGCAGATACCAATGCGCTGATCGATGCGGGGATTGATATTGTGGTGGTTAAGAGTACCCAAAACCAATATTTTATGGGAAACCGCCTGTTTGAGCATCCAGAACTGAAAATGCTGACAGACGCAGTAGCATCCTCGAAGATCATTTCTGCCAAGAAGTCTGAGGAGCTGGTGCAGAAATTATGCCGTCTGACCAGTCTACATCAGGCAAAGCAGCTTCAAAAATTTGCTGCTTTATCCAGCCGTGTCAAACCGCATAATGAAAAGGTTTACTACATCATTGACAATATCCAAACAGCGATTGGAAACCATCAGCAAATTCGGTTCCAATACTATGAATATACTCAAGAAAAAAAGAAAATCTTAAAGCATGATGGATATTATTATGTCGTAAATCCTTATGCGCTTGAATGGAAAAATGACCATTACTATTTGATTGGATTTTCTCTGAAGCATCAGAAAATTGCTCACTTCCGTGTAGATCGGCTAACAAGTGTAGAAAATCTGGAAACTTACTTTATGCCGATAGAGGGATTTGATGTAGCCTCCTATACAAATAAAATGGTTGATATGTTTACATCGGAGTCATCGAAGGAAGTAACCCTTCTATGTGAAAACGAATTGATGAGAGTAATCATAGATCATTATGGAGAAGATGCTGCTGTTGATAGGTATGATGATACACACTTCACAGCCAAAATTGAAGTGAACCCCAGTGGAACTTTTTATGGCTGGATATTCAAATTCAAAGGGAAAATAAAAATTCTCTCTCCCAAAGAGTGCATTACGGAAATGCAGCAAATCGCTCAGGAATTTATATAGCGCAAAAGAGGTGTTATTGATTTTTAACACCTCTTTTCAAATGAAATTTTTATCCTTGAAGTGAACAGATGTTCGATATACAATATAAGCAAGATGTTCGCAGTTCGTCGAACAAATGAGAGGTGAATGCTGTGGGCAATATAACTTTTGGATCATTTATAGCCGAGAAACGCAAGGCGCACAAATTCAATTTACGCGATACAGCCAAGCATTTGAATATTGCTTACGGTTATCTGTGTGATATTGAGCAAAGCCGCCGTCCTGCACCCAATGGAGATTTTGTGGAACGCATCTCTGCCTTTCTGAATTTGGATAAATCAGAACATGAGTTGCTTTTGGATCTGGCTGCAAAATCACGCAATACAGTATCTGCTGATTTGCCAGACTATATCATGGAAAAAGATATTGTTCGGGCAGCCTTGCGTGTGGCAAAAGAAGTAGATGCTACCGATGAAGAATGGCAGACATTTATGAAAATGCTAAAGGAGCGTAAACGATAGGGGGGAGAGCTTTGTCAATTCCACAAATCCGTACAGAAGCAATCGAGGCAGTAGGGCGAAAAATCCTGATGGAATATGATCCCTCTCTGCTATCCGGGCAACCATGTCCTGTGCCAATCGAAACCATTATCGAGACAAAGTTTGATCTAATCCTGGAGTTTCATACACTAAGAAAAAACCCCAAGATATTAGGGGAAACAATTTTCGATGACGGTGCTGTTGTCTTATATGACCAGATACAGAGACAGTATCGAATGATTGCAGTAAGAGCCGGTACAATCTTAATTGATGAACGGCTTTGTGATCCGTCAAAATTAGGGCGGCTCCGTTTTACCTGTGCCCATGAGCTGGCTCATTGGGTACTACATAAGAAGTTGTACTCTGGTACTGGAGATGTTGCTGCTTATAACGGAAATGTTTCTTCCGACGAAAGTCATGGCATAATTGAGCGTCAGGCGGATACTCTGGCTTCTGCTCTGCTGATGCCTTTACCGCAGATCAAAAAATGTTTTTACCGGCTTAAAATAGGCCGGACAGATGAACAGCTCATTGCTGAAATGGCAAATATTTTTGAGGTTTCCAAGCAAGCAATGCAGATTCGTCTAAAATCCAGAAACCTGATATAACCAAATGGGGGAATAGAGAGAGGCACTGCCCTCTCTCACGCTCCTCTGCTATGCTATTTTGTACCTAATATGTTCGCAATATTGCGAACAAGGAGGGATGTTCTATGAGAAAAGAAAGCACAACAATCCAAAAATGTAACAGCAGGCTAACAGCTTTGGGGCTTAACAGCGACGCTGCGTTTCATAGAAGTAAGCTGATTCTAAAGATTTACCGTGATGTAGTCTGGGTTCTGAGTGAACGGGCAGAAGAATTACAAGAAACTGCTTGGATTATGGGAGAACAAGATATAGAGTCTGGCCTCTGCTATCTTGAAAATTTTGCACCAGATATTGAACTGCAAGCCTTTGAAGAAAAAGTTTGCTGCCTTGTTCAAAATCAAATGCTAGTCAATATTATTGACCGTGCACTCCTTCGTCTGAAACGGTATCCGGATCGAGGAGAACTTTACTATGAAATTTTGACTAAGCAATTTATCTATCGGTTCAACAGTACAGAGAAAGAATTGCTGGAAGAACTAAATATAGAGCGCAGTGTCTTTTATGACCGAAAACGAGAAGCCATCTATTTATTTTCTGTTTGCTTGTTTGGATATTCTATTCCAGAAGTCCTGGAGGAGCTGCCCCGACTAAATCCCGACTAAATCCCGACAAATCCCCGACCTAATCCCTACTCCCTTCCGACTTCCGACCTGCTATACTTGTTATAGTGGCAGGAATGCGCTAAATTGAATACTTTTCTACATAAGGCCCGGCATTAACCGGGCTTTTTTCATTCCTGCTGCAATATGGCGGCAGGAACATGGCTGGAGGTGAAAACACTTCCGGCCTTTTTCTTTGCCCGGTATTAGGAGGCCGGTATGCGCTGGGAGGCGTACATAGCAAAATATCCATGACACCGTTCAAATTCGCTGACTACCAAGAATTTGAACGGAGGAAAGGATATGACGAGAGTATTCATTTGGAAAAATAACAGCCCACAGGAATGGGAGGAAATCAGTTTTTCAGCGTTCAGTAAGGCACGCCGCAATGGTTGCTTTACTGGGCGCTTTTTTGTTGAAACAGTCAAAATGTTCCGTGATGAAGATGACCGCATTATCATGGAATGTTCTCGCAAAGATTTTGAAAAATACCAACAGGAGGACCGCCACAGCCGCTATCTCCAGGAACATGAGAAAAGTCGCTCTATATTCCCGGCTTCTCATGTGGGAGATCGTGACGGCACAGAGGAAGGTTATCAGGATACAGATTTGTTTGTGGATGAATCTGTTGATACTGCGGAACAAGCTATTCAGAATTTACTTCTTGAGGATTTACACCAAGCTCTATTGAAACTGAGTCCAGCAGAACGAGATTTTATATTGTCCTATTATGAAATGAAAATACCAAATGCAACTTGTTTAGCCCAACGATATGGTATTACTCGGCAAGCCGCAGATAAGCGATTGAAAAAAATTGAAGAAAAAATAAAAAAGTTGGTTGCGATTTTCTAAAAAAGTGGCAGTAGCAAGTGAGAGGGAAATCCTTTCACTTGCACCTTGACAACCTCATATACGAATCATTAAGTTTGATCCTCTTTGGGCGTAATAGCCGCTACATCAGCGGTATATTTTCTGAGAGCTGCCACTCGCATAACAGGCCAACCCATTTTTGCTGTATAGATGAGTTTTCGGTTTATCAGAAATATATCAGGCTGGAATACATCGGATGGCATCCGGTCATGGCATAACAAGGAGGAAAGCTCTCTTACAGCCATAGTCCGAGCGTGATAATAACCGTCGCAGGCCATGGGTAAGACCAAACGAAGTGGAGGTGAAACTCCTGAGAAGCAGGCCAGCCACCTGCGGCTTAATGATTACCCAAATCCCTGGGGTGTCGTGGACAAGTAAGGGATAAAACAGGCGCTAAATTGAAGGAGACTCTGTAATTTGCAGAGCCTCCTTCTTACATAATCAAATCTCAAAACATAGGAGGATGAACATGAAAGAAGATTGGATTTATAAGCGTGGGGATTTATATTATGCCAATTTGAACCCTTATTTTGGATCAGAGCAAGGCGGCACCCGTCCTGTCCTGGTTCTTCAAAACAATGTGGGGAATTTTTTCTGCCCCACTTTGATCGTAGCTCCACTCACCAGTAAATGGATTAAGAAAAAGGAGCTGCCCACACACTATGCACTGGAGAGCGTTCCAGAGCTTGGACTGAAATCTGTTGTTCTGCTGGAGCAAATTAAAACGATTGATAAAAGGCGTGTTTTATCGTACATTGGGCGCGTATCTCGCGAAGAAATGAGAGCGATTGATGATGCTCTGCAAGTTAGTTTAGATATTCATATTCCGGAGGAAATGGAGGCTCCGTAAGGCCACTTACCGGATAAAGGAGGCGTTTTTATGTTTGAAGCAAGAATTGCGGAATTGAACCGCTTTAATGAACAAAATCCTGTCAGCTATGACAAAAGAACCTATACGGTCGATGAGATTCAGGACATTCTGGGTATCAGTCGTCCCACAGCATATAATCTGGTAAAACAGGGTGTATTCCACAGCGTCAGAGTCGGCGGTCATATCCGCATTTCCAAAAAGAGCTTTGATGACTGGCTGGATCACGCAGATGAATGATTTGTCAAGGATGCCGATCTCCAAATCGACATCCTTAACTTTTTTTCTGCTTTCTCTTACAATGAGGCCATAGCAAGAAAAACTTTATAGAGGAGGCAAAAGCCATGCAAAAACAAAGAGTAAAGACCAGTATGTCTGTACCAGAGATGGGCAAAATGCTTGGGCTTGGTAAAGTAGAATCCTACTGGTTGGTTAAAAAGAACTATTTCAAAACAATTCAAGTGGCCGGACGAATGAGAGTTATGCTGGATAGCTTTGAAGATTGGTATGCCGGCCAGTTCCACTATAAAAAAGTGGATGGTACACCGCCCGGAGAGAAATGGAGGCATACTACGATGTCAGTTCCGGAAATGGCGGATCTTTTGGGGCTGAAATCTGGCACAGCTTATGACCTTGTTAAAAGGGGCTATTTTGAGACGACCTTGATTGATCGAAGAATTCGTATCATTACCAGCAGTTTTGAAGCCTGGTATCAAAAGCAAACTCATTATGTGAAAATCTCAGAAAGGAGCAATGAAAATGGCATCTATCGTGAAGCGTAAAAGCAAATATTCTGTGGTGTATGATTACACAGATGAAAACGGAAAACGCAGACAGCGTTGGGAAACCTTCAGCACAAATGCAGAAGCAAAAAAACGAAAAAAGCAAATTGAGTATGAGCAGGACTCTGGAACCTTCTTTATTCCTACGGCAAAGACCCTGAACGATCTGCTCGATGAATATATGTCCATCTATGGTGTAAATACCTGGGCAATGTCAACATATGAAAGCCGCCGTGGTCTGGCGAGAAACTACATAACTCCTATTATCGGAGATATGTTACTATCCGACATCACTCCAAGGATGATGGATAAGTATTACCGTGATCTGCTCTCTGTGAAAACGGTAAGCGTCAACAACCGCAAACCCACAAGCGAATATCTGACCCCGCATACAGTAAGAGAAATTCACAAGCTACTTCGCAGTGCCTTTAATCAGGCGGTGCGTTGGGAACTAATCAGCCGTAACCCTGTCCTGAATGCGACACTTCCCAAAGAAGAACATAAAGAACGGGATATATGGACTGCCGAAACGCTGAGCAAGGCTATGGAAGTCTGTGATGATCCTATCCTCTCCCTTGCCTTAAATCTGGCGTTCTCCTGCTCTTTACGCATTGGTGAAATGCTGGGCCTTACCTGGGACTGCATTGATATTGCACCACAGAGCATAGAAAATGGTTCAGCTTATATATTCGTCAACAAAGAGCTGCAACGGGTTACACGAGGTGCATTGGACGATTTGAGCGACAAAGGTGTTATTAAGAAGTTTCCACCTTGCATAGCCAGTACCCATACTGCTCTGGTCCTGAAAGAGCCTAAAACCAAAACCAGTATTCGCCGCGTGTACCTGCCGAAAACAGTTGCCTATATGCTGGTAGAGAGAAAAAAAGAAATTGATGAGCTGATGGATCTGTTTGGAGATGAATACATCGACAATAACCTGGTCTTTTGCTCCAGCAATGGCCGTCCGATGGAAAGCCAGGTGATTAACCGTGCTTTCAATAAACTTATCAAAGAAAACGGACTGCCTCATGTTGTATTCCATTCTCTCCGTCACTCCAGTATCACCTACAAGCTGAAACTCAATGGTGGCGATATGAAATCCGTCCAGGGCGACTCTGGTCATGCTCAGGTAAAAATGGTTGCAGATGTCTACTCTCACATCATCGACGAGGATCGCTGCATAAACGCTCAGCGATTGGAGGAAGCATTTTACTCATCCAAGACTCCTGACCCTGTTGAAGATACAGAGCCTAAAACTGCGGATACTGCCGTCACTGAAAGTGATGAAAGTGATGCAGCGAAGATACTGGAACTGCTTAAAAATCCCGAAACTGCCGCACTGCTCAAGCAGCTGGCAAAAGCTTTATAAAGTCCCTCCCTCAGAAGAACGCCTCTCACTTTGTGAGAGGTTTTCTTCGTTTGAACCACTTTGCACAGTGACCAAACACTTTTTTTGTTAGCAAGGTTCTGAAAGCATTTTTGAGCGATGTTAGCAAATTCGCGATTTTGTTTGCAACTTCCTCTAATTTCTGCTAACAAATGTTTGCAAGTTCCTTTGGTAAAAATCGAACCTCTGACTTACCGCCTTTCTTAGCAAAAGGCCAAATCTCGTTAGCAAATGTTAGCAAACCAAGGTTTTTTGCAAAAAAGCCACAAAAGCCGCAGAAATAAGAAAAGCCGAAAACCCTGATAAATCAAAGGTTTTCGGCGTGTTTGCTGGCGTCCCTGGCGGGATTCGAACCCACGGCCTTTCGCTTAGGAGGCGAACGCTCTATCCTGCTGAGCTACAGAGACTTATATTAAATTGAGACTGGCAACGATCACTTTTCCCCGTAAGGCAGCTGGTAGAGCACAACCTTAGGAGGGCGGTGCTCTATCCAGCTGAGCTACGGAAACAGGACATGGCATTTGGCGCTAACGACTCCTTATCCTCAGCGCTAATGCATGTCTTATTATAGCGGACTCCCCTCCGCTTTTCCAGTCCTATTTTAAACCTTCACTGCTTCCTGACCTAAAAATGAAGCAGAGTTTCCCCTGCTTCGCTTGTTTCTATTTTACAGACCTTTAACCTTTTCAGCAATCTCACTGACACAATCCGACGTGAACGGATCCTTCAATCCGCTGCTGGTCAGAGCATCGCGGTATTTGAAATTCGTTGTGAACTGGGTGATCTGGTTGTAAGTGGATAACGCCTGATTCCGATCATCCAGACTCTGCGCCCAGATTTCCAGAGCAGAAATCGCCGAGGTCGCGTAGCTGACATAATAGAACGGCGTTTCAAAATGATGATGAATTTCTACCCATTCATAATACAGCTCGCTGCCGGTAAACTGGTAGAAAATCTCAGAATGCAGCTCGTTAACTTCTTCCAGCGTCAGATCCGGATTGGCAAATACCGCCTGCTGGAATTCATCTTCCGCACAGCCCTGCAGAATCGAGCTGATCATGTTGTAAATCGAATAGATCTTCTGGCCTTCCGCCTGATCTGCACCGAAGAACTGATCATAATACGGCTGCATCAACAGCTCCAGCGCCTGCGAGTGAATTTCCGCAGCATCCAGATTGTTGTTATCATTCCACTTCAATTCCGGCATCAGATAGAAGTTGTAGTAATGCCCGAATTCATGGACAACCGTGTCCGGCTGACGATAATCCGAGGAATTGATAAACATGAACGGCGCGGAATATTCATTAAGAATCGTCGTATAGCCCGCGTGCATTTTATTCGGTTCCGCACTGAAATCATACAGTTTATTGCTCTGCATATAATCCAGAGCTTCGCTCATCTTGCTTGGAAATTCTTTCTGCAGCGCCGTTTTCAGGATCGGCAGCGCCGCTTCCAGATCGCCGTCGCCCGCCTGCATGCCGTTGATCGCATTCACCAGTTCATCATAATGATTGTTAATCATCTGACCAAACGCCGGCAGCATTTCCGTTCTGATTTTCTCGCTGAAATTGTGCGCGTCTTCCGGCGTATAATCGCGACCTAAGACATCATAAGCATAATCCGTATAGTTATCATAACCCAGCTTTTCTGCGATCTGAATGCGCAGGTCGCGCAGCTGCAGATAGATGCCGCCCAGTTCCGCGTTCTTCTTTTCATAAATCTCGCTGTACGCCTGAATTCCCTCATCGGTGGTCAGGTCCAGATCGTCGATTGTAACGGTCTGACCATTCAGCTCCGTGGTGTATTCAGAAGCCAGCAGTTTTGTGTACTGCGTGACCAGATCGTTTTCCTGTTCGCTCAGTTCTTCAATCTCCGGCGAATTCAGCTTGGAATTGATCTCATAGCGTTCGATAAACTCTTCGCCCCAGGCTGCTTTTGCGGCTTCCTGATAGCTGGATTCCAGAATCGTGCCGGTCAGCTCGTTCATCCTGTTGTCCAGACGCGTATAATAGTTATCCAGCGTTGTCATTTCTTCTTCATAGAAGGCGTCGGTCGTATCAAGGTTGTAGTGAATCGTAGCCAAGGAATCCATCGTATCTAAATGCCGGATATCCTCCAGAATCTCATCATACAAGGCCAGCAGTTCGCTCTCCCTGTCCGCTTCCGCGGCCATCGCCTGACAGTCGGCGATCTTCTGATCCAATCCCTCCAGATCCGGCCGGACATACTCCATGCCGCCAAACGGATGCGGCTGATGCTCGACCGAAACGGCTTCTACCCACGGTGTCGGCGTTGCGGAAGGCGCCGGCGCCGGCGTGGATCCACAGCCGCTGAGCAGCAGGCTGAAGGCCGCC
>NZ_GG657557.1:324426-332743 GCF_000157995.1 Holdemania filiformis DSM 12042
TCGAAAATTTTTCTTTCTTCATATTTCCCTTTCTACCTCCCTGCCGTTATCGGCAACGAGAATAAGTATCTTCATTATAATATGAAAAAAGGAATTCTGCACTCGAATTCCCCCTGTATGCTTTATAAACTGTTCATAACCAGATTAAATATTGGACCCGTTTGTTCTAATTACTTCCCGATACCACCTAAATGAATCCTTACGGTATCGCTGATAATCTCCTGAGCCATCATCCTGCTTATCCACGTAAACCAGTCCGTAACGCTTTCGATACTCTCCTGTACCTGCTGAAACCAGATCAATAAAACTCCATGGCGTATACCCTAACAGCTCAACTCCATCCACTTCGATGGCGAGCATCATCGCTTCTATATGAGCTTTGAGATAGGCGATGCGATAGGGATCATGAACTCGCCCGTTAACTAACTGGTCTTTAGCTCCCAGCCCATTCTCTACGATAAACAGCGGTTTCTGATACCGATCATACAATTCGATTAAAGCCATTCGCAATCCCATTGGATCGATCTGCCATCCCCATTCGGTTGTCGGCAAATACGGATTTTTCCCGCCCCGGCTTAAATTCCCGCCTGTCATTTTCAAAACTGCCAGATCAGCGGCCTGGACTCCGGAATGATAATAGCTGAAGCTGATAAAATCGACAGTTCCTGCCTGTAAATCCTTTCGATCCTGTTCGGTGATCTCCGGCCGAATTCCTTCTCGATCCCATTTTTTCAGCTGATATGTCGGATAATACCCCCGGACCTGCACATCGCTGTACAAATAACAGCGGCTCATAAAGTCCCACCGCGCGTAAATATCCTCAGGTTTGCAGGTATAGGGATATGCCTGCGTATGACCAATCATACAGCCGAATTTAAAATTCGGATTTATCCTCCGGCCTAAAGACACAGCCTTTGCCGCAGCGACTAATTCATAATGGGAAGCGACAGCCAGCGACCGAGGATCTTTTTTTGTGATGCCGGCCGCTAAAAATGGGACCAAGTTTACATGATTGATTTCATTAAAAGTCAGCCAGTAATGAACCAGATCCTTATATCGCATAAAAATCGTTTCACAATAGTTCAGAAAACACGTTATCATTCTCCGGTCCAGCCAGCTGCCCCACAACTCTGTGAGGTGAATTGGAATTTCGTAATGATTGATCGTTACAATCGGTTCAATTCCTGCTTCTTTCAACCCCCGGAAAATTTCTTCATAAAAAGCTAAACCAGCTTCATTGGGTTCCTCGTCATTGCCCAGCGGGAAGATCCTCGGCCAGGAAATTGACATCCGAAAAGCCTTTAATCCCAAGTCTTTCATCAATGCAATGTCTTCTTTATAATGATGATAGAAATCGGTACTTTCATGGTTGGGATACGTTTCATCATCAAAGCAGACAAATTCAGCGTCTTCCGGAATGTTTTCCATATTCATTAATGCCGTCTTCTGTCGGCGATGATTGACTGTATAAGTGATCTGCCGCGGATTCTCCAAGCTGCCTCTGGTGATGACGTCCGTATTGGAAATGCCTTTATTGCCCTGTAAAAACCCGCCCTCGCACTGATTGGCAGCCACCGCGGCTCCCCATAGAAAATTATCTGGAAATGGCAACGCTTTCCGCCTCCTTCCGCAGATCACAATAGTTAATGAGTTCAATTTTATGATCATCGATCCATTGCTTCACTGCCGGGGAACACAGAGCCTGGACGTCTCTCATTCTCACACCATTGAAGCTGCTGGCATCAAAAATGTCCGCGTCTACAAAACCCGGATGGAAAAATATCTGAGCCGTTTCATGGCCCAGGATTCCAAATTGATCTTCAAGAATCGCTTGTTCCGGGCTGCATGTATATTGTTCAAACTGATCTGCAGTTTTGAAAATATCCATTGCGTATTTTCCCAGCTTTGCGCAGAATAATCCGTATGGATTGGTACCGTCGTGACAAATGTGAATAATATCATATTTTTCTGCGACATCGTCAACCGCCCGTTCCGACGACTGCGTGCCGACCGCATGTCCTTCCAGATAAGCGGGTTTGCGTCCGACAACCTTTATAAATTTCAGCACTTGAGCTTCAATTTCATAGAAATATTCTTCGTAATATGGCATCGGATCTCCCTTGGACTGATCTAAACTGCGGATATAACGAGTTGATAAAAACTGTCCCTGGGCATTCAGTAAATGGGGAATCCGGGAAGGATCACTGACGGGAAATCCCGATACAAAGTTTGTATGCTGACCCAGACTTACATGCCGATAAGGCGCTAAAAGCTGAATGCCCCGCTCAAAGGCCGGCATGTTCGGCATCGCTCCCGCCGCCGTCAAAATCCCATCGCGCGCGGCTTTTTCAAACCCCGCGTTCACTCCGTCGGTCCATCCTAAATCATCTCCTTTAACGATAAGCCTCATTTTTCTTTCTCCTTTCAACAAAGCCGAAATAGAACAAAATTGCGATGATCAAACTGATATTCATAGACGCAAACATCCGGCTGTAGCCAAAGCGGCCCGCGATCATTCCACCCAGGGTCGGACCTAATAAATACCCGATATTAGTCCCCATATAGCTGGTACTGCTGGCTGCGCCGCGCCGGTCAGGACCCACGCTTTCTACGCACATCGCTTGAATCATCGGCTGGAGTGAGCCGTAGCCAAACGCCGCAAAGACAGCGGCGATTATGAAGTGGATTAACGAGGTTCCCATAGAAATCAAGAACAGGGCTGCGATCGTAAATAAAACAGCCGCGACAATGATCGTTCGTTCTTTTATCCGTTCCGACAACTTCGCAACCAGCGGCCTGGAAAATAATAAGACGATCGTGTTCACCGTAAAATACAACCCGATATCCTGAATCTGAATGCTGTCAGCATATACGATTAAAAATGAATTCACAGTACTGTACGCCAGCGATAAAAACACCATCATAACAGCGGGAGAAATTGCCTCTTTCGCATAGGCGTTGCGAATTTTGAATTTAAACTTCGATTGTCTTTTATGACTAGGCGTCGGTATTTTAAATATCATGATGACCGTCAAAAAGACCATGACGGAACTGATCAGAAATGTTGTCCCGTATCCTGCATAATCATACAACGCTAATCCAAAAGAAGGTCCGAAAGCCTGTGAAGCAACCTGGAATATTGTAAAATAAGTAATCCCCGCTGTCATTTTGCTTTCTGGAATCGTATCGCTCACGATCGCCAGAGATGAGGTAGCGGATATGCCTTTGCCGATTCCGTTGATAAACGTCAGTGCTAACATAAAACCGATGGTATTGGTTACCGCATTGCCAAATAAGGTCAGCGCGCTGATCAATGTAACCAGTGCATAAACATACTTTTTATTAAAATAATCAATAAAGGGAGCCGCCAGAGGAATGCAGATCAACGCTGATATAGAAGCCACGCTGTTAATCGCCCCGACAATCTCCGCTGAAGCCCCCAAATAAACTGCTTTTCTGGATAAAATTGCGGTTCCGATCGAAGTTCCCAGTGTGCTGAGAAAAGCGACGACACAGATAAAGATAAAATTAACATTCCAAAGTTTTTGATTTTTATCCATCATTTTCCTTTCATCATCTTAGTTATTTTGTTTTTAGTTCCTTTATTTCTTCTTTCAGCGCATTGACTTCCTGATATAAACCGATGATTAATCCGCTGAAATCAATGTCGATATAAGCGGCATTAAAATGATCCTGCGCATGAACCATCAAAATATCCGGAATGATACCCACTTTCTCCGCAGAAACAGCCTGTGCATTTTCAGTTAACAGCTTTGTCTGTGACTGATGGGCTTCCGTAAATTCCACCCGTGCTTCCTGCAATTTTGCATTTGCTTCATCCATTTCATTCGACATTGCTTTTTTCACAGCCGCCATACATAATTCCCGGGCGTTGCCCGCATGCATGATAATTTCCAGACTACAATTCAACATTTCTTTTTGATCCCTTTGATTCATTTTCATACTCCCTTCGATGAATAGGAAGTGAAGAATTCAAGTTCTCCACTCCCCAATTTTGGTTAATCACTGGATTTCAAGCAAGGCTTCTTTTTCTAGTTCTTTCTTTTCAAAAGCTTTCCAGAATGGATACCAGATCAAAGTGCACAACGCAAGAACTAAGATATCCACAAGGAATATTTTCATATCGCCGCTGAACCCGATAAGCTGCTGCAAAGGAAACGGCAGTGCCCAGGGAACGGAAATCGCAACTTTCGTGGCAATGAATCCGCTGGCTGCAGAAACAGCGAATATTAAATGCGTCATGACCTGCGTAATAATATAGGGAATCATCAGGAACGGATTCAGGATCAGAGGCAGACCAAAGAACAAGGGCTCAGTAATATTAAAGCATGCAGGGATAATCATCGCCGGAGCCATTACCTTAAACTCCTTGCACTTTGAGAACGCCATGAAGATGAGCAGCGGCCAATAGTTGATGAACGTTACGCCGACACGGGCGCCATTATACCAATGCGGCAATGCGGTTAAACTGACACCGCTGGCCAGCGCCGCCGCATTCTCTGATAAAAACGTATTGGTTACCGCTTGGGTGATCGGGCTGATCATATTGCCGCCATGAATGCCTACGGACCAGAACAGACTGTACAACAGGCCTTCCAAACCGGCAAACGGAACAGTTTCCGAAGCGTCAAAGACTGGTCCCAGCAAGCCGTAAATAACGCTGACAATATCGATATTCATTAAATTCCGGAGAATCCAGCAAAACGTTATGATTACAAAGGAAGGAATTAAGGCAATAAATGAATTGGCGATGGCCGGTGGTACGCTTGCTGGTAATTTAATCGTAATCTTGCGGTCGATAAACCATTTGTAGACTTTGATACTCAAAACGGATGAGAACATCGCGACGATCAGTCCTTTAGATCCAAAATTGGCTGTAGAAAGCGTTCCGTCAACGACGCCCCAATTGGAAAGAATCATAAAGACGACGAAACTGAGAACGACAGATGTCGTATGATCGACTTTTACTTTCTCGGCATACTTGCTCGCGATGGATATTGAAGCAAGCAGACCGATCATTCCTAAAGTAAAACTATTAACCTGCGACACATTGCTTCCGTAAGGCGTCAAAAACGGAAGAATCGCGTTCTCCGTGCCTGTCGCATAGGCACTGGATAAGACATATAAGATCATGAATACGCCGCCGATAATAATTAAATTCATATTGGCGGATATACCCTCAATCGCGGCGGCAACGCCAGGAATCGCAGCGAACTTGGATAACGGTTTCGCGATTTTGTTGGTAAAGCTTTCTATCTGTTCAGACAGATCTTTTTTCTCTTTCATAAGCTCCTCCATCTAAGCAGGGAATTCCCCATCTACTTTATCAATTTGCCTTTAAATCGTTTTTGCCATCTCCATCGCCTTGGCACCGTCCATGCGGCCATAAACAACAGGAGCCAGAATCGCAATCTTGACGTTGCGGCGATCGCAAATGTCTTTTAATTCATCATAGTGCATTTTAATCTGCGGTCCTAACAGAACAACATCCACTTTTTCCCCTTCTAAGGTATGTTCAAGTTCCGTATATGACATTGCTGTTATCCGGTCCTCAGGTTCCGCATATTTCTTCATGTTTTCCACTAACAAGCTGGTTGACATGCCGGCCATACAAACTAATACAATTTTCATAGAATTCATCTCCTCTCTTTTCAATTAAGCTTTCATTGGGGTTCTTCCACTGCACAAATACTATCATTTATTCTTACAACAATGCTTCAGCGTCATAACTTTGCGATAAGCCAAAACTCTATAAATTTTTCTTCTCCCTCAACTTTTAAAAGTAACTTCTTTTTCAACGATATCAAAATCGCTGGCCTGCCACGGGGGTCTTATTTAAAAGTTGAGTTAACTGCTCAAGATCTTCCGCAGTCATATCCAGATCTGCCGCCTTGAGATTTTCAATGACCCGATATTGTTTTGTTGTTCCTGGAATCGGAACTAAATATTCATACCGACTTAAAAGCCAGGCCAATGAAATCTGCGCCTCAGTAACCTGATATCGTTCTGCAAAGCTCTTGATTAAATTCAGAATCTTCGTATTGGCCTGAATCACATCCGGCTGGAACCGGGAGTATCTTCTCCGGCTGTCTCGATCTGAAAATTGGGTATCCGCCGTGATTGTGCCTGTCATAAAACCTTTCGCTAGCGGTGAGAAGGGAACCAAGGCAACCCCAAGTTCTTTTAAACACGGCAGTACATCGGATTCAACATTGCGCCACAGCATGTTATATTCGCTTTCAACGGCGGTCAAAGGACATACCGCATGAGCTCTCCGGATGGTTTCACTGTCCACTTCAGATAATCCCCATCCCCGGATTCTGCCTTCTTTAATCAGTTCTTTCATGCATTGCGCTGAAACCTCGATCGGGGTATTCGGATCGACACGATGAAGATAGTAAAGATCGATATAATCTGTGTTTAGTCTTCGCAGACTTCCTTCCAAAGACTCTCTGATTGCCTGCGGCGACCCATCTAAAACGGTTATCCCATTCCTATTTTTCATTCCGCATTTTGTGGCAACCACGCAGTTATTTCTGATCCCTGCCAGAGCTTGACCCAGCAATTCTTCATTACAATACGGCCCATAAGCTTCTGCGGTATCAAAAAAATTGCATCCAGCTTCATAAGCTTTCCGGATAACGGAAATTTTTTCTTCTTCAGATTGATCATTTCCGTAACCATGACTCAAGCCCATACAACCAAATCCAATGGCGGAAACTTCGGGACCGTTTTTTCCTAATTTTCGATATTTCATTTTATTCCAGCCTTTCTGAATTCAGTTTAGCATTTCTGAAACAGAGTTAATCCGGCCTTTTAGCTCTGATCCGAGCCAAAAGGTAAGATTTTTTTTATTTTTAGCATGGTATAATTTATGACAAGAAGGGACGTGAACCCAATGAAATTATCAGCTTCAATTCTTAATCCTATAATCGCAAAAATTCCGGCCTCATTCCGTTTCGTCAGTCTTGAGATTCTGAATACCCTTCTTCTTTTATTTGTCTACCTGATTCTTTGCCTTTTCAATGAAATAGTCGGTCTCCGGGATTGGTTCAACGGCACTTTTTATCTCATCGGCACTGGTGTTGCAGCCATTTTAGGCTACGGCCTGATATACAAATCGTTTCTAACTGATTTATCTGCCTCCGATTTAAAAAAAGCCTGCCTTACCGCGCTGATGATTAATGTCTTAATTCTAATCATGAACTTTGGATTCGGCGGGGTGTTTAATTATCTCTATCTTTGGTTCGGCGGCAACGGGATTATCGCTTACTATTTTATCATCACTTCTTCGTCGCTGCTCGGCGGACTCTTCGGTATGATCCTGCCGGTCTTGTTCCCAATCCTGATTTTACTGTATTCCAAGAATAAACGAAAGGTTAAGGAAACAGAATAATGAACAAGATACAATTCAATTCCCGACAAATCAGCCTGCTCAGCGCATTATGCAGGCATTCTGATGAATATATCACCCTAAACCTGTTGGCTGCGGAGTGCCAGACAAGTAAATCCTCGATTAAAAATCATCTGAATTCCCTTCAGGATTTTCTTGATTCGAATAAGATTCATTTGATTGCCAAACCAGGCAAAGGCTATATGCTGAGCCACGAAGATGCCCTTTTTCTTAATGAAATAATCGAAGCTGGAAGAAATGACGAATATGACCAGCTTTACCGGGTTAATAAATTAATTCTTTTATTATCTTATACGAACAGCTATGTCTCTTTAAGCCGGCTGGAAGATGCGTTATATATTTCCAGAAGTCAGCTTTATGCAGATTTAAAGATCTTGAAAACACGCATTCATAAATATTCCCTGACGGTGAAAAACAAATACGGCTATGGAATTAAGATCGACGGCTCGGAAATCAATAAAAGATTATGTATCATCAAAGAAAACTTATACGGGCACCAGGTTGAACAAGAAATAAATTTCTTTAATAACGATATCATCAGCTCAACCTCTGAAATCATTATGGACGTATTAGCACACAATGATTACGAAATTTCAGACCTGATTCTTCAGAATTTAGTTGTTCACGTTCTGATCGCCTTAAACCGGATGTATGCCAATCATTATATTGAACCTGAAGGTATTCAAGACGTATTCCAAAATAAAAATCTGTTCGCCCACGAAATCCTCATTGCTGAATCAATTTATCGTAAGCTTTGCAGAAAATACAATATACAGATCAATGAAAACGAAATTTATTTCCTGGCAATAAATTTAAAAGGGAAGAAAAATTATCACTCCGCAAATGTTATTTCAAAAGAAATGGACACCTTTGTAACCCGAA
>NZ_GG657557.1:332941-392252 GCF_000157995.1 Holdemania filiformis DSM 12042
GAAATGGACACCTTTGTAACCCGAATCCTGCTTGAGATCCAGCGCCAGTTTCAGCTTGATTTAACTTTAAACGCGAATCTGCGCATTGCATTAGCGCTGCATCTAATCCCGCTGTTAACCCGGTTAAAATATAACATGCAGCTGACCAACGACATGAAAGATGAAATCAAGGCAAGCTTCCCATTCGCTTATGAGCTTTCCGTAATCACCTCGGATATGATTCAGAATACTTATCATTATGCACTATCCGATGACGAAATATCCTATATCGCAATTCATTTCAGCAATCATATCGAACAGCTTTATCAACAGAAAAAAGAGAAGAAAAAAATTCTGATCATCAGCTGTGCCAGAAGCAGTAATTCACTGCTGATCTACAGTAAAATCCAAAAGAAATTCGTTCAGGATATTAATGCATTTACGATTATTCAGATGGACAAATTGGATTCAATTACTCCCGACGAGTTTGACGCAATTTTGAGTACATCGCTGAAGTATCCGAAGATTCCGGAAAAAGCCATTAAAATAAGTGAATATATTGATGAACAGGATTGTAAAATCATTTCATCCTTGTTGAATGACGACTATGAAAAAATTCATGTGAAGAATTATATTACGAAAGAGCTAATCTATGAAGGAAGACTGAATGATAAAAATCAACTGCTGAAAAAGTTATGTGAACTTGCGGCTCAAAAATACAATTTTGATTTATCTGAATTACTCGCTTCCGTATTAGAAAGAGAAAAACTGGGTTTTACTTCTTATGGAAACTATGTCGCCGTTCCACACACAATGACGAGAATCAGTGACGAAACCTTTATTACAGCAGGTCTTCTTCACACTCCTTTAAAATGGGATGAAGATAACGTTGTATATCTGGTTATTCTGATATCTTTAGGAAAAAAAGAAAATCATGATCTTTACAGTTTATACAGTAGTTTATCAAAACTGATTTCAAATAAAGATTTCATTGAAACGCTCATTAAAACTCCCAGCATTGATAAACTATTAGACTTTATTCAGCTCACTTAAAAAAAGGAATTCTGCACTTAGAATTCCTTTTCTGTTTTCATTGCCATTCAATTCGTTTTCGAGCTGAATTACATGTGATACATGCGGTCGAAATACTGCGCTAACAGACGATCGTTGTATTCCGGGCCGCCGTCGATGTTCTGAGATTTGAAGACTGGCGGAACGATGCCTTCTTCCAGCAGCATCTGCGCTGTGCGATAGACACAGGCCTGAATCAGAATTGCCGTGGTGATCGCGGACATCCCGCAAATCCGGGTGTCCAGGCCTTCGACGTCAATCGA
This sequence comes from Holdemania filiformis DSM 12042, assembly GCF_000157995.1. Lineage (GTDB taxonomy): Bacteria > Bacillota_I > Bacilli_A > Erysipelotrichales > Erysipelotrichaceae > Holdemania > Holdemania filiformis. Next base: position 334,255 of record NZ_GG657557.1, read on the forward strand.
AGCATCCCCATCCATGACGCAGTTGTCGATGACGACATCCGCTAGCTGCCACAGGTTCTTGCCGCAGGAATGCTTCGGCGTCAGGTTTTTCGAGGCTTCCAGCGAAGTGATCGCAACGACCTTCGCGCCCTTTTCATGCGCCGCCAGAGCGATTTCTACCGGTAATGGATTGCGTCCGGAATTGGAAATCAGAACGACGACATCATTCGGACGAACGTCAACTTTCTTCATGAAGGAAGTGCCGACGCCCTCGATTCCTTCATAAGCGCCGCTGGCTGGTTCTTTGATCTGCTTGGTCGGGATGAATCCGCCGGCTCTGAAGCACAGCTCGCTGGCCCCCGCTTGAGAATGGCCGGATCCGAATGCCTGCAGCATACCGCCGTTTTTCAGCGCATCCGCAAACAGTCGGGCTGTTTTTTCCACATTTTCTTCCTGTGTGGTTTTCAGTTTCTGAATAAGACCCTCGACGACATCGTAAACCTTGTTCTCCATCTTTCTTCCTCCTTGGGTATTTTATCCAAACAATTTGCGGTTTTATTTGGATTATTTACCCATAGATTACTGCATTCCGCTGGATCTGTCAAGCATTCCAGTTGTTTTTTGATTAACTTATTTGTAGTTATTGTTTTATTTCTGTATAATTAAATCATAAGACTAGAGGGGGAACGCCCATGTTTAAAGCAAAATTAAAAGCTGTTTATCAGGATTTAACACAATCCGAAAAACTCGTCGCTGATTACATTCTTGAACATATTGATGAAATCAAGACGATTACGTCCCATCAGCTGGCCCTCAATACCCACATCGGCCAGTCCACGATCATCCGCTTCTCGCAGAAGCTCGGCTACAACAGCTTCCGGGAACTATTAGCGGATCTGTCGGCGATCCCGCGGCAGGATCTGGTGCGGGAAGAAATTCAGGTCAACGAATCGATGAACGATACCAACCGCAAAATCATCGCGCAGTATCACGATATCGTCGAAGTGACGTTTGAGAACAACAAAGAGGAAACGATCCAGCAGGCGTGTGAAATGCTGACAAGTGCGAAAAAGATTATTTTGTTCGGCATCGGAAGTTCTAACTTATTCTGTGAATATCTTGCCAATCAGCTGGTCAAGATGGGATTGTTATGCGTGACGAGTCAGACGCCGCATACGATCTACTCGCTGATCGATCAGTCGAAAAAGGATACCGTCCTGTTCCTGATCTCGGAATCCGGGGAAACCCGCGAGGTTATCAAGGCCGCTTCGATCGCCAAGGAACATGACATGCCGATCATCGCGATGACGCGGATGGCGAAGAACACGCTGCACAGCTTCGCGGATCTGATCTTAAAGACCGTTTCTTTTGAAACCGAAACCCGCCTGAACGTCACAACGATGCGCTGTTCCCAGCTGTATCTGATCGACGCTCTGTATTTAAATATCATGAAGAGTAATTTCAATAAGTTCAGCAAGATGATTGAACGGGCGGAGCTGCTTTCCGACCGCAAGCTGTAATTCAACGATACACATTCCGGCTTTCCGGCGCTTGCCTTCACAACAAATGCAGAGAAATTGAAAACAGCGGTTTCTGAGGATTGCCTCAGACCGCTGCTTTTATTTTGACTTCTTCAAGCTCATTCGAACTTCAGTGATTTCACCGCTGCTTCGATCTCGGCTTCATGTGCGGCATATGTTTCGCTGCTCATGATGACGACCGCGAACAACTGAGGAAGCTCTGCATTCTCCCCGCCAAAGATATAATACTCCATTCGTTCTCCGTCAATCTCACGGAGGCAGCGGATCCCGGTCAGACCGCTGGCGGTTTGATACGGCGTCGTTTCAAACAAGGTCTCATCGACGGAAAACGGTGAATACAGGGCAGCCATCACGGCAAACATCTGATTTTCTTCCGTATCAAACGGGTAGCGGACACCGACGGTAGGGCTGCCCTCCCGTTCCTCATCGCCTTCATAGCCGAGCAGCTCTATTCTTTCCCAGGTTTTTGGAACTTCCAGCGTAAATTTTACGCCGCTGTCCTCGAAGGTGTAAACCGTCAATTCCTCTTTGACTTTCCCCTCTGCTTCCGGCGTCGATGCAGGCACCTCCGGCTTTTTCTGCCCACAGCCGCCCAGTGTCAGTACCAGACTCAGGCCGAGCAGTCCGATTGCGATTTTTTTCAAAGGATTAACCTCGCTTTCTTTTCACCGTTTTTATCCGGATTGATAGTTCCATTCTAGCACAATCCTGCTTGATTGATACCGGGCTCTTCTTTAAGCTCCATCAAGGAACCAAGCTGGAAACGCCGATATCTTAGAGGAAAGAACCGGCAGCCTTCTTTACCAGTCCGTAAAAAAGGCCGGTCAGAAACGTGTCTTGACCGACCAGTTATCCAGCTCCTCAAGCTGGACTGTGCCGTTGCCTGCTTTTTTCCCGTTGATCCAACGCACCAGCAGCTCCGCCCGCTGCCCGTCGCTGACGCGGATCAGGATCGCCCCCTGCTGCGTGGATACGCTCACGGTATGCATTCCTTTGTAGCCCGGCCGGGTTTTCTCCCACGGATTATCATTGTGGTAGGCTTGCAGCACCTCGTCATACCGGCAGCATGTCAGCTTGTCCAGACTGGCCGATAAGATCTCCTGTTCACTGAAGAACGTCGTATCGATGCAGCGGTACGGTTCATGAAGCGGATGCGCCTGCAGGAACGCCCGGATCTTCTGACGCTGCCTGAACCAGAAAGCCATCGCGGCCAGCCAGCTGAAAACAGAAATTCCCGCCAAGATGAGCCAGAAGCTGTTTTGCGTCACCAGTGCCACAACGAAGAAAAAACAGACCAGAAACGCCGTCATGCCGATATAAAAGCGGCAGCGGTCAAGATTTGCGGAATCAAACACCTGAAATACGGTCATGCTTATCCGCCTCCTTCCTGATCTTATTGTACTTCTTTTTCTTATTTAAAGAAAGGATAATTTACTCAGATTCGTCAATTTTGCATTCTTTCGCCGTTTTATCCTCCCGGAAACCTTTCAGCACCGGCTGACGCAGGGAACCGGCCGCCGTTTTGTCCATATACTTGACGGTACAGACCAGCTTCGGTTTCAGCCAGACGGCTTGTTCATGATTCTTCGGCGTTTCCGGAAACGGACATATTGCTGTGACCGGGAGCTTCTTTTTTAACAAGGCTTCGCTGACGCCCAGCGTGACATGTCCTTTATACACAAGCGTTTTTCCCTGGTATTGCCCCAGCACCAGACTTAACACATTGCGCTCTTTCTGAATGTAGCCGCAGACCGCGAAATCCTCGTCCTTCAGATTCTTGATCTTGATCCAGGAGCTTGTCCGCCTGCCGCATTGATACAGACTGTTTTTCTCTTTGGCGACGATCCCTTCGAGGTTTTGCCGCTGTGTCCAGGCATACAGCTTTTCCCCTTCATACAGATAGACCCGCGAACAGACGGCGGTTTCACTTTCCTTAAAACTTTTCAGTTTCTCCTTGCGTTTGACTAACGGCAGTCCGGTCAGGTCTTTTCCGTTATACTCCAGGATATCGAAGACGATGAACGTCGCCAGATCGCTTTCCTGCGCCAATCGGATGCGGAAGGCGCTGCGCAGCATTTCCCTGCGCTGCAGCGCGTAGAAGTCCGGCTTGCCGTCATGGAAAACGACGATCTCCCCGTCCAGGACCGCGGATTTCGGCAGACAACGATGCAGGGTCAGCAGTTCGGGAAACTGATCGTTCAACAGTTTGTCGCGCTTGTTGATCAATTCCGTATGATCCGAACAATAGGCCAGGCAGCGGGTGCCGTCCCATTTGATTTCATAGAGATAGTCCTCGCTGTCAAACGCTTCCTCGCTGCGGCCGATCAACATCGGAGCATAGCCGTGCTGATCAAACAGATCGCTCATGATAAGCTTTTCCCGGTCCGTTTGCGCGTCGTCCTGGCCTTGGCCGCACCGGCGGTCGTCTGCTTCAGGCTCTGGCTCAGGGCTTCCATCAGATCCACAGCCTGAACACTCTGTTTTTCCTTCACCTTCACGATTTCCTGACTATGGATTTTCCGCTCAATCAAATTGCGCAGCCGTTCCTGATACTCATCATGATAATCCGCGATGTCAAACGGACCGCTGAGCTGATCGATCAGCTGCTTCGCCATCGTGACTTCCGCCTTGGTCAGCTTGCTTGCGGTTTTGGCCGGCGCCGTGACGATCTCATCCTCAAAATACAGCGAGGTCACGCGCATCCCATCCTCCACGGCCCGGATCAGCAGCAGCGCCTCTTTGGTTCCCAGCACTGTGCGGGCCACCGCCGCTTTCTTAGTTGCGAGCATCGCTTCCCGCAACAGATCAAACGCCTTCTGTCCTTGCTTATCCGGCTGGGCATAATAGTTTTTCTCAAAGTAAATCGGATCCACTTCCGCCTCTTTGACAAATTTCAAAATCTGGATCGTCTTGTCCTTCTCCGTCTGGATTTTTTCTAAATCCTCCCCGCTGATGATGACATATTTATCTTTTTCATATTCATAGCCTTTGACAATTTCATCCTGTTTAATTTCTTTATTGCAGGAAGGACAGAATTTTTTATAGCGAATTCGTTCGCCGGTTTTCTTACACAGCTGGTTAAAGCTCAGATCATGCTCCCGCACTGCTACCTGCAGCTGGATCGGAATATGCACCAGACCAAACGATATTGCGCCCTTATGCGCGCTCGGCATCGCGATCACCCCATTTCAGGGATAGTATGGATGGTTTAAGATTAAATCATTACGCGGATCGTTGCCAGAGCTTCCAAAGCCTGACCGATGCCGAAGATGATCGAAAACATAAAAACAGTACGGTGTTTTCACTCTTTTCCCGCATCCTATTTCGATTTCATCAAAACAGCGGCCCTCTTTGTAGGACCGCCGCTCGGTGTTTTATTTCTTATTCAACTCATCCTTCTCAGCTCGACTTCAAAGGTCTTAACTTACGCTGATAATCCGCAGAAAAGATTTCACTTAACGCTATGAACTTTATTCTTCCAGAATCCGATAGAAGCCTTCGATGGCGACGTAATTCCCAGTTTTCTCCATCACCAGACAATAACGCTGTTTCCCAGCGGCGAGCTGCGTGCAGCCAGGATCCTCGGTGTCGATCTCGATCAACGCCGCCGACTCGTTCCCCGCCATGGCCATCTCCAGGACTTCCGCCGACTTGATTTTCACGCTTTCCCACAAATCGAAGCCCGTTTCGCTGCACGGTGCATTTCTTGGATAAAGCGCCAGGAGATCAAAGTAATTTGTTTCTGTCAGCGCGGTCACAAAGGCATCGATGAGTTCTGATTCTTCCCCCAACATCACAGAAGCCCGGTTCTTGCATTCCGGCTTTTCCCGCAGCGTGTCGATCTTTAACCCGTCAGACTCCGCCAGTGTGATCCAATATTGTGAATACAACAGCTGATCACAATCCAGCCAGGTTAAATCAAGTTTGACAATGCCGTCGGCTTGATAATGAATCGCATATTCCTGAATTTTCGGCATTGCCGGTATAAATTCAACCTGATCTTCTTCCCGGGCTAATAAGGTATTAATCAAATCGGCGTCGCGGTCGTTGAGCGATTTGACCAGCTGATCGATCAAGTGGATCAGCGCTGGTTCATCAGGATAGGGAATTTCATCCGCCACCGTCAACGAACAACCCGCGGCCGGATCCGAAATGGAAATCCGTTCCAACTGATTTTCATCTTCAAGATTCACTTCTAAATCATCAAAAACAAAGGTTGGAAGGGATTGGACTGATGGAGTCGCGGTCGGTTCAGTTTCCTTGATTTCAGGCGTCCGCTCCAACTCCGGCGTCGGCGTTGGTTTTACTCCCTTATTTTCATTCAATCTTGCCCAACCGGGAATGACCGTGACGATGACAATTATTCCTACTAACCCCAAACCGGCCGCAATCATTTTCTTATTCATTTTCTTCTCCTCTGAGGATTCACACTTTCCTTTAGATAACGACCTGTTTTATCTCTGTTGCGATGACCACGCTTCAGGATTTTCTCAGGTTCGCATTTGCTTCCTTATTTTGTAACTTCGCTTGTTTTCAGCCGTCAATCTATTTATACTTTAATTATAGTGAAACAACTGGATCTTTCCAGTTAGAATCAAAGAAAGAACACCGGAGAGGAGGCTTTTTATGAAAAACGTTAAAGCTTATTTTCAGTATCTGTTGTTTGTCGACCGCCGGCAGCCGGTGATCACCCTGGGCGACCGGGATTATACCGGCAGCGATGCGCTGCTGGATGAACGGATCAAAACGCGCCGGCAGCTGTATGCCTTCCGTTTGTTTTATCTGGTTGTTGTCGTCAGTCTGATGATTTATGTTTTCCACCTTTCGTCCTTTGCCGCCATACTCTCGTTAATCCCGGCAGAGCTGATTTTCCTGGTTTTTAAAATGCCGGCTGATTTTCTTGATCAGCTGGTTCCCGCGGACGCTGCCGATTCCGCGCAGACATCCACGCCTAAGCTGAATTGATCCTGTATCCTTAATCTTAACTACTACTGGAGAACTAAGTTCTGACGACGCTCCAGAAAAGATGAAATGTGCTGATTCCATGTGGAAAAAGCACATTTTTCATTTTCAATAACCCACTTTTCATCCAATCCCTTAAAAGATTCCCGATCTTACATCGCTTTTGGTATCTCATTTTTCACAAGAAAAGCATTTCTTTAAGAACGTGATTCTTTTTGCGATCTGCGTTCTGGCAATTTGCGTCTGAATTGCGGAATCATAACCGTGAAACGTTCCTTCTGTTTCATTCAAATCCACGTTTGCTCCGGCTTCACGCAGTCTTTCCGCATACAAGACCCCTTCGTCATACAGACAATCATACTCCGCGGTTTCAATGTAAGTCTGCGGGATCATGTCCGGCAGATCGTTCTGCATCGGCGAGGCCTTTCTGATCAGGACGCTGTCCGCCTTCTTTAAATAGAGCTTCCACATTTTCCGGTTGTTGCGAGAATTCCACAATGGCGTATCTGAATACTGCGCCATGGACTGCGTGGACATCGTCGCATCGACAGCCGGATAGACTAACATCTGCGCGCAGGGAAAGGGCAGAGCTTCCGCCGTTATCTGGTTGCAGAGCGTTGCCGCCAGTGTTCCGCCGGCGCTGTCTCCCGCAATACCGATCCGGGTTTGATCGATCCGCAGGCTTTCTGCATTTTCAACTATCCACCGGAGTGCGGCCAGACAGTCCTCATAAGCTGCCGGGTAAGGATATTTCGGCAGTAGATGATAATCCGGGAAAACCACCCGGCAGCGAACCTCCGCCGCATAGAGGCAGGCCAGCTTTTTATGATAAACCGACGCTTTATAACTGAACGCGCCGCCATGGATCATCAACAAACAGGGAAGCACGTCTGTCACCGCCGCCGGTTCATAAATATCAATCGGTAATTTCCGGCCGTTTTCCGTCAACAAAACCCGTCGGCAGGCAACTCCGTCAGGAATTTTCGTGCATTTCAACGCGAGTGTTTGATACGGTTTCGCCACCAGGATCATGAACCGGTTATACGGAATTTTCTTTGCGATGCCTTTAAGCTGAGGATCAATTCCACGGATATCCTTCATCAACAATTCTCCTCAATTCATTCGCCGGTTCCACTTTCCGGAAGGAAATGAATTTTTCTGTTCTCAGTATATCATATCCGCCTTGAATACAGCCTGCCTTCTTTCTCCGACGTCTGATAGTCGGGTAAAGCGAATTTCCGACAACGGTGTTTCCTTATGAAAACAGGGCCGCAATCAGCGGCCCAGCGTGTTTTCGATCTTTTCAGCGATTGCTTCTTTTTTATCATTAATCGCCTTTTTTGTACGGTTGCGGGTCTGATCTACCCAGGCGCGGAATTCATTGGAAAACTCCGGATTGACCTGATAAGGGAAAGCCTTGTTCAGACGGGAACGGATTTTAAACGTCCGCTTCGGCATCAGATCGATCCGGCTGACCATCTTATCAATGATCGCCGACAGCTGTTCATCAGCGTCCGTCGAATCCATCACTGCCTGAATCCGCTCATAAAACGGCACGTCCTCGCCTACCTGACCGACGTTCTTCATCGCTTCACGCAGCTCCTGCATACACTTTTCCAGCTCGACAAATTCCTTGTTTCGCCGCAGCAGCGCATGCACGGTCTTGAACACATCAGTGGAGAAATAGATCAGCAGCGCGGCATTGATCACCCACAACAGCGTCAACGGAATCCGCTGGACGGCGCTGAGGATCGGCGGGTGAATGACGTAGACCACAAACAGGCACATCAAGCCGAACAGCGTCGAATTCAACAGGCAGATCCGGCCGTTGAGATTAAAACGATACCGGGAATAATCCCACCACCGGGTATGAAACATTTTCTCCATCACATAGCTGGTCAGATATTCCAACGCGCTGGTAATGACGACGCCCCAGAGAAAAACCATGCCGAACGAATCAGCCACCGGTTCCAGCAGCGTCAGTACAAAAACGCCGCCAAAGCCGTAAATCGGGCAGTAAGGGCCAGCTAAAAAACCGCGGTTAATCCATTTCCGCTGCCCGATAGAACAATAAATACACTCGCAGACCCAGCCTAAAAAGCTGTAAATAAAAAACAAGATTATCGCTTGTGCCGGAGTTTCGATCATAATACCCCTCCTGTTTCGTGATTATTCTACGCCGTTCGTCTGATTTTCAGTCGCTTTCCAGTTCGATTTCTACAAAGTTCAGGCTTATGCCTGTACCCCATTATACACGCTGCGGCTTTTCCTCACAACTGCCGGATTTCTTACAATCTTGACATTGTGTCCAAAATCGGGTTTAATAAAGGACAGGGAATGATTTCTCCCCTGGCAATCCGCCTAAACCGCTGTTTCAGCTGATGACTTCTATGTGTTTTTCGCATAGGCCGTCAGCTTTTTTTGTGGATTATCGCAGGAAAGCAGGAGAAATCAAAGGAGGAGAAGAACATGTTGACCAGTCTTGCGTTGTTGTTTTTAGTGGGAATTTTGTTCAGCCAGATCCTGGAGCGGCTGCGGCTGCCCGGTTTGCTCGGAATGATTTTAACCGGAATTTTATTAGGCCCGTATGGCTTAAACTGGTTATCTGACAGCTTGATGAATATAGCGGCGGAGCTGCGGCAGCTGGCCTTGGTGCTGATCCTTCTGCGGGCCGGACTGGCGCTGGATTTGAACGATTTAAAACGGGTGGGCCGGCCGGCGATCCTGCTTTGCTTTGTCCCGGCCGCGGTGGAAATTCTCGGCTATATTCTGCTGGGATCAAGGCTGCTGGGGTTATCCATGGTGGAATGCGCGGTCATGGGTGCGGTGATCGCGGCGGTTTCTCCGGCGGTGATCGTGCCGCGGATGTTGAAACTGATGGAGGAAAAGCGCGGAACGGATCAATCTATTCCGCAGATGATCATGGCCGGCGCTTCGGCGGACGACGTGTTTGTCATTGTGTTGTTTTCCAGCTTTCTGACTTTGGCGCAGGGGGGAAAGATGACGGCCGCCTCGCTGCTTCCCGTCCCGGTTTCCATCATCACAGGCGTGCTGACCGGGGCCTTGATCGGGCTGATGCTGTGCTGGTTTTTCCGCAGCGTGCATCTGCGCGATTCCATCAAGGTGTTAATCCTGATGAGCGCGGCGTTTCTGTTATTGGAAGCGGAAACGCAGCTGAAAGCGATCCTTCCGTTTTCCGCATTATTGGCGGTGATGGCGATGGGGATCGCGATTTACAGCCGGTATCTCGTTTTAGCCCAACGGCTGTCGCAGAAGTTTTCACGGCTGTGGGTCGGCGCGGAAATGATGTTGTTTGTGCTGGTCGGCGCGGTCGTTAATCCTGCCTATCTGTTCAAGGCGGGCGGGCCGCTGATGCTTTTGATCTTGATGGCGCTGCTCTGCCGGATGGCGGCCGTGGCGGTCTGTCTGATCAAAACGCCGTTAACCCGGAAGGAACGGCTTTTCTGCATGATCGCCTATTGTCCGAAAGCGACCGTCCAGGCTGCAATCGGTGCGGTTCCGCTGAGTCTGGGCTTGGCCTGCGGCGAGCTTGTCTTAAGCGCGGCGGTGATGGCGATTCTGATCACAGCGCCGTTGGGGGCGCTGGGGATCGATCTGACTTACCGGCGATGGCTGAAAAAAGCAGAGCCGTTGCCCGCTGAGGCAGAATCTTGAATTGATATCGAAGACGAGCAAAGAATGTTCGTCTTTTTTGTGTGTAAAATTTTTACAAAGGAACTTTATATCCTTGAAATTCAGCTCGTTGAACGGAATCCGGAATCTGGTTTCTCCTCTTCATCGCGCTTATCCCGGCACGTTCAAATTCATTGTTTTCCGGCATTTTCACGGAAAATTCAAAGAGCACTCCCGATCGCATTGACCGCGATGATTTCACAGAAGCGCCTGGTTGCGCATGTTTCTTTCCTTTCCGATTTTATCGGTCTTTTTTCTGATGTCAGCGGTTTCATTCTGCGCTTGCATGCGCTGGAAGATTATGCCACAATTATCTTATAGGGAGGATGAAACATCATGAATGAACAGGAAATCCGCGAACAGATCTGCGATGTCTGCCACAAAATGTGGCAGCAGGGCTGGGTTGCGGCCAACGACGGCAACGTGTCCGTCAAGATCGGCGAGGATCTTTATTTAGCGACGCCGACCGGCATCTCGAAAAGCTTTATCACACCGGAAAAGCTGATTAAAATCAATGGTAAAGGCGAGGTGCTGGAAGCGCTGGAGGGCTACCGGCCGAGCAGCGAAATCAAGATGCATCTGCGCTGTTATCAGGAGCGCGAGGATGTCGGCGCTGTGGTTCACGCGCATCCGGCCACCGCGACCGGGTTTGCCTGCGCGCATGTGCCGATGGATGATTACGCGATGATCGAATCGGTCATTGCGATCGGCTCGGTTCCGATCGCGCCGTACGGCACGCCTTCGACCGACGAAGTTCCGGAAGGCATCGCACCGTTTTTGAAGGAGCACGACGTCATCTTATTGGAAAACCATGGCGCGCTGACCGTCGGCTGCGATCTGATCACCGCGTATTACCGCATGGAGACGCTGGAGCTGACAGCCAAAATCATGCTGAACGCCCGGCTGTTAGGCGGGGTCAAGGACATCTCGCGGGAAAACATCGACCGGCTGGTCACAATGCGCGACACGACCTATCACGTCACCGGAAAGCATCCGGGCTATAAGAAATATTCCGGGAAATAGCGATGGAACCGTGCGTACTTGCGATTGACTTAGGCGCCAGCAGCGGCCGTGTGATCGCCGCGCTGAGTGATGGAAAGAACGCTGCGCTGTCATGAGATCCACCGGTTTGCCAACGAGCCGGTGGCCTGCTGCGGTTCGCTGTACTGGGACGTCTTATCCTTGTTTAATCAAATCAAAAAAGGCATTGCTCTTGCCGCGCAGCGCTACGAGGTAAAATCGCTGGCAATCGACACCTGGGGCGTAGATTTCGGCCTGCTGGACGAAAGCGGCAGGCTGATTGAAAATCCGGTCTGTTACCGCGATGAGCGGACCCGCGGAATCCTGGATGTGTTAAGTGAAACCATTCCGATGCCGGAGCTGTTTGCCCAGACCGGCAACACGCCGGACGAAATCAACACGCTGATGCAGCTGGCAGCCTTGAAAAACCAGCGGCCGGAAGTGCTGGAGCGGGCGCATCGGCTGTTGTTCATGCCAGATCTGATCGGGTATTTCCTGACGGAAAAGCAGGCGTGTGAGTTCACGATTGCCTCGACCTCGCAATGCCTCAATCCTGAGCGTACCGGTATTCATACAAAGCTGCTTGAGCGGTTAGGACTGCGGTCGGATTTATTTGCGCCGCTGTGCTATCCGGGTGAGGTATTGGGAACGTTAAAACCGGAAATTGCCGTGGAGTGCGGCTGCGGAGAGATCGACGTCCTGTTGTGCGGAGCGCACGATACGGCCAGTGCGATCTACGCGCTGCCGACGGAGGAAGACCATCCGTTATTCTTAAGCTGCGGGACCTGGGCGATCACGGGTCAGATTCTCGATCAGCCGGTGATTACCGAAGCCAGCGCCCGGCTGGGTGTTTCCAACGAAGGCAGCCCCGGCGGCAAGACCCGGCTGGTACGCAACCTGACCGGGCTGTGGATCATCCAGCAATGCAAGGCTGAGCTGGAACGCCAGGGAACGGTCCTGACCTACGATGAAATTGAAGCGACGATGGACAAAGCCCAGGGCTACGGCGGCCTGATCGATACCCAGGCCCCGACCTTCCGCGAGTTCGGCCAGACAATCGAACGGATTCACAGCTATCTGAGAGCGACCGGCCAGCCGCTGCCGCAGAGCCATGGCGAGCTGTTCTGGTGCGTTTACCAGAGCCTGGCCGCACAGATGAAGCTGGCGTTCGACGAGCTGGAAGCCCTGACAGGACAGCCTTCAGACACGCTGTATATGGTTGGAGGCGGCTGTCAGTCTGCCACGCTGCGCCAGAAGATCGCCGACGCCACCGGAAAACGCGTCATTGCCGGACCGGTCGAGGCCACGGCGCTGGGCAACATCGCCGTGCAGCTGATCGCGGAAGGTTTGGCAGCGGACCATGCCCAGATCACCGCGCTGATTCAGCACAGTGAGAAAATCATGACGGCCGTTCCGCAGACCTCCATGACTTCCCAAATCATCCGACTGAAACAATTGAAAACTCAGGCGCTGGACTACGAAACCGCCTGATCAGAACAATCCATAAAATAGGAAATTAGAAAACAGAAAAAGGAGAACAAACAGAGATGGAATTAAGCAAATGCAAGATTGGAATCCGTCCGACCATCGACGGCCGCTGGGGCGGCATCCGCGAAGGTCTCGAAGAACAGACAATGGGCATGGCGAAAGCCGCTAAAGCTTTGATTGAAGCCAACCTGACGTATTCCGACGGCACGCCGGTGCAGGTCGTGATCGCTGACTCAACGATCGGCGGCGGCCGGGAAGCGGCGCTGTGCGCGGATAAGTTCGGCCGCGAAAACGTCTGCGGCACCCTGTCCGTTACGCCGTGCTGGTGCTATGGTTCAGAAACGATGGACCTCGATCCGACAACCGTCAAGGCGGTCTGGGGTTTCAACGGCACCGAACGGCCGGGCGCGGTGTATCTGGCGGCGGTCATGGCGGCGCATGCCCAGAAGGGCCTGCCGGCCTTCTCCATTTATGGTCATGACGTGCAGGATGCCGACGACCGTTCGATTCCGGCCGATGTGCAGGAAAAGATTCTGCGCTTCGCCCGCTGCGCCATTGCGGTCGGCGAAATGCGCAACAAAGCCTACGTCAACATCGGTGCGATTGCGATGGGCATCATGGGCAGCTGCTGCGACCCGGATTTCTTCCAGAAGTATTTAGGCATCCGCGCGGAATGGGTGGATATGTCGGAAATCATCCGCCGCGTCAATCTGGAAATTTACGATCATGAAGAATACGAACGGGCTTACGCCTGGGTTAAGGCCAACTGTCCGGAAGGCTTCGATAAGAACGCCAAGCCGTACAGTGCCGAGGATAAGGAAAAACAGTGGCAGTTTGTCACCAAGATGACAATGATCATCCGCGACATCATGCTGGGCAACGACAAGCTGAACGCCATCGGCCGGCATGAGGAAGCGATCGGCCGCAACGCGATTGCGGGCGGCTTCCAGGGTCAGCGCATGTGGACCGACTACATGCCCAACGGCGACTTTGCCGAAGCGATCACCAACTCCTCGTTCAACTGGAATGGGAAGAAGGAACCGCTGGTGCTGGCGACAGAAAATGATACGCTCAACGGCGTCGCAATGTTGTTTGAAAAGCTGCTGAACCACCGCGCTTCCATCTTCGCGGACGTACGTACCTACTGGAGTCCGGAAGCGGTTGAACGGGTTGTCGGACGCAGACCGGAAGGCCGGGCGGCCAACGGGTTTATCCATCTGATCAACTCCGGTGCGGCGGCGCTGGACGCCACCGGCTGCGCGAAGGATGAAAACGGCCAGGGCGTCATGAAAACCTGGTGGGAAATGACCGATGCGGACATCGACGCCTGTCTGAAAGCGACCGACTGGTGTCCGGCGGATCTCGGCTACTTCCGCGGCGGCGGCTTCTCCTCCCATTTCCGCACCCACGCGGAAATGCCGGTCACGATGGTCCGGATGAATCTGGTTCAGGGCATCGGCCCGGTCATGCAGATTGCCGAGGGCTGGACGGTCGTTCTGGACGATGAAATGCACAAGATTCTCGATCAGCGCACCGATCCGACGTGGCCGACAACCTGGTTCGTTCCGCGCTTAGACGAAGCCAATCCGGCGTTTAAGGATGTTTATTCCGTCATGGCCAACTGGGGCGCCAACCACGGCACCTTCACTTATGGTCATATCGGCAAGGATCTGATCACGCTGGCAAGCATGCTGCGGATTCCGGTTTCGATGCACAATCTGAGCGACGACGATCTGTTCCGGCCGCACAGCTGGGCTGCCTTCGGGACGAAGGATCTGGAGAGCGCCGACTACCGTGCCTGCGCGGCTTACGGTCCGCTGTATAAATAACTACAACCTTTCTTATCTCCAATAACGTTCAAAGACAATTAAAGATACAACTAAATAAAAAGATGGAATTCCATCTTTTTATTTGCCTGCATTGTCTGAATTTACTAGATTTCACAAAAGCATTCTATTTCTGCTCGCTGAATCCTGTAACAGAAATAAAAATTCTACTTAGCGGATTCCCTTATCCTGCCGCAGAAACAATATCCCCGCACTGGCCAGCCCCAGACCTGCCAGCTGGAAACCACTCGTGGGTTCCAGCGTCTTTAAAACAGAACACACGACTAACGCGATGCCCATCGCAACCACCAGCGCCTTCAGCACCAGATCCACGATCTCGTTGATTCGCTTCACTGACGACGCGGGACGGGTTTCGCCCTGCATTAATTCCTCCACAGAGACCTCCAGGATTTCCGCCAGCCGCGGCAGTGACTGAATATCCGGGCAGGATAAATCCCGTTCCCATTTCGATACCGCTTTATCCGTCACCTGCATCTTGGCCGCCAGCTCAGCCTGCGTCATTCCCTGGGCCTTCCGCAGACTGGCAATGACCATGCCCATCGTTTTTCCTGATTGTTTCATAAGCTTCCTCCTCGCTTCTGATTTCCATCATAACCCCGGATGATCAATCCGGCAATCAACCAGAAGTAGGAGCCGCTCGACCCGGAGTTTCCCGGATTATTCCTCAAATACACTGCCGCCGATGAACTCCGCCAAGATGGAATCATGCGGCACAAGCGCCGGATCGCCGCCATCGAAATACGCAAGCAGCCGGCGGATCCGGTTAGCTTCGATATATTCCGGTGCCGCCACCGGCACCTGATCCAGCAGCGGCGCCAGAATCGTTTTTAAGATCGGCAGTTCATAATCCATCGACGTATTAAACAAGAAATCGGCCTGTTCCTGATACGGGTAAATATACCGGTCTTCTCCCGCTTTCACCTGTTCCCAGCCGTCCAGCGTACTCTGCACGCTGCGGCCGCGGAACTGATAATCGCGCGTCATCCGGCGGATCAGGCGGTAATCCGTCGTTGTGATCCGATTGTGCCGGTCGAGGTTCAGATGCGTCAGAGCGTTGATATACACGCGGAACTTCGCGGCTTCCGCAATTTTTTCCGAGCTGCGCGGATTAAGCGCGTGCAGTCCTTCGAGAATCAGAATCTGATCCGGCTTCAGCGTCAGCGGATCGCGGATGAAGCGTTTCTCGCCCAGCTTGAAGTCATAGGTCGGCAGCACGACCGGCTGACCGCTGATCAGCGCTTCCATCGACGTGTTGAACAGTTTCAAATCCAGGCATTCGATATTCTCATAATCATGCGTTCCGTCCGGCAGCCTTGGACTGTCTTCGCGGTTGAGGAAGAAATCATCCATCGAAATCGCGATCGGATTTCGGCCCCGCTCATGCAATGCAAATGCCAGGCGGCGCGAAAAGGTTGTTTTCCCCGCGGAGCTGGGTCCGGCAATCAGAACGATTTTCAATTCCGGACGAGCGGCAATCTGATCCGCCAGCGTATCCAAATCCCGCGCTACGCGGTTTTCATTGTCCTTGATCAGCTGCGGCAGACAGCCCTCGCGGATTTTCTCATTAAGCTGAGAAACCATCGAAATTCCGGTTTCTTGTCCCCGGCGTTCAAACTGGCGGTAAACTTCGAACAGCTTGGGCTGATCGATAAACTCTTTTTCAGTGCTGAGCCAGAAGCCCTGATGCACCTTCCGCAGCGTAAACTGGCCGATCCACGAAGCGTCCGGAAGCATCACGCCGTAAAAATAATCGTCGACTCCCGCGCAGGTATAAATACTACATTTCGCCGATGTCCGCTGCCGCAGCAGACTGGCTTTATCCGGCATCCCCAGCGCTTCAAAATGAGCCACAGCCTCCGCTTTGGAAACGACGCGCCGGTGAATCGGTTCCTTCTTCGCAATCATGTCCCGCATCTTCGCTTCAACCTGTTCCAGCTCTGCCAAAGTCACGGGTTCTTTGCGGATCAGCGTACCGTACAAGCCGCCCGCCAGCGAATGCTCGATCAGTACATCCAGCCCATCGAAACACAGCCGCACCGCGGTAATGAATAAAAAGCTCAGCGTGCGTTCCGTCATCATCTGACCGATCAGACTGCCGCGCGTAATCCATTCAAAAGCGCCGCTTTTGTTTAAGCGGTAATTCAAATCATGAACCTTCCCATTCAGGATTCCCCCTGCCAGCGCACGCGGGTTTTCCTGTTCCGCCGCCAGCTGGGCAATCGTCGTTCCGTTAGGAATTTCAATTTCCGTTTGATTCGGAAACCGGAGCTTCACCATCGCTCATCCCTCATTTCTTTTCTACCATCATAGCATAATTCCAAACTAATTCGTACAATTACGCCAGATAGGTTAAGCCGCTAATGTATCTTATTCTTGTTCAAGGTTAAATTTGCCAAAAAATGACGCCCCTTCGGGACGCCATTTCTTCAATCTTATTTTGTTTATTCGACGGTGATCAGAACGTAGCTTTCCGCTAACAGATCGCTGTCGCTCAACAGGCCGACTAAGACTTTGCCCGCCGCGTTCGCGGTAACCTTGCCGTTTTCATCGACCGTGGCGATGCTTTCGTCTAACGATACCCAGTTCATGTGGATATCGTTGGCGCTCTTCGGCAGAACGTCTGCGCTCAGAGTTGCGGTTTCGCCGACTTTCAGCGCTGTTTTATCCGCTTTGACATAGACGCATTCCGTTGGAACGACTTCCTTGAATGTGACGTCGTCCAGCCACAGGCTGCCTTCACCTTCACCTACGACATGCAGCGCAATCTTCACGCTGGCTGCATTCGCTGCAGTAATGACGTTGTAATCAAACTTCCGGAAATCCGCGCTCATGTTCAGGTTGTCCGTCAGCTTCGCCAGATGTGTGGAAATCGTGTTGCCTTCCGCATCCATCTGATTGATTTCATAACAGAAGTTGCCGGAATGCAGCGTATCCGTCTTGTGCATGAAGCTTAACTGGTAACGTTCGTTCGGCAGAACTTCGACGGTCTGTTCGATCGAAGCGTCGCCGGCATCTGCGCCGGTCTTCGTGATCTTCGCCGCTTTGTTTCCAGCTTCCGCTTCTTCATAAGTCAGCGCGAATTCCGCGTTGCCTTCTTCTGTCGCATTGGTTAAGGTCCAGCCTTCTTCGCTTTCCATATCGCCGTTAACCAGCAGGCTTGCATCACTGCCGGCCGTCGGCGTGATCCAATCACCATAGAAGCTTAACGTTGCGATCTGGCTTCCGCCTTCAACCGCGTCCAGAACGAGCTTCACATATTTGACTTCGCCGTTCAAAGCGATTTCTGCCGTGTCTTTTGTGCCGCTGGCAACCGCAACGTAATCCGTACCGTTGACCGAAGTTTCAACGCTGAAGTTTTCCGGTGCTTTTTCACCCCACTGGATTCCCAGTTTCTTCGCGTTATAAGGACGATCCAGCGTCAGGATGACTTCCTGTTCGCCTTCCCCGGACTGCCAGACTGTCTTATCATCGCAGTCAACCATGTTGTAAGGATGGGAATCGTCAGCTGTGCTGGTCGCCGTGACATCCTGACCCAGCGCGCGGTCATGCTCGATCATCGGCGCCGTTTCGTCCAGCAGTTCGATATCCGCAAACATCAGATCATGGTCAGCCATATCGGAGTGGTAAGTTTCGACATGTGTAATGTTGATGTTTTTCGTCGTGATGATGTTGTCCACGGTCATGACCTTCATCGAATCGTCAGTGCCGTTGAATGAATCAAACCAGACACCGTCTTTACCGTTGGACACATTATAATTATCTTTGAAGATATCGTATTCATACAGACTCTGGTCGGCGTTGAAGTCCGCGACTAAGATCTTGTACGGAATCGGATCGGCAGCCAGTCGTTCGATGATTTCCGTGAACTGACGGCGGCGCAGATCGTTGTTTTCCCAGCTGGTATGCGTGACATAGAAAGCAATTTGCTTGCCTTCTTTTTCAACAACGACGCGTTCCAGTGTTTTGGTGGCTTTACTGCCCGTGCTCTCAATTGGAACTGAGCTGATTTCCTGGAATTCTAAAGAAGAAGTCGTGCCGACGCCGAAATAGCCGTCAGCGAAGTCACGTCCCTTGGCGAAGTGGACGTAGGGGTAATTGTCATTGACAAAGTCCTGAGCCATGTCATAGTCGTTGCGGGTGTTCAGGATATCGATTTCCTGGAAGCCCATGATTTCGATTCCCCGTTCATGAATGATGTTGGACATTTCCTTGATGTCCGGATGCGCCTTGGAATCGATGTTCCATGTCGCGACACGCATCGTTGTGACGTCGGAAGATGGCGTCGGGGTCGCTTCTTTTTCCGGAGCGGCCGGTGTTTGAGAACAGCCGGTGACTGCGGTCAAACAGAGCAAACCAGCTGCCAGAAGTGCAGAGAGTTTCTTCAGTTTCATTTTTCTTTCTCCTTGTTTCGCGCCTGATAGCGCTTCCACATCCGATATCTTAGCTCAGTTGGTAAAGATTGTCCAATAATTATTTCTAATCTATAAGCTATTATTCGTTATATATAAGTTTGTTTTATAGATCATCCTGCAGCCTTTTTCACAGGTGTTTCAGTTCTTGTCCCTGAGTTTCCCGTCAGCTAAGAATACCGCCAGATCCCGCTGGTTTTCCACTCGTTTATTTTTCATTATTCTTACGGCTTAACAGAAAAAAATGACGAATGCTGAATTTGGCTTGATGCATTGGTTCTGCGCTCTTCGCTTTAAACTTGGGCAGAGAGGATCGCTGAGCTGGTTGTCAGGTCGCCGCTAATCACGATCCATCTCAAAAATTACATACCCAAAAACGCAGAAAAAGACCGGGCGGCCGTGGATTCCTCCCTCTCTGCCTAGTGGTTCGCCGGTCTTTTTCTATTTGTTTACATGTTATTTCTGCCGGACTTCAAAAGGGAAGCTCCGCAGTTATTCTTTTATTCCTGGAATAAGGAAGCCATCGGCTCCAGCTTATATTCCGCCGGTTGTTCGTCAGTCATCACCTGAATCAGCTGCAAAGCCAGATCCAGCGCCCGCTCATCAGTTCTGAGGATTCTCCCGTTCATCTCGTCGAACACCGCATACGTCGCCTCCATCAGCGCTTCGTCTTCCATGTTGACATCCGTGGTGGAATACTGTCCTGTACTTGGATCGTAGGTTGTATTCAGCCAGACCTGAAGCTCAGGGAAATACGCGTTGCATTCGTAAGACGTATGGTTGCCCATCGTCGGGCTGCGGTCCAGATTCACATTGATCAGGAAATTCCCGTCCGCGCCCGGAATCACATCGCGTACCGTTTCATCCAGCCGGTAGTCGCGGTCGATATACAGCTTGTTCGTCCCGGCCTCCTGCGAAATATTCAGCGTTGGAAAATCGGTAGCCTGTGCTGTTAATAAAATTCCCGTTTGTTGGATAGACATCCGCTCAATAACAGCGCGCCGGCCGGTATATTCGGAATAGGCATTCGATTCAGCGACAATCGCATCCATGAGCGCCAGCTTTTCTTCATTGATCTCAAACGTGAGATCCAGAACTTCAAAAACGTTGATCTTCACCGGCGAAGCCATCGCATATTGCAGATAAGGCGCCAGATCGCCCAGCGTTTCGCCGCCGGACATCACCGCGAAATGCAGCGCCGGCCGCTGATCCTCAGGCAGGTTGTCCGTCAACAGATAGCCTAACAGCTGACCCGGATTATAGATTTCTTCGCCTTCCGTGCGGTATATTCTGTCATTCAAGCCGCCGTAGAACGCACTGATCCCCAGGCTCGGATGATCAACCACGAGGTACCGCCGGCCCTGTTCATCCTCGCCGATCTCCCGGATCGTACCGCCGGCCATGGCCAAAACCGGAATCCGCGTGCGGTCTTCAGTCTGATCGTCGATCAGATCCCAGCCGATCACGCCATAGTCCTCACTGAGTTCATGGGTTTCATTCCAGGCCACTAACGGCGCGACTTGCTGCGCACCCAGCGGCAAAGAACCGAAGCTTCCCGGACAGCTGAACCGTCCGTCTTCCAACACCGCGCACGTGGAATTCTGGAAAATCTCCTGCTGATCATAAAGCAGGATGTGATCGACAAACTCATCCCAGAACGATTCCGGCAGTCCCAGCTGATCCGCCGCGCTGTTGATCAGATACCGGCCCGAGTTCTTATCGTAAACAAGCTGACCGGAATCCGTTCCGCCGATCTTCGTGAACTGCGCTACCAGCTGATCGGAATTCGATCCATAGCTCAGCGAAATCGGTCCTAACGGCTCGAATATCGTGCAGTAACTCAGCGTTGCCAGATGATCCCCCAGCGCCAGATTGACGTTGTTCAGCGCCTCTGGAATCACTGATTCGTCGACATATAAATGGTAAAACAGATCGCCTAAACCCGCGCATTGTTCTGCGCCCCAGGCTGCGGTTTCCAGCACTGCGGCCTTCACTTCCGCATTTTTAAAATTATACGCCACAGTGACCTTGCGTTCCAAATTCTGCTCGCCGATCACCATCACAAGATCCTGATCCATCATCGGAATAATCGACCATTGATACTCGTTATACGGTTCGTTCAGGTTGACCGTCATGAGTACGTTTTCGATATGCGCGTCTTCCGCTTCCTTCAGCAGAGCATTGATCTCCCGCTGATCCTTGCCGAAAGCCGGGTTGCTCAATAACGGCACCGCTAAAAGCAGGCACCCACGATCCCGGCCGCCAGCACCCAGAACGTTGGTTTCTTATAATTCAGGATATTCTTGATTCTGAGCTTTGTGTTGCTTTCGCTGAACGACAGCGCGGTGATCGTCGGCTTTGACGCAAACTGCAATAACGTCATGCCGTAATTCACCCGGCCGCCGCTTCCCAGCCGGCCCAGCACCGCTTCATCGCAAGCCATTTCCATATCCTTGCTCATCAGGATATAGGCATACCACAGAAGCGGATTGAACCAGTGGAACATCAGCAGCAGCGAACCGATCATTTTAAACACATAGTCATGCCGCCGCAGATGCACGCGTTCATGCGTCAGCACATATTTGCGCTGGCGGGAATCCAGATCCATCGGCAGATAAATTTTCGGATGGATCAGACCATAAATAAACGGTGAGCTGATGGCCTCGCATTCGTAGATATTCTGCCTGACCCGCATCGCATAGCGCAGGCGGTGGCGCAGCGTTAAACTGTTGGCGATCAATAAGCCGGCATAAGCGATCATGCCGATCACCCAGATCACGCTGCCAACTTGAAGAATCGGTGAAATCGGCGATGCCGGGGCAGACGTCATCGCTTCCGTCCCGGTCGGATCGCCGGACTGCGGCAAAGCTGCGCCGGAGGACACCGGTTCCTGACCTCCGTGAACGCTGGTTTCAGAATTTATGTCTGTTCCGGACAGATTCGCCGCCGGATCCCCGGTCTTGATCACCGGCCGCGGGACAGCCGAAACCGGCTGATTGGCGGAAGGCACGACAAACTGCACCCCGCCCCGCTCGGAAACGGAGGGATTCGCCACCGTCAATACGCTGACCCGGCTGGTAAAGGAAAACGGCAGCAACAACCGGATTAAAACGAACGCCCACAGGGCATAGGAGAAAATCTTCGGCGCTTTCTTAAGCAGAAGACGCGCGATCATGACCGCGACAGCGACGATACTGGCGGCCAGACTCATGTTGAGAATTGTCTGAAAAAGAGTCGTCAGCGTGTTCATTTTTGCTTTTTCTGACGGTCCAGCAATTCTTTCAGTTCGTCGATTTCTTTTTCAGACAGCTTGCGGTCCTGCAAAAAGGCGGTGACAAACTGCGGCAGTGAGCCTTTAAACACCTGATCGACCACTTCGCCGCTTTCCTCGCGTTCACATTCGTCACGTTTGTAAAGGGCCCGGACGATCGATTTTTCATTGGCGATCACGCCCTTTTCCTGCAGCCGTTTGATGAAGGTATAGGTCGTCGATTTTTTCCATCCGAACTTCTGATCGCACACAGCGACCAGCTCTCCGGATGAAACCGGCTCCCGATCCCACAACAGATCCATAAATCGAAATTCCGCGGATGTTAATCTCATGTCTGATCCTCGCTTTCTGTCTATTTCTATCCAAAGTCTACATTTGTAGGCTTTGATTGTCAAGTCTTCTTTTAACCCCGTTTGCGTTCCTGGCTGAATTTTGAAGAAAACGCGAATCCGCGGAGATGGCCGCTAATAAAAAAGAAATGGCAAAACACCCGGGAAGTGATTTTTTCTCCTTCACGAATCTGAAAGTACGCCTGATCGAATCTTTCTGGCTTGCATGCTGAAGCACTGACCGGCACAGCCTGATAAAATTCAGGATGGATATCCATTTCCAATTCACGGAAAAACTTTAACAAATTCATCACACCCGGCGCAGCTGAAATTTCCCCAAAAACGCCCAATCTCCCGCCGGAGGAAAGGAATGAACCGGGATCCGCTTTTCCTGAGCGAAGAACTTCCCAACCTTTTCCCAGCGTCGTCCCATGATTGCCGGGTTGCCCTTCCTCTCGTTCGTCCTTATAATATAGGTTGAAGGACAACGATATCACTATGGAAATCACAGAACGGGAAGCCAAGCTTCTCAAAACTTTAAAAACACATAAAAAACCGGTCAGCTGTGATAAACTGGCTGATCTTTGCGGACTATCCGCCGACACTGTCCGGCGTGAGCTGGGTTTTCTGAGCACCAGTCTGAAATCCGACACGGGCTGCCGGATTACCGGCCAGCGGGGGCATGGATATCAGCTGATCGTCGTAGAACCGCAGCTGGCCGAAACCTTTTTCAACCGCCTGGCGCAGCAGTATCAGTGGGATGAACAAAGCGACATGCGGATTCTGACAGCGTTGCTTTTATGCCGAATTCTCGCTTCGCCCAAGTCGTTGACGTGGCCGGGACTGATTGAAGAATTCCAGATTTCAGAGGATTGGCTTCCGGAAATCATCCTGATCGCAAAGACGCAGCTGGCCACGTTTGAACTGGCGCTGCAGCCGGAAGACGAAGGGGAGAACGTCCGTTTTACCGTGCGCGGAAGTGAATTGCAAAAACGGTACTGCCTGATCTGGCAGTCGCTGCTGCTCGCCAGCAAGCCGGAAGCGGGACTGAACCGGATTCCTGTGCTGCCCGGCGATTTTCAGCGGGAGCAGCGAACGGTTTCCGCCTTATGGCCAATCATTCAAGAATGTCTGAAAGCAGTGCCTTCGCTGACGTTATCGTATTCCGACTGCCAGGCTTTAATCGCCGGGCTGATTCTCTGTCATTGCCGGCGGGATCCAAAGCTGCGGCTGACGCTGACTGACGAGCAATGGAAAATGCCGCGTGACCGCCAGGCGGCCGCTTTTGTCGACGCCTTATTTCAACGGCTGGATCCAACCGTTTATCTCGATTCCGAAGAAAACCGGCGTTTTTTAGAAGTCCTGACGACGGCGCTTCGGGATCTGAGCATTTCAATCGTGGAAGCCGCCGCAGCTTCATCGACGATTGCCGCGCCGGTTCTCAACCATCTGGCACGGCGTTATCCCTTCAAGTTTCTCAAGAATCCAGCATTCCAGAAGAACGTGTCCGGCTGGCTGACCCAGCTGGATATCCGTCGGGCGTTTGCGATGCCGCCGTTTCCCCTGATCGTTAATGATTGGCTTTGCGATCCCTTAAGCGAGGGGCTGGCACTGGAACTGACCCGCTGTATTGAGGACTGCTTCCATGCTCCGCTGTCCTATGACTTTAAGCAGCAGGCGGCTAAATGTCTGCTTCCTTATCTTAAACCTTTGAGTACTGAACCGATGTTTACCGTCTGGATTGTCGCCCGCCAGGGGCTGGGGGCAGCGCAAAAATGGCTGGATCGGATCAATACCCATTTTCCGACGCTGTCCGGCACCGCTCCGCTCTTTCTGTTCAAGCCGGTAGAATTTACCGTGTTGTTTCAGCAGTCCAGCAACGCTTCTGATCTGATCTGGACGGATATCCCGAATTTGCCTGGAATTCCGCCGGAAAATGTTTTCTACTTCCCGATCCATGCCCAAAAGAGATACACTGAAGCCAGCTTTGATCCGTACACGCCGCTGCGCGACTGGCTGAACCGCAACTTCAGAGTCATTGCCGGTACGACGCGGATACGTCAGAAAAAAGAACTCAACAAGGTTCTGGATGACATGCCGTTCTCATTAGCAAGGCGGGTCAATCCTGCTTCCAAAATCAACCGCATTCCGACCGCGAATCACATCGCGTTTCTCGGCGGGGAAACAGCGGCGTTAGAAAAAAGTGAAATCTATTTCTGGATCAACGACAAATCTGTGGTTTGGGACGAACAGGATGTCCGCTTCTTCTTCTATTACCGCTGCGCCGCGCCGCTGGAAAAAAGCTGGCGTCAGCTGCAATGGCTGTGCGAACGCTGGCTACGGCTGCCGCCGTCCAAGCTGGCCAAAGCGGCTTCGATGACGACCTCGAGCTTGTACGATCTGTTAATCGACACTTCCCGGAAACGTTAGAGTTATGGCGAAGGGGGAGTGTGGATATCTCCTTTTATACCTTTTGAAGGTCAGACTTCCTTTAAGCCTAAGAATTTACCAAATTAAAAAACAGACGATGTTCCTTGGCAGAAAACGATCTGTTCCCACAGTGTCAGCTTGGTCTGACCCGAAGGAACATCGTGAAGGAATCCTGTCTGTTTTTTTGATCCATCATTTTCCCCATAGGGGGAAGAAAGAAAAGCTGATAACGACTCTATTCTTATTCCGGATTCTGGAAAGATTCATGGGATAAAAATATCGGCTGATCCCTCAACTAAAAAGTTTAAGTTTATTCGTCCGGCAGGATCCAGTTCGGGAACTGAAAACGCAGCAATTCCATTACCGATTCCACCTGACCTGGATCCTCGATTGAAAGAACAAGCCGTGGAAATTGAGGCCAGCCCGATGATTGTTCAGTGTATTCCGGCTGCCGGATCTGGATGAAAAATGGAATTTCACTCAGTTCTTCAATCGTGGGATCCCGGTCTAACGCATCTAGCGTAGCCAGCAGCGAAGCGTCTCCTTGTAAATTCACATTCACAGAGGAAATAGCGGTTTCTCCCTCATTCTTAAAATAAGTTTCAAGGACACGCTGCACCCGCACAGTGTCGACGTTGCCGCGCATGCCTTGATTATGGAAGAAATAATCCTGGTAAAAGTATCCGGGATAGCTGAAATAAATTGGATAATCCGGATAGTCCTCCTCTGCGACGTAACCATCGCAGCCTCGTTCCGAGCACGTGATCTGCTGGATGACAAACCGGCGCTTAAACTGTCTGGATAAATTGCGCAGAATGCTGCGCTCAATCTGTTGAGGCCGGGTGAAATCCATTCGTTCAAAGTGATCGATCAGAAGCAGAGTTCCAGTCACAGCGATCAGGATCATCAAGATCCTGATGCTTTTTGTTTTCTTTTTCATTGTTTTCCAGCTTTTCTAACCCGTCTCAGCGTCCCAGCACATCATATAGCGAACTGTGGTCCCATGCCGCAGCTTGTCCCTGCGTGATGATCTGAATGATCTGCTCGCTGAGATCCAGCGCTTTTTCATCAATCCGCTGCGTCTTTTCCAGCAGTTCCTCGATCTGAGCCGTGACTGCGCTGCGCATCTCCTCGCTTGCATCCATATAACTCATCGTAACGTCATTTTGAATCAGAATTCGTTTTTCAGGATTATAAACCCCTTCCGCATAATAGAGATGATAGCTCAGATCGACGTTCGCCGTGATCGCCACCGACGACTTGCCTGCATCCTGTTTAATTGTGACATTCAAGATCAATTCCAGCGGTACGTCAGGAAGGACTTCGTCCATCTTTTCCTTAAATAAGTAGCTCCGGCTGACTTCTACTTCCCCCGTCGAAGCGTTCTGAACGATCGTCACGGTGGAAAAATCGTTCGGCTGCGCGGTAATCATAATCTCCGAAATGACCGAGCCATAGTTATGTTCTGCCTTCGGCGTAAATCCCGGCATATATTCCTCGAACGCGTCGCTTTTTTTAACCACCTGTTCAATTTCCTCCCATTGCGTCTTGTCAATCGCATAGGTGGCGCTGACACGGATTGGCACTTCGATATGCTTGGCCTGAAGCATCGAATATTCCAGATAAGGCCGGCTGTCGGCAGCGGCATGATTGTTTTCCAGCATGGCAAAATGCACATGCGCCGCTGCCGTGCCGTCATCCTTCATAAACCCGATGACCTGTCCCGGCTCCACCTCCCGCCGCGTTCCCAGCCAGACTTCATCGCTTAATCCGCCATAGAAAGTTTTGCGATGGCCGTGATCGATAATCATATACGTTCCCCATGGCTCATTATGACCAATTTTCACAACCCGGCCGGCGGCCGCTGCCAGCACTTCCAGATTTCCTGTCTGGCTCGCAATGTCTAGTCCCTGAACACCATAATCCAGCGAATCGGAGAGAATTTCCGGCTGCGTAACCGGATAGACGTAAGGGATCGCCTCAGGAATACGATAATAATCATTAGGACAGAGAATCGTGTGATCGTCGCTGATATAACAGAGCTGCGTCTGATCGACGGACTGTTCATAAAAGCCTGCCGTCTGGGCCGCAATTTCCGCAAGCCGCTGATCGCTGATCGCAGTCTGGCTGAACGCCCCTGATTTTAAATCCAGCTGGTAATTATGCCGATCCCAGAGAAGCTTGTAATCTGGTCCCATTTCAATGTAGAACTGACGTTCGTCCACAGGGCCATAGCGAAGCTGAAAAGGCTCAAATTCCGGAAAGGCCTGACATTCGTTGATCGCGATCAATTCGCCGCCGGAGGTTTCCAGCGCTTTGTCCCGGGCTTGTTTTAAAACTCTTTCATCAGCATAAAAACGACCGGCGATCTGTGCTGCCTGCAGACACAATTCTTCACTCAGCGCACTGTCCGCGTCAGGCAGATAGGCCTTTACCAGTTGATCCCGCGCCAGATCATAGACCAGCTGCGCCTGCGGCAGACCGCCCTGATCTAAAAACACGATGATTTCCTGGCGATTGCTCAGCGGCAGCAGCGAGCATTCGTAGGCGTTCAACGCTTCCGGCAGTTTCGCCAGCACCGTGATTTCCCGTCCCGCCCGCGGATTGGCTTCCAGCAGTTTTTCCAGCGCTGCCTGGTCATGGCCGAAGCTCTTGGGTGTTCCCAGGATGAAGGACATCGCCGCCGCGCCGGTCAAGAGGAAACCAAGCAGAACGACAGCCGCCAGAATGATGAGCTTCTTATCGCTCCGCGGCTTTTCACCTGCGGCGTTTTCATTCTCCGTTTCCGAAGGAGTCCCGGAGGGCTGCGGTGAATCGCTGAAGCCGATGGTCCAAAGATTCTGCGGCGCATGAAGCTGGCGCTGAAGGCGGCGGTACGCGTTTCTCTCAGCGAGCGTCAGCTGGCTTTCAACCGCAGTATTGCAGCGTTGTTCCAAATGCTGAATCCCCAAACGATAAAGCAGCCAGGCCCCGGGATTAAACCAGAACACAAACCGGAATACAACCAGAACTTGTTTTATAAACAGATGATGATGCCGGAGGTGATATCGTTCATGCGCAAGAATCCAGCAGCGCTGATCGTCCTGAATCTTGGCCGGCATGTAAATCCGCGGATTATTGCCTCCCGCCGCAAAGGCTGTCGGCGTGTTCAGGGTAAACACATCGGATTGCGCTGTCGATTGAACCGGAATCTTCCGGAGCTTCATCCGATCGCGAAGATAGAAAACGAAAGATACCGCGATCCCCAGCATCCACAGACCGAAAACCTGCTTTAAAAATAGACAAGGCAAAAAACAAAGGAAGATCGCGATGCTGAGCATGAACATCCGACAGGCCGCTTTTCCCTGTGAATTGGCAGAGCGTGTGATTCTTGATTTGATCCCGAAGAAGCCGGCAAGGCCTAAACCTGCCGCGATAATAGCGAACTGATTCATTTCTACACCCTCGTTTCTGCTTATTTTCCTTCCATGTTCAGCGCCTGGTTTACCGCCTCAATTACGGCTTCTGAACTGATGGTCGCACCGCCGAGGGTATCCACTGCGGTTGTCTGCGATTCAATGATCCGTTTGACCATCCGATCACACGCGTCATCACCTAAGCCTGGGGTTTCGTATTGATCGACTCCGATTGCCGTGATCAGGCCATTTTCAATTGTCACTGCGACTTCGATTTCACCCCAGCGCCCATCAGCCGAGCCATAGTAAATCCCATCCTCTGGAAGCTTCGATACCATGCGGTTGATTTCCGCCTCCGTCATGACCGGGCGTTCTTCCTTGGCTGCCGAATTCCCGCTGACCTCAGAATTCACCGGAATGGGGGTCGGCGTCATCTCTGGATCAGGCTGTGACTTTTCCCCCAGACCTTCGTGTCCGGTATTGGTGAAAGCGCAGCCGCCGATCAGAATTAAAATCAGGATGAAGATCCCCGTCTTTCTCATTCCTATGTGAATTTTACTTTTCTTTGTCATGAAAACACCCCCTGTTTCTCTGTGGATATTCTTTGATCTATCTTAAGTCTATAATCGTAGACCCGGAATGTCAACTTCTTATTTTGGTAAAGAATGGGATCTCCATTTTTATAGAATCGATATTTCTTCCTACATCTTTTACCAACTTTATTTTAGAAAGGAAGAAAACGAGGCAGGCATTTTATCCATTTCGATATTTTGTTAATTCATTTCTTTTTCTGATATAATTTTTTAGAGGTGATTTCATGTTCATTCTCAATAAATTTTGTCGCTTTTTATGTATTCTTCTCATCATATTCACTTCACTTTTTAACGTATTTATCTCTGTTCCTCGAATTTATATGACTTATTATTATTGGAATTCTGAAAATATCCTTTATTCTTTCAATGAACCCTCTGATTGTTATTTCAATCAGACTCTCCCCATCGCGCTTTGTTCATATAAAAAACACACGAATACGGATATTGGCAAAATACCTTATTATTACTATACGCATCATCCTACCTGGAGCTTATTTGATTTTCTGTCTAACACGCCTATTGAATGCACACAGGAAAATATGATTCCAATTCAATCCAAAATTCTTTCCTACGCCTATTGTCAGGAAATAACTTCGGGGTACCCGGATATCGGATGTTTTATAAGACGGATTGGCGATTCCGGTGAGAAAAAGAACTTAAACCCCTCGCACATCGATAAAAATAGATCCGGGGTTTATGAAGTTAAACTGGTTGTCCATGAAGAGTCTTTTGATGAAAAAGATGAAATTATTATGATGGAAAGAATCATCAAAATTTTCCCAAACCAATTTCAAACAAAGCACTGTTTCATCGATTATGTTGATAACAATACAATCATTGAGCCTAATTTAGAAGAATTTGGATCTTATAAAGAAAAGACTATAAGAAGCTCAACTCTTAGTTCCCGTGATTCCTATTTTACGAATCAGCAATATTGAGCACAAAAACTCTCAATTGCAGCATAAGGATAGAAATTTATAGTTTCTCTCATGGATTGCCTTACACCCTTGAAATAAGCACATGAAGCACTAGAATCATCTTTCTATTCTTGGTAGAAGAAATGTCATGGAAGCTAATTCTATTATTACGTTCTATGCAAAAAAATGAGAATAGAACTGAGGAAGATGAAAAGGCATAACAAAAATAAGGAATCCGAAAGCTGAATCTTTAAGGTCATAACTTATTGATATAGATCCTGAATTTATTTCTAAATCCGGTATCTCTCCGGATGCTTTCTTTTGAATCGTATAGATTGTTATCAGAAAAGAGGGTTTTCCATGAAAAGAATTCTTTTGATCCTTATCCCTGCTTCGGTCTTTTTACTTTTTATTATCATGATCAACACTTGTGATTTTTCAAGTCCTTCTGATACTATAAGCAGCTCTATTTCACCAGACAATTTACAAACAGTATATGAAGTGCCTTGTCTTAACTGTTCCGAAGACGATCTTAAGAAACTTGTTGACTTAAGACCTTATTTCGATCATGCAATAAAATCCTATTATCATGATGCGATACAACCTTTATTCTTCAAAAAATCGTCTTATAATTCAGAATTATATTTAGAGTATACCGACAAAAAGCATCAATTTTATGAAGGTATTATTTCCTTAGATTATTTATTATCTCCTGAACAATATGCCTTGTATTACCCGATTGAAGAAAGTCTTTTTGACGAGGATTATGGAACCATTACAGGAAAAGAGCTTGCACCTTATTTTTTTTGCAATAGCTTGAACCAATTCTTCATAAACTTATCAATTTACGAATATTTGGAATCAAAATTAGATGCCATGTTCCCTTTTCCTTATATTTTCACTCACACGATTCAATTTACTGGTCGAGGTCAGTATAAACCTGATTTGAATGCTACAATTGACTCTTGCGAAGTTTATTATCCTGGTCTTACAAAAGAACAAGCTATTCGCTATTTCCATTCTGAAAATGATAGAACAATATATATTGGGATAAATAAAGAGAATATCAAGGACTTTGACATCGAAAAAGTAAAATTGGGATTAAGACAAATGGTTCTTCCAGAAAATGATCGCTCTTTCTTAATCGATATCATACTTTATACTTTTGAAGATATAACTAAGATTCAACCTTACGAATTGTATCAAACTCCGAAAGATCAACTATATCAACACTATCATTTAATTCGTGATGATCTTTGCAAAGTTCTCCCATGTACCCCAAACCATCTTATCAGTGACAGAAGTTTTTAAGATGATTTTTACCAGGCTCGATAAACAAGGCCTTTACTCATAATACTTATATTTTATTGACTTTCAGTATTGTATCTTCTATTTCAGTATCCTACATTTTCTCTTGTTTCCAACCTTAATTATTCAAGGAAGTCTCCCTCACTTTGCGATCGTTTCATTATAGAGTTTTCACATTGATCTTTTTCGATCGGCCTCGGAACATTCTGATCTATTTCAAATCCTGCTTCCACGGATTCTCTTTAGGCTGCAAGAAGAATAAAAAAAGCCGCAACCAGGCTGCTGACACAAATCAGAAACCTTGGTTATGGCTTTTTTATTAAATCTATGAAGTCTGTAACTTATTTCGCAATCGCTGCGGAAGCGGCGTTGCCTGCGTTATATCCGCTGGTTACTGCCCAGCCGAACAGCGTAGCGCCCATGTAGACGTCGCCTTCCAGTCCGCCGACAACTTCACCAGCTGCGTATAAGCCTTCAACCGGCTGCTTTTCCGTGTTCAGCACCTGCATCCCGTCGTTGATGCGCAGTCCGCCCAGCGTCGCATAGTAACGGATATACTGTTGCAATGCGTAATATGGACCTTCTTCGCTTAACGGTGCGGTCAGTTCGCGGCCGAATTCATCTTTTTCACCCTTGGCTGCCGTTTCGTTGAACTTCGCCGCCGCTTCGGTTAATGCGCCTTCCGGCAGGTTCATCTTCTTCGCCAGATCTTCTAACGAATCCGCTTTGACCATGAACGGATTGCCCTCGCCGTCGTTGGCCAGCCACTTCTCAACATCTTCATCCGAATAGATCTTCGATCCTGTCATGCCCTTGTTGAAAGCGTCGAAGGATGTCTGATCCATGATCAGATACTGAGTTGAGTTCTTCTTCATTTCCTGCATCAGATCCCAGGCATTGCCCTT
The DNA here is from genome assembly GCF_000157995.1 of Holdemania filiformis DSM 12042. Taxonomy (GTDB): domain Bacteria; phylum Bacillota_I; class Bacilli_A; order Erysipelotrichales; family Erysipelotrichaceae; genus Holdemania; species Holdemania filiformis. The sequence continues at coordinate 366,342 of NZ_GG657557.1, forward strand.
TTCGTTTGCGAAACGCACGCCGTCCTGATTGACCAGGAACGCTCCGGAAGCGGAATAAGCCGCACCGACACCCGGGTTGCAATACTGTCCTAAGCCGCTTGGCAGAATCATCGAGTTTGGCTGCGTATTGACGAATTCCATGTTGAAGGTATCCGCGTTCACCGCTTCCGCCATCTTCAGACCATCGCCCGTTGCGCCCGCATGACCGGCATAAACAAACTGCTTATAGGCTTCCGGAACCATTGCATCGTTAGCGCCGAAGCCGCCGGTGGCCAGGATCACCGCTTTAGCGTTGATTGTGTAGTTCTTCGCGTCATCGCTGGCTTTTACCCCCTTGACTACGCCGTTGTCCACGATCAGCTCGGTAGCCGGCGTATTCGTCATCACGGTGCCGCCCGCTGTTTTAAAGGTATCCGCTAAGCTGGAAACCACACCTGCGCCGCGGCCGGTGCCGGAATAACTGCGGGTTGGCTTGCCATCTCTTTCATACGGAACATTCGCGCCGTCTTCGGAAACCAGCCAGTCGAACGCCGCGCCGGTCGTATTGACATAAATATCCAGCGTCGCTTCATCATTGTTATTATGACCGTTTTTCAGCATATCCGCTTTCAGCTGTTCTGGTGAATCCTCAAAACCGTCTTCCTTCTGCCACTGGCTGCCGGTGGCCATGGTGCCTGCACCTGCCATGGCGCTCGCGCCGCCGACAACGCCCGTCTTTTCCAACAGGATCACGTTGTTGCCGTTCTGCTGCGAAGACAAGGCCGCGGTCAGACCGGCTGCCCCGCCGCCCACGACGACGATATCTGCGTCCAGCGTCACTTCTTCTTTTGTCGCCGAAGAAGATTCGGCAGACTTTGTCATTTTATCCATATCCGCGCCTGCCTGGGTTAACGCATCTTCCATCGCTGCTTTAAAACCATTCGACGTGACCGTCGCGCCGGATACGCCGTCGATGCCGATGGACTGGCTGTCCAGAACCTTCGTGACCAACTCCGGTAACGCTGCCGCGCCGATTCCTTCTGTTTCTGAATGCTCGATCACCTGGATATCCGTGATCTTTTCCGCGTCTACCGTGACTTCCAGCGTAATATCACCGTGGAAGCCGGCTGCCGAGGCTTTATAAGTTCCCGCTTTCATGCCGCCGGCGGCTTCCGGCGCTTTGGTTGAGCACCCCGTTGTCAGCAGCATCGCCGCCAGAACGAGGGCAACTAATTTCTTCATTTCTTCTTTCCTCCTTTATAGACGATCGTCTACCTTTATCTATTTTATGGATTCCGAAGCGGATGTCAATCCTTTTTGTGAAATTTTTATATTTTTCAAGGATACGCTGACATTAAAAAAGCATTGGATTTCAGCGTTCTCCAATGCTTTTGGGAAGTTCACATTTCTTGTCTGATCTGGAATCAACACCGATTAACAGGGATTTTCGTCCTGATTTTCAGCATCAAGTAAAGTTTCCAGAAATCGCGGCAGGAAGCGGATTAAGGCATTGCGGATCCGACTCGCCGTTTCCATTTCCGAGCGGGCCCGGGCGTGGAAGCGGGCAGCGTTTAGTTGAAAATCCTTGAAGCCTTCCACTTCTTCTTTTAAGAGAAGCTGAACATCCCATTCCCGGCTCCAGGCCAACTGATGCACTAAGCGCTGCGTTTCTTTCAAGCTGCTTTTCATCGCTTCGCCCAGTTCGCGCATTCTTGGCAGATCGTAGGGAATCTGAACGTTAGGAGCATACCCGACATAGCCGGTAAACGGAACTCGTTGTCCCTCCGCCTCACGCGTATCATAGCTTTGCGAGATCACAGCGTCGTAGTCCTCCGCCAGGGCTTCCAGCTTCAGCGCCTGTTCGATCAATTCTGCACCGGTCTGGGCTGATCGGTCCTCCGACTGTTTCGCATCTTTCAAAAGCTGTGCCGCAATCTCCAAGCATGCCTGTGACGACAAGGAAAGCGGATGCCTTTCAATTTCACTTAATTCCCGACGCACAGCCTGCACGTCGACTTTCGGTTTCTTCTTCCAAGAAAAAATATGCTGCCGCGGGAGGATCACCAGCGGACTGCCCTGGGCTTCTGCCAAAACCAACGTTTGTTCCAGCTCCATCTTTCGCTGCCGCTGCTGCAGAAAGCAAAGCAGAAGCAGGGCTTGTTCATGATGTTTTGGCGACATTATACTCCTCCCTTCTGACTTTTTTACGTTCTGTTAAAACCTTTCTGTCCGGGCTCATGGCTTCCGGGCTAATTCCAAATCGATCGTATCGACCAGCTCAATTCTGCCGCCGAAGCATTCGATCTTATTTTGAATTGCGGCGTAGAAATCCGCTCTCAACGCTTTGTCTAAAATAATATGATCCGACTGCGTGGCGATCAGTGAAACATAATCCTGCGCTGAATAAGATCGCTTTCTTGAATACATCCTGATTTTCTGATCCACAAAGCCATACCGCAGACTGATCTCGGATCTTCTTTTCGCGTCCGCTTCAGTAAACGGCGGCGTTGGTGCGGAATACGCCATATATTGAGCGTAAACCTTCTGAATTTCTTCATACAGTGCTTCATTGCTTTGCCGATAATTTCCATGCTTGGCAAACCTTGCGAACACACCGCCCGGTTTTAACAACGCATACACCTTCGGATAACCGATTTCTTCTGGGATCCAATGAAAAGCCGCAGCGGAGTAAATCAGATCGAAGCGATTCTCCGGACTTTCATAATCCTGAAATGCACTCGTCACAACGGTAAAATCAGGATAGTCACTGAATTTCTTCCGCGTCAGCGCTGCCAGCTGATCGCCCAGCTCCACCGCAGTCAGGCGGCAGCCGGTTTTTAATATCGGCGTTGTGGCCTGGCCGGTGCCGATCCCAATTTCCAGAACTTCGCTGTCTGAAGTCAATGGCTGATAAGCAAACAAATCCGCATACAACTCCGGCACATATTCGGGACTCCACTTGTCATATTCTTCCGCAACGGTGTTGAAGGTCCATTCCAAGCCTTGAATGATCGCCATGCTTTCCTCCTTAGCCGGTATCCGGCTTTTCCATAAGTTCCTGCCTGATGATCCGCGGACGTGAATGCTGGATCAGAGCAACAGAAAAATGCGCTGTTTCCAGGCTTATTTCACATTATTCAATTTGATTTCCCTGATGGCATTTTCAGACTCCTGCCCGTTTTTCCTGATCGCAGTCATGCCGTCGTCGGTTCAAAAGTGCTGAGTTATGGATTGTCTTTATTATACATCAGTTTATGCCATTGCGTCCGTGTTTTTTAGGAACCGGCCGCGGCTTGCTTCCTTGTTATTGTCCAAATTTCCGACAAGCAAAGTCAGACGCAGGACTTGAATCGAGAGTCGACGGTTTACGCGCGCAAGTCTTTGATACAACATACTTTCGATCTGCTTCGGCGATTAAACAGATTCTGTTCATCAAACATCGCAGTGATGACTTGACGCTCGCTTCCGTAAATGCAATCGGCTGATCATAGCTGAACGAGATCATCCTGTTGGATTTCAGAAGATAGATCGTATTTCTGTAATCTGCTTGGAGCAGCTGCAGGTCAGTGCCGGGATCGTGCTCCGGGGCCGCAAATTTCGCGTTCCAGACTGCCGCATTCAGCGTAACCAGACCTTCCAGCGCTGCCAGTGAACAATTCTTCGTGGAACAAGGGTGACCCGTTTCCCGGCTAAACCCAGCGATCGGATTTCCCGCGCCCTCACGCTTCTTTGTAAATTCTACTGCATCCAAGTTTCGTCCCTTTGAATGAAAAAAATCCCGCTGAATTTCTCAACGGGATATTACATTCTCATGGTGCCGACTATAGGACTTGAACCTACCACCTACGCGTTACGAGTGCGTTGCTCTACCGGATGAGCTAAGTCGGCGTAAATATAGTTTATAAAAACTGTGTCCTTCTGTCAAGTTTTTTTAGCATTTTATCCGCAACTTTTGTTACTCCTCGCAGAAAAAAACGGTAAGAAAATTTGTTCGCTGTAAAAATTGGATATAAAAACGTGTTATGAGCTTAGAGTCTACGCTGAATCACGATCAGAATCAACAAACTTCTGATCCTTCTCCCATTCAAGCGACAATTTTTGACTTGTTAAAGGATTAAAAAGAACGCAGCGAAAATGGAAACTGAACCCAAAAATGAAACTGTAATTACTTTGCGAAAAATAATTTCATCATTTTTTTAGAGGGGTATTTTTACTTTTCCGCAATATTAAGAGTGTAGGGTTTTGTTGAGCCGCGGATGCCCGTCCGGATAGAGTCGACTTTTGGCCGTTTCAAATTCGATTCAAACCGACAGATTTTTGTCGCCTGTCGTCAAAGGAGGGCAATTCTATGGAACATTTCCTGGAACTTTTTATCACTGTGATTTTAAAAGTCGCACTGCCCTTGATCGAATGCACGATCAAGGTGATTAAATGCCGTCTAAAAATTATAGAGGCCAAAAAGAAAAGCGCTGCTTCAACACCCAAGAAGCACCAGCGCTCATCTGTCCGACGCCACCGTAAAAGGTAGCTCATGACGGGTGCCGCGTTTCAGCAACACCTTACACCTTTAGTATAGGCATTCCGAATGGAATTTCAACCTTTTTCTTCTTTTCTTGAGTTAATTTATTTAATTCAGCTATGCGATTGGCATACTCACTATTATTCTGTTAAGCCTGTCTATTCTTACCGGCTGAAACAAGGAAATCATGAGGCGGACAAAGCTGAAAGGGGAGTTCTTCGTTCCCCCTCCGTCACCCTATTTATCCAGCTCATACAACAGCGGCAGATCGGCGACCGTGATGATCCCGATCGGTTTCTGATGGGCACTTCCGGACTCCGTGATCAAAATCGCCGAGATGCTGACGCCGCGATGCAGGCTTGCCTCAAACAAATCCTGCGCTTCGGTCACGTCCGCCGTGCGGGGCAGAAACAGAACGCGCTCTTTCTTATCCTTAAAATACAGACAATCGCTGACCACCCCGGAAAGCGGTTGGTTCGTGCGGCTCTGGTGCAGCGTCCAGCGGGCGATCATCTCCATTGTTAACAGGGCATGAAATCCACCCTGGGCATAAACCGGAAGCTTGGAGGATCCCATCGTTTCCATGATGTCTACCGCTTCCCGGATTTCAGTCTGGGGATCGCAGATTTTCACCGGCTTGAGAAAATGCGCGCTGACCTTCGGCGGTTCGCAGATTTTCCGCGCCAGCTCCTCAATGTCCGCGACAACCTCGTCGATGGGAATCGCGATGATATGTCCCTCGTCAGAGCGCTGATGCACGATCGCATTGCGCAGATCGGCATACTCCTGCAGCTCCATTTCGTATTTACGGACGAGCCCGCTGCTGCGGGACGCCTGGTTTAATAGCTGATAAAAGCGTGAATACCGCGTGACGCCGGTGATCTGCTTCAACTGCTTTTCGATCATCGCGAACGCGTTCAGAAACCGCTGTGCATTATCCATGGAAAACCCTCCTGATGAACTCTATTATATCAGGTTTTCCGTTTTCACCGCGAACTATCCCTCAGTTTTTCCACAATTACAGTTTTTTTCCGGGTTTGTTCGTCTTTCCGCTTAATCAGGCGGGCGGGGACGCCGGCCGCCAGCCATCCCGGCGGCACGTCTTCCGTAACGACTGCGCCGGCGGCGACAACCGCGGAGTGACCCACCCGAACCCCTTCCAGAATCACGGCGTTGGCGCCGATTAAAACATCGTCCTCGATCACCACGGGTTCCGCACTGGCCGGCTCCAGCACCCCCGCCACAACCGCACCGGCGCCGATATGGCAGCGCTGGCCAATTTCTGCCCGCGCACCGATAACCGCGTTCATATCGACCATCGTTTCCGCGCCGATCCGCGCACCCACATTGATGACCGCGCCCGTCAGAATAACCGCGTTTTTCCCGATCTCCACCACGTCCCGGATCCAGGCTCCCGGTTCAATCCGGCAAGGCAGATCCTGAATCGCAAGCAAAGGCCAGGCGCTCTGGCGCTGCGGGCAGACTAACCGAACATCGCGCAGCCGGTCTTTTTGAGCCTGCAGCTGGGGACGCAGACTGTCCCATTCACCGATCACCAGCTTGAACGTTTGACCATAGACCGCAGCGTCCGTCCAGTGGGTCGGGGATTCCTCGTTAAACATCAGAAGCACTTCCGTACTGCGCGGATGATCGTGCAGCTTTTGAATCAGTTCCTCTGTTTTCATCCGCATGCTTTGACCTCCGCCTTTCCGATATACACCGACGGGCCGGTTAATAAGCATTGTTTGTCCGGCGCTTGTTCCACATCCAGCAGACCGCCTGGACAGCGAACCTTACACGGCAGCGGACAGAGGCCGAAAATCGCCGCTGCGACCGCGCTGGCGCATGCACCGGTTCCGCAGGCCAATGTCCAGCCGACACCCCGCTCCCATGTCCTGACCTGCAGCTCGCCGTTTTCCTTCAAGCGTGCGAAATCCACATTCGTTCCTTCCTTAAAAAACGGATGTCTGCCAATGGCACGGGCTTGTTCCGCGCTGACAACTTCCGGATCGGTCGTAAAGAGTACGGTGTGGGGAACACCCAGCCAGAAGCTGCAGGACTGCTGCTGAGAAAGAAAAGGCGCGTGAAGCAACCCTGGAAGCAGCGGCTGATTCGTCATCCGCTTTGCGTCAAAATCTGGGATGCCTGCTTCCACCCGACAGATAAACGGCTCGGTTGAACAAATCCACACGCTCCGCAAACCGTCGCCGGTGCCGATCCGATACGAACGATCCGCTTGGATCCAGCCCTTGCGGTAGGCATGATGCACAAAGCAGCGCAGACCGTTGCCGCACATCCCGGCTCGGGTTCCGTCCTGGTTCCACAATTCCATGCTCAACGGATCCCGCCGGGCGATGATCAGACCGTCCGCTCCGAAACCACGGTGCCGGTCGCACAGCGCAGCGACCTGTTGGGGATCGATCACCGGCGTCCGGCTGCCGTCGGCAATCAGAAAATCATTGCCGCAGCCCTGATATTTTTCCAGAATCAAACGCTACACTCCTTTCTTCAACAATCCATTCTGCCAGGCCCATTCGCCGATCTGCACGGCATTGGTCGCCGCCCCCTTGCGCAGCTGATCGCAGCAGCACCATAAATGGAGTCCGTGCGGACATGCCTCATCCCGGCGCAGCCGGCCGATCACCACAGCGTCGCTGTCGGTGCATTCCTTCGGCGTCGGATACGGTGCTTCGTTGAGCACAAGCCCCGGACATTCCTCGGCAGCCTGACGGATCGCGTCCAGACTGACTTCCGTTTCAGTTTCTACATAAATCGACTCCGAATGGCAGCGGTACACTGGCACCCGCACACAGGTGCAGCTGACCTGCAGCGCTTCATCATGCAGGATCCGGCGGCCTTCGTTCTGCATTTTCCATTCCTCCGCACTGATCCCGTTTTCATCAAAATCGCCGATCTGCGGGATGACGTTGAACGCAATGGGAAACGGGAATACCTCCGGGGCCGCGGACGGATCGCGGATCTGACGTTCCAGCTCGTCCATCCCCTTCATGCCTGCGCCGCTGACGGCCTGATAGGTGCTGACGATCATCCGCTTTACGCGCGTCAGCTTCAGGATCGGCGAGAGCGCCATCATCGCCAGAATCGTCGCACAATTGGGATTCGCCACGATGCCATGATGCCAGCGGATATCCCGGGCATTGATCTCGGGGATAACTAACGGCACATCCTCCTCCAGCCGGAAAGCACTGCTGTTATCGACAAACAAAGCCCCGCTGCGTTGGATCAACGGTGCGTATTCTTCTGCCAGATCGTTTTCCACCGCCCCGAACACCAGATCGACATCCTTGAGGGCCGCTGGAGAAAATTCCTCGACAATCCCCGTCTTCGCGCCCAGATCGATCACCTTACCGGCGCTGTGGGGACTGGCTAAAAGCTTTAACGAACGCATCGGAAACCGGCGTTCCTGTAAAATCCGGATCATCGTCCGGCCGACCGCTCCGGTTGCGCCCAGAACGGCGACATTCACTTTTTCCACATTCTCACTCCTGTCTATTCACTCTAAGATAGTAAAAAGCCCGGGAACGGCCTGGGCTTTTATCTTGAATCTGGGTGAATTTCACGAAAGGGCTGCCGTGATGGGCACGGCTGGAAAAGAACGGCTTCGCTCGAAGAATTCACTTTCCAAGCTGTTACGCGTTTTCCTCGTCCTGCGGCAGTGAACCGTACACGTCGTCGGTGACAGCTTCCAGCCATTCGTTGTGAGTTTCTTCGCCGGGCACCTCGATCGCAAGATGGGTAAACCAGCTGTCCGCCGCCGCGCCGTGCCAGTGCTTCACGCCGGCAGGAATGACGACCACATCGCCTGGATTGAGAGCGCGGGCCGGCTTTCCCCATTCCTGATACCAGCCTTGGCCATCAACACATAACAAGAGCTGTCCGCCGCCACTGAGCGCATGATGGACATGCCAGTTGTTGCGGCAGCCAGGCTCAAAAGTCACATTGGCGATCGGAACGCCGGACGTCGTCAGCATTTTTAAATAGCTGTTACCAATGAAATACGGGGCAAAGGCAGTATTGGGTTCGCCCAGCCCGAAAAGTCCGCCATGACCGGCAGGCTCCTTGTTCTCAGTCCAGACTTCCTTGGCCAGCCGGAACGCGGCCCAGGCTTTCGGCCAGCCGGCATAAAATGCCGCATGGGTCAGAATCTCCGCAATTTCCGTGCGGGTGATGCCGTTGTTCTTCGCAGTCTGCAGGTGATACTGGAAGGATGAATCCACCAAGCCCTGTGCCATCAAGGTGGTCACGGTGACCAGCGAACGATCCCGCAGCGACAGCGCCGCTGTCCGGTTCCAAACTTCACCAAAGAGAATATCGTCGTTGAGATGTGCAAATTCGGGCGCAAACTCGCCTAAATCCCGCCGACCTGCCGTTTGTTTCACTGTCATTTTGCATCGCTCCTTTACTTATTTTTCTCACAATCCTTTTTCTTTCTGACGGGCTGTACTGCCTGATCTCTGTCCGTGCTTTTTCACGCGGCGGACTTCCGATCAACGTCCGCTGTTTTCCGCCATGACGCCGACCAGGCGATGCGGTTGATAGAGTTCTTCCAGATAGCGGATTTCCGCCTCCGTTAATTCCAGCTCGACAGCCCGGGCCACGCCTTCGATCTGGCTGGACTTCGTGGCGCCAACGATTGGCGTGCTGACCTTACTCACCAGCCAGGCAAGTGCGATTTCCGTCATCGACACACCGCGCTGATCTGCCAGCTCTGCTACCCGGCGGATAATTCTTGCATCCTGTTCAGCGGTGGAATCATATTTGGATTTCACGTAGAGATCTTCCTGCAGCCGCCGCGAAGTTTCGCCCGGATGTTTCGCCAGCCGGCCGCCGGCCAGCGCGCTGTACGGGGTCAACGCGATGTTGTCCTCAGCGCACAGCCGCGTCATTTCGCGTTCTTCTTCCCGGAAGATCAAATTGTAATGTCCCTGCACGGAAATAAATTTCGCAACCCCGAGCTGTTCCGCCACCGCGTTCGCCTTTGCCAGCTGATAGGCGTAACAGTTGGAAATTCCAAGATAGCGGACCTTCCCGGAAGTCACGGCACGGTTCAGTCCGGTCATGATCTCCTCCAGCGGCGCGCTCGCATCCCAGCGGTGCAGAATATACAAGTCGACGTAATCCATGCCGAGATTTTCCAGGCTTTGATTCAGCATCTGTTCAATATGGCCGCTGACCGTGACTCCCGCCTGAATCTGTTCCGGCGTGCGCGGCAGAAACTTTGTCGCGACCACGACGTCCTCGCGTTTGGCCAGCGTTTTAAGCGCTCGCCCGACAAATTGTTCGCTGGTGCCGCCCTGATATGCCAGTGCGGTATCAAAGAAATTGATTCCCTGCCGCAGCGCCTGTTCCAGAATATCGCGCGTCTGATCGGCATCCAGCGTCCAGCGATGCTGACCCTGACGGGGATCGCCGAAGCCCATACACCCTAAAGAAATTCTTGAAACCTGCAAGTCTGAATTTCCCAGCTGAATGGTTTTCATCGAATTTCCTCCGCGCCGGTTTCGGCGCAGAACAACCGGACGCCGCGGATCAGCCGGTCCAGGCCATCGTTAAGCCGCTCAGAGGAAACGGCGACGTTCATGCGCAGAAACGTCCTGCCGGCTTGTCCGTATTCCTTTCCTTCATTGAGAAGCAGCCCCGTTTTTTCGGCCAGAAAATCCGCCAGCACAGCGCTGTCGGCACAGATTTTTCCGCAGTCAATCCAAAGCAGATAGGTAGCTGGGGAGGAAATGACATGCAGCTGCGGGAGTGCCTGGTTCACGGTGTTGATGACTATCTGTTTATTCTCAAAAATCTTACGGCGCAGCGCCTCCAGCCACGAATCGCCGTAAGTCAAGGCCGCCACCGCGGCTTCCGCCGCAAAGACATTCGGCTCGGCAATTTCATCGGTGTTGATCGCCCGCCAGACCTTGTGCCGCAATGCGGGATTGACCACGACTAACGCCGCAGTCTGCAGCCCGGCTAAGTTGAACGTTTTCGTCGGAGCGATGCAGACGATTGCCCGCTCGGCGCAGACAGGTGAGACCGAGGCAAACGGCGTATATTCATAACCCGGATCCGTCAGGTCGCAGTGGATTTCATCGGCGATCACCAACACATGATGCTTCTTGCACAGCTCGCCGATCCGCGCCAGTTCTTCCGCCGTATATAATTTACCGATCGGATTGTGCGGGTTGCACAGAATCAGCAGCGAAGTCTGCGGATCCGCCAGCGCCGCCTCCAAAGCCAGCCAGTCCACCGCGTAGCCATTTTCATCATAGTGAAGCGGACATTCCAGCACCTGCCGGCCGTTATTGATCACGGAATTAAAGAAAATATTGTAGACCGGCGTCATCAATACGACCTTTTCCGCCGGCGTCGTCAGCTTGCGGACCAGGCTGGAAATCGCCGGAACCACGCCGGTGCAAAACAACAGCCAGTCCGCCTCAATCGGCCAGTGATGCCGCCGCAGCCACCAGTTTTGATAAGCCGGCTTCCAGGCTTCAGACACCAGCGTATAACCGTACGCTCCGTGCTGCGCCCGGCGCCGAATTGCTTCCTTGACCTCCGGAACGGTTTCAAAGTCCATATCGGCCAGCCCCATTGGCAGCTGTCCCTCGGCGACGTCCCATTTCATCGAATTGGTTCCGCGCCGATCCAGCGTCTGATCAAAATTCATCCTGTTTTCCTCCTTCACCCGCCGTTGTAAACGACTGGTAGAATAAGACCAGACAGCTGCTGCCAAACAACATCAGATCACCCGCCGTGATGGTGTTCGGACATACTGAGCGGGTCGGCAGATTTTCCTTTAAATAACAGTATTTCTCATTGCCGTTCAGCTCGTCCATCGCCACGGTCATCGGCATTGAATGACAAATCGCCTGCGCTGCCGCGCTGTTATTCAACCGAGCTTTAAATTCCCGGCCGTGAATTGTGATTTTAATTTCACTCATGCTTGTCCTCCAATTCTTTCTTTCGCTGTTCCTTTTCCATCTGATATAACAGATAATCAAGACAGTCGATTTGTTTCTGGCCTTCATGAATCTTATCGAGCAGACAACGCCGGTGTTTTTTCAGAACTTTCACCTGATCCTGGCCGCAGCCGCAGCAGCCGATATAACAGCCGATCGTCGTTTCGTCGCAGCCGGCGTCTTTTAAATTCTGCAGAATTTCTTCACTAACGTTTTCAGTCTGGATGTTCTCCGGATTGGTTTTCTCGTTTTCTCTGTTCATCGCTCAATCCTTTCCGCTCCGCCTGAAATGGACGGGACTTGAATCCGGAATGCTTCCGCTGCAGTGCAGGAAACCAGTTCAGCGTCGATCACCTGCGCCGCTGACCGGACTGAGCGCAGACAGCCTGATGTTTTCATACGCAGTTCTCCTTCTTTATTTCGTCGTTCATCTTCGTCCGCTTAACGATTTTGCAGCGTCTTTAAAAACTGCCGTGTGCGTTCCTTCTGCGGCGCGCCGAAGAACAGCTCCGGTGTATTTTCTTCCACGATGACGCCTTCATCCATCAGCAGCACACGGCTGGCCACCTGACGGGCAAAGGTCATTTCATGCGTCACGATCAACATCGTCATGCCTTCCTGCGCCAGCGTCCGCATCACACTCAGCACTTCGCCGATCCATTCCGGGTCGAGCGCGGACGTCGGTTCGTCAAACAGAATCACCTCCGGCTGGGTCGCGATCGCGCGGGCAATCCCTACCCGCTGCTGCTGACCGCCGGACAGCTCATGCGGATACGCATTATACCGGGCCTGCAGCCCAACCTTATCGAGCGCTTGAGTGCCGATGCTTATCGCTTCCGCCTTCGACATTTTCCGTCCGATGATCAGCCCTTCCGTGACATTTTCCAAGGCCGTTTTGTTGCGGAACAGATTGTAGTTCTGAAAGACGAACGCCGTTTTTTTACGCAGCCGGATCTTGTCTTTCTTCTTGACCGCGTTCAGCGGCAGCCGCTCGCCGTCGAATTCCATCATTCCCCGGTCGGCCTGCTCAAGAAAATTGATGCACCGCAGCAGTGTTGTTTTGCCGGAACCGCTGGGGCCGAGGATCGTGATGACGTCGCCCTTTTCCACGTTGATGGAAACGCCCTTCAGTACCTCTGTCGGGCCGAAAGACTTGTGAACATCCATAATTTTCAGCATTTGATCTTCCTCTCTAATACTGCGGCATTTTCGTTTCCAGCCGCCGCTGCAGGGCTGTCAGCACAGTGCAGAAAAGCAGATAAATCAAACCGACCTCGCAATACAAAGCAAACGGCTCATAGGTCCGGGCGGCAATCCGCTGCGAAGCCATGAACATTTCTAAAATGGTGATATTCGCCGCCAGCGACGTATCTTTCACCAAACTGATCAGCGAGTTGCTTAACGGGGCAAACGCGGTCCGCATCGCCTGCGGCAGGATAATCCGGCGCATTGTCTGAGCGTAGGTCAGGCCTGCGCAGTAGCCGGCTTCCAGCTGTCCGCGGGGCACCGACTCGATCGCCGCGCGGATTGTTTCCGCAGCATACGCTCCGGTATTGACGGAAAACACGATCACCGCCGAAGGAAATGCGTCAAGAAGAATTCCCAGGCTGGGCAGACCGTAAAAGATCACAAACAGCTGCACTAAAAGCGGCGTACCGCGGATCACCCAGATATAAAACCGGGCAATCGGCTTCAGCACGCGGATTTCAGCCACCTGCACAAGCGCGGCGAGCAGCGCCAGGATCAGGCCGAAGGTAAATGACAGAATCGTCAGCGGAATCGTCATCGTCAGTCCCGGAAGCAGAATCTGCCAGAAGGACTCGATCAGAATCCGCAGGATGCGCTCATTCATAGAACTGCCTTCTTTCTACTCGGCATTCGTAATATCCGAGCCGAAGTATTTCTCTGACAGCCGCGCCAGCTCGCCGGAATCGCGCATCGTCTGCAGCGCGTTGTTGATCGCTTCCACCAGCTCCGGATTGTTTTTCTTCACCGGAATCAGGGAAGAGGTCGTGGATTCGGTCATCGCCACGATTGTTACCGGCGCTTCCGGATGCTGCTTGAGATAATCATAGAACGCTGTTTCCGCGTTGAGCGTCGCGTCGACCCGGCCGCTGGTCAGCAGCTCCACGCATTGGGTCAGGGTATCGACGCTGACGACTTCCGCGCCATAGCTTTCCGCCATCCGGCCCCAGCTGCTCGTCATGTTCTGCGCTGAGCGCTTGCCCTTTAAATCGTCAAAGCCGGCGATCTCCGGATTGTCCGCAGCGACTAACAGCGCACCGTGAACATAGGTATAGGGATCGGAGAAATCGTACTTTTCAGCACGTTCCTCGGAATATTCAACCTCGTTGATGACTGTATCGACGCGTCCGGAATCCATGCCTGCAAACAGCGAATCCCATTCCGCTTCCACAAATTCCGCTTTCACGCCCAGCTGTTCGGCAACGCCGCGCGCCACCTCGACGTCAAAGCCCACCAGCTCACCGCTCTCGTCATGATAACTGTTGGGGGAATAGGTGCCTTCCGTACCGATCCGCAGCACCCCGCGCTGCTGAATCTGGCTCAACAGATCACCTTCGCCCTTTGTCTGGCCGCCGCTCTGACATCCGGATAGAATGAATACCACGGCTGCCGCGATAAGTCCGGCTCGCAACCTCAAACTTTTATATTTCATTAGATTGGTCCTCCTTTAAATTTCGTCTTCATTGTACTGCTCGCTTTTTTCAATAACAAATACTTATATTCAATACGACATCATGCTTGAAAAGCATAGAACTTCCATGATATAGTGACCAAAAAGGAGGAATCAGGGATGGAACTTCGCGTACTGCATTATTTTTTGACGGTTGCCCGGGAACAAAGCATCACCCGCGCTGCACAGTCCTTGCATTTATCTCAGCCAACGCTTTCGCGCCAGCTGATGGATCTGGAAGCGGAAATCGGCAAGCCGCTGCTGATCCGGGGCAGCCGGCAAATTGCCCTGACGGAGGAAGGGATGCTGCTGCGCAAACGAGCCCAGGAAATCCTGGACCTGGTGGCAAAAACTGAAAATGAACTGGCCGCCGAGGAGACCGTCGCCGGAGATATTTACATCGGTGCCGGGGAAACCGACGGATTGCGGATTTTGCTTCAGACCGCGAAGTCGCTGCAGCGGGAGTATCCTGGTATTCGGCTGCATATCGTCAGCGGCGACGCGCCGGATATTGTGGAAAAGCTGGACAAAGGTCTGATCGATTTCGCATTGATTTTAGGCGATCGCGATTTTTCCGCTTATTCAACGCTGGCGCTGCCTGCCCGGGATCACTGGGGCGTGTTATTGCGACGCGATCATCCGCTGGCCGCTTACCCGGCAGTCGAAGCGGAGATGTTAGCGGATCAGCCCTTGCTTCTATCCCGCCAGGTTGATAACAAACACGCGCTTTTGCGATGGCTGAAAAAAGATCTTTCCCAGCTGACGATCGCCGCGACCTATAATTTGATTTATAATGCTTCGTTAATGGTTGACGAGGGCATGGGCTGTGCGCTGACGCTGGATAAACTGATCAATACCGAAGGCAGTTCCCTGTGCTTCCGGCCTTGTTCGCCGACAGTGGAGATGGTAATGACGCTGGCCTGGAAAAAGTATCAGATTTTTTCCCGGCCCGCCCAGATATTCCTGGATGCCCTGCGCCGTCAGATAGAACTCCCGGCTGAACGCTGAGACGCTCCTGAAGTTATCCCTTTTCAAATCTCAGACTGATGAATACAGGCAAAAAAATCCGGCAGATGTCGGATCTTTTTATGAGATTTATCGCCTGATTTTCAGATCAGTCACGTTCTTATTTTGAGATTCATGCCTGCTTTCTGCGGGATAAATCAGAGCTTGGCAATTTTATCCCGGATTCTGCGCTTTGCCTTAAACAGGAAACGTGCGGCATATTGTTCATTTTTCACTAGAATCTCATAGGTTTCGATTGTGCCCAGTGAGATAACAAAACCGAACATTCCTAACCCCAGTCCCAGAAAAATCAACCCGGAGAGGGACGACCAGGGAAAAATTCCGCGGACGGAAAAGACCAGCGCCAAAAGTCCCAGCACAAACAGAATCGTAGATGGCACCGCGATCAGCATCGCTCTCTTTTTCAAGGTTCTGTATTCATCATTCAAGGTTCTGCGCACCTCCGGATCGAACAGCAGCGGTTCTTCCTTCAGCACCTTGTATTGTTCCTGTTCCGCAAACATCGCGACGATCAGCGCGCTGACGCCCAATGCTCCGATCCCCGCTGCTCCCACCAGTCTCATCGCCGGCTGATTTTCAAACAGGATGATCGGAATCCCGGTCAACGCTCCGCATAGGAACCCCCATGCCAGAAATCGATTGACTCGTTTCTCGCTGGCCAAAAATCCATTCGCCATTTCCCGGCTGACATAATACCCTTTTTCATCGGCGGTTCTCTCCAGCTTTTCAGCTTTAAGCAGATAGTCGGTCGATACGCCGAACAGCTGGGAAAGCTGCAGGATTTTCTCAGTTTCCGGATAGCCCTGATTATTCTCCCATTTACTGACAGCCTGACGGGTTGTACCTAACTGATCGGCCAGCGCTTCCTGCGACAGGCCTTTTTCTTTCCGCAGCTTGAATAGTTTTTCTCCAAAATTCATTTTTATTTCCTCCTCAGTTTTTGGATGTCCTCATTCTATCCCATTCCGGATATCCAATCTATCTCTCTAAAAATGCACTTTGTCAACTTTGCGTTGCGTTTGTGTTTTCAGGACTGCTTTTCCCTATTTTTCAATCTTTCGCAGGATTCAAAAAGGTCCCTGCAGAGTGCAGGGACCCCTTATGATCGCTGGTTTGACATTCAGCAAACGGGAAAGAACAAGAACATCTCGCTGTTTTTCTGCGGACAGTAAAATTCCTGGATGGCGCCCGCGAGCGTCAGTCCCTGCTTCTTTATTTCGTCCAGACCCATACGCAGGACTTCAGAGGGATCGCCCCCGACTGGAACATAGAGATAATCAAACGCGGGAATGATCCACTTTGTCCAGCCTTCCGGCGCTTCTGTTTCAATCGGTACCTGCACGCCCGCCAGGTAATAGCCTTCTGTCAAATGATTCCCCCAAGGTTGGAATGTCCGGTCAAAGTTCGTCATCGCACCCCAGAAACCAGCCAGATTTCCCTGTTCATCCCGCAAAGCCAACTGCGAAATTTCAACGGAATGTTCATTGAAATCTTTCCACAACCGCTGAATCCAGTCCTTATTCGTGTTTTGGGTGCTGTCCTCTTTTCCCAGAACGGCAAAAGCAGACATCGTGCAGTGTAAGAATTCCATCGTTTTTCTCCTCCTGATTTAATCCTCATTCAAAGTTCTGACCATCGACAATTTGCAGCGATCAGTACGATAATAATTAAAAGCCAGTTCAAAAGGTCTGTCCTGCGCGTCATAAAAGACCATCAAGGAACGCAGTAAAGGAAACTGATCATGAACTTGAAGCGCCTGGGCAATCGCGCCTGACGCCCCAACCGCATCTAATTCCTGCAGACTATAGACAGGCGTAATATGCTTCACTTTTTTTATATATTGGAACAATGACCCTTCTGCTTCGGCTTTTCCGAGAATCCCGGTCATTTCTGTGACCCAGTAAGACTCCTCATATATGAGCGGAAAACCATTGGTAAGACGGGTTCTGCATATCCGGGTCAATGCTTCTTCTGCCGGAATACGCAAATACTTCATCAAAAACGGATCTGGTTTCACGTTATCGATCGAATGAACAATCGTCGAAGGAATATCTCCGCGCAGCAATGCAGACTTCGTAAAACTGACAATTTCGTTCATTTTTTTATATGTAATTCGCTCACTGATAAAAGTTCCTTTGCGGTAATCTCGAACAACATATCCTTCTTCAATTAACACGTCCACCGCTTTTCGTACAGTTACCCGAGAAACACCGAAACGTTCCTGCAGCTCCTTTTCTGATGGCAAACGGTCACGGGCCTGAAGCACACCCTGATCAATATCGTGAATAATTGCCTTAACAACCCCATTATATTTACTTTGTTTATCCACACAGACCACCTCTTGGTTTATTTTACCATGTTTTTTGACAGCTTTCATCAAAACAAAAAAATATTATAATTTATTACATTATGTATTGATTTTATAATACATATAGCTTATGATGGAATTAATTCAATGGTGATTAAAACCAGAAAGGAGAAGGATATGATACATCCCTGGCAAATTGCATTGATCACGCTGTACGCTTTCATTCAGCCGAACGAAACCCGCTCTTTCAACATCGGCATGAGTATGCCGATTCTTGCCGGCTGGTTTACAGGCTTGCTTCTCGGTAATCCGCAAACAGGCTTAGTCTTAGGGGGTACGCTTCAATTAATGACATTAGGAGTCAACACTTATGGAGGCACTTCCATTCCCAATACCACAGTCGGAGCGATCGTCGGCACGGCGCTGAGCTTGAATTCCACGCCGGAATTGGCGCTGGGGATTGCGATTCCGGTCGCCCTGTTAATGATCCAGCTTGATATTCTGGCGCGTTACGCTAATATCTTCTTCCTTCACCGGGCCGATCATTTTATTGACGAACGAAATTACGATAAAGCGGCATTCCAAAATTTACTCGGCATGATCGCACCGGGGCTGTCGCGTGCCGTACCGGTCTTCTTCGTCCTTTGCTTTGGGCAAAGCTTTGTCGAAGCGGTGATGGGCTGGATTCCACAATGGTTTATGACCGGCTTGCAGGTGGCCGGCGGCGTCATTCCAGTCGTAGGCATCTGCATCTTGTTAAACTACCTGCCGACACGCTCTAAACTTCCATTTTTAATTCTGGGGTTCCTGTTGGCCGCCTATGTGAAAATCCCGCTGATCGGCGTCGCTGGTTTCGGGCTGGTCATTACCCTGCTGGATTATATGTACACCCGCCAGGCAGATCAACGCTGGGCCGCAAATCAGGAAGGGAGTGATCTGGATGAGTAAGCTTTTTACAAAACAAGAACTGCGGCGGATTAATCTGCGTCACATGTTCGGATTACAGCTGGGTCATAATTACGAAAGGATGCAGGGACTGGGCTATTTCTACGCGATCCTTCCAGCCTTGAAAAAAATCTATAAAGACGATCCGGAAGCACTTGATCGAGCCTGCCGCGCCCATATCCAGTTTTATAATACGACGCCGCAGATGTCTGAGATCATTATTGGCATGAACGTCGCGATTGAGGAAGAAGAAGGCATCGCCGCGCTGGAAACCGCAACCTCATTAAAGACCGCATTAATGGGACCGTTTGCGGGCGTCGGCGACGTCATCTTCGGCGTCATTGCCGGAACCATCTTCGGTGCGATTGCGGGCAACATGGCGATCGCCGGCAGTACTGTGGGCATGGGAATCTGGGTTGCCTGGAACGTTGCCGTCCTGTTTCTCAGAACGAAGTTATTCGATTTAGGTTATGCCCAAGGCGCTAAACTGATCACCACGATGAAAGATCAACTTGCCTACGTCACCAACGGCGCGTCCATTCTGGGATTGATCGTCGTCGGGGCCCTGATCCCTTCGGTGATCAAGCTGAAAATTCCATATACTTTCCAATCCGGCGAGGTCAGTCTGTCCGTGCAGGAAAACCTCGACAAAATTATGCCGTTTCTTCCTCAGGTTATCCTGGTTCTGATATGTTATCGATTATCCAAAGTGAAAGGCATGACGGCAGGTAAGCTCATCTTTATCGTCATGATCGGCGCGATTGTTTTATCCGCGCTGAAGGTGGTCGGCTGATGGAACGCAACCGTTATTTTGAAACCATCGAAGACCTGCTTCGTCGATTGGAAATCACTCAAAAAGAGAATATTCATCAAGCTGCCGAATTAATCGCGCATTCCATCATGGCCGGCGGAATTCTGCAGTCCTTTGGCAGCGGCCATTCCTATGCCGCCGCGATCGAAGTCGCCGGACGGGCAGGCGGTTTATTTGCCGCGAAGGTGATTAAAGACCCGGCCATGGGAATTTACGAGGTTCTGGAAGGTTCCGGCACTATCTTAATGCGGAAGGTCGAAGTGCTTCCGGAAGACGTCGTGATCATTATCTCCAATTCCGGACGTAATCCGCTGCCGATCGAAATCGCGATGAAAGTCAAAGACATCGGCGCTAAACTCATTGTCGTTACGTCGTTGGAATCTTCAAAAAAACTGACGAGCCGGCATAGCAGCGGCCGCCTGCTTTATGAATTCGCGGACGTCATCCTGGACAATCTTTCCGTGGAAGGGGATGCCGCGATTCCGGTCGACGGGCTGCCGGTGAAGATTTGCGGAACTTCCTCCATTGCCGCCGCGGCTTTGCTTCAATCCACTATTTTAGAAGCGGTGGAACTGATGCTTGCCCGTGGATTTCAGCCGCCAGTCAGACTCAGCGCCAATGTGGACGGCGGCACCGAGCGAAGTCTTGAAATTGAAAAACAATATAAGCAGCGGATTTATCATCTTTAAAATTCAATTTTCCACTACCAAGATAGCTACTAAAAACGCCCTGTTCGGATAACGGGACGTTTTCTTTTCATCATTAACTTTCTTCGAATAAGCCGTCAATGTCAGTGCAGCCATGAAATAGGGCAAAGCGTTCCAACGTCTGGTTCAGAGTCCGGCGCAAGGCCCGGCTATCCCGAACCTTCGCTTCTCTCCAAAATTGTTTGACGATTAATTTTCCTTCGTTGGTTTTCGTTTCCAGCGCGATCCGGCCGACAAACCGATCGCCCCATAACACCGGCAGCACATAACTGTCATACTGACGCTGTACCTTCGGCGTGTAAATCTCCCATTTATATTGAAAATCAAACAACGCTTCAATCAAGCGGCGATCCCACAGCGCATTATCCAGCGGGCCTAGGAATTCCATGCGTTTGCGGAACGGTTCTTTCCGCATGACCTTCTCCAGCCAGGGCAGTGCTTCCGGCACGGTAAATAATGGCTGATCCAGCCCTTCCACCATTACGGGAATGATCCGATTTTGCTTCATCAACAAGGCAAAGGCGGCCTGACGTTCGGGCGACTTCATTTTTTCGATTCCCAGCCAGGCATCGGAAGGCCGGTTCCAGCACAAGCCCAGCGCCCGGATTCTGCGCTCTATGCGCCATCCGTAATATTCCGCATCGTCCGCAAATGGGTCCGCCAGCGGATCCAGTCCGGGAAACCGCTCGGAAGTCAGATTGTAATAGCGGATTGTGCCGCGCCGGTGATGGATCACGACGTCCCCGCGGTACAACATCACTTCCAGCGCAATCGCTGCCAGCGAAGCCGTCCGTCCCCAGACCCAGACGAGATTTTCATCCCATTGTAAATCCTGCGAACAAATAACCGGGTGCGTCCGCATGAACTGTTTGATCTGTGCCGCGGCGTTTTCGATCTGTTCACTCACCCGATGATAGCTCATGGTGTGAAGCCGGTTCCGCGCAAAATTGGGGTAATCCTGTTCCGCATAGATCGCCATATTTTTATCCAGCGCATCGATCAGCTTCCGTTCCTTATACAACAACGTTTCCAGCTGACTTTTCCGATAACCGCCGACCCGCGCCTGCAGCACTAAATCGGCGTTGCGGCCGCAGATGTCGATCGGATCAAACTGTAAACATCCCAGCTGATGAACCAATCCCACAATCTCGGCGTTGGTACGCCAGCGGTAAGGACCGGATAAGCCCTGCCATAAGACGATAAACTGCCGGGCCTGGCTGCGGGTCAATGTGAATTCCATGATCAGATCCTCATTTCTTTCATTACTTCCAGTTAATCACAGAATAGAATTATTTTCAAGTTGTTTATCAAATTAAAACTGCTTCAGGCTGATTTCTCCCAAAGCAGTTTCTGTTTACCAGGTCCCCCAAGGCGGAGGCGTTATGAGCTTTTCATCCACCTCGACGACTTTGTTAAAAGCCCCGACCACAATTCCATTCGCGATGATTCCGACGGTGTCTTCTAAGCAGACATTCGCAACCTGAATATTTTCGTTGATTTTCCGAACCTCCTGAACTTCAATGTAAGCCTTCCCCCATTTTTCTTGATAGCCCACGGAATCTCCAGGCTTTACACTGACAGCCGCCTTCCAGCCTTCGCTCGTCTGAATCGGCAGCCCTTCTGTACAAATCAAGACCGTTCCATTGATGAGCGATAGCTGAATCCCGCAGGCTTCCCTGCCAACTATAATATCTAATATCTGACTCCGGGAGCCATCCTCAGAATAACATGGCTCGCCAATACGAACCGAGTCCACGGGTTTCTGCGCACCGTCAATCATCCGGATTAAGGTCGTTTTCTCAAATAATCCATTGATCTGCATCTTATTTCTCCTTCGGCTGTTCTTTTTTCATCAGCCGTTCCATCTGAATCCGGGCTTCAGTGTAATCGATAATGCTTTTCACGATCTTGTCCAGTTCCCGGTTCTCGCTGTAATCCGCCGGCGCAATAAAATCCGCCCGGTGATCTGCGATCAGCTGCTGCGCCGTCGCTTTTTTCTTCTCTGAACCCTTGCCGTACACCGCGATCGACTTGCCGCCATTGACGGTAACCAGCTTCATGCACGGCACGTCCGTAAGTCCGTCGCCGATATAAATCATATTGGTAAACGGGATATCGCGCAGCTGATCCGGTGTGTAGCGGTTCAGATCGTTATCGTTGTTTTCATCCAAAACGCCTTTGTTGATACGGAAAATATACTGTGTTTTTGTCGTGTAGTTCACGACGGTTGCCGGCCAGACCGCAACCCCGCTGGCGTTGTAGCAATACTTGCAGGCATAGATTTTCTTAAATTCCCCGGCGATCGTTGTGCCTTCGATGATCTCAGTCAGACCGGAGGAAATGATGAAATGCTCGATTTCAATATTATGCTGCCGGCCGTATTCATTGATTCGGCGAAACCATTTTTCCACTCCCGGATACAGCTTGACATTTTTCCCCAGCGCGACGAAATCGCTGCGGCGGATCGGCTGCCCCGTCAGGTTGGCCTTGTTGAGCATCATATACATATACGTCAGGATGCCGTCCATTTTCTGACTTTCCGCCAGCGCGGTCACCTCGCTCCAGAACTGCGCCGGTTCGATCCCCAGAGAAGGAATAAAACTGAATTCCTGCATATCCTTCGGCGACAGTGTTTTATCAAAATCATACATGATCGCCAGCTTTGTTGTTTTCAAAGGTCATCCCTCGTTTCTTTTCTGATTTCTATTGTAACATTTTTTTGAGATCCTTTTCATTGAAACACATTTTCTTTTCACTGCCGTAACTTATTATCCGACCCTGATAAAGATTCAAGTTTGATTTTAACATTTCGTAAGTAACAATCATATTTACGCCTCATACTAACACAATATGTAAGTATGAGGTGTAAATCAAGGATTAAAACATCAAAAATAGAAATACCTGAGCGTTTTTTCACCTTATATGTCTAACTTAATATGCCTAACTAAACAAAAGAAAAGAACCGGGTTCACAAACTGAATCCGGCTTATTAATATTCAATAAATTGGTCTTCTTTTACGCTTCCAGCAGCTTCATCAGCGCATGGACGTAGATCTCCGCCTGCTGAAGCAGACAGTCGATCCGCACAAACTCGTTGGCGTCGTGAATATGGCAGTCTTCGCCCATGAATTCACAACCGAAGGCGATGCAGTTATGAATTCCCTTCGCATAGGTGCCGCCGCCCATCGTGATCGGCTTGGATTCCAGATCGCCAGTGACTTCCTGATAGGCCTGAAGCAGACGCGAAACCAGCGGTGAATCGATCGGGAAGAACAGCGGTTCCGTCCGGCTGCGGACGGTGATTTTCCCTTGCGTTTCCCCGGTAAGCGCCGCTTCAATCCGGCTGGCGATCTGCCCGGAATTCATCGTGACCGGAAACCGGATGTCGATGGTTCCGCGGATGACGCCGTTTTCCATTTTAATGATGCCGTTGCTGAAGGTCAGCGGACCGTATTCATCCTCAACCTGACAATCACAGCCTGCCCCATCGCAGCTCGTACCGATCCGGCGGTTATAGAATTCAACGAAATCATCCTGCATTCCCGCTTCCGCCAAAGCCGCCATCAGTTCGCCGATCGCGTTGACGCCCAGCTTCGGGGTGCTGGCATGCGCGGCCGTTCCGTAAACGTCGACGATCAGATCACCCTGTTCCGGTTTGATTTCAAAGGTCACCGGATGTTTTTCCAGCGCCTGACGCAAAGCTTCTTCCGATACGGCTTCGCTGGCAACGATCATCGTGCAATGATTGCAGACAACATTGGAAGCCACGCCCCCGTGAATTTCCTTGATCTTTGTGCGGACGCTTTCAAAGTCCAGTCCCAGCGCGCCTTTTTCTCCATGCACGCCCGGGAACGTGCCATCCGGCGTAAAGCCCATATCGATATGGCCTTCTTTTTCCACATAATGCGCCAGACATTTTGAACCCGTTTCTTCGTTGGTGCCCAGAATCAGACGGATCCGCTTGGTCAGCGGTACGTTCATATCCTTTAATACTTTCATCGCGATCATCGAAGCGACCACCGCGCCCTTATCGTCGCTGGTGCCGCGGCCGTAAACCCGGTCGCCGTCGCGGGTCAGCGTAAACGGATCGGTCTTCCAGCCCTCGCCTGCCGGTACGACGTCCAGATGCGCCAGCACGCCGATCACCTGTTCGCCCTCGCCGATTTCAGCGTAGCCGGCATAATGATCGACATTCTTGACCGCAAAACCATAACCCTCCGCAATTTCCAGCGCTTTATCCAGACAGGCTGCCGGCACCTCGCCAAACGGCGCGTCCGGCTGCGGCTCGCCCTGGACTGAATTATACGAAACCAGCGTCGCCAGATCGTTCAGCATCGCTTCTTCATAGCTTTTTACCCGTTCTTGAATCTCCATTGTGTTCTATTCCTCCTGTTCTCTGCTTTTCAGTTTAGCACGTTTCCCGGCATTCGCCAATGTTTCAGCTTGAATCTTAGACCGGCCAGTCCCGTTCTCATCATTACTGAATCCGTTTTTGATAGACCAGACGGTAAGGCTGGGAAGCGTCGGTATTCGGTTCGCAGGCCATTTCCCAGATCATCAGCGGAGAATCCGGTTCCTGCGCGGTTTCCCGGATCGCCGGAATATAGTATTCGTTGCCCTGTTCATCCCGGATAAAACTTGTGTTTTCAATTTCCTCGCCCCGGGCATAGCGAACAATCTGGCGCTCGCCTTCCGTTTGCCGCTCCGTCACGATCGTCATCGGCTCCGCCGCTGTTTCAGAAGTCTCCGGAGCCCCTTGGGTATTGCGGATCAGAATACAATCCGGGACGGTCTCTGCGTCGTAAATAATTTCTTCGTATTCAAAGGTTGCCAGCGGCAGCGTATGGCCTAAGAGCGCAGTTGATACCGCGTTCACATCCTCAACACGCACCACTGCCAGCAATTCTTCCGCGACCGCTTCCGGCAGATTCAGTAAAAGCGGATCTCCGCCCATGCCGCTGGCCGGACAGATCAGCTGATCCGGTTCCCCTTCGCAAAGATAGGTCTTCGACGCCGCCATCAGATTCAGAAGCAGCGTTTCGTTGGCCTGAAGCTGATCAGGACGAGTGAATTCCTGACCGGTCAGCGCGGCGAAATAAAACGCGATTTCCTCGCCGGACAATGTCGGATTCAGCTCGCCGATATAGAATTGATACGTCTGCGGATCCTCTTGCTTCGCAAACCCGCCGCTTGTCCGGGAATAGGGTTTCAGCTGCGCGTATTCGTAATCCTGCGTATTCAGAATCACCGTGCGCAGCTCAAACAAGGCCTTTTCGGCCTGTTCCCGGCTTCTTTCCACTTCCGCCTGATGCGTCTGGGCCGCTTGCTGCACGGCTTCAGCCACAGCCGGAGTCACCTGTTCGTCGGGAGCGTCGACCGGCCAGCGCGTCGTCTTGGAAGACGTCGTCACCGCCGCTGTGCACGTACTCTGATAACCATCGCAGATCAGCTCCACATAAGCCTGCTTTGTTACGCCATCTTCCTGAAAGGAAACCACATCCTGACAGGTGTAATTCAGCTCCACGGTATCATTGACCGGATCCCAGATCAACAGCGGATGATCGCGCTGGCCGACATACAGCACGACCAGATTGTTCGCGTTGCGCCACAGCTCAAACGGCTGAGCCTCGCCTTGTTCGTCAGTGAAGATTTCCGCCTCTTTCAGCCGCTTGAACATCGCGCTGATCGTATCGTCAGTCAGCTTTGTTCCGGCTATGCGCTCCGTTTCCGGACTTGCGGCCGGTACAGCCGTCGGCAGTGTTGGTGTCTGCGTACATCCGGTCAATAAAAAACCGGCCGCCAGCGCTAAGATTCGTTTGTTTCTCATTGCGGATACTCCTTTCTCGCTTTCACGTTCTCCTTGTTTATCTTTTTTTCGTTGATGTAGTTCATCTCTATTATATCAGATGAAACGCCGAAAACGCAGCGTCGTCTGCATTGTCAAAAACTT